>NZ_LNCD01000121.1:2500-63712 GCF_001542405.1 Rhizobium altiplani
GATGTAACGCGCGGCAGCCGTTTGATTGCAGCCGCGATTGCCGCCAAGCCGTCGGACCGCAAGATCATGGAAGTCTCGACCGTCGTGCACGAGGGCGACAAGGAGGTCGTCCGCCGGCAGCCCTTCGCGCGTGTGAAGATGACGCTTGCCGCCAACCACGTCGCGACCGAGGACTATCCGAGCTTCAATCCGCTGACGATCTTCTCGGCGGACGAGCCGGACGCGCAGCCGACCGTTCGCACCGGGCAGATCTACGGTTCAGACGTGGAGTCCGAAGTCAGCCTGAAGACCGTGGCCTATCCCACGACGAGATCCGATCTCCAGGTGGCGCCCGGCATGACGCTCGACGAGATCGAGGAGAATGTGCGCTCCAACGGCTCAATCCTGACCGACGGCGCCGCCCAAGTGGCAGCACTCTACTATGTCGACCCACGCCGCTTCTCCAACGACGATAACGACGTTGACCTGACAGCCGGCCTGACGGCGCGCGTCCTCGAGCAGAACATGACGGTCTCCGCACCGGAATCGATCACGCCGCAGACCGAGGAATTCGCCGACGACATCATCCCGGTGCGCCAGTCGACCTCGATCATCAAGGCGATGACGGACTCGGGCTATCCCGAACTGCAGGCCAAGGGGCTGGCAGGCTACCTCTCACCGATGATCGGATCGGACGACCTCTCCAAGGGCGATGTGTTGCGCATCGGCATCCTGCAGAAAGGCGAACAAGCAAAGATCATCCGCGCCAGCATCTATCGCGGCACGCGCCATCTTGTCACCGTGGCGCTTGACGACCACGATCGGTTCGTGGCCGGCCGTGAACCACCTGAGATCGACGCAGTCACGACCGCCTTCGACGACAATTCGACATCGGTCCCGTCCAACCAGAATCTGCCACGCGTCTATGACGGCATTTATCGTGCCGCACTGTCCTACGGCATGACCAAGGACATGACCGCCCTGATCATCAAGCTGCTGGCAAGCAGCGTCGATTTCCAGGCGGAGCTGCGGCCGACCGACACGCTGGAAGCCTTCTTTTCCGTCGCCGATTCCAGCGGTCAGGCAACGGAGGATTCCGAGCTTCTCTATGTGAACGCGCGTTTCGGCGACACACAGACCCGCTTCTACCGCTTCCAGGATGCGGAAGATGGGTCGATCGACTACTTCGATCAGGACGGCAAGAGCATTCGGCAATTCCTGCTGCGCAATCCCGTTCCGAACGGCATCTTCAAGTCAGGCTTCGGCATGCGCCGGCACCCGATCCTGGGCTTTGCCCGCATGCATACGGGCGTCGATTGGGCGGCACCGCGCGGCACGGCGATTATCGCAGTCGGCAACGGAACGGTCGAGAAGGCCGGCTGGGATTCCGGCGGTTATGGCAACCAGACCATCGTCCGCCACGCCAACGGCTACGAATCCTCCTACAATCACCAGAGCGCCATCGCCAAGGGCGTCGTTCCCGGCTCCAAGGTACGTCAGGGCCAGGTAATCGGCTGGGTTGGAACGACCGGTGAATCCACCGGTCCGCATCTGCACTACGAGATGATCGTCAACGGCACCAAGGTCGATCCGCTGCGTGTGCGCCTGCCAGGCGGCAAGTCGTTGAAGGGTGAGGCGTTGGCAAAATTCGAGGACGAGCGACAGCGCATCGACACCCTCCTCGGCAACCAGCCGCCGCCACAAGTGGCAAGCAAGTAGCGTCCATCAAAAATGGCGGCCCGGGGCCGCCATTTTCTTTCCTGCTGTCGAGGCCTTAGGCCGCTTCGTTGACCGCGGAATTCCGCGTCCCGAACAGCAGCCGATCCGTACCGCCTGTGATCTTCACCGTCGAACCATCCGGAACCTGCCCGGAAAGGATCTGTTCGGCGAGCGGATCCTGCACGTATTTCTGGATCACCCGCTTCAGCGGCCGCGCACCATAGACCGGATCGTAACCCTTGTTGGCGAGCCAATTGCGGGCATCGTCATCGAGCTCGAGCGTGATCTTGCGTTCGGCAAGCAATGCCACCAGACGCTTCAACTGGATATCGACGATCGCGCCCATTTCCTCGCGCTTCAGGCGATGGAACAGGATGATCTCATCGATGCGGTTTAGGAACTCCGGCCGGAAGTGACCGCGCACGACGTCCAGCACCTGCTCGCGGATCTCATCTGTGTCATGACCGTCGGGTAGCTCTGTCAACATCGTAGCACCGAGGTTCGACGTCATGATGATCATCGTGTTGCGGAAATCGACTGTCCGGCCCTGACCGTCGGTCAGGCGACCGTCGTCGAGCACCTGTAGCAGCACGTTGAAGACGTCAGGATGCGCCTTTTCGATCTCGTCGAAAAGAACGACCTGATACGGCCGCCGGCGAACGGCTTCCGTCAGCGAACCACCTTCCTCATAGCCGACATAGCCGGGAGGCGCGCCTATCAGCCTGGCCACCGAGTGCTTCTCCATGTACTCCGACATATCCATGCGCACCATCGCCGTTTCGTCGTCGAAGAGGAAGCGGGCAAGCGCCTTGGTCAGCTCCGTCTTGCCGACGCCGGTCGGGCCGAGGAAGATGAACGAGCCGATCGGCCGGTTCGGATCCTGCAGGCCGGCGCGGGCGCGGCGCACCGCCCGCGACACGGCCTGAACCGCATCACCCTGGCCGATCACCGATTTCGCCAGCTCGTCTTCCATACGCAGAAGCTTGTCGCGTTCGCCTTCCAGCATCTTGTCGACAGGGATACCGGTCCAGCGGGAAACGACATGCGCGATGTTGTCGGGGATGACGACCTCCTGCACCATGGCGCTGCGATCGCTGTCCTGCTGTTCGGCCTCCGTGAGCTTCTTTTCCAGTTCCGGAATGACGCCGTAGGTCAACTCGCCGGCGCGCTGAAACTCACCCTTGCGCTGGGCGATCGCCAGATCGTTGCGGGCCTCATCCAGCTGCTTCTTCAGATCGGCAGCGAGGCCGAGCTTCTGCTTTTCCGCCTGCCAGCGGGCCGTCAGGGCGTCGGCTTCTTCCTCGAGGCCAGTCAACTCGGTTTCAAGCCGCGTCAGCCGGTCGGCAGACGCCGTATCGGTTTCCTTCTTCAGCGCTTCGCGCTCGATCTTCAGCTGCATGATGCGGCGATCGAGTTCGTCCAGCTCTTCAGGCTTGGAATCCACCTGCATGCGCAGCCGCGCAGCGGCTTCGTCCATCAGGTCGATCGCCTTGTCGGGCAGGAAGCGGTCGGTGATGTAGCGGTTGGAAAGCGTCGCAGCCGCAACCAGGGCCGAATCCGAGATACGGACCTTGTGATGCTGCTCGTACTTTTCCTTCAAGCCACGCAAGATCGAAATCGTGTCCTCGACCGTCGGCTCCTCAACCATGACAGGCTGGAAGCGGCGGGCAAGGGCCGGATCTTTCTCGACGTGCTTGCGGTATTCGTCGAGCGTCGTCGCACCGACGCAGTGCAACTCGCCACGCGCAAGCGCAGGCTTCAGGAGGTTGGAGGCGTCCATCGCCCCATCCGCCTTGCCGGCACCAACCAGCGTGTGCATTTCGTCGATGAAGAGAATGATCTCGCCGTTTTCGGCCTGCACCTCGTTAAGCACGGCTTTCAGCCGCTCCTCGAACTCGCCGCGATATTTCGCGCCGGCGATCAGCGCGCCCATGTCGAGCGCCATCAACTTCTTGTCCTTGAGTGATTCAGGCACGTCGCCATTGACGATACGCAGTGCCAGGCCTTCGACAATGGCGGTCTTGCCGACGCCAGGCTCGCCGATCAGCACGGGGTTGTTCTTGGTGCGGCGGGAGAGAACCTGGATCGTGCGGCGGATTTCGTCGTCACGGCCAATGACCGGATCGAGCTTGCCCTCGCGAGCTTCGCCGGTCAGATCGCGGGCATACTTCTTCAGCGAGTCGAAGCCTTGTTCGGCGTTCGAGCTGTCAGCGGTGCGGCCCTTGCGAATTTCATTGATGACTTGGTTGAGCGCCAGCGCGGTCACACCGGCATTCTTCAGCGTCGTCGACGTCGAAGCCGAAGACTCGATCGCCAATGCCTGCAGGAGGCGCTCGACCGTGACGAAGCTGTCGCCGGCCTTCTTCGCTGCCTCTTCGGCAGTGGAAAGCACCTTGGCAAGCGGCTGCGCGAGATAGATCTGCCCGTTGCCGCCGGATACCTTCGGCAGCTTGGCAAGTGCGGCATCGTTGGCAAGGCGCGCCGCTTTGGGATCACCGCCGGCGCGCTCGATCAGCGAGGCGGCCATGCCCTGGTCGTCGTCGAGCAGCACTTTCAGTACATGTTCGGGTGTGAACTGCTGGTGTCCCTGCGCAAGCGCATAGGTTTGGGCGGACTGAATAAAACCGCGCACCCGCTCGGAGTATTTTTCGATATTCATGCTGTACCTCCATGGATCGCCCTGCCCTCATAAGGCACAGGCCGATGACTGAGATTGAGCTCCCTTAAATGGCAAGCCCATTGTTCCGCCGCGGTTGGGAATTGCGGCTGACGAACCTGGGCTGGATATGGTGGAGGATTTCAAAAGTTTAAAGAGGCGATGACGTGAAAAACCCCGGCCTTTGCGACCGGGGGTTCTCATTTCATGTCTTGTCTCCGCCGGAGCCATGTCGGCTGCCGGCAGCCATCCAATCACCTGATTTCTTGGATGTCGTTGGGCTTCCAGGAGCGCTCAAAGGCCGGCTGCGTGGGTCCGTAGATGCGGATGTAGCTGAACCAGCCACGTCCGGACTGGGTTTTGATCCAACGGCCTTCGCCATCCTTCGGCGCCGTTGGACCAAAATAGAGGTCGACCGGCTTTGACGTGTCGATGTCCTTCAACTCAAAGAGCGAGCGGAGCGCCGCCTTGTCCTGATCCGTCTGCACGTCGGAGCGAGTCTGCGCGTCATAGAGCGTCACGGACCAGAACAGCTTGCCCGGGACGGCTGGGGAATCGTCAGCTTGTAGTTCTTGCTCCGTCCAGAAACGCACCGCTAGCGTCGCGAGCACCGAGCCAATAGAGCCGAGCCCGCGCCGGCCGAACGGTGGAACATTGCGGGCGACGTGACGATCGCCTGTGCGAACCAGCGATCATGTGCCTCCAGATCGACGCCCATCGGCGTCTCGAACTGGGCAGCGTTGGGAACCAGGCCGACCCACTCCCATTTGCGGTCCGGCCACGCAAAGCGGTCCGGCCGATCGCTATCGAACGCCGATACGAGAAGCTGCTCACGACCAACCTTCGCAGCTTTTTCGAGGATGGCTTTCGTACGGGCATCAGGTGCGAACGGCTTGCCCTTTCGATACCGAGCGTCGCAAGCAGCCCTACATCGGTGTGAATTTCTCGACGAGGGGTTCCTCATCGATCATCCGCTTCAATACCTCCCAGAACTGGATGCTGTCCTCCCACTTGAGAGAAGTGCTGTCCATTGCCTTCTCGGTGGTGTCGACGATCGCGATTGGCTTCGGCTTGCTGGCCGTACTCAGAGGGTAGACCTTGATGGCGTGCAGCGCCTTCAGCGCCTTGTCCTGGTCGCCACCGACCGGCAGAGCGCGCGCGGCAAGCAGAACTTTGTAGGTGGCCGACTTCCCGACATGGTAGCCCTTTGGCACCTTGCCCTTGTAGTCCGGCGGCAGGATGAGGTGCTTTCCACCCTTTCCGCCATCCGGCCGGGGAGATTATGGTCGTTGATCAGGCCGATATAGGCGCCCGGCGGCAACTCAACCACCATCGGACCGTCCCTCTTTGGTGAGGACAGCCCGCGCCGTTTGGCCGGCGCGGGCTGTCGCGGTGTTTGCCTATTGCGGGGCAAGCCGCTCGAGTTCATTCAACCGCTTCAGTGCCGCTTGCTGGCGAAGCAGTCCGTAGTTGATGCCGCTGGCATTGAGCGAGCTGCCTTCCTGATACGGGAACTGGTCGAAGTCTGAGAAGAAGTCCTTGATCTTCCCCTGGATCGGAACGAGCAGCCACATGTTCCTTGCAAGGAACTCGATCGCTCCGCCGCCGTCCTCCATGCCACGCTCGTAGGGGTCCATTCGCAGGTTGGCGATCATAGCCCATGCTGGGACTTCACGGGTGGCCGTGGCAATGTTGCCGTGGCTCGCGATGGCAAAGCTCAGCTTCCAGTCGTTCCAGCGAAGCGCATTGAGATTGCCGCCCTGATCGAAGTAGTAGACGACATCGCGCGGGCCGCTCTGAGCCTCACCCTTCAGGAAAGGCAAAAGATCATAGCCGTCCAGGTGAACCTTGAAATCCTTGGTCCCTGACTTGAACCCGGCCTTCATCTGCTCCTTGATGTCGGATATCCCGGCGGCGCTCGCGAATGTCGGCATCCAATCCATTAGCGTAACGATCTCATTCACCTCGGTCCCGGGTTTGACGACGCCCGGCCAGCGAACCATCATCGGAATGCGGAAGCCGCCCTCCCATGTCGTGCCCTTTTCACCGTGGAACGGCGTCTGGGCACCATCAGGCCACAAGGCAAGCTCGGCGCCGTTGTCGGTCGTGTAGAGAACGATAGTGTTGTCGGCGATGCCGAGCTGATCCAGCTGCTCGAGAAGCTGGCCGACGTGACCGTCGTGCTCCACCATACCGTCGGCATGAATGCCCTTGCCGGTTTTTCCAAGCGAGTCCGGCTTCAGATGGGTGAAGACGTGCATGCGGGTCGAGTTGAACCAGCAGAAGAACGGCTTGTCAGCTTTCGCTTGCCGATCGATGAAGTTCTTGGCGGCAGCCAGGAATTCCTCATCGACCGTCTCCATACGCTTCGTGTTGAGCGCACCGGTATCTTCGATCTTGCCGTCCGCAGTTGACTTGATCACGCCACGCGGACCGAACTGCCGGCGGAACGCCGGGTCCTTCGGGTAGAAGTAGCCTTCTGGCTCTTCCTCGGCGTTGAGGTGGTAGAGGTTGCCGAAGAACTCGTCGAAGCCATGCTTGGTCGGCAGGTGCTGGTCCTGGTCGCCGAGGTGGTTCTTGCCGAACTGGCCGGTCGCATAGCCCTGCGTCTTCAGCACGTCGGCAATCGTCGGCATCCAGTCCTGAATGCCGTGCGGATCGCCGGGCATGCCGATCGTCAAGAGGCCGGTGCGGAATGGTTCTTGCCCGAGAATGAAGGAGGCGCGGCCCGCAGTGCAGCTCTGCTGGCCATAGGAATCGGTGAAGATTGCGCCTTCCCTGGCGATGCGGTCGATATTGGGCGTGCGATAGCCCATCAGCCCCATCGTGTAGGCGCTGATCTGCGGTATGCCGATGTCATCGCCGAAGATGACAAGAATATTCGGCTTCTTGCCGGATGGTGCCGCCGCCGTCTGCGCCTGGGCTGCTGCGGAACTCACCATGCTGGCGACCGTGGCGGCCCCGGCGGCAAGGGCTGTTGACCCTATCAGCAGATTACGGCGCGTGAGGTTGCTGGCGTCGGAGGAGGATGATCGTACGCTGTCGTCGCTGGCCATTTCGCGTGTCTCCCGTCAAACGTGAACTTTTGGAATGTTGTCTGGTGATGAGATGCATCGGCGCGAACCAAAGAGGCATAGCCACAGCGTAGACGTAAGTACGTTACGGTAAATACACGACACTTTAACGGTCGGAGGCGAGACGGCGGCAGAAACGAAAAAGGCCGCTCCAAAGAGCGGCCTTTTATCCATTAGCTCGGATCGTTGAAGCGATCCGGTTATTCCGAAGCGGCATCCGCCAAAACAGGCGCATCGCCGGAACCTTCACCCTCGGCCGGAGCCTCGCCTTCCGCAGCGCGGCGCGGACGACGCGGACGGCTACCGGCAGCAGTGCGGCGACGCGGCTGACGCTCGCGCGGCTGGCCTGCAGCACTTTCCTCGTCCATCGAAACCTCTGCCGGAATACCTTCGATCTCCGGCTGCGGGCCGCTGCCATCGTTCACCTCGGGCTGCGGCGCTTCAGCTGCGACAGGGGCCGGCTGCTGTTCCTGGCGACGCGGCTGGCGGTCTTCGTTGCGGCGCGGCTGCTCGTCGTTGCGACGCTGCGACTGTTCTTCCGAACGGCGCTGCTGATGCTCGTGCTGGTGACGCGGTGGCTGGACGATGACAACATCGTCATTGTCGATGGCTTCGACATCGTCACCATCGCGCTCCGCACCTTCACTGAATTCGTTGCGGTCGTCGCGCTGGAAGCGCTCCTGCATCTGCGCCTGAGCGGCTGCAATGATGCGGTTATAGTGTTCGGCGTGCTGCAGGTAGTTTTCAGCGATAACGCGATCGCCCGAACTCTGCGCGTCGCGCGCAAGTTGTGCGTACTTTTCAGCGATATGCTGCGCGGTACCACGAATCTTAACGTCTGGGCCGGAGCTGTCGTAGGTCCGCGTCAACGGGTTGCCGCCCTTGCGGTTGAAATTGTTGTTATTGTTATTTCCGCCGCCGCCGCCGTTGTTATTGCCACGCCCGCGACCGCGCTTGTTCTGCTGTCCTGGCCTCATAGATCGTTCACCTGAATTCTCTGTTTGTTGTGGAGTTATGGCACCAACGGCCGTGGCCGGTTCACCGGCTCAGAGCCCTCGTGCCGCAAGCATACTGCGCCTTCGCGCCAACCTGCCGCTTGTTCTCAAGTCAGTTTGACTGATTCACGCATTGGGTCGTATTCAACCTTTGAAGCTCTCGTTTAAAAGAGCGGACCCCCGAGGCCGAGTTAGTTTCGAACGTCTCACCGTTCTGTCCTATCTCTCCAACGCGTGGGGTCAACCTATATTGCTTCCCGTGGAAATCCAAGCCTTTTCTTCGCAATGACACCAATGTCCTGTTCAATGCTTAAAGTCGTCGCGCATCACTTGAGCGCGAACACAAGCGCCCGGTCATTCTGGCCGTAATCCTTTACGGATTCCAGAAGCTTGAAGCCTTCAGCCTCGAAAACGTCTGTCACGTCGTTTCGCTGGTCGTAGCCGATCTCAAGTCCCACAACGCCGTTCGGCTTTATGAACCTTGCCGCATCCTTGGCGATGGTTCTGTAGGCGTCAAGCCCATCCCGGCCGCCATCCAGTGCGGCATGGGGGTCAAATTTCGTCACTTCGGGAGCGAGAGTGTGAACGACCTTAGAAGCGATATAGGGCGGATTTGAGACAATCGCGTGAAACGAGCCGTGGATATTCTGAAACCAACTGGATTGAATGGCTTCGAAGCGATCCTGCAATCCGTTTCTTTCCGCGTTTGATTTCGCCGTCTTCAATGCATCAGCCGATATATCGCTGCCGACGCCTGACGCTTCCGGACATTCGCTCAACAGAGCAAGGCATATCGCCCCGGTTCCGGTTCCTAGGTCCAGAATATGGATATGGCCCTCGGTATTTGCAAGGTCGCGCAGATAAGGAAGCATCGTATCGACGAGAATTTCCGTATCAGGCCGTGGCTCAAGGGTTTCCGCAGACAAAGACAGCGGCAGGCCATAGAATTCCCGTTCGCCGAGAATGCGGTGAACAGGCTCATGCGCCAGCCGGCGTTCGATGGCTTGCTCGATCATTGCCATCTGCTCTGTGCTGACGGTTTCGCCGCCACGCGTTACGATGGCGGTCGTCGAAAGTCCAAGCAGCCCTGCGACGAGCATACGGGCATCAGCCGAAGCACTGTCGACACCGGCTTCAGTGAAACGACGGCGAGCCTCGGCCAGCATTTGGGAAACCGTAGCCTCGGCCTGTTTCCCGCTCATGCTCATTGCTGCTCGCCGAGTTGCGCCAACTGGCTTGCCTGATAGTCGGCCATCAGCGCGTCGACCACCTCGTCGATCTCGCCGATCATCATCCGGTCGAGCTTGTAGAGTGTCAGATTGATCCGGTGGTCCGTCACCCGCCCCTGTGGGAAGTTGTAGGTGCGGATGCGTTCGGAGCGATCGCCGGAACCGACCTGGCTCTTGCGATCGGCGGAACGCTCGCTTTCGGCCCGTTGACGCTCGGCGTCGTAGAGACGCGAACGCAGAACCTGCATCGCCTTGGCGCGGTTCTGATGCTGCGATTTCTCGGAACTGGTGACGACGATGCCGGTCGGCAGATGGGTGATGCGCACCGCTGAGTCGGTGGTGTTGACGTGCTGGCCGCCAGCGCCGGATGAGCGCATCGTATCGATGCGGATGTCTTCTGGCCGGATCTCGATGTCGATTTCCTCCGCCTCCGGCAGAACCGCGACGGTCGCGGCCGAAGTGTGGATGCGACCGCCGGCTTCCGTTTCCGGCACGCGCTGGACACGGTGAACACCGGATTCAAACTTCAGCTTGGCAAATACGCCCTTGCCGGTGATGGTCGCGATGATTTCCTTGAAGCCGCCCGCCTCGCCTTCGCTCGACGACAGGACTTCGACCTTCCAGCCGTGGGCGGCTGCATAGCGCTCATACATCCGGAACAAATCACCAGCAAAGAGTGCGGCTTCCGAACCGCCGGTGCCAGCGCGGATTTCCAAAATAGCGCTCTTCTCGTCTGCTGCATCCTTCGGCAGCAGCAAGATCTGGATTTCCTGCTCCAGCGCCTCCAGCCGCTCCTTCACCTCGGGCAGCTCCAGTTCGGCCAGATCGCGCATCTCACGGTCCACCGACTTGTCGTTCAGCAGGGTTTCGAGGTCCGCAAGCTCGGCAATTGCCTTCTCGAAGGCGCGGATCTTCGTGACGACGGGCTGCAACTCGGAATATTCGGAGGCGAGCTTGACGTAGACGTCAGCCGAGGGGCCAGCCGACATGCGCGCTTCGATCTCGCCAAAACGGCGTTCCAGCTCGCGCATCTTTTCAACGGGAAGCTTCGCCACCCTTCACTCCGATTCTGCTTGTCTTGACCTAAAGAGGAATATTGTGAGCTTCCGCGAAGTGGGCAAGCACATCGCGGATCGAAGTCGCCGACTTGGTGTCGTCAAGCGCCTCGTTCATCACTTTCGCCAGCGTCTCAACCTCGAGACCGAGCAGCATCGCCTTGACCGGACCGATCGATGCCGGCGACATCGAGACCGAACGGAAGCCTATGCCGAGAAGCGCCATCGCCGAGATTGGCTTGCCGGCAAGCTCGCCGCACAAGGTCACGGGCGTGTTGTTGCGCTCGCCTGCCCGCACGATGTCGCGCAGGATCCTAAGGAACGGTTTGCCAAGCGGATCGAAGCGGTCGGACACGCGCGCATTGCCGCGATCGACCGCCATCGAAAACTGGAAGAGGTCATTCGACCCGACCGAGACGAAATCGACCGCCGACATCAGCTCGTCGAGCTGCCAAAGCAGCGCCGGCACCTCCAGCATCGCCCCGAACTGCAGCTTGCGCGGCAGGCCGTGGCCGAAGCGCGAAAGGTGCTGAACCTCCTTCTGCAGCAGTTCTCGCACGGCGGCGATCTCGGAAACCTCGGTTACCATTGGCACCATCAGCTTCAGCTCGATGCCGGCCGCCGCCTTCAGCATGGCGCGCAGCTGCGTGCGCAGCAGGCCCGGACGATCGAGCGAAAGGCGGATTGCCCGCCAGCCGAGCGCCGGATTTTCTTCCTCATGGCCGCGGAAATAGGGAACGACCTTGTCGCCGCCGATATCAAGCGTGCGGAATGTCACAACTCGTCCGGCCGCCTGCTTCAGCACATTGCGATAAAACAGCTCCTGCTCTTCCGCCTTCGGCATGTTGGAGGCGATCATGAACTGCAGCTCGGTGCGGAACAGGCCAATGCCTTCAGCACCCGAGTCCGAAAGCTGCGGCAAATCGACCAGCAGCCCGGCGTTCATCATCAACGATACGCGCTGGCCGTCCCTGGTGCGCGACTCGACCGAGCGCAGCGCCCGGAACTGCTCCTGGCGGCGGGCGCGGAACCGTACCTTTTCCTCGTAGGAGCGCTGATGCTCCGGCATGGGGCGAAGGTGCACATGCCCGCCATCGCCGTCGATGATGACGGCATCGCCGTTTTCGGCGAGCGCCACCACGCCAGCGGCCTGGCCGATCACAGGAATGCCCATGGCACGCGCGACGATCACCACATGGCTCGTCACCGCACCTTCTTCCAGCACGAGCCCGCGCACATTGGCACGCGGATAGTCCAACAACTCAGCCGCACCCATGGCACGCGCCAGGATGATGGCGTCGCTTGGGAAACCGTCCCCCGCTGTGCGGCCGGTATAGCCGGTCAACTGCCGCAGCAGGCGGTTCGCGAGATCTTCGAAATCGTGCATCCGTTCCCGCAGATAGGGATCGGTCATGCGGATCATGCGCGCCTTGGTGTCGCTCTGCACCTTCTCGACGGCGGCTTCCGCGGTCAAACCGTTACGGATTGCTTCCTCGAGCTTGCGCACCCAGCCCTGGTCATGGGCGAACATGCGATAGGTTTCGAGAACCTCGCGGTGCTCGCCCTCCATCGAAACGTCGCGCTGCGACAGAAGGTCATCGATCGAGATGCGGAGCGACCCGAGCGCCTCGCCCAGGCGGCGGATTTCCTTCTCGGAATCCTCATTCAAAAGGTTGGTGACGACGATACGCGGCTCATGCAGCACGACGTAGCCGAGGCCGATGCCTTCATTATAGGTGTCGCCGTCGATGGTCACCGAACGCGTCAGGTCGAGTTCGAGCCCGGGCTTGGTGATCTTCTTGAGTTCGCCGGTGGCGATCATCTCGGCAAGCACCATCGCGGTCGTCTCGAGCGCTTCGAGCTCTTCTTCGCGGTAGGTGCGGCTCGCCTTGTTCTGCACGACCAAAACGCCGAGCGAGCGGCCGGTGCGCAGGATCGGCACGCCGAGGAACGAGTGGTAGATCTCTTCGCCGGTCTCCGGCAGGTAGCGGAACGCCGGGTGCGATTGCGCGTCGGAGAGATTGAGAGGCTGCGCCGATGCCGCGATCGTACCGACCAGACCTTGTCCCATCTTGAGCTGGGACAGGTGGACCGCTTCCTTCTTCAGACCTTCGGTTGCATAGAGCTCGAGAACGCCGTCAGCGCGCAGCACATAGACGGAGCAAACCTCCGCCACCATGTTGCCTGCAATCTGGCGAACGATCCGATCGAGACGCTCCTGCGGCTCCAGCGGCTCCGCCATCAACTCGCGCAGCCGCTTGAGCAGCACGCGCGGACCGCCGGAAAGGTCTCTCATTGCGTCTCAAGCTCCAAAACAAACATCAAAGCCTCGCGGCCGACAGCCGCGTGACTTCACAACTTGAACGCGCGGCAGACTCGTTCAGAATCAGTTCTTATCGAGACCGTAGCAGGAATGCAAAGTCCTGACAGCGAGTTCCGCATAAGGACCATCAATCAGGATCGAAATTTTGATCTCAGAGGTGGTGATCGCCTTGATGTTGATGCCCTTGTCGGCCAGCGCCTTGAAAGCGGTGGCGGCAACGCCGGCGTGGCTGCGCATGCCGATACCGATGACCGACACTTTCACCAGGCCCGCTTCGTTCTGAACGACGTCGTACCCGATCTTTTCCTTGTTCTCGCCGAGAACCTTGATCGCCTTGTCGACATCACCCGAAGGAACCGTGAAGGTCATGTCGGTCTTCGAGCCGTCTTCCGAGATGTTCTGGACGATCATGTCGACATTGATGTGGCTTTCGGCCAGCGGTCCGAAGATCGCAGCGGAAACGCCCGGCCGGTCGGCAAGACGGCGAAGCGAGATCTGAGCCTCATCCTTGGCATAGGCGATGCCGGTGACTACTTCCTGTTCCACGATTTCATCCTCGTCACAAATCAGCGTTCCGGGCGGATTCAAGAAGTCACCCATGCCCGGAGCATCGGGATCTTCGAAAGAGGAGCGCACGAAGGTACGGACCTTGTGCACCATGGCAAGCTCGACGGAGCGAACCTGCAGAACCTTGGCGCCGAGCGACGCCATTTCGAGCATTTCCTCGAAGGCGATCTTCTTCAGGCGGCGTGCCTGCGGCACGATGCGCGGATCGGTCGTGTAGACGCCATCAACGTCGGTATAGATATCGCAGCGATCGGCCTTGACCGCAGCCGCGATCGCAACTGCCGACGTATCGGAGCCGCCGCGGCCGAGCGTCGCGATGCGGTTGTCGGGCCCGAGGCCCTGGAAGCCGGCGATGACGGCAACCTGCCCCTCACCCATACGCTTGATGATGTCGGAGCCATCGATATCGAGGATGCGGGCGGCGCCATGGGCGTTGTCGGTACGGATCGGAATCTGCCAACCCTGCCAAGAGCGGGCATTGATATCCATCGCCTGCAGCGCGATCGCGAGCAAGCCGGAGGTCACCTGCTCGCCCGATGCAACAACGGCATCATATTCGCGCGCATCGTAAAAAGGTGAATTGGCGCCGACGACCTTTGGCGTGCCTTGCACCCACCCGACCAGCTCGTTGGTCTTGCCGGACATGGCGGAGACGACCACCGCCACTTCGTGGCCGGCGTCGACTTCACGTTTCACATGGCGGGCAACGTTCTTGATGCGGTCCAGATCAGCGACGGACGTTCCGCCGAATTTCATTACGATGCGTGCCATATGCCTCTACCACGACCTAGCGCCGAGAGAGACCAAAGCCAGACCCGGCATCACGAACCCTGCATGGAGCCGCATGGCCGAAGAGCCCGGAATTGGGAGTTTCTGGAACCCTTCTAGAGCCTTGCACCCCAAGGGCCCAAGTTGCCGCGTCTCTTAGCGAGTTTGTGGGGGGGTGGCAAGGTGTGGAAAGGAGAATGCGACACCCTGGAACTGGCGGGTAAAAGTGGCAGCTGCCACCCCGGCTAGGCCTCCTCAGCCTCGAGGGCGTTGGGCAGCGGAGCAGAGGAGAGAAATCTGCCGGAGGTCTGAGACTCCCTTCAACGCTCGATTTCGTCCTGCAGCTTCCTGAGGATGTCAATCAGCTGCGGCGCCATCTCCCGGATTTCCGTCAGATGGATAGCAGTCAGGCGCTTCAACACACCCTCTGCCTTGTCGGTGAGCTCCAATGTCTGCCGGCGCTTGTCGTTCGGATCCGTGCGACGCGACACGTAGCCGGCTGTGACCAGACGTCCAACGAGCTCCGTTGCCGAATGGGGCGCGATCAGCAGCCGTTCAGCAAGCATTCCGATCGTCATCGAGTCTTCGCCGCGATGGCCCTTGATCGACAGCAATGCCTGATGCTGTTGCGTTGGGAGCCCCTCCTCTTGTGCCGCGGACGTGCTGAAATCCATGAAGCGGCGCAAGGTGTAGCGCAGATTGGACAAGGCCTCATAGTCGGCGTCGGTCAGTCGTTCTCCGGGTGTCCTCAATGCAGATCCCTCGTGGCCATCATTGCATCCATGCGGCGACTTCCATTCTTCGATGATCCTGGAGCACGCGCAACGAAAGCATGAGTTCGGGAGCCATCTCCCGGATCTCGTAAAGATGCGCAGGCGTCAGCCGTCGCAATATCTCTTCCGCCTTGTCTGTCAACCGCACAATAGTCCGGCGCCTCTGCTTCACTTCGATAGTGACATAGCCACGTCCCTCAAGCGAGCGCGTAAGTTCGGCTGCAGATGCAGCCGGGACGAAGAGTCGCGCCGCCAAGGTTGAAACGCTCATCTGTTCTCCGCTTCCCAGTCCCTTGATCGCGAGTAGTGCCTGATGCTGTTGCGGCGATAGACCGAGCTTCTCCGCCGCCTTGGTGCTGCGCTGGCGAAATTTTCGAATTCTGTACCTCAGGTTGGCCAACGCGGCATAATCAACATCCGATAAGCTGCCGTTTTTGCCCGACACCATTTCTGCCTCCAGATCTGCTTGTTGATTTATATCGTATCACGATATATTTTCAACGTCGAACAGAAGCGTTTCAACGGGATCCTCCATGTACGAGCAATCGACCCCTCACCGGCCACATGACTTTACCGGCGGCCTCTCGCGGCGCGAGGCCGGGGACTTTACGACGGACAAACGCGTTCTCGCGCTGGTCGGCATGGCCGTGGTGGTCGGCTCCGGCGGTGCGTTCGCCGCCTGGGTCCTGGTGGGCCTGATTTCGCTGGTCACCAGTCTCGTGTGGTTCGGGCGTTTCAGTATTGCCGCCACCTCGCTTGCTGATGCACCGCGCTCCGTATGGATGGTTGCCATTCCCATCCTTGGCGGCCTTGTTATCGGGCTGATGGCCCGCTTCGGATCCAAGAAGATCCGCGGTCACGGCATCCCCGAGGCAATCGAGACGATCCTGATTGGTGGCAGCCGGATGTCGCCGAAGGTGGCGATTCTCAAGCCGCTCTCGTCGGCGATCTCCATCGGCACCGGCGGACCTTTTGGCGCCGAAGGGCCGATCATCATGACGGGCGGCGCCATCGGATCGCTCTTCGCGCAATGCTTCCACTTGAGCTCGGCCGAGCGCAAGACGCTCCTCGTCGCGGGTGCGGCCGCCGGCATGACCGCAATCTTCGGCTCACCGATTGCCGCAGTCATGCTCGCCGTAGAATTGCTGCTCTTCGAATGGAAGCCCAGAAGCTTCATCCCCGTTGCCATCGCGGCCTGCGTGTCGATCTGCTGGCGCCCCTTCCTGTTCCAGGCGGGCCCTCTTTTTCCCAAGCAATTTCACATGGACCTTCCCTGGTGGGGCATCGCGTTCTGCGCTGCGATGGGGATTATTGCGGGGCTGCAATCCGGCCTGTTGACGACGATGCTCTACAAGATCGAAGATCTCTTCGAGGCCCTGCCGATCCATTGGATGTGGTGCCCGGCGATTGGCGGGTTGATCATCGGCCTCGGCGGCTTAATCGAGCCTCGCGCCCTCGGAGTCGGCTACGACATCATCGAAGGATTGCTGAACAGCACTCTTCTGCCGTCGGCCGTGTTGGCGGTCCTGCTTGTGAAAGCGTTCATCTGGCTTGTGGCGCTGTCATCGGGCACATCCGGTGGCGTACTCGCGCCGCTGCTGATCTTCGGAGGAGCCCTCGGATGGCTGGTCGGCCTGGTGCTTCCCGGCGACCCGGGATTCTGGGCCCTGCTGGGCATGGCCGCAATGATGGGAGGAACGATGCGCGCACCGCTGACGGGCACGTTCTTTGCGGTCGAACTCACCGGCGACGTTTCGATGCTGGTACCCCTCCTGGCGGCCACGGTAGCAGCCTACGTGGTGACGGTTCTCCTTCTTCGCCGGTCGATCCTCACCGAAAAGATCGCCCGGCGCGGCCAACACATCACGCGAGAATACGGCATTGATCCCTTCGAATTGACGCGTGCGCGCGAGATCATGATCAAGGAGGTCGACACGCTTGCAGCAAGCATGACAGTCGGCAATGCCTGCGCCTTCTTCGCGACGCCTGCAAGAACGCACCGGGTTTATCCGGTCGTTGACGGCAGCGGTGTCCTCAAGGGACTGGTCTCCGGTAGCGATGCGTTGCGATGGCAGGACGCAGCCGCGTTTTCCGACCAACGTCTCGACGACATGGTGTCCGACGCATCTATCCCCGCGGCACATCCTGACGATACGGTCGGATATGTCGCTGACCTGATGTTGACGACTGGCTCCGGCCGCATCCCGATCGTGGATCCACAGACCGCCAAGCTTCATGGCTTGATTGCGCGGAAGGACCTACTGCGCCTTCGAAGCACGCTGCGAGCAACGGAGACCGAGCGAAGGCCCTTTCTTGGGCCGCGCAGAGCAAATGACGAGCGCATGCTGACGTTGGAGAATTCAGAGGCTGCAGCTTCGCAGACCAACAACCCGCATCGCCTGGGCAAGGAGTTTCCGACCGACTGAACAGCGTCGCTGATTTGCTCGAAAGGCGCAGTTGCATCGCGCGGTGGAAACAGGCAGCCTAGTCGCGCCCGGAAATGCGCCTCCTTTATCGCCGGCGCCACTTGGTTCCAGGCCCGAGGGCTCCGATTGCATATGACGCGTGCGCAGCAAATCGGCGTTATTATTGGCCTCGCCATCGTCGCGGCGTTCACGATGCTGCGGGCAAGCGATCCACCACTGCTGCGGCAAATCCGCGACGTCACATTTGATGAATATCAGCGGATCTCACCGCGCGCCTTTGAGCCGACACCGGTCCGCATCATCGATATCGACGAGGCCTCGCTCAAGGAATTCGGCCAGTGGCCCTGGCCGCGCGACCGGCTGGCGCTTCTCGTGGAGCGCCTGTCCGATCTGGGAGCCGCCGCGATCGCCTTCGATGTGCTGTTTGCAGAACCGGACCGTCTCTCGCCGCGCACTGTCATGCGCGATGTCGCCGGCGTCGACCCGACGTTGCTGAGCCGGCTACCCGACAATGACGAGCTTTTCGCCCAAGCGATCGCCGGACGCCCCGTGGTGCTCGGCTTCGGCCTGACGACGGAGGGTAACTATCGGCCACCGGTCAAAGCAGGCTTCGCTTTCACCGGCGAGAGCCCCGTCAACGCGCCGCCCCGGCTCGACGCAGCGACACCGGTACGCCCGCAATTGCAGCTCAATGCGACAGGTCTCGGCCACATCAGCCTCAATCCCGGCAATCCCTCCGCTGTCGTACGCAAGGTCCCGCTCTTTCTGACGGATGGGGAGCAGCTCTATCCGAATCTGGCGATCGAGGCGCTGCGTGTCGCCCAGGGCGCTTCGACCTATGTGTTGGCAGCCGCCCCCGAGGCTCCCGATACACTGACATCGGTCAAGATCGGTGAGTTCGTCATACCGGTGACTGCGAGCGGTGAGTTGTGGCTGTATATAAGTCCTGATGTCCCGCAACGCTATATCTCCGCCGGCAAGATCCTGGCGCCACAAGGCGTCGATCCGCAGGTCGCTGCCGCCATCGAAGGAAGCATCGTCTTTGTCGGCACATCCTCGGCTGGTCTGCAGGATATCCGCACGACGGCGCTCGGCCAGAACGTCCCTGGTGTTTCCATGCATGCCCAAACCGTCGAACAGATCCTGACCGGCCACTTTCTCTCCCGGCCCGATTGGGCGGATGGACTGGAAATTCTTGCGATTGCCATACTGGGTACGCTCCTGGTGGTGCTGACGACCTTCGTCAGCCCGGCTGTGGCGCTTGCCTGCGGCCTATGCCTGACGGCATTGGCGCTTGCGGCCTCCTGGTTTGCCTTTTCCGCCTGGGGCCTGTTGCTCGATCCGCTCGCGCCGATCATTGCCGGCTCAATCACCCATTTCGCCGCCACCTCTTTCCGCATCCTCGTTATCGACCGCGAGCGGCGCGCAGTCCGCCGTGCCTTCGGGCAGTATCTCTCACCCTCGCTGCTCTTTCGGATCGAGCACAGCCGCGATGCGATGCGGCTCGGCGGCGACGACCGCGAACTGACGGTGATGTTCGTCGACGTGCGCGGCTTCACCGAACTCAGCGAACGACTGCAGCCAGCCGAAGTCGTCCGCTTCCTGAATACGCTGCTCGATGCGTTGAGCCGCCACGTGACGGCCAATGAAGGGACGCTCGACAAATTCATCGGCGACTCGATCATGGCCTTCTGGAACGCCCCGGTGGACGTCAAAAATCATCCTGCCAAGGCAGTCCGCGCCGCCCTTGCCATGCGTGAGACGCTCGCTTCGCTCAACGCATCCGATGCTTTCGGTTTCGGCCCGGAGTATCAGGTCGGTATCGGCGTCGGTATTCACACCGGCCTTGCCTGCGTCGGCAACATGGGGGCCGAAACACGCTTCAACTATTCCGCCGTCGGCGACGCCGTCAACGTCGCGGCGCGCATCGAATCCGCCTGCAAGGAAGTTGGCTTCGACATTCTCGTTTCGGAAACCACGGCTGGCGAACTGGCGCATTTCGCACTCCTCGACGCCGGTCTGCTCGGACTGAAAGGCAAGAGCAGCCGGGCGCGCCTCTATGCCGTTGTCGGTGGCGAGCACGTTCGCGGTTCAAGTGCATTTGCCGAGATGCATCGCATTCATACGGAGCTTGTCGCCGCGCTCCGCGCCCATTCGGCGGAGACACGCAAGCTGCTCAATATCGCCAAGCTCAAGTCAGCCGAGCTAACCGCGACCCTGCCCCAATTCTATAGCCGCCTCGGGCGGCGGGCGGACCACTTCCGTGACAGTCCCGGCAATGACGATGACGGTATTGGCGCGGCTCTGCCGCATGAAACCAAGCTTCACCTCGAACCCTGATTGCGGCTCTTACGACCACGACCCATCGCGATCGTGGTCTCATCATCGCCAATTGCGCCCACGGTCGCGGTCAAAAGAGCCTCGACCGAAGTGATCCCAACCGCGATGGTGATCCCAGTCGTGATGGTGGTCACGGTCGTGGTGGTGATGGTGATCAGGCTTGTCCGGCTTGTCGGGTGGATCCGGCATGTCCGGGGGCTGTTGCGGTGTCTGCGGCAATTGGGACGGTTGAGGTGCCTGTGGCGCCTGCTGCGGCGCCTGGGGTGCCTGCGGCGCCGGCCGCTCCTGCCGCTGCGGCTGGGGCCGGTCCTGACGGTCCTGGCGCAGGGACGCCAGCCCGCAACTGGTGCGAATGCCGCCGAGCGCGCCCGAAAGCTGCTGATCGCCGGACAGGAAGGGCAACGCTCGCGGATTACTCAGTGTCTGCAGCGTGCTGCGATCGACCTTGCTCGGATCCGTCATTCGGCCGCCGCGGGTTGCGACCACGCAGTCGCATTGCTGACGCAACTGCTTGCAGCCCCCTGGGCCGCAGAAACTTGCGGCACCGTTCAACAACACGATCGCCGTCGTACCGTTCGGGCCGACGTAGAAATCGAACGCCGTTCCGCGCACTCCGATCGTGCCGGCCGGAGTTACAATCGAGTAGGCCGACGAGGCTGAATTGCCGCTGATCCAGCGGAACGTGCCTTTCGCCGCCTTGATCGAAAGCCTCTTCACGGAGGCCGAATCGTCATAAACGAACTTGTCGATCACGACCGTCGACCCCGCACCGACAGCCAGTTTGGTGCCATCCTTGAAGATGAATTGTCCAAGGCCGGACTGCGATGTGCGGATGCGCTCGTCCTTATGGACGGGGGATCGCACAACCAGCGGGCCGGTCTCGCCTGAAACCTCGGTTCGAATCAGTGTTGCCTGCCCAACCGGCTCGGCGGAGAAAGCCTGCAGCGGACCGAATAAAGCAAAGAAGACACCTGCAGCGACAGCACCACAGAAGCGAGACATGGTCGACCCCCGATAAACTGTCAGTATATTAGCATATTGTTAACTTTAACGTCTTCTCATCTTCTTGGTGTAGGGAGTACGGCTTTCGCCTTCACCGGGAGTTGCTTGCGACACCACGCCCGCGGTCAGCTCTTGACTTCCTCACAGCTTCGTCCGACTTCACTCAGAACGAATGCGAGGACAAAAGCATGAGCGAAGCGGCAAAAAGCACGATCGACCAGGAAGAGGTGGACCGCTTTTCGGCGATGGCGGCCGAATGGTGGAGCCCCACCGGTAAGTTCAAGCCACTGCACAAGTTCAACCCCGTGCGGCTCGCCTATATTCGCGATAAGGCAGCGGAAAACTTCGGCCGCGACATTCGTTCCCCAAGGCCGTTAGAGGGTCTTCGCGTCCTCGACATTGGCTGCGGTGGCGGTTTGCTCTCGGAGCCGGTGGCCCGCATGGGTGCCAGCGTCGTCGGTGCAGATCCATCGGAAAAGAACATCGGCATCGCTTCGACCCATGCGAAAGCCTCAGGCGTATCCGTCGATTACCGTGCCGTCACGGCCGAACAGCTTGCAGAGGCCGGCGAAACCTTCGACATCGTTCTCAACATGGAGGTCGTGGAACACGTCGCCGACGTCGATTTCTTCCTGGGCACCTGCGCAAAGATGGTTCGCCCGGGTGGCTTGATGTTCGTCGCAACGATCAACCGGACGATGAAGGCCGCCGCGCTCGCCATCTTTGCGGCAGAAAATATCCTGCGGTGGCTGCCGCGCGGCACTCATCAATATGAGAAGCTGGTCCGTCCCGAAGAGATCGAAAAGCCGGTTGCGGACAATGGCCTTTCGATCATCGATCGCACGGGCGTCTTCTTCAATCCGCTGTCAAACCAGTGGAATCTGTCGAAGGACATGGATGTGAACTACATGATGCTGGCGAAACGCCCTGGCTAATATAGGTCGCGAGGATCAGACCCCTCGACGCGCCTGTCTCGAGCCACAGCAGTCCTTGAAAGGCTTGCCCGAGCCGCATGGACACAGGTCGCGACTGCGCCGTTGCAGGCGACCGATCAAG
This sequence comes from Rhizobium altiplani, assembly GCF_001542405.1. Classification (GTDB taxonomy): domain Bacteria; phylum Pseudomonadota; class Alphaproteobacteria; order Rhizobiales; family Rhizobiaceae; genus Rhizobium; species Rhizobium altiplani. Next base: position 24,463 of record NZ_LNCD01000121.1, read on the forward strand.
GGCACCTTCACGGCCGATGGCAGCGACGATGCCACGAAGGCGACCAGCTTCGCCGAAAGGCTTGGAATCACCAGACGGCGTCCGGCTTTGAACCCGCGCCAGGCGCGCTCGGCCACATAGTCCGAGCTGAGCTTGGGCAGGATCTTGAACAGAGCCGCCCGACCAGCACCAGACCGCTCCAGAAACTCCGTCGCAACGGGCCCAGGCGCAACGCAGGTAACCCTCACGCCGGTTGATCTGACCTCTTGATGCAGCGCCTCCGAGAAGGAGCGGACGAAGGCCTTGCTGGCGTAGTACAGTGCCATGTTCGGACCCGGCGTGAAACCCGCAATGGAGCCGAGATTGAGCACGCCGCCGCGGCCACGCGCCACCATACCCGGCAGGAAGTGCAGGGTCATGTCAGTGAGTGCCCGGATGTTAAGGTCGACCATGCCAAGCTGGTCGGCAATCGGCAGTGTCGTTGCCGCACCGCGCAAACCATAGCCGGCGCTGTTGACCAGCACCTCGCAAACAAGGCCGTTGGCCGTAAGGAAGTCCTTCAGCCGCGCCGATGCGTCGGCCGCAAGCAGGTCGAGCGAGAGGGTGAATGCTTGGCCGCCTGCCGTTTTCACATCATCCGCAGCCGCCGCCAGTCCATCCAGCGACCGCGCAACGAGGACGACCGTCGCACCTTCTCGGGCCGCCACCTTGGCAATCGCCCGGCCGATGCCACGGGACCCACCGACCACGACGACGGCGGGGCGCAATGCTTCACGCTGTTCGTCTGTCATGGTGCCATCCCCGACACCGCCCCATCGGGGATCGCTTCGCCTGAAGGCATCCCGCGGACTTCGTCGGCAATCGCCCCATTCAGGATACTTTCGAAGCGAACGAGCGCACGGGCAACGTTCGCGCCATCCATGACCCGGTGATCATAGTGGATGCGCACGGTGACCGTTCCGTCTTCGGAGATCGGGCCATAATTGAAAATGGTGGTCAGCGGCGTTAGAGGGTTCAACGACTCCGCCCCCAGGCCCGAATAGACCGACAGCTGGAATGTGCCGAAGCGCCGTCCGCGCTGACGGCCAAGGTTCAGCCCAAGCCACATCAGGAGCCATCGGATCGGGCCGGGTGCGCGCGCAAATTTCAGCGCCCTGCGGAATTCCTTGATCTCATGGATCGGCTTTGATCTGGCTGCAAGAAAATGTCCCTCGATCTCGGCAATGGACCGATGCTCCGGATCCTTGATCGTGCTCAGCAGAACGATTCGCTCGCCCTCATGCTCGCGCTCATGCGCAACGGAGGCGACACTGACCGGATATTCGTAGAGTTGCGGCCGGGGCAGCTTGACATAGGCACGCCGCAACTCCGCCACGTCCTGGCTGAGAAGGGCATAGCCCTTCAGGAACAACACCGTCCAGGACGTCTTGCTCCGCTGCGCCATCCTCGCTTGCTGTAGCGGCGCGAGTTTCATCTGCCGCTGCACCGTGACGCGCGGCACGCCGATCGAGAACCGCATCAGGTCTCCGACCAGACGTCGTGATGGCGAAAGCTTGACGGCGCGTCCCCGCATCCTGCGTCCTCTAGTAGATGTAGGGGATAATTCGCTTCGTCCGGTCCATGTAGGCGCGGTACTCGGGACCGAAAATCTCCAGCATCATCCGCTCCTCCTTGTCTACCCGCAAAAAGAAGAGGACTGCGAAGCCGATCAGGCCCGCCAGCCCAACGACCCAATTCGCGAGAAGAAAGGCCTGGCCAAGCGCCATCAGCAGAAAGGAGGTGTACATCGGATGACGGACGAGCGCGTAGGGGCCGTGGGAAATCAGCTCGTGTTTCTCGCGAATCTGCAGCGTGATCGACCAGTTGCGGCCAAGCGCCTTGTGCGTCCTGCGGAAGACCCACATGGCCGTGAAAAACAATAGAGCACCGAGAATCACTGCCCACAGATGAGCCGGGTAGTCGGCGGCTGCTGGCTTTCCGGTTGCGACGTAGAAGCCTGGAATAAAGGCAAGCCCTATCAACGCAGCCGTAAGACCCGCCGCCTCCACACCGGAGCGCCGGTCGCTGACGACCCTCGTGCGCCTCGCGCGGCGTTCCGAAGGATAGCGAATGGCATACCAGGCGATGATGCCAAGCACCCACACGATTTTGCCAATGAGAGCGACGCTCAATTCAGATCACCGGAGCCCTTCTACGCCTGCCATCGATGGTGCCGAACGACCCGACGGCTCGCTCCGCATCACGTATTCATCTCTCGGAGCTTTGTAATGAACTCTTGCGGACGAAGCCAGATGCTAGGCGTCTTGTATCCCATGGAACTTGCGATCTCGCCGACGAAATTGTTGCAATTGTCGACGGTGGCCTGCCACATCTTCGATTTGGCCTGCAGGTCACGAATGTAAGCGACGGTCTTGTTGTACTCCGCTTCGGTGAGCAGGATGCGCCAGCTTGCCGAACGATAGGCTTCTTCAAGATCGCCATCCGTGGCCCCGGTCGACGCCGGAACGGGGATGAAATGCCCGAGTACGTAAGGCGCGGCGTCGGGAGAAGCCGGCGCAAGCCCGGCGACCTGCGGATTGATCATTCCGCCAGCCTTGTTCAGGCGTCCGAACACCGCATAGGTATGGCCATAGGTCAGCGCATAGCGTGAACGGAATTCGATGAAATACTGCCCCTCGCGCTGGGAGGCTTTAGCGACTTGTGCACCGCTGGCGTTCGAGGTGTACCTCGGTTGCGGTGGCTTGTCGTCAGATTGGCAGGATGTGAGCGCGAGCGCGGTGAGAATCAGGAGGGATAGGTGGCCTTTAGCAAGCGTCATGCTACGCTTCATCTCCGAGATCGAAGAGCACAGACACCCAAACAGAAATGCCAGCCTAGGGTTGCGCATTTGCGCATTAGGCAGCCTGGCTCCGACAACGATTTGGGGGAGGGGCCACAAAGTCCCTCCCCCTTACTCAAAAGTCAGATGTTACTTGGTGATCGGGGCTTCTGCCACCGGTGGCGGGGCTTTGCCCTTGCCCTTACCAACTGCTCCGCAAGCCGTCAGGCTCGAAACGGAAAACAAAGCAACAAGGCACATGATTAGGATTCTGCTCATCAAGTAGTTCCTCTCCGTTAGCATGGAATAGGTTATCGAAGGCAACGATTCTACTAATAGCGGTAAATTAGCGACAAGCCAAGTGCAGAAAGGGCACACCTAGCCGTCGCGTCGCACAGGCGACGCGCAAAGCTAACAGAGGGTGGCAATATCGATACAAAATGTAAGTATCATATGACCAAAACGCCGGTCCCAATGGGCGCCCGGCCGTAGAGGTGAACGATGTCTTCATTGGTCATGCGGATGCAACCATTCGACACGGCCTGTCCGATCAGCCAGGGCTCGTTCGTTCCGTGGATCCGGAAATAGGTATCCCGCCCGCCTTGGTAAAGATAAAGCGCCGCGGCGCCCAGAGGGTTGTTTTCCCCTCCGGGAACGCCCCCAGCATACTGCGCCAAACGCGGCTTGCGTTCGATCATGCTCGCGGTCGGCGTCCACGATGGCCACTCGGCCTTCCGCCCGACAACGGCATTGCCCTTCAGAGTAAGACCTTCCTCGCCGACTGCCACGCCATAGCGTGTCGCGCGGCCTTCGTCCTCAACGTAGTAGAGGTAACGTTCGTAGGTGTTGACGACGATACTGCCCGGCGCCTCGCCGCCCGAATATGCAACCTCACGCCGCCGGTTGCGGTAGCTGACGCCATTCGAAGAAAAGGGAGACCCTATCGGCCAACTCGCCGTGGTGCATCCAGAGGTCATCAATGCCACACAGCCCAAGACTAGGCCACGGCGCGTAATATGGTCGTTATCCATCGTTACCTGCTGATTATGGTGAGCCCTATCGCTTTCCTTTAGCATCCTGTTGTATTCAGGCCAAGTCATCGGTGGACCGCTCAAGCGCTCTTCTGTGCAGAAACCTCCCTATCGTTGTATAAGTTCTTCATAATGTCGCCCTGTCGGAGGGCGCCTCTTGCGGCAATGGGCGCCGCGAAGCTAGGTTGAGACGCTTCGCGCCGCGGCGCCGGCGCGTATCGCGGGGGCTTCCGGGAGGTTGGCAGCTGTTCGCGTTTGAATTGATCTTGTCGCAGGGGAGCGATAGCAAATAACGATGAATCTTGGTTTCGAAGGAAAAGTAGCGATCGTCACCGGCGCCGGCTCAGGCATTGGCGCGGCCATCTCCCGTCAGTTGGCCGAGGAGGGCGCGGAAGTTGTCGTCGCCGATATCAATGTCGAAGCAGCGGAGCGGGTTGCAACGGAGATTCGCGAAAAAGGAGGCAAATCTCGCCATTTTGCGGTCGACGTGACCGATGCTGCAGCTGTTGAAAAGCTGGTCAAAACGGTCGCCGAAACCTGCGGCGGCCTCCATCTTGCGGTCAACAATGCCGGCGTCGACGGCGTGCGCAGGGCGACGGGAGATTATCCGCTCGACAACTGGCACAAGCTGATGGACGTCAACCTCAACGGCGTTTTCTACTGCATGAAATACGAGATCGGAGCGATGCTGGCCCGCGGCGGCGGTGCGATCGTCAATGTATCCTCCGTGCTCGGTGCCGTCGCACTGCCGATCGCATGCGCCTATACGGCGGCTAAACACGGCGTCGTGGGACTGACAAAGGCGGCGGCGATAGAATATGCCCGCCTGGGAATCCGCATCAATGCGGTCGGTCCCGGCTGGATCGAGACACCACTCTCATCGGAACATCGTGATATTGCGAGCAGCCGTCGCATGGAAGCACTGCAGCCGATGGGCCGGCGCGGCACGCCCGAAGAAGTGGCAGCTCTCGTCTGTTTCTTATTGTCGGAGCAGGCAAGCTTCATCACCGGCAGCTACCATCTCGTGGATGGCGCCTACAGCGCGCACTAGCTCAATTCACATCGTCGGGCAAAACAGGCAGGGCCGCGATTTCGATGCCTTCGTCCAAAAGCGCTTGGGCCTCATCCATCGTGGTCTGCCCGATGATGCCGCGGGCGTCGCTTTCCCCGTAATGTATCTTGCGGGCCTCCTCGGGAAACCGCGTTCCGACATCCTCGGAATTGGCCCTGATCGTCGCAACAGCCTCTTTCAGCTTCTGGAACGCGTCACGCCGCATCGTATCCATCGCCAGCGTCTGCATTTCATCCTTCTTGCGCGCCGTCGAAACCGAAGGCGCCATCAGGAGCTTGGAGATGGATGCGGAGTTGCAGGCAGGACAGGTCAGGAATCCTGATGCGATCTGGCGATCGAAATCGGCACTTTCGGAAAACCAGCCTTCGAATTCGTGGGCATTTTCACAACGCAGCGAATAACGGATCAAGCGGCCACGCCTCCTGCGACTGCCCCTGGAACCCTCTCGATTGAGAAATCACGGCCGTTTTTCAGATTGGGAATCTTGTCATGAGCTGACTTGACGGCCGCCGTATCAATGTCGGCAAGGATGACGGCTTCGCCCTCCGGCCCGGCCGAAGCCAGAACGCGGCCCCAGGGATCGACGATCATCGAATGACCAAAGGTCTCACGCCCGTCCTCGTGGCGCCCGGCCTGAGCAGCGGCAATCACAAAAACGCCATTCTCGATCGCGCGTGCCCGAAGCAGGATTTCCCAATGTGCTTCGCCGGTCTGCTTCGTGAAGGCAGCAGGCACCGTCATCACTTCGGCGCCGGCAACAGCCTGGGCGCGGAAAAGGGTGGGGAAGCGAACGTCATAACAGATCGCAAAGCCCATTTCAGCAAAGGGAAGCGACAACACGCGCGCCTCGGACCCCGGCCGGTAGGCAGCGCTCTCGCGCCAGCTTTCGCCGTTGTCGAGATCGACATCGAACATATGGATCTTGTCGTAACGATTAAGGATCTTGCCATCAGGCCCGAAGAGGTAGCCGCGGTTGGCAAGCTTGCCGTCATCGAGCGCAATAGCGGTCGAGCCCACATGCATGAAGATGCCGAGCTCCCGGGCCAATTCCGAACCCGTCCGCACGATGACGTCATTGGTTTCGTCGCGAAGCAGTGCCTTGGCAGCGGCACGATCGCGCTGCAGCATGCCTGTCATCTCAGGTGTCTGCACATAGATCGCGCCCTGGCCCGCAGCGTCGCGGACGAGGCGCGCCATCGCGGCAGCGTTCCTCTCGGGATCGACGCCGGAGCACATCTGGATGGCGGCAGCCGTAAACGTCATCGCACTTCCTTACGCGGCAAGCAGAGGATCAAGCCCGCCGGCCCGATCCAGCGCATAGAGATCATCGCATCCGCCGACGTGCTGCTCGCCAATGAAAATCTGCGGGAACGTCGTGCGGCCGTTGGCCTTGCCGATCATTTCCTGGCGAAGTTCCGGCGCAAAGGTCGCATCGTGCTCGACGAAATCCACGCCCTTTTCGGACAGCAGCGATTTGGCACGCGCGCAGTAGCCGCAGGCTTGGCGCGTATAAATGGTCACGGGTGCCATGGGGTCTCCAGACAATACGGTTATCTTTTCGTCATATAGTTTCTGAAAGAGCCCTTGCAAAGGTCAAAACCGTGATGTCCGCCGCTCCGGCCTTGCGCAGTACTTTTTGCCGCCGCGGCAACCGTGGCACCGGTCGTGTAGACATCATCGACAAGGACAAGCCGCTTGCCGAAGACGTCGTTGTCCCGCGCCTTGGCAATGGCAAAGACACCGCGAACATTTTCCTCGCGCGCCTCTGCGCCGAGACCCACCTGAGGGCGGGTGCGTTTGACGCGCATCAGCGTTGCCGGCAGAAGCGCCCTTCCGGATCGCTGCGCCAGATGACGCGCCAGCTCTGCAGCCTGGTTGAATTTGCGCGAGAACATGCGGCTTCGATGCAGCGGTACCGGCAGGATGGCGTCACACCGCTCCACCATCCCGTCACTCGCGCGTATGATCCATTCGGCCATCATTGGCGCGAGATCTGTTCGGTCGCGGTATTTCAGGCCATGCACCAACTGGCGCACCGGCTCGTCATGAAAGGCGGCTGACCGCAGCCGGTCGAACGGCGGCGGATTGGCAATCGCCTCGGAGCTGAGAATGCCGGAACCGAGATCATGCGAGAACGGTATCCCGAGGATTTCGCAATACGGCCGTTCGATGAAGCACAGTCCGGACCAGCACGTCGGACAAAGGCCGTTGTGGCGACCGGTGGCGATGCCGCAAACCACGCATCCCGGCGGATAGACAAGGTCGACCAAGCGCCCGAAGGGACGCATTAGAAGCGTCCCATCCAACTTCATAGGCGATCGTCGTCTCCCAAGCCCCCACTGCCCCAACCCTCTCGCGAAAGCTTAGCGCGTTTCGCCTTCGAGGAAAATCGCCTTGCAGCACCGGTTCTGCGGGACTATGCACTGCGCCATGGATATGATCTTCGACCAGGCCCGGATCGCAGTAAACCGGCATCGCGCCCGTCTCCACCATGACCCTAAGGCGACCTTCCTTCTCGATATCGCCGCGGAAGAACTCGGCGAGCGTCTTGCCGTGGTCGAACGGACCTTCGAACATGCGGTCGAGCTGCATGGCGCCACCGGGGCTGCGGCCCGCGCTGCGATCGCAACCGGCAAGGTCAGGCAACTGACACGGGTCGAAAGCGAGCACGCCTATGCGGAAGCGGGCGAGGCTATCATCGAGGCTGCTCTGGAAGAGGTTCCCCTGGAGCCACAGTCGGCAAACCTCGTGCTGGCCCCGCTCAGCCTTCACTTGACCAACGACACGCCGGGCGTCTTCATCCAGATCCGTCGCGCCTTGAAACCCGATGGGCTCTTTCTTGCCGCGATCCCTGGATCGGGCACATTGCAGGAGCTTCGCGAGATCCTGCTGGCGACAGAAATCGAAATGACCGGAGGTGCGAGCCCACGGGTCATCCCTTTCGCCGACGTGCGCGACGTCGGCGGTCTCATGCAGCGCGCCGGTTTCGCCCTGCCCGTGATCGATGCAGAGACCTATACGGTCCGCTACGACTCGATCTTTCCGCTGATGAAAGACCTGCGGGCGATGGGAATGACCAATCCGCTTCTTGCGCGCAGCCGCAAACCTCTGACGCGCGCCTTCTTCCTACGGGCGGCTGAAATCTATGCCGAGCGATACGCCGATCCGGACGGCCGGATCAGGGCAACCTTCTCGATCATCTATGTCTCGGGATGGGCACCGCACGAAAGCCAGCAGAAGCCGCTTCGCCCAGGATCGGCGAAGGTGAGGCTCGCCGATGCGCTGAAGGTCGAGGAGCATAAGCTGAAGCAGTAGAAATCGGCTCAGTTCGGGAACTGGTTGGCGATATTGCTCAAAAGGCCGTTGATATCGCCACCAAGCGCCCGCGCTCCACCGATGAGAGCCACGGATATGAGGGCCGCAATCAGGCCGTATTCGATCGCGGCCGCGCCACGGACGTCTGCCAGAAATGCCCTTATTAGTCGCATGCCAACCTCGGCGCTAAAGCGGCAGTCCTTCATCACGTTGCGTCTGCCGCGGCAGCAACGCCAGTATCAGCAACCAGCTCCGCTTCCGTAACCCTGAACCACGCAAACAGAACCCGGCGTTTCCTGAAGCACGCTGCGGCGGATCGTGTAGCGTTTGCCGTTCTCGGTCTTCGGTATCGAGCCCGTTGTCATCGTATCGAATTCCGACGGCGCGCTGGCAAAGACGCTCGACCTGGACTTGTCAGCAAGCATCGGCGTCAAGATCAAAGTCAGGGCAACAACGGCCGTGCCAAACAGCAGCGCAATATTCAGCACTCCCGTTCTGCTCGATCCAGTCGAGGCCTGTTCTTTCTCTCTAACAGCTTTCCAGAAATCGTCGTCCATGCGTCAAGCCTTCTACACACACGCCAGTTGCTTGATTGAGGCCGATATTTGGCAGAAGGTGTTAAACGATCGATTAATATCCACACCCAAATTGGACGCTTATAGGATAATAATCAGAAGTTCCTAAAGTAAATCCTGCAACATCGGGATCAGGGGCTCGTCAGCGGGCGGCATCGGGTAGTCGCGCAGAGCTTGCGGCTTCACCCATTTCAACGCCTGCCCCTCTTTCCCGTGCGGAATTCCTTCATAGCGCCGGCAGACATAGAGCGGCATCAGCAGATGGAATTTCTCATAGGTATGGCTCGCGAAAGTCAGGGGCGCCAGGCAGGCGACCTTGGTCGTGATCCCGAGCTCCTCGTGAAGCTCGCGCACCAATGATGCCTCCGGCGTCTCGCCCGGCTCCACTTTGCCACCGGGAAACTCCCAAAGCCCCGCAAGCGATTTTCCCTCGGGGCGTTGCGCCAACAGAATTCGCCCGTCGGCATCGATCAGGGCACAAGCGGCAACGAGAAGGATGTTTCGGGCTGCCTCGCTCATCGTGACGGCTCCTGCCGCCAGTAGGAATAGCGGTAGGCTTCACGGAAGCCGAGCCGTTCGTAGAGTGCCAGGGCCGGAGCGTTCGTCGCCTTCACCTGCAACCAGGCGGAACGGGCGGTGCGCATCCTGGCCCAGCGCAGGGCCGATGTCAGGATTTCCATGCCAAGGCCCTCGCGGCGGCGCTCCTTGGCGACGGAGAGCGACATGATGCCGGCGAGGTCGTTGTCCTGAACGCAGAGAACAGTCGCAAGCGGCCCCGTTTCCGCATCTTCGATCATGAACAGGCCCGACGGCGGCTTGATCGCATTGATGATTTCGGCGAGCGCCGGCTTGAGCTTGGACGAGACGCCGTCGGTTGCCAGATTGGCATCCACGAAACGGCCAATATCGTGAGTCGGCAGATGATCGAGCGTATCCGGCAGTTCCGCATGCGCAAGATCGCAGGTCATGACGATCGTCTCGTCGAAGGATGACCACTGCTGTTCCCGCACGAGGTCGATCAATACCGGCGAGGCGAGCGGCGTCTGACGCAGAACTGCCGGGCGGCCATAGGCTTCGAACTTGCGGCCTGCCTTGGCAAGACGGATTTCGACATCGCGGTGATCTGAAGGATCGAGCGGCACGATCGAATTCAGCCGATTGGACGGATGCCCCGCCGTCAGCCGTATCTGCCAACTGCCGTCGTACTGCACGGATGAGGCTGGCCAAGCCCGGAAGCCGACAGCCTCCAGCCTGCGCACGAGTGGCAGATTTGCCTTCTTGGATAATGCTTCAGTCAATGAAAAATCAGCTCCGGTAGTCACCGTTGATGGCGACATACTCCTTTGTAAGGTCGCACGTCCATACCGTGGCGGTGCCGTTTCCAAGACCGATGTCGACCTTCACAGGAATATCCTGCTTTTTCATGACGTTGGTTGCAGCTTGCTCGGAATAGACGGCGTCGCGCTCGCCGTTGACGGCAACACGCACATCGCCGAACCAGATAGCCAGCCGATCGCGGTCGGCCATTTCACCGGACTTGCCGACGGCCATGACAATACGGCCCCAGTTGGCGTCCTCGCCGGCGGCCGCGGTCTTGACCAGCGGCGAATTGGCGATCGACAGCGCGATCTTCTTGGCCGCAGCATCGCTTTCGGCCCCAGTCACCGTGATCTCCAGCATCTTCGTCGCACCTTCGCCGTCGCGCACGACCTGCAGGGCAAGATCCTTCAGAAGATCATTGAGCGCAGCGCGGAACGAGGCAAGGCGGGCGTCATCGGCGCTCTCGACCCGAGCCTGACCGTACTCGGCAGCCGCGCCGGTGGCAAACAGCATCAACGTATCAGAGGTCGAGGTATCGCTGTCGACCGTCATCGAATTGAACGTCGGATCAACGCCCGCGGATAGGAGCGACTGCAAGGCGGCGGGAGCAATATCGGCATCGGTGACCACGAAGGAAAGCATGGTCGCCATATCAGGCGCAATCATGCCGGCGCCCTTGGCAATGCCATTGATCGTCACCTTCACGCCGCCGATCTCGGCACTGCGGGTGGCGACCTTCGGATAGGTGTCTGTGGTCATGATCGCCTTGGCGGCCTCGAACCAGAAGTCACCGGTCGCATCCTTGTGCATCTGGTCGAGAACGCCAGAGAACTTCGTCGCGTCCAGCGGTTCCCCGATGACACCGGTCGACGCGAGGTAGACCTCGTTCTCGCCGCAACCGACGGCAGCCGCTGCCGACTTTGCCGTCAGGGCAGTCGCGTCGCGCCCCTTCAAACCAGTGAAAGCATTCGCATTGCCGGAATTGACGACGACAGCGCGTGCTGTGCCATGCGGCAGGTTTGCGCGGCAGAAATCGACCGGCGCCGAAGGGCACTTCGAGCGCGTAAAAACGCCCGCGACTGCGGCCGGCTTGTCGAACACCATCATCAGCACGTCGGTGCGGTTCTTGTACTTGATGCCGGCTGAGGCAGTGGCCATGCGCACGCCGCTCAGGGCGGGCACATTGGCATATGATTTCGGAGCGAGCGGAGAAACGGAACCGGACATGGCAATCGACCTGGTGGCTGGAAGGATTTTCAGGGCGAAGTATAAGCCGGCTCGCCCTGCAGAAATACGACAACTGCTATAGTGAAGGGCCCGGAAGAACCGGGCCCTAAACTTTGGATTTTACTGCTGCGGCTGCGCGGCGGGTTCATCACCCGGCTGCGGCTGCTTGTTGGCGTCGTCATAGCCCTTGCGCAGCGCTTCGTCGGTGATCTCGACCTTGGACTTTTCCTTGGCAGAGGCGAGAAGCGCAAGGTACTTGTCGCGCATGACGAGCTGGCGAACCTGGTCCTTGACCTGATCGAAGGCTGGTGGAGCGGCGTCGCGCTTATCTTCGACCAGGATAACGTGATAGCCGAAATCGGTCTTCACGGGGGTCTTGGTGTAGGTGCCCTTGTCAAGGGCGAAGGCGGCCTCTTCGAATTCCTTGACCATGCGGCCCTTGGTGAAATAGCCGAGATCGCCACCGTCAGCCTTGTTCGGATCGGTGGACTTTTCCTTCGCCAGATCCGCGAAGCTCTTGCCGGCGTCCAGCTGCTTGATGACGTCCTTGGCCTCGTCCTCGGTCTTCACGAGAATGTGGCGGGCGTGAACTTCTTCCTGCTTCGGAAGTGCTGCGACTTCCTTGTCGTAGCGCGCCTTGACGTCCGCGTCGGTCACCGTGTCGACGACGTGCTTCTTGAAGTAGGCGTTGTGCAGTTCGCGATCAGCGAGATACTGCATGCGCTTCTTGAATTCGGCGTTCTGGTCGAGCTTTTCGGCCGTTGCGTCCAGCGCCAGCAGCTTGACGTCGATGGCGGCGGACAGGGCGGCGATCTTCTTCTGGTCGTCCGGCAGCTGGGCGAGCTGCGGGTCGAGATTGGCAACGGCCAGATCGAGATCGGACTGATGAATCTCGACATCGCCGACCTTGGCGACGACGGCATCCGGCTTGTCTTCCGCACGGACCGGCGCCTGGAACGCAACGAAGGTTGCGAACGCCATCACAGCGATTTTGTTGTAGTTCAACATCAAATAACCCTTCACAGTTACACCCACCGGCTTCAGCTTCGTGAATTCAGCCTGAAACAGCCATCAACACTGGAATGTGGCCTTTGTATATCAGCCAAATCCGTTGACATCATTCGACCCCCCTCTTATCTGTCACGCAACCTCGCGTCCAGAACAGTTTCCTGGCGTTTCGAGACGTGTGCCTGAAATTCGGCCGGGCAGCGGATAAGAAAAGCCGGGGAATATTATTGAGAAAGGACCAGTCATATGGTCAGCTTTGGCGGTATAGCCCGCAAAATATTTGGCTCTGCCAATGATCGCCGCGTGCGGTCCTTCCAGCCGAAAGTCGCAGCCATCAACGCCATCGAAGAAAAGACGAAGGCTTTGAGCGACGAGCAGCTGGCTGCCCAGACCGTCGAATTCCGCAAGATGCTGGCAGACGGCAAGACGCTCGACGACATCCTTGTGCCTGCGTTCGCCGTTGTGCGTGAGGCTTCGCGCCGCGTTCTCGGCCTGCGACCTTTTGACGTACAGCTGATCGGCGGCATGATCCTTCATGACGGCGACATCGCGGAAATGAAGACCGGTGAGGGCAAGACGCTTGTTGCCACGTTGCCGGTCTACTTGAACGCACTCGCCGGCAAGGGCGTCCACGTTGTCACCGTGAACGACTACCTCGCCCGCCGCGACGCCGCGACCATGGGCAAGATCTATGGCTTCCTCGGCCTGACCACGGGCGTCATCGTCCACGGCCTGTCGGACGAGGAGCGCGCTGCCGCCTATAACTGCGACATCACTTACGCGACCAACAACGAACTCGGCTTCGACTATCTGCGCGATAACATGAAGTACGAGAAGAACCAGATGGTCCAGCGCGGCCACAACTTCGCGATCGTCGACGAAGTGGACTCGATCCTCGTCGACGAAGCGCGCACGCCGCTGATCATTTCCGGTCCGCTGGACGACCGCTCCGACCTCTACAACACGATCGACGCCTTCATTCCGCAACTGAGCGAAGGCGACTACGAGATCGACGAAAAGCAGCGCTCAGCCAACTTCTCCGAAGAAGGCACCGAGAAGCTGGAAAACCTGTTGCGCCAGGCTGGCCTGCTGAAGGGCCAGTCGCTCTACGACATCGAGAACGTGGCGATCGTCCACCACGTCAACAACGCGCTCAAGGCCCACAAGCTGTTCCAGCGCGACAAGGACTACATTGTCCGCAACGACGAGATCGTCATCATCGACGAGTTCACCGGCCGCATGATGCCGGGCCGCCGCTACTCGGAAGGCCAGCACCAGGCTCTGGAAGCCAAGGAAAGGGTGACCATCCAGCCGGAAAACCAGACGCTGGCGCAGATCACTTTCCAGAATTACTTCCGTATGTACGGCAAACTCGCCGGCATGACCGGTACGGCGCAGACGGAAGCGGAAGAATTCGGCAACATCTACGGCCTCGAGGTTGTCGAAGTGCCGACCAACCTGCCGATCAAGCGTACCGACGAAGACGACGAGGTCTATCGGACCTTTGAAGAGAAATACAAGGCTATCATTGCCGAGATCGCGGACGCTCAGAAGCGCGGCCAGCCGGTTCTCGTCGGCACGACCTCGATCGAAAAGTCGGAACTGCTCGCCGAGATGATGCGCAAGCAGGGCTTCAAGGACTTCCAGGTCCTGAACGCCCGCTACCACGAGCAGGAAGCGTATATTGTCGCGCAGGCCGGCGTGCCGGGTGCGGTAACGATCGCCACCAACATGGCGGGCCGCGGTACGGACATTCAGCTCGGCGGCAACCTTGAAATGCGTGTCGAACGCGATCTTGGCGAGATCGAGCCCGGCCCCGAGCGCGACGCAAAGATCGAAGGGATCCGCGAAGAGATCAAGCAGCTCAAGGAGCAGGCACTTGCCGCCGGTGGCCTTTATGTCATCGCGACCGAGCGCCACGAGAGCCGCCGCATCGACAACCAGCTGCGCGGCCGTTCCGGCCGTCAGGGCGACCCTGGCCGTTCCAAGTTCTACCTGTCGCTTCAGGACGACCTGATGCGCATCTTCGGTTCCGACCGCATGGATAGCATGCTGCAGAAGCTCGGTCTCAAGGAGGGCGAAGCCATCGTTCATCCCTGGATCAACAAGGCTCTGGAGCGCGCGCAAAAGAAGGTCGAAGCCCGCAACTTCGACATCCGCAAAAACCTCCTGAAATACGACGACGTCCTGAACGATCAGCGCAAGGTGATCTTCGAACAGCGCCTCGAGTTGATGGAAGCGGCCAATATTTCCGAAACCGTCTCCGACATGCGCCGCGAGGTCATCGACGATCTCGTCGAGAAGCACATCCCCGAGCGCGCCTATGCCGAGAAGTGGGATGCCGTTGGCCTGAAGGAGCGGACAGCAGCCTTGCTCAACCTCGATCTGCCGGTTGAGGACTGGGTTAAGGAGGAAGGTATCGGCGAGGACAGCATTCGCGAGCGCTTGACGGAAGCATCCAATGCGGCTTTCACGGAAAAGGCCGAACGCTTTGGCGACGACATCATGCACTATGTCGAGCGCTCGATCGTCATGCAGACGCTCGACCACCTGTGGCGCGAGCATATCGTCAACCTCGACCACCTGCGCTCCGTCATCGGCTTCCGTGGCTACGCACAGCGCGATCCGCTGCAGGAATACAAGTCGGAAGCGTTCGAGCTCTTCACCTCGCTCCTGAACAACCTGCGTGAAGCCGTCACCGCACAGCTGATGCGCGTCGAACTCGTGCAGCAGGCACCTGCGGAGCCGGAACCTCCGTTCATGCAGGCGCACCACCTCGATCCGAATACGGGCGAAGACGATTTCGCGCCCGCGTTCCTGGCCTCGGAAGTGGTTGTCGCCCCGGAAAACCGCAATCCGACCGACCCGTCGACCTGGGGTCATGTCGGCCGCAACGAGCCTTGCCCCTGTGGCTCCGGCAAGAAGTTCAAGCATTGCCACGGCGCCTTCGCACAGGCTTGAGCCGGCCGGTAAGCTAGAAACAAGGCCCTCGCGACGGAAACGTCGCGAGGTTTTTTTGTCCGCCCAGTTGTCGCTCGCGCCCAGCCCCTTCACAACTCCTGATTTAATAATCAGCGCACACTTCAGCCACAGAACTGTCGCTTTGTTCGCCGAGTTTGCGACCATATTCATTTTGATTGCCGAGGAAGAGATGAACGCTTTCGCCCGAGCGGTTCCCTATTTCAGCCAGTGGGAAACGGCGTCGATGACGCTGCCTGTGCTTGAAAGCGGCTCGTCTGCATTATTGAGCGATCCGCTCTGGCACCAGTCTGGCGCCGAGACGGTCGAAGAATATGCCCGCTGGGCGGTCAATATCTGCGGCATGGCATGCCTGAAGATGGCACTTGCCGCACGCGGCGAGATGCACCGGACCATCGACCTGGCGCGGGCCTGCACTGCTTTTGGCGGGTACGTCGTCAACGAGGCGGATCACTCGATCAAGGGATTGATCTATGCGCCGTTCGTCACCTTCGTCGGGCGGGCCTTCGGCCTCAAGGCCGAGACAATCACCAATCTGCCGACCACTGATATTCCCGATTTGCTTCGCAGGAACACATTCTTCATCGCCTCGGTCAACAGCCAGATCCGGTGGCCGGATCGCGAGCCGCCGTCGCGCGGCGGCCATCTCGTACTGGTAACGGCGGCATCGCCCGGAACGATCCGTTTCCACAATCCATCCGGCCATGACGCTCAAAGCCAGGCAGACGTCGTACTGCCGCTCCCAACCTTCGACCGCTTCTTCGCCAATCGCGGCGTGGCCATCATTCTCTGACAACCTCAACAGACCCATCCGGGCAGAAAATCATCATGCCGAACACGCGTTCTACGGAAACTGACCGGCCCACAGCCTCGCGCCTGCGGGTCGCTGTCCTCTTCGGCGGGCGTTCGCCCGAGCACGATGTCTCAATCCTGTCGGCAATCAATGTCGTCAATGCGCTCGATCGTGACCGCTACGACGTTCTTCCCATCTACGTGACGAAGGAAGGGCGGTGGTTGCTGATGGCACGGCAGACGGAACTGTCGACCGCAGCAACCGTCGGCGACGCTCCGGAATTGACGCTGCTGCCCGGCGGTCGGGGCCGCCTGCTAGCCATTCCCGCGAATGCAGCTCCATACGAAGTTCCGCCGATCAACATCCTGTTTCCCGTCCTGCATGGCATGCACGGCGAGGACGGATCGGTACAGGGACTGGCCGCCGTCGCCCGCGTGCCGCTCGCAGGCTGTGGCATCCTCGGCTCGGCAACGGCCATCGACAAGGATATCGCCAAGCGCCTGTTGAAGGAGGCTGGTCTACCGGTCGCGAAGGCCGTCTGCATCGAACAAGGCGCGGAGCCGCCCTTCGCTGATGTTGTAAAAAAACTCGGCCTTCCGCTTTTCATCAAGCCCGCGCGCCAGGGCTCTTCCGTCGGCGTCAGTAAGGTAGCCGACGCCGACAGCTACGCCGCCGCCCTCGCCGAAGGCTTCAGGCACGACCGCAAGCTGCTGGCAGAGGAATTTATCACCGGCCGCGAGATTGAATTCAGCGTGCTCGAACACGCCGATGGTTCGCTCTTCGTATCACTGCCCGGCGAGATAGTGCCCGCCGAAACCCACGGCTTTTATAGCTACGAGGCCAAGTATATCGACGAGAATGGCGCAGCGCTCAGAGTTCCCGCACAACTGCCGACGGAGATCGGGGAAGAACTGCGCCGCACAGCGACCAATGCCTTCAAAGCGCTCGGCTGCGATGGAATGGCGAGGGTCGATTTCTTTCTCACGCCCGACATGTGCTTCGTCGTCAACGAACTCAACACCATACCCGGCTTCACCAATATTAGCATGTATGCCAAGGCCATGGCCGCCAGTGGCGTCAGCTATGCCGAGGTTCTCGACCGACTGATCGAACGTGCGCTTTCCCATGCAGGCCGCTGATTTCTGGCGTTCCAGCCGTTGGCACGAATGACGGTGTCACAACCGTTTCTTAACGCCGTTCTGCCAAGACTTCGACGACGATTTGCCTGAAGAGTTTTGCGTGTTTGTGATGGCGGTCATTGAGACGGCGGAAAAGATGCTGCCTGCGGGTCTGCGCCCGGCGGGAAGTCGCCTGCTGCGCTCGTTTGTGACCGCTCTGACTGCGCGCGGCGATAAGGCTACAGCTCAGCGCATGGCGCTGACCGCCTTTTCCATCCGCATCGTCAGCGCCGCCCTCGCCTTTCTGTCGCAAATCGTATTGGCCCGCCTCATGGGCGAATATGAGTACGGAATTTTTGTATTCGTCTGGGTGCTGATCGTCCTCTTCGGCGATCTTTCATGCCTGGGCTTCCACACCGCCGTCGTGCGGTTCCTGCCGCAATACAAGGCGGCCGGCTCTTTTGAGAAGATCCGCGGACTGACCGGCACCGCCCGCATCTTCGGATTGCTCTCTGGCACGGCCGCTCTTGTCATCGGCATGATCGCCCTGCATCTCTTCCGCGACAGGATCGAGGGTTATTATGTCATCCCGATCTTCCTCGGACTGGTCGCCATGCCGATGATCGCCCTCGGTGATATTCTCGAAGGCACGTCGCGGGCCAATCACTGGCCTGTCATGGCGTTGAGTCCTGCTTACATCGTACGGCCGGTCCTCATCATTCTTTTCATGCTGACTGCGATCGGGCTTGGCGCGCCGCGCACCGCGATGACGGCGATGCAGGCCGCACTCATCGCGACCTATGTCACCACCGTCGGCCAATACGTCGCAACGCTCTTGCGACTGCGCCGCCATTACCAAGAGGGTCCGCGCGAGGTCGACTTTCTCGGTTGGCTTGGTGTCGCCTTCCCAATCTTCCTTATCGAGGGGGTCAGCTTCCTGTTGACCAATTCTGATGTGGTCGTGGTCGGCATCTTCCTCGAACCGCACGACGTCGCGATCTATTTCGCCGCCGCCAAGACGATGGCGCTGGTCCACTTCATCAATTTCTCCGTGAAGGCGGCATCCGGTCCGCGCTTTTCAAGCCTCATCGCCGAGGGGACACGCGAGCAGCTCGCGGCTGCTGCGATCGACGCCGCGCAATGGACCTTCTGGCCCGCGCTCGCCATCGGCCTGGCCGTTGTCGCCGCCGGCCATTTTCTGCTCTCGCTCTTTGGCGGCGCTTTCACCGCCGGCTATATCGTGATGGCAATCCTGCTGGCGGGCATCCTCGCCAAGGCCCTGGTCGGACCAGCGGAAACGCTGCTGATGATGGCTGGCAAGCAGAACGTCTGCGTTCTGCTCTATGCCGGAGCGCTGGCAGCGAACATCAGCCTCAACCTGCTCCTCATCCCAAGACTGGGTATCGAGGGTGCGGCGATCGCCACGGCCTCGGCCATGGGCGTCGAAGCCATCCTCCTGCATTTTGCCGTCCGGCGCGCGCTTGGAATTATGCTTTTCGCATTTGCCACGCCTCCGGCCAAAACAGACATGGAAGCCTGATATAATGGTGCGCATTCCTCCAGCTACCGAAACGACCGATGTCACGACGAACCGCATGGTTCACGAGCTAGCGGCTCTCGATTTCGACATGCCACGGCCGGATGCGCGCGTTGAAGTCGGCCGTCCGGGCCGTGAACTCTGCCTCTATTCCGGCAAGCTCGGCTACGAACTGCAGGAAGAGCTCGATTTCCTCTCCAACCGAGCGATGGAGCCGAATGTCTTCTTCACCGGTCGCTTCCTCGCCCCGGCCATGCCGCGGCTGGATGATAGAGAGGTGAACTTCGCCCTGTTGCGGGATCTGAGCGACACGCGAAGCCGGATGCGCTTCCTGATGCCGTTCTCCATCGAAAAACCCGGCTTCGCCGTCGGCCCCTCGATCGTACGGGTCTGGTCGAACGGCTTTGCACCGCTCGGCACGCCGCTGGTCGATACCGAGGATGCAGGCGAAACGCTGGACAATCTCTATGACGGCCTGACCCATCGGGACCTGCGCCTGCCCCCAATTCTCGTGCTGCCGGATGTCAGGCTGAACGGGCTCTTTGCCCGCATGGCAAGGGCGGTCGCCATCGGCCGCAACCTGCCGATCACCATCGCCAATCCCTATCAGCGCGCCATGCTGCAGAGCGACGAGGAAGCAACCGTCTATCTGCGCGACGCGATTTCTTCGTCGCATCTGAAGGAGATGCGGCGGCAATGGCGTCTGCTCGAGGACTTGGGCACGGTGGTTTATAACGTCGCCCGCCAGGCGCGTGAAGTCCACGCGCGTTTCGAAGAGTTCCTTGCGCTCGAGGCCGGCGGCTGGAAGGGCAAGAAGCGCAGTGCGCTGGTGACCGATCGCTACCACACCGCCTTTGCCCGAGAGGCGGTTTCCAACCTCGCCGCCGTCGATGCCGTTCGTGTCCACACGATCGACCTCAACGGCAAGGCAATCGCCTCGATGGTGGTCTTGATGATGGGCGGCGAGGCCTACACCTGGAAGACGGCCTACGACGAAGCCTATGCGCGCTACTCGCCAGGCAAGTTGCTGATGGGCGAGGTGACCGAATGGCACCTTGACGACGCCAACATCGTTCGTTCCGACTCCTGCGCCATCCCCGATCACCCGATGATCAATCGCTTCTGGAAGGAGCGGGAGGAGATGGGCACGATGGTAATCGGGCTGAACCAGAACGGCGACCGGGACGTGCGCCAGGTGGCCGCCCAGCTCCATATGTACAGCAGCACCCGCAACGTCGCGAAGATGCTGCGACAGAAGATCATGTCACTCGCCCGGCGTGGAAAGTCTCCCCAGTGACGTCAGGTCACGCCAAAGCCGTCAGCCGGCAGCGGCCCGCTCCCTGAGCAGGCGCCGGATGACCTTGCCTGTCGTGGTCAGCGGCAGTTCCGGGACAAATTCCACTTCGCGCGGATACTCGTGCATCGAAAGCCGCAACTTCACCCATTCGCTGATCTCGGACGCCAGCTGTTGGCTTGGCTCGAATCCTGGCGCCAGCACGACATAGGCCTTGACGATCTCGGTGCGAACGGGATCGGGCTTGCCGATGGCTGCGGCCAGCTGCACGGCGGGATGGCCGATGAGGCAGTCCTCGATTTCGGCTGGCCCAATCCGATAGCCTGAGGAGGTGATGACATCGTCATCCCGCCCGAAGAAGGTGACGTAGCCGTCCGCATCCTGGCGCCCGATATCGCCTGTCAGAAGCCAATCGCCGACAAACTTCCGCTCGGTCGCCCCGACGTCGTCCCAATAGCCGAGAAACATCACGGGATCCGGGCGGCGGATGGCAATCTGCCCAGCTTCGCCAACAGGAAGCTCCTTGCCGGCTTCGCTGACGATGGCCACACGATGCCCGGGTACCGGGCGTCCGATTGCGCCGGGACGACTGATTCCGATCGCGGCGCTCGACGAAAGCACGAAATTGCACTCCGTCTGGCCGTAGAACTCGTTGACCGTAATCCCGAGCGTCCGCTTGACCCATTCCAGCGTTTCGGCACCGAGCGACTCGCCCGCTGCGCCGATGGTGCGCAAGACGAGATCATATTTGGCACGTGGATCTGGCACCGATTTCAGTAGCCGCAAGGCCGTCGGCGGAATGAAACCGTTGCGCACCTTCATTTCGGCCATGATGCGATAAGCCATGTCGGCATCGAATTTCTGCGCCGGCGAGGAGACGACGGGAACACCGAGCAACAGGCTGGGCAGCAGCGCATTCAGCAAACCGCCAGCCCAGGCCCAGTCCGAAGGTGTCCAGACCTTGTCTCCGGCCTGCGGAAATCCCTCATGGGCAAACTGCATGCCCGGTATGTGCCCCGCCAGCACCTGATGACCGTGAAGCGCGCCCTTCGGCGGACCGGTCGTTCCCGACGTGAAGATCATCAGCGCCGGATCGTGGGGCGCGGTTTTCGCGACCTCGAACACCGGGGGATGGCTTTCGACCAGCGCTGAAAAGTATCGCACGCCCTGTCGATCGCCGTCGACGCAGATCACTTCGGAAAGGTCAGGTAGTCGCTCGCGGATATGGCTGATGCGGTCGAGCCCGAATGTGTTGGTGATGACGACGAAAGCGCCCGCGGTCCGCAGCCGGTATTCCAGCGCCTCGACGCCGAAGAGCAAGGCCAACGGCAGTGCGATCGCGCCGATCTTGTAGATTGCAACATGGGCGATAACGGTCTCGAACGACTGCGGCAGGAGCAGGGCGACCCGATCACCTTTCGTTACCCCCAAAGACACCAGCGCATTGGCGAGCGACGCCGACCGGTCGGCCAGCTCGCGGTAGGTCATGGAGAGATGATTGCCGTCAGGGCTGAAGTGCTCAAGGCAAACGCGATCAGGCGTCCGCGCCGCCCATTCGTCGCTCACCGCGCGGCCGATATTGAAATCCTCCGGTATTTCCCAGGCGAAATCACGGTAAAGGTCTTCGTAGCGATCGCGCTGCGGTAGTCTCATCGGCGAAAATCCAGTCAAATGCTGCAGCAGCTAACACCGAGAGCCCGGCACACGCAAGCGCGAGACCTTGCGATGGCTTCTCGATGGTCACAAAACTTTTGTGTGAGGAGCAGACACTTTCAAGCTTGCCGCGCTAGATCAAAGGGCGCTGGGTAGCGACTCGTTTGGAGCAATTTCATGGATTACGTCAAATTTGGCGGCACTGGCTTGGAAGTGTCGAAGATCTGCCTGGGTTGCATGACCTTCGGCGAACCTGGCCGTGGCAACCACAGTTGGACACTCGGCGAAGAAGACAGCCGGGCATTGATCAGACAGGCGCTCGATCTCGGCATCAACTTCCTCGACACCGCCAACACCTATTCGGACGGCTCCTCGGAGGAGATCGTCGGGCGCGCGATCCAGGACTTTTCAAAGCGGGACGAGATCGTGCTCGCGACCAAGGTCTTTAACCGCATGCGTCCGGGGCCGAACGGCGCCGGCCTGTCGCGCAAGGCGATCTTCGACGAGATCGACAACAGCCTGCGTCGCCTTGGCACCGACTATGTCGACCTCTATCAGATCCACCGGTTCGATTATACGACGCCGATCGAAGAAACGCTGGAAGCCCTGCATGATGTCGTGAAGGCAGGCAAGGCGCGCTATATCGGCGCCTCCTCCATGTATGCCTGGCAATTCGCCAAGATGCTCTATACCTCGCGCGCCAATGGCTGGACGCCATTCGTCAGCATGCAAGATCATCTGAACCTGCTCTACCGGGAGGAAGAGCGCGAAATGCTGCCCTTCTGCCAGGATCAGAAGATCGCCGTCATTCCCTGGAGCCCGCTCGCCCGCGGTCGGCTGACGCGCGACTGGGATGAGAAGACGACCCGCAGCGAGACGGACGAATTCGGCAAGACGCTCTACAAGCAGGCGGAAGACGCCGATCGTACCATCATCGGCGTTGTCGGAAAGCTGGCCGAAAAACATGGTGTCTCCCGTGCCCAGATTGCGACCGCCTGGATCCTGCAGAAGGGCGCCGTCACGGCGCCGATCATCGGCGCGTCGAAAGCCAAGCACTTGGCCGACGCCGTCGCCGCACTGTCCGTAAAGCTGGCCCCAGAAGACGTCGCCGCGCTCGAGGAACCCTATGTTCCCCACAGGGTCGAAGGTTTCAAATAACGCGACAGTTTGGAGAGTTGCCGGTCGCGGGCGTTGAGCCGGCGACCGCGGCCACTTCCGTTCAAGGATATTGCCATGACGACGATCCCCTTCGAAGCGCGCCGCTTTCAATCCACGGCCGCCTACTACACGCGCTATCGCGTTCCCTATCCCGATCAACTCATCGGGCAGGTTGCCAAGCGCGCCGGCCTCGTGGCCGGCGAGCGTGTGCTTGACCTTGGTTGCGGCCCCGGTCAGCTCGGCATTGCCTTCGCGCGGCTGGCCGGAGCAACGGTCACTGGCCTCGATCCGGAACCGGAAATGCTGGAGGCGGCGCGGACGGATGCAGCCGCCGTCGGTGTCAACGTCACCTTCATCAAGGGCTCTTCATACGATCTCGGCCCGCGCTTTGCGCCGCTCAAGATGACGGTCATGGGGCGTTCGTTTCACTGGATGGACCGCCCCGCGACGCTGAAGGCTCTCGATGAAATCACCGTGACTGACGGTTGCGTGGTGCTGTTCGGCGATCGCCACATCTCCTCGACGCCCGACTGGCGGCAGGCCGTCAACGAGATCGCCGAGAGCTTCGCACCGGAGCGCAATGCCAATCGCGAACGGCGGAAAAGCCCGGATTGGATTGAGCATGAAAGCATCCTCCTTCGCTCGCCCTTCGGTGATCTGGAGCGGATCTCCGTTGTGAGGGAGCGCAAGCTCTGCCTCGACGATATCGTTGGCCGCGCCTTCTCGACCTCGGTGACATCGCCACAGGCGCTTGGCGCAAAGACGGCAGCCTTCGAGGCCGAGCTTCGCGCCACCCTCCTCAAGCTTTCGCCCGAGGGCAGCTTCCTGGAGGTGGTGGAGATCGGCGGCCTGATCGCACGCCGCGGCTAGCCCTCGGTCCTGTTCTCAAGGGAAAGTGCATCGCGAGTCGCATAGAGAAAGCTGTCGGAGAGTTCACGGCTCTCGACGGCTCGCGCCAGGATCACCGCACCCATCATCGCTGCAAGTGTCGTAAAGCCCTTCTCGCGCCGTTCGTCTGGCGTTTTACCGGACACAATCTCGGACAAAATATCAACGAGCATCGAAAGCCCATCGTTGAATGTCTCGCGCATCGCACCGTGACTGCGACTGACTTCCTGCGCAAGCGAAGCGAAAACGCAGCTGCCGCCTGGGTCGTCAACGCTGCAGCGCGACAGATAGTGATTGAGCAGCGCATCCAACGGCCGCTCCGGCGCCGACGCGATGATCTCGTTCCAGCGAATCTTCACCTTCTCGATCAATGCGCGGCTCACTTCCAGCGCCAGTTCTTCCTTGGATTCGAAATGGCCGTAGAACCCGCCATGCGTCATCCCGGCAGCCTTCATGATCTCGGCGACGCCGATGCCGTCGAAACCCTTTTCACGGAACAGCACCCCGGCAACCGTCAGGATTTTCTCGCGATTCTCGGCAAATTTCTCTCGGCTGACCCGCATTCGGTTCTCCGCAATTAGCAGCTTGACAATTTATATGACGCCCATCATCAATACACAACAATTATGATGACCATCATCTAAAAGCTTCCGATAGTCTCCGGCAACCTCAAAACGGAACGGCCACATGGTATCGACTGCACTTGCTTCATCTCTGGCGCGACGCAACATCCACTATGGATGGGTGGTCGTTGCAGCAACCTTCCTGACCATGCTGGTGACCGCTGGCGCGATGGGCGCCCCCGGCGTCCTCATCAAGCCGCTCCAGGACGAGTTCGGCTGGGAAACTTCGCAGATATCTTCCGCGCTCGCCGTCCGGCTGATTCTGTTCGGGCTTATGGGACCGTTCTCGGCCGCTTTCATGAACTATTTCGGCATCCGCAAGGTTATCGTCTTCGCCATGATCCTGATCGGCGGCGGCTTCGTCGGCTCGCTCTTCATGAGCGAACTCTGGCAGTTGCTCCTGCTCTGGGGAATCGTCGTCGGCTTCGGCACCGGGCTGACCGCAATGGTGCTCGCCGCTACCGTATCCGCCCGCTGGTTCACCAAGCATCGCGGCCTCGTGGTAGGCATGCTGTCGGCGAGTTCTGCGACGGGACAGCTGGTCTTCCTGCCACTGATGGCGGAGCTGACGGAACGCTACGGTTGGCGCGCAACAGTCTTTCTGGTCTGCGGCATGATCATGTTCGCCGCACTCATCGTACTGGCCTTCATGCGCGACCGCCCTTCCGACCTCAACCTGCCCGCCTTCGGCGAGGCACATATCACGCCACCGCCGCCAACCGAATCCGGGCTGCTGGCGATGCTGGCAACGCCGGTCACGGTTCTCAAGGAGATCTCCGGCACCTCGACCTTCTGGATCCTGTTTGCCACCTTCTTCATCTGCGGTCTCAGCACCAACGGCCTGATCCAGACGCATTTCGTCACGCTCTGCGGTGACTTCGGTATCATGCCGGTGGCTGCAGCCAGTGTTCTTGCCGTGATGGGCATCTTCGATTTCTTCGGCACGATCGGCTCCGGCTGGCTTTCGGACCGCTTCGACAATCGCTGGCTGCTCTTCTGGTACTACGGCCTGCGTGGCCTGTCGCTGCTGTTCCTACCCTTCAGCAATTTCAGCTTCTACGGACTGTCGATCTTCGCGATCTTCTATGGCCTCGACTGGATCGCCACCGTGCCGCCGACCGTCAAGCTTGCCGCCGACCGTTTCGGTCGCGAAAAGGCGGGCCTCGTCTTCGGCTGGGTTTTCACAGGCCATCAGCTGGGAGCAGCGACCGCCGCCTACGGCGCCGGCTGGTCGCGCACTGAACTGCAGAGCTATCTGCCCGCCTTCTTCATTGCCGGCGCCTTCTGCCTGCTCGCTTCCGTCCTCGCGATCACGCTGAAGAAGTCCGCCGTCCATCAACCCGCCGCCGCCGTCGCGCATTGATACCGTTTCCGGCCGAACGTCGCGAGCCGGAAACTCCAACAAATCAAGCCGAGAACTTCGCCCGCCGTCTTGCGCGCGCGGGCGAACGCATGCTAGACAGCCGCCTCGTCGGTATCCGTTGCCCCATTGGCGGAATTGGTAGACGCGCTCGACTCAAAATCGAGTTTCGAAAGAAGTGCTGGTTCGACCCCGGCATGGGGCACCATCCCGACAATACGCCAGTGATCTGACTTCATTTTTTTTGGCGTTTTGTCTCAAGCACGCAAAACCTCGAAATCAGTCTCACTAGGCGGACAGCTCTTTGGCTTGCGCATTGATCTTCCCGCAGGCATCCTCGAACGGATCACGCATTGGCACCAGAGGCGAGGCGCCGAGGAGAAGAAGGGCTTTCAGATGTTGCCATCCGCCTTCCTCGCCCAGAACCGTCGCATAGGATGTCATCGGCTCGCGTAGCTCACCAGCATACAGGCGTTCGTATTCCGCGAAATTTCCGAAATTGTCGCGATTGCTGTCCGAGGGGTGGAAGGTTTCTGCCGCAGCGCCTTCAGCAAGGATTACTTGGTGTGTCGCGAGCAGGACGGCGTAATACTCAATCGTCATATCGTCGCACGGTGCGATCGGCGCGATTGTTGTGCCGTTTACGAGATCCTTCACTCGGATAAGTACGCTATTCAGGAACAGAGCATGGCCGGGTGACAGGTAGAGATCGGAACGTGGCGTGCCATCGCCCAGTGCATCACTTGCCACTCGAATCGGTACGACGCCTTCCTGCCAGCACGCGCCTCGCTTCGTAAATACCTGCCGACCGACCCACTTGATTGGGCTGGTTTCTCCTTCCAGAAGAACAACGCGATCCCCCGTCTGCAGGTCCTCGACACGCTTTTCGCCGCAATCCGTAAGGATTGACGTCCCACGCAGAAAGCACTGCGCACCGCCGCCAGAGTTGCCATTCCCGCCAGAGTTGCCATTCCCGCCAGAGTTGCCATTTCCGCCGGAGTTGCCATTTCCGCCCGAGTTCCCGTTCCCGTTACGTGGGCCCGCTCTCACCGGCAAAGACGACGCTGCCATTGTAAGGACCGCCACGCTTGCAAGGCGAGCGCCAGCAGCAGCCGCCACGCCCAGAAACCGTCGGCGGCGGTATTGCGTGGCAGATTCGGATCTTGGAAATAAGGCATCCTGACGCTCCTTGCTAAACGGGATCGAAACAGCGTTGGACAATCGATAATACGCCTTCCACCTTTTCTCGCTAAGTCGGCAGAAAGGCTTAGTACGAAACGTGCTTATCCAGGGACCGGAGCTTCTCGTCCAATGTAGGGGCTGTGAGGCGCGCTTTAGCCGATGAATTCGGGCCCGCGACAGACATCGCGGAGAAGGACATAACGATCCCCTAAGCTATTGCTATGTCTGATAATTTCGAAGGGTCATAATTTCGCGCGCTTGCCACACCCCGGCATGCGGCAGCCACTGGCAGATGCCACGCAAGATCAGCGCTCGATCCGCTCCGCCCGCGTCTCGGCAAGACGAGCGGCATCGCATGACATGCTTTAGTGGAAGCTCCCAACGAAAACGACGCCCAGGGAGATAAAGATCACCGCCCCCACAAGCGCGACAAGCTTCCCGATTGCGCCGGGGACCTGGACACCCGAGGCCTCGACCTTGAATGCCAGATAAAGCGGGAACGCCACGAAGAAGATCGAGATCCACTTCGGACGCATGATCGTCGCATCGACGGCGAGCATGATCACGTAGACCAGAAACATGCTGATGACGAGCATCCGGCCGATGACCCTCGTCCATTCGCTGCTGGTGCCAAGGATCGTCCGGATATGGCCACGATAGACAATGGCGAGGATAGCGAGCGTCAACGCCGAACATTTGACGATCGCTCCCAACAGCTCCCAGGCCGCAACCACTTGCTCGGGCATCCCGGCGCTAGCGGCTGCCCGCAAATTTTTCAGCGTGTCGCCGGTCGCCAAATCCAGATGGGTCACGATCCAATAAACATGCGGGGCCGCGACGATGAGACCAACCGCGATGGTCACCGCCAGCCGCCAGTTGAAGACCAATCGCCGCAGGCCAGGTTCGAGAAGGAGCGCTGCAACCGTCGCGACCGGGACGATCGCAAAGTTGTACTTGGCAAGGAATCCCAACCCGGCTGCTGCGCCGAGAAGTGCATAATTGCCGGTCGATGGTCGTTCCGCCATCAATGCCAGTGCGTAGAGAAAGAACGCGACGACAGCGAAGGCGCCGACGCTGTGAGTTAGATCCCGCTGCGAGAGCAGAAAGACCACAGGCAGGCTCAGGAAGCCGAGGGGGGCGATCCATGCAGTTTCGCGCTTGCCCATCACCTTGCGGGCCGCGAGACAGAGAAAGATGCAACTCAGCAGCAGCGTCCCGTTCTTTACGAAAGCCAGCGTGTCGACCGAGGCGCCGAAGATCTTGGCGAAATAGTAGAATAGCCAGTCGTAGAGCGGCGGCTGGTCGCCGTAGCCCAGTTGCAAGGCATGCGAGAGCCTGATCTGCTCTGCCTCGTCGGACGCCAGATCGCCACCACGCAAGAGTCAAAGAACGAAGCTGGCGCTAAAGTATGTGGCGAGCAGGAGCACGGGCAGGAGTGTGCTTAGACGCGTGGCACGCCGGGTGGAAAGGTATGAACTATCAACAGTATCAGTCAACTTCTGCCCGTATGCGCTCGGTCTAAACAAGTATTCAGGACGAAAATATGCAACTGCTCTAATGGAGAGTATAGCGCTTCACCTGCAATTTCAGGGGTTCTCCAGCATCGTTCAGAAGCTGGGTGTTGCCGCAGGGCAACGCTTTCTCATCTCGTCGTTTGCAACATTGCTGCCTCAATCGGGCTCTACCCAGCAATTGGCCCGACGCGGCAAATCAACTGTTTAATTTCTTCGGCGTTTCGGCCACACTGCGCCCGCCAAGAGGGAAAGCGCACGCGTGCATCAGGAAGTATCGCTTATTGCAACAGTTGCCGTGAGTTTCGTCTGCGCGGCGATACTCGGCTATCTCGCCGATCGAGTGCGTCTGCCGCCGCTTGTCGGATACTTGTTTGCAGGCATCGTGATGGGCCCTTTGACGCCCGGCTTCGTCGCTAATGCCGAGCTTGCCAGCCAGTTGGCGGAGATGGGCGTCATCCTGTTGATGTTCGGCGTTGGCTTGCATTTTTCGACCGCCGACCTGCTTGCCGTGCGCGGGATTGCCGTGCCGGGCGCAATCGCGCGGATCGTCGTCGTTACCCTGCTCGGTATCGGGCTCGCCAGCTGGTGGGGCTGGAACCTTGGGGCGGGAATCGTCCTTGGACTCAGCCTGTCAGTAGCAAGTACAGTTGTGCTGTTGAAAGCCCTGGAGGAGCGGAACCTGCTCAACTCCGCCAGCGGCCGCGTCGCCGTCGGCTGGCTGATCGTCGAAGACCTTGCCACGGTCCTGGCACTGGTGCTTCTGCCTGCCGTCGCCGAATTGCTCGGTGGTCATGCGACCGCGGGCGGCCTTGCCCACAACGCCGGGCTGCCGCTTCCGCTGACGATAGCGCTGACGCTGGTGAAGGTTGGTGCCTTTGCGGTTATGGCAATCTTTCTAGGGCCGAAGATCGTCCCTTGGCTCCTGACGCTCGTGGCGAGAACCGGTTCGCGCGAACTTTTCACCCTGACGGTCCTCGCAATAGCGCTTGGCATCGCGTTCGGCTCGGCGAAAGTCTTCGGCGTTTCGTTTGCGCTCGGCGCCTTCTTCGCAGGCGTGGTGATGAGCGAGTCCAACCTCAGCCATCGGGCCGCAGCCGATTCGCTGCCGCTTCAGAACGCCTTTTCGGTGCTGTTCTTCGTCTCGGTCGGCATGCTGTTCGATCCGTCGATCCTGGTGCGGCAGCCGATGGCTGTCATCAGCGCGCTGGCGCTGATTGTCGTCGGCAAGACCATCGTCTCCTTCCTCATCGTCGTCATGCTTCGCTATCCGATCGGCATGGCACTGACCGTGTCAGGCGGACTGGCGCAGATCGGCGAATTCTCGTTCATTCTCGCCAGCCTCGGCGTTTCTCTCGGGCTGCTGCCAAGTGACGGGCAGGACATCATCCTCGCATCCGCCATCATTTCGATCACGCTCAATCCGCTCGTCTGCTTGGGTGCCGAAGCGCTGCATACCCATGTGCACACCAGATGGCCGGTGCTCAGCAATCGCTTCGGCCGCCGCCGGCACGAGGCACTCGGCCGCGAGCTTGAAAAAATCCGAGCGATCAACGAAGCCCGCGAGCACAAGCATCAGCTCGAGATGGAAGAACTTATCGAAACCTTCCCGCTGTTTGCCAAGGTCGATGAAGATTCGCAGGAGGAGTTGCTGCTCCTCTTTCGGCCGAAATCCGCCCTGCCGGGCGAACGCGTGGTGCGCAAGGGCGACCGAGGCGATGGCATGTATTTCCTGTCATCGGGCGCAGTGGAAGTACAGCTACCGGGCGAGCCGATCCGGCTGGAGCCGGGCGCGTTCTTCGGCGAGATGGCGCTGCTCAGCGGCGGACGACGCACCGCGGACGTCGTTGCCGTGGATTTCTGCCAGTTCTTTGTGCTCGAAAGACGTGATTTCAACATGTTCACGGCAAAGCATCCCGTTCTGCGTCAGGCCGTCAGCGAAATGGCGCGCGAACGAACCGAAATGAACGTCATGCGGCAGAAGAGAGATCAGCCCTCCAGCGTCGACTCCTGAGCTCATCGCCGCCGTTTGATCACGAAGATTTTTGGCACGTCACCCTACGAACGACACAGCAAGCATTTACAGCGGCGCAGACGCCCCATAAAGCTCATGCGCTCGAAGCGAAAGGATCGGAATGCTCCGCAGACTCTACGACTGGACCATGTCACTCGCGGGCCGGAAATCGGCCGAAGTCTGGCTCGCCGTTATAGCCTTCGTCGAAAGTTCTGTCTTTCTGGTTCCTGCCGACGTTCTCTACCTGCCGATGGGGCTCGCAAAGCCGGAACGCGCCTATCGCTACGCGCTGGTCGCAACCGTTGCATCCGTCCTGGGCGGCATCGCCGGCTGGGCGCTCGGCTACTATGCCTATGATGCGATCGCTCGCCCGGTTCTGGAATTCTACGGAAAGCTTGGCGCCTTCGAGCAGCTCAGGCTCTATATCCACGATGAGTGGGAAATCCTGCTGTTGCTGCTCGTCACCTCCGGCCTGGCGCATCTGCCGCCGATCAAGGTCGTGACGATCCTTGCCGGCGTCATTCACATGAACCTTGGCTTCTTCGTTATTTCCGCGATCATCGCACGCGGTGCCCGCTTCTTCTTCCTCGCCTGGCTGCTGCGCCGCTATGGCGAGCCGATCCGCCACTTCATCGAGAAGCGCCTTGCGCAGGTTACAGGCATTGTTGCCGCCGTCGCCATCGCCCTCGGGATTGCCTATAAACTATTTGCCCACTGAGCTATTCGCGCGGAGTCCGTTCATGCCTGCCTCGTTTTCCCTTGCTCGCCCGGTCGTCGGCTACTCGCTGGTGCTCGCACTAGGCATGGCGGTCGTCGTCGGAACTGCACTTGGCTTTCAATATATCGGCGGCTACATCCCCTGCGCGCTCTGCCTGCTGCAGCGCCAGCCCTACTATTACGGCATTCCGGTCGCGATCCTCGGCGCGGTTGCCTCCGCAGTCGGCCTTCCGAGCTGGATCGGCCGGGCATTCCTGCTTGCCGCCGGCATGCTTATGATTGTCGGCGCCGGCATGGGCGTTTATCACTCCGGTGTCGAGTGGCAGTTCTGGGAAGGGCCGGCGACCTGCTCCACGACGGCAGGCAGCATGACGCAGAATGCCGGCGACCTGCTGGGCGAGCTGAACAGCATCAAGGGCCCCTCCTGCACAGACGCCGCGTTGCGCGTCCTCGGCCTCTCCTTCGCAGGCTGGAACGTGATCACAAGCCTTGTCCTGGCGGCTTTCGCCTTCATCGGCGTCCGTAAGACGGCCTGAGCCTGTCCGAGTAGAGACTGATCAGGGCTGCAGTTCGCTATCCCAGTAGAGGTAGTCGAGCCAGCTGTCGTGCAGGTAGTTCGGCGGGAAAAGCCTGCCGTTATTGTGCAGGTCTTGCACCGTCGGCTGGTACGGCTTCTGATTCGGGAACATGCCTGCCTGCTTCGGCAGCTTGCTGCCTTTTCTCAGATTGCAGGGGGAGCAGGCAGCAACGACATTTTGCCATGTCGTTTCGCCGCCATGGGCACGCGGGATGACGTGGTCGAAGGTCAGGTCATCGTGCTCGCCGCAATACTGGCATTCGAACTTGTCGCGCAGGAACACGTTGAAGCGCGTAAAGGCCGGGTTGCGGGAAGGCTGGACATAGGTCTTGAGGCAGACGACGCTCGGAAGCCGCATCGAAAAACTCGGCGAAGATACCGAATGCTCATATTCTGCAATGATATTCACACGGTCGAGAAATACCGCCTTGATCGCGTCCTGCCAGGACCAAAGCGACAAGGGGTAATAACTCAAGGGCCTGTAGTCAGCGTTCAGGACGAGCGCTGGCAGGGCCTGGGGGGAGACTGCAATCGTCAAGGGACTCTCCTGATCGATTCGGCATCTGCCCTCTTATATTAGGCCGGTTGTGACGGCATTGTGAAGTCTAATAAATTCAGGCATCAATCCTTGTATTTACTGCACGGTCACTCAGTCGACCGGCAGCATACCGCGACCGAGCTTGACGGCGTAATAGGCCCAGAATAGCCTCGCCGCGATCGATCGCCACGGTGACCATCCACCCGCCATGAACGCCAGCTCGCGAGCAGCTGGGCGAGCGCCGAGATCGAATGCCGCAGCCACGGCGTTCTGCAGGGCGACGTCGCCGGACGGAAAAACGTCCGCATGGCCGCCGCAGAACATCAGATAAACCTCGGCGGTCCAGGGACCGACGCCTTTGAGAGCCGTAAGCTTGGCCAGCGCCTGGTCGGGCGGCAGCGCAGAAAGCGCTGCAAGGTCGAGACGGCCCGAGGCAACCGCCTCGGCAATGCGCGAGAGCGTTTCGGCCTTGGCGCGCGAAAGACCGAACTCCCGCCAGGCCTCCGGATGGAGAAGCACATAATTATCAGCCGTCAGCACGCCTTCGCTCGGCCGCATCCGTTTCCAGATCGCTTCGGCGCTGGCTCTCGACACCATTTGCGAGACAATAATGTGCGCGAGCCCCTCGAATCCCGGTTCGCGCAGCCGCAAAGGAAGCGGGCCAGTCTCGGCCGCAATGGCAGCAAGTCTCGGATCCAGGTGAAGCAGCTTCTCCAGACCTTCTCTCACGTCATCGTCGCTGCGAATGATCAACACGCTTCCTCGCGATCCCATCGAATCCGTGGCAGAAGAAAGCATGACCGCGATTCCCCGTCAAAAGCCTGTCTTTCGTTTTGCGCCAAGCCCCAATGGCCCGCTGCATCTTGGCCATGCACTTTCTGCCTTTCTGAACAGAGACATGGCGGCGTCCGCAGGCGCACGCTTTCTGCTGCGTATAGAAGACATCGACCTGACGCGCTGCACACCCGAATTCGAGGCCGGCATTTACGCCGACCTCGAATGGCTCGCCATAGACTGGGAACGACCCGTGCGGCGGCAGTCGGAGCATTTCGCCGAATACCAGTCGGCGCTTGACCGGCTGGTCGACCTCGGCCTCGCCTATCCCGCCTTCATGACGCGGGGAGAGATCAAGACGCGCGTTGCCGCCGCCGAAGCCAATGGCACCCCCTGGCCGCGAGACCCCGACGGCTCGCCGCTCTATCCCCCCGACGATCGTCAACGCGCCGATTTCGACCGACGGCAGCTTCTCGCATCAGGCGTGAAACACGCCTGGCGGCTCGACATGAGCAAGGCTTTGGAGGCTGTCGGCGAGGCTCTTTTCTGGGAGGAAACAGGATACGGCGACCGTGGCACCATCGCCGCAAATCCAGGCGCGTGGGGAGACGTTGTCCTGTCGCGGTCGGATGCGCCGTCGAGCTACCATGTCTCGGTCGTCCTCGATGACGCGCTGCAGGGGATCACCCATGTGGTCCGTGGGCTCGATCTCTTTCACTCAACCTCGGTGCATAGATTGCTGCAGACGCTGCTCGGCCTGCCGGCGCCTGTCTACCATCACCATCGCCTGATCACCGACGAGGACGGACGCAAGCTTTCGAAGAGCCGAAGCGACACGGGGCTTTGCGAACTTCGCGACCGCGGCCTGTCACCGGCCGATATCCGTCACCTTGTCGGGCTTTGACGCCTTGGCCTGACCTCTGCCCAGGAAATTGTTCTTGAAGATCGCACGCACGCGGAACTTCAGGAGGGCGGCATTGATCTCGGCGCCGACAATGAAGATGACGCCGACCATATAAAGAAAGATCAGCACGATCATCACCGATGCCAGGCCGGCATAGGTCGCCGTATAATTGGCGAACGTCGCGAGGTAGTACGCGAAGATCAGGGCTCCCACCAGCCAGAGCAGCAGCGTTACCAACACCCCTGGCGCCACGTCGAATACCCGGCGCCGGCCCGCCGGCAGCCATAGGTGAACGACGAAAAGGCCGATAGTCAGCATGAACAGCGTGCCGTAGACGCGCCAGCTGAAAACAACCTCGAGCGTGTCGGCAAACAGCGGAAACCAATAGCGCGCGTAGTTCAGGGCAATCGGCACCGCCACCAGCAGGACGCTGACGGCGGCGAAAATGACCACGGCGATCATGACAAAACCAAGGCTCGCCAGGCGGGTGAGATACCACGGCCGCGTTTCCTGGACACGATAAGCGCGATTGAGCGAGATGCGCAGCGCCTCGACTCCGTTCGAAGCGAAGTAGGCCGCCGCCAGCACGGACACGGTCAGCAGACCGCCGCGCGGTATCGTCAGAACCTGGATTACCTGATCGACAAGCGGCTTGGCGATCGCCTCGGGCCAGGTGTCGAAGATGAGATGTATCGCCCTGTCCGAGAACTGGTCAGCGCCCAGGAAGGTCGCCAGTGTCGTCCCGAAGATTAGAAATGGAAAAACGGCGAGAAGCGTCGACAACGCGACATGGCTCGCCATCGCGAAGCCGTCATCCTCTATAAGGTGGCAGATAGCGTCGTAGACCACATCATAGAAGATGCGCATTATCTTCGGCATTCCGTCTCCCGGCTTTGATCGTTGTGTCGCCCGTTCGAATATGGGAAACCACTCCTATTTTGTACAGGAATCATTCCATGTCGGATCAGCGCACCATCATCGTGACCGGATGCTCTTCCGGGATCGGCGCGTACTGCGCCCGCGCGCTGAAGGCCGATGGCTGGCGGGTCTTCGCCACCGTGCGCAAGTTCGATGATCTGGCCGCCCTCCAAGCCGACGGCATCGAGGCCCTCCGCATGGACTATACGCGGCCCGATACGATCTCGGATCTCGTGCGCGACGTCAGCGAGCTGACGGGCGGACGCATCGACGCGCTGTTCAACAACGGCGCCTACGGGCAGCCCGGCGCCGTCGAGGACCTGCCGACCGAGGCTCTGCGCGCCCAATTCGAAACGAACGTCTTCGGCTGGCACGAGTTGACACGTCAGGTCGTGCCGCTGATGCGCAAGCGTGATCAGGGGCGGATCGTCCAGTGCTCGTCGATTCTCGGTGTCGTGCCGTACCGCTTCCGCGGCGCCTATACCGCCTCCAAATTCGCTCTCGAAGGCCTAAGCATCAGTCTTCGCATGGAACTGCAGGGTAGTGGCATTCACGTGAGCCTGATCGAGCCGGGCCCGATTGCGTCTCGCTTTACGGCAAATGCGCTCGTAAAAATCCACGAGCACATAGACGTCAGGAACTCGGTCCATGCGGCAGATTACCGCCGCCAGCTTGCGCGTCTTGACGGCTCGGGGCGCCCCAATCGACATAAGCTTGGTCCGGAAGCCGTTTATACCGTACTGAAGCACGCATTGAACTCGAACAATCCGAAACCACATTACCCCGTAACCACGCCGGCGAAGCAGGGCATGGTGTTGAAAAGGCTGCTGCCTGCAGACCTTTTCTATCGCCTGATGCGCTGGGTGGACTAATCAGGAAAGCCAAAGCCAGCATGTCCACGGTCACCTATATTCTCGCGATCATTGTCATGGGCATTGTCGCCATCGTACTGATTCGCGGTCTTTTCAACATGATGAAGGGCGGCAATCCGAACCTTTCCAACAAGCTGATGCAGCTGCGCGTGCTCCTGCAGGCGATCGCAGTGCTCCTCATCATGCTGACACTCTGGCTGACCGGCGGCGGCCGCCCTAGCTAAGGCGGGGAAAAAGAAGGGGGTAGGCATGGTAAGGCTCAACAAGATCTACACGAAGACCGGCGACGACGGCACGACGGCCCTGGTTTCCGGGCCGCGTCGGCTGAAATACGATCTGCGTGTCGAAGCCTACGGCACCATCGATGAGGCCAACTCCGCGATCGGCGTCGCGCGGCTTCACATGCAGGGCATGCCGGTCCTGGACCGAATGCTGACACTGATCCAGAACGATCTCTTCGATCTCGGCGCCGATCTTGCAACGCCGGACGATGGCAAACCGCCCGCACACGAGCCGCTGCGCATCGTTGAAAGCCAGGTCTCGCGGATCGAGAACGACATCGACGAATTGAACGCTGACCTGCAACCTTTGAGATCTTTCGTGCTGCCGGGCGGTCACTCGGCTGCCGCTCATCTTCACCTCGCCCGCACGATCGCGCGCCGCGCCGAGCGGCTGATGGTCGAGCTTGCCCGCACGGATGGCGAGGTCGTCAGCGATGCCGCGTTGAAATACGTCAACCGCGTTTCGGACTTCCTGTTTGTCGCCGCCCGCCACGCCAATGACCGCGGCCATGCGGATGTGCTTTGGGTTCCGGGAAAAAACAGGTAGGTTCCTTCCCGACTATGTGGCGCGAACGCCGGGGCAGGCTTCATGTTCATACCGCTGCACGATGCCAATACGCTGAAGCATATCAAGGTCCAATGGGTGACGATGGCGCTGATCGCGGTGGATTTCGCGGTTTGGCTATTCACCGGGGTCGTCGCCAACGAGTCCGCGTCGCAGGCAACGATTGTCGGCCTGGGCTACATTCCCGCGGTTGCGTTTAACCACGCCAGGCTGGCGCCGGCGCTGGCCCTTATCCCGGAACCGCTAACCTACATCACCTATTCCTTCGTGCATTCCGGCTTCTGGCACCTTGCGCCGAACATGGTTTTCCTGTGGGTCTTTGGCGACAATGTCGAAGATGCGATGGGGCACTTCCGCTTTCTTATTTTTTATCTGCTCTGCGCGGCCGCCGGCGCTCTTGTCCATGGCCTTGTAGGGCCGACATCGGAAGCGCCGCTCGTGGGCGCCTCGGGCGCGATCTCAGGCGTGGTCACCGCCTACGTCGTCTTGCATCCCCGCGTGAAGGTCTGGGTGCTGGTGCTGATGCGCGTCCCGCTGCCCTTGCCGGCCTTCGTGCCGCTCCTTCTCTGGATCGGCCAGCAATTCGTGATGCTGGTCTTGGAACCCGACGGCAGCATCTCCTGGGGCGCCCATGTCGGCGGCATCGTCGCCGGCGGCCTGTTGGTCCTTCTGATGCGTCGCCGCGGCGTCCCGTTATTCGATCGGGAGGTCGTCACGCCCAGGGCTGTCAAAAACCGGCCAGCCGCCAACCCGACGATGGTCGTGACGCCCGGCCAACAGCTGCGCCCGCGCCTGCCTTGGGACAAGCAATAACTCCAATATTGACGTGAACGTAAACGTAATATATCCACGGGATCAATTTGCCTATCTGCGCCATGGAAGCGTTGTGTTTGGAGGAAAAACGCGTATCCATGTCGCCATTCGACAATCGGAGCAGCGCCGAAACGCGCATTTTCTTGGCGAAAGAGTTGAAGGAAGGACCCCATGAAAATTCTCGTCCCCGTCAAGCGGGTGGTTGATTACAACGTGAAGATCCGCGTGAAGCCGGATGGCACAGGCGTCGAACTTTCGAATGTGAAGATGTCGATGAACCCTTTCGACGAGATCTCGGTCGAGGAGGCGCTGCGGCTGAAGGAAGCCGGCAAGGCCGAGGAGGTCATCGTCGTCTCGATTGGTCCGGCCAAGGCCGAAGAGACGCTGCGCACCGCACTCGCCATGGGTGCCGATCGCGCCATCCTGGTGGAGACCGACGACGCCGTCGAACCGCTCGCCGTCGCCAAGATCCTCAAGGGCGTAGTCGATGCCGAACAGCCGGGCCTGATCATCGCGGGCAAGCAGGCGATCGATGACGACTCGAACCAGACCGGCCAGATGCTCGCAGCCCTGCTCGGCGCGGCGCAGGCGACCGTCGCCTCGAAGATCGAGATCGAAGTTGCTGGCCCTGGGGGCAAGGCCCAGGTGACGCGCGAGGTCGATGGCGGCCTGCAGACGATCGAGGTCAAGCTTCCGGCCGTCGTCACATCAGATCTGCGCCTGAACGAGCCGCGCTACGCGTCGCTGCCGAACATCATGAAGGCGAAGAAGAAGCCGCTCGACAAGAAGACGCCGGCCGACTTCGGCGTTTCCACCGCGCCGCGTCTGAAGGTGCTGAAGACCGAGGAGCCGTCCGGCCGCAAGGCGGGCGTCAAGGTCAAGTCGGTTGCCGAGCTGGTCGAGAAGCTTAAAGTCGAAGCCGGCGTGCTTTAAAGGTTCGAGAAAGGGAGATATATCCATGGCCATTCTTCTTCTGGCTGATCACGACGGCAACCACCTTTCCGACCAGACCGCCAAGGCGCTGACGGCGGCGACACAGATCGCCAAGGAACAGGGAAGCGACGTCACCGTGCTTGTCGCCGGCGCCGGCGCCAAGGCCGCGGCCGAACAGGCTGCCAAGCTGTCGGGCGTGTCCAAGGTGCTGGTTGCCGAGGACGCAAGCCTTGCCAACAATCTGGCCGAGCCGCTGGCCGCCCTGATCGTTTCGCTGGCCGCAAGCTATGATACGATCATCGCCGCCGCCACCTCGACCGGCAAGAACGTCATGCCGCGCGTCGCCGCCCTGCTCGATGTCGCGCAGGTCTCCGAGATCATCGAGGTCGTCTCCGCAGACACGTTCAAGCGGCCGATCTATGCCGGCAACGCCATCCAGACGGTGCAGGCGACCGACGCTAGACGAGTCATCACCGTGCGCACCGCGTCGTTCGCCTCCGCTGCCGAAGGCGGTTCTGCCCCGGTCGAAGCTATTGCGGCCGCGGCCAACCCTGGCCTGTCGAGCTTCGTCAAGGACGCGCTGTCGGCCTCCGACCGTCCGGAACTGACGTCTGCGAAGATCATCATCTCCGGTGGCCGTG
Organism: Rhizobium altiplani; assembly: GCF_001542405.1. Lineage (GTDB taxonomy): Bacteria > Pseudomonadota > Alphaproteobacteria > Rhizobiales > Rhizobiaceae > Rhizobium > Rhizobium altiplani. The sequence continues at coordinate 63,451 of NZ_LNCD01000121.1, forward strand.
CCCTCGGCTCGGCCGAAAAGTTCAAGGAAGTCATCCTGCCGGTCGCCGACAAGCTCGGGGCTGCCGTCGGCGCCTCGCGCGCTGCCGTCGATGCCGGCTACGCCCCGAACGACTGGCAGGTCGGCCAGACCGGCAAGGTCGTCGCTCCTGATCTCTACATCGCCTGCGGCATCTCGGGTGCCATCCAGCACCTCGCCGGCATGAAGGATTCGAAGGTCATCGTCGCCATCAACAAGGACGAGGAGGCGCCGATCTTCCAGGT
>NZ_LNCD01000122.1:2500-40436 GCF_001542405.1 Rhizobium altiplani
GCTAACGCACATTGCTTCGCAGAGTCCTTCACCAAAACTGGGTAGGTAGAGCCGTTTCTCGGCAATGATGACCTGTGCCCAATCGACAGAAGATTGGACTATTTATGAACATTAAGATGATCCTTGTGAGCACGACCGCGGCCTTGGCTGCCATCTCAGGCGCCCAGGCCGCTGACGCCATCGTCGCTGCGGAGCCGGAGCCGGTTGAATACGTTCGCGTTTGCGATGCTTACGGCAGCGGCTACTTCTACATCCCGGGCACTGAAACCTGCCTGAAGATCAGCGGTTACATCCGTTTCCAGGTTAACGCCGGCCCGAATGCCAGCGCAACCATCGGCAACGGTACCTATGTTGCGAATGACTCCGACTGGGATGCCTACACCCGTGGTCAGGTCCAGTTCACCGCCAAGAGCGACACCGAATACGGCCCGCTCACCGGTGTTATCGTCCTGCAGACGAATGCCGACAACTCTAAGTCGCAGGCATCTTTGCTTGACTCCGCTTACATCGACATCGCTGGCTTCCGTGCCGGTCTGTTCTACAGCTGGTGGGACGACGGTCTCTCGGGCGAAACGGATAACATCGGCAGCCCAGTCACGCTCCATAATTCCATTCGCTATCAGTACGAGGCCGACAATTTCTACGCTGGTATCAGCGTCGACGAGCTGGAAGATAGCCCGTTCTATAACGGCGAGGTCCCCAATAACGTCGGCGTAGCAGTCGGTATCGGCGGCAAGGCTGGCATCTTCAGCTACCAAGTCACGGCTGGCTACGACACCGACAACGAAGCTGGCGCAGTCCGCGCGATGGGTACCGTTGCCATTGGTCCTGGCACCCTTGGCCTCGCAGCTGTCTGGGCGTCCGATCCGGGTGCTTACTATTCGGCTTCCGAATGGGCGATTGCTGCGGAATACGCCATCAAGGCGACTGACAAGCTGAAGATCACTCCAGCCGCTCAGTACTACGGCAGCTACGGCGTCGTTAACGCCGCTACCGACGCTGACTTCTCGGACGACGACGCTTGGAAGGTCGGTGTGACGGTCGACTATCAGATCGCCGACAACCTCTACGCCAAGGCAGCCGTCAACTACCTCGACGGCGATAAAATCGACGACGTCACGACAGGCTACTTCCGCCTCCAGCGGGCATTCTAGCGCCGCGTTTCTCCCTCTCTCCGTGGTCAACGTCACGGGGATAGGCAGCGCGGCGCGGCACTTGGAAGTCTCTGATCGGGTAGACCTCCGGTCGGATGCCAGGGGTGGCCCGGGTTCCCTGCCCGGCCACCCCTTTCATTTTAAAGGACGAAGCTATTCGCGCGTAGCGAGAGAACGTCTTTCCAACGCGTCGCCGCCAGCACGATTCATTAGCTTGCGCGCTGCCTCATCATACACGGCGCCGCAGCGTCTGGACGACGCCTGAGCTGGATGACGAGGTTTGCGCGGATCCGAACGCACTGGCTTATCTTGGGTTAGCAGTGGCCCGGAGCGCGAAGGTGTGGTTATGCATCATCGTCACGAAATGTAAACGAGAGTTGTTTTGCTTGAGAGCCTCGATCGTGAGGCGTATTGTCCGCAGCGCTGCCCACTCTCGGGCACTGCTCATCAATCTCGGCCCCACCCTATTGGGGCCTCTTTTTTTCCGCTTGCTCTTCGTAACCCGGCGATTTCATCCGGTGAAATACGAAGACCATGTTCATTGGCGGCCGTGGCAATGCGGCCCGGGCGTCATCAACTTGCGCGTAGCATTTGCACCGAGATCGTGAATGCTAGCCTCCGCACCCGCTCAAAGCACGGTCTTACGTTGCTGCCTCTGCTGGTCGAGTCTCCACCAAGGGTCGTGAAGCTGGAACACTTCTTGCTCGGTTAATGATGTGTTTACCGTGCGGAGGCGTTTTGTAATGAAGTGGCACAGAAGCGATCACTTCGCTCCCCTGATGCTGGTGATGGGTGGTCGGGAAAAATACTGGCTCGTCGGATCCCTGAGAGAGGTTGCGGAAGCCCTTATAGGTGACTGGCCATCCGACGACGGAGAGGAGTACATGGAGGCGGTGAAGGTCTGCCTTGACGCAATCCATGGTAAGCTATCGGCGCCGGAAGCACGCGAAGCACTCATTCGGGCTGCGGACGAAGCTGGAATACCAGTAATCCGGGCTGTTCACTGAACACGTCTCAGAGCCGCGCTCGAATATCTCAAAAATGTAATGTAGCGATCTCTAGCCTGGACGCCATCTTACGTATAAGTCAGCCGCAGTTGGTTAAATGGTGAATTGAAATGCATGATGAAATGGTTTTTGTTGAGCACGCGAAGCTGCTCACTCTCCTCGCCAATGAAAAGCGGCTGCTTATTGCTTCCCATCTTCTCGGCGCCGAACTCAGTGTGAACGAACTCGCAGACAAGGTAGGCCTCTCGCAGTCGGCCCTCTCCCAGCATCTCGCAAGATTTCGTGCCGCAAGGGTAGTCACCACGCGGCGCGAGGCGCAGACAATCTACTACTCGACATCAGACGACAGTATTCGGAGGGTCCTGGAAACCGTAGGAGAGATCTTTGCGCGGGACGCCAGTCCGGCTGCCAAGTCAACATAACTTCTGGATGCCATACTCTTCTCTCAAAGGCCAACTTGTGGATACGTCGAGCTAGGGACATTCTATGCAAAAAGGCAAACGAGAGGACCAACGGTGCCGGACGCAAAGCACTTATTCGTCACGAATATCTCGGGTGAACGAATGCCTGACCCCGGCCTGTTTACGTGGGATATGAACGCCGACCTCGTGTACGCGGACGGTGCCCTCGCCGAGTTGTTCGGTCTCGATCCCGAGGAAACTGAACGGGGATTGCCGGTACAAACCTATCTTGATCGTGTGCACCCAGACGACGTGGCTGTATTGGCTAAACAAATCAGCGACGCCATTGTCGCGCAACACCCAACGGTACAGCACTATCGGTCACAAAAGGCAGATGGATCCTATGTTTCGGTTTCCGCCTTCGGCCGATGCTTTCGGGATCGCAAAGACAATCCGATCCACTACGCTGGAATTGTGGTACCGGACGAAACGTCCCCACCCGCTGGCGCGGCTCATTGAGATGCGGCTACTGCGCTGATTGCGCCAGGCTCTTCCGTGCGAGATCACGGAGACCGTAGTCATTCGCTATAGCAGCTGCCAAGTGCGGCCATTTGGACTTCGCAGATCATCGCCCGCTCGTTTCTGGCTGCCGTCGAGTTCCAGGCATCGACTTTCCGCGTTCACATCAAGGTGATGCTCTCAAAATCCGTTCGCCCCCGCGGTCCGATTAAACAAGTGGTCCCGGCATGGGCAAGAACTCGGAGAGGCGGGCAATATCTCTGCACCCTCTCCTCTAAGCAATCTATTCGTAGTCCTCCTCTTTTCACTGCGCACGACATGCAATCTACGCATAGCTGAGGTTCAGTCTTCGCGCTGCAAAATTGGTCCGACCAATCATATATAAGCGACATCGAAGTAATCGAAGCGCCACGGACTGGCAGCTGACTTCGAAAACCCAGGAAAGGGGATTTATCATGAACATCGCACGCTCTTTTATCAATTGGCGCAAGTATCGTCAGACGGTCTCCGAACTGGGCCGTATGAGCAATCGCTCACTCCACGACCTTGGCATCAATCGCGGCGAAATCGAGCGGATCGCAAGAGCTGGCGCTCGCTAAGTCCGCGAAAACAATGTGCAGTTTGAAGCGCTCGTCCTGCCAGGCGGGCGCTTTTGTTTTGCCCCGGCAACGGAAAGCGCCAGAGCGGCTCGCGTATGGTCACGCCACGTAGCTCTGCCTATGCTTTGGGCGAAAATCGCACAGGAAACACGCGAGCATCCATCTCTTGGGAAACGTCGATCGTCTAGAGCACCCGCGAGACTTCTTCGAGGAGCCAGTCCCGAAACGCGACTATTTTGCGAGAATTCTGCCGTGTTTCCGAATAGACGAGCCAGAACTTCCCATGGCGACCGGTCAAATCAAACAATTGCACCAAGCGACCTGACTGAATTTCGGTCTGAAAGAACATAGGCGTAAGAAGGGCTATCCCCTGCCCGGAAATTACGGCCTGGCTAATCGCGAGTTGGGTGTCAAATTGGAAGTTCTGAGAGAATGACGGTTTTGGGCTGTTGACGCCCGCTGCATTAAACCAGTCCAGCCACCAATCATCCCTCCAATCGAGCAATGGGTGTTTCAGAACGTCAGAAGGCACCCTGATTTCACCCGCCGCCCCCAGGAAAGCCGGACTACAAAACGGGGCGAACTCCCGATCCATTAAGGGGTGAGCCTTAAGGCCAGGCCATTTGCCATGCCCCTCCCGGATTCCCACATCGAACGGCTCTCGACTGAAATCGACCACTCGGCTCATCGCTTTCAGTTCAATGTCGAGATCGGGGTTGGCATTTCGGAAGCGGCCCAATCGCGGAACCAGCCAGTTGGATGAGAAAGTGCTCGTTGCGGTGATCGAAAGCACCGTCTCCGCCCCCCGGCGAAGAGACACCCGATAGGCTTTCACCGGCCGCACGATGTTCTTTAGCGCCTGAGGTCCGATGTCTTCGTAGCCAAGAGGCAGCTTCTGTTCCACCTGCTTGCGTATTCCGATGAAGCCGGCCATCGATTCCGATTTGAAGCCGGCCAGTCATTCCGATTTCATTCCGGCCGGCGTTCCGATTTGAAGGCGGCCATTTCTCGGACTGATCCTGGGTCTTTTTGATGTTTGGATCTGGTTTTGTTTGACGTCAAGCTTGCGATGTTTCGGGCGCTCCTGGCGAACGCTGTTTTCGCATGCTTTCGCCCGTGAGGTCGATGCGATAGGCATTGTGAACGAGGCGATCCAGGATGGCATCGGCGAGCGTTGGGTTTGCAATAATCTCGTACCAGCGATCCAGGGGCACCTGGCTGGTGACGATCGTCGATCGACGCTCATAGCGGTCTTCGATGATCTCGAGGAGATCGCGCCGCTGATCATCGTTGAGCTTTTCCGGTCCCCAATCATCAAGGATAAGCAGGTCGGTCTTGGCGAGCGATTTGAGGATCCGGCCATATCGGCCATCGCCTCGTGCAAGGGCAAGTGTTGCGAATAACCGGGGAACCCGGTGGTAGGCGACGGAGAAATCCTCGCGGCATGCCTTATGGCCCAGTGCGCAGGCAAGCCAGCTCTTGCCGACGCCGGCTGGCCCGGTGACGAGGAGGCTGTGGTGCTTGCGGATCCAGTCGCAGCCGGCGAGCGTCATGAACAGATTGCGGTCGAGGCCGCGGGCGGCACGAAAGTCGGCATTCTCGATCTGCGCATCATGGCGAAGCTTGGCAGCCCTGGCGCGGGCTTCGAAACGCTTCTGGCGGCGCATGGTGGTGTCTCATGGTCAGCCTTCTCTTTGCCGGCATCAAAATCCCCTCGTTCATCGCGAGGTATTTGATGCCAAAGTTGCTGACCCAGGGAGTGATCTTCAGTGCCGAAAACTGGCCGGTCTTTGATCGGAACGGTGGCCGACTTCAAATCGGAATGGTGGCCGGTCTTTGATCGGATTGGCGGCCGGCTTCACGTCGGAATCCGCAACCTGCTCATAGACAGCGCTAGAAAGGCAGATTCCACCCGGCTCCGCGAGTGCCTCAAGGCGGACTGCGACATTCACACCATCACCGAAGAGATTTCCTCCGTCGACAATCACGTCCCCAAGATTGATCCCGATGCGAAACCTCATCTGCAGACCCTCTGGTAGGTCGAATGAGCGCCCAGAAACATCTTCTTGAAATTCAATCGCTGCTCGCATCGCTTCCACCGGGCTTGCAAACTCCGCGAGAAAGCTGTCACCGGCTATAGCGAATATTCGACCAGAGTGCTTTGAGACCAAGCCCGCAATCGCGCTATTGCACGTATTAAGGGCCGCGTGGGTACGCTCCTCGTCCACCTCCATGAGGCGACTGAACCCGACAACATCGGCAGCAAGGATGACGGCCAATTTGCGTTCCATGGAAAGCAAGATAGCGGACTACGCACTGGAAAACCATTACGGGAAAAATACGAGAAGCTCGACTGTTGAGGAGCCCACCTCGTGTCAGCACCCTTCCGCTCAGCGGCGCTCGTAAACCCGGCTCAGCGTTTGTTGGTCATCAGTTCAAGGCCGAATACTCGATGGCGGGCTGCCACCAACTCAGGCACCGCAAATCGAGATGCGTTTCTTCCGCTCTGTTACGTCGCATATGCAACACCCGCCGAAAAGTCGGCGAATGTCCTTCGGGAGGCGGACCAGGATGCGTTTGGGAAAAAGCTACCGTTTCTCCCAAATCGCGGGACAAGCCCGATAAGCGACATCTTTGAGGGTTCCCCTTGAGGCAGGCTCACTTTGATGTCAGCTGAGGAACGGTAAGTAAGCGGGCTTTTGATAGAGCCTGGCGGGCCATCTCGGCAACCTCGCCGTCGCGTTCTTCCGCAGCCTGCTTTTGATCCTTGTGTTCATTGTACGCTTGGTCAGGAGATGGTGTGCTTCTCTCTAGCCCCGTCTCGATGACCATCTCTTCTGCAAAGGTCTGAGAAGCGATCAAGGATGACGCAATCAACAGAACGACACTCGCGAAACTCGACATGCGCCCTCTCCGCTGCCAGTTGCCACTCCCGAACAGTATCGGCGTGTGATCTTGGCTAAATTAGGATCTTGAGATGCGGCTGACGTACTTCCCTGGTTGTCCGCGTTTGTAAGTCGGGTCTGGTTCTGTCTGGACCGGTTGCAAAACCATAAGGGTCAATCTGTCAAGGCTTGTGCGGGGCAGACGGATACCGCGTGTCCCGCATTGACTGAAACAGCGTGATTTCGTCCTGATTGGGCTATCCCGCAGACGATACGTCTTGCAGCGACTAGTTGTCCGCCGCCGTTGAACCGCACCAAGTGCCCGAAGATCAAAAAACGCCGTAAAGGGACTGAAAGCGTCGTCGGCCAGGACGTCCCCGGTTCTGAAGTCGCTCTTGCTCATCCCGCATCATATCGGGAAAGCATTCGCCTTAGCTGATCGTTTTGCAAACGCAACTTTTGAGCCAATTCCTGTCTCAGCTGATTGATTTCGCTGTTTAGCACTACGCTTTCGGAAACGAATGCTGCTTCAGGCGATGCCTGCACTGTTTCGATCTCGGCAATCGGCAGAGAGCGCCGCTTCACCTTGGGCCGTTCAACGCCGGAAGCGCTTTGCGCCGACCTCACCTTACGAATACGCCCGGCCCCGGCTGTCTGGCTTATTGCGATTGGCGTGGTGGTTGCGCTGGCATCGCTCGTCAACAATGTGGCCGGTTCGGTCGACTTTCCGCTGCCGTTAGTATTCGCGCTGATAGCATTTCTGGCATTTTCTTCAGGTGCATTCGGCACTGCAGTTGAATGTGAGAGTTCCGCTCGCAGGCTCAACCTGTCCTTCGTCACAAGCCTTATCGTCGTTGCCAGCACTGGCTCGGCGTCGTTGGCTAGAGCAAGGCGGGAAGGCGCCACAATCCTCTCTTGCGGCTCCGGTCGTTGGGCGCGGCCATCGAAAGGAGCGGCCGACGGCTCAATGAAAGCCTCTTCGATGCGTTGGGGAGAATCCTGGAGTTCAGATTCCTCGGTTTCAGGAAGCGTTACGGCTTCGACGTCTTCAGCACCCGGATGCGGTATCTTCGAAGTCTTGTCCTCGAGCTCACCACGTCCTTCTGAGTTACCACGGGATACCAACCCAGTAATCAGTTTCCACGCTGATCTCATCGATCCGCCTCCTCCGACTCGGTGTTCCAAGAACATAGTACCGGGCCGGAGACCGGGCTTGCAATGCTTGCCCGGTCATCAGTCTTATCGTTGTGGAAAACCCGTGATCCTGTTCACTCAAGCCAGGCCAAGCTTCTTCCGAAGGCCAGCGTTCTCTGTGCGGAGCTTCTCGGACAATGCCCTTCGGAGCTTCTGGTTCTCTTCCTCGAGCTTCAGAAGATCCGCAAAGTCGTCCAACGCTGGCTCAGGCGCTTCAGCTTTCCGCCGCCCACGCTTCTGAGGTTGCACGGTTTGCTTTGATTTGGTCGGGGCGATTTTATTTCCCGAAACGGGCGTCGCCGAAGCAATGGCCTCACCCTTTTCCGTGTTCTTCCGGCGGCCGCCACGTGTCTTCTTCGCCGGCGTACTCACCGACGTGGCTACGGCCGCTTCAGCGACGGTCTTCGACTTTCGCGGTGCGCGAGTCTTCTTCACTTTAGGTTCATTCCCGGCTGCCGTGTCGTTAGTGACGGTGGCTTTGATTTCATCAGTCATGTGAAACTCCTTGGTGGGCGATATGTTTGACTGTGCAAAGTCCCCGCAATCATATGCGCAGTTTTCTTTAAAACTTGTTGATAATGACATTCGGGTACCAGTCGCGGAACAGCCCCCAATTCCACTACCTAAGAAAACCAGTTCGCTCGACAGAAGAAGAGCCACACAATTCCTGCATTTACAATTGGATACTTCCAAGAGCGAATTGCAAAAAGACGTCGCAACTTTTTCGTCAGCGGCTCGCCGAAAGCTGAAGGCCTGCCCCCGCGCGCCAAAATTTTGTTTCAAACCTTTCCTCACGCGCTCATATTCCCTTCATGGCAATCGATTGGTGCGGCGCTGGGGCAAAGGTCGAAACGAGCATTTGGGCATGAACGAAATCTCGAATGCCACTCGGACTTGAGACTCGACGGACGCAAACTTTCCTTCGGATGAGTTGGGCGATCGGGTGCCTGAACGCGACGTCAATGGTTGGAGGATGGAAATGAGCGATCACGTCTATAAAAAGGTGGAGCTTGTCGGAAGTTCGAAAGTCTCGGTGACGGAGGCGATTGAGACCGCTATATCACGAGCGTCAAAGACAATGCGAAACCTCGATTGGTTTGAGGTTGATCAGATCCGGGGCCACATCAAGAACGGCTCGGTGGAATACTATCAGGTGGTCATGAAGGTCGGCTTTCGAATAGACGACTAGGCATTGGCTAGTCACGTTCCCGCTGCAAACGGATGCAACATGACTGCGCTGGTTGCGGCTCAATATGCGACGCCGTTCCACTTAACAAAGAACCGATTTCCCTGAACAGGGTCGAAGATGGCACGCCAATGTACGTTGGTAAGGAAAAGAAGCACATCGTGGTTGCGTTGTAGCCTGGCGTCCGTTTGAACGGTCGCCGGGCTGTGGTGGACGGTGGGAAACATCGTTACACCGCCCGATGCGAGGTTGATGATATGATTTTGGCTTGCACCATGGAACTGGTGCGCGCCAGACCACCTCCCGCGGCACATTCTACCGGGCTCTACGGCGAGAGAACCGGCTTACATGCACCGGCGGCCGAGCCTCAATCCTCGAACTTTTCCGTCGTGTCGGCCTTGCCCTGCACCCAGTAACCGGATGCGCGCAACCAGTTGGCTGGATGCTTGCGTTCATCGGTGAGATAACTGCGAATGCGCCGCGTAACCGAGCCTTCCGCGGCGATCCAGACAAAAGTTCCAGGTTCGACGGCTATGTCGCTTAGGCGGTCGATCAGACGGGCAGGATCAGCCGCATTCTCTCGATAAATCCAATGGGCAGTCAGATTCGCTTTCGTCTCGAAGACCTGCTCGTCCTCAGAGCCCGGCACGGCCACGACGCTGGTCACCAACGTACCCGATGGCAGTTCCTCGATGCGGCGGCCGATCGAAGGAAGGGCCGTTTCGTCTCCGATCAGCAGCCAGGAGCGGATTGGTCCCGATATGATCTGGGAGCCGCGGGGGCCGCCGATCTGTATCATGTCGCCCGGGCGAGCATTGAGTGCCCATTGCGTCGCCGGACCGGCATCGTGAACGGCAAAGTCGATTACGAGCGTGCGTGTCGCCACATCATATCGCCGGGGCGTATAATCCCGCATTGCCGTTCCGCCGGCACCGTCGGGCACGAAAATCTTGATGTGATCACCCGCCGACAGCGAGGTGAAATCCTCAAGCTCTTCACCGCCGAGAGTGATGCGGATCATATGCGGAGTCAGCCGCTCGGTGGATAGGACGTTCAGCTGCCGCCGTTTCAGCTCGTGGCGCACGCGCTCTACGCGCGGGCTGTTTGCGACTTCGGTCAGCCGGTCGCCTTGCAATATATTCATGTGTTCGTTCCTTTGCTGTCTGTCGTCGTACGACAGTGGGAAAAGACGGCGAGCCGGCAAAGCATTTCCATCGGGAAGTTCTCGAGAAGCATTTCGAGCTCCGCCTAGTCCGGCTCAAAACGGCTGACTTCAAGGCCAGCACCCACCGGGAGCGATATACTCGTCATCCCCGGCTTCGCGCGCACGGCCCTCCCGTACATCTTCACGTTCTCGTCGCCAGGCCGCAGCATGTTGTCGGCGACGACGATCGCGCCGGGGTTGAGTTTGGGATAGAAGGCTTCCAGGCACGGAATGTAGAGATCCTTCCACAGGTCGAGCAGCACGAAGTCGACGCCAAAAGGCAGCGCGCTGATCATCTCCACTGCATCCCCGACCTTGAAATCGATGTAGTCAGAGAGACCGGCAGCCACCGCGCGTTCCTGAGCGTATCGTGACTTGTATTCGTGAATTTCCATGGTGATCAGGCGCCCGCCGCTTACCCTGGCAGCCTCGGCGAGCCAGATGCCGGAATAGCCGAAGGAGGTCCCGATCTCCAATATCGTGGGGGACTTCTGGCTTTTAGCGACGATGTTGAGAAACTGTCCTGTCTCCGGTCCCACTGCCCGCATACGGCGGTCCTGTCCCCCATCACGCCCGCCTGGCGGCATTTCCCGTGGCCGCGCCTGCTCCTCGCGGATGAGAGCATGATACGCTTCAAGAACGGCTTCGATCTTCTGTTCCATTGTCTCTACCTTTGAACGCCTGGTGCCACCCAGAGTCACTCAGCGGCGTTCGATTGCCCGCGCCGCCTCGTCCAGGATGTTAGCGATACCACCTGTCGTCGCCTCATCCGGCGGCCCCTTTCGAAGCCGCAGCCGCAAGGCGAGCTTCAGGTTTTCCATCGCTCGGATGATCGCGTCTGGAACCTCATCGTGCCCCCGCTCGCCCGGTACTGCCCGGGTCAGCAGTTCCTCCACGAGCGATCTGTTGGCATCTATAAAGGCTCTCCCCTGCTCCGTGACATGATAGAGCTTGCGCCCCCCCTCCTCGAGTTCGATTGAGGCGTAACCCATGTCGTCGAGCCATGCGAGCGTCGGATAAATGACGCCTGGACTGGGTGTATAGTTGCCTCCGAGGCGCTGCTCGATTGCCTTCATCAACTCATAGCCGTGGAAGGGACGCTGCAAGATCATCGCGAGGATTAGCAGGCGTAGCTCGCCATAGTCGAACATCCGCTTGCCGCCCCTGCCCCGGTGGGGCCGTCCATGGTGATCATCAGAAGCGTCTAAAGGTCCGTGTTTCATGCTTGCTGAATATATCTCGATATATCGCAAATCAAGATATATCGAGATATATGACGAAACTTTAATCTCCTGTTGACAGGGGGATGGCTCGGTTGTCCAAACCGTCCTGCTCATCCAGCCTGCTAGCCACGTGCCTTCTTCGGGGTGAAGCCATATTGCCGCTTGAAGGCAGTCGAAAAATTCGCCGGGCTATTATAGCCCGCCACGTAAGCCGCCTGTGCAATCGTCAGACCTTCATTCTCGAGCGCGACCCGCGCCTGCTCAAGTTTCTGACGTCGGACGTAATGAAACACCGTCGTGCCATAGGCTGCATGGAAGAGCCGCTGGAGTGTATTCACACTGACCCCGGTCTTTGCTGCGATCTCGTCTACCGACAGGAAGTCGGGGGTACTTCTCAGGAATTCCTCCGCCCTCAACAGCCGCCTGCGCTCTATCGCACTAAGATTGCCTCTGGCATCTGCTGTGGTCTTTCCTTCGACTAAAAGCGCGAAGGCCTCTCCGATGATACCCAGCACCCGGCTCTCCACGTACAGTCGGTGGAGGTGTGGCTCCAAGACGGGAGGACTGATTGTCTGATCGGCAAGCGCCAGGAGTGAGGGACTTGGCACCCAGGAACGCGAAGACAGCTTACCCGACATGAAGTCTCGCAAGCCGACAGCACTCGCATCCGCGAAGACATCGCCCGATTCCAGCCAGCCAGGCAGGATCTTGACGGTCAGCTTGCGCACCCGGTCGCCCGGTGCCGCATGGCGCCTGAACAGCTCCTTTTCCTTCTGATGGAACAGGGTCGCCGACGGTGTCCAGCGGCCGCGCAGATATCTTGGCATCGGAATGTTCTGGTCTCCGATGCTGGCCGCGACACCACCTTGAAAGAAGAGCTTGATCCCGAGATGGGGTGGGGCCTCTGTCTCGGTCTTGAAGTCGCACAGGTTCGTAATGTCTGAATAGTGAATGGCCAGCCCGGCCCGAATATTCGTCTTGGTGAATTTTCCCCGCAGCACTGTCTGGTCGGAATCAATATTGGAGTTGAGCAACCTGAAGGCTCGATTTCCCGCCTCCATCTGATCGAAAAATTCATGCGCAGTGACCAGAGAGTTCATCCGGCAAGCCTATCAGCAATTTCAAAATCAGTTTCGCGCTCGGTGCCAAACTCAAATGAAAATGGCGTTTTCTCAAACAAGTTCGCCGTAGCCTTCGCGCCCCAGATGGCTATAACGCAAAACTTGAGATTTTACATCATCTTTTGTTGGCCGGGGCGATATGCCCCGCGACGACCGAAGGCCAAGAGGGCAAAAATGGGACATAAGCAAACAGTTGCGTGGCTGCTGGCGGGATCCGTGAGCATTCTGACGACCGCAACAGCCGGAGCGCAGGAACAAGCCGCAACTCCCCTCCAGCCAATCACGATCAAGTCTGAAAAATCAGAGAATGATGGACCGATCGTCAAGGAGTCGCGAACCGGAACAAAAACCGACACGCCCATCTTAGAGACGCCGCAATCCATATCTGTTGTGACCAGCGAACAATTCAGGAAGCAGGGCGCGACGAGCGTCTCCACAGCTTTGCGCTACGAACCGGGCGTCACGGTCGGCTCTCGCCCTGGCGATCGCTTCGACAGCGTCTTTATTCGTGGCTTCGGAGGTTTCGGTGGCAACGCGAACTACGTCCATTACTGGGACGGCCTGCGGCTGCCAGCGGGCATAAATTATGATGTTCCCTCGGTCGATCCATTCTTCCTGGATGGCATCGAAATCACGCGCGGACCGGCCTCCGTCCTCTACGGGTCAGGCAATCCGGGCGGGCTGGTCAACCTCGTGAGCAAGGAGCCGGCACCCGAGACCGGCGGAGAAGTCTTTGCGCGCGTCGGCAATAACGGTCGGGCCGAGGGCGGCTTCGACGTCACAGGCCCCGTCAGCAAGAGCGGCGACCTTCTCTATCGTCTGACAGGTGTCGGGCGTCTCTACGACCTTGGCTTTGACTATTCGGACAGCAAGCGCGTTGCCATAGCTCCCTCCATGACCTGGTCGCCGGACGAGGATACGACGCTGACGGTCAAGGCGACTTATACGCGCGACCCGAACGCGGCCCTGACGAATTGGCTTCCGGCACTCGGAACGCTGCAGAGGAATCCGAACGGCCAGATCCCCTATGATTTCTTCAGCGGCAATCCCAACTACAATTCTTTCGATCGCACCCAGAGCACGGTTGGCTACGAATTCGAACATCACTTCGACGATGTCTGGACGGCGAGGCAAAATCTCCGGTTCATGCACAGCGACAGCGAATTCAAGGCCTATTCGGTCGTCCCCAATGCCGCAGCCTGGGCAGCAGCCGGAAGCTGCGGTGGTTTTGCCTATCTTTGCCTTGGCCGCCAGTCCACTCATTACCTCGAGCAGTTCAACGCCCTTGCGATCGACAACCAGGCGGAAGCCGACTTCGATACCGGTCTGCTTGAGCACAAGGTGCTGCTCGGCCTCGACTACCAGCTCGTCGACGCCCGCTCGATCTACGGCAATGGCGCGACGACTTACATCAACTATCTCAATCCCGTCTACGAAAGCGCCCCGAACGTAAAGCTCACCGGGCGGCAGGATCAGACCCGCCAGCAGACCGGGTTGTACCTGCAGGACCAGATGAAGATCGGCAACTGGAATTTCGTGCTGGCTGGTCGCAATGACTGGTCATCAATCGACAGCGCCACCACGACCCTGACATCCGGAGCGGTGAAAGACGTCGAAACCCGCGACAATGCCTTCACCTGGAAAGCAGGCCTCCTATACGAGTTCGATAATGGTGTGGCTCCCTATGCCAGCTACTCCACTTCGTTCGAACCGACGATGGGCACGGGATACGGCGCCGTCCCCTTCAAGCCCACGACCGGTCAGCAATACGAAGTCGGCGTGAAGTACCAGCCGACCGGTTTCGACGGTCTCTTTACACTCGCGCTCTACGACCTGACCCAGCAGAATGTGCTTACCACGGACCTCGTCCATACGAGCACGAACACCGCTCTGACCAGCTGCAGCGCAACCACATGCCAGACGCAGACCGGTGAAATCCGGTCGCGAGGCGCGGAAGTCGGCGCAAGGTTTGCGCTGCTCGATGGCCTCAATATCAGCGCCGCCTATACCTATGCGGATGTGGAGGTGACCAAGAGCAATGTACCATCGACGATCGGCAGAACGCCGGTGGGCGCCCCGGCCCACATGGCAAGCCTTTGGGCCGATTACACGATCGGCGAGGGTGCGCTGGAGGGGCTGAATATCGGGGCCGGTGTACGATATATGGGGGCCACCAATGGCGATGCAGCCAATACGGCAGCCATGAAGGTACCGTCCTACACGCTGTTCGATGCCTCGATCAGCTACGATTTTGGAAACTACGACACCAAGATGAAAGGCTTCCAGCTCGCGGTCAACGCCACCAATCTCTTCGACAAGCAATATGTGGCAGCTTGCGCCTCGGCATATCAATGCTTCTATGGGACAGGCAGGGTGATCATGGCAACTGCCTCTTACAAATGGTGATGTCTTGAAACTCCCCTCCAACGGAAAAGGCAGCGGGCTTTGGCAGCCCGCTGCGGTCGTCTTGCTCATCTCCTCGATGCTCATTGCATTCGCCAATTCGCCGGCACGGGCCGAGATCGTAACGGATCTCAAGGGCCGAGCGGTCTCGCTGACGAAACCGGCCGAACGGCTGGTTGTCGATGACGGGCGGATGATCCTCGCCTTATCTTTCCTCTCCGCCGATCCTGTAGCGCTCATTGCGGCATGGCCGCACGATATCGACCGCTTCGGTCGCGAACTCTACGCCAGCTACGTGCAGAAATTCCCGCAGCTCGATCGGTTGCCGAAAACAACCAGCAATGCGCAGGACATGATGGTCGAGCAGATTATCGCGGCCCGACCGGACCTGGTGGTTCTGTCGACCTATTCCCATCCGGCCGAAGCGCAGTTGCGTCAGCTCGACGCTGCAGGAATTCCGGTGATATTCGTCGATTTCGTTTCTGATCCGCTCGTCAATACGGATAAAAGCCTCGAGATCCTCGGCAAAGCGACAGGCCACACACAGGCCGCAGAACGCATTGTTGAGCTCCGCGCCGAGCATCGGGCGATGATCGCAAGGCGGATCGGCGCCGCGGCCGATCACAGCAAGCCGGCTATGCTGATGGAAACGCATGCCTCCTCTGATGAACCCTGCTGCAATTCGCCAGGAGCTGCGGGGATCGGCAAGTTCATGGACCTGGCTGGCGCGCGCAATATCGGCGATATTCTCCACAGCAAGCCGTTCGGTCAGCTCAATCGTGAATATATCGTCGCCAGCAAGCCGCAGGTCTATGTCGCCACCGGTGGGGAATATATGAAGAACCGGGGCGGTCTGCTGATCGGGCCGCATTTCAATGCCGCTGAGACCGATGCATCGCTGCAGAGCCTCCTTCAGCGGCCAGGTTTCTCGACGATCCCCGCAAATGACGGCAAGAACGCACACGGAATGTCGCAGCAGCTGTTCAATTCGCCTCTGGACATCCTGGCTCTCGAACTGCTGGCCAAATGGTCACATCCCGCGCTCTTTTCGGACATCGATGTCGAAGCGACGAGGCAGCAACTGAACGCTCTGTCGGCAGTTCCCCTGAGCGGTACCTACTGGACGGAATAGCCGGTAACTTCTGAATCCAACGAGGTCAATTTGATGGGTCACGCGAACAGCAAAAATGCGTCATTGCCTTCGGAAAACCGGACCGTCGATAATGATGGGAGACAGCTCGTTTTGGACGGCTGCCGCAAGTTCGGCATGAGATCGGCTGAAACGGGACTGGACTATGAGATCTTCACCTATGTTCCGGACACTCCGCCTCCCCGTTCGGGCTTTCCCGTCATCTACGTCCTCGACGCCAACTCCGATTTCGCAACGGTCGCAGAAACGGTGCGCCGCGTCTCCCGCAGGCCTTCGGCGACCGGGATTAGCCCGTCGGTCGTCGTTGGCATCGGCTACCCGAATACGCGCAACTACGATCTCGACCGGCGCTATCTCGATTTCACCCGCGGCGTTTCCGCAGATCCCACCGGCGCAGACGTTCCCGCCGATGGTTGCGGTGGACAGCCTGCATATATCCGTTTTCTCGCCCGCCAGCTTCTTCCTTATGTTTCCGACCAGTTCGACATCGACCCTTCTCACCGGGTTCTCCTCGGTCATTCGCTCGCGGGTTATTTCGTGCTCGATCTTCTCGCCCAATGCCCAGAAATCTTCGATTCCTATATCAGCTTCAGTCCCTCCCTCTGGTGGGACCGGCCCCGGCTTGTCGAGACGCTGAAGGAACAAGGCGCGGGCAAAACGGCACTTCGCCTCTATGTCAGCGTTGGCCGGTTTGAGCAGGAGCTTGCTCCCTGGCAGGCCGCGGCGGGATTTAACACGGGATATCAGGATCTGCGGGCAGCACGGCGCATGATCGACAATGCCCGGGAGGTCGCAGACGAGATCCAGGCCACTTTTGCGCCGGACACGGATGTCAGGTTCGAAATCGGCGACCAGGAAGACCATTCGACGATTGTCACGACAACGCTCTGTCGAGCCCTCCGCTTCGTGGACGCCGGCCGAATTGGCTAACCGGGCGAGCTAAAACAGGCGCCTTGACGCCGCCGAGAGAATATTTCTTCCGGCGTTCTCGCACCTTGCTTCCATCGCGTCGCTGGTCGAGCTCAAATTTCGAACTACATCGTCGGAACAATGGGTGGACCGGCATGCAGCCTGGAACACGAGTGAGGACCGATGCCCCGCGTCATAATCATCGAATGGAAGTCGATCGATGGTACCCTTTTCGTTCATTTTCCCGAGCCGTTTCCAATGGCACCCCTGGAATGGAAAGCCTTTGCCGCCCTCTTCGATCGGATCGGTTTCCAGCCGGGGCAGAAAGATATGCGCACGTTGCCTCCTTCCGCAGACGCGCCACGGCGTCTAGCAAATGGCTTGATGGCGCTCGGGTACTCGCTGGAACATCGAGGTGACGTTCCGGAGTCAATCATCAAGTAGCCGCGGTTAGGCCCCGTCCCCCATCAACTGAGAAATGGCAGTCTGGCTTCAGTTCCCTTGGCACGTGACGATTGTGCAAGCACTCACAACAAAAACATCTGCGTGCATTTTCGATAGACTTTCGCTTGTCGTCTGTCAGGATGGCGGGCAATGGAACTCTTTATTCGAAATGTGATAGCCGCTCCGTGCCGGCAACTTTGTGGTCGTGACCCGCCTGTGACGGCGCAGAACCCACCTTCATACTGGCTTGAAATCACGGGATTATGCTGACGGAGACAGTGTCCGTTGCCAAGGAGAGGTAATGATCAAGTCCGCAAAGGGATGGATCTGGGGCGTAGTGGCCCTCATCGCAATCGGCGTTGGGTATTACGCATGGACCGTCCTTCGCAATGACGGTCTGCCCGCCGGATTTGCTGCCAGCAATGGTCGTATCGAAGCGGTGGAGATTGATATCTCGACCAAGACCGCTGGCCGGCTGAAGGAACTGCTGGTCCGTGAGGGCGATTTCGTCAAGGCGGGTCAGGTGTTGGCGCGGATGGATACCGCCCAGCTCGAAGCGAGCAAGCGCCAGGCCGAGGCGCAGTTGCGCCGGGCGCAGATCGCCGTCGATACGGCCCATAGTCTCGTTGCTCAGCGCGAAGCCGAAAGGAAGTCCGCGCTGGCCGTGATCGAGCAGCGCAAAGCACAGCTTGACTCTGCAATGAAGACCAATGCCCGCTCGCGACAGCTCCTGAGCAGCAGCACCGTATCGCAGCAAGTAGTGGACGATAGTGAAGCGGCGGAACAGGCCGCGCGTGCGACGCTCGCATCGGCGGAAGCCTCGCTTGCAGCTGCAGACGCGGCGATCAACGCGGCCAAAGCGCAAGTGATCGACGCTGAAGCCGCCGTGGACGCGGCAAAGGCTCAGATCGAGAGCGTCGAAACCGATATCGCCGACAGCACCCTCGTCGCGCCACGCGACGGCCGCATCCAGTATCGTATCGCGCAGCCCGGTGAGGTCCTGTCCGCGGGTGGTCGCGTGTTGAACCTCGTTGATCTTGGCGATGTATACATGACCTTCTTCTTGCCAACGGAACAGGCGGGCCTCGCATCGATTGGCTCAGACGTCCGTCTGGTGCTCGATGCAGCACCACAATATACGATCCCTGCGAAAGTTTCCTTCGTCGCTGATGTCGCCCAGTTCACGCCGAAGACCGTCGAGACCGAGGAGGAGCGCCAGAAACTCACCTTCCGTGTGCGGGCGCAAATCCCGCAGGAGCTGCTCCAGAAGTATGTTCAATACGTCAAGACTGGACTTCCCGGCATGGCCTATGTCCGGCTCGATCCACAAGCAGCCTGGCCCGAACACCTCGAACGCAACCTCGTGAAGTGATGTTGGGAGCATGAGTGGGGCACCTGCAAGCATGAGCGTTCCCGCAGACGGTCACGCAACCGTGGCACGGCTGGCGAATGTCACGCTGGCGTTTGGCAAGACGTTTGCACTGTCGGACGTGTCACTCGATGTTCCCGCGGGTTGCATGGTCGGGCTGATTGGACCGGACGGCGTGGGCAAATCCAGCCTTCTGTCGCTTGTGTCCGGCGCGCGCGCCGTGCAGAAAGGCGATGTCGAGGTGCTGGGAGGAAATATGTCCGATGCCCGCCATCGAGATGAGACCTGCCCGAGGATCGCCTATATGCCGCAGGGCCTCGGCAAGAACCTCTATCCCACCTTATCGGTCTTTGAGAACGTCGACTTTTTCGGGCGTCTGTTCGGCCATGATCGACAGGAACGCGTAACACGTATCCGCGAACTTCTCGACAGCACCGGGCTCGCCCCCTTTGCTGACCGGCCGGCTGCAAAGCTTTCAGGTGGGATGAAGCAAAAACTCGGGCTCTGTTGCGCGCTTATCCACGATCCGGACCTTCTCATTCTCGATGAGCCGACAACTGGTGTCGATCCTTTGTCACGCCGGCAATTCTGGGACCTGATTGACCAGATTCGCGCCGGCCGGCCGGGGATGAGCGTCATCGTTGCCACAGCCTATATGGAGGAGGCAGCCAATTTCGACTGGCTGGTTGCGATGCATGCCGGCAAGGTGCTCGATACCGGAACGCCTGCCGAGCTTTTGTCGCGCACCGGCACCGGCAATCTCGATGCGGCTTTCATCGCCCTACTGCCCGAAGCCGAGCGGCGTCGTCACGTCGACGTCGTGATCCCTCCGAAACAGGAAATAGAGGGCGAGGACTATGCGATCGAGGCAAGCCACCTCAGCATGCGCTTCGGCAATTTTACGGCTGTCGACAATGTCAGTTTCCAGATCCCGCGCGGGGAAATCTTCGGCTTCCTGGGATCCAACGGCTGCGGCAAATCGACAACGATGAAGATGCTGACCGGCCTGCTTGCAGCCAGCGAAGGTGAGGCCAGGCTTTTTGGTCGTACCGTTGATGCAAGCGACATGGCGGTGCGTCGTCGCGTCGGTTACATGAGCCAGGCATTTTCGCTCTACACGGAACTGACGGTTCGCCAGAACCTCGATTTGCACGCCCACCTCTTCAAGCTGCCGACAAGTACGATATCGGCTCGCGTCGAGGAGATGGCCAAACGCTTCGACCTCGAAGGTGTGATGGATGCGTTTCCTGACGGCTTGCCACTCGGCATTCGTCAGCGCCTGTCGCTGGCGGTTGCGATGATACATGCGCCGGACGTCCTTATCCTCGACGAACCGACGTCCGGCGTCGATCCCATCGCCCGCGACGCCTTTTGGCAGATCCTGGTCGATCTCTCGCGCAAGGACAATGTGACGATCTTCATTTCGACGCACTTCATGAATGAGGCGGAGCGCTGCGACCGCATCTCGTTGATGCACGCCGGCAAGGTCTTGATCAGCGATACCCCGGAGGCGATCACCAAGAGCAGGAATTCCCCCACACTGGAGGACGCGTTTGTCGCATATCTCGAGGAGGCGGCCGGCATATCACCCGTCGTCAAGAGTGCTGCCGCAGAGACGACCGATACCTCGAAACCGCTGGGCTCTGGTCATGGACAGATCACCGGCAGGCGACGTGTTTTCGATTTTCGCCGCATGTTCAGCTATACAAGGCGCGAGGCTTTGGAACTACAGCGTGATCCTATTCGAGCCACTCTCGCAGTGCTCGGCAGTGTCATCTTGATGTTCGTCATTGGCTACGGCATCAACATGGACGTGGATGATCTGACGTTTGCGGTCCTCGATCGTGATGATTCCAGTATTAGCCGTGACTATGTGCTCGACATCTCCGGCTCGCGATATTTCATTGAGAAAGACCCGATCCGCGATTACGCAGAGATGGACAGACGGATGCGCGACGGCGAGATCAGCCTCGCGATCGAGATACCGCCTGGCTTCGGCCGAAAGGTGCAGCGCGGCGATCCCGTCGAGATTGGCGCCTGGATCGATGGCGCCATGCCACAGCGCGCAGAGACGATCGGCGGCTATGTCCAGGGGATGCATGCCAACTGGCTGACCGCACGCGCAAAGAAGCTTTATGGTACCGCCGCGACCCAGGGCGCATTCAGCATTGAAACCCGCTTCCGCTACAATCCCGACGTCAAAAGCCTTGTTGCCATGGTTCCGGCCGTCATTCCCCTGCTTCTGCTGCTCATTCCGGCGATGCTCGCCGCACTCAGCGTGGTCAGGGAAAAGGAACTGGGCTCTATCATCAATCTATATGTGACCCCGGTCACGCGGCTGGAATTCCTTCTCGGCAAGCAGTTGCCCTACGTGATGCTCGGCATTGCAAACTTCCTGCTTCTGGTTGCCTTCGCAACGCTCGTTTTCAGGGTACCGTTCACCGGCAGTTTCATGACCTATGCGGCGGCTGCGGTGCTTTACGTGATCATCGCCACCTCGATCGGCATCTTCATGTCGACTTTCATGTCCAGCCAGATCGCAGCGATTTTCGGAACGGCGCTTTTGACACTCATCCCCGCGACCCAGTATTCCGGCATGACCGATCCGGTTTCCTCCCTGAAGGGCGCGGGCGCCCTGATCGGCCAGATCTATCCGGCGACCTATTTCATGACGATTTCACGCGGTACCTTTTCAAAGGCGCTCGATTTTTCGGGCCTGGCTGGCTCGTTCGTTCCTTTGCTGATTGCAATTCCCATATTGGTCGTCGCCGGCGCGGTACTGCTGAAGAAGCAGGAGAGTTGATATGGGTTGGTCCAACATCGTCCAGCTTGGCATCAAGGAACTGAGAGGGCTTGCACGCGACCCAATGCTGATGTTGCTGATCGTGTATGCCTTCAGCCTGCAAATATACACAGGCTCCAGCGCGCTTCCGGAAACACTCAACAACGCCGCGATCGCCATCGTCGATGAAGACCAGTCGCCACTCTCGGGGCGCATTACCACCGCTTTCACCCCACCATATTTCGTGCCGCCAAAGCTGATCTCGATTGCAGAGATGGACCAGCGGATGGACGCAGGGGTGGACACGTTTGCCCTCAACATTCCACCAAATTTCCAGCGTGACGTACTTGCCGGACGGCAACCAACGATCCAGCTCAACGTCGATGCAACCCGAATGAGTCAGGCTTTCACCGGCAGCGGCTACATTCAGAGCATTGTCACGAGCGAGGTCAATGAATTCATGGATCGCTACCGCGGTGCGAACAATGTCTCGGTGGACCTGACGCTGCGGAACCGCTTCAATCCGTCGCTGAACAAGTCCTGGTTCGGATCGATCAACAACATCATTACGTCGATCACGATGTTGTCGATCATCCTGACAGGGGCTGCCCTTATTCGGGAGCGGGAACATGGCACCATCGAACACTTGTTGGTCATGCCCGTCACGCCGATCGAAATCATGGTAAGCAAGATCTGGTCAATGGGGCTGGTCGTCCTACTGGCGACGAGCTTTTCCCTCTTTGTCGTCGTCAAGGGGCTTCTGGGGGTTCCGATCGAGGGGTCGCTGACGATCTTCCTTCTCGGCACGGCATTGTTTCTCTTCGCCACGACATCGATGGGGATTTTCCTGGCGACAGTTGCCGGATCGATGCCGCAGTTCGGCTTGCTCCTGATCCTCGTGCTGCTGCCGCTTCAGGTACTGTCAGGCGCCATGACGCCGCGCGAGAGCATGCCTGATATTATACAGAATACCATGCTCCTGGCACCGAACACGCACTTTGTCATTCTGGCGCAGGCGGTCCTGTTCCGAGGAGCACAGCTCGACGTGGTCTGGCCACAGCTTCTGGCGCTTCTTGTCATCGCGAGTGCGTTTTTCTGGCTGGCGCTGCGTCGTTTCAGACGCTTCCTGCGTTAGGTCATGGCGCGACCTACGGTATGCGCGTGCCTTGCAGCCAAGAAGCTGGGCGTTCAAGCCCGCGGCGTGGTCTGCCTTACTTTCTATCCAGCGCGGAGTGCAAAGTTGCCCGCATCTCGTTGGCAGCCTCGGTCAGGACCGAGAGGAACCTCTCAATGACCGTCGATCGCGTCCTTCGAACCGGGCGCCATACGGCAAGCGTGTACGGGACGCTGACGCTTAGCCTGCGCAATACCACGCCCTTGTCGACATGGGTTGCAGCAGTCAGCGGATTGATGATTGACACACCTACACCGGCGGCAACCATCGAACATACGCTGGTGGCCGTCGTCGTCTCGACAGCATAACTGCGCGAAATGCCTGCAGCCAGGAACATGTCGTCAAGTTTTCTTCGATAGGGATCGTCCTGCGAAAAATAGACAAATGGCACGCCGTCGAAATCTGCGGGTTCGAGGAGGCTCTTTTGCGAAAGCCTGTGGCCGATCGGCACGACGCATACTTGATCGCCAACGTCGATCCGCTGAGAGGCTACGCCAGGATATTCGAACCGGCCTTCGGTCACCCCCATGTCGAAGACCGTCGTTGCCATTTCATGCTGCAGCGAAACCTCCTCCAACGAATGCAGGGAGAGATGAACCGCCGGGCGATGCTTCAGAAGTTTTTGCGCCACGCGCGGGATGATGGAATCCGCATATGCCGGGATCGTTGCGATCCTTAGGTTGGAAGCGTTGTGCACGCGGATCGCCGACGCAGCACGGCTAATTTCTTCCATGCCGAGGAAGGACCGGCGAACGACTTCATGTAACAAAAGTGCCTGGTTCGTGGGTGTCAAACGCTTGCCGAAGCGCACGAAAAGATCGAAGCCGATTCGCTGCTCCATTTCTCTGAGCTCTCGGCTGATGGTCGGCTGTGACGTTCCCAGTGCCGCGGCGGCCGCGGTCACGCTTTTGCTGATCATGATGCTGTTGAAGACCTCAATCTGGCGTTGGTTGAGCCTCATCGGTCTGAGCCTTTCGCTTCGGTGCCTTTCCCCTCCTGACGAGAGCGCGGGTGAAGCCTCTCATATATCAGAAATGAATAAGAGCGCCCTATCAATTATTTCCCTCAGGATTCAGGGTCTGAAACTATCGCTGCCGGAACCCAAACATGCGTGACAGGCGATGAAAAAATACGTCGAAGAAGAGACCTGGCAGGATGACGACCGGCGCTGGCTCGCCTATCGAGCAGGCGCTCTGCATATCGAGGATGTGCGGCTGGGCGCGGTTGCCGCCGCCATTCCAACGCCTTTTTACTGCTACTCCGCCGGCGCTATCCGATCGGCCTACATGACACTTTCGCGAGCACTCACCCCCATCGACGTCGCGATCTGCTACGCCGTCAAGGCCAATAGCAACATCGCCGTCCTTCGCCTGCTTGCAGAACTCGGATGCGGGATGGACATCGTTTCCGGAGGAGAGCTGGAGCGTGCACTGGCAGCGGATGTACCTGCGTCAAGGATCATCTTCTCCGGCGTCGGAAAGACCCGCGCGGAGATCGCCCGCGCAATTCAGGTCGGCATTCACCAGATCAATGTCGAGTCAGCGGCCGAGATCAGCGTGGTCGCCGAGGTCGCCCGAGCGCTCGGCAAGCGCGCGCCGGTCGCATTTCGTGTCAATCCCGACGTCGATGCCAAGACGCACGCGAAAATCACCACCGCGACGAAGGACAGCAAGTTTGGAATCGCGATCGGCCAGGTGCCTGATCTCTACGCCCAGGTTGCTGCGGTGCCTGAATTGGAAGCGGTTGGCGTCGCCGTTCACATCGGATCGCAAATATATGACATGGAGCCGTTCCGGCGCGCCTTTTCGGCAATGGCCGAGCTGGTAACGGAGATGCGCGGCAGAGGATTGTCCGTGCCGCGCCTCGACCTCGGCGGCGGCATTGGGATTGCCTCCGGCGATAAACCAGGCCCGGACATTGGGCGCTATGCCGCGATCATCGCCGAGACAGTTGGCCATCTCGGCTGCAAACTTGCCGTCGAGCCGGGCCGCTGGCTCGTCGGGCGGGCGGGGTTGCTGTGAGCGAGTTGCTTTACCTCAAGGACATGCAGGACGGATGCATGGGCATTCTCGACGCGGGAATGAACGACCTTATGCGCACGGCGCTCTACGACGCCCACCATCCCGTTCTTCCCCTTCAGGAACCGCAACTCAACGATGCAGCGTGCACCTATAGTCTCGTGGGCCCGATTTGCGAAAGCTCCGACAAATTTGGACGCTACGATGGGCTCGGTGAACTGCGGGCCGGTGAGCTTTTGGCTTTCGATCTCGCCGGCGCCTATGGCGCGTCGATGGCATCGACCTACAACTCACGCGACCTTCTTGCCGAGGTACTTGTGGACGGCGATCGGTTCAGGACAATCCGGCGCAGGCAGGGCATTCAAGAAATGCTACAACTTGAGCATGGGGGAGCCTGGGAGCGTCCTGCACCGGGCGGAAGAGTGATGGCCGAACCTGTTTTGCACGGGGGCACAAAAGGCACCGGGGAGGGAATTGGCAGACGCTGAACAATAATTGGACCGGGAACCGGACAGCACGGGGAAGCGACAAGCGCTGCCCCGGATGGGGAAACAAGAAAAAGAGGGAATTTAAAATGCTGAACAAAGCCAAGTTTATGATGGCGACGGGCCTCATTACGCTTGCGATGGCTTCGACCAGTCTTGCGGCCGACCATGTCTTGAAGATCGCCTAT
Organism: Rhizobium altiplani; assembly: GCF_001542405.1. GTDB lineage: Bacteria > Pseudomonadota > Alphaproteobacteria > Rhizobiales > Rhizobiaceae > Rhizobium > Rhizobium altiplani. The sequence continues at coordinate 27,916 of NZ_LNCD01000122.1, forward strand.
CAGGAGGATCCGAAGACCGTCGACGTCCAGATGACGCAGGATTTCTACACACTGCCGCTCAACGTTTACGACCGGCTCGTCGAGGCCGAAACGAGCGGGCCGGGCCAGTCGCAGCTCACCCCCGGGCTTGCCGAGAGCTGGGAAGTTTCGCAGGACGGCAAGACCTACATATTCCACCTGCGCAAAGGCGTTCTGTTTCATAACGGCGAGGAGCTGACTGCGGATGACGTCGTCTACACCTTCGACCGCATGCTCGACCCCAAGACCAAGGCGCTGAGCACCGATATTCTCAATTTCGTCGATGGTGCCACCGAGCGCCTGGATGGATCCGCCACCACGGTCCCCGGTCTGCAGGCGGTGGACAAATACACTGTCAAGATCGTCCTGAAGGAGCCTTACGCGGCCTTCATCGCCCTGCTGGCGAGCCCCGGTGCGTCGATCTACAATCGCAAATTCACCGAGCCGCTCGGCGACAAGTACGGCCTTACGCCGGAAACGACCAACGGAACCGGGCCGTTCAAACTGACGGAATACACCCTCAACGACAGTCAGGTCCTTGAGGCCAACGACAAGTATTTCAAGGGTCGCCCGAAGCTCGACCAGATCGTCATCCGCGTGGTCGCCGATGCCGAAACACTGCGACTTCTCTTCGAGTCGGGCGAGCTGGATGTGTTCGATATCGACTACGCATCGTCGCAGCTGCCCTATTTCGCCGGCAGTGACCAATGGAAGGACCAGATTCGATCCGGTCCACGCGTCGGCATCTATTACTACCACATCAATCAGGCGCTGAAGCCCTTCGACGACGTGCGCGTCCGCAAGGCGTTCCAGATGGCCATCAACCGCCAGGAAATTCTCGACAAGAATTTCTATGGCAAGGGCAAGTTGGAAAACGGCGTCATGCCGCGTGGACTGACCTGCTATGCCGAGGCCAAGCCGATCGAGTACAACCCGCAGAAGGCCAAGGCGCTGCTGGCAGAGGCTGGCTACCCCAACGGCGTAGACATCAAGCTGACCCAGGCCAGCAATTGGTCCTCGCGTTGGTCCGATATGAACCAGATTATCCAGGCCCAGATCAAGGAAGCTGGCTTCAACGCCGAGATCAACACGATGGACGAATCCGCATATTTTGCGGCCCGCAAGGCGGGGACTGTCGACAACTACACGCAAAACTGGTCGGCGGACTTTAATGATCCGGACAATTTCTTCTATACGTTCTTCAGCAAGAGCGGCACGTCGGTTCGCGGTTACAACAACAACGACGAGCAGGTCTTTGCGGCGCTCGACAAGGCGCGCTCGATGACCAACCCCGAGGAACGCTGTGCGCTGTACCAGAAGATGACGGATCGGATCGTGCAGGACGATGCAGCCTGGGTGCCGCTATTCAGCCTTGACCACAACTATGTCGTTCAGCCCCGGGTGAAGAACTTCGTGGTGCCGTGGAACGGCTGGAGCGACATGAGCTACTACAAGATGGAAGTCGAATAGGACTTAACCTGCGTGGCGGGCCTCGAAAGGGGCCTGCCATCCTCTTGTTTTCCCTGCGGTTTCGCAGGATCCATTTGCCCGCGATCCTTGTTCCGGCGAGATTCGATGAAAGACCACTTTCGATGCTGACCTTCGTGATAAAGCGCATCGCGATGTCGATCCCAGTTCTGATCGGCATCACGGCGCTGCTCTTCATCATGCTCAACGTGATACCCGGTGATCCCATTGCGCTTCTGATGAAGGAGCATGCCAGCGCCGACGTCATCAACCGCGTGCGCGCCCAGATGCACCTCGACGATCCGCTGATCACGCGATACTTCAGGTTCCTCTTCGCCGCCCTTCAAGGCGATCTCGGCGTGTCGATCAAGCTCAATCGCGACGTGACGACGCTCATCCTCAATGCATTCCCGAGCACGCTCATCTTGACGATCTGTGCGGCACTCGTGTCCTGGGTGATCGGCATTCCGGTGGGCGTGCTGTCGGCGGTCAGGCGGGATTCGCTGCTCGACCACCTGTTCATGGGCTTCTCGCTTCTTGGGGTTTCGATGCCGATCTTCTGGTCGGCCCTGTTGATGCAATATGTCTTCGCTCTGAAGCTGAAATGGCTGCCTGTGTCCGGTTTTTATGGATACCAGTATGTGATCATGCCAGCGATCGTGCTCGGATGGAGTTCGGCCGGCGTCATCGCCCGCCTCACCCGCTCCAGCCTGCTTGAGGTAATGCGCCACGATTATATCCGCACGGCTCGCGCCAAGGGCCTTCGCGAATTGATGGTGATCCGCCGGCATGCGCTGAAGAACGCGCTTATCCCCGTCGTGACCATCATGGCGATCCAGGTCGCGGGGCTGCTGTCGGGCGCAGTCATCACCGAAGCGATCTTCGGCATCCCCGGAGTAGGCCGCATTTCGGTCAGCGCCATCCAGGCGCGCGACATGCCGCTTCTGCAGGGCTCGGTGCTATTCGCCACCGTCCTCGTCATCTTCGGCAATCTCGTTGCCGATATCCTCTATTCGGTTCTCGACCCCCGCATTCGCTCCGAAATGAAGGGAGGTTCGAAATGACTGAGATCGCCGAAACAATCCCGGACGTTGCGGATGATGCGGGCAACGACAGTTTCCTGCGCGACGGCATCAGGATCTTTTGCAGGAACCGAATGGCGATGGCCGGTCTGATCATGGTCGGGTGTCTTGTCTTCGTGGCGCTGTTCGTTTCCTTCATCAGTCCGCATGATCCCTACCGCGTGGCGCTGAACGAGCAGTTCCGCCCGCCGTCCACCACCTATTGGCTCGGTACGGACAACTTCGGCCGGGATCTCCTGACCCGCATTCTTTATGGCGCCCGGATATCTCTGGTCGTCGGTATCGTGCCGAGCTTCATCTCCCTGATGATTGGAGCAGTCCTTGGTGTTGTCAGCGGCTACTACGGCGGTCGGGTCGACTTCATGATCATGCGGCTGGCCGATATGATGATCGCCTTCCCGTCGCTCCTGCTGGCGATGGTGGTCATGTACACGCTTGGGGCGAACCTCTTTAACATCTTCATCGCGCTCAGCCTCGTTGGCTGGGCCGGAGTGGCCCGCGTGGTGCGCGCACAGACACTCGCCGTCAAGGAGAAGGAGTTCATCGAGGCGGCGCGCGCGAACGGTACGAAGAAGGTGGCGATCATGGTCGGCCACATCTTCCCCAACGTCGTTCCGACACTGATTGTTCTCTTTTCGCTCAGCATTCCCGACGCGATCATGTGGGAATCGAGCCTCAGCTTCCTCGGCGTCGGCGTCCAGCCTCCCGAAGCCAGCTGGGGTCTCCTGGTGGCCAAGGGCAAGGAGTATCTCTTCTCCGCACCCCTGGTTGCGATCATGCCCGGCGTTGCGATCCTGATCACGGTGCTGGCGTTCAATTTTGTCGGCGACGGCCTGCGTGACGCGCTCGATCCCTACATGAAGGACTGAGGGGCGCGACGATGACAAACCGAGACAAATTGCTCAGCGTGCGCAACCTGCGCACGGAATTCAAGACGCAGAACGGCCCCGTCCGGGTTGTTGACGGTGTGTCGTTCGACGTCGGGCGCGGGCGGATCGTCGGTCTGGTCGGGGAATCCGGCTCCGGCAAGAGCATCACGGCGCTGTCGCTGATGGGATTGGTGCCTTCGCCGCCGGGAACGGTGAGTGCCGATAGCATCATCCTTGACGGGACCGATCTGGCGCGGCTGAACGGCGACGAGATGCGGCGCAAGCGCGGTCGCGAGGTTTCAATGGTATTTCAGGAGCCAATGACCTCGCTGAATCCGGTGAAGACCATGGTTCAGCAGGTTGGCGAGCCCCTTGCCATTCACACCGGCCTCAACAAGCGCGCCATCCGTGAAAAGGTGCTGCAGATGTTCGAGACGGTGGGCATTCCAGAGCCAAAGGCACGCCTCGACGTTTATCCGCATCAACTTTCGGGGGGGTTGCGCCAGAGGGCGATGATCGCCATGGGGCTGATCTGCGAACCGAAGCTCCTGATCGCCGACGAGCCGACGACGGCGCTCGACGTAACCACGCAGGCGCAGATCCTCAGGCTGATGATGGCACTGCGCGACCGAGCCGGCACTGCAATCATCATGATCACCCACGATCTCGGCATCATCGCCGAGATGTGCGACGAGGTGAACGTGATGTATGCCGGCCAGATCGTCGAACAGGCCAATGTCTTCGACCTCTTCGACCGGCCGTCGCATCCCTATACGCGCGGCCTGCTCGCTTCGATCCCGAAAGCGACGGAAAAACGCACGGCGGAACGCCTGAACAGCATTCCAGGTGTGGTGCCGAATCTTGCGAAACTTCCAGCGGGCTGTCGTTTCCACCCCCGCTGCGGCGATGCGATGCCAATCTGCAAGCTGAAGCAGCCTGAACTGACGGATCTCGGCAATGGCCACAAGGCGCGCTGCTGGTTGCATGACAAAGAGGGAGCAAAGGCGTGAGCGACGTTCTGATTTCCACCGCAGGGCTGAGCAAGCACTACCCTGTCGGCACGGGCTTCTTCCGCTCTCAGCGCAAGGTGATCCGCGCCGTGGACGGCATTGATCTCGAGATCCGCGAAAGGGAAACCTTCGCGCTTGTGGGGGAGTCGGGCTGCGGCAAGACGACGCTCGGCCGCGTGATGCTACGGCTGATCGAGCGCACGGAAGGGGCCGTGCACTATCGCGGTCAGGATTTGCACGCGCTCGACGAGGCCGCAATGCGGGCTATGCGCAAGAAGCTGCAGATCGTCTTTCAGGATCCATTCGCCTCCCTAAATCCCCGCAAGCGCGTCAAGGATATTTTGGCCGAGCCTTTGCGCGCACACGCATATGGTACCGGAGCCGAAATCGAAGAACGCTGCGGCGAGCTGCTCGATATGGTCGGGCTGCGCCGACAGCTCCTGCGCCGCTATCCCCACCAGTTCAGCGGCGGGCAGCGGCAGCGCATAGGCATTGCACGGGCGCTTGCCAACAATCCCGAATTCGTTGTCTGCGACGAGGCCGTTTCGGCACTCGATGTCTCGATCCAGGCGCAGGTCTTGAACCTCTTGCGCGATCTCCAGGAGCAACTGAAGCTAACCTATCTCTTCATCACCCACGATCTGAGCGTGGTGCGCCAGTTTGCCGATCGGGTCGGGGTGATGTTCCTCGGGCGAATGGTGGAAGTCGGGACGACAGAGGAAATTTTCGCAAAGCCGCGCCATCCCTATACGATGTTCCTGATGTCGGCGGTTCCGCGTCCCGATCCGCATCAGCGAAACCGCGAACGGCCGCTGCTCACCGGCGACATTCCGAGCCCGATGAACCTGCCGTCCGGATGCCGCTTCCATACGCGCTGTCCCTTTGCGCAGGCGATCTGCCGGAGCGAGGAGCCTGCGCTGTCGGACCGCGGCGGCCACACGGTCGCATGCCATTTTCCACTGGACCAGTGATTTCACGTCAAGAAAGGTGTTCGAATTTGGATCTGATCGTATCGCGCAACGGCGACGGCTGGCAGGCCGCCTATGGAGACAAGCGCTGGCGCTGTGCCATTGGCCGCAGCGGCATGCGTCCCGCCAACGAAAAGGTCGAAGGTGACGGTGCGAGCCCGATCGGGCGCTGGCCGATCCGCCAGCTATTCTACCGCGCCGACCGGATCGGCAAGCCGGTATCACCTTTTCCCTGCCGCGCCATCGACCGCCTCGACGGCTGGTGCGACGACCCCGCGCACCCGGACTACAACCGCCAGGTCAAGCTACCCTTCGCCGCGAGCCACGAGGAGATGTGGATGGAGGACGACGTCTATGACATCGTCGTCGTCCTGGGGCATAATGACGACCCGCCGGTGGCGGGGGCAGGCAGTGCCGTTTTTCTGCACATCGCCCGGCCAAACTACTCTCCGACCGCGGGCTGCGCAGCGCTCTCGCGTGAGGATCTGCTTTCCTTCCTTGCCGCCGCTGAGCCCTCCACGCATCTGCGTTTTTCCGCGAGCTGACATCTTGCCGATGGCGGTTTAGCCTTCATCGACCCATCCTGAAAAGACGCGCCCGTTTCGGGCGCTCTACCCCTCCCCTTCGATAGATCGCGACAATTCAAGGCACGCGTCATGACCAGCATCGACACCACCGCGCTAGAGCGAATGCTCAACCTCCTGCCGGTCCGCTACAAGGGACCCGGCGGCGTTGCGGGGGTGGTGAAGGATGGAAAGGTGATCGCCCGGCGCGCCTGGGGGTTCGCCGACATGTACCGGAAGGTACAGTTGACGGCCGAGACGCGCATGCCGATCTGCTCGCTCTCCAAACAGTTCACCTGCGCGCTGCTGCTCGATCAGTTTGGCGATCCCGCAGTGCTGGACCACAGGGTCAGCACATATCTTCCGCACTATCGCGACAGGCTGCCAAGCGTTGCGGAACTCTGCCACAACCAGTCGGGCTTGCGCGACTACTGGGCGCTGACGGTTCTGCAGGGTGCCAAGCCGGAGGCGGAGTTTACGCGCGAGCACGCACTCCCGCTGCTTGCGCGCTCGAAGACCGGCCACTTCCCGGCAGGCGAGCTCTACTCCTACAACAACGGCAATTTCCGCATCCTCGGCGAGATGATCGAGGACGGCACGGGCCGCTCCTTCGGCGAGCTTTTGCGGGAGAGGATTTTCGCACCTGCCGGCATGAAGACGGCCGAGCTCGCGCCAGACACCCGCTACCCCCCCGACGGGGTGGTCGGCTATGAGGGTAACGACGACGTCGGCTTCCTTCCGGCGGAAAACGGCGTCTACTGGTTCGGCGACGCCGGCATTGTTGCCTCGCTCGACGACCTGTTGGCCTGGGAATGCCATATCGACGAGACGCGTGGCGAGCCTGACAGCCTCTATAACCGCATATCGGGTCCAGTGACCTACCGAAACGGAACGCCGGCAAGCTACGGCTTTGGCCTGCGCCGCGATACCTGGCGCGGTGCCAGGATCACTGGCCACGGCGGCGGCCTGCGCGGTTTCAGCTCGTTTCGGCTTCACGCAGCAGAGGAGCGGATTTCGGTGGTTGTGATGTTCAACCACGATGCAAGCTCGTTTACAGCTGCCACCGCAATTCTCGACGCTGCGCTCGGGCGCGAAGCTTCTAATGAAACCGTTCGCCCCGAAGGCTGGGACGGGTTGTGGCTCGACGATGACCAGGGTCTCATCCTTAGGACCGTTCAAGACACCGCTGGCATCAAGCTCCACTACGCCCCCTCCGCGGCGCGGCTTACCGTCTCCGCGGACGGTGTCGCCCGCGGCCACGCGCTCGCCCTGAAGAAACAAGGTGAGATGCTCGTCATGCGTCGTGAGAGTGAAAACCTTGAGGTGACGGCCCGTCCTCTGGCCCCTGTCGAATGGGCCGACGGCGTAGGCATTGCTGGGCGCTACTGGTCGGAAGAACTCGAAGCTCACCTCGATATCGAAGCGCGCGGCGGCGCCGCTTATGCCAGCTTCGAAGGCATGTTCGGAACCGGCCCGGTGGAGCGCATGTATGCTCTCGCCGTGGATGTCTGGGTCATCACCACCAGACGATCGATGGACGCCGCTCCACCCGGCGACTGGACAGTCCAGGTCCACCGTGACGCCGATGGTACCGTATCGGGCCTCACCGTCGGCTGTTGGCTCGCCAGAAAGATTGCATACCTGCCCTGTGGATGAGGTTCGATCGACATGCGGTTTTCGCTTCGAGGGTCTTTGAACCGCCTTGACACCCGACACATCTGAGGTCAGGAACGAGTGTCGAAAAGTTTCAGGCCGGTGTGGTTATTCCGGCCCCCGTTCTCGGGAAAGTCGCTGATGCGAACCCACGGCACCGACCTTCAATCAAGGTGGTGCTGCCGTGAGCGCTCCACCTTATCAAGTGGAGATTTCAATGCACGACACGAAAACAATTATTGTCGCTCAATTATTTATATCAGGAATGATGGCATTCCTCATGACCGGCTTCTTCGGCTTTATCCACGCGACCTCAATTCTGGCGTGGCTTGCTGAATGGGCCAACGCTTTCGTTATCGCATGGCCGGTCGCTTTTGTCCTGTCGCTCGGGGTGGGACGTCTTGGGTTCAAGCTCGCCGTGACATGTCGACGACATATCTGAGCTGGGGTGTTGGGAGCTGTTAGTCGTATGAGAGGGCTGTGTGGTATTGGCCCGCACAGCTCCGACTTGCGTCGCTGAACCGCTTCAAGCGCGACGACTTCTACATCGTCTCTGGAAGGTTCGCACACGCGATACCGCTTCGGAGCCGACGGCACTCCAAATCATTTCCCCAACAAATTGGTGAAGTATCCATGCGTTGCCGGTGGGGACACGGTCGAAGACGGTGTTGGTAGCAAGAGGGAAGCGATTGGCCTATTACTGGGGTGCTCGCCCGAGAACCTGCGCGAACCTGCCAAGGTATTCTGGCCAAACCGCGACCCGACCAGCAGTCACCGCTGGCGAATTTTAATCAGAAGCTGTGGAAATCAGTCGTTTAACCATCTTTTACTGCGGTGCGTCGATGACAGCGCGAGAAGCGGATGGCAGGGATTCTCGAATTGACGAAAGGGGAAACAACAATGACAACCACGAACGAAATCGCTGATAAGATCGCCGCCGAACATGGCCTGACCAAAGTTCAGGGCAAGGCAATCGTTGAAGCCGTGATCGCCTCCATCACCAGCGCAGCCGTCGCCGGCAACGAAACGTCCCTGCCGGGCTTTGGCAAGTTCAAGGTGAAGACAACACCAGAGCGCGAGGCGCGCAATCCATCCACCGGTGCAACCATCAAGGTGGCCGCTGCCAGAAAGCTGAGCTTCCAGCCGGCAAAGGCGCTGAAGGATGCACTGAACAAGTAAATGGGAAGACCCCGCTCGGATTGGGCGGGGTCCTGCCTTTGATGCGGCATCGTCAGGCGTGAAAGGGCGGCTCACGCTGCCCCTCGCCTGCGAACCGCGGTTGCGGGTGATGCAGATAATCTCCGGCTCGCTGTGCCTGTGAAGCCGCCGTGAAGATCGCGCGCTTGTCGCCGCTGAGCACCGTCAGCCAGCTGTCGATGTAGCTTGCATGATCGGGACGCGGTTCGAGTTCCGGAACGATCCCGAGAGCCGTGCAGGGAATGCGCTGCCGAGTTCATCCGAGCACGTTCCAGAACTAGGGTCTTATGGCTCATTGAGTTCGGCATAATCTCCTAACAACAGTCGTCCGTATCCTATCCGCCCCTGCGCTAGACGCGGCGTTTGACCCATTGCGGTTATCGAAACACTGACCGCGCAGCCAGCCATCAGTTGGGGCGCTGCAATCCTGGCAGTTGCGGAAGTTATTCGATCATAAGATTGCCAGCGGTCGTTGGACGGTCTAGTAAAAGATCGAACTTAAAGGCTCGACATGACCATGGCTCCGAAGATTGCAGAACGGCGACGCTGAAGCTCTCAACGCTTCCGCGCTCACTTATTCATGCAATTTCTGGAAATGATCCATGTCCGTAAAATCGGCCGCGCTCGCGGCACTTGCTTCCGCATATGAACTGAACGGCCTCGAAGCCGCCCCCTCCATCGTCCGGTCGACCAGACCCGAGTTCGGCGATCTCCAATGCAACGACTTGATGCGGCTTGCGAAATTCGGCCGCAAGAACCCGCGCCTGCTTGCTGCTGAGGTCGCAGAGGCTGCCCGGGGCGCTCTTTTCGAGGATGTATCCGTCGCGGGTCCGGGGTTCATCAACTTCCGGCTGACCGACGCCGCTGTCGCCGCGGAGGCGACTACCATGCTTGCCGATACGTCGCTTGCCGCAGAGAAGACGGAGCCGATCCGGACGGTCATTGACTTTGGCGGACCCAACGTTGCCAAGGCACTGCATGTTGGCCATCTGCGCTCCTTCGTCATCGGGGAAAGCCTGCGGCGCATCCTCGTGGAGATCGGCCACGACGTTCTGTCCGACATTCACCTCGGCGACTGGGGCCTGCAAATGGGCAAGCTTCTTCTGGGCGCAGCTCAGGCTGCGGGATGGAAGGCTGGAGACCCCATACCCTTCATCGGTCCATCGGCATTTGAAGGCATGACCGTCGAGGAACTGGGCGCTCTTTACAAGTCGGGCAATGCTGCCTGCGAGGACGAGACTTCGCTTGCGCACGCGCGGATGCTGACCACGAAACTGCAGGATGGAGATCCGCTTCTGGCAGAGAGCTGGGCGCGCATGCGGGCCATTTCACTTGCATCGATCGCCGCCACGGTGGGGATGCTCGGCGCGCATTTCGACTTGTTCAAAGGCGAAAGCGACGCGCATTCGGAGGTCGCGCCCATGCTCGACGATCTCACTGCGCGCGGACTGGCTCGGAAGAGCGATGGGGCCCTTGTCATCGACGTCTCCGGTGACGGGCTTCCGGACAATGTGCCGCCTCTGCTTCTCCAGAAGAGAGACGGAGCGGCGCTTTACGGCACCACCGATCTCGCGACGCTTCGGCAACGGGTGCGTGACATCGGCGCTCAGCAGATCGTTTATTGCACCGACGACCGGCAGGCGCTCCATATTGCCAGCGTGTTTTCGGTGGCGCGGACGGCAGGGTATGCCGATGGCGTCGAATTGCGGCATGTGACCTTCGGTACCGTTCGTGGCAATGACGGCAAGCCCTTCAAGACCCGTGACGGTTCCGCAGCCTCGCTCGATGACATGATTAATCTTGCACTTGCCAAGTCGTCGGAAAAGGTCGCCGACAGTCAAGCGGCCACGGCTGTAGGTCTTGGCGCGTTGAAGTTCGCCGACCTCTCCACACCGCGAAAGACCGGTTACGTTTTTGATATCGACAGGATGATTTCTTTTGAGGGGCGGACTGGGCCGTATCTTCAATACGCTTACGCCCGGATCTGCTCGATCTTGGACAAGGCTGCGGAGGCCGGCATTGTTCCAGAGGAGACGGTCTCGATCAGTCATCCCTCCGAGCGTGCCGTGTTGATGGAATGCCTCTGGTATCCCCATGCCCTTTCGGAGGCAGCGCGGCAGCTTGAGTCATTCGAAATCGCCGATCGGGCCTATCAGGTGGCAGATGCGTTCAGCCGCTTCTACACGGATTGCCCGGTGCTGAAGGCAGAGGATCCGTCGGGACGGCTTGCCACATGCAAGCTGGTCGAGAGGGTCATCGGAAAGTGTCTTGAGCTGCTTGGAATGACACCCGTGCGGCGTATGTAAGGTCCACTGGGTTGGTAGCTCTTGGCGCATTCCGGCCGAGCTGCGTTGAGGAGATCGTTGCAAGTGGCGGAGAGTGGCGCGGATTTCTTCGACAGTAGCCGCACCTGGGAGAAAGACGGCCCTGCCCGGCTTTGGCAAGTTCAAGGTGAAGACAACACCGGAGCGCGAGGCCCGCAATCCATCCACCGGTGCAACCATCAAGGTGGCCGCTGCCAGAAAGCTGAGCTTCCAGCCGGCAAAGGCGCTGAAGGACGCACTGAACAAGTAAATGGGAAGACCCCGCGCGGTTTGGCGGGGTCCTGCTTTCCATACGGCATCATCAAGCGTGAAAGGGCGGCTCACGCCGCCCCCTCGTCTGCGATGCGTGGCTGCAGGTGATGCAGGTAATCGACGGCACGCTGCGCCTGTGAGGCCGCCTGGAAGATCGCGCGCTTGTCGCCGCTGAGCACCGTCAGCCAGCTGTCGATGTAGCTTGCATGATCGGGACGCGGTTCGAGTTCCGGAACAATCCCGAGATCGGCGCACAGGAATGCGCTGCCGAGTTCGGAAATCAGTTCTTCCCGGGCGCGCTCACTGCGATCCGTCCCATAGCGGCTAAGATCGCGATCGAGCCGCCCCTTTGCCGAAGTCCAGTGCGTCAATTCGTGAGAAAGGATGGCAAAGTAACAGACGTCGTCCCGGAAGGCGTCGCAGTGCGGCATCTGAATATAGTCGTGGGCCGCGGCATAATAGGCCGATGTGCCGCCATGACGGATCATGGCGCCGGTGTTGGCAAAGAAGCGACCGGCCTCACCGATGCGGTCGAATGGGTCCGAGAGGCTTGCTGTTGGTTGGACCCGGGCATCGAGGCCATCGATTTGATCGGCATTGAAGACGGTGTAGGCTTTCATGAAGGGGATGGAGCGTTCGACGTCATCGCCGCCATCAGCCGTTTCGGTGCGGATGATCGAGCTGGCAAAGACGACGGTCGTTCCGCTCTCGCCCTTGCGAACCGCGCCGCCAAGTTCGAGCGCCTGGCGGAATGTCATCCAGGTCGAGGATGCGAAGCCGCGGGTGATTGCCTCCGACCAGAGGAGGATGACGTTGATCCCGGAATAGGGTGCGCCATTGAAGCGCAGCGGTCGTGAGACCGGATCGGACGGATAAGCGCTATGCCAGGGTTGGGTCCAGGGACGGACACCCTGTTCGAGAGCGGCAATGATTGTGTCGGTGATGCGGCCGTGGATGTCGGATCGTTGGCTGGTTTGCTGCCTTGTCATGTTGGAACCTCCGCTTGGGGTCGCGACCATCGCGACCTGCTACGGCGGTCCAAAAGCCGGGCTTCAAGCGCTGGCCGGCACCCGAAGGGCCGAAACGCCAGTGGAGGACGGCAACGCCGTTGCGGCCAG
>NZ_LNCD01000123.1:2500-421028 GCF_001542405.1 Rhizobium altiplani
GCTTGGCGAGACTGTGGGGGAAACGGTCGGCTATCGCATGCGGCTCGACACCAGGGTTTCCGCCAAGACCCGCATCGAGGTCGTGACCGAAGGCGTGTTCGCGCGCATGATCCTCGAGGATCCGGAACTCTCGGGTGTCTCGACCGTCATCTTCGACGAGTTTCATGAACGCTCGCTGGACGCCGACTTCGGCCTGGCGTTGGCGCTCGACGTACAATCCGCCTTGCGCGACGACCTGCGCCTGCTGGTGATGTCGGCGACGCTTGACGTTGCGCGCGTTGCTGCGCTTCTCGACCAGCCGCCCGTTATCGAAAGCATGGGGCGAAGCTATCCGATCGACGTCCGCTACAAGGATCGGCCGGGCGGCGAACGCATAGAGGATGCGATGACGCGTGCGATCGTCGACGCCCATGCCAGTGAAAGCGGATCGATCCTCGCCTTCCTGCCCGGCCAGGCGGAGATCGCCCGCACGGCGGAGCGGCTCCAAGGACGCTTCGGGCCGGAGACACTGATTGCGCCCCTCTACGGCAACCTGACACAGAAAGAACAGGACGCGGCAATCCGACCGGCCGAAGGCGGGACGCGCAAGATCGTGCTCGCCACCTCGATTGCCGAGACATCGATCACCATCGACGGCGTACGGATCGTAATCGATAGCGGCTTGCAGCGGCTTCCGGTGTTCGAGGCCTCAACCGGCATCACACGGCTGGAAACGGTGCGCGTCTCTCGCGCCTCCGCCGACCAGCGTTCCGGGCGAGCCGGCCGAACCGAGCCCGGCATCGCCATCCGCCTCTGGCATCAGGGACAGACCGCGGCCTTGCCGGCTTTCACGCCGCCGCAGATTCTCTCCAGCGATCTCTCCGGCCTGGTCCTCGACCTTGCCCACTGGGGCGTTCAGGATGCCCGCGCGCTGTCCTTCGTCGACCAGCCGCCGGAGACGACGCTGGCGGAGGCGCGCGCGCTCTTGTTGCAACTCGGCGCGCTAGACAAGGACGGCGCACTCACCGCGCGCGGACGGACGATGCGTGACCTTGCGCTGCCGCCACGTTTGGCCGCCATGGTGATCTCAGCCGGCGAGACGGGACAAGCGAGAGATGCGGCCGCCCTTGCCGTGCTGCTGACCGAACAGGGCCTCGGTGGTCCCGGTATTGACCTCGAGGAACGGATGCGACGCTTCCGGTCGGAACGAGGTGAGCGCGCGGAGGGCGCGCGCCAGCTGGCGGCTCGACTGGCCAAGGGTCTCGATGTCGCAAAGTCAACGGAACCGAGCCAGACGGGACGCCTTCTGCTGCACGCCTTTCCCGACCGAATCGCGCTGCAACGCGGCGGCAGAGGCCGATTCCTGATGGCGAACGGGCGCGGTGCGGAGCTGCCGGAAACCGAGCGACTTGCCGGCACCCAGATGCTCGTCATCGCCGACTTGACCGGCCGGGCGGCACAGGGGCGAATTCTGGCTGCAGCAGAGGTTTCGCGTGGCGAGATCGAGGAAGAGCTACCTGGCGCCATTTCCACCGACAATCAGGTCTTCTTCGACCGCCAGAGCCGGCAGGTCAGAGCCCGGCGCGCGACGCGGCTCGGCGCCATTGTCTTCGAGGAGACGCCACTGCCGCGTCCAACCGGCGAAACCGTCAGCCGCGCGCTGGCGGAAGGCGTGCGCGAGCTGGGGCTGGAACTGCTGCCCTTTTCCAAGGAAGCCATGCAGCTGCGTGAACGCATCGGCTTTCTTCATCGCAACATCGGCGATCCGTGGCCTGATGTCAGCGACCAGGCACTGCTTGCGCGGCTGGACGAGTGGTTCGTTCCCTACCAGACGGATGCCCGCGGGATTTCCGACATTTCCTCGTCTGCTCTTTCGAACGGGTTGATGGCGCTGATCCCGCACGAGCTGCAGCGGGATCTTTCCCGCCTCGCCCCGACGCATTTCGAAGCGCCGACGGGACAGCGGCATCCGATCCAGTACGACGGCGAGGAGCCGACTCTGACGATCCGCGTGCAGGAACTCTTCGGCCTCAAGCAGCACCCGGCAATTGGAGGCGGAAGGCTGCCGCTGCTTCTGGAACTGACGTCGCCCGCGCACCGACCGATCCAGACGACACGCGACCTGCCGGGCTTCTGGGCCGGATCGTGGAAGGACGTGCGCGCCGACATGCGCGGCCGCTATCCCAAGCACCCCTGGCCGGAACGGCCGGAGGACGCCCCGCCGACGACAAGGGCAAAACCGCGTGGTACATGAGCCCTAGCATGGCCCAAGGAATGTCAAATGGTCGATACTGTCGAAAGTTCGTCGGAAGAGGATAGGCACAACAGCAGGCGCCTGAGACTGCAGACGCTGGTGCGGCTGAGATGGCTTGCCGTCGGCGGCCAGGCCGTGACGGTGTTCATCGTTGCCTTCTGGCTGAAGTTTCCGCTTCCGCTTATTGCCTGCGGGTTGCTGATCGCGGCGCTGGCGGCGGTCAACTTCTACCTGATGATCCGCTACCCGCCGACGCACCGGCTCTACCCAGGCGCCGCCTTCGCACTGCTCGGTTTCGATCTACTGCAGCTTTGCGCACTGCTCTTCATCACCGGCGGCCTTGCTAATCCCTTCGCCGCGCTCGTCTGCGTTCCCGTGATCATTTCCTTCGCATCGCAGCCGATCCGCTTCAGCACGGTGCTCATTATCATTGCGATGGTCTGCATCACCATCCTTGCCTTTTCACCCTTTCCCTTGCCGTGGTTCGACGGGGTCGAGATCAATGTGCACACGGTGATGCAGTTCGGCGTCTGGTGCTCGATCGCATCGACCATGGCCTTCGCCGCCTTCTATGCATACCGGGTCTCAATGGAGGCGAGCCAGCTCGCCGACGCGCTGGCGGCAACCGAACTCGTGCTGCAGCGGGAGAAACACCTTTCGCAGCTGGACGGTCTTGCCGCAGCAGCGGCACACGAACTCGGAACGCCGCTTGCCACCATCAGCGTGGTTGCCAAGGAAATGGAACGGGAACTGAAGGATGACGATCGCTTTCGCGAGGACGTGCAACTCCTGCGGAGCCAGAGCGAGCGCTGCCGCGACATCCTGCGGCGGCTGGCGACGCTCTCGGCAGAGGGCGAGGCCCATCTTCGGCGGCTGCCGCTCTCATCCATGATGGAAGAGATCGTGGCGCCGCACAGGGAGTTCGGGATCAAACTCGAGCTCATCGAGAAGAGCCCGCGCAAGGGCGAGCCTATCACCGACCGCAATGCCGGCATCATGTACGGGCTCGGCAATCTGATCGAGAACGCCGTCGACTACGCGCGCGACAAGGTAACGGTCACGGTCGAACACGATCTGAGAAAGGTCCGCATCACCATCGAGGACGATGGAGAGGGCTATTCTTCCGATATCCTGACCCGGATCGGCGAGCCCTACGTCACGAAGCGGCAACGGGAGGACCGGGCCGGTGGGCTGGGACTTGGCCTCTTTATCGCCAAGACGCTCCTGGAACGATCCGGCGCGTCGTTGGTCTTCGAGAACCGCATGCCGGAAGCCGCCGGAGCGCGTGTCCGTGTCGAATGGCCGCGCATGCTGATCGATGCGAATTCGACAAAATGACGCTATGGGCATAATGAAAAAGCTGAATAATTGACTTATATCAGGCGGGGCAGCCGCCGGGATTGATAGATATGAACGAGCTTGACCACGATTCCTCCCTCGCCAATGCGGATCATATCGGTCCGGACGCCAGCTTGCTGATCGTTGACGATGACGGTCCCTTCCTGCGCCGTCTGGCGCGCGCGATGGAGACACGAGGCTTCACGGTCGAGACAGCTGAGTCAGTCGCCGAAGGTGTTGCCAAGTCCAAGAGCCATCCACCGAAATATGCCGTCGTGGACCTGCGGCTTGGTGATGGCAACGGTCTGGACGTAATCGAGGCAATCCGCCAGCGCCGCGACGATACCCGGATCATCGTTCTGACCGGCTACGGCAATATTGCAACAGCCGTTACCGCTGTGAAGCTCGGCGCGGTCGATTATCTGGCAAAGCCCGCCGATGCGGACGACGTCTATGCCGCCCTGACGCAGCGGGCGGGCGAGAAAGCAGAGCTACCGGAAAACCCGATGTCAGCCGACCGTGTGCGTTGGGAGCATATCCAGCGGGTCTATGAAATGTGCGAGCGCAATGTTTCGGAGACCGCGCGGCGGCTCAATATGCATCGCCGCACGCTGCAGCGGATCCTCGCCAAGCGCGCGCCGAAATAACCCTAAATATCGTCGACTTCAAACGGCTTGCCGTTTGCCCATTCGGCCATCAGCAGGCGCTGGGCGGCTACGCGGGAGAAATTGAGCGTCACGGATTTACGCGTCGCTGGCGCAAGGCGATGTTCGGGCGCCTCGCGGATCATATGCGCGCCGTAGCCATCCGATAAAAACAACCCGCAGCCCTCGGGGAAAATCTCAAGCGGAACATCCTTGTGCGTGGCAAAAAACAGCCGATCACAATGCAGGCGATAGTCCGGCCACTTGCGGTCGACGCGAAAGTCCTCGATCGAGGTCTTGATCTCGATGATCCAGATTTCGCCCTTCTCCGAAATGGTGATCAGATCCGCCCGGCGTCCGCTCGCAAGCGACAGCTCCGGCAACACGGCGTGACGCATCTCATGAAGTAAAATCTGAGTCCCGCGCCGCACGAGCATAGCTCTGTCCGACTGCCGGCCGTCTATTAACGGATTGTTATTGTAAACACTCAAAATCGTCATGGATAACCGTAGGTCTGGCGCGCGCGTTGTTGCAAAAAAACCATGCGCTTCTAATTTGCCGCTGCGTATTGATTTTGCCGCACTGCAACAGCTTGCAAAGGCAAAGTTAATCGAAAATAAACCATAATCAAAGATGGTTCAAAAGACCGTTTCCCCTTGCCCATTTCCTAAGAGACATCCATGCGTATCCGCAATGCATTTCCTGTATTCGGCCTGATGGCGACGCTCGCTCTGGCCGGTTGCTCTTCGACTACCGAGAGCGCCTCCGTTGAAGACAAGGCCGTGCCGGGCCCGACCGTCCAGACCGCGCAGATCTTTGACGACGCCTATGGCGTGACGACGGATGCCGGATATTCGCTGCCGGCGATTCCGATCCAGAAGGTCAAGCCGCAGTTCCGCCGCCAGATCGTCTCTTACGAAACCACCGAGCGTCCGGGCACGATCATCGTCAACACCCGCGAGCGCTTCCTCTATTACATCCTGCCCGGCGGCAAGGCGATGCGTTACGGCATCGGTGTCGGCAAGCAGGGCTTCGCCTGGGCAGGCACGGCCTATGTCGCATGGAAGCAGGAATGGCCGACCTGGCATCCGCCGAAGGAAATGGCCGAGCGCAAGCCGGAAGTTGCCAAGTATGTCGAAGAGGGCATGGGCCCTGGCCTCAGCAACCCGCTCGGCGCGCGCGCCATGTATCTCTTCAACGAAAAGGGTCAGGACACCCTCTTCCGCCTGCACGGCACGCCGGAATGGGCTTCGATCGGCACCGCGGCCTCCTCGGGCTGCATTCGTCTGATGAACCAGGACGTTATCGACCTCTACAGCCGCGTACGTCCGGGCAAGACGACTTCGAAGGTCATCGTTATCCAGTAAGCTGTTGCCGAAATGGGGTATTAGAAAGGCCGCCGGAACATTGTTTCGGCGGCATTTTCTATTGATTTGTTCTTAGATAGCCTGCTTGCCCTTCAGTTCGAGGCGGCGGCGATGGAGGACAGGCTCGGTATAGCCGTTCGGCTGTGCCCTGCCCTTCAAGACAAGATCGAGTGCCGCCTGGAAGGCGATCGAACCGTCGAAATCGGTTGCCATTGGCACGTAGGCGGGATCGGATGCATTCTGCTGGTCGACGACTGCGGCCATGCGCTTCATCGTCTCGGCGATCTGCGCTTCGGTCGTGACCTTATGATGCAGCCAATTGGCCATATGCTGGGCGGAGATGCGCAGCGTCGCGCGGTCTTCCATAAGTCCGACATTGTTGATGTCGGGCACCTTGGAGCAGCCAACGCCCTGATCGACCCAGCGGACAACGTAACCGAGAATGCCCTGGGCATTGTTGTCGAGTTCACGCTGGATTTCCTCCGGCGTCCAATTCGGACGAACCGCTACGGGGACTGAAAGAATATCGGAGAGCTTGGCGCGCGCACGGTCCTTCAGACCCTGTTGAACGCGGGCGACGTTGATGCGGTGATAATGGGTCGCATGCAGCGTCGCAGCGGTTGGGGACGGAACCCAGGCAGTATTGGCGCCGGCTTTCGGGTGCGTGATTTTCTGCTCCAGCATCGCCGCCATCAGATCCGGCATGGCCCACATCCCCTTGCCGATCTGCGCATGGCCGGAAAGACCGCATTCAAGGCCGATGTCGACGTTCCAGTTCTCGTAGGCGCCGATCCAGGCAGCCTGCTTCATATCGCCCTTGCGGATCATCGGCCCGGCTTCCATCGAGGTATGGATTTCATCGCCGGTGCGGTCCAGGAAACCGGTGTTAATGAAGACGACGCGTTCGCGGGCGGCGCGGATGCACTCCTTGAGATTGACGGTAGTGCGCCGCTCCTCGTCCATAATGCCCATCTTGATGGTATTGCGCGCCATGCCGAGGGCATCCTCGACGCGCGAAAAGATCTCGGCAGCGAAGGCGACTTCCTCGGGTCCATGCATCTTTGGCTTGACGACATAGACCGAACCGGCGCGGGAATTCTTGCGCCGGCCATTGGGGCCGACGTCGTAGAGCGCAATCATGCCGGTGATCATGGCGTCCATGATCCCTTCCGGCACTTCGTTGCCGTCACGATCGAGGATGGCGGGATTCGTCATGAGATGGCCGACGTTGCGCACGAGCATCAGCGACCGGCGATGCACTTCGAAGGGCGTACCGGTCGGGCCGCTGTACTCCAAATCGGGATTGAGCTTGCGGATGAAGCTCGAGCCACCCTTGGACACCTCCTCCTGCAGGTCGCCCTTCATGAGGCCGAGCCAATTGCGATAGACGACGACCTTGTCTTCGGCGTCAACTGCTGCAACCGAGTCCTCGCAGTCCATGATCGTCGTAATCGCCGATTCCAGCCAGACGTCGGAGATGTGCGCCGGATCGCTCTTGCCGATCGCGGTCGAGGCGTCGATGACGATGTCGATATGGATGCCGTTGTTCTTTAACAGGATCTGCGTCGGCGCCGCGGCATCGCCCAGATAGCCGGCAAAATGCGCCGCATCGGTCAGCGAAACATGCTCGCCGTCAGTCGAAGTGATGGCGAGTGCACCATCCTTGACAGCAAAGGTCGCGACATCCTTCCAGTTCCAGCTGTCGAGCGGAGCAGCGGTATCGAGGAAATTGCGAACCCAGCCGATGACCTTCTCGCCGCGCTTCGGATTGTAGCTCTTGCCCTTTTCGGCGCCATCGCTCTCGGGAATCGCATCGGTCCCGTAAAGCGCATCGTAGAGCGAGCCCCAGCGCGCGTTGGCGGCGTTCAGCGCATAGCGCGCATTCATGACGGGAACGACGAGCTGCGGACCGGCGATCGAGGCGATCTCGGGATCAACGTTGGCGGTCGATACCTGAAAATCGGAGCCTTCCGGCAGGATATAGCCGATATCCCGCAGAAACGCCTGGTACGCTTCCATGTCGGTCGGCGCGCCATGCTGACGGTACCAATCATCGATTCGAAGCTGAAGTGCATCGCGCTTGGTAAGCAGTTCGCGATTGCGCGGAGCCAGATCGTGAACGATGGCCGAGAAATCTGCAAAGAACTTGTCGGCATCGATCTGCAGGCCGGGCAACGCCTCCTTCACCAGGAACTCATGAAGGACGGGTTCAACAGCAAGACCGTTTTTATCGATGCGGCTCATTCAATGTCTCCCAAGACCACGGCAGCTTTTTCATGCTGCCACTTTGCGCGGCTTTCATTCATAGTCAATTATGCAATAATTCGAAAGATTTATGCCGCTACGGACAAAGACCGCGGCGTGACGCGCATCGGCAGGCCATTTTGCGGCTGCGTCGTCAGTTTCTGAACCGGCCATGGCCTTGTCTTGTCCGTCATATCGAAGCGGAACCGGTGCATCAGCACGGCCAGAGCGATAACAGCCTCCTGCAGGGCAAAGGTCGCGCCGATGCAGACCCGCGGACCCGCGCCGAACGGGAGGAACTGGAAACGCCCGATCTTGGCGCGATTCTCCGGCAGGAACCGTTCCGGGATATAGGCGCGTGGCTTGTCCCAATAGAGCTCGTGACGATGGAGCGTCCACGGCATGATGAGAACGGTAACTCCGGCCTCGATCTCGACCGTTTCGCCTTTCGCATCGGTCCAGCGATCGGCGGCGATGGCGGCGCGATTGATCGACGGCGCCGGCGGATAGAGCCGCAGCGCCTCCTCGAAGGCGGCGCGCGTGTAAGGCATCAGGTCGAGCCATTTTACCGGCTCGACATCCTGGGCCAGCACGCGATCGATCTCCTCCTCCATCGCCTCGCGGATGTGCGGCGTGTTGGCAACGCAATAGAGCGTCCAGGCGAGCGCCCGCGCCGTCGTTTCGTGGCCCGCGCCGATGAAGGTGAGAATATTGTCTTCGATCTCGTCGTTCGTCAGCCCGCCGGTTGCAGCCTGATCAAGGAGCAAGGTCAAAAAGTCGTCCGGCGCGGAGGCTCGATCGGCTTGCATACGCGCGAGCCGGGCATCCATGGTCTGGCGCACGATGTTTCGGAACTTGTCCAGCACCTTCTGACCGCCGATGCGGGTGACGCGCGGAACCCATGAGGGCGCGCGCAGGAGATCCATCGGGTCGACGCGCCCCATGCGGTGGAGGAGTGCGTTTACATCGTCGGCAAAGCTATCGGAGGAGGTGACGATCTCGCCTGAGAACAGCGTATCGGCGAGCATGGCGAAGGTCAGTTCCGTCATGTCGGCGGCAATCTCGAAGACCTTGCCGTCTCTGCCAGCGGATTCGTATTTTGTCGCGTAGTCCTCGGACTGGCGAAGCATCTGCCCGGCGAAGCCATTTGCGTGGCGCGGCGTGAAGACCGGTGATACCGCCTTGCGGGATCGCTTCCAAACCTCTCCTTCCGCCGTCAGCAGACCGTCACGCAGGATCGGGCGCAAGATGAGTTGGCGAATATCCGACATGCGGTAATTCGTGGCATTGTCGACGAGAACATGGCGGATCAAACCGGGATCGTTGACGATCAGGGTTCTTTCCCGAAAGAACCGTGTCTGGATCCACGGCAGCGTGTAGGAAGGCTCGCCCCAGAGCTCCAGCGGATTGCGCAGGATGGTGCGGATGATCTCAAGGCGGCTCGGTGGCACCGTGCGGGGCAACGGTGCCGGCGGCTCAAAGGGATCCGGACGCATGTCCATGAGAATTCAGCCTTTCGCGGAAGATTCTAAACTCTTCCCGGCAAGGCGGAAGCTAGAGCAGGCGCTCCAACTCGTCCAGCTTGTCGTTGACCAACCAGCCGTAATAGTTTTCCTCCGGCCAGACGGTTTTGCCTGAAGCGCGGTTCTTGGCCGCCAGGGCCGCCGCGCGCTGGCGCGAATTGCCGACATTATAGAGGGTGGCGGTCAGGCCCGGATTCTTGGAAATGTCCATGTCGGCGATCTGTTTGTAATCGTCGATCGAGCGGCGAATGGAGGCAGCGACGAAGGCTAGCGAGATATCGGGCTCCATGATTGCCTTGTAGACGGCACCGGCGTCCCTCTCGTTCAGCTTTTCATAACCTGAGACCTTGGAGACGAGATCCGAGAGCATCAGCGCGGTCAGCGGGTTGATCTGGCCGAGGCCGAAGGTCTGACCAGCGTAGAAGGGCTGAAAGAAGACGGCACTGAAGCGGTTGTTCGGGTAGCTCTTGCCACCGACCGTCTTGCCTCGGAAGTCCCTTTCCCAGACGTCCTCACGGCAGCTCCACAACGTGTAGGAATCGCCCTTGCCGCTACATTCGGCAAACTCCGGCCGCTTGACGAAATCGTCCACGTCCTCGCCATCATAGGCGAAACGGAAGCTCTGGCCGGCATAGGAAGCGGCCTTCACGTAATAGGATTGCAGGCGGTCATAGGCGTCGACATTGTAGGTATGTTCGCCGACGATCGCACCGACCACGTGGATCGGGTCGATGCCATAAGCGGCCGAAACTTTCTTGATCTTGCCCATCAGTTCGTGATCCGTGGCCAAGAGGTCACGGACCTTCTCGTATTTCCGATCGAACGAGCTCTTCGTGCCCTTGGTGCGACGAACCGAGGCGTCCGGAACATCCGGTTGCTCGGCATGACGATTACCTGACGGCACCACCTGCATGGCAAAAGCAGGCACCGAGGTCAGCACCGCAGCAGCAATCAGGAGGCTTGTCAGAAGGCGTCGCACGATCAGCATTCCCATCATTTTGGCATTGTCGCGAAGCGCGCTGACTGGACCACAATCTTGGCCGAATAATGCTGGCGCCGATAACGAGACGAGCCCTTCACTAAAAAGTAAAGGGCCCGCTGTCGAGAGTCTAAGCTGTCAAAATCGCGGCGTCACATCAGTAAGGACAGGACCCGATGCTTGTTCATCACAGAATGAACCGGGACAGATCTGTGTTCTGCGCCAGGTCACCGACGTGCTCGCGGACGTAGTCGGCGTCAATCGTCACGGTCGAGCCGCCGCGATCCGGAGCGTTGAAGGAGATTTCGTCCAGAACGCGCTCCATGACGGTCTGAAGGCGACGGGCGCCGATGTTTTCGACAGACGAATTCAAGTGGACGGCCACATCAGCCAGGGCATCAATGCCATTGTCAGTGAATTCGAGGGTGAGGCCTTCCGTTTCCATCAGCGCCTTGTACTGCCTGATAAGACTCGCCTCGGTTTCCGTCAGGATACGGCGGAAGTCTTCCTTTGTGAGCGCGCGCAGTTCGACGCGGATCGGCAGACGACCCTGCAATTCCGGCAACAGATCGGACGGCTTGGAGACATGGAATGCGCCGGAGGCGATGAAAAGGACGTGGTCCGTCTTCACCGGCCCGTACTTCGTCGAGACCGTCGTTCCTTCGACCAGGGGAAGCAGGTCGCGCTGCACGCCTTCGCGCGAAACGCCGGCACCCATGCCGCCGTCGCGAGCGGCGATCTTGTCGATCTCGTCGAGGAAGACGATGCCGTCATTCTCGACCGCACGAACCGCCTCGCGCTGGATAACTTCGTTGTCGATCAGCTTGTCGGACTCGTCGCGGATCAGATCCGTGTAGGATGCCTTGACCGTCGTGCGGACCTTCTTGGTGCGGCCACCCATCGCCTTCCCGAACATTTCGGAGAGGTTGAGCACGCCGATATTTGCGCCCGGCATGCCGGGAATGTCGAAGCCACCCATGCCGGTACCGGTGTCGGCGATCTCGATATCGATCTCCTTGTCATCAAGTTCACCGTTGCGCAGCTTCTTGCGGAAGCTGTCACGGGTCGCCGGCGAGGCCGTGGCGCCGACGAGCGCATCGAGAACGCGTTCCTCGGCGCTCATATGCGCCTTTGCCTGCACTTCGCTCCGCTTCTTCTCGCGTGCGAGCCCGATGCCGACCTCGACGAGATCGCGGATGATCTGCTCCACGTCGCGTCCGACGTAACCGACTTCGGTGAACTTGGTCGCTTCAACCTTGATGAAGGGCGCGCCCGCCAGCTTGGCGAGACGGCGAGAGATTTCCGTCTTGCCGACACCGGTCGGGCCGATCATCAGGATGTTCTTTGGCATCACTTCGTCGCGTAGATCCGGATCGAGCTGGTGGCGACGCCAACGGTTGCGCAGCGCGATTGCCACCGCGCGCTTGGCCTCATGCTGGCCGATGATGTAGCGGTCAAGTTCGGAAACGATCTCGCGGGGGGAAAATGTGGTCATATCGAATATCCCATCGGGGCGTGAATCTTTGAAACCGGGTCAAGCTTCGGCGTCGAGCGTTTCCACCACCACATTATGGTTCGTGTAGACGCAAATATCGGCGGCAATATCGAGGGCGCGACGCGCGACCTCTTCGGCGGATTTGTCTGTGTCCATCAGGGCGCGGGCCGCAGCGAGCGCATAATTGCCACCCGAACCGATCGCCATGGCGCCGTGCTCCGGCTCGAGAACATCGCCGTTGCCTGTTATCGCCAGCGTCACCTGCTTGTCAGCGACGAGCATCATGGCTTCGAGGTTGCGGAGATACTTGTCCGTGCGCCAATCCTTGGCAAGCTCGACGGCGGCGCGCATCAGCTGCCCCGGATATTGCTCGAGCTTCTTTTCGAGGCGTTCGAGGAGCGTGAACGCATCCGCAGTGGCGCCTGCGAAACCGGCAATGACCTCGCCCTTGCCGATGCGCCGCACCTTGCGGGCGTTGCCCTTCATCACGGTCTGGCCGAGGCTTACCTGACCATCGCCGGCCATGATGACCTTACCGCCCTTTCGAACTGTAATAATCGTTGTCATCTATTCACCTTTGCCCGTCTGCCGGGCTTGTTGTGTCGGGCCGAACGCCGGCCCTGTCGAGCCCTATGTAAGTGCGTGAATGCCGATTGCAAATGGCGTCTTTTTCTGCTGCCGCGGTTCTGGATATTTCGCGGCACGCCTGATAAGGAACGCCCGTATTTCCCGATGGAGCAGCCTTATGGCCGAGACCGCAGCAAGCCGCACGGGTACCGTGTCCCGCAAGACGAACGAGACTTCGGTTTCCGTTTCCGTCAATCTCGACGGCACCGGAAAGTCGAAAATTTCGACTGGCGTCGGCTTCTTCGACCATATGCTCGACCAGCTGTCACGACATTCGCTGATCAACATGGAAATCGAGACCAAGGGCGATCTCCATATCGACGACCACCATACAGTGGAAGACACCGGTATCGCGATCGGCCAGGCGATTGCCAAGGCACTCGGCGACCGCCGCGGCATCACGCGCTATGCATCGATCGACCTCGCCATGGACGAGACGATGACGAAGGCAGCCGTCGACCTCTCCGGTCGCCCCTTCCTTGTCTGGAACGTCACCTTCAGCGCGCCGAAGATCGGCACGTTCGACACCGAACTCGTTCGCGAATTCTTCCAGGCGCTTGCCCAGAACGCCGGCATCACCTTGCATATTCTCAACCATTATGGTGCCAACAACCACCATATTGCAGAGACGTGCTTCAAGGCCGTTGCCCGCGCGCTGCGTACGGCGACAGAGATCGATCCGAGACAGGCGGGCCGTGTTCCCTCGACGAAGGGCACGCTCGTCTGAGCCCCCTGAGGGAGCTTGACGACATGACTTCCAGCTATTTGGTTCTGACTGCGCCTAGCGGAACAGACTCCAACCACGAGAAGACGCGCTTCATTCGCGACGGTTTTACCGTGCTCGGGTTTCTCTTCCCCTGGGTATGGCTGGCCTTCCACCGGCTGTGGCTCTACGCCATCGCGGCATTTCTCCTGCAAAGCCTTGGCGGTGCGCTGGCAGACCGCGCAGACCTCTGGCCCGTCGGCGTTACGATCACCTTCGGCACCAGTCTGCTGGTGGCGCTCGAGGGCCAGAATCTTCGCATCCGCAATCTGGTTGCGAAGGGCTGGGCTGAGGCCGACCTCGTTTCCGCCGACTCGCTGCAGACCGCAGAAGAAGTCTACTTTTTGAATGTCCAGACCGACGCCGGCGACAGCCGCCCGGCGCCGTCGCCGCAATGGGATCCCGCAGCCCATGCCCCGCGACACGGCAACGCCACCTCGCTCGGTCTCTTTGGTTTTGATGGAGGACGCTGAATGCGCGTCGCAATTATAGACTACGGTTCCGGCAACCTGCGTTCGGCGACGAAGGCCTTCGAACGGGCCGCGCGGGAAGTCGGCATCGATGCCTCGATCGATCTGACCGACAAGGCCGAGGTTGTATCCGCCGCCGATCGCGTGGTGCTGCCGGGTGTTGGCGCCTATGCCGACTGCCGACGCGGCCTCGATGCCGTTTCCGGCATGTCGGACGCTCTGATCGATGTGGTTGAGAAGAAGGCCCGGCCCTTCCTTGGTATTTGCGTCGGCATGCAGTTGATGTCATCGCGCGGTCTCGAGAAGACCGTCACGGATGGCTTTGGCTGGATACCCGGCGATGTCGTCGAAATGACGCCAGGTGATGCCAATCTGAAGATTCCACAGATCGGCTGGAATACGCTGGATCTGAAATCCCCCCACCCGTTGTTCGACGGCATTCCGACGGGGCCGAACGGGCTGCATGCCTATTTTGTGCATTCCTACCATCTGGCGGCGAAAAACCCCGCCGACGTGCTCGCGACGGCCGATTACGGCGGCCCGATCACCGCCTTCGTCGGTCGCGACAACATGGCCGGAGCCCAGTTCCATCCCGAAAAGAGCCAGAAGCTCGGCCTCGCCCTGATTGCCAATTTCCTGCGCTGGAAGCCTTGAGCTCGCGCATTGCAAGGACTGACAGAATGATCCTATTTCCCGCAATTGACCTCAAGGATGGGCAGTGCGTTCGCCTCAAGCTTGGCGATATGGACCAGGCAACCGTCTACAATCCCGATCCAGGAGCTCAGGCGAAGGCCTTTGAAGACCAGGGATTCGAATGGCTGCATGTCGTTGACTTGAATGGCGCCTTTGCTGGCGAAAGCGTCAACGGCGCTGCTGTCGACGCGATCCTGAAGGCAACGAAGAACCCCGTTCAGCTTGGTGGCGGCATCCGTACACTCGACCATATCGAGAATTGGCTGTCGCGCGGCCTTGCCCGCGTCATTCTCGGAACGATCGCCGTGCGCGATCCGGCGCTCGTGATTGAAGCCTGCAAGAGGTTTCCCGGCCGTGTTGCTGTCGGAATCGATGCCAAGGGCGGCAAAGTCGCGGTCGAGGGTTGGGCCGAGGCCTCCGAGCTCGGCGTCATCGAGCTCGCGAAGAAGTTCGAGGGCGCCGGCGTTGCCGCGATCATCTACACCGACATCGACCGCGACGGCATCCTTGCCGGCATCAACTGGTCGTCGACGCTCGAGCTTGCCGAAGCCGTATCGATCCCCGTCATCGCGTCCGGCGGCCTTGCTTCGATCGAGGACGTGAAGCGGATGCTCGAGCCCGACGCACGCAAGCTCGAGGGTGCGATTTCCGGCCGCGCGCTCTATGATGGACGCATCGACCCGCAAGAAGCGCTGGCGCTGATTTCAGCCGCACGCGCAAAGGAGACTGCACAATGACCCTCAAGGCTCGCGTCATTCCCTGCCTCGACGTCAAGGACGGCCGCGTCGTCAAGGGTGTCAACTTCGTCAATCTGGTAGATGCCGGAGACCCGGTCGAGGCCGCCAAGGCCTACGATGCCGCCGGCGCCGACGAACTTTGCTTTCTCGACATTACCGCTTCCTCGGACAATCGCGAGACGATCTTCGATGTCGTCGCTCGCACCGCCGAGCAATGCTTCATGCCTGTCACCGTCGGCGGCGGCGTTCGCACCATCGCTGACATTCGCAAGCTGCTGCTTTGTGGCGCGGACAAGATCTCTATCAACTCGGCCGCCGTCAACAATCCGGATTTCGTTGCGGAGGCCGCCGACAAGTTCGGCGACCAATGCATCGTCGTCTCGATCGACGCCAAGCGGCGGACAGTGCCTGTCCAAGGGGATGTCAGCGCCTGGGAGATCTATACGCATGGTGGCCGCAATGCGACCGGCATCGATGCCGTGGATTTCGCTCGGAAAATGGTCGAGCGTGGCGCCGGCGAGCTGCTTGTTACCTCAATGGACCGGGACGGGACGAAGGTCGGCTACGATCTCGAACTGACGCGTGCCATAGCGGATTCGGTTCGGGTGCCGGTGATAGCTTCGGGCGGCGTCGGCGACCTCGATGACCTCGTGGCCGGGGTCAAGCAAGGACATGCCAATGCCGTTCTGGCTGCTTCGATCTTCCACTTTGGTACCTATTCCGTCGGGGAAGCGAAGCGCTATATGTCGTCGTGCGGCATCGACATGCGTCTGGATTGAGTGGAAAGCGGAATCATGAGCGAATTTACCCTCGCAGACCTGGAAAAGATCGTCGATGCGCGATCGAAGGCCTCTCCGGAAGAATCCTGGACGGCAAAGCTCGTTTCTGCCGGTCAGCCAAAAGCGGCCAAGAAACTCGGCGAAGAGGCGATCGAGACCGTGATTGCAGCGATCGCCGATGACCGCGAAAACCTTACCTATGAAGCCGCCGACCTGCTCTATCACCTATTGGTCGTATTGAAGGTCGCAGGCATTCCGTTGCAAAGTGTCATGGCGGAGCTTGAGCGCCGTACCGCTCAATCCGGCCTGAAAGAAAAGGCGAGCCGGCAAAGTTCATGAGTATCGCAAGACAGCTCATCGGAGCGCCCGAAACGCTCGATCATTTTCAGGCGAATGCCTATTCGCCCTATCACTTCTTTTCTTCCGAGGAATGGGCGCGCTTCCGGGCGGATACGCCGCTCACCCTGAAGGGGGACGAGGTCAAGCGGCTGCGCTCCATGGGCGACCCCATCGACCTCGATGAAGTGCGGCGCATCTATCTGTCGCTGTCGCGCCTTCTGTCGGCGCATGTGGAATCCTCGCAGCTGCTGTTCGAGCAGCGCAATCGCTTCCTCAGCCTCTCCAACGTCGCGAAGACTCCCTTCGTGATCGGCATCGCCGGCTCCGTGGCTGTCGGCAAATCGACGACCGCCCGTATCCTGAAGGAACTGCTGTCGCGCTGGCCGTCCAGTCCAAAGGTGGATCTTGTCACCACGGACGGCTTCCTGCACCCGAATGCCGTGCTGCAGCGTGAAAACCTGATGCAGCGCAAGGGTTTTCCCGAGAGCTACGACACCGGCGCGATCCTGCGTTTCCTGGCCGCGATCAAGGCTGGGCAGCCGAACGTCAAGGCACCGTCCTATTCGCATCTTGTCTATGACGTGCTGCCGAACGAGTACAAGATCGTCGATCGGCCGGATATTCTGATCTTCGAGGGCATCAACGTGCTGCAGTCGCGCGACCTGCCGGCTGGCGGCAAGATCGTTCCGATGGTTTCCGACTTCTTCGACTTCTCGATCTACATCGATGCGGATGAAAGTCGGATTCACGACTGGTATGTGACGCGTTTCCTGCGGCTGCGCGAAACGGCGTTTCGCGATCCCCACTCCTTCTTCCACCGCTATGCCTCGATCAGCGAGGAGGAAGCGCTGACGATTGCCGAAGGCCTCTGGGAAAACATCAACCTGAAGAACCTGCGGGAAAACATCCTCCCGACGCGCCCGCGTGCCGACCTTATCCTGCGCAAGGGCAACAATCACCTAATAGAACAGGTCGCATTGAGGAAGCTCTAGGCCGTTACCCGGCGAAGCGTCAGATTGATCCGGCCGCCATTCTTCAGCAAGGTCGACGTCGATGGATAGATCCTGTCGACGCCATGGAAGCAAAGGCGCCCTTCCGCACCCAAGATCACGACATCGCCGCTTGAGAGCTTGAAGGAAAGCGTGCGGTCGTCGCGCGCGAGGCCACCGACGCGAAACAGGCAGCTATTGCCGAGCGAGATCGACACAACAGGCGCTGCAAGGTCCTGTTCATCCTTGTCCTGATGCAGTCCCATGCGGGCCTCGTCGGAGTAGAAGTTGACGAGGCAGGCCTGTGGCGGCTTGTCATAGCCAGAGACGTCGTTCCAGATCTCGATCAATTCCACAGGCATGTCCGGCCAGGGCTTGCCCGTAACGGGGTGGGTCGGCTGATAGCGATAGCCGCGCTCCTTGTCGGTTACCCAGCCGAGCGGTCCGCAATTCGTCATGCGCACCGACATCGGCCTGCCGGTGCCAGGCATGACGGGCACGAAGAGCGGCGCATCCGCCACGATCGACCTGACAATATCCACCAAAGCCTGCTGTCGCGGCCGGTCCAGATAGTCAGGACGATGACTGACGCCGTTCGGAAGCTTCAGCATATCAATCTCCGAGCGGTCGCCCGCGCATCTTCTTCACCTCCGCACGGCCCGATTTCTCCTTCAGCCGGCGCTCGACCGACCCCTTTGTCGGCTTGGTTTTCTTGCGCGGTGGCGGTGGCGGTTTTGCCGCCTCGAGAATCAGTTCCTTCAGCCGCTCGCGCGCGTCTTCGCGGTTGCGATCCTGGCTGCGAAAGCGGCTTGCCTCGATCATCAACACGCCCTCTTTCGAGAGGCGCTTCCCGGCCAGTTTCACGGCATTCGCTTTCACCCGCTCCGTCAAGGACGGTGAGTTTGGGATGTTGAAGAAGAGCTGGACTGCTGTCGAGACCTTGTTGACGTTCTGCCCGCCGGGGCCGCCCGCCAGAACGAACTGCTCGGTCAACTCCCACCCGGCGATGATGATTCGATCGTTGATGTAAAGCGGTTCGCTGGCCATACATTTTCTATCTCACATCGGCCGGCCCTTGGGAACAGACAAAGAAACCCGGCGGAGACCGCCGGGTTTCACGTGAATCATCAATGTTTTGGCGCATCATTCAGCGGCGGCGCGAAACCCCGGAGCCGCATCGCGCACCCCGCCATCCACGTGGCCTTCGAACTTCGCGAAGTTCTCGATGAACATCGTCACGAGCTTGCTAGCCTGCGCATCATAGGCGACCGGATCCTGCCACGTAGAACGTGGATCGAGGATGGCCGTGTCAACGCCCGGCACCACAACGGGAACAGCAAAGCCGAAGTTCGGGTCGACGCGGCTGTCTGCCTTGCCGAGCTCACCCGAGAGTGCTGCGGCCAGCAGCGTGCGGGTCGCCTTGATCGGCATCCGCTTGCCGGTGCCGTAAGCCCCGCCGGTCCAGCCCGTGTTGACGAGCCAGCATTCAACGCCGTGGCGACCGATCAGATCCTTCAGCAAATTGCCGTATTCCGACGGATGGCGTGGCATGAACGGCGCGCCGAAGCAAGTCGAGAACGTCGCCTCCGGCTCGGTCACGCCCCGTTCGGTACCGGCCACCTTGGCGGTGTACCCGGAAAGGAAGTGGTACATGGCCTGATCTGGCGTCAGCTTGGCGATCGGCGGCATGACGCCGAAGGCATCGGCCGTCAGCATGATGATTGTCTTCGGGTGACCGGCGAGGCCGGTCTTGGAGGCGTTCGGAATGAAATCCAGTGGGTAGGCGCAGCGTGTGTTCTCCGTCAGCGAGCCGTCGTTGAAGTCGGGTTCGCGTTCATCGTTCAGAACGACGTTTTCGAGAATCGTGCCGAAGCGCTGCGTCGTTGCGTAGATTTCGGGTTCCGCTTCCGCCGAGAGACGGATCGTCTTGGCGTAGCAGCCGCCTTCGAAGTTGAAGATGCCATCCTCACCCCACCCGTGTTCGTCGTCGCCAATCAGCGTGCGGGCAGGATCCGCCGAAAGCGTCGTCTTGCCGGTGCCCGAAAGGCCGAAGAAGACAGCGGAATCCCCAGCCGGACCGACATTGGCCGAGCAGTGCATTGGCATGACGCCCTTTGCCGGGAGCAGGTAATTCAGCACGGTAAAGACCGACTTCTTCATCTCGCCGGCATAGAAGGTGCCGGCGATCAGCACTTCGCCATTCGTCAGGTCGCAAGCGATGACCGTTTCGGTGCGGCAGCCGTAACGCGCTGGATCGGCCTTGAAGGTCGGCAGGTTGATGATCGTCAGCTTCGGGACGAAGGATTCGAGCGTCGGGCGCTCTGGGCGGATCAGCAGGTTACGAATGAACAGCGAATGCCAGGCCAGCTCCGTGACGACACGGGTCGGCAGCGCGTTGTTTTCGTCAGCACCTCCGATGAGGTCCTGAACGAACAGATCCTTGCCGGCGGCATGCGCGAGCATGTCCTGCTTCAACAGCGCGAAGTGCTCCGGCGACATCGGCTTGTTGTTGTCCCACCAGATCTCGCCATCGGTTTTGGCGTCACGTACGACGAACTTGTCCTTCGGCGAACGGCCGGTGTGCTGGCCCGTCAGGGCCCTCAAGGCGCCATGGGCGGTCAGCTCAGCCTCACCCCGGCGAATCGATTCTTCATAGAGGGAGGCGGCGGTAAAGTTATAGCGAGCGCTGTTTGCGCTCCCCAAACCGATCGTCGCCAACTCTATCGCCGGGTTGTGGACTCCGAACAGCTCCATGGTCTTTCCCTTCCCTTGAGGCTCGTGCCGTTAAGAACTGAGGCTGACCGTACGGGCTGGTTTTTTAAAACGCAAGAGCCGAAAATCAATAAAATGTAGTAATATCAAACTATTAATCGATTTAAATTTTTCCGCTTTATTTTAAATCGTTTGAATCAGAAGTCGCTCGTCAAATTGACAACACAGCTTTTGGTTGTCTTCAAAACTTTGCGACAATCCCACCCTTTATCTTTGCCACAATTTGTTCCACCTTTATCCCCATAAGCGCATCCGGTTCAGAAAGGCCGCCTGGGGGACCTTCAAAATTCCTGGAGACGCGCATAGATGACGGAGACGAATACCATGCCGACAATCGCGCTCGTTGATGACGACCGCAACATCCTCACCTCGGTGTCGATCGCACTTGAGGCTGAAGGATATAAGGTCGAGACTTATACGGACGGCGCTTCCGCCCTCGATGGTCTTCTCGCCCGCCCGCCGCAGCTTGCCATCTTCGACATCAAGATGCCGCGCATGGACGGCATGGAACTCCTGCGCCGCCTGCGACAGAAATCCGACATGCCGGTCATCTTCCTCACTTCCAAGGATGAGGAGATCGATGAGCTGTTCGGCCTGAAGATGGGCGCGGATGACTTTATTACCAAGCCATTCTCACAGCGCCTGCTGGTCGAGCGGGTGCGCGCTGTTCTGCGCCGTGCATCGAGCCGCGAGGCTGCCGCCGCAGCCGGCGGTGCCGCTCCAAAGCCGGGCACGGCACAACAGCTCGCTCGCTCACTCGAGCGCGGTCAGCTGGTCATGGACCAGGAACGCCACACCTGCACCTGGAAAGGCGAGCCGGTGACGCTAACGGTCACCGAATTCCTCATCCTGCATTCGTTGGCCCAGCGTCCGGGGGTCGTCAAAAGCCGTGACGCGCTGATGGACGCGGCTTATGACGAGCAGGTCTATGTCGACGATCGCACCATCGACAGCCACATCAAGCGGCTTCGCAAGAAATTCAAGATGGTCGATATCGACTTTGATATGATTGAAACGCTTTACGGAGTGGGATACCGCTTCCGCGAAGCAGCCTGACGCCCAAGCGGCGCGGCATCTGAGAATTGTCGAGAGTGGTGATCGCGAAAGCGACCCGCTCTCCGAAAGGGCCTATCGTTGGCGCAGTTGGTGCAGGAAAGGGATCTGGATGAGGCGGAAGGCGTAAGCAGCCGCCGCGTCAGGGGACGCCGTTGGTCGCATCCCTTCACGATCATCCGCCGCATCTTCGGCAACGCCGTCTTTTCGAGCCTGACGCGTCGCATCCTGTTCTTCAATCTCGCGGCGCTTGTCGTTCTCGTCGGTGGCATTCTCTATCTCAATCAGTTTCGCGAAGGGCTGATCGATGCCCGCGTCGAAAGCCTTCTGACGCAGGGCGAAATTATCGCCGGTGCCGTCTCGGCCTCGGCCTCAGTCGACACCAACTCGATCACCATCGACCCGGAAAAGCTGCTCGAACTGCAGGCCGGGCAGAGCATTACGCCAGTTCCCAACGACGAGGACCTCGAGTTCCCGATCGATCCGGAGAAGGTCGCGCCGGTCCTGCGCCGTCTGATTTCGCCGACCAGAACCCGGGCGCGTATTTTCGACGCTGACGCCAACCTGCTGCTCGATTCGCGCCACCTCTATTCACGCGGTCAGGTCCTGCGCTTTGATCTGCCGCCGGTCGATGACGAAGAACAGACCTGGGGCCAGTGGTTCACGACCATCTTCAACAAGGTCCTGCAGCCTGGAAATCTGCCTCTCTACAAGGAAGCCCCGGGCGGCGACGGCTCTATTTATCCGGAAGTGATGAACGCGCTGACCGGCGTGCGCGGCGCTGTGGTTCGCACCACCGAGAAGGGCGAGCTGATCGTGTCGGTCGCCGTTCCGATCCAGCGCTTCCGCGCCGTCCTTGGCGTGCTGCTATTGTCGACGCAGGCCGGAGATATCGACAACATCGTCCACGCCGAGCGCCTGGGCATCATGCGCGTGTTCGGGGTCGCGACCCTCGTCAACGTTCTCTTGTCTCTCGTCCTCTCGTCGACGATCGCCAATCCCTTGCGGCGTCTGTCGGCGGCCGCCATTCGTGTCCGCCGTGGCGCGAAGGAGCGCGAGGAAATCCCGGACTTTTCGGCACGTCAGGACGAGATCGGTAACCTTTCCATTGCTCTGCGCGAGATGACGACGGCTCTCTACGATCGCATCGACGCGATCGAAAGCTTTGCGGCCGACGTCAGCCACGAACTGAAGAACCCGCTGACGTCGCTTCGCAGCGCCGTCGAGACGCTACCGCTCGCCAAAACGGACGAGTCCAAAAAGCGGCTTCTCGATGTTATCCAGCACGATGTTCGCCGCCTCGACCGCCTGATCAGCGACATTTCCGACGCCTCCCGCCTCGATGCGGAACTGGCGCGGGTCGATGCAGGTTCGGTCGATCTGGAGATTTTGCTTCGCGACCTCATCGACGTGTCGCGGCAAATCCGCAATCGCAAAAAGGAAGTGCAGATCGAATTCGCGATCGAGCGCAAACCGGGCGTCAAGACGCGCTTCGTGGTAAACGGCCACGACTTGCGCATCGGGCAGGTCGTCACCAACCTCATCGAGAACGCCCGCTCCTTCGTTCCTGAACACGATGGCAAGATCACCGTGCGGCTGGTCAGAACCCGCTCGCGCTGCATTGTCTATATCGAAGACAACGGCCCTGGCATCCAGGCAGAAAATATCGATCGCATCTTCGAGCGCTTCTATACCGACCGACCGGAGTCGGAAGGCTTCGGGCAGAATTCGGGCCTCGGCCTATCGATCAGTCGCCAGATTGCCGAAGCGCATGGTGGTTCGCTGCGCGCGGAGAACATTATCGATCCCGAGAGCGAGAAGCTGCTTGGAGCACGCTTCATTCTCGCTCTTCCCGCCGATACCACCCTATGACGGGCGCGCCTTCAAACATCCACGCAACGGCCATCGTCGTCGGCACGACCGGCCTTCTCTTCATGGGTCCCTCCGGCTGGGGAAAGTCGATGCTGGCCTTCGCCTGCATCAATGAAGCACAGCGCATGGGCATCTATTCCGTGCTCGTCGCCGACGATCAGGTGCTCATCTCCAAAGGAGACGAAACCGTGATTGCGACCTGCCCCGCGTCGATCTGCGGTTTGATCGAACTCCGCGGCACCGGCATCGTCCGAGTACCTCATATTGCAAGCGCCGTGATGCATTACGCTGTGCTTCCCGCAAGCGCGTCGGGAGAGAAACGGTTGCCGCCGGAAGGAGAGCAGACAACTATTGCTGGCAGCATAAATCTGCCGGTCATTCGGTTGCTGGCGAATACTCCGTTGCCGCTGGCGATACTGATGGCAAAAGCGCCCGATATTGGCCAGTAATGCCGGCGAAATTGGCAAATCCTGCCCTAAAAGTCGTATTTTTGTCTTGCACTTCGGCTTTTCATCGCCAAGATGTGCCCCCACGGTGGACGCGATTGCTGCATTGCGATATTGGGGCCACCGTTTGCATACGCCACTAGGAGCAGTAATATCATGATCGGACTTGTGCTTGTCACTCATGGCAAGCTGGCTGAAGAGTTTCGTCATGCGGTCGAACATGTCGTCGGTCCTCAGAAATTCATCGAAACGGTCTGTATCGGTCCCGAAGACGACATGGATCAAAGGCGACAAGACATCCTGGAAGCAGTGTCACGCGCCGACGACGGCCACGGAGTCGTCATCCTCACCGACATGTTCGGGGGCACCCCCTCCAACCTGGCAATATCCGTCATGAGCAGTGGCCACACCGAAGTCATCGCTGGCATGAATCTGCCGATGCTGATCAAACTTGCCGGGGTACGCGGCGAGAACAATATGGAAAAGGCACTTGTCGAAGCGTCCGAAGCCGGACGGAAATACATCAACGTCGCCAGCCGCGTCCTCAGCGGCAAATAGTGAGCACATTGCGCCCATGACGGCACTCTCCCGAGAAATTCTGATCATCAACAAGCGCGGACTGCACGCACGCGCTTCGGCAAAGTTCGTACAGCTGGTCGAGAATTTCGATGCCGCGATCACCGTATCGAAAGACGGAATGACGGTCGGCGGGACATCGATCATGGGATTGATGATGCTGGCCGCGAGCCCCGGTTCCAGCGTCCTAGTCTCCGCCAGCGGCAATCAGGCCGCACAGGCGCTTGATGCTCTCGACGAACTGATCCAGAACCGGTTCGGCGAGGAAATTTGAGCTGCTTGCCGCTCATATAAACATATAAAGACTTCTTTATATCATTATTGCCTTCGTCATGGAAGCCTGCTAAACGGCCATCCTAGCCGCGCATGCCGCGTGGATGCTTTCTGGCGCACATACGCTTGCGCCTTCGAATTTTGATCCGCTTTTCAGCCTGGAGAACCCAATGAGCACTGAAAAAGATTATGTCGTCGCCGACATCGGCCTCGCGGACTTCGGCCGCAAGGAAATCACGATCGCAGAAACCGAGATGCCGGGCCTGATGGCCTGCCGCGCCGAATTCGGCGAAGCAAAGCCGCTGAAGGGCGCGCGCATCACCGGCTCGCTGCACATGACGATCCAGACGGCCGTTCTCATCGAGACGTTGGTCGCGCTCGGCGCCGAAGTCCGCTGGGCTTCGTGCAACATCTTCTCGACGCAGGATCATGCCGCAGCCGCAATCGCTGCTGCCGGCGTTCCGGTTTTCGCCATCAAGGGCGAGTCGCTGGAAGACTACTGGGTCTACACTGACAAGATCTTCCAGTGGGCCGATGGCGGCCTCTCCAACATGATCCTCGATGACGGCGGCGACGCCACCATGTACATCCTTCTCGGCGCCCGCGCCGAAGCCGGCGAGGACGTGCTCTCCAAGCCGCATTCCGAAGAAGAAGAAATCCTTTTCGCACAGATCAAGAAGCGTCTTGCCGCTTCGCCGGGCTGGTTCACCAAGCAGCGCGATGCGATCAAGGGCGTAACCGAAGAAACCACGACCGGCGTGAACCGTCTGTATCAGTTGAGCCAGAAGGGCCTCCTGCCCTTCCCGGCGATCAACGTCAACGACTCGGTCACCAAGTCGAAGTTCGACAACAAGTACGGCTGCAAGGAATCGCTAGTCGATGGCATCCGCCGCGGCACCGACGTGATGATGGCAGGCAAGGTCGCCGTCGTCTGCGGCTACGGCGACGTCGGCAAGGGCTCGGCTGCTTCGCTCCAGGGCGCTGGCGCCCGCGTCAAGGTCACGGAAGTGGATCCGATCTGCGCGCTGCAGGCTGCCATGGACGGTTTCGAAGTCGTCACTCTCGAAGACGTGGTGTCTTCAGCAGACATCTTCATCACCACGACCGGCAACAAGGACGTCATCCGCATCGACCACATGCGTCAGATGAAGGACATGGCAATCGTCGGCAACATCGGCCACTTCGACAACGAAATCGAAGTTGCGGCACTGCGTAACCTCAAGTGGACCAACATCAAGCCGCAGGTCGACCTCATCGAGTTCCCGAAGGGCAACCGCATCATCCTTCTGTCTGAAGGTCGCCTGCTCAACCTCGGCAACGCCACCGGCCATCCGTCCTTCGTCATGTCCGCGTCCTTCACCAACCAGACGCTGGCCCAGATCGAGCTTTTCACCAAGCCCGGCCAGTACCAGAACCAGGTCTACATCCTGCCGAAGCATCTCGATGAGAAAGTTGCACGCCTTCATCTCGACAAGCTTGGCGTGAAGCTGACGCAGCTTTCGGAAGAACAGGCCGCCTACATCGGCGTGAAGCCACAGGGCCCATTCAAGGCCGACCACTACCGATATTAATCACGAGATCAATATCCACAACATCTAGAGGGCGTCGCATTGACAAATGCGTCGCCCTTATTTTTTGGCACACATCTTCCCGCCGATTCCCTTCCGAAGTATTGTTTTAACACTCGATTCGTGGCCACGGACGTGTCCGTTTGCTTCGAAAATGGGATGTCTTGTCGTGATGGCGGCACATTAAGGGACGGAGACATACCGCGCATGTCGGAAATGATGCACAGCCTGGTCGAACAGGCAGAGGATGGCGTTCACGCTGACCCCTGCCCGCTCCGTTCGGGCGAACGGAAACCTGCCGGCACTTCAAGGGCCGTCGCCGAGAAGCCGGGACTATTGGCTCATGTGGCGCGGATTTTTGCGGCCGGCACTGCAATGACATCGATTGCGCAGCCGGTTCTCGCGCAGGTCGAAGCCGAGGCTGTCACATCCGCGCATCTTTTCACCTCGTCACAGGTTATCGGCCTTTCCGTCGTCATCGGCGTGATCTCCGCCGCGCTGCTTTCCACCCTTTGGGTCGTGCGGCAGCGTGGGAATATGGAAAGCGAAAGCCGGGAGATCCGCTCGGCGCTCTCCGATGCGCAGCAGCGCATCTCGCAATATCAGGCACTGATTGCAGACAAGAATCGCCGGATCGTGATCTGGGATGGCAACGAGCGCCCTGAGCTTATCGGTCAGCTGCCTCCCGAAACCGGCGCGCCGCAGGACAACGAATTCCTCGCCTTCGGCCTGTGGCTGAAGTCGCGCTCCGCATCTGAGCTCGAGCGCGCGATCGACCGTCTGCGCGGGGCAGCCCATAGCTTCGACATGGTCGTTGAAACTCACCGGGAGGAGATCCTGGAAGCGCAAGGCCGGGTTTCCGGAGGCCGCGCATTCGTCCGTTTTGTAGCGCTGAACAATCTTCGCGCCGAGCTTGCTGAGCTTAAGATCGAACGGGACAGACTGTTGTCCTCGATCTCGGCGTTTCAAAGCATGCTCGACGCAATCGATCTTCCGGCATGGCAGCGTGACACCGAAGGTCGGCTGACCTGGGTCAATCACGCTTACGGCGACGCGGTCGAGGCGCCCACGCCAGATCAGGCGGTCAACGAGGGCCGCGAGTTCCTGACCACCGTTGCCCGCGAGCGCATCCGTGCCACGGCGACGGCCGAGTCACCATTCCACGACAAGATCTCGACCGTGGTGCGCGGCAACCGCACCTTCTTCGACGTTGTCGATGTGAAGGTCCCAAGCGGCTCCGCCGGCATTGCCGTCGACGTTTCCGGCATCGAGACTGTTCGCGCCGAGCTTGAGCGGACCCTGAAAAGCCACGCCGAAACACTCGACCATCTCGCAACACCCGTTGCAATTTTCGACGGCGACCGACGGCTGCAGTTTTACAATCAGGCCTTCGTCTCGCTCTGGGAGCTTGATATCGCTTTCCTCGAGAGCCGGCCCGACAATGCGGAATTGCTGGAGCGCCTGCGCGCCGCGAAGAAGCTGCCGGACCAACTGAACTGGAAATCCTGGAAGGAAACCGCGCTCTCTGTCTATCGATCGATCGATACCCAATCGGATTTGTGGCACCTGCCGAACGGCCAGACGCTCCGCGTATTCGCGACAGCGCATCCGCAAGGCGGTGCCACCTGGGTATTCGAAAACCTCACCGAGCAGGTCGACCTCGAGACGCGCTACAACACGCTTCTCAAGGTGCAGGGCGAGACGATTGACCACCTTTCGGAAGGCGTTGCCGTCTTTGGACCTGATGGGCGCATGCGCCTTTCAAATCCCGCCTTCCGTGCGCTCTGGGGAATCACGGAAGCGGAGGCCAAGCCCGGCACGCATATCCGTGCCCTTGGCGAGGCGTGCTCTCAATCATATGACCGTCCGGACGGATGGAAGACCTTCGCTGAGCTGATCACCAGCTTCGACGACGAGCGCCGCTCCAGCCAGGGAACGCTCGAGCTGTTCTCGGGTCTCGTGCTCGACTATGCTGTCATCCCGCTGCCGAATGCGCAGACGATGCTGACCTTCGTCAACATGACCGACAGCGTCCGTGCTGAGCGCGCCCTGACGGAAAAGAACGAAGCACTGCGCAAGGCAGACGAGCTTAAGAACGACTTCGTCCAGCATGTCTCGTATGAGCTGCGCTCGCCGCTGACCAACATTATTGGCTTTACCGACCTGCTGCGCACGCCGGGACTCGGACCGCTGAACGACCGGCAGGCTGAATATATCGATCACATCTCGACCTCTTCTTCGGTGCTGCTGACGCTGGTCAACGACATCCTCGATCTTGCCACGGTCGACGCCGGAATCATGCGGCTGAGCTACTCGTCGATTGATCTTGGCGATCTGCTCGACGACGTATCGATGCAGATTGCCGACAGGCTGCAGGAAAGCGGCGTGACGCTGGAGATTACCGCTCCGGCGCATCTTGGCTCGATCGTCGCCGACCCGCAAAGACTGAAGCAGATCCTCGTCAAGCTGCTCTCCAACGCAGCCAATTTCTCTCCGGAAGGCTCGTCAATCTCGCTCGAATGCCGGCGTGAAGGGATGGATTTCCTCTTCTCCGTCAGCGATCGCGGTCCTGGTATCTCGCAGGATATGATCGCCAATGTGTTTGATCGATTCGCGACCGGCGCTAAGAGCGGCAAGAGGGGCGGCGCGGGACTTGGGCTGTCGATCGTCGACAGCTTTGTCAGCCTTCACCATGGGACGGTCACCATTGACAGCCAGCCGGGCAAGGGCACGATCGTGACCTGCCGGATTCCTTCGGTCGATCTTCCGACGTCCGTCGCAGCCGAATGATGTCGGGCACTCCTGTCATTTCTCTCTTCCTGAAGGATGAGGCGGAAACAATCCGCTTTGGAGAGGACCTGGCGTTGGCGCTGAAACGCGGCGACTGCCTTGCCCTTTCGGGCGACCTCGGGGCCGGGAAATCGTCGCTCGCGCGCGCATTCCTGCGTGCGATGGCGGATGATGACGAACTCGACGTGCCAAGCCCCACCTTCACCCTGGTGCAAGCCTACGACCTGCGCGTACCGGTCGCACATTTCGACCTGTACCGTCTCGGCGATCCGGCCGAACTCACCGAACTCGGCTTCGACGAAGCACTCCAGGACGGCATCTGCCTCGTCGAGTGGCCTGAGATGGCAAGCGACGAGCTGCCGGCAGACCGCATTGCGCTCAAGCTGGAGCACGAGGGCCTGGGTCGAAAGGTGACCATTGCGGCCCCAGAAAAACAGGCTGCCCGGATCCGACGCGTCCTGGCCATACGTGATTTCATCGATGCAGCGGGATACACCAATGCGAAGCGTCGTTTTCTGACAGGCGATGCCTCGCTTCGAGCCTACGAGGCAGTCTATGCCGGTGATGGGAAGCGACGCGTGCTGATGGATTGGCCACCGTTGCCGGAAGGGCCGCCGGTCCTGGATGGCAAGCCATATCCGAAGGTCGCGCATATCGCCGAGAATGCCTATCCTTTCGTTGCCATTGCCAATGTGCTCCGACAGGAGGGTTTTGCTGCACCGGAGATCTACCAGGTCGACTACGACCAAGGCATCCTGCTTCTGGAGGACCTTGGCACCGACGGCGTCCTGGATTTGCAAGGTCAGCCCATCGCCGACCGCTACCGGGCGAGCGTTGCCTGCCTGGCGCATCTGCACTCGCTGACGATCCCGCAGGACATTCGCGTCACCGACAGCCACGTCCACCACATCCCCGACTTCGATCGGACGGCGATGAAGATGGAGGTACGTCTCGTTCTCGATTGGCATTTGCCCTGGAAGCGTGGCCGTACCGCCGCCAGTGGCGCCGAGCGCGATGAATACCTCGCGATCTGGGACAGGCTGATCGACGAACTTGAAGCCTCCGAAAAAAGCCTTCTCCTCCGCGATTTCCACTCGCCGAACATTATCTGGCGCGACAACGAGCGTGGGATAGCGCGCGTCGGACTGATTGATTTCCAGGACGCGATGATCGGCCCCACAGCCTACGATCTCGCTTCAATCGTGCAGGATGCGCGCGTCACGGTCCCGCCCGATCTGTTCCGGCAATTGATGGACGACTATCTATCTCTGCGCAGAACAAAGGGTGGCTTCGATGAGGCTCGTTTCCTGAAGAGTTGGGCAATCATGTCTGCACAACGCAATTGCAAGCTTGCCGGCCTCTGGGTTCGCTTGATGCAACGAGACGGAAAACCTGGCTATATGAGGCATATGCCGCGCACCCTGTCCTATCTTTCCGTTGCGCTGGAACATGAAACGCTTGCCCCCTTGCGCGACTGGTGCGTAAGGGCTGGAATAGTACCAAGCGAATCATAATTTCTCGGATCAGATGAGCATCAAGCAAGCCATGGTTCTCGCTGCAGGTCTTGGAACCCGCATGCGGCCGATCACCGACACCATCCCGAAGCCGCTCGTGAAGATCGACGGCAAGGCGATGATCGATTACGCGCTCGATTCGCTTGCGGAAGCCGGTGTCGAAAGGGTCGTGGTCAATATTCATCACCACGCCGATCAGATGCTGGCGCACCTGGCTTCATACAAAGACCTCGAGATCATCATCTCCGACGAACGCGAGAAGCTGTTGAACAACGGCGGCGGCCTTGCGAAGGGCTTGAAGCTGCTTAATCCCGGCAAGGTTTTTGTCACGAATGCCGACCTCTTCTGGATCGGAGAACGCCGCGGCGTTCCCAGCAACCTGACACGCTTAGCCGGATTCTTCCGACCGGAAGAGATGGACATGGCTATGCTTTGCGTGAAACTGGAAGACACGACCGGGCACAACGGAAAGAACGACTTCAACATGGCGCGGGATGGCCGGTTGACCCGTTTCTTCGACTCGGGTCCCTGCCCAATTGTCTATGCCGGCGCCATTGCAATGGACACGTCGTTTCTCGATGACGCGCCAGCCGATCCATTCAACCTCAATCTCTATTTTGACAAGGCGATCGCTCGCGGCCGGCTCTACGGTACCGTACTCGAAGGACACTGGCTTACTGTCGGCACGCCGGAAGCGATTGGTGAAGCGGAGGAAACGATCCGGCGATACCGGACGTTTGCATGACGGATGGCCGAGCATCACCGGCCGAGGGTCTTGAGCATCCCCGCAGGGCTTCCCTTCCTGAAGAGCCTTGCCGAAAGCCTTTGTGACGGCCGACTGACACCGCATTTCCGGTATGATCCCGGCGATCCCCTATCGCTTTCGAAAACCACGATCTATCTGCCAACGAGGCGCGCAGCACGCGTGCTCCGCTCGGAGTTCGTCGATCTCCTCGGCGGACGATCCGCAATCCTCCCGGTTATCCGACCGCTCGGCGAGACCGACGACGATAGCGGCTATTTCGACGAAGCCCTGCCCGCGACCCTGGATCTTGCTCAGCCGTTATCCAACACCGCCCGCCTGCTGGAACT
This sequence comes from Rhizobium altiplani, assembly GCF_001542405.1. Taxonomy (GTDB): domain Bacteria; phylum Pseudomonadota; class Alphaproteobacteria; order Rhizobiales; family Rhizobiaceae; genus Rhizobium; species Rhizobium altiplani. The sequence goes on from NZ_LNCD01000123.1 coordinate 33,677, forward strand.
CGCGCGCCTTATCCTCGCCTGGCGAAACAAGCTGCCGGAGATTGTGCGCAGCATCCATTCCGATTCGCCGCTCGTCGCGCCCGCAAGCCCCGCCGACGCCATTTGGCTTGCGCGCAATCTTGCGGAATTGATCGACGCCATCGAGACCGAGGATCGGGATTGGAACGAACTGTCTCGCCTGAATGCGAAAGACTATGCGCTTTGGTGGCAACTGACGGCCGAGTTCCTGCAGATTGCCAGCGCCTTCTGGCCGGAGCGGCTGAATGAGCTCGGCAAATCATCGCCCGCAAGACACCGCAACGCAATTCTTCGTGCCGAAGCAAATCGCCTGGCGACAGCCCGGCCGATGGGACCCATCATCATTGCAGGATCGACAGGCTCTGTGCCGGCGACGGCCGACCTTATCGCAGCGGTCGCCAACCTTCCGGAAGGCGTCATCGTTCTGCCGGGGCTCGACCTCGGCATGCCGGATGAGCATTGGCGAATGGTGGCGCCCGACATTCGGATAGATCAGCCCGCCGACCCGGCGAGCCGCAGCCACTCGCAATACGGCCTCGCGCAGTTGCTAAAGCGACTGAAATTGACGCGGCAGGATGTGGTGCAGCTTGCCGCGCCGCCCGAGGAATTGCGACAGCGTAGCGAAATCCTCTCACATGCGCTCTCCCCTTCCGAAGCAACCAGCGACTGGGGCACATGGAAGGCGAAACTATCCGACGCTACGATCTCAGCGGCATTTGCAGATGTCTCGCTGATCGAGGCGGGCAATGAGCGCGAGGAAGCCACTGCAATTGCAATCGCCCTCCGCTTGGCGCTCGAGCGCGCGCCCGGCAATGACGGCGAGAGCCGGGCGGCATTGATCACACCGGATCGAAACCTAGCCCGCCGCGTGACGACGGAATTATCGCGTTTCGGCATCGTTGCGGACGATTCCGCAGGCACGCCGCTTTCCGCCACCCCACAGGGAACGCTGTTGCAACTGCTGCTGGAAGCAACCCTTCGCCCTGGCGATCCCGTCGCTATCGTCGGATTGCTGAAGCATCCCCTGGCGCATTTTGGACTGGAGCGTGGCGTGCACGTGGCAGCGGTAGCAGCTCTGGAGCTGCTGGCACTGCGTGGTGGTGTGGCCGACGTCGACATCTCGGCGTTGGAACCGCTTCTTGAGCAGCAGCTGTCTGAGCAGGCGTTGGATCGTCACGCGCCGCAGTGGCGAAAATCCCTTCCCGCCGATGCGATTGACCACGCGCGTGCTCTTGCCCGACGGGTTGCCGAAGCGACCGAACCGCTGGCGTCGGCGCTTGTTCGGCGCCTTTCCGAGCCGGGGCTAACGGCCAGCCTTGGGCTCGCCGATTGGGGGGAGCGAACCGGGCGCGTATTGGAGGCGGTAACCCGCGACGCGCGCGGCGATCTTGCTGGTCTCTGGTCCGGCGAAGCGGGCGACACCCTGGCGTCGATGCTCGGCGAAGTGATCGAAACCGAGGGGCAGATCGACGCGGATGGCCCGCAGTGGATCGACATCGTCACTGCGCTATTGGCTGGCCAGGCTGTAAAGCCACGGGCGCTAAGCCATCCGAGAATTTTCATCTTCGGCACGCTAGAAGCGCGCCTGCAGAACGTAGACACATTGATCCTGGGCGGCCTGAACGAAGGCTCATGGCCGGGTCAAACATCCAATAACCCCTTCGTTTCTCGGACGATGAAGACCGAGATCGGGCTGGAACCTCCAGAACGGCGCATCGGCCAGCTGTCGCACGATTTCGAAATGGCCAATGGCACGCGCCATCTCATCTATTCGCGAGCCCTTCGACAAGGTTCGACGCCAACCGTCGCGTCGCGCTGGTTGCAGCGGCTGCTCGCATTCGGCGGGCACGAGTTCGAGGCACAGCTCAAGGCCCGCGGCGACAATTTTGTGCATTGGGCGAACCTCATCGACCAAGGCGACAGCCAAGCGCCCGCGCAACGTCCAAGTCCAATACCGCCGCTGGATATTCAGCCTAAGTCCTACTCTTTCAGCGAGGTCGGGCGCCTTCGTCGCGACCCCTATGCAATCTATGCACGCCGCGTTCTGCGCCTTGACCCGGTAGCACCGTTCAATCGAGACCCTGGCGCCGCGGAGCGAGGAACGCTCTATCACAAGATCATCGACCGCTTCGTCCGTGAAGGTCACGTTGCCGGAACGCCGGCAGCTGAAACGGCGATGGAGAACATTCTGAACGAACTCTTCGATACGGAGCAACTTCCTGCACATATCGATGCAGTCTGGCGCCCGCGTTTCCGTGAAGTTGCCCGCGCGTTTCTCGAGTGGGAGGCGCAGCGACAGCCAGGCATTCGAAGAACATTGACCGAGGTGCGTGGCGGGGTGGAGTTGGAGGCGATCAATGTCCGCCTGAGCGGCGTCGCCGACCGGATCGACATCACCGGCAGCGGTACCGCCGACATCATCGACTACAAGACCGGATACAATCCCTCCGCCCCTCAGGCACGCGCGCTTCTTGATCCCCAGCTGGCACTGGAGGCCGCCGCGCTTCACGCCGGCGCCTTCCGGGATGCTGGCAGTCTTGTTCCACAAGATCTTCTCTACGTGCGCCTGCGGCCGGGCAACCGCTTTAAGGTCGACACCGTCAACAACGAGACTTCGGCCAGAACCGACAAGGCAAAATCGGCCATGGACCTGGCCACCGACTCGATCGACCAACTCATAAAGTTCGTCTCGCTCCTGCAGTCAGGCGAAAAGGGCTTCACCTCGCGGCTTGTGCCGGCTCAGCAGTTCGATTTCGGTGGTGATTACGATCATCTGGCGCGCGTTTCCGAATGGTCTGCCGCAGAGAGCGACGAGGAAACCGGCGATGAATGACGACGCAACGCTGCCTGAGGGCGATGATCCCGTTGCCTGGACGAGTTGGACGACCATCCAGCAATCGATCGCATCCGATCCGCAACGCTCAGCCTGGGTTTCCGCCAATGCCGGCTCCGGAAAAACGCACGTCCTGACGCAGCGTGTTATCCGGCTCCTGCTGGCCGGAGCACGTCCGTCAGCAATCCTCTGCCTGACCTATACGAAGGCGGCAGCCTCCGAAATGTCGAACCGCGTTTTCGAGCGGCTTGCCGAGTGGGCGGTTCTGCCGGACACGGAACTTGAAGAACGCATCACGCGGATCGAAGGCAAGGCGCCGGATAGGGTGAAGCTTGCGGAGGCGAGGCGCCTCTTTGCAAAAGCACTGGAAACGCCGGGCGGGCTGAAGATCCAGACCATTCACGCGTTTTGCGAAGCTTTGCTGCACCAGTTTCCGTTGGAAGCTAACGTCGCCGGCCACTTTTCCGTGCTCGACGATCGGGCTGCCGCGACGCTTCTTTCGGATGCACGGCGATCGCTGCTTACGGCCACTTCACCGGAGGACGATCCGGCGCTCGCGGACGCCTTTGCTTACGTGCTAAATCTCGGCGATGAGTCAGGCCTCGAAAACCTTCTTGAGGAAATCATCGCGAACCGCAATGCGATCCGCACTTTCACGCAGGATGCGGAGCGGAAGGGTGGCCTCGATGCGGTACTGCGCACGAAGCTTCACCTTTCTGAAGACGATACTGCGACCGGGATCGCCGAGTCGTATTGGCCGCTTCCTGGTCTGCGCGGCGGGGTGCTCGACCGGTACCTAGACCTTGCGGATCAGAAAGGCGGGGCAAAGGCGCACGATATCGCAGCCGGCTTGCGGTCGGCAGCGCGCGAACGAGACCCCGCGCGCCGGGCGTCGGTGCTGGAGAAAATCTTCCTTACCGCAAGGGCTGAACCAAAGGCGGATTCGCAGTTTTTCGTGAAGGCCATGCTGACTGAAGCACCGGAGCTCATCGATGCCGTGGCAATGGCCCGAGCGCACGTGGTATTGTGTCGGGATCGGTGGAAAACGGCCCGCATGTACGAGGCAACACGCGCAGCGCTGATCCTCGCCGACCGCCTCAACAAAGACTACGACGACCTCAAGAAGCAGCGCAGCCAACTCGATTTCGAGGATCTGATAACGCGGACTTCCGAACTCTTGCACAAGAGCGACGTTGGCCCCTGGATCCACTACAAGCTCGACCAAGGGATCGACCATATCCTTGTCGACGAGGCACAGGATACAAGTCCAATCCAGTGGAGCGTGATCCAGTCGCTGGCCGAGGATTTCTTTTCCGGCGAGAGCGCCCGCAATGTGGTGCGTACCCTTTTTGCCGTCGGCGACGAAAAGCAATCGATCTATTCTTTCCAGGGCGCTCGGCCCGAACGCTTTTCAGAAGAAAGCCAGCGGACGCGTCGGCGCGTCTCGCAGAGCGGGCACGCCTTCTCAACGGTGCGGCTGCCGCTCTCATTCCGATCGACCTCGGATGTCCTTGCCGCAGTGGACCACATCTTCACACCGGCTGAAAATGCCCGCGGGTTAAGTGCAGCAGGCGAGCCGGTGGTGCACCGTTCTAACCGCATAGGCCACCCGGGCGCAGTCGATCTCTGGGAGATGGTCGCGCCTGAAGCGACGATCAAGGAAGAAGATTGGACCGCACCCTTTGACGCCACGCCGGAGAGCGCCCCAGCATCCGTTCTCGCCCGTCGCATTGCTCATGCGATCGGCAATCTGGTGGGCAAGGAAACGATCGTCGAGAAGGGCAAGGAGCGACTGATCGAGGCCGGCGATATCCTCGTCCTCGTGCGCAAGCGCGACGCCTTCGTCAACGCGCTGACACGCGCCTTGAAGCGACGCGGCGACATACCGGTTGCCGGCGCCGACCGCCTGCGCCTGACGAGCCACATTGCCGTGCAGGACCTCGTGGCGCTCGGCCGCTTTCTACTGTTGCCCCAGGACGACCTCTCCTTGGCAGCGCTGATGAAGAGCCCGCTTCTCGATCTGAGCGAAGACGACGTCTTCGCAATTGCCGCCCTGCGTACGGAGGGCGAGAGTGCCTGGGCTCACGTGCAGAAGTTCGCCGCTGATAGAAATGCGCGCTTTGAAACAGCCGTCTCTCGCCTCAGGCTCTTCCTGGACGAATCCGAGACGCTGTCGGTTCACGATTTCTATGCTCGTGTTCTCGGATGCCACGGCGGCCGACGACAATTCCTTGCCCGGCTCGGAACCGAGGTCAGCGATATTCTAGATGAATTCCTGACATTCGCGCTTGATCACGAAAGCTCGGGCCTGCCAGGCCTGCAATCCTTCATTTCGACGCTTGAAATCGAAGCACCGGAGGTGAAGCGTGAGCAGGACAAAGGCCGGAATGAAGTCCGGATCATGACAGTCCACGCCTCAAAGGGCCTAGAGGCACCGATCGTGTTCCTCGTCGACGGCGGCTCGAAGGCCTTCACCCATTCGCACATGCCGAAGCTGCGGCTGCTTGAACAGGGGAGCGGCGAGCCGCCCATGCCGGCATGGGTTCCGATCGGCGATCTCAGCAACTCGCTGACCCAGGCCGACGCGACGCGCATCCAATCGCTGGCGGAACAGGAATATCGCCGGCTGCTCTATGTTGCGATGACCCGGGCCGCCGATCGCCTTACCGTTTGCGGCTACAGGGGCATTCGTCCCAACACCGATACCTGGCATGCCATGATTTCCGCTGCGATGACCGACAGCCATCCGCATGTATCTGCTGCGACATTTTCTGGGCCTGACGGGACATGGGCTGGCATCGAATGGCGCGTACCACGGATAGAGAGAAGGTTCGAGCGCCTTGAACGCAGCGCGGAGACCGCCAGACAACAGACGGTCCCGCCTGGCCTCGACAGGCCACTGCCACCGCGCAGGCAATTGCCGCGCCCGCTCAGCCCATCCGGCGTTGGAACGATCATCGACGATGGCGCCGATGACCTCCTCGTCGCCTCCCCGCTCTTCACGGAAACGGGAAAGCCGGATCGCTCGCTGCAAAAAGGGCGGCTCCTCCACCGCATGTTGCAGGTGCTGCCGGATGTGCCACGCGGCGATCAGCCAGATGCAGCATCACGATACGCCAAGCGTGCGGCGCCATTCTGGCCCGAAGCAGAGCGGCGGCAATTGGTCGACTCGGTCCTGACGCTATTGGGCGCAGCCGACCTCGAAGCCGTCTTCTCGACTCATGCACAGGCTGAGGTCTCCGTCATGGGGACGCTGACGATCGCCGGCCAGGACTATGCCGTTTCCGGTCGTGTCGACAGAATGGCGGTCTTCGACGATCGCGTCGTCGTGCTGGACTACAAGACCAATCGCGTCCCGCCGCAGACGGCAGAGGCCATCCCATTTGCACACAAGGCGCAGCTTGCGATCTATCGCGAGATCCTGGCGCCGCTCTATCCCGGCAAGCGCGTCGATTGCGTGCTTGTCTACACTGAAAATGCTTCGGTTCACACGCTGACGCCGGATGCATTGGCGTCGGCGCTTGCGCAACTCGAGACAAAGTGAAATACGGGCATTGAAATTCCCGCACCGCACGCTCACATGTGTTTCAACAGGAATCCGTAAAGGAGCAGCCTATGGCTACCGTAAAAGTCGATATCAACAACTTCCAGTCGGAAGTTCTGGAATCCGCAGAACCCGTCGTCGTCGATTTCTGGGCTGAATGGTGCGGCCCGTGCAAGATGATCGCCCCCAGCCTCGAAGAACTCGCTGTCGAGTTTCAGGGCAAGGTAAAGGTCGCCAAGCTCAATATCGATGAAAACCCGGAACTCGCCGCCCAGTTTGGCGTCCGTTCCATTCCGACGCTCGCCATGTTCAAGGCAGGCGAAGTTGCTGACATCAAAGTTGGCGCTGCCCCGAAGACCGCTCTTTCGAGCTGGATCTCGAGCGCCGCTTAAATTATCCATAAGCAGATAGGAAAAAGCCCGGCATTCGACCGGGCTTTTTTCATTTCGGGGGCGTCCCGTTGTCGGCAAGCACATCGCCGACGAGATAGAGAGAGCCGCCGATCAGGATGCGCGGTGGGTGGGCTTGTTCAAAGGCGCCCTCCTTGATCGCCTCCAACGCATCGCTGACCGTCGACATCGGTTCCGCGACGAGGCCGGCATCATAGGCGGCGTTTGCAAGGATCACCGGATCGATCATCGCATCGCTCCCGCGGATCGGCACGCAATAGACCTTCTCGGCCAATCCTTTGAAAGCCTTGAAGTAGCCAACCGGATCCTTGGTGTTGATCATGCCGATGATCAGGAAGAGCGGGCGCGGCTGCTTTTCCTCGAAATTCGCCATGGCCTCGGCGATAACTTCGCCGGCGCCGGGGTTGTGGCCGCCATCGACCCAGATCTCTGCTTTAGCCGGAGCACTGGCCATCAGATTGCCGTCGTTCAGACGCTGGAGACGGCCCGGCCACTCGACCGACAGCAGCGCCTTTTCCATCATCGTTTCGGTGACCGCAAAGCCGGCGGCCTTGACGGCGCGGATCGCAGCGGCGGCATTGGCATATTGGTGGCGGCCGGGAAGGCGGGGCAATGGCAGGTCGGCGAGACCGAACTCGTCCTGATAGACGAGACGCCCATATTCCTCATGCGCCATGTAGTCCTGGCCGAAGACTGCGGTCGGGCAGTTCAGCCGTTCGGCGGTCGACATCAGCACGTCGAGCGCGGCATCATATTCCTGCTTGCCGATCACAACAGGGTGCCCGCGCTTCATGATACCGGCTTTTTCTGCCGCGATCAGTTCGACGCGATCGCCGAGGTAAGGCTGATGATCCAAGGAAATCGGCATGATGACCGAAACGGCCGGGTCGGAGATGACGTTCGTCGCGTCGAAACGACCGCCGAGACCAACCTCGATGATCGCGGCATCGGCCCGATGCTCTGAGAACAGAATGAAAGTGACTGCGGTGAGGATCTCGAAAACGGTGATCTTCTGCCCGTCATTGGCGGCCGCCACGCGCCGCACCGCCTCGGCGAAGACCGCATCGTCCACCAGTTGCCCGCGACCGCCCTTGGCGCCGATCCGATAGCGTTCGTGCCAGTTGACGAGATGCGGAGAGGTATGGACATGCGCGCTGTAGCCACCGGCTTCCAGCAAAGCCCGGCAAAACGCCGTCAGGGACCCCTTGCCGTTCGTGCCCGCCACATGAATGACGGGCGGCAATTTCTTCTGCGGATCCCCGAGGACGGAAAGCAGTCGGGTAATGCGATCCAGGGATAGATCGAAGCCCTTGGGATGCAGGCCCAAGAGCTTGTCGATTTCCTGTGCTGCTTCACTCACTACGGCTTGGCCCCTGGGTATCATCGCTCACCCCGCCTGTGATGGGTTCTGTCAGGCGCTTGCAGCGATAGCAAGCGTCCCGCTGTTTTCCTTGGATAGGTTCGCAACCGGCTTCTTCGTCAGGATCTTCAAGACGCGCGCGAGCGTATCCGGAATATCGTGGCGCTTGACCACCATGTCCACCATGCCGTGTTCCAGCAGATACTCGGAGGTCTGGAAGCCTTCCGGAAGCTTCTCGCGGATCGTCTGCTCGATAACGCGCTTCCCGGCGAAGCAGATTTCAGCCCCGGGTTCGGCCAGATGCAGGTCACCGAGCATCGCGTAGGACGCGGTAACACCGCCAGTGGTCGGATTGGTCAGCACGACGATGTAAGGCAGTCCTGCTTCCTTCAGCATGTCTACCGCCACGGTCGTGCGTGGCAGCTGCATCAGCGACAGGATACCTTCCTGCATGCGGGCACCACCAGATGCCGGGAACATGACCAGCGGGCACTTCTCCGCAATGGCGCGTTCGAACGCCTTGACGATCGCCTCGCCCGCGGCAATGCCGAGCGAACCGCCCATGAAGTTGAACTCATGAACGACCGCGACGATCTTCAGGCCGCGCATCTTGCCGACGCCAGCGAGAATGGTGTCTTCCTGCTCGGTCTTGATGCGGCTGTCCTTCAGACGGTCCGTGTATTTCTTGGAATCACGAAATTTCAGCGGATCCTGGGCGACCTTTGGCTGCGGCAGAGCCTCATAGACGCCATCGTCGAAAAGGTCGGCAAGGCGAGCCTTTGCCGGCATCTTCATGTGATAACCGGAGGCCGGAATGACCCACTTGTTGTCTTCCAGATCCTTATGGAAGACCATCTCACCCGTTTCCGGGCACTTGATCCAGAGGTTCTCCGGCACTTCGCGGCGGCCCAGCATGGAATTGATGCGGGGGCGGACGTAGTTGGTGATCCAGTTCAAGTCGAAAACTCCTGATTGACTCTTGCCAATGTGGGGAAATTATTCGGCAGCAACAAGGCGCGCCGAACGTGTACCCGTTGACAGTCCACGAACGAGGGTGGCGACGGCCTGGACGGTATCGGCTGTCGCCTTCCCATCCTTGGTGAGGCTCGTTGCCACCTGATTGACAATTGCTGTGCCGACAACCACGCCATCGGCCGAGTTGCCAATGACCTTTGCATGGTCGGCGGTCTTGACGCCGAAGCCGACGCAAACAGGCAGGTTGGTGTGCTGCTTGATGCGCTTGACGGCGCCCGAGACCAGAGACGGATCCGGCAGAGCAGAGCCAGTGATACCAGTCATCGAAACATAATAGACGAAGCCGGACGTGTTCCGAAGAACGGTCGGCAGGCGCTTTTCGTCGGTCGTCGGCGTCGCAAGCCGAATGAAGTTGATCCCCTTCTTGATCGCAGGGATGCAGAGTTCGTCATCCATCTCGGGTGGAAGGTCGACGACGATGAGGCCATCGATGCCGGCTGCCAGCGCGTCGTCGAGGAACTTCTCCACGCCGTAGACATAGATCGGGTTGTAATAGCCCATCATTACGATCGGCGTCGCATCGTCCGTCTTGCGGAAATCGCTGGCAAGCTGCAGCGTCTTCTTCAGCGTCTGGCCGCCCTTCAGAGCGCGCTGGCCAGCCATCTGGATCGCCGGACCATCGGCCATCGGATCGGAGAACGGCATGCCGAGTTCAATAACATCGGAACCCGCTTCCGGCAGAGCCTTCATGATGCCGAGCGAGGTTTCGTAGTCGGGGTCGCCTCCCATGAAATAGGTGACGAGTGCCGGCCGGCCTTCCGCCTTAAGATCGGCGAAGCGTTTGTCCATACGTGCGGTCATGCTTACTCACCCATTCCCAGAATCTTGCCGACAGTGAAGATGTCCTTGTCGCCGCGGCCGGAGAGATTCATCAGAATGATCTCGTCCTTGCCCATCTTCGGCGCGCGCTTGATGACTTCGGCCAGCGCGTGCGATGGCTCCAGCGCCGGAATGATACCTTCGAGGCGGGTCAGCGTCTGGAAAGCTTCGAGCGCCTCATGGTCCATGATCGGCACATACTCGACGCGACCGATGTCGTTCAGGTAGGAATGCTCGGGGCCGATGCCAGGATAGTCAAGACCAGCGGAAATCGAATGGCCTTCCTTGATCTGGCCGTCGCCATCCTGCAGAAGGTAGGTCCGGTTACCGTGGAGGACGCCGGGCGAACCCGCAGTGATCGAGGCGCAGTGCTCGTCACCATTGAGGCCCTTGCCGCCGGCTTCGACGCCAACCATCTTGACGCTCTCGTCATCAAGGAACGGATGGAAGATGCCGATCGCGTTCGAACCGCCGCCGACGGCTGCGATGACGAGATCCGGCAGCCGACCTTCGGCTTCCAAAATCTGCTCACGGGCTTCGGTGCCAATGACGGCCTGGAAGTCGCGAACCATTTCCGGATAGGGATGCGGACCGGCGGCAGTGCCGATCAGGTAATAGGTGTCGTCGACGTTCGTGACCCAGTCGCGCAATGCCTCGTTCATGGCGTCCTTGAGCGTGCCGTGACCGGCGGTCACCGGCTTTACCTCGGCACCAAGCAGCTTCATGCGAAACACGTTCGGCGCCTGACGCTCGACGTCGGTTGCGCCCATGTAAACGACACAGGGGAGCCCGAAGCGGGCGGCAACCGTTGCCGAGGCAACGCCATGCTGGCCGGCACCAGTTTCCGCGATGATACGGGTCTTGCCCATGCGCTTGGCGAGCAGGATCTGGCCGATGCAGTTGTTGATCTTGTGCGAACCGGTGTGGTTCAGCTCTTCGCGCTTGAAATAGATCTTCGCGCCACCGAGTTCGGCCGTCAGGCGCTCGGCGAAATAGAGCGGGCTCGGGCGACCGATATAGTGGGTGCCAAGCTGCTTCAGCTCCGCCTGAAATTCCGGATCGTCCTTTGCCTTGTTCCACTCGTCCTGCAGGTCGAGGATCAAAGGCATCAGCGTTTCGGCGACGAAACGGCCGCCGTAGATGCCGAAACGGCCGTCTTCATCAGGGCCGGAACGGAAGGAATTCGGTTTTGGCGTCTGGTTCACTCTCAACTCCCTGAGGTCGTTTCGGGCTGACAAGCCGTTTGGACCGCATCGAAAAACTCATCGATCATTGCGACGTTCTTGACGCCGGGCGCGCTTTCGACCCCCGAAGATACGTCGATCCCGGGTGCCTTGGTGATGCCGAGCGCCTCGGCAATATTGCCCTTGTTCAGGCCACCGGAAAGCATGTAATCCACGCTGTCGTCAAGCCAGGTAAGCAGGCTCCAATCGAAGGACACGCCGTTGCCACCCGGCAAATCCGACCCTTTCGGCGGCTTGGCGTCGAAGAGGAAGCGATCGGCGATGCCGACATAAGCCTCGACCCGCTTCAGATCGTCAGCCGACCGCACCGAGAAAGCCTTCATGACCGGCAGTCCATACACCGCCTTGATGGTCAAAACGCGCTCCGGGCTCTCGTCGCCATGCAACTGCAGGATATCGGGCCGAAGTAGCGCCACGATTTCATCAAGATCGTCGTTGCTCGGATTGACCAAAACCGCAACGATCTTGGCCTTGCCGCGAGCCGGTTCCGCAAGCTTGCCGGCGATATCAGGCTCGATGTAGCGGGGACTCTTTTCGAAGAAGATGAAGCCGATATGTGTGGCGCCGCGCGCGAGTGCACGATCGATCGCCTCAGGCGTCTTCAGTCCGCAGATTTTGATATCCGGTTTCATGGCAGCGAAGTGACACGAAAAGCACTTGGAGTCGAGCCAAATCACGACAAAAGCTGATTTTTGCGAGGCGTCGCTCAGTCGAAATCGATGGCGTGCAGTTGACTGCCGTGCCGCTTCAACCAGAGCTTCGCCTCTTCCATGTGGGGGCAGAGCTTCTTGCAGAGCGCCCAGAAGCGTGGCCCGTGGTTCATCTCCTTGAGATGAGCGACTTCATGGGCCGCAAGGTAGTCGACCACTGACGGCGGCGCCATGACGATGCGCCAGGAAAAGCTCAGGTTTCCCTCCGAGGAGCAGGAACCCCACCGACTGCGGGTGTCCTTCATGGCGATAGACCTGATCGGTGCATTGATCGAGCGGGCATGGAACGTTGCCAGCCTCTCGAGATCGGCTCGCGCTTCCTTCTTCAGAAACGTGGCAATCCGGCGTCCGAGATGCTCGGGCATGCCGCTGACCTTGAGCACGGGTTTGCCATCAACGACGACGGCTTCTGTCAGGCCCCGCACGCTGCCGGTGTGGTGAACGCGATGGGATACGCCCCGAAAGAGAATGGTGCCGTCATCACGAAGACCGCTGTCGGTCGAGAATTTGGCAAGCTTGGTGAGCAGCCAGCCCTGATGGCGGTCGAGGAAGGCATTTACCTCGCGCTGCGCCAATCCGCACGGGATCGTCATCTTCAGGCCCCGACCGCCAGGCTCGATGCGCAATGTAATGCGGGTCGCCCGCTCGTGCTGCTTGATCGTCAGCGGCATCAGGCGTCCGGCAACGTCAAGCGTTCGCGTTTCCGGCGGAGCCGGTTTTCGAACGCTGCGGCGTGGCTTTGCAGGGAGCGGGAACATGGGCATTTTCTATATGATTCGCTGGAATTCTTGGCAAAGAAAAGCCGGCATCGATGATGCCGGTTCAAGTTTCAGTGCTGAACGGTCCTGGGAATTACGGAGTCTGGTATTCTGCTACCGGACCATTGTCTTCGCGCTTGCCCTTCTTGCGGTCGCGCATGAAGCGGTCAAACTCTTCCTGGTCCTTGGCGCGGCGTAGTTCGCGCATGTAGGAGTCGAAATCCTCGCGCATTTCATCAAGCTTGCGACGCTCTTCTTCCAGCCGGTCGAGCTCGGCCTTGCGCCAATCATCGAAGGCAACATTGCCCGTCGAGAAATGAGGGCGATAGCGGCCATGTGAACGTCGGCAGCCGGCGAAGAATCCATCGGCGGCGCTGTTGGCGTCGCGCTTGAAACCGCGCAAACGCTCCCCAAAGATGATGTAGGCGAGCATGGCGAGACCCAGAGGCCAGAAAACCACGAAGCCGAGGATCATCAGGGCAATGGTAGCCGGAGTCCAATCCGGGCGAAGCAATGCTGACTGGTTCATCGTGCGGTGTCCTCGCATTTTCCGCGTCCGGCGAGATACCGAACGCTGGAATCGATGTGGTTACACGCCTGGCCCGCTTCAAGGCAGCGCCCGCCCAAATCGGACAACGCCTTGAAATACAATCGCTAATTCAGAATATACTAAATCAGGCGGATTTTCCGCCCTTGATCACCCGTTTCACCACGGGCTTTCCCGAACGGGCATGTTCCTTCACGAAGCTGATGATCCGCGGCGCAATCTCCCGGCGGAAGCGTGAGCCGTTGAAGACGCCATAGTGGCCGACGTCGGGCTGCAGGTAGTGCATGCGCATGTTGTCGGGGATGTTGACGCAGATGGTCTGGGCAGCCTGTGTCTGGCCGACGCCGGAGATGTCGTCGTTTTCCCCCTCGACGGTGAGAAGTGCCACGTTGCGGATGGCGGCGGGATCGACAAGCTTACCACGGTGGAGCAGCTCGCCCTTCGGCAGCGCGTGCTTGATGAAGACCTGTTCGACCGTCTGAAGGTAGAACTCCGCCGTCAAGTCCATGACCGCGAGGTACTCGTCATAAAAGTCGCGGTGCTTTTCGGCCGGCTCGCCATCGTTCTTCACCAGATGCATGAAGAACTCCTTGTGAGCGATCACGTGCCGATCGAGGTTCATCGACATGAAGCCGGACAACTGCAGGAAGCCGGGATAGACCGGACGCATGAAGCCCGGCTGCGGCCAGGGCACATTCATGATCACATTATCCGCGAACCATTCCAGCGAGCGTTCCTTGGCAAGCTGGTTGACGGCTGTCGGGTTGATGCGCGTGTCGATCGGTCCGCCCATCAGGGTCATCGATGAGGGCGAAAACGGATCGTTCTCCGCTTCCATGAGGGCGACGGCAGCCAAAACCGGCACGGAAGGCTGACAGACGGCAATCACATGCGTATCCGGGCCCAGGAAGCGAAGCATCTCGATGACGTAGTCGATGTAGTCGTCAAAATCGAAGGTGCCTTCCGTCATCGGCACCATGCGCGCATCGATCCAGTCGGTAATGTAAACGTCGGCGCTTGGCAGCAACGCTTCGACCGTGCCGCGCAGCAGTGTCGCGTAGTGGCCCGACATCGGCGCGACGATGAGAATGCGCGGGTCTGGCGCATGGCTGCTTGGAACATTGCGCGCGAAATGGAGCAGATTGCAGAAGGGATGCGACCAGACGATCTCTTCCCGTACGGCCACCTTTCCTTCCTCGACAACAGTGTCATGCAGACCGACGGCCGGTTTGCCGTAGCGTCGGGTCGTCCGCTCGAACATCTCGAGACTCGCCGCCATCGTACGCCCCCAGGGCGTCTGCGAAATCGGATTGAGGGGATTGGCATAGACCATGCGCATGATATCGGCGAAAGCCCGATAAGGCGCCAATGCGGCATGGTTCAATTCATAAAGCTGATAAAACATGAGATGCGCCACCTTTCTCTAACCTGGAAGACGACGCCGATTGAAAGGCATCGGATTCTTTCCAACGACGTGCTGGCACCTCAACGCAGATTAACAGGTTTTTGTTGCGCAGCAACATTGCCATCCGCACCGCAAAAAGAAATGCCGGGGAATTTACCCCCGGCATGATGGTGCGCTCGAATGCTTAATGATCGCAGAACGGACGTTATCGATCAGCCAGGAAGGTCTGCTTCTGCGTACCCAAGCCTTCAATGCCGAGCTCCACGACGTCGCCAGCCTTGAGGAAGCGCGGCGGCTTCATGCCCATGCCGACGCCCGGAGGCGTGCCGGTCGAGATCACATCGCCCGGATGCAGCGACATGAACTGGCTGAGGTAAGACACCACATGAGCGACACCATAGACCATGGTTCTCGACGAGCCGTTCTGCATGGTTTCGCCGTTGACCTTCAGCCACATGCCAAGATTTTGCGGGTCGGCAATCTCGTCCTTGGTGACGAGCCAGGGTCCGATCGGACCGAATGTGTCGCAGGACTTGCCCTTGGTCCACTGGCCTGCACGTTCCGTCTGGAAGGCGCGCTCCGAAACGTCGTGGGAAACACAGTAGCCGGCAACATAATCAAGCGCTTCGGCCTCGCTGACGTACTTTGCCGTCTTGCCGATGACGACGCCGAGTTCGACTTCCCAATCGGTCTTTTCGGAGCCACGCGGGATCAGGACATTGTCGTTCGGCCCGACGATGGCCGATGTTGCCTTCATGAAGATCACGGGCTCCGGCGGAACAGTCGCGCCAGTTTCAGCAGCGTGGTCAGAGAAATTGAGGCCGATGCAGATGAACTTTCCGGTGCCGGCAACGCAGGCGCCAATGCGACCCGAGGCGAGTTCCGGCAGGCTCTTCGCGTCAAGAGCCTTGAGTTTCGACAGGCCCTCGGGCGAAATCGCTTCGCCGCCGATGTCCGAGACGTGCGCCGACAGATCGCGGATCTTGCCATCGGAATCGAGCATGGCCGGTTTCTCGCGACCAACCTCTCCAACACGCATGAGCTTCATAATATTTCCTCCTAAGCAGCATCCACGTTTTGATCACCTATGAACGAGATATTCACCGGTGTCATTATGGCTTTTTGCCGAAGCGGTACGCTGCTTCAGAAAATTTCGCCTAGATCAGGACCCGCAGGCACGATGCCTGCGGGGTTGAGGCTTTCAATCGAGTAATAGCCGCGCTTTATATGGTCGAAGTTGACGGTCTCGACGACACCCGGCCAATCGAGCATTCGCCGGCAGAAGCGGCGAAGATTCTTGTAATCCGAGAGACGGCGCAAATTGCATTTGAACAGGCCGTGATAGGCGATATCGAAGCGCACGAGCGTTACGAAAAGACGAATGTCACTTTCAGTCGGATGGTCTGCAAACAGGAAGGGCCGATCGCCAAGCTCTGTTTCCACCCAGTCGAGGCACTTGAATACACCGGCAAACGCTTCCTCGTAGGCAAGCTGCGTCGTGGCAAAGCCCGCGCGGTAGACGCCATTGTTGAGGCTCGGATAGATCCGTTCGTTGAAAGCGTCGATCTCGGTGCGACGCGCTGCCGGATATAGGTCGATCGGATTGCGAGCAAGATCGCCGAAACCTTCGTTCATCATCCGCAGGATATCAGCCGACTCGTTGTTGACGATCGTCTGCAACTGCTTGTCCCAAAGCACGGGCACGGTTGCGCGGCCGGTAAAGTCGCGTGCCGCACTCGTATAGATCTCGTGCATATACGTTGCGCCGCGAATGTGATCCCGCGTGGCGCCCGGATAGTCGCCGAACCGCCAGCCCTGCTTCGTCAATACCGGCTCGACGACTGAAACCGAGATGGCCGATTCCAGCCCCTTCAGCTTTCGGCCGATCAGCGTCCGCGATGCCCAGGGGCAGATATAGGCCACGTAGAGATGATAGCGTCCCGCCTCGGCCTTGAAGCCGCCCTCTCCCGTCGGGCCCGCCGCGCCGTCAGGGGTAACCCAATTGCGGAAGCTGGAGATCTGACGGACAAAGCCGCCCTTCTCGTCCTTCGCCTGAACCGGCTGCCAATCTTCCGTCCACTTTCCATTTACGAGCAAGGCGTTTTTCCTCTCATGCTGATATTGGCGGAACTTAGCGTGCCTTTACGCGCGTGGGAGGCCACTATTGTTGAAACAGACTGTGCACCACCGGAGATGGCGGAGTTGCTTGCCAAACGCATCGGATGGGGCCTAAGGAAGGCAGGAAGGAGCTTGATATGCCTGTTTCGACCTCGACTGTCGCCACCGAACACGCCAGCAAGTATCTCCAACAGCTCTGCAAACACTGGAGCCACAAGTTTACCGTGGAATTCACGGCGGAAAGCGGGCGTGTACCCTTCAGTGATACCGCCGAAGTCACGTTTTCAGCCGATCACGCGGCGCTTCATATGAGATTGTCGGCCGCTGACCCGGCCCAGATAGAGCGATACGAGAATGTCGTTGCCGACCACCTAAAGCGATTTGCTTTCCGCGAAGAACTCCACATCACCTGGAATGCCTGAACAGCACTTGGAAGAGCCATGACAAAGAGCAATAGCCGTGAATCCCAATATTCGATCGACCCCTTGTTTCTCGAGCGCTGGTCACCGCGTGCCTTTACCGGCGAAGTGATCGATGAATCGGAGCTTCTGACGATACTGGATGCCGCGCATTGGGCACCGTCGTCCGCAAACCAGCAGCCGTGGCGCTTCATCTATGCGCTCAAAGGTTCTGAGGACTGGGACAAGTTCGTTGGTCTCCTCGTCGAGTCAAATCAAGAGTGGGCAAAGAACGCCTCGGCGCTGATCTACGTCGTCTCAAGAGGCTTCAGCGGCGACTTCTCCGAAGGTAGGAAAAGCTACACACACTCGTTCGACGCTGGCACTGCTTGGGGTTATCTCGCGCTTCAGGCCCGGCTTTCGGGTTTCTACGCTCACGGGATGGGCGGCATTAAGCACGAAGAGATCCAGCAAACTTTTGCTATTCCCGAGGGTTACCGGGTGGAGGCGGGCGTCGCGTTGGGACGTCTTGCCGATAAGAGCGTCCTTTCGGAGCGGAACCAGGAGCGGGAAGTTCCGAGCCAGCGCAAGCCTCTTTCAGAGGTCGCCTTCCGCGGCAAGTTTATCGCCAACTAGACTAGTTCTCACGCAAAAGCCCCGCGTCGATGCGCGGGGCTTTTTTATGCGGCCTCTAGGCGGAAACGAGCTCCGCTCGCTAGATATCGAGGTTTGCTACGTTCAGCGCGTTGTCCTGGATGAACTCTCTGCGAGGTTCGACTTCGTCACCCATCAGGCGTGCGAACAAGCCGTCAGCGTCCGTTGCATCGGCAACCTTCACCTGCAGCAGCGAACGAACGTTCGGATCGAGCGTGGTTTCCCAGAGCTGCTCGGCATTCATCTCACCGAGGCCTTTGTAACGCTGCATCGTCAGACCCTTGCGGCCGCTCGCAAAAATCGCGTCCAGCAGTGCCCGTGGTCCGGAAATCTCGACATCACCGTCGCGTCGGGAGAGTGACGGAGGCACCTGATAGATGTCCTTCAAGCGAGCCGACAGCTGATCGAGAAGCCGCGCGTCCTGCGAGCCGATCAACGCCATGTCGAGAACGACAACTTCCTTCACGCCGCGCACCATACGCTCAAGTTTGATGCCGCCTTCGCTCGTGAGGCCCCCTTCCCAACCGCGCTCTGTCTCTTCGGCAATCAGGTCAAGACGTCTGGCGACTTCACCGGCGAGCTGTTCAGCTCTCGAGCGGTCGCTAACGGCTTCAGCATTGAGAGCACCAGCAATTGCTGCCTGTTCGACGGCAGCGCGATTGTAGCGCGAGTGCAGATTGTCAAGGAGCGCGCGGAGGCGCAACGCATCGCTAATCACCTCGCCAAGATCCTGGCCGGTCCTCACTTCGCCGCTGCCGAGCTTTAAGGCAGCATCTTCGAGACCCTGGCCGACTAGGTAGTCCTCAAGGGCCTTCTCGTTCTTCACGTACTGGATCGATTTGCCGCGCGAGACCTTATAAAGCGGCGGCTGGGCGATGTAGAGATGGCCACGCTCGATCAGTTCCGGCATCTGGCGGAAGAAGAAGGTCAACAGCAGCGTACGAATGTGGGCGCCGTCGACATCAGCGTCCGTCATGATGATGATCTTGTGGTAGCGCAGCTTTTCGGCATTGAACTCGTCCTTGCCGATGCCTGTGCCGAGCGCGGTAATCAGTGTACCGATTTCCTGGCTGGACAGCATCTTGTCGAAGCGAGCACGCTCGACGTTGAGGATCTTGCCACGCAGCGGCAGGATCGCCTGGTTCTCGCGCGAACGCCCCTGCTTGGCCGATCCACCCGCCGAATCGCCCTCGACAAGAAAGACTTCGGATTTGGCCGGATCGCGCTCCGAGCAATCGGCGAGCTTGCCGGGCAGAGAGGCAATGTCGAGAGCGCCCTTACGACGCGTCAACTCACGCGCCTTACGGGCCGCTTCGCGCGCCGCGGCGGCTTCGACCACCTTGCCGACCAGAACCTTAGCTTCCGTCGGATGCTCTTCCAGCCACGTGCTCAGCGCTTCGCTGACGAGGTTCTCGACAACGGGGCGAACTTCCGAGGAAACCAGCTTGTCTTTGGTCTGCGACGAAAACTTCGGATCCGGCACCTTGACGGAAAGAACGGCGGTCAGGCCTTCGCGGCAATCGTCACCGGTCAGCGTCACCTTTTCCTTCTTCGTGATACCCGAGGTATCGGCGTAGGAAGTGATCTGGCGGGTCAGCGCGGCGCGGAAGCCGGCCATATGCGTGCCACCGTCACGTTGCGGAATGTTGTTGGTGAAGCAGAGGACGTTCTCGTGGTAGCTGTCATTCCACCACATTGCGACTTCGACGGTAATCCCGTCCTTTTCGCCGCGGATCGCCACCGGCTTGTCGACAAGCGGCTTCTTGGCGCGGTCGAGATAGGAGACGAAGGCCTCCAGGCCACCGTCGTAGAGCATCTCTTCCTGCTTGATGTCCGAATGACGCTTGTCGCTCAGAAGGATGCGAACGCCCGAATTCAGGAAGGCGAGCTCACGCAGGCGATGCTCCAACGTGGCGTAGTCGAATTCGGTCATCGTGAAGGTTTCAGTGCTCGGCATGAAGCTGACTTCGGTGCCGGTTTCATCACCAGCGTCGCCAATCACCTTCAACGGCGCATCGGCTACGCCATGCGTGAAACTCATTTCATGAATCTTGCCTTGACGGCGGATCTTCAGCCTCAGCCAGACGGAGAGCGCGTTAACGACAGAAACACCAACGCCGTGCAGACCACCGGAAACCTTGTAGGAGTTCTGGTCGAACTTACCGCCGGCGTGCAGCTGGGTCATGATGACCTCGGCTGCCGACACGCCTTCGCCGGTATGAATGTCCGTCGGGATGCCGCGGCCGTTGTCGGTAACGGTGACCGACCCATCGGGATTGAGCGTCACGGTCACGATATCGGCGTGGCCTGCGAGCGCTTCATCGATCGCGTTGTCGACGACTTCATAAACCATGTGATGAAGACCCGAGCCATCATCGGTGTCACCGATATACATACCCGGGCGCTTGCGCACTGCATCAAGGCCCTTCAGAACCTTGATCGAGTCTGCGCCATATTCGGTACTAACGCCGTTTTCCGTCGTGGGTATATCGGTCATACTTTTCGAGAATTTCCCTGTTGTCGGGGCTGAAGTGAGACTTGCGAATCACCTGCCTTATACATGCCAGAATATAGGGTTTTTGATCCAAGTTCCCAATGCCAGCGCGCTTAACCTGGCCATAAATCAGGGGATTATGACCGTTTTCCGTCCGCTTTTCCGCCGTTTTTAAGAATGCTTGTCAGTTGGCCAAGCGTCGTTTGGTCGAGATCGCGAATACGACCCGCCAGGAGGTTCGCAAAAGCGGTATGTTCGGCCGATAAACCCGATGTATCGACGACGACGCGAGGGTCCGAAGAACGGGCCAAAAGGAAGAGTTCTTCGGCCTCATCCCAGATGATGTTGAAGTAGCCGGCGATCCGCTGGAGCAGATCGAAGGTCGGCAAGCCGCGCCTTCCATGTTCGAGGGCCGACAGATAGGCCGGGGACACATTGAGGGCTGCCGCCATCTGTTTCTGCGAGACACCCTTGCGCTCTCGCAGCTTGCGGACGGCCTCACCGAACGGCGTCACGATCTCTCTCCATGCCGGCGCGACAGCCGGATATACAGGGCGCCTTCGCCTCCGTGATGGTGGGCTGCTGTTTCATAGGACGAGATGAAATACCGAAACTCCGGCTTCGAAAACCACATCGGGACGGCGCGTTTCAGGGCACCTTCGCTGCCGAGCGAACTGCCCTTGCCGGTGATCACAAGCACATGCCTCATCCCTCGTTCATGGGCTCGCATCAGGAACTCGAGCAGCAATATATGCGCTTCGCTCTGGACCAGCCCATGCAGGTCGATACGGGCTTCCAATGGCACGCGGCCCTTGGCGATCTTACGCTTGACCGGCCTTTCGAGCGGGTGATGGATACCCGAGCGTGTTTTGGAAACAACCGGGACCGTGGGCCCGGCATCAGTTTCGGAAGGTCGCTTCGCGGCGGCGGCCGTTTGCTGTTCAACCTCCACCTCTGTCAGAAAAGCATCGAGCTCGGCTAGCTGATCCTTCTTGCCGGGCATTGGACGCGTGCTCCGTGCCACCTTGCCCCAGAGTATCCTTTCATCCGTGTTGAGCTTCCGGTCTCGAGCCATCAGGCGAACCTCGCGGCGGCGGCATTCGGAAGCAGAATGACGAAGTCGGCGTCGTGGCGCACTGTTCCAGCGAGTTCTCCTGCATCATCCCCTGACCCGGTGAAAATATCACCCCTCGCCGGACCGACGATGGCAGAGCCCGTGTCGAGAGCCAGCATCACTCGCGCGAACGGCTTGTCGCCATCGAGATGGACAAGATTCTCGGACCGAATGAAAAACGGGAAGCCAAAAGTATGGATGAGCCGATCGACAGCGAGCGAACGGCCGGCAATCAGCGGCACTTTTGCTGCGGCCACGGGCCCGGCGTTCAGATCTGCGCTCGGGACTTCGCGGAAGAAAATGTAGGAGCGATTGTGCCACAGGACCTCATCCACCTGCTGCGGATGGTCGCCGAGCCAGCGCCGAATAGTCTGCATCGAAATCTCGGATCGTTCGATTTCCCCGCGCTCGATGAGTAGCTTGCCGATCGCCGAGAAAGGATGTCCCGCCTTTGCCGCATAGGTGATGCGTCCAACCCTGCCATCAGGATACCGCAAGCGCGCCGCACCTTGAACATGGACGAAGAAGACGTCGACCTTCGACTTTGCCCAGGCAATCTCCAATCCCCTGCCCGCCAGGAAGCCTTCATCGATTGCCCGCCGGTCCGGATAGGCTTCGATGCCATCGGAGGTCAGCCGGCCGAAAGCGTAGCTGTCCGGCAGACCCACAGGGCGATTACCCTCATCAAGGTCGATCAGGTCTTCGGGGCGGCGATAGAAGGGAAAGCGATACTCATCATCCGGCACGGCCGAGACCATAATCTCAGGCTCGTAGAAAGCGGTGACGAAGCCCGGATTGCCGTCGATGCGACGAATTCTGAAGGGTCGACAGTGGGATTGGAAGAAGGTTCGGGCATCGGCTGCCGACGAGATATTCTCGCTGCGCGCTGCTTCAAGCAACGGTAGAAGGTCCTGAGCCGTCAGGCCGAGCGAGCCCGTCCGATACGGCTTGATGTCAATGACCTGCCGCCGGCATGCTTCCATCGCTTCAAAAAGGCTGGAAGGATCATCATCCTTCCAGCCTTGCAGATCGTCAAAGCTTATTGCTTGAAGGGCAAAGCCCGGAGTGTCTTCACTCATGTTCCGATTCGGTGGCCACGAGTTTCCAGTTGGGATCGCGGGAGCGGGTATCGCGCGCAAACGTCCAGAGATCATTGACCTCGGCAACGTTCTCCGCGTCGCCATCGATGAGCTTATCAGCCTTGTCGTAAGTGGCCGAAATCAACTGGCTGACGATACGAACGGTAATCTGCACCTCCGTGCCCTTAATCTCGGTGCTGGCGATTTCCGCCTTGTCGATGCCGACGAAGGTCGATTTCACCTTGTCGCCTTTGGATTCGCGCTCGGTGATGGCTGCGTCGAAGCCGTCATAGACTTCACGCGAAAGCAGGTTCTTCAGCGTCTTACGATCGCCGTCCGCAAACGCCATCACGATCATCTCATAGGCCATGCGGGCGCCATTGACGAATTCCTTCGGATTGAAGGAAGCGTCTGCCTTGTTGATTTCGCGCAGCGATTCATTGAGTGAGGTGCCCGCTGGTGCGAAAGCATCGATTGCCGCAAAGCGATCGTCTTCCTCAGTCGCTGCGTCACGGCGTGGCAGGGTCACCACTTTTCCGGCGTCGGGAGAATCCGGTCCGACGGCATCGCGCGGCGTATAAAGATCGCGTGGCGGCTTCTCATTGCCCGTACGGCGACCGAGAACGCTGCGCAGCTGCAAAAAAATCAGCACCGCCGCCACAAGAAAAAACAATGTGATGAAGTCGTTTGAACCCATATCCCGCCGCTGCCGCTGTTAACATCCCTGATTTGTACTCCCATATAGTCCGCCTATACAGATGATTCAAATAGGGTCGACAACGCGACCCTCCAACGGAGTCCGGCTCAGCCGGAATAAAACGATGCCCTTGAAGATCCTGCCTGGTTTTCTGTTGCTGCTTCCGCTCGCCGAGATTGCCGGTTTCGTGCTTGTCGGAAAGGCGATCGGACTTTGGCCGACGCTGGCGCTTGTCATATTGAGCTTCATGGTCGGCATGGCCCTGCTCAGGCGCCAGGGCATCGGGATTCTCCGCCGTATGTCCGCCGAGGGGCGAAACGGCATGGTGCCGGGGCGCGAGCTGCTTCGACCGGCGATGTTCGTGATCGCTTCCCTGTTGCTGATGATCCCCGGCTTCATCACCGACATCGTGGCTTTGTTGATCTTCATTCCGGCTGTGCGCGATCTGGCCTGGCAATATGTCAGCCGCCGTTTCGTCGTCGTCGGTTCAACAAGCGGCTTCGACACGTCGAACCGCCCCAAGGACTCCAAGATCGTCGACCTCGACGACGAGGATTATCGACGCGAACCCAACGACAACTCTCCCTGGTCAGGGAAGCATATCGGCAAGGAATGACCAGCCCAGCCGGCCGACTGGCCCAGGGTTGTAACACCATGCCCGAAATGATAGAGCGGCACCATCCAATGCCCTCGAGGAAAAGCCAATGGCCGACGAAAACAGCAATAACGGTGCAACGAGCCCGAGCCTTACCATCCTTGCGCAGTACACCAAGGATCTCTCTTTCGAAAATCCGGGTGCTCCGCGTTCGCTGCAGGCGCGTGACAAGGCTCCGGCCATCAATATCAATGTCAACGTCAACGCCAATCCGCTCTCCGATACGGATTTCGATGTCGTTCTGTCTCTGAACGCCGAAGCCAAGGATGGCGACAAAACGGTATTCCATACCGAACTCGTCTATGGCGGCGTCTTCCGGATTGCCGGGTTCCCGCAGGAGCACATGCTGCCGGTTCTCTTCATTGAGTGCCCGCGCATGCTGTTCCCGTTCGCACGTCAGATCATTGCCGACGTCACGCGCAATGGCGGCTTCCCGCCCCTGATGATCGATCCGATCGATTTCTCTCAGATGTTTGCGCAGCGGGTTGCCGAAGAGCAGGCCCGTGCCAAGGTACAGGCAACCACGAACTAACAGTTCGCGCATAGAACGCTGCAACAAAATGAAATGCCCGGGTCGCCCCGGGCATTTTTAGTTTGCGAGATCGTATTTTCCCCAGACGCCCTTCGCGCCGAGTTTGGCAATCAGCGCGTCATGGGCTTGCTGCTCTGCTTCGCTGAGACGTGGCGCAAGGGGCCGCGGACGCACAAGCGTCCCGATAATAATCTCCTCCACCAAGCTTTCCTGACCTGCCGAATTACTCGCGACGGTGCCGAGGCCAAGGGCGGCCTGACGACCACCGATCATCTCGATGTAGACATCGGCCAGCAGTTCGGAGTCGAGAAGCGCGCCGTGCTTCGTTCGATGCGTATTATCGATGCCATAGCGGCGGCAAAGTGCATCGAGGGAGTTGGGTCCCATCGGATGCTTGCGGCGCGCCATCGACAGTGTGTCGAGCACCCGGTCGGGCAGGATCGACGGCAAATCGAGCCTTGCGAGCTCGGCGTTTATAAAGCCCATATCGAACGTGGCGTTGTGCGCGATCCACTTCGCGTCACCAAAGAAATCGATAATTTGCTGCGCAACATCTGCGAACGAAGGCTTGTCCTTCAGAAACTCGTCTGTGATGCCGTGCACGGCAAGCGCGTCCGGGTGCACTTTCTGGTCGCCCGGATTGATGTAGATGTGAATCGTATTCCCAGTCGGAAAATGATTGAAAAGCTCGATGCCGCCGATCTCGACAATGCGGTCCACACGGTTATCGAGGCCCGTGGTTTCCGTATCGAAAATGATTTCACGCATTCAGGAAGTCCCCGCTGGCGAGCCGCCGCTTTAGATCCGAGACGATCTCGGCGACCCGTTTTCTGGCCGTTTCGATGCTGTGCCCGGTATCGATCACATAATCGGCTCTTGCGCGCTTTTCCGCATCCGGCGTCTGGCGCGCAAGAATCATATCGAATTTTTCCACTGTCATGCCTGGCCGCGCAAGTACGCGTTCGCGCTGTATCTGTGGATCACAGCTAACGACCACGATCACATCGACCCTACTCTCGGCTCCTGTTTCGAACAACAGCGGGATATCGAGCAGCACCATGGGCGAGCCGCGCTGCCGCTCGCGTTCAGTGAATTCTGCTTCGCGTTTCCTCACGAGCGGGTGGACGATTGCTTCAAGGCGCTTGAACCCGTCGGCACTTCCAGCCAGCTGGCGGGCCAGTTCCTGCCGATCGACGGCACCCTCTTTCATGGTTCCGGGAAAGGCAGCATCGACAAGGGGCGCCGCCTCCCCCGCATAGAGATCATGGACGACGGCATCCGAATCATTCACAGGCACCCCCGCTTCTGCGAAGAGCTTTCCCATTGTTGATTTGCCCATTCCAATCGAGCCGGTCAGTCCGATCCGCAACATCAGTGCTTGTCCATATCCTCGATAATCAGCGCGCGCAGCTTGTCATCAACCTTCGGGCGATGCCCGAACCATTTCTCAAAACCTGGAACGGCCTGATGCAACAGCATGCCGAGACCATCGACAACGGCAAATCCTTGCCGTTCGGCTTGGACAAGGAAAGGAGTCTTCAGGGGGACGTAGACGATATCCGTTACGACGGCATCGGAAAGCAGCGGCGAAAAATCGATCTCCGGCGCATCCTCGCCGTCCATGCCAAGCGAAGTCGTGTTCACGAAAAGGCCGGCGCCGTGCATGACTTCCGCCAAGGCTGCCATCGAATGCGCTTTTACGCTCGAGCCAAACCTATCCGCCAATTCCTGAGCGCGTCCGACCGTCCTGTTGACCAGATGAATTTCCTTGATGCCCCGATCGCGCAGCGCCTGAATGATGGCGCGGCTCGCACCGCCGGCACCGAGGACCACGGCCGAGTGCGCCTTGTCCCAGCCAGGATGACGCCCGTCCAGATTTGCGGTGAAGCCACCTCCATCCGTGTTCGTCGCTTTGAGCCGGCCCCCCTCCATCCAAAGCGTGTTGGATGCACCAAGTTCTTCAGAAAGCGCGTCCGGATCGTCAGCGAGTTTGAACGCCATCTCCTTGTGCGGGATCGTGACGTTGCCGCCTACGAAGCCAGCCTCGCCGCTCTTCAGCGATGCGATAAAGGCTGGAAAATCGGCTGGCGCGACTTCATGGGCGCGATACGATCCCGGCAGTCCAAGTGTCTTGAGCCAATAGCCATGGATCAGAGGCGACCGGGAGTGTTTGACAGGAAACCCCGTGACGAAAGCCCGCGGCCCGAATGTTTCACGTGAATCATCCATCAATCGCACCCAATTCTCTCAACTTTTCCAACAGAGGTAGCATCGGTAATCCCAGGATTGTAAAATAGTCCCCGTCGATCCGCGAAAACAATTGAAGCCCCTCCCCCTCGAGTTGGTAAGCGCCGACGCTCGTGAGTGCCTTCTCTCCGACGCGCTTCAAATGCCGCTGGATAAAATCCGCATCCAGCGGACGCATCGTCAGCTCAGCGTGTGAAACATGCTCCCAGACGATGTCGCCGTCGTAGGCGATCGCGATCGCACTGTTCAACCGGTGCATCTGGCCCGACAGTATGCGAAGGTGGTTCTCCGCATCAGCCATATCCCTGGGCTTATGAAAGGTCTGCGGGCCAAGAGACATCGTTTGGTCCGAGCCGATCACTAGGCAGGCCGGATACCGATCACTGACTTCTTTCGCCTTCGCCTTGGCGAGAACGAGGGCCACGGCATCCGGTGTTGCGCCTTCTCGTTCGAGCGGCGCTTCGACCGACCGCTCGTCAATATGAGCCGCATGAGCCTCGAAGGTGAGGCCGGCATTTTGCATCAACATGCGACGGAACGGGCTGGAGGATGCGAGGATAAGCTTCGGTGTCATGGAGCCTCGAACAGGTTTGGTGCGGCAGCGCTTAACGCAGCTTCGGACGGAGAGCAACAATCGCCGCCGCGGTCTCTTCGATGGAGCGGCGCGTCACGTCGATGAGTGGCCAATTGTGCCGGGCGCAGAGCGACCGTGCGTATTTCAACTCCTCCGATATGGCGGCTCGGTCCGTGTATTGCCCGCGATCAAAACCGGGTGTCGCTCCGAGGATACGGTTCTCCCGGACCTGAGAGATGCGATCGGTGGTAGCGATCAGACAGACGATCAAGGGTTTGGTGGTCGCGAACAGGCTTTCCGGGAGCGGCACGCCATAGACGACGGGGATGTTGGCGGTCTTGATACCACGATTGGCGAGGTAGATGCTCGTCGGCGTTTTCGACGTCCGACTGATGCCGAGAATCACGACGTCGGCGTCATTGTAATCATCGGGCATCTGGCCGTCGTCGTGATCCATCGTGAAATTGAGCGCTTCGATGCGAGCGAAATAGCCGGCATTCATCACATGCTGGGCACCGACACGCCGGCGCGACGGTGCGCCAAGATAGATCTGAAAGGCGTCCATGACGGGCTCGAGCACGTTCACCGAAGCGACACCCATCTCCGCACAGCGCTGATCGACCAACGTCGCGAGTTCACGGTCAACGATCGTATATAGAACGATCCCAGGCTGACTATCAATCGTCTGCAAAACCTGCAGAAGCTGCTTGCGATTTCG
Source organism: Rhizobium altiplani (assembly GCF_001542405.1). GTDB lineage: Bacteria > Pseudomonadota > Alphaproteobacteria > Rhizobiales > Rhizobiaceae > Rhizobium > Rhizobium altiplani. The sequence continues at coordinate 61,640 of NZ_LNCD01000123.1, forward strand.
GACCAGCGGATAGACGTGTTCGATCGGCTGAGCGGATTTGAATTGTGCCGACGCGGCGCGCCCGGCCGAAATCAACGTTTCGCCGGTCGAGTCAGAAATCAGATGCAGATGGAAGAAGTTCGTGCGGTTCTCCACGCTATTTTCCGGGGCCTGTTGAAAAGACTGGACAACGGAGAGCTAAGAGACGCGGCACGGGTAAGGCAAGGGAAAACATGCCGCCTTTTCCACAAATGGAATTTCGTGGGAGCTGCTAAACGCGCTTTGTTGGTTCTGTGGACAGCTCCTGAAAGTTCCGCGCCTTTCCAAGGCTTTTCCACAGTTCAACGCCAAAAGGCTGCCTTTTATTTGATTGGAATCATTTGCGTTTTCTTAGTTATCCACGATATCGGCTTGATAAGTTGTTATTCGGTCCATTGGAATCGGCGATGGCGCGACAAAACGCTCCGGTCGTGGACAGATTTTAATCCTTGATAGAAACAGACTCTAAGAAATAGAAACCTTTTAAAAGATCTTTGTATTTTTATAGGGAAGAAGCGTGTGGGTGAAAGCGGTCGGAAAATCATGAGAGTCTTGGACGGCGAAACGCTCAGTCCTCCTCCAATCTGGCTGATGAGACAGGCGGGACGATATCTCCCCGAGTACAGAGAAACGCGCGCGAAAGCCGGGAGTTTCCTTGACCTCTGTTATACGCCTGATCACGCAGTCGAGGTAACGCTCCAACCTATCCGCCGTTATGGCTTTGATGCAGCCATCCTCTTCTCGGATATCCTTGTGATCCCGGATGCGATGAAGCGCAACGTTCGCTTCACGGAAGGGCATGGACCGGAAATGGATCCGATCGACGAAGCTGGCATCGACGGGATCGAGACAGAGCATGTCATCGCCTACCTGAAGCCGGTTCTGGAAACGGTGGAGCGCCTGCGACGCGAACTGCCTTCCGAGACGACCCTGCTCGGCTTCTGCGGCGCACCGTGGACGGTTGCGACTTATATGATCGCTGGCCATGGAACGCCTGACCAGGCTCCAGCGCGGCTATTTGCCTACAAGTATCCAAAGGCCTTTGAACGCTTGCTCGCAGTCCTGGCCGAGGTGTCGGCCGATTATTTGGTCGCGCAGATCGATGCGGGTGCCGATGCCGTGCAGATTTTCGATTCCTGGGCTGGTGTTCTCGGCGAGCGGGAATTCGAGGCTTTCGCCGTGAAGCCTGTTGCACGGATGATCGCGTCTATCAGGGCGCGGCGTCCGAACGCTCGAGTGATTGCCTTTGCCAAAGGCGCTGGGTTCCTGCTGAGAGATTACCGGCAGAAGACGAAGGCTGATGCGATCGGGCTCGACTGGTCGGTGCCTTTGGATTTTGCCGCGGAGCTGCAGAAGGACGGAGCCGTGCAAGGCAATCTTGATCCGATGCGTGTGGTCGCCGGCGGTGCGGCGCTGTCGGAGGGGATCAATGATATTCTCGACAACCTCGGCAATGGTCCGCTGATATTCAATCTCGGCCACGGGATCACGCCACAGGCCGACCCTCGAAACGTGGCGCTGCTCGTCGAGCAGGTCCGCGGTTGGAGACGCTAGCACATGGCAAAGCAGACGGATGAGAGGCCGGGCACCTATGCGCGTCGCCGTGCCCACTTTGCGATCCTGTTTTTCGTGCTTCTCGGCCTGGGACTATTCCTCTGGAACCCGGACAATCTCTATCTCTGGATAAAGGCTCTTCACATTATCGCGGTGATCTCGTGGATGGCCGGACTGTTCTACATGCCGCGCCTCTTCATCTACCATACCGATGCGGAACCGGGCTCGACGCAGTCGGAGACATTCAAGGTGATGGAGCGTCGCCTGCTCCGGGTGATCATGAACCCGGCGATGATGCTGACCTGGATCTTTGGCCTCTATCTCGCTTGGTCCGTTTATGGTTTCCAGGGTGGTTGGCTGCACGCGAAGATCGGCCTGGTTGTGCTTTTGACTGCCGTCCATGTTTTTTTCTCGCGGGCAGCAAGAGCGTTCGAGCGCGATGAGAACCGCCATTCAGCGCGTTACTGGCGCTTCATGAACGAGGCGCCGACGGCTCTGATGATCGCGATTGTCATTCTGGTCGTGGTCAAGCCGTTCTGAGAAAAAGCGGGTTCGGTTAAATTTGCTTGATTTTAAGCAGCCCCCTTGCGGCGGTGAGCCTTACTCGCTATTTTCGCTCCACCTCATCCTTGTGGCATGTATGTAAAGTTCGATCGTCTGCGATCCCTTCGCAGGACCGATTACAGCCCTCGACATCGCCTCCCCCCTGAATTTAAGAGTAATGGTCACTTCATGGCTGAAATGAAGCTTCAAGAACTTAAGAGTAAGTCCCCGACGGATCTGCTGGCATTTGCCGAATCGCTCGAGGTCGAAAATGCGAGCACGATGCGCAAACAGGAATTGATGTTTGCAATCCTGAAGGTGCTTGCCAGCCAGGATGTGGAGATTATCGGCGAAGGCGTCGTTGAAGTGCTCCAGGATGGCTTTGGCTTCCTGCGCTCTGCCAACGCCAACTACCTCCCGGGCCCGGACGATATCTACATCTCACCCTCCCAGATCCGCCGCTTCTCTTTGAAGACCGGCGACACGGTAGAGGGTCCGATCCGCGGGCCTAAGGAAGGCGAACGCTACTTTGCGCTGCTCAAGGTCAACACCATCAATTTCGACGATCCCGAGAAGATCCGTCACAAGGTGCATTTCGATAACCTGACGCCGCTCTATCCGAACGAACGCTTCAGGATGGAATTGGATATCCCGACCTCGAAGGATCTTTCGCCGCGCGTCATCGATCTCGTCGCGCCGCTTGGCAAGGGCCAGCGCGGACTGATCGTCGCTCCGCCGCGTACCGGTAAGACGGTTCTGCTGCAGAACATCGCGCACTCGATTACGGCGAATCATCCCGAGTGCTATCTGATTGTTCTTCTCATCGACGAACGTCCGGAAGAAGTCACGGACATGCAGCGTTCCGTTCGCGGCGAAGTCATCTCCTCGACGTTCGACGAACCCGCTGTACGCCATGTGCAGGTGGCGGAAATGGTTATCGAAAAGGCAAAGCGCCTTGTGGAGCACGGCCGTGATGTTGTGATCCTGCTGGATTCGATTACGCGCCTCGGCCGCGCATACAACACGGTTGTCCCCTCGTCCGGTAAGGTTCTCACGGGTGGCGTCGATGCGAACGCCCTGCAGCGCCCGAAGCGCTTCTTCGGCGCAGCGCGCAACATCGAAGAAGGTGGTTCGCTTACGATCATCGCGACCGCGCTGATCGATACCGGCAGCCGCATGGACGAAGTGATTTTCGAAGAGTTCAAGGGAACCGGTAACTCGGAAATCGTTCTCGACCGTAAGGTTGCCGATAAGCGTATCTTCCCGGCCATGGACATTTTGAAGTCCGGCACGCGTAAGGAAGACCTCCTCGTTCCGCGTCAGGATCTCCAGAAGATCTTCGTGCTGCGCCGCATCCTGGCTCCGATGGGGACGACCGACGCGATCGAATTCCTGATCGACAAGTTGAAGCAGACGAAGAACAATCCGGACTTCTTCGATTCTATGAATACGTGATCCTTAGCCGGATTCTTTGATAAGCCGGTCACTGCTGTGGCCGGCTTTTCCATTTGTAGCGAAAACTCTCTTCAGCCTTGAACTGGAGTAGTAAAATGTCGTCTAACAACGAAACGATCTTCGCGCTCTCGAGTGGCCCTGTCCCGGCCGGCTTGGCCGTCGTTAGAATTAGTGGAGAGGAAGTGCCGGCGGTTGTCGCCTCTCTCGTTGGCGACGTGCCGCCTGCGCGGCAGGCAGCATTACGATCGATTCGGACTCGTAATGGTCTTGTCATCGACACCGGCCTTATTCTGTTCTTTCCGGCACCCCATTCCTTTACCGGCGAGAATGTTGCCGAACTGCACCTGCATGGCGGCCGCGCGGTCGTCGACGCATTGCATCGTGAGCTCGTCCAATTCCGCAATCTGCGGCCGGCGGCACCAGGCGAATTTTCACGGCGAGCATTTGAGAACGGCAAGCTCGATCTAATCGAGATCGAAGGCTTGGCAGATCTTATCGCCGCCGAGACTGAGATGCAGCGGCGTCTCGCGGTCGAGCAAAGCTCCGGGGGGTTGTCGTCGATCTACAACGGCTGGTCAGACAGGCTGACGCGTGCACGCGCACTGATCGAGGCCGAACTGGATTTTCCCGACGAAGAAGACGTTCCGGGTTCAGTCTCAGATCAGGTTTGGGCGGATGTGGCGAGCCTGGTTAACGAATTGAAAAGCCATCTGGAGCAACTCGAAGCCGGAGAGATCATCCGCGATGGGTTCAAGGTCGTCATAGCGGGCAGGCCGAATGCCGGCAAGTCGAGCCTTATGAACGCCTTGGCGAAACGCGATGTTGCGATCGTCACTGACATCGCTGGCACGACACGGGATGTGCTGCATGTCGATCTCAGCATGGATGGCTATCTTGTCAAGCTCTACGACACTGCTGGTCTGCGCGAGACGGATGAGATCGTGGAGCGCGAGGGCATTCGACGGGCTGAGAAGATCATTGCAGAGGCCGACCTGGTAATTTTCATCGAGGACGTATCGATTAAAAGTGAAGCTGAGGAAGTGCCCGACGATGCCGTTCTGGTAGGAACGAAATCCGATTTGCCGCGTCAAAGTGCTAGAGAGTATGATCTATTGATTTCGATCACGCACGGAATTGGTCTCGATGCGCTCCGAAGCTTGATCGTTGACCGCCTTAAAGCAAAGGTACATCCGCAGTCCATGGCGATCCCGAGCCGCGCACGCCACAAGGAAACACTGACACAGACATTGGCTGCGCTGCGAGCGTCACTTCATGACCCTCATCGTGGTCTGGATCTACGGGCCGAGGACCTGCGTGTCGCGAGTGACGCATTGGGACGAGTGACTGGGCGTGTGGATGTCGAGAATTTGCTTGATGTGATCTTCGGTGAATTCTGCATCGGAAAATGATTCACGTGAAACATCGGAATCATGCCCTGTCATCTGGTTTCACGTGAAACGCCTTGACTCCCTGGGCGACATCGCTCATCACCTGACGATCTCAGGAGCTTAAATAATGGATACCTCACGGTTCGATGTCATCGTCATCGGAGGCGGGCATGCTGGATGCGAAGCCGCTGCCGCCGCCGCGCGCCTTGGAGCGAACACGGCGCTGGTGACTCATCGTCGCGATACCATCGGGATCATGTCTTGCAATCCGGCGATTGGAGGACTTGGCAAAGGACACCTGGTCCGAGAGATCGATGCCATGGACGGTCTGATGGGCCGCGTTGCTGATGCGGCCGGCATTCAGTTCCGGATGCTGAATCGAAAGAAGGGGCCGGCTGTTCGCGGCCCGCGTAGCCAAGCGGATCGGAAGCTCTATCGGCAGGCTATGCTTGCGGAGATCGAGAGCATTGAGAATCTCACTGTGGTCGAGGGCGACGCGTTCGATCTATCTATTAAAGACGGTCGGATCGCCGCGGTTGTCATGAAAGATAGCCGGATTCTCAAGTGCGCATCAGTTGTGTTGACAACGGGGACCTTCCTGCGTGGACTCATTCACATCGGCGACCAAAAGATACCCGCAGGTCGCGTTGGTGAAGAGCCATCGGTGGGGCTTTCTCAAACGCTCTTAAAATTGGGCGTTCGTCTCGGGCGGCTGAAGACCGGAACGCCGGCGCGGCTGGATGGGACGACGATCGATTGGGAGAGTGTCGGCCAACAGGGAGCGGACGAGGATCCTGTCCCCTTCTCTTTTATGACAGATCATATCTTGAACCCACAAATCACCTGTGGCGTTACGCGCACGACGGAGGCGACCCATCGCATCATCGTCGAGAATTTGAAGCGTTCGGCCATGTATTCGGGGCAGATTGAAGGCGTCGGACCTCGCTATTGCCCGTCGATCGAGGATAAGCTTGTTAAGTTTGGCGAACGTGACGGACACCAAGTCTTTCTTGAGCCGGAAGGCCTGGATGACAGCACAGTCTATCCCAACGGTATCTCGACATCCCTCCCCGCCGAGATCCAGGATGCGTTCATTCATACCATTCCTGGTCTCGAACGGGTCCGCATTGTGCAGCCGGGTTATGCAATTGAGTACGATCATGTCGATCCGCGCGAGTTGAAACCATCGCTCGAAGTGAAGAAGATGCCAGGCCTGTTTTTGGCTGGGCAGATCAATGGAACGACGGGATACGAGGAGGCTGGAGCTCAAGGCCTCGTCGCTGGCATCAATGCTGCGCGCCTGGCTGGCGGTCAGGACGAGGTTCGCTTCAGCAGAACCGATTCCTATATCGGTGTGATGGTGGATGACCTGACCTCGCGCGGGGTTGCTGAACCATACCGTATGTTCACATCTCGGGCCGAATACCGCTTATCGTTGAGGGCTGACAATGCGGATGTCCGGCTGACGCCGTTGGCAATACAGATAGGCGCAGCCTCGGCCGGTCGTCGGGACCGTTTTCAAGCCTATGGCGAGGCGCTGGATGCGGGCCGCGCTCAGTTGGCATCACTTTCCGTGACGCCAAGCGAAGCGGGGCGATTCGGTCTAAAGCTGAACCAGGACGGCCAACGGCGGTCGGCGTATGAGCTTCTGTCCTACCCGGATATTAGCTTGCCGGATCTTGCGCCGATCTGGCCAGAACTAAGAGAGCTGAATGGCCGCGTGGCTGAAGCTCTGGAGATCGAAGCGAGCTATGCGGTTTACATGGAACGGCAGTCGGCTGATATCGCTCACGTAAAGCGGGATGAAGACCGCGTGATACCGGCCGACTTCGATTTCAATGTGTTGTCCGGTCTGTCTAACGAACTGAAGCAGAAGTTGCGTACTATCCGTCCCTACAACGTTGCACAGGCAACAAAGATCGATGGGATGACGCCCGCGGCGATCTCGTTGTTGCTCGTGCACCTGCGTCGCGGCGCGACAAATGTTGCGGCATCCGCTTGACGTTATCCTATGCAATCGGCGAGAGTCCTACCATGCAACTGAACGGCCGACGTGTTTCACGTGAAACACAGGAGCGTCTCGAACACTTTGTGGCCCTCTTTCAAAAGTGGGCGAAGTCGATCAACCTGACTGCACCGTCAACGCTCGCCGATGCCTGGAGCCGGCATATTGCAGACTCGGTGCAAATCTTCCAGCTCCAGCCGTTCCCTCGCACGTGGATTGACCTAGGCAGCGGGGGTGGCTTTCCGGGCATTGTGACGGCCATCATGCTGGCGGAGCTCAGCGATGGATGGGTCCATCTCGTGGAAAGCAATCACAAGAAGGCGGCCTTTCTGCGCACGGCGCTCCGGGAAACCGGCGGCAGAGGCTCTATTCACGCTGTTCGAATAGAAGACGCCCCTGCCATCGTGGAGAACTGCGACTTTGTTTCCGCGCGAGCGCTTGCGGACCTAGGCAAATTGCTGGGCTTTATTGAACCGTGGTCGAAACGGAATGAAAACCTCCGAGCTTACTTTCATAAAGGCCGGGATTACCGGAGCGAGATCGAGAAAGCGCATGGTGACTGGAGATTCGATCTGTTAGAACATAAAAGCGCTGTCGAGCAGGATTCCGTCGTTTTGGAAATCTTCAATCTCCAGCGTGTGGCTTAACAGATCGGGCTTTGGCTATGGCTGGCGAACGAAATCGTATAATCACCATCGCAAATCAGAAAGGTGGCGTCGGCAAGACCACGACTGCCATCAACTTGGCAACAGCTCTGGCCGCGATCGGCGAGCGGGTCTTGATCGTCGATCTCGATCCGCAGGGTAACGCCAGCACGGGCTTGGGGATCGATCGCAAACATCGCCGGCTATCTTCCTATGATCTTTTGCTCGGTGACTACGGCATCGAAGAAGCGTCGCAGGAAACCGCTGTTCCAAACCTCTACATCGTGCCGTCGACGATGGACTTGCTCGGCATTGAGATGGAGATTGCGAGCCAAAGCGATCGCGTTTTCAAACTCAAGAAGGCTTTCGCGAAAGAAGAGGCTTTCCGCTTCTCATATATTCTCGTTGACTGCCCGCCCTCCTTCAATCTGCTCACGATGAATGCGATGGCGGCCGCACATTCGGTGCTTGTGCCTCTGCAATGTGAGTTCTTTGCATTGGAAGGACTGAGTCAGCTCCTGGAGACGGTCGATCAGGTTCGACGTACCGTAAATCCCCACCTCGATATCCAGGGGATAGTGTTGACGATGTTCGATTCCCGCAACAATCTTGCGCAACAGGTTGTTAACGATGTTCGCACGCATCTAGGAGAGAAGGTCTACCACACGTTGATTCCTCGAAATGTTCGCGTGTCTGAGGCACCCTCCTATGGCAAGCCAGCAATTCTGTACGACCTGAAGTGCGCCGGCAGTCAGGCATATCTCCAGCTGGCGTCGGAAGTTATTCAGCGCGAACGGCGGCGTCTCGCGGCGTGATTTGAAAGAGAATGGCGAGTTTAGATATGAGCGATGACATCTCGAAAAGAAGGCTCGGCCGCGGGCTGGCCGCATTGATTGGTGAGATGGATCAACCGATGCCCGTTGATGCCGGCAAGCCCGGGGTCAGCGCCGATCGGATGGTCCCGATCGAGTTCGTCAGTCGCAATCCGCGCAATCCTCGACGGTTTTTTGACGATGGCGAATTGCATGAGCTCGCGGGTTCGATCCGGCAGCACGGTATCGTGCAGCCCATTGTGGTTCGCACATTGGCCGCCAGCCAGTTCGAGATTATAGCCGGCGAGAGACGGTGGCGCGCGGCACAGCTTGCAGGCCTCGTTGAGATCCCGGTGATCGTGCGCGATGTCGATGACAAAACCGCTCTTGAGATTGCAATCGTAGAGAACGTTCAGCGCTCCGACCTCAATCCGCTGGAAGAGGCCCTCGGCTACGAGCAGTTGATGGCGGAGTATGGCTATACCCAGAACGATCTCGGCGAAATTATCGGCAAGAGCCGCAGTCACGTGGCGAATTCGCTGCGTCTCTTGAAACTGCCAGAGCCCGTTCGGGACCTTTTGGCCGCGGGAAGCCTCTCGGCCGGTCATGCCCGCGCCTTGGTGCCGACGTCCGATCCGACCGCCCTCGCCCGCACGATCGTTTCGAAAGGCATGTCGGTCCGTGACGCGGAGCGTTTGGCGCAGAATGATATCAAGGCTCAGTCGGAGCCGAAGATTCCGGGGCATCAGAAGGATCAGAAGGATTCAGATACGCTCGCCCTGGAACGAACCTTGTCGGATACGCTCGGCCTGGACGTGACGATCAATCACAAGGCAGGCGGCGGCCAGATCAGAATTTCCTATAAGTCGTTGGAACAATTGGAAGAAATCTGCCGGCTGCTCGAGCGCCGCTAAATGGAATCGCTATCGGCGCGCCGATTGCAGCGTCGTCGATAGCAGGCTCTGTAGGGCGATGCTGTCTTCCAACGACGCCCGTTTGCGCGTCTGCAGGATTGCCGCTTGCAGACGGTTTGCTTCGCGTGCCACCGCTTCTGCGGACCAGGTACGCAATGCTTGCTCGATAATCGGCTTGCGTCGGAAATGCAGATGACGACCAAGCGTCTGCATGACCTGAGCGGCCGACAATCGCTTCTCCTCCATCTCCGTCTTCATGGCGTCGAGCAACTGAAACTGCTTCAGACAGGCCTGGATCACAACAAACACCGCCGTCTTCGACGATATGATCTTTTGCATTGCATGCAGGAAGCTGCTTGGATTTCCGCTAAGGACGGCATCGACGGCGTCGTCCACCGAGATGGCGCTGGCGTCGCCTATTATTTCCGTAACGTGGTGCTCTTCGATGGTCGATTTTCCCCGACAATAGAGCGCCAGCTTTCGCAGTTCGTTGCGAGAGGCAATCCGATCCCCCCCTATCAGCTCCAGCAGGGCCTGGCGTGCATCGGGCGTGATGCCCAGGCCAGCGCTTGAAAGTTCGCTATCTATCAGGCCGTTGAGGGCGCGGGCATCGTCGGCATAGCAGGGTATCGCCATGACAGTGCGTGCTGTTTCGGCGGCTTTCCGCAGCAGCGAGCCCTTCTTGAGGTCACCGCCCTCGATAAGAACGAATGTGCCGTCCGGCATGTTCGCTGAAAGAACCTGGAGGGAGTCGACAAGATATTTCTCGTTGGCTGCACCACGGATCCAGATGAGCTTGTCACCTCCGAAAAGGCCAATTGCTCCCGCCTCGTCCAAGAGGCGACCTTGATCGCGCTGTAGGTCGCCGATATCGAGCTTGATCAGCGAAAACGGATCATCCAATGCCACGCCCGTCCTGCCGGCCAGCGAGGTGGCGCGCTCCGAAACAAGACCGCGATCCGGCCCATAAATCACAAAGAGCCGGTAGTTGCGGGCGGATCGCTCAAGAAAGCCTTCAAACTCGTGCGATTTGATTTCCGCCATGCATCCGCTCCTCAGCGGCCAAGCGCAGCCGCAATATCGGCACCAACGAACTCAGCAGCCTGCCGTGCGGCGCGGTTCTCGGCGTCGCGGATGGCGCGTTGCTTGGCAAATTCCTGAGCTGGGAAGTCGACCAGCGCAGTAGCATAACGATTGCCGGCCTTGATGACGTGGCCGTCCTTTGTGGACTTCAGAGTGTAGTCGACGCTGACGGTCGCACGTCCGGCAAGCGATTCGTCTGACGACGCCACCAGCAGCGTGCTGATGACATTCGAGCGAGCGCTGAATTCAACCTTGTATTCGGGATTCTCAGGCTCGCCGGCGCCACGCGAAGCGATAAAAATCAGTCGATTGCGAACCTCTTGCTCAACGCGGCTCCCCGCTTCCGAGAAACCGACGGACGCCAGCTTGCCCGCAGCGCCGGAACTTTCGGAATAAAGAGGGCGAACCTGGCAGGATGCGAGAAAAGCCGTGGACGCTAGGATTGCGGCAATGCCGGTGCCGCGCACCAGCTTAAAAGCGATATCAAACGACAATGTTCACAATCCTTTGTGGAACCACGATGATCTTCTTAGGCGTCTGACCGTTCAGCGCCTTCTTGACGTCATCCAATGCGAGCACACCCTCAGTGACGGCATTCTGATCTGCGTCGCGAGAAATTGTCAATTCGGCGCGCTTCTTGCCGTTGATCTGAACCGGCAAAATCACATCGTTTTCAACGACGAGGGTTTCGTCATAACGCGGCCAACCAGTGTGCGCCAGCAATCCGCCGTTGCCCAGCACCGCCCAGCACTCCTCAGCCAGATGCGGCGTCATTGGTGCTACCAGCTGGATAAGGATCTCGGCCGCGTCCCGCGCTGCGGCGCGATAGGCCGCATCGCCTTCGCCTGCAGCGACGCGGGTCAATGGCGACGCCAGGGCATTGACGAGCTCGTAGATCCTCGCGACGGCCTTGTTAAACCAGAGACGATCATAATCGTTCTGGACGGCCTTCAAGGTTTTGTGCGCGATCTGCGAAATCGCTTGAGCTTCCCCATCCTTAGCCGGAGTCGGCGCAACATCGCGAAGATTGTCGGATACCTCGGCAATCAGACGCCAGAGCCGCTGCGTGAAGCGGTGGGCGCCCTCGACGCCTGCCTCCGACCAGATAACGTCGCGCTCAGGCGGTGAGTCCGAAAGAACGAAAAAGCGGGCAGTGTCTGCACCGTAAGAAGCGATGATATCGTCCGGATCGACGACGTTCTTCTTCGACTTCGACATCTTCTCGATCGAGCCGATCGCGACTTCCTCCCCGCTGGAAAGGTGATAGGCGCGGCGTTTCCCGTCCAGCTCCTCGATGCGAATATCCGCCGGTGCAACCCACTCGCGGCCCATGCCCGTGCCGCGGCTGTAGGTCTCGTGCACGACCATGCCCTGGGTAAAGAGACCCTTGAACGGCTCCTTTGCATCGACGTGGCCTGTCTCGCGCATCGCCCGGGTGAAAAAGCGCGAATAAAGCAGGTGCAGAATCGCGTGCTCGATGCCACCAATATACTGATCGACTGGCAGCCAGCGATTGGCAGCGCTTTGGTCGGTCGGCTTGCTCTCCCAGGGAGCGGTAAAGCGGGTGAAATACCAGCTCGAATCGACAAACGTGTCCATCGTGTCGGTCTCCCGCCGTGCATCCTTGGCGCACTGCGGGCAAGCGACGTGCCGCCAGGTCGGATGACGATCGAGCGGATTGCCGGGCTGGTCGAAGGTTACATCCTCCGGCAGCTGCACCGGCAGGTCCTTCTTCGGAACCGGGACAACGCCGCAATCGTCGCAATGGATGACAGGGATCGGGCAACCCCAATAGCGCTGGCGCGAGATACCCCAGTCACGCAAGCGGAAGTTCACCCTGCGCTCACCCTGCGGAGCATTGCCAAGCGTCATTGACGACAGGCGGTCGGCAACGATCTCGAATGCCTCAGTTGTGCTCTTGCCATCAAGGAAGCGCGAATTGATCATGACGCCATCGCCGTCATAGGCAACGTCGCCGACGCTGAAGGTCGCGGCATCGTCATCCGCCGGCATAACAACGGGAACCACCGGCAGATCGTATTTGCGTGCAAAATCCAGGTCACGCTGGTCACCGGATGGGCAACCAAAAATCGCGCCGGTGCCGTAGTCCATGAGGACGAAGTTTGCGACGTAGACAGGCAATTCCCATGACGGATCGAGCGGATGCTTAACGCGAATGCCGGTATCGATGCCCTTCTTCTCCGCCGTCTCGAGCGCAGCAAGTGAGGTTCCGGCACGGCGGCATTCTTCACAAAAGGCATCGATAGCCGGATTCTTCGCTGCGGCATCCTTGGCCAGCGGATGGTCGGCTGCGATAGCCAGGAAGGAGGCGCCAAATAGCGTGTCCGGACGGGTCGTGTAGACCTCGATCTCGGTTTCTCCGGCCGGAGCCGTCTCCTGGACGATCTCCCAGCGCAGCATCATGCCTTCCGAGCGACCGATCCAGTTCTTCTGCATCAATCGGACCTTTTCCGGCCACTGATCAAGCGTGTCCAATGCCTCGAGCAGATCCTGGCTGAAGTCGGTGATCTTGAAGAACCACTGCGTTAGTTCCCGTTGCTCAACCAGGGCACCGGAACGCCAGCCGCGTCCGTCGATCACCTGTTCGTTGGCGAGAACGGTGTTGTCGACCGGATCCCAGTTCACCTTCGACTGCTTGCGGTAGACGAGTCCCTTCTCGAGGAAATCTAGGAAAAGATGCTGCTGGTGCTGGTAGTAGGCGACATCGCAGGTTGCGAATTCGCGGCTCCAATCCAGTGAGAGGCCCATCGCCTTCAACTGGGACTTCATCGATGCGATGTTCTGGTAGGTCCAGGAGGCCGGATGTACACCGCGCTCCATTGCCGCATTTTCAGCCGGCATGCCGAAGGCGTCCCAACCCATGGGATGTAGAACGTTGTAGCCGCGAGCGCGCTTATAGCGAGCTACGACGTCGCCCATTGCGTAATTCCGCACATGGCCCATGTGGATGCGGCCGGATGGATACGGAAACATCTCGAGGACGTAATACTTCTCGCGCGGATCGCTGTTGTCGGTCTCGAAGACCTTCGCTTCGTTCCATTTTTGCTGCCAGCGAGGTTCAGCATCACGCGGGTTATAACGTTCGGTTGCCATGGTATTCGTATTTCCGAAAGATCAGGGGAAGTTGGTGGTGACCTTCACCATGAAACCACGGTAGCGTCAAGTTTTACGGGCGCCGCAAGCGTCCGATCTCGGCCCGCCGGCCACTATTTCGGGCGCGTGGGCCTTGGCAAGCACAGTCGGGGCGTTTAGTGCATTGCCATCTTCTCATGCAGTCATGTCGAGGCGAGTGATGGAACTTGAAGAGCGATTGAACGACGTGCGCTCGCGTATCTCCGCGGCCGAGCAGCAGGGGAAACGGCCCGACGGTTCGGTTCAGCTTGTCGCCGTTTCAAAGACATTCGACGCAGACGCGATCCGCCCGGCAATTCAGGCCGGGCAACGGATCTTCGGGGAAAACAGGGTTCAGGAAAGCCAGGGAAAGTGGCCTGAACTGAAATCCGAGACGTCAGGCATTGAACTTCATCTCATCGGCCCTCTGCAGTCGAACAAGGCGGCCGAGGCAGTCGCGCTGTTCGATGTCATCGAAACCATCGACCGGGAAAAGATCGCCCTTGTGCTCGCCGACGAAATGAAGCGTCAGGCGAAGACCCCTCGCCTCTATGTTCAGGTGAATACCGGGCTTGAGCCGCAGAAGGCAGGAATCGCCCCTGATGATACAGTAGCGTTTGTCGCTCTTTGCCGCGACGAACTCGGCCTCGCCATTGAAGGCCTGATGTGTATTCCGCCGGCGGACGAGAATCCGGGTCCGCATTTCGCGTTGCTTGCCAGGCTCGCCAAGGCTTGCGGCGTCGAGAAACTCTCGATGGGAATGTCCGGCGACTACGAAACCGCGATTGCCTTTGGCGCGACCAGCGTTCGCGTTGGCTCCGCGATCTTCGGTGCCCGCTGATACGCTCCTTTCGTCGGGCTTTCTCTCCTGCCATGCCTCTCCTAGATTGATAGGATAATTTGCGTGTCCTGGGGAGGAGCAGATGCAAGGAAGCTATCGCCAGACCTATTCCAGGTGGAAGGACGATCCGGAGGCTTTTTGGCGCGAGGCGGCGGCAGAAATCAGCTGGTTCAAACCGCCGGCGCAGACCTTTTCGCGAGAAGGTGGTCCATACGGCCGCTGGTTTGCCGGGGGCGAAACCAATACCTGCTACAATTGTCTCGATCGGCACGTTCTAGCGGGCCGTGGTGACGATACTGCCTTTATCTACGATAGCCCGATTAGCGGCACCAAGGCTGTGTTTAGCTATGGTGACGTCCTTGCTGAAGTCAGTGCCATTGCAGCAACGCTCCGGCAACGTGGAATCGCAAAGGGTGACCGCGTCATCATCTATATGCCGATGGTCCCGCAGGCAGTTTTCTCAATGCTTGCCTGCGCGCGCATCGGCGCGGTCCATTCCGTCGTGTTCGGTGGCTTTGCGGCAAATGAGCTCGCGGCCCGTATCGACGATTCGGGGGCGAAGCTCATCATCACGGCAAGTTGCGGGCTCGAGCCGGGACGGATCGTGCCCTACAAGCCCTTGGTCGATCAGGCGATTGCCATTTCGAAGTCGAAGCCGGCCCACTGCCTTGTCTTGCAGAGGCCGCAGCTTGCAGCTGATCTCACAGCCGGTCGCGACGAGGATTTCGACACTACTGTCGCGAGAAATCGTGGTGTGACCGTTGAGTGCATTCCCGTCAGTGCGACGGACGAACTCTACATTCTCTACACCTCAGGCACGACGGGCCAGCCGAAAGGGGTCGTGCGCGACAATGGCGGTCACATGGTCGCCCTCAATTGGTCGATGGCAAATATCTTCGGCATCAAGCAGGGCGAAGTGTTCTGGGCGGCTTCCGACATCGGGTGGGTCGTCGGCCATTCCTACATCGTTTATGCACCGCTGCTGGCAGGCGCGACCAGCCTGATATTCGAAGGAAAGCCAGTTGGTACACCGGATGCCGGCGTCTTCTGGCGCATCGCTTCAGAGCACGATGTCCGCGTTCTCTTTACGGCGCCTACCGCTTTCCGTGCCATTCGACGGGAGGATAGCGATGGGGTTCGTCTCAAGGCCTATCCGATGCCGAATTTCCGTGCCCTGTTCCTTGCGGGAGAGCGCGCAGATCCCGAAACGCTGAAGTGGGCCGAGCGCATGCTTGATGTTCCCGTGATCGATCATTGGTGGCAAACGGAGACGGGATGGCCGATGGTGGCAAATCCGCTCGGCCTCGAAGCTCTGCCGGTGAAGCATGGCTCCCCTTCCATGCCGATGCCGGGCTACAGCATTCATGTTCTTGATGATGCCGGCCACGCGGTTGAGCCGGGGACGCTCGGCAATATCGTTGTCGAACTCCCCCTGCCGCCTGGCTGCCTGCCCACGCTGTGGAACGCCGACGAGCGTTTCCACACAGCCTATCTGGCTGAATTTCCCGGTTACTATAAAACGGCGGATGCCGGCTATATCGACGAGGATGGCTATCTCTTCATCATGTCGCGCACCGACGACATCATCAACTGCGCAGGCCATCGGCTGTCGACAGGAGCGATGGAGGAGGTTTGTGCCACGCATCCGGATGTTGCCGAATGCGCGGTGGTTGGAATTGCCGATCAGGTGAAGGGTCAGGTCCCCTGCGGCTTTCTCGTTCTGAAGAAGAATGTTTCACGGGAAACATCGGCCATTGAATCGGAGGTCGTACAGCTGATCCGCGATGCGATTGGCCCGGTCGCTTCGTTCAAGACGGCGATAACCGTCGAGCGCCTCCCCAAGACGCGCTCCGGCAAGATCTTGCGCGGCACGATGCAGAAAATCGCCGACGGCGTGCCTTGGAAAATGCCGGCGACGATCGACGACCCCACCATTCTTGAGGAGATAGCCGAAGCCCTGCGCAAGCGTGGATATGGTTCGCTGCCGATGTAGGTACAAAAAGAAAAGGCCCCGCTTACGCAGGGCCTTGTGGATCGATCACCGTAGGCAATCAATACTGGTCGTCTTCGTCCTCATCCTTCGGAGAGGATTTCAGCGACTTGAGCTTTGCGAAGACGGCATCGGCATCGATTTCCTTCTCCTCTTCGCGCTCATGGCGGGTCAGGCGCTCGGTTTCATGCGCCGACTCCAAGGTCGCTCCGAGTTCGGCCGCTGTCGGCAGCGGGCGTCCCTTTGCCGCCTTTTCGACTTCCATGTCTAGATCGATCTGACTGCAAAGACCGAGTGTCACCGGATCCATCGGCGCGAGGTTAGCCGAATTCCAGTGCGTACGCTCGCGAATCTGTTCGATTGTCGACTTCGTGGTGCCGACGAGGCGGGAAATCTGCGCGTCTTTCAGTTCCGGATGATTGCGCACCAGCCACAGAATGGCGTTCGGCCGATCCTGGCGCTTAGAAACCGGCGTGTAGCGCGGGCCGCGGCGCTTGGATTCTGGCACGCGAACCTTCGGTTCCGAGAGCTTCAGCTTGTGCGCAGGGTTCTTTTCGGCGCGGGCGATTTCATCGCGCGAAAGCTGACCCGTTGCGATCGGATCGAGACCTTTGATGCCCTGTGCGGCTTCGCCATCGGCAATTGCCTTCACTTCGAGCGGATGCAGTCTGCAGAACTGTGCGATCTGGTCGAATGACAGGGCTGTGTTGTCGACGAGCCAGATGGCAGTCGCCTTCGGCATGAGCAATTGTTGAGCCATGGATATAGTCCTTCTGTCGTCCGCGCCGGTGTCGCGGTCCGTGGATTGTCACCACTATGTCCGGGAAATATGCCGCTATATAACCGCAGTGATGCAGAATTGCAATTGATCACGAATGAAATGACCTTTGTCTAATTGCCGGGCAGATGTGACCTGCTATGAATGCCTATAGCCAGTCCGGGCTGCTTCGCTTTTTGGTCGCCCGGTGCCCGAGTGAGGAGGAGTTCCATGTCCGAAAAGATCTACCCGGTGCAAAAGCCGGTGAAGAACCATGCGCTTATCGATAAGGCCAAGTACGAGCAATGGTACGAGGAAAGCGTCGAGAACCCCGACAAGTTCTGGGGTAAACATGGCAAGCGGATCGATTGGTTCAAACCCTACACGAAGGTCAAAAACACGTCTTTCACTGGCCGAGTCTCGATCAAGTGGTTCGAGGACGGGCAGACGAACGTTTCGTACAACTGTATCGACCGGCACCTGAAGACCAACGGCAATCAGACGGCGATCATCTTCGAGGGCGACAATCCCTACGTCGACAAGAAGATCACCTATAACGAGCTCTACGAGCATGTTTGTCGCATGGCGAACGTCATGAAGAAGCATGGCGTCAAGAAGGGCGATCGTGTTACCATCTACATGCCGATGATACCCGAGGCTGCCTATGCAATGCTCGCCTGCGCGCGCATTGGTGCGGTCCATTCGGTGGTGTTCGGAGGGTTTTCTCCGGAGGCTCTGGCCGGCCGTATCGTCGATTGCGAATCCACCTTCGTGGTTACCTGCGATGAAGGGGTGCGCGGCGGCAAGCCGGTGCCGCTGAAGGACAATACAGACACGGCAATTCACATTGCCGCCCGTCAGCATGTCATCGTCGACAAGCTTCTCGTCGTACGGCGTACAGGCGGCAAGACCGGCTGGGCACCGGGTCGCGACCTCTGGTACCATCAGGAAATCGCCACGGTTAAACCGGAGTGCCCGCCGGTGAAGATGAAGGCGGAGGATCCGCTGTTCATCCTCTACACCTCGGGGTCTACCGGAAAGCCGAAGGGTGTGTTGCATACCACGGGCGGCTATCTCGTCTATGCAGCGATGACCCATGAATATGTATTTGATTACCACCCCGGCGATATCTACTGGTGCACCGCCGACGTTGGCTGGGTTACCGGACACTCCTACATCGTTTACGGTCCGCTTGCGAACTGCGCGACGACGCTAATGTTCGAAGGCGTGCCGAATTTTCCGGATCAGGGCCGATTCTGGGAAGTCATCGACAAGCACAAGGTCAACATCTTCTACACGGCACCGACGGCGATCCGGTCGCTGATGGGTGCCGGCGACCACTTCGTCACCCGCTCGTCGCGCTCCAGCCTGCGCCTGCTCGGAACGGTTGGCGAGCCGATCAATCCGGAAGCGTGGGAATGGTACTACAATGTTGTCGGCGACAAGCGCTGCCCCGTCATCGATACCTGGTGGCAGACGGAAACCGGCGGCCACATGATCACGCCGCTGCCGGGCGCGACCGATCTGAAGCCGGGTTCGGCGACGACGCCGTTCTTCGGCGTGAAACCGCAGCTGGTCGACAACGAAGGCAATGTGCTTGAGGGTGCCGCCGACGGAAACCTCTGCATTACCGACAGCTGGCCGGGGCAGATGCGTACCGTCTATGGCGACCACGAGCGCTTCATCCAGACGTACTTCTCGACCTACAAGGGCAAGTATTTCACCGGCGATGGCTGCCGACGGGATGAGGACGGCTACTACTGGATCACCGGTCGCGTTGACGACGTGCTGAACGTTTCGGGCCACCGCCTGGGTACCGCCGAGGTCGAGTCCGCACTCGTTTCGCATAATCTTGTCTCGGAGGCTGCTGTCGTCGGCTATCCGCACCCGATCAAGGGTCAGGGCATTTATTGCTACGTCACCCTGATGGCCGGCAATGAGGGTTCGGATGATCTGCGCCAACAGCTCGTCAAGCATGTTCGCGGCGAGATTGGCCCAATCGCTGCACCTGACAAGATCCAGTTTGCACCGGGTCTTCCGAAGACCCGCTCCGGCAAGATCATGCGCCGCATCCTGCGCAAAATCGCCGAGGACGACTTCGGCTCTCTGGGCGACACCTCGACGCTTGCCGATCCGGCGGTTGTCGACGACCTGATCGCGAACCGCCAGAACAAGGCGACTGCCTAAGCAAAAGCCGCTCCGAGCGATCGGGGCGGCTTCAATTCTCTACGGGCAGGTTTCTCGTGGCTTTCGGCCGCCGTTATAGGCCTGGACAATCCCTTCCTCCAAGAGGTCCTGAGCCGGATTCCTGCCATCCGAAAGGGTTACATCTGCGAGGATGCGACCGAAATACTTGTCGCCTGCGATCTACGTAAGCTGGATCTCGGAGGATCCGGATGTAAGGCTTTCCAGGGCGTGACGGGCGTCGATTCCCGCGCGCCTTACGTCAGCGCAGCTCGAGTGCATCTCGGGCGCGTCGATCCCGCGAATACGGACATAGACTTCCATTGTCTGCTGCGGCCAAGGGTGCGCTTCGACCAGCAGTGTGTCTCCATCGATCACTCTCAGGATTTCGGCTGATACTGGCCCTTCAATTTCGTCGCGCGCCGCGGCGTTTACCGCAGTCACAAGAAGGGTCATCGCAACAAACGAAGCAATCTCTCTCATGAAAGGAATAAATTCCACGAGCGAAAGTCAATAGGAATATTTACTTAGAAATCGATGGCCCTGCCGTTGATTTCCCAGTCTCCAAAGCGGGAAGGATCAGCGCCGCCGCGGCCACCTATCTCTGATGGCATTTCTACCGGCTTTTCGTTTCGGCGCCGCTCTTCGGCCTCGGCGAGCGCACGCTTGGCGGCTGGCGAGAGCAGCTTGCGTGGCGCCTCGGCGGCTTCAGTCGCCAGGGTTTCATTGTTGTCGTTGTCCGCTGCCTGCATCACGCGATTCCGCCCGAAATATATTGAAAATGGCTGGTGAATGACCAAATCATAGAGCGCCGGCGCCTCAATTGAAACCCTCCGGTTTTGCGCGGCCCGCTTAGGGGTATTTTGGAGATAGCAATGAACCTCGTCCGTACAGCCATGTTGCTTGCCTTCATGACCGCGTTGTTCATGGCCGTCGGCTTTCTGATCGGCGGGCGGAGCGGCATGATGATCGCGTTCGTGATCGCCGCTGGGATGAACTTCTTTTCCTACTGGAATTCGGACCGCATGGTGCTGTCGGCCTATCGCGCGCAGGAGGTTGACGAGCGCAATGCGCCCGAATTCTTCGCGATCGTCAGGGATCTGGCGCGCAATGCCGGCCTGCCGATGCCGAAGGTCTACCTCTACGACAGTCCACAGCCAAATGCCTTCGCGACTGGTCGCAATCCCGAGAACGCTGCCGTTGCCGCGTCCACCGGCTTGCTGAGCGCACTGACGCCGGAAGAGGTCGCAGGCGTCATGGCCCATGAGTTGGCTCACGTGCAAAATCGCGACACCCTGACGATGACGATTACGGCGACCCTCGCCGGTGCAATCTCGATGCTGGGCAATTTTGCTTTCTTCTTCGGCGGCAACCGGGGAAACAACAACAATCCCCTGGGTTTCATCGGGGTATTGCTGGCGATGATCGTCGCGCCGCTTGCCGCGATGATGGTTCAGATGGCCATCAGCCGGACGCGCGAATATTCCGCCGACCGCCGAGGCGCGGAAATCTGCGGCAATCCTCTGTGGCTGGCTTCGGCACTGGGCAAGATTGCACGTAGCGCCTCGCACGTGCCGAATTACGATGCCGAGCGAAACCCGGCAACTGCCCACATGTTCATCATCAATCCGCTGACCGGTGCTGGCGTGGACAACCTGTTCTCAACGCACCCGAACACGGAAAACCGGATTGCGGCGCTGCAGGAAATGGCGCGCGGCGGCATGAATGGCTCGACGGCGCCGGCGCGCGCTGCTAATCCGATGCGCAAATCGCGCTCGGTTCCGAATACCGGTCTTGATCGCGGTGGCTCACAACCGCCGAAAGGTCCGTGGTCTTGAATTCAGACGGCAAGAAAAAACCATTTCGAAAACCAAAGTCGTCCAATCCGGGCGTTGTGGCTGGTCCGGCAAAGCCCGGATTCCAGGTTCGTGCCGCCGCCGCAAAGATCCTGGCAGCGGTCGTGGACCGTAAGCTTTCGCTTGACGGCGCCTTGGACAATGAACACGGCAATCCGGCCTATAAGGCGCTCAACGAGGGTGACCGCGCCCTCGTCCGCGCCATTCTGAATACAACGCTTCGGCATTTGCCGCGCATCGACGCCGCGATCTCCCGCCTGCTCGAATCGCCGCTTCCCGAAGGTGCGCGAGCGCTGCACCATGTTCTTGCGATTGCCGCGGCGCAGATCCTCTACCTTGATGTTCCGGATCATGCTGCGGTCGACCTGGCAGTCGAGCAATCAAATCAGGACCCGCGCAATCGTCGCTTTGCAAAGCTGGTGAACGCCGTTCTGCGCCGACTTGGACGCGAGAAGGACCAAATCCTTGCTGAGATCGCGACCATTCCGGTGATGCCGGAATGGTTTCTTCAAAGGCTCGAAAAGGCTTACGGCAAGGAAAGGGCGCAATCGATATCTGAATCGCAGCTCGAGCCGGCAGCGATCGATCTTACCGTCAAAGCTGATGCGCAGCGCTGGGCGGAACGTTTGGGTGGTTTCGCGCTGCCGACGGGTGGTGTGCGTCTGGCTGCCTTCGAGGGCAGCATCCCCTCACTCGAGGGATTTTCGGAGGGCGACTGGTGGGTCCAGGACGCGGCCGCCAGCATCCCAGCTCAGCTCTTTGGTGATTTGACAGGAAAGCGAGTTGCCGATCTATGTGCGGCGCCCGGCGGAAAGACTGCCCAGCTGGTTCTCGCCGGTGGTGACGTTACTGCGGTTGAGCAGTCTGAAAACCGCATCAAGCGTTTGCGCGCGAACCTCGATCGGCTTGGACTGAAAGCCGAGACAGTCGCCAGCGACCTGACGAAATATGAGCCTGCAGAGCTGTTCGATGCGATCCTGCTGGATGCGCCCTGCTCATCGACGGGAACGACGCGCCGGCATCCGGATGTTCTCTGGGCCAAGGGGCCGGAAGATATAGCGAAGCTTGCTGCGCTTCAGGAGCGGCTGCTGCGCCATGCGATCACTTTGCTGAAGCTGGATGGCACGATCGTCTTTTCCAATTGTTCCCTTGATCCCGCCGAAGGCGAAGACGTCGTGGCTCGCGTCCTTTCGGATACGCCTTCAGTCGAGCGAGCGGCCGTTGATCCTGAGCGCTGGCCCGGGCTCGAAGCAGCAATCAGCGCGCTTGGCGAATTCCGCACGACACCAGACATGCTGGAGGTTCCCGCTGGTTTTGCGGGCGGTCTTGACGGTTTCTACGCTGTCGTGATGCGCCGTGTTGCTTGATCGCAGGGCAACTGGCATAGTTGAGCACCTGTCATAATTTGATACGCAAGTGTCACGGATTCCGGGCTTATTCACTTATTCTTAACGACGCGGGTCAATAGACAATAAACATGTGGTCCGGGTTCTCGACTCTTTATGTGAGAGAGGCTTGGCGGCGCACGCTGTGCCGCGGAGCAATCATGCGGTTGCGTCTCTTCCGCCACACGACCCACGCCCCCGAGCGCCTGATTGTGGCCCCCACCGATCTGCGTGCCGTTGATCCGCATGTCGCTGAAGAGATTTTGAACGGTCGCTTCCCGCTTGCCGGGCGGCTTCTCGAAACCGGTGGCAAGTCGCCCTTCAATTTCAGCCTTCCGTCCCGTTCCTTCGCACTGCGGCTTCATGGCTTCGGTTGGCTTCGCCATATGCGGACCAAGAAAAGCGACCTTCACTCGAGCGTTGCCCGCTCCATTGTCAACGACTGGCTGTCGCTGCATGGCGGCCGCATCGAGGGCATCGCCTGGGAAATCGATGTGACGGCGCAGCGCGTTATTTCCTGGCTCTCGCATTCGCCTGTGGTTCTTCACAATGCCGACCGCGGCTTCTATCGCCGCTTCTTGCGGTCGCTTGCCTTTCAGGTCCGGTTCCTGCGGCGAATGGCCAAGTACGCGCCGCCGGGGGAGGTTCGCTTTCGGCTGCGGATTGCCCTCGCGATGGCCTCGATTGCAATGCCGACGCGCGCAGGCGCGTTGCGGCGCGCTGCCGAAGCATTGGATCAGGAGTTCGATAGCCAGATCCTGCCTGACGGCGGTCATGTCTCGCGCAATCCCCGGGTAGGGCTGGAACTGCTTCTTGATCTCCTCCCGTTGCGGCAAACCTACGTCAATCTCGGCCATGACCTGCCGCAGAAGTTGATCTCGGGCATCGACCGCATGTACCCAGCCCTGCGCTTCTTCAGGCATCAGGACGGCGATCTCGCCCTTTTCAACGGCGCGACGTCGACCCTTGCGACAGAGCTAATGTCCTTGCTGCGGTATGACGAGACGGCGGGAGATCCCTTCAAGGCGATGCCCCATTCGCGCTATCAGCGGCTGGCAGCAGGGAAAACGGTGGTCATTGCCGATACCGGATTGCCGCCCACCGGAAGTCTGTCCCGCACGGCCCATGCCGGTTGCCTGTCATTCGAGATGTCGTCTGGACGCCATCGCTTTATCGTCAATTCCGGATCGCCGAAATTTGCCGGCCGGCGTTACGTGCAGATTGCTCGAACGACTGCCGCCCATACCACGGTGACCGTCAACGACACCTCATCCAGCCGCTTTGCTCCGTCCGACTTCATTGCGAATGTGATTACAGACGGCGTGAAGACCGTGAATGTCGATCGCGCGCTCGCCGATGACGGTCGCGACGTCATCAAGTCGAGCCACGATGGCTACCTCAATGCCTTTGGCGTCCTGCATGAGCGCGAGCTGACCCTGAACGCCACAGGGCTGATCGTGACCGGCTGTGATCGACTGGTCGCGCCGGAGGGCAATGTCGAAGAGGCAGTGCGGGCCGTGGCGCGCTTTCACGCCCACCCCTCCATCAACCTAAAGCAAATCGACAAAGAGTCGATCATGATGACGGCGCCCGACGGAGAAACATGGCTGTTCTCCTCGCCTGGCAACGAAGTGCTGATCGGCGAGGACGTCTTCTTTGCCGACGCCTCGGGCATTTGCGGATCTGATCAGATCGAGATCGGCCTCTCCTACCCCGACAGGCCGGAAATACGCTGGTTTTTATCGCGCAAGAGCTAGCGGCTGTTTCCGCGGGCGCAAAGCTGTGCTAACGCGGCCCCATCATCCGCTTATCCCTCGCCGGATATCTCCTGAAGACCAAACGGAGAAGCCTCATGGCCGTTGTTTCCAAGAAAATCCCTGCACCCGACAAAGTCAGCATCAAGACCGCGTTGCTTTCCGTATCCGACAAGACCGGTATCGTCGAACTCGCACGCGCGCTTGCCGACAAGGGCGTCCGCCTTCTCTCAACTGGTGGCACTCACAAGGCAATTGCAGCGGCCGGGCTCGCGGTGACCGACGTTTCCGATGTCACAGGTTTTCCGGAGATCATGGATGGTCGCGTCAAGACCTTGCATCCCAAGGTGCATGGCGGCCTGCTTGCTATCCGTGACGATGCTGATCATCAAGCGGCGATGAAGGCGCACGGTATCGAGGGCATCGACCTCGTGGTCATCAATCTTTATCCGTTCGAGGATGTCCGCGCCGCCGGCGGCGACTATCCGACGACCGTCGAAAACATCGACATTGGCGGTCCTGCGATGATCCGCGCATCGGCCAAGAACCACGCTTACGTGACGATCCTGACCGATCCGGCGGACTATCCAGAACTGCTCGAGCAGCTTGCCTCGGACGCCGGACAGACCGCTTATGCGTTCCGCCAGCGGTTGGCCGCCAAGGCCTTCGCCCGGACCGCCGCTTACGACGCCATGATCTCCAACTGGTTTGCCGAGGCTCTTTCGATCGACACCCCGCGCCATCGCGTCATCGGCGGTGTGCTCAAGGAAGAGATGCGGTATGGCGAGAATCCGCACCAGAAGGCGGCGTTCTATGTGACCGGCGAGCACCGCCCCGGCGTTGCCACGGCGTCACTGCTTCAGGGCAAGCAGCTCTCCTACAACAACATCAACGACACCGATGCGGCCTATGAACTCGTTGCCGAGTTCCTGCCGGAGAAGTCGGCGGCCTGCGCGATCATCAAGCACGCTAATCCCTGCGGCGTGGCGACGGGTTCCAACCTGCTCGACGCCTACAAGCGCGCGCTTGCCTGCGATTCCGTTTCTGCTTTCGGGGGGATCATCGCGCTCAACCAGACGCTCGACGCTCAAACCGCCGAGGAGATCATCAAGCTCTTTACCGAAGTCATCATCGCGCCCGACGTGACCGAAGAGGCGAAAGCCATCGTCGCGCGCAAGGCAAACCTCCGGCTTCTGACCGCAGGCGGCCTGCCGGATCCGCGGTCTTCAGGCCTGACGGCGAAAACCGTCTCCGGCGGACTGCTCGTGCAGAGCCGAGACAACGGCATGGTCGAGGATCTGGAGCTGAAGGTGGTTACCAAGCGGGCGCCGACCCATCAGGAACTCGAAGACATGAAATTTGCCTTCAAGGTTGCCAAGCACGTCAAGTCGAACGCCGTGGTCTATGCGAAGGACGGCCAGACGGCTGGCATCGGCGCGGGCCAGATGAGCCGCGTCGATTCTGCACGTATTGCTGGCCTGAAGGCCGAGGAGGCGGCCAAAGCGCTCGGTCTCGCAGAGCCGTTGACGCGCGGTTCGGCTGTTGCCTCTGAGGCATTCCTGCCCTTCGCCGATGGCTTGCTGTCGATGATCGCAGCCGGCGCGACGGCTGTTATCCAACCGGGCGGGTCGATGCGCGACCAGGAAGTGATCGACGCTGCCAACGAGCACAATGTCGCGATGGTCTTTACCGGTATGCGGCACTTCCGCCACTGACCGGTGGCCTTTGCCGTTACGCCCTGTCCGCGGGATAGGGCGTACGGACAAGCAGGATCAGTCCCGCTGCCAGGAAGAGCACCAGGGTTGCCATTCCAAGCCGCGACGAGCCAGTCGTGAAGGTCACGATGGAAAAAAACAGCGTTGCCATGAAGCTCGTGGCGCGCCCCGAAAGCGCATAAATGCCAAAGTAGCGACCGGCCTCGTTCAGGCTCACGCTTCGTGCGAGGTAGGAGCGCGACGACGCCTGGACCGGACCGAAGGCAAGGCCGACCAGCAGACCATAGGCAACGTATGCCTTCTCCGCTGCCGTACCGAAGAGGCCGCCGGAATCTGCGGTTGGCAGCGCAAGCAAGCCAAAGAGCGTGTATCCCGGCCATGTCGACACAATGCCGATGGTGGCAAGCAAGAGCATTGCCAGACTGATGACGATCGTCGATTTGGAGCCGATCCGCCGATCGACCCTGCCTGCAATGATGCAGCCGAAGATCGCAACGACGTTGAGTATGATCCCATAGATCCCGATCTCGACCGTTGCCCATCCAAACATTCCGGCAGCAAAGGCACCACCGAGTATCAGCAGTCCGTTGACGCCGTCCTGATAGATCATGCGGGCGATCAGGAAACGAACGATGCCACGACGACGCTTGAGTTCGCCAAGCGTGCTTTTCAGCTCCGCAAGGCCGGTGCGCACAGCGGCGCCAAACGGAAGGCCCTTGCTGACATCAGGCGTGAAAAAGAACATCGGAAGAATAAAGATCAGGTACCAGATGGCCGAAATCGGCCCAGTGATGCGGGCATCCTCGCCCTTGTACGGATCGAGGCCGAACAAGGGCTCAAGACCAAGAATTGTCTTCCCTGATTGGGGGCTTCCCGCAAGCAGGACCACGACCGCGATCAGGACGATCATGCCCCCGAGATAACCAAGGCCCCAGGCCGTATTCGACAGTTTGCCGACCTCTTCCTTGCCGACGAGCCGCGGCATCATGGAATCGTTGAAGACGATCGAGAACTCAGCGGCGACCGAAGCCAGGATCATGAATGTCATGGGGTAGATCAGAGGCGAACCGGGTGCGGCGAACCAGAGACCGAAGAGACTCGCAATCTTGATGACGGCGAAGAAGGCGATCCACGGCTTTCGCGCGCCGGATTGATCCGCGATCGACCCGAGGACAGGCGACAAGATGGCAATGATCACCGAGGAGATCGTCGCCATGTTGCTCCACATCGTCTGGGCAGAGACCGGATCGGCCGTCAGCCGGGACACGAAGTAAGGGCCGAAAATGAAGGTCGTTACAACAGTGAAGAACGGCTGAGCTGCCCAGTCGAAGAGCATCCAGCCCCAGATGCCCTTCTCCGATGCCCTAGCCGGCTGAGTTCCCGTCCAGTCGATGCGATTCACAGTCCGCTCCTGATTCCGAGCGGAACTCTCTCACCTCGTTCCGTCTCGCGCAAGGTCAGTCAACAGGCCTGCGGCAACCGTGATCCGGGCAAGGTTCGGATCGCCGCTGTCACTCAACCCAGACAATTCCTCGGCAATCCGGTTGATCCTGATGCGATCGCCGGCGTGCCAAGCCTGGACCGGAAGCTTGTCCTTCCCATGGTTAGCAAGTGCCGAAATCACGATATCGCGTCTCGCGCTTGCGATCTGGTCGATGCTGCGCGCCAACGCCAGATTTTCGTAGTGGTCGGCCGTGACGATGCGAGATCCGGCGGCGAGCAACCGTCCGATCCGGAATGTCTGGGAGACGGCGAAATAGCTTTCCGCGGCACGCGCCAGCGGTTCGCCCGTGCGTTCGGCGATCTGCATGATCTCGGGTACCAGCGCAAAGCCAAGCAGCCCCGAAATCTCGGCGGCCAGCTTATCCGGCACCCCAGCCTCGCGATACTCCTGCTGACGTGCCTCAAGCTCGGGCACTGTCTGGTTGGCGAATATCGGCTTGAGCTTCTTGAGGGCTGCCTGAAGCCTCTCAATAGTGGTGGCGATATCGCCCTTGGCCATCTGTGTCTTCAGAAGGAGGCGCGTCAGGACGGTGAAGGTGTGGCTGATCTCTTCGTAGATGCGGTTCTGCATCTGGCCGCCGATCTTGCCGTCCAACGCATCCGTGTCCGTCCAAAGGCGTCCGAGATCGAAGCCATCACGGGCAATGATTGCCGCCCGAACGACCTCCGGCGCGGATGCCGCCGTGGCATCCATCATGCTAACGGCGAAGCCGGGGCCGCCGCGGTTAATGGCCTCGTTGGCGAGCACCGTGGCAATGATCTCCCGTTTCAGACGATGGGCGTCGATATCGGACGCGTTCGTCTTGCGCATTTTTGCGGGGAAGTAGTTGGAAAGCGTCGCAGCGAAATAGGGATCATCAGGCAAATCACTAGCGGCCAGAGCGTCAAACAAGACGATCTTGGCATAGGAAAGCAGAACACCAATCTCGGGTCTCGTCAGAGGCTTTCCTGCTGCATAGCGCTCAGCAAGGACGGTGTCGTCGGGTAGCGTCTCGACCTTGCGGTTCAATTGCTTGGCGCCTTCGAGCACCGTCATGAGCCGGGCAAGTTCCAGCCCGTTGGCTGTACCCTTACGCTCGGTCAGCGAAATCGCCAGAGACTGCAGATAGTTGTTCCGGAGCACAAGCTTGCCGACCTCGTCGGTCATGGACGACAGCAGCTGGTCGCGCTTCGCCCGTGTGAGACGGTTATCGTGCATTGCCGCGGCAAGAGCGATCTTGATGTTGACCTCGACGTCCGACGTGTTGACGCCGGCCGAATTGTCGATTGCGTCGGAATTGCAGCGCCCGCCTCTCAGGCCATAGGCGATACGTCCCTTCTGCGTGACGCCAAGATTCGCGCCCTCGCCGATCACCTTGGCGCGCACGTCTTCCGCCGCGACACGAATGGGGTCATTGGCGCGATCGCCGACCTCGGCGTCTGTTTCAGACGGCGCTTTGACGTACGTGCCGATACCGCCGAACCACAGCAAATCGACGGGGCTCTTCAGAATGGCCGTTATGATTTCGAAAGGCGTCGCAACGGCCTTGTCTATACCGATTGCGGCTACCGCTTCCGGCGTCAGCGTCACGGACTTCGCCGATCGCGAAATGACCATGCCGCCTTTCGAAAGGACCCCCTTGTCGAAATCCTGCCAGCTCGATCGGGCCAGATTGAAAAGCCGCCGGCGCTCGGTAAGCGTCTTTTCCATATTCGGGTCGGGGTCGATGAAAATATCACGATGGTCGAAAGCGGCGACCAGCCGGATTTTTGGCGACAGCAACATGCCGTTGCCGAACACATCGCCGGACATGTCGCCGACGCCCGCAACGGTGAACGGCGTGGTCTGGATGTCGATGTCCATTTCGCGGAAGTGGCGCTTCACGGTTTCCCAAGCACCACGGGCGGTGATGCCCATCTTCTTGTGATCGTAGCCAGCCGAGCCACCCGAGGCGAAGGCATCGTCCAGCCAGAAGCCGGCCTCCTGGGCGAGCGCATTGGCGGTATCCGAGAATGTGGCCGTCCCCTTGTCGGCGGCCACGACAAAATAGGGATCGTCGCCGTCAAGCCTTACCGTGTCCTTCGGCGGCACGATATCGGCGCCACTGATGTTGTCGGTGATCGACAACAGCGTGCGGATATAGGTTTTGTAGGCTTCGCGGCCGGCGTTGAAGATCTCATCCCGGTTGCCCCCGATCGGGAGCTTCTTCGGATAGAAGCCGCCCTTTGCACCGACTGGCACGATAACGGCATTCTTGACCTGCTGTGCCTTCACGAGCCCGAGGACTTCGGTGCGATAATCTTCCGCACGATCGGACCAACGCAAGCCACCACGCGCCACCTTGCCGAAGCGCAGGTGCACGCCCTCGACTTCGACGCCATAGACGAACATCTCGCGGAATGGTCGGGGTTCCGGCAACCCGTCGACCAGATTGGGATCAAGCTTGAAGGCCAGCATCGCTTTCGGGGAGCCGTCCGGATTGCGCTGGAAGTAGTTGGTTCTCAGGGTTGCGTCCACGACGTTGACGTAGCGCCGCAGGATCCGATCGTCATCGAGGCTCGGCACGTCGGAGAGTGCTGCTTCGATCTTTTCGTGCTGTTCGCTTGCCTTCTTCATCCGCGCCTTGTCGGTGATCTTGGGATCAAGCGTGTCGTGGAACAGCCGGAAGATCATCGCCGCGATTGCCGGGTATTTATCGAGCGTCGTTGCAATATAGTCGAGCGAATAAGGGATGCCGGCCTGGCGCAGATAGCGTGCGTAGGCGCGAAGAACGCTGGTTTCGCGTGCGGTCAGACCCGCCGATACGATCAGGCGGTTGAAGTTGTCATTGTCAATCAGCCCGCCGAACGCTGCAAGGAAGGCTTCTTCCAAGGTTGCTCCGTGGCGGTGAAGGTCGATCTCGATACCGCCTCGGGCCTCGAGCTCCATGTCGTGCAGCACGACCAGCTTTTCCGAGCCGCCTGGCAGGGTGACATCAATATCGAATGTTCCTTCGCTGATGACATTAAAGCCGAGGTTTTCAAGCAATGGCACGCGGCGGGACAAAGCGAGCTGGCCGCCGGAATGGAAAATCTTCAGGCACAGCAGTTCGATCCCATCCTTTTCCCGCGTGTAGAACGCAATACGGATGGGTTCGCCAGCCGCGCAGGCGGCGATGTCCTCGAGATCATAGTAGGTCTCTTCCGGCGGGAAGAGATCCTGGAAGGCATGGCTTACCTGCAGGCGCGGCGCCTTCGGTCCGGCAAGCGCCTCGAAGCGGTCATCCCAGCGCGCGGTGATCGCGCGGATGGCCTCCTCCAGCTTTGCCTGTGGCACGCGTGGGGTTTTGCCCCCGGACCGGCCGATGATGAAATGGACGCGCGCAACGCCGCCTTCAGGGAAGGCCGGGTAGTAGGCCGAGACACGGCCGTCATAGACGGTCTTCAGATAGGCTCCGATCTTCTCACGCACGATCGAATCGTATTCTTCGCGCGGCACATAGACGATCACGGAAACGAAACGATCGAAGTGATCGATGCGCGGCAGCGCTCGCACGCGCGGCCGATCGGCGAGATCATTGATCTGTTCGGCAAAGCTCGCCAGAAGCGTCGTATCGATCTGGAAGAGGTCGTCGCGCGGATAGGATTCCAGCGTGTTGTCCAACATGCGGCCGGAATGGCTCATGGGGTCAAAGCCGAAATGTTCCTTCACTCGTTCGATCTTGGAGCGGAGCAACGGGATATCGCTGGCGAGCGACGTGTAGGCAGTGGAGGTGAAGAGACCGACGATGCGCAACTCGCCGGTCACATTCCCGTTGGCATCGAAGCGCTTGACACCGACATAGTCCATATAGGCGCGGCGATGGACAATCGACTTGACGTTGGCCTTGGTGACGATCAGGAAATCCGGACCATCGAGGAAAGCCAGAATTTCAGGCGTGGTCGTAACGGCGTCCTTGCCGGTGCGCAGAACGAGGACGTCGGGGTTCGAAAGAATACCGAGGCCGGTGCCCTTGTCGCGCTCAACCTTCGCGCTCGCGCCCTTGCCGGAATAGACATATTCGCGCATTCCGAGGAAGGTGAAGTTCGCGTCGCGCAGCCACGTCAGGAAGGCAAGCGCTTCATCCCGTTCCGCTTTCCGGCGGCTGGCATTGTAAGCGGAAAGTTCATCGATCACGGTTCCGAGCTTGTCCAGCATCGGCCTCCAGTCGGAAACCGTCACGCGCACCTGCTCGACCACCGTCTTTATCCGCTTGATGAGGTCTGCGGCCTGCGCGGTCGTTAAAGGGGCAAGGTGCAGCTGGATATGGCTGACGCGATTGGCTGGCTCGCTCGGGAGATCGGCGGAGTAAAGTTCCGGCGCTTTGCCGTCCTCCATCACCAGGATCGGGTGCACGGCCATGTAGAGGTCGCGATAGCTGCTGGTGACTTCGCCCATTACCGATTCATACAGGAACGGCATGTTGTGGTCGGTGACCGTGAGAACGGATACGGCAACGCCGTCGGGCTCCACATCGGCGATGGTCTCGATGGTGATCCGAGCTGAATTGCTGCCCCAGGCCGCGAGTTCCTTGGTGGAATGGATGGCCGAGAGTGCCAGCATCTCCGGTGTGTAGCGTTCCAGGTCGTCGCCGCTGGCACGGCCGAACAGGAACTCGGGATTGAGGTAGGCTTCCCCTGTTGCCGCCGCGATCTTGGTCGCGCTCTCCAGTTGTTTTTCGCGCTTCGGATTGTTTCGGCCAGCCATCGCAGATACTCCTCATCTCCTCGATTTGGCGCAAGTTAGCAGAAGATTTGACGAAAGAATCTCTAAAAGACGGCATCCCGAGGCAGCTTTCATGCGTTTTTAGCCGCCGGGACGCAAATTTTCGAAAGATTTTTGGTTCGCCGTGAGTATGTGGAAATTCTTGAGGGGCGACGTTGGCATGCCTGCATGAAGGGCAGTTGACAGTGAAGCCGCAAAAAGGGGATCAACACTCATTGGAAGCCGAGTCGAGCATCATGTCGGAAAATGCCGCAGGAACTGTCATCGTTATCTCCAGCCACGTTGTGCGCGGCTCCGTCGGAAATCGTGCAGCGGTCTTTGCACTAGAAACGCTTGGTCATCAGGTCTGGGCGCTGCCGACGATCGTGCTTCCGTGGCATCCCGGTCACGGTCGGTCGACGCGACTAACGTTCACCGAAAGCGATTTTGAGGCGGCCATCGACGATCTCATTCGCGCGCCCTGGATCGGCGAGGTGAAGGCGGTTCTTTCCGGCTATTTCGGCAATGCCGCGCAGGCGCGCTCGGTTGCCCGGCTCGTAACGGCTTTGCGAGAGCGCAAGCCGGACCTGCTCTATGTCTGCGATCCGGTCATGGGGGATCTGGGCGGTCTCTACGTACCACAGACAACGGCAGAGGCGATCAGAGATTATCTGATCCCACTGGCGTCGCTAGCGACGCCCAATCGATACGAACTGGCGTGGCTTGTAGGCGCCCCGCTGGAGGACAATACGGCGATTATGGACGCCGCCCTGTCGCTGGGGCCCTCCCGTATGCTGGTGACGTCAGCGGTGCCGATGATGGCCGGTGGCACGGGGAACCTCTATCTCTCGGGCCGTCACGCGCTGCTGGCGGAACACCGCCTTATCGACAAGCCGCCGAATGGTCTCGGAGATCTTCTTGCCGCGCTGTTTCTGTCGCGACTTCTTTCCGGCATGGAGGACGAGAAGGCGCTTCAGCTTGCAACGGCAAGCGTCTACGAGGTGCTTGCCCGCGCCGTGAAGCGGGGCAGCGATGAATTGACGCTGGCAAGCGACTCGTCGAGCCTGGCATCGCCGATGGCGATGGTCCAGATGCGGCGCTTGATGCATCCGGCGCAAAGGCGCAAGGGCTAACGCCGCTTCCTATCTTGCAGTGCGATATTGATCTTGCCGGGCGCAAGCTGTAATCGAAGATCATGCAGCGTTTTCCAAACACCCTTCTCGACGGTTACCGCAACTTTATGAACGGGCGTTACACGGACGCCCGCGATCGCTATAAAGCGCTGGCCGAGCACGGCCAAAACCCAAGTACGCTGGTGGTCGCCTGTTCGGATTCGCGCGCAGCCCCCGAGCTGATCTTCGATGCCGGTCCCGGCGAACTGTTCGTCATCCGCAACGTGGCCAATATGGTGCCGCCCTACGAGCCGGACGGCCATTTCCATGCCACCTCGGCTGCGCTGGAATTTGCGGTTCAGGCTCTGAAGGTTGCAGATATCGTTGTCATGGGTCACGGGCGCTGTGGGGGCATCAGGGCCGCTCTCGATCCAAGTGCAGAACCCCTGTCACCCGGTGACTTTATTGGACGCTGGATGTCGCTCGTGAAGCCTGCGGCAGAGCAGATCGGCGCCAACGATGTCATGACGCCTTCTGAGCGTCAGACCGCTCTCGAGCGCGTATCGATCCGCAACTCCATTGAGAATCTCAGGACCTTCCCGAACATCAAGGCATTGGAGGAGGAAGGCAAGATCGCGCTTCACGGTGCCTGGTTCGACATCTCGACCGGCGAACTCTGGGTGATGGATTCCGAAACTCGCGACTTCATTCGCCCGGACGTCTAAGTCCAAAACAAAAAAGCGCCGAACTCGGTTCGGCGCTTTTGGCTTACGCTAAGCTGTTCTCAATTTCCGTCGATCTGCTGGCCAATGTAGGCGATCGCCTGCTGGTAGACCGTCGCCGCGTTCCAGCCGGCGATGGCCGCGAAGTTGGGCTCGCCTGGCTGATAACCCGCACCGGCCTGCCAGCCATGGCCCTTCAGGAAGTTGGCAGTCGAGGCGAGCGCGTCAGCGCGAGAACCGACCATATCGACGCGGCCGTCGCCGTCGCCATCGGCGCCGAAGCGCACGACATTGCGCGGCAGGAACTGCGTCTGGCCGATTTCGCCATGCGCTGCGCCACGCGCCTGGGTATTGAGATAACCCTCAGAGACCAGCTGCAGCGCTGCATAAAGCTGGTCGGTGAAATAGTCGGAGCGACGGCAGTCATACGCGAGCGTGGAGACGGCCGACAGCGTATGCTGGTTGCCCATGTAGCTGCCGAATCCGGTTTCCATGCCCCAAATCGCGATCAACGGGCCGGCAGGAACACCGAAGCGACGCTCGATCGATGCAAAAAGGGCTGCATTGGAGCGCTTCATGCTCTTGCCGCGTGAGATGATCGCGGCACCACCGCGCTTCTGCATGAATGCATCAAAGGAAAGCTTGAAGCTCTTCTGGCCGCGGTCGGCGGCAATGGTCGGCCTGTTGTAGGAGACGTTTGCGAAGGCGCGATCCAGAACCGAGGGGCTGACACCGTTTGCAACGGCTTCTTGCTTGAACTCGTCCACCCAAGCGTTGAAGCCGGCGCCGTTGTTGCCGCACTGGGCGGCCGAGGCGGCTGCAGGAACTGCGTGGAGCATGCAGGCGGCGGCAGCTGCCAGCAAAAATTTCGTCATGCGCATGGAGATATCCCGATCTGACTGGCCTTCAAACCGGGCCGGCGGCCCCGCTTTCGGCAATATTGTCACCGTCTTTGATTTGGCAAGCGCGGGAAGCCGAAACGACAAACCCGCGCCAAGAAAAGCCCTTACCTTATTTAGCCGGGCTTAACAAACCATAGTTAACAATTGGTTCAGGCTGCCTGCTTGCGCGGCTTCACAAGTCCGCGATTGACAAGCAACTCGGCGATCTGGATCGCGTTCAGAGCGGCACCCTTGCGGAGGTTGTCGGAAACCACCCACATATTCAGACCGTTCTCGACCGTCGCGTCCTCGCGGATGCGCGAGATATAGGTCGCGTCTTCGCCAGCCGATTCATAAGGCGTGATGTAACCACCGTTCTCGTGCTTGTCGATGACGAGGCAGCCGGGAGCTTCGCGCAGAATGTCGCGTGCCTGATCGGCCGTGATCTCGCTTTCGAATTCGATGTTGACCGATTCAGAGTGGCCGATGAAGACTGGAACGCGAACTGCCGTGCAGGTCACCTTGATCTTCGGGTCGAGCATCTTCTTGGTCTCGGCGAGAACCTTCCACTCTTCCTTCGTGTAGCCGTCTTCCATGAAGACGTCGATGTGCGGGATGACGTTGAAGGCAATACGCTTCGTGAACTTCTTGTTCTCGATCGGATCTGCGACGAAGACGGCGCGCGTCTGGTTGAATAGCTCGTCCATACCGTCCTTGCCAGCGCCGGAAACGGACTGGTAGGTCGAAACGACGACGCGCTTGATCTTGGCGAAGTCGTGCAGCGGCTTGAGAGCGACGACAAGCTGCGCAGTCGAGCAGTTGGGGTTTGCGATAATGTTTCGCTTGCTGAACTGGGTAACAGCGTCCGGGTTCACTTCCGGAACGATCAGCGGCACATCGGCGTCGTAACGCCACGCCGAGGAGTTGTCGATGACAACGCAACCCTGGGCGCCGATCTTGGGCGACCACTTCTTGGAAACTTCGCCGCCGGCCGACATCAGGCAGATGTCAGTATCGGAGAAATCGTAGTTTTCGAGGTTGGCGACCTTCAGCGTCTTGTCGCCGTAGGACACTTCGGTGCCCTGCGAGCGTGCGGACGCAAGCGCTACGACTTCATCGGCAGGAAAACCGCGCTCGGAGAGGATATTGAGCATTTCCCGGCCAACATTCCCGGTCGCTCCCGCAACTGCAACTTTAAAACCCATTTCTCAAGCTCTCTTTCTCTTCTCTCCTCTTGTCCGGTGAGGGGGGAAAGCGCGCAAATATCGCGGCTTCCTTGTCCCCAGCCGGGCCGGGGAGAGAGCGGCAGGCCAGAGACGTCAGACGGTTTTCGTCGTCGTTTTGGCCTTGGTTTTGGAAGAAACCGGAACGGCAATATCCATCCCGGCACCTTGTGCCCGGTCATTGCATGCAGCAATGGCGTGTTCGTCGCGAACCATGGATATTCCTTTTCCGCCGTTGCTCTTAGAAGGTTTTCCACAGGAGTCAAGGTTTTTGCGATCAGATGCGGCTGGTGGCGGCGGACTTGCGATCTTCCAGCAGCCTGATGCCACCGCCGTCTAGCGCCGATCCCGCGAACGATCGACGCGGACAGGAACCGGCACCAGCGTTCGGTTGGGCAACCTGTCTCGGCCGCCTGTCTCGAGCTTGCGCTTACGCTCAAGATGGTAGGCGTAGGCAAACTGGATGGCGATGCCGATAACAACGAAGACCGGGCCGACGATCCGGTCGTGGTTGTTGATGTAGAGCACCACCTGGCCAACCATCGCCAGAATGGTGCCGGCGACAAAGATGTTCAGCGAGTGGCGGCCGAGAATGGTCAGCGGATTGTCTGCGGACCGGCGAAGCAGGCGCGAGATTGCCGGAATATTGATGACGAGATACGTCAGCGCCAGAACGTGCAGCAGCCTCGGCAGGGACAGGAACGTCTTGTCGAAACCGGTCAGCACCGGCGGCAGACCGAGCGCTGCCAACGCAATCCCAAAGCTCCAGAGTTGACCGACCACCCAGGCGAAGGACAATGCGACGTAAGCGGCGGCAGCGGCAAAGAGGACCGGGTGCTGCGGCAGTTTGCCGCCGCGGCGGACATGCATCATACCGAC
Organism: Rhizobium altiplani; assembly: GCF_001542405.1. Taxonomy (GTDB): domain Bacteria; phylum Pseudomonadota; class Alphaproteobacteria; order Rhizobiales; family Rhizobiaceae; genus Rhizobium; species Rhizobium altiplani. Next base: position 98,692 of record NZ_LNCD01000123.1, read on the forward strand.
GATGCCGATCGTGAAGAGGAACTGCCAGGACAGTGGATTGAGGAACCAATAGCCCTCAATCAGCATGTTATGGGGCGCAATCTCGTAGGTGCCTGCAAAGAGCCAAACGGTGCCGGAGACGGCCAAAGCGAGAAGAGGGCTTGCCGCGTTGAGCAGAAGGATGACTGGCACCATCAGCATCAATGCCCCATACATCGGGAGGATGTTGTTGTAGCCGATCTGATGTCCCAGCAGCACGAGCGAGGGAATACCAGCCTTCAGATTGGTGAGGACGGCAAGAATATTGATCTCGCACAGAAGGCCGGGGCGGTGGAAGACCCAGGCACCCGTCAGGAACAGGGCAAGTGTCATGAACGTCGTTATCATGTGAGCCAGGTAAAGAGTGAACGCCCGCTTCGTGGCCTTCACTGCGGTCTGAAGCCACGCGCTTGGCTCAAACCGCGTGCCATAGGCCAAGCCGACGGCAATACCTGAAATCAGAACGAACGCCTCGGCGGCATCCGAGAAGCCGAAATTCTTGGTTGTAAGGTTCTCGAAAATCTGACCGGGAACATGATTGATGAAAATCGTGATGAGCGCTAGCCCGCGCAGAACGTCCAACCGCGTATCGCGCTTCGCCGGCGCTACCGTCACAGAACTCTGCTTGGCGCCGATCGTCGCCCCGCGCGCTATTGCCATGGAATTCTCCTGCTCTTCCGATTTGCAAACGCAGTTGCGGCCAAAAGGGTTCCCTTTTGGCCGCAACGAATCGCCGGATGATTAGCCAGGAAAAATGCTGTTATCCGACCGGATATCCCTCGTCGGGATCGGTGACTTCGCGTCCATTGATGATCACATCATAACCTCTCGGATGGGACGATTTTGAGACCGAAATGAGGTATTTAGCACCTGCGCGTTCAATCTCGGCGGAGAAGCCGTCCCATGTGCTTGCCAGTGCGGGACGCACGTACAAGCGGCCATCCCTCACCCGGATGCCGAGGATGCCCTCGATCACCGCGCGATAGAGCCAACCGGCCGAGCCGGTATACCAGGTCCAACCGCCGCGCCCGCTAAGCGCGCCCTCACCGTAGACGTCAGCCGCGATGATGTAGGGTTCGACGCGATAGTGTTCCGCCGAAGCCGGATCGCGCGCATGGCTGATCGGATTGAGCAGATCGAAGCAACGCAGGGCATCATCGCCGCGGCCAAGTTCAGCCAGTGCCAGCACAACCCAGGTCGCGGCATGGGTGTATTGCCCGCCGTTTTCACGAACACCCGGCGGGTAGGCCTTGATGTAACCAGGATCCTTAGCCGAGTTTGCGAAGGGCGGCGTGAAGAGCCGGATGATCCGCGCTTCCGGATCGACCAATTTCTCCAGCACGGAATTCATCGCCTTCGCCGAGTGCGCCGGATCTCCCTCCCCTGATAGCACGCTCCAGGATTGGGCGATGGAATCGATCTGGCATTCGAGGCTTTCCTTGGAGCCAAGCAAGCTGCCGTCGTCGAACGTGCCACGCCGGTAGTGAGCGCCATCCCAGGCAACGGTCTCGAGTGCGGCCTTGAGGGTGGTCAGGTGCTGGGTCCACCGCTCGACGCGCGCCTTGTCGCCGCGCTCTTCCGCATATGCCGAGAACGAACGGAGCGCGCCTGCCAGGAACCAGCCAAGCCAGACACTGGTGCCCTCCCCGCCAATGCCGACACGGTTCATGCCGTCGTTCCAATCGCCTCCGAGGAAGAGCGGCAGGCCGTTCTTGCCTGTTCGGGCGATGGCGAGATCGAGCGCGAGGGCCGCGTGTTCGTAAACGCTCACCTTGTCTTCGGAGACTTCCGGCAGATAGAAGGAGTCGTGCTGCCCTTCGAGGAGTGCCGGCCCTTCCAGGAAAGCGAGCTGTTCGTCGAGGACTCTCTTGTCTCCCGTAACGCTGCAATAGTGATGGATCGCGTAAGCGAGCCAAACCACATCGTCTGAAATCATCGTCCGAACGCCGGCACCAGTGCCTGGCAGCCACCAGTGCTGCACATCCCCCTCGCGGAACTGACGCGAGGCGGCATTCAGGATCTGCTTGCGAGCGATCGACGGCTCATGGATGACGAATGCCAACGTATCCTGCAGCTGGTCGCGGAAGCCGAAGGCGCCGCTTGCCTGGTAGAAGGCCGTGCGCGCCATGATGCGGCAGCCGAGGCTCTGGTATGGGAGCCACGTGTTGATCAGATTGTTCATGCCCTGATCGGGCGTGGAAACCTGCACCTTTCCGGTGAACGCCTGCCAGAAGGCACGATTTGCCTGGACAACATCGTCAAAGGCGACCTTGCGGATATCGTTGATCACCGCCCGCGCTTCCGCCTTCGTCTTCGTATCGCCGAGGAAGAAGCAGACGTCGCGCTCCTCGTCCGGTGCGATCTCGATATCGAACGCCAGAACCGCTGCCGGGTCGCCGTCGAGTTCTGTAGCGCCTGAAAGGCTGGTTCCCAAGCTCAATGCACGCGGTGCCTGGATCGTACCTGTCTTGCCGATGAATTCCCGGCGGCTGGCTGTAAAGCTCGATGGTTTCTCGCTGGCCACAAAGAAAGCGACACGACCGGAATAGTCGATGCTGTAGTTATTGCTTGCAAACAGCGCACCGGTTTCCGCGTCGTGTTCCGAGAGGATGAACGGTGCGGACCTTTGCGAATTGTTGCCGAGAATCCATTCGACGTAGCCGTAGATCCGCAGCTTTCTTGGTTTGGAGCCGGTATTGCGTAGCCGGATTCGCTGCAACTTAACCGGTTTCTCGCGATCGACGGTCTGCGTAACCTCGAGTGCGATCTCGTTCTGGACGCTGGAGAAGGCCGAATAGCCCAGACCATGTCGCGCTTCGAATCGTATGTCTTGGCGATCCGAGAGGTTTGCGAACGGGGTCATGACGGCGCCGCTATCTTGATCGACGACGTAGATCGCTTCACCGGCGCGGTTGATGACTGCATCATTCGACCACGACGTCAGCTGATAATCGCGGGAGTTTGCGCTCCAGGTGAATCCCGCACCTTCCGCGGAGACATGGAAGCCGAACTTTTCGTTCGAGATTACATTGATCCACGGATGCGGCGTTGCGTGGCCCCCGGGAAGGCGCACGACGTATTCGCGACCGTCGCCGGCAAAACCGCCGATGCCGTTCCAGTAGTTGAGATCGCCTTCTTCCTCGATGACCACCTTCGATGGCCGTGCGGCCGGTTTCGGGGCGCTCCGCTTGATTGACGTCCTCGTGCGATCGGCGCGCTCCAGTTCCTGCTGCTCTTCCTTGCTTGGAGAAAAGAGTGCGGCGGCACGATTGATCTGATCGATAATCTTGCCGTTCTTGGCATGGAGCGTCACGCGGGAGGCCGAGATCAGCGCGTGATACGTCGATTCTTCCATCAGATCCTTGCGGACCGTGAAGATGTGCTGGCGCAAGCCATCGGCCTGACCCAAGCGGCGGACATTCTCGGCCATCTGGTCGACGGCGTGCTGCATGTCCTGTGCGTAGGACGACGCCCGCTCGTTCATGATAACCAAGTCGGCGGTGACGCCGCGCGAGCGCAGGTATTCCTGCGCAAGCAAGGCCTCCCTGACGATTTCGAGATCCATGTCATCGTTGACGCGCAACGTGAAGATCGGGAAATCGCCTGAAATCGCAAGCGGCCAAAGCGACGACTGCGACTGCATCCCGGCCGCGACCGCGGCAGCATCGGCTCGCAGATACATATCCGGATAAACCAGGTGGCGGCCGAGGTGCTGGAAGGCTGCTGCCTGCTGCGACGTGACACCGACGTGGCGCATCTGCACCTGCGTGCGGGTCCAGGCCTGGACGAGCTCGTTGTTGAAGGCGTCGGCGTGGCGGTACCGATCAACTGCCTGGTCCACCTCATTGCGGCTCGGGGCGGCAATGGTCCAGAAAGTGACAGTGACCTTCTTGCCGGGCGGTACGCGGACGGTGCGACGAAGCGAGAGCACCGGATCAAGGGTGAAGCCGTCCGTGCCGGAAAGGGTCGCGCCCGGGTCGAAGGCAGCAGCGTTTGCGAGGCTGCGTCCCCGTCCGAGGAACTTGCGGCGATCGGTTTCGAATTCCGTGTCCCGCGTCGAGCCGGAGTTGTCGACGATAAGGTGGGCAACGGCCATATTCGGCTCGTTCGGATCGCGCTTGTTGCGCTCGACCCGGATGACGTCACCACGCTTGCCGATCTCCGTCTTAACAAACATCCGGGCAAATGCCGGATGGGCGTTATCGACATCGTCCGTCGCCAGAACCGGTTCGAGATACGACGTCACCTCGATGAAGCGATCTTCCGTTCCGGTGTTGACGAGCGTCAGGCGTCGAGCCTCGGCATCATGCTCGGTCGCAACGATGCATTCGACTTCGCTGGTGATATCTCCGACAGTCTTGGTGAACTCCGCCTTTTCGTCGGCGAAGAGAACTTTAGCTTGTTCGCCTTCGACACTCTTTGGCTCCGTCGTTGTCGACCACCATTCGTTGGTCGCCGTATCGCGAAGGAAGATAAAGGTGCCCCAGCGATCCTCTGTCGGATCGGCTTTCCAGCGGGCGACCGACTGGCCGTTCCACCGCGAATAACCGGCGCCTGTTGCGGTCAGCATCAGCGAGTAGTGGCCGTTCGAGAGGAAGACCAGCTCGCGATCGCGCGAGGCGGGGTCGTAGATCTTGCGCAGTTCAGGGCGCAAGAGATCGTCCTGGATGCTGGCTGGGGTATCGGACTCGTGCTTGCCGCTCATGACCGGAATATCCCTCGGTGCCTTCTCTTGCAGAAGGAGCTCGGCAGCCTCGATCACTGGATCCGAGTGGAATAGTTCGCGCAGATGGCCGTTGAAGGCAACGTTCGCGACAGCGGCGATCGACATGCCGTGGTGGTGAGCATAATAGTTATAGACGACCGCGCAAGTCTTGCCTTCCGGCAGGCGCGTCGGCGTAAAGTCCACGGCATCGTGGAAGCCGAACTTGCCGAGCGCGCCGAGCTTGCGCAGACGCTGCAGGTTCTCCAGCGCCGCGTCAGGATCGTACTGGCTGGCAAGGATCGACGCATAGGGCGCGATGACTGCGTTGTGGCCGAGGCCACGCTTCAGGCCGAGCGACGGTACGCCGAAGTTGGTGTACTGGTAATTCAGGTTATGGTCGCGGGCATTGAAGGCCGCTTCTGAAATACCCCACGGAATCCCCAGCTTGCGCGCATGGTTCATCTGCTCGACCACGACCAGATTGTTGGTCTGGTTGAGGATACCGCCGCCACGCTCCTGCATGACGAGCGGTGGCATGAGGTATTCGAACATCGAGCCGGACCAGGAGACAAGCGCACCGCGCGAGCCAACCGGGACGACCTGGCGGCCGAGGCGGTACCAATGTTCCGTCGGCAGATCGCCCTTGGCGATACCGAACAGGCTGGTGAGCCGGCATTCCGACGCCAGGAGGTCGTAGCAGGCCTGATCGAGTTCACCGCTTTCCACGCGATATCCGATCGAGAGCAGGCGTCGCTCAGGTCTGAACAGGAAGCCGAAATCCATCGAGAAGGCGAGGTCACGGGCCTTGTCGCGCAAGGCAATCAGGCGCGGACGCAACGCATCGATGTTGGACAGATCGAAGGTGCTGTCTGAAATGTGGGCTTCGCAGACCTTGACCAGAGACTCCGCCCAGCGCGTGACTTCGGCGCTCAGCGCAGACTTCACCTCGTGATCGAGGTTGGCCGCGAGCTTCTGAATGTCGCGCGCCAGTACGGCCAGGTTGATGATGCGGATGGATGCGAACTCATGCTCGCGCTTGACCGCAGCCAGCGCATTCTGGAAGCCGATGATCCGTTCCTCCAGGCGACGGCGCAGCGGACGGACCGTCTTGCGATCGTCCGGCAGCTCCGACAGCACTTCCGCGAGGATGCCGGCAGTATCGCCGACGCCATCGAGATTGCCCTGCATATGCGCCGAAGGCGCTTCCGCCCAGTTGCGGCAGGCAGACGAGATCGCGATGAGGTGGCCGGCGAGGTTGCCGCTGTCGACGGCGGAAACATAACGCGGTCCAAGCGTCTCCAGCGTATCCGTGTGGTACCAGTTGAAGAGATGCCCGCGGAATTTCTCCATCTTGTCGATTGTTGCGATCGTCTGTTCGAGCCGCTCGATGGTTTCCTCAAAGGAAAACCAACCGAAATGGCGGCCCGAGACGACCGACAGCAGATAGACCCCGATGTTGGTCGGCGACGTGCGCGTCGCCACGATCACGTGCGGCGTTTCCTGAACGTTGTCCGGCGGTAGATAGTTCTGCTCGGCGGTGGTGAACGTCGCGAAATAGCGCCAGGTGCGGCGCGCGATCTTGCGGAGCTCGCTGGAAACGGAATCGGCAACCTCAAGCCGGTCCTCGGTCTCGGCGGACTGGCTAACATAGTAGGCGACCAGCGGCGAGATGATCCACAGGAACGCGAAAGGAACGCCGACGAGGTAGGCGTTGTCGCCGGAGAGGGCCGCGAAACCGAGTGCGAGGAGGGCCAGCACCGGCGCGTGCCACATTGCCTTGTAGTAAGACGGGATCGTTCCCTGCTTGCCGGCCTGGACGCTCGCTGCCGTTCGCCACTGAAGCATCAGTTTGTGGCTGAAAAGCAGGCGATAGAGCGAGCGACCGATGGCATCAGCCATCATGCAAGCGGAATCGGCGATGAACACGATCCGCAAGGCTACCTGAGCGTTGGCCGCGCGAATATCGGACCAGACCGTGTAAAGGTGAGCACTGGCGACGATATCGCTGCTGCGTGGAATGATGCCGTGGATCAGCGAGAGGGTTGGAGCGACGAAAAGGCAGAAAATCAAGAGGATCTGCCAGACGAGCGCGCCGAGCGGGCTCATGAAATACCAGCCGAGCACCGAAGCGAAGAACCATGCGATCGGCGTCAAAGAGCGCCGCAGGTTATCGAACATCTTCCAGCGGCCGAGCCCGGTCACACCGTGCGTCGGGTTGAACATGTACGGCAGCAGCTGCCAGTCGCCACGCGCCCAGCGATGCTGGCGCGACGTCTCGACCTCGTAGCGGGTCGGGAAATCTTCGACGAGTTCTAGATCGGTGACGAGCGCGCACCGGGCCATCGAGCCCTCGAGCAAATCGTGGCTGAGCACCGAGTTTTCCTCGATGCGACCCTTCAAGGATCCTTCGAAGGCGTCGACATGATAGAGGCCCTTGCCGGTGAACGTGCCCTCACCTGCCAGATCCTGATAGACGTCGGAGACGGTGAAGACGTATGGGTCGAGGCCGCGGTTGATCGAGAAGACACGTTGGAAGACCGATGCATCCTTGCCTGTTGTCAGCGATGGGGTGACACGCGGCTGCAGCACGCCGTAGCCGCTTTCGACGCGGCCCGTGGCCGGATTGATGACCGGACGGTTGATCGGATGGTAAAGCTTGCCAGCGAGCTTCGTGACCGTATCGCGCATGAGGCGGGTGTCGGCATCGAGCGTCATCACGTACTGAATGTTTGCCGGTACGATATTTGCACCGGGAAGGTAAGTCGTATCGCGGTCGCCGCGAAGCAGCAGGTTCAATTCGTGCAGCTTGCCGCGCTTGCGCTCCCATCCCATCCAGGCGCCCTCGGATGGATTGTAAAGACGACGGCGGTGCAAGAGGTAGAAGCGCGTCTTGCCATCGAAGGCATAGCGTGCCGAGAGGTTCGCGACCTCGCGGCGGGCATAGTCCAGAACCTCGAGATCGGCCGAGGTTTCTTCGACCTGGCTATCCGGCCAGTCGCTGAGCAGTGCAAAGTAGATTTCGCCGCGCGGGTTGGCGAGGTAATGAACTTCCAGATTGCGGACCAGTTCATCGACGCTGTCGCGGTTCGAGATGAGGCAGGGAACGACCAGAAGCGTACGGGCTTCCTCGGGGATGCCCTCCTTGAACTCGTAGCCGACCAAGCGGGCCGGCGTGACGAAGAACGACAGCACGGTGTTGAAGAGACCGGTTGCTCCTTCGGAAGCCGGAAGGGAGAACATGATCAGCAGGATTGCGATCTCAAGCGGTCCCATGCCCGCATGCGCCATGAACTTCCCAACAATCGCCATGGCGATGATGGTGAGCAGGATCACCGGAACGGCGATCGACAGCCAATTGAATCGGCGGACCGTGCGGACGAAATGCTGCGTCAGCGTTGGGCGATAGTTCGACCGTGCTTCGAGCTTGGGTCTTTGTGCGCCGGTCAGGAAGCCACCGACGTTCGGTTCGTGCGGTTGTGGCTCGTCGGAGGCCTTTGCCTCCTCGGTCATGTCGAGCGCCAGCTGGGCGATCTCCATTTCCGAGAGCTGCGAGCGCTTGGCCAGTTTTTCGATCTGCTTGCGATATTTGTTGCGTGAGCCGGAATCGAGATCGCCGTAGTCGGAATGATCCCAGAGCAGCTTGTCGACGTGGCTGACCTGTTCAACCCAGACCGACCACTCGGTGTCGTCGATCTCGCGAAGGCTGCGAATGATGTTGCCCATCGTGACGTTGCCGGAGGACAGGCGGCTGTGCTCCGCCATCGTCGTCTCTTCGGTGTCGCGACCGAGCGCTTCAAGGCGTTCGTCCAGCCATGCAATCGCCACGCTCGACGCCTGGGAGCCATCGCGCATGCGGTAGAGGAACTGCGTCGCGAAGGTATTGTCTTCGGCGAGCGACTCGAGCGATCTGAGATAGTCGGCCGCCTGTGCCGGCTCGGTCAGCCGCACAAGCTCATCTGCAGCCTCATTGGCGCGCCGGCGCATCCGGCGGCTGCGTTCGACGCGGATCGAAATGCGGCGCAGGTTTTCAACGAGCACGTAGCGCACGAGCGACGGCAGGGCCCAGAGCTCACCGATCCTCAGCGTTTCACCCTGCTGGAAGCCATCGACGAGGGCCGTCAGGCTTTCCTGCGAAATCGTGCTTTGAGTGTGGGCAACATAAAGCCAAGCCAACGCCAGGGTGCGTGGGATCTGGACGCCGTTCACGTTGATCGTCGGCAGTTCCCGATAGAAGCGCCGCGGGAAATCGCGACGGATCTCTTGGATCGCTTCCTCAACGATGTAGTGGTTATCGAGCAGCCATTCCGCCGCGGGGGTGATCGTTTCCCCGGATTCCACGTCCGTTGCCGTGGTGCGGTAGACCCGCAGGATCTCCTTCTCGTTTTCCTTATGCCGCGCGAAGAAATCGAAGGGCGCAAAGGCGGGCAGCGAGTCGACGCCGCGGGCGGCCACGGTGGCGGCCATCGCCTTGATGTTCTCGATGGAAAGGTAGGTCGAGCGGATCGAGTCGTTGTGGTCGATCTGCTTCGGTTCGGACTCGCGGGACGGGCTCGGAGACGTGGCGGAAATTGACATGGGTTCGGTTCTGGATCCAAGCAAAGTTATGATGATTTGCGTAGCCTTTTGCACTGCCAAATATGACTGCCGCATGAACAGCGCCGGGGTTCCTTGATCCCGGACAACACAATCAAAACGACCATCAACCGACGATGCGAATCGGTTTAAACGCGACCTGTGTGGGCTATGTGCGTAAACGGCTCCGCTGCGCCCTCCACCCTTCTGGAGCCATTCCGGGAAAGTTGGACACCATTGCGATAATTCAAGTCAAGATGTTTCAAAGGATGCGGAGCTCGTTCGGCCAATCTCGCGCGCCGACAAAAAAACCGGCGCTCAAGAGCGCCGGCTTTAAGCTCCTATATTATTCGTCCTCAGGTGCGACGCATGAGGCGCATGACCAGCGAGACAACGAAAAGGATCAGGAACAGGAAGAAAAGAACCTGGGCGATGGATGCGGATGCACCTGCAATACCGCCGAAGCCCAATACGCCGGCAATGAGCGCCACTACGAGAAATACGAGTGCATAGTAAAGCATGGCGATCTCCTTTGTTTTTGCTGCTCAAATAACGGCAGGTCGTCTTATTGGTTCCGTTGGAACTTCAGGCCCGCTGGATCCGTCAACGAAAAAGGCGCGCCGAGGTGGACGCGCCTTCAAAAAAACCTGGGAAAAAGCCGCTCTAAAATGCATGGAAGAGATAGAGCAGAATAATCACTGGGATCAAGCTGAATCTTGCCGCGCCTCGTGGCCGGCCGCGCAGTCTGCGCGGGACGATACTGATTTACATGAGCGTGCGGGATACCCAGATCTGCCATGTGCTGCCTCCGTTTTCTCCGCTTTTCTTTTTGTAGATCGTATTTTTGTATTTTCTCTATCTGATAGGTAGAGATAAAATTCTGTCCTGCCAGGGGAGTGTAAAAAATCCGCCTCTGGTGATTAGACGAGGGTTCGCCAAGCCCAAAGCAAGGAACGGTCCTCTATCGCACCCGGGTGCGGCTTGACCGTTGCCACCTGTGTTTCCAAAAGCCGCCGATCCTTCTCCGCGGGAATGGATGTCGTGGTTGCAGCTTCTCTATCGGTCTTGGCCGGGGGGTGCAGGTATCCCATGGTCATGCCGCCGAGAAAAAACATGCCTGATCTCCATGATCACGAAAATTAACGGGCGTTAACGGGATCATGACAGAAGTAAGGCGAGTGTCAATAGTCTAGTTGAATGGTCGTGTTTTAGCTGATTGTTAACGCTGAGGCTCAGCGAGCCTGAGCGTTAACAATCGTTGAAGGGATTGCCTTTCAGGCTTTGACGAAGCCCTTGCTGGCAATCATCAAATTTCGCGTGTAGTCCTCCGTCACGGCCGCCTGTGCCAGCTGAGCTGAGGTTAGGCGCTCGACGACGGTCCCGTTTCGCATCACAGCAAGGCGATCGCACATATGGGTGACGACGCCAAGATCATGGCTGACCATAACGAAGGTCAGATTGCGATCACGCCGCACTTGTTCGAGGAGGTTCAGAACCTCGGCTTGCACGGAAGCGTCAAGCGCCGAAGTCGGCTCATCAAGCAAAAGGATGGAGGGCTCGACAATCAACGCACGGGCGATCGCGACGCGTTGGCGCTGACCGCCGGAAAGCTGGTGCGGGTAGCGGAAGCGGAAGCCATTTCCAAGTCCGACCTCGTCGAGGGCGCGCGCGATCCGCGTGTCGCTGTCGCTGATGCCATGGATTGCCAGCGGCTCGAGCAGGAGGCGATCGATGGTCTGGCGCGGGTGCAGGGATCCGTACGGATCCTGGAAGACCATCTGCACCTGCCTGTAAAAGGCCTTCGACCGTTTCGTGCCGACGAGCAGATCGCCATGGATCTTGATGGAACCGCTTGCTAGCGGCGCCAGGCCGGCAACGGCACGGAGCAGCGTCGACTTTCCGGATCCGGATTCGCCGACCAGGCCGAATGACTCGCCGGTCTCGATATCGACGCTGACGTCCTTCAGGGCGTGGAAGTGATCATAGATCACGCTCAACTTGTCGACCGAAAGTGCAATGCTCATGCGGCCCACTCCGGCTTGCGATCCAGAACCGGCAGAGGATGCCTGCTTTCTCCGATTTGGGGCATGCAGTTCAACAGGCCCTGCGTGTACGGGTGGCGCGCATTCTTGAGATCGGATGCCTTGAGTTCTTCGACGACCTTGCCGGCATACATAACAATGACGCGGTCGCAGAAGGAGGACACAAGACGCAGATCGTGAGACACGAAGATAAGCCCCATGCCGCGCTCCGACACAAGTCGGTCCATAATCCTGAGGACGTCGAGCTGAACCGTGACATCCAGTGCGGAGGTCGGTTCGTCGGCAATCAACAGTTCCGGATCGGCAATCAGCATCATGGCGATCATGGCGCGCTGACCCATGCCGCCGGAGACCTCGTGCGGATAGAGGTCGAACACTCGCTTCGGATCACGGATCTGCACGGCCTCCAACATGGCGAGAGCGCGGTCGCGCGCCTCCGCCTTGCCGACTTTCTCGTGCGTCCTCAGCGTTTCGCAGATCTGCCGGCCAATCGACATGACGGGATCGAGTGAATATTTCGGATCCTGCAGGACCATCGCGATGCGCTTGCCGCGCAGTTGCCGACGTTGCTTGGCGGATGTGGCGAGAAGATCGATGCCGTTGAAATCCAGCTTGTCGGCCGACACGATGCCGTGCTTCGGCGTCAGGCCCATAATGGCGCGCCCCGTCTGGGACTTGCCGGAACCAGATTCGCCGACGATGCCGAGGCGTTCCTTGCCAAGGGTGAACGAGACGCCGCGAACGGCTTCGATCACGCCCGTGCGTGTGGGATAGCTGACCTTGAGGTTTTGAACGGTGAGGAGATCGGTCATTGGCCGCTCTCCTTGGGGTCGAGCGCATCGCGCAGGCCGTCGCCGAGAAGATTGAAGCCGAGGCTGACGATGAGAATCGCAAAGCCCGGCATGGCTGCCACCCACCACTGGTCCAGGATGAAACGCCGGCCAGACGCGATCATTGCGCCCCATTCCGGAAGCGGGGGCTGCGCGCCGAGACCGAGGAAACCGAGACCGGCGGCTGTCAGGATGATGCCAGCCATATCGAGCGTCACGCGCACGATGAGCGAGGACAGGCAGAGCGGCATCACATGCCGGACCACAATCCGCAGAGGCGATGCGCCCATCAGCTTGACCGCGGAGATGTAGTCAGAGCGACGAACGGTCAGCGTTTCCGCGCGTGCAATGCGAGCGTAGGGCGGCCAAGATGTAATCGCAATCGCGATGATCGCGTTCTGGATACCAGGTCCGAGCGCAGCAACGAAGGCGAGGGCCAGAACCAGCTTGGGGAAAGCCAGGAAGATATCGGTGATGCGCATCAGCGTGGCGTCGACCCAGCCGCCAGCGTAGCCCGACACCGTACCGACGATCAGACCGATCGGCGCCGAGATGGCAGCAACGAGAACGACGACCAGCAACGTCAAGCGGGCGCCATAGACAAGGCGCGAATAGATATCACGGCCCTGGTCGTCTGTGCCAAGCCAGTAGCCCTCAGAGCCGGGCGGCAGCAGTCGCGCATTCTTCAGGTCGCCAACGATAGGCGAATGGGTTGCCAGCACGTTCGCAAACGCAGCCACGAACAGGAGGGCGATGATGATCAGCAAACCGACGACGGCCAGGCGATTTGCGGTGAACTGGCGCCAGGTCACGTAGGCTCGGCCCAATCGCGCCTGTCTGCGCGACTGCGGCCGATCGGAAAGCAGCCACTCGCGGCGGCTCATCGGCGCTGATTGATTTGCGGGAACCGTCATCGGCTTCGGGTCCTAGGGTCGAGCGTCCGATAAAGAAGATCGGACAAAAGGTTGATGCCGATGAAAACCGTGCCGATGACGATGGTGCCACCGAGAACAGCGTTCATGTCGGCGTTCTGAAGGGAATTCGTGATGTAGAGCCCGATCCCCGGCCAAGAGAAAACCGTCTCTGTCAGTACCGAACCCTCGAGCAGACCGGCGTAGGAAAGCGCGATGACGGTGACGAGCGGCACGGCGGCGTTGCGCAGTGCATGGCCCCAGATCACTCGGGTCTCCGACAACCCCTTGGCGCGTGCGGCAACCACATATTCCTGGCTGAGCTCATTGAGCATGAAGCTGCGCGTCATGCGGCTGATATAGGCAAGCGAAAAGTATCCGAGCAGCGAGGCGGGCAGAATGATGTGGCGGAAGACGTCGTAGAAGACGTCCCACTGTCCCTGCATGGCGCTGTCGATCAGATAAAAGCCGGTTACCGGCGTAAAGCTGTACTCGAATACGATATCGATGCGGCCCGGGAAGGCCACCCATCGCAATTGCGCGTAGAAGATCACAAGCGAGATCAGCGCAAGCCAGAAGATCGGGACGGAATAACCGATCAGGCCGATGACGCGGACAACCTGGTCGGCGACGCTGCCGCGTCGAACGGCAGCCAGCACGCCGAGCGGCACGCCGATGACCGAGCCGATGATGGTCCCGAGCGTCGCGAGCTCGATCGTTGCAGGAAACACGCGCTTAATGTCGACCATGACGGGATTGGTGGTCAGGACGGAGGTCCCGAAGTCACCCGACAGAATGCTCTTCAGATAAATGTAGAACTGCTGGTAGAGCGGCAGGTCGAAACCGAGCTCGCGACGGACGCGCTCGACGACATGCGTGGGCGCACGATCACCGAGAATGGCAAGGACGGGATCGATCGGTACGACGCGGCCGATGAAAAAGGTTACGGCCAGAAGGCCAAGATAAGTCGTGACGGCGGCGACAAGAAATCGCCCGACCGCCTTGGCAATGGGAACAGCACGGCCCTGTTTGGGCCGTGCCTCCATCTTTGTTTCAACGATGCTCAACGGATCAATCCTGCCGGATCATTCCTTGCCGACCGGGCCGACATAGTTGGTGTCGAAGCTCGGGCCGAGCTTGAAGTCCTTGAGGCTCTTGCGGGCGCCTGCCACTTCGATCTGCTGGAAGATGATCACGAAGGGGCTGTTGGCGAGGAACTTCTTCTGGATGTCCTCGTACATGGCTGCGCGCTTCGCGCCGTCACGTTCCAGCAGTGCAGCCTTCGTTTCCTTGTCGAGCTCGGGTGCTTCCCAGGTGTTGCGCCATGCGAGCGTCTTGACGGTACCGGCGTCCGAGTTGTCCGGGTTTGTGGTGAAGGTATCGGCATTCGAGTTCGGATCGAAATAGTCCGAGCCCCACTGGCCAATGTACATGTCGTGGGTACGCGCGCGGAACTTCGTCAGGGTCTGCTTGCCGTCGCCGGGGATGATTTCCATCTTGACGCCAGCCTGGGCGAGCGACTGCTGCATGGATTCGGCAATACCCGTTACCGGCTGCGTATTGCGAACGTCCATCGTCACCGAGAAGCCGTCCTTCAGGCCAGCCTTCGCCAGCAGTTCCTTGGCCTTGGCCACATCGAGCTTATACGGTTTCTCATCCAGCGCACCGAGCTGGCCTTTCGGCAGGAAGGTCTGGTGGATTTCGCCGATGCCCTTGATCAGCGTCGAACCAATCGCGTCATAGTCGACGAGGTACTTGAAGGCTTCCTGGACTTCCGGCTTCTTCAGGTTTTCGTTCTTGGAGTTCAGGCTGACGTAATAGACCGTACCCTTCGGAGCGCTGACGGTCGTCAGATCGGCGTTCTTGGCGACTGCATCGAGATCGCCGGGCTCCAGGTTGCGGGCGGTGTCGATATCGCCGGCTTCCAGCGCCAGGCGCTGCGCCGAGCTTTCCTTCATGAAGCGATAGATGACGCGATTGAGCTTCGCCTTGTCGCCGTAGTAGTTGTCATTGCGCTCCATCACGACAACTTCATTGGCGCGCCACTCGCGCAGCTTGAAAACGCCCGAGCCCGCGTAACCGGTCTTCAGCCATTCGTTGCCGAAGTCGTTGTCATATTTGTAATCAGCGCTCGGCGTCACGGACTTGACGTGATCCATAACGAGCTTCTTGTCGACAACAGAGGCAACGGTTGCCGTCAGGCAGTTCAGCACGAAGCTCGGCGCATACGGCTTGTCGACGGTAAAGACGAAGGTGTTTTCATTCGTCGCCTTCGCCTTTTCGGTGACGTTGTCGCCATTGATGCCGAACTGGGTGATGATGAAGGCGGGGCTCTTGTCGAGCTTCACGGCGCGCTCGAAGGACCACGCGACGTCGTCAGCAGTGATCGGGTTACCGGAGGCAAACTTCAGACCGGGCTTGAGCTTGAAGGTGTAGGTCAGGCCATCATCCGATACCGTCCAGCTGTCGGCGAGGTCGCCCTTGACCTTGGACGTGTCGTTCATGTCAAGACGGACGAGCAGGCTGTAGGTGTTGCTCGTGACTTCGGCCGTCGACAGCTCGAACGCCTCGCCCGGATCCATGGTGATGATGTCGTCGAAGGCAAAGCCTTCAACCAGCGTGTCCTTCGGCGTTTCCGCGAAAGCGGCCGGTGCAACTGCCATCACGATCGACAGAGCAGCGCCTGCCGAAAGTTGACGGAATGTGCGGTTGAATTTGCTGACTATCATGGTTTTTGGTTCCCCTGTTTTCCATTTCAATGCAAAGCTTTAGGCGGGCTCAGGCGTTTTCTTCTCCCCACGCCGAAGCCAGAATCCTCAGCCAGTTCCCGCTGGCCAATTTTTCGAGATCTCGCGCACCATAGCCAACGCGCTGGAGGGCGGCAATCAGCTTCTGGTTCCCTGCGGCGTCCCCGATTTCCTCGGGGATCGTCGCGCCGTCAAAGTCCGAACCGAGCGCCACACAGTCGATGCCGACGCGCTCCACGAGGTAGTCGATGTGGCGCACCATATCGCTCAGCGGCGTATCGCCATCGGAGCGACCGTCGCTGCGCAGCATCGCGGTCGCGTAGTTCACGCCGACGAGGCCGCGGCTTTCCCTGATGGCGTCGAGCTGCTTGTCGGTGAGGTTGCGGGCGACTGGCGTCAACGCGTGTGCGTTGGAATGGCTGGCAACGAGCGGCTGATCGGTCGTCTTGGCGACGTCCCAAAAGCCCTTCTCGGTGATGTGCGCCAGATCGATCAGGATGCCGAGGCGGTTGCATTCGCGCACGAGGGCAAAGCCTGCCTCGGTGAGACCGGGCGCGGTGTCCGGGGACATGGGGAAGGCGAAGGGCACGCCGTGGCCGAAGATATTGTGGCGGCTCCATACCGGTCCCAGCGAACGCAGGCCGGCGGCATAAAATACTTCGAGCGCCGCCAGGTCCGGTCCGATGGCCTCGCAGCCTTCCATGTGCATCACGGCCGCGAAGGGCCCGTCAGCCATGGCCTTGCGGATATCCTTTACCGTGCGGCAGAGGCGCCAGGCACCGGCGCGGTCCAGGCGCAGTGCGATAGCAGCCATTTCTGCGGCGATGTTCAGCGAGGACAGCGGCTCGAGGGGTGCAGCGAGCGGCGTGACGTAGTGGCCGTTCTTGTCGGGATCGGCAAAAACGAGATCGCCGGACGGCACGTAGATTGCGCAGAGGCCACCGGCCAGTCCGCCAGCCTTGGCGCGCGGGCCATCTATGTGGCCCAAATCTGTTCCGTTTGAAAATTCAGCGACTGGATCGCCGCCATCCCTTTCATGTGTCCAAAGCCGAAGGAGGACGTCGTTATGGCCGTCGAATACGAATTGCATCTGCGTTCCTGTGTGCCCGGGCGGGCGATATGAAGAGCGCAGAATAGAAAAGCTGGCAGAATACGCCACCTCTTTTTTCAGAAATTTTGCTGTTCCGCAGCAATAGTTAGCAGAAACAAAAAACGGGAGCCGAGGCTCCCGTTCCGAAGGGTTTTTCGTCAGTGCTTGGCGCGCTTCTTTTGGCGGTAGACGTCGATCACGACGGCGGCCACGATGATCAGGCCTTTGACGATCTCCTGGTAGTAGGCATCGACCCTCAAGAAGGTGAAGCCAGAGGTCATCACGCCAAGAATGATCGTACCGATAACCGTGCCGGTGATGCGGCCGACGCCGCCGGTCAGAGACGTACCGCCGATGACAGCCGCGGCAATAGCGTCCAGTTCGTACATGACGCCCATGCCAGCTTGCGCAGTCTGGGCGCGGGCTGCCGTAACGACGCCCGCAAGGCCTGCAAGGAGACCGGCAATGGCGTAAACTTTGATCAGGTGAGCTTCGATATTGATACCGGAAACGCGCGCAGCCTGCACGTTGGCACCGATCGCATAGGTGAACTTGCCGTAGCGCGTATAGCGGAGCGCAATGTGGAAGATCAGTGCCACGACCAGAAAGACGATGACGGGCCAGATGCCGGTGCCGATGAAATTGAACTGTTCGGTGAGCCCCGAAACCGGCTGGCCCTTGGTGTACCACTTCGAAATGCCGCGTGCCGAAACCATCATGCCGAGCGTGGCTATGAATGGCGGGATCTTGGTCTTTGCAATCAGCTGCCCGTTGATAAAGCCAGCCGCTAGGCCGATGAGGAGGCCGACGCCGATCGGGATGAAGAATGGCAGGTCGGTCAGCGAAGGATAGAGCGCCCGTGGCCAGGTCGATGCCTGCGCGAAGCTTGCCGCAATCATCGCCGTCATGCCGACGACGGAGCCGGATGAGAGGTCGATGCCGCCGGTAATGATCACCTGCGTCACGCCCACCGAGATGATGCCGATGACGGAGACCTGAAGGATCATGATCGTCAGGCGCTGCGAATTGAACAGAAAGCTCTGGCCGATGAAGATCCAGCCGAGAATTTCATAGACAAGTGCAATGCCGACCAGGACAAGGAAAATGCTGAGCTCGGGCGGGACACGCCGCCTGCGCGCGCGCGTTGCAAGCGGGGCTGCTACCTCAGCTGCGTTGGTATTCATGATATCCTCCCTTCGGTTGCCGGAGGCCGCGTTACTGCGCGGCAAGCTCCATCACCTTGATCTGCGTTGCTTCGTCGCGATTGAGAAAACCGGTCACCCGACCCTCGTGCATCACCATGATGCGGTCGCTCATGCCCAGCACTTCGGGCATTTCCGACGAGATCATGAGCACCGCCACTCCGTTTTTCGCCATCTCTGTCACCAGGCGATGGATTTCAGCCTTCGCGCCGACGTCGATGCCACGGGTCGGCTCGTCGAGAATGAGGATTTTCGGATTCGTCAGCAGCCAGCGACCGATCAGAACCTTCTGCTGATTGCCGCCGGACAGGTTTTCCACGCGCTCATCGAGGTTGGGCGTCTTCACTCGGAGTTTCTTGGCCATGTCCTCGCAGGTCGCCTCGATCGAGCTTTCCTGCACAAAGCCCCCCTTGACGAACCTGTCCTGGAGAACGGCGATCTGCATGTTCTCGAGAACGCTGAGGATCAGCAGACAGCCTGTGTCTTTGCGATCCTCAGTCAGGAACGCCATGTGGTTCCGGATTGCGACGGTCGGCGAGGCGATCGCCGTCTTCTTGCCGAAGAGTTCGATCGTGCCCGATGTTGCGGGCGTCACGCCGAACAAGGTCTCGGCGACGTTTGATCGGCCTGAGCCGACAAGGCCGGCCACGCCGAGGATTTCGCCCGATCGCACGTCAAAGGAAACGTCACGGAAGACGTCGTTGAGCGACAGGTTCTTGACCGAGAGGACGACGTCGCCGATCGGCACGTCCTCTTTCGGGAACATCTGGGTGATCTCGCGGCCGACCATCATGCGGATGATGTCATCGCGGGTGACATCTGTTGATGCATGAGTGCCGATATAGCGGCCATCGCGGAACACCGAGAACTCGTCGGCAATCTCGAACAGCTCGTTCATCTTGTGTGTGATGTAGACGATGCCGATTCCCTGAGATCTGAGGTCGCGAATGATCCGAAAGAGGTGTTCGACCTCGCGCTCGGTCAGCGCCGACGTTGGTTCGTCCATGATCAGGACGTCGGAATTATAGGAGACAGCCTTGGCGATCTCGACCATCTGCCGGCTGGCGACGGAAAGTTCGCGGACTTGGATCTCCGGGTCGATGTCGATGTTCAGCCGGCGAAACAGCTCGTCGGTCTGGCGGAACATGGCTGCGTGGTCGACAAAGCCAAACTTGTTCGTTGGCTCGCGACGGATCCAGATGTTCTCGGCGACGGTCATATAGGGCATCAGGTTCAGCTCCTGATGAATCATCGCAATGCCATTTTCCAAGGCGTCGAGCGGCGATTTGAGCTGGATCTCAACGCCCTTGAGGCGTACTTCGCCCTTGTCAGGAATATAGATGCCGGCGAGGATTTTCATCAGTGTCGACTTGCCGGCGCCGTTTTCGCCCATCAAGGCATGCACGGTGCCGCGCCTCAGCCGGAACTGAACATCATCAAGTGCGACAACGCCCGGGAACTCCTTCCGGACACCTTCGGCGCTCAACAGGTATTCCGCATTCGGAACAGCGCCGCTCTGGCGCACTGCGGCCATTGTAGACGGGCTGACAACCATCTCATCTCCTCCCGGACACGGACTGAGGGAAGGAATGCGGAACCCTGTCCCGCATCCCGATTTCTCCGAACGTTAGTTCTTCGCGACGAAGTCCTTGACGTTCTCAGGCGTGACGAGCTGGAAAGGAATGTAAACCTTCTTCTCTATCTTTTCGCCCTTCGCGAGCTTCAGGGCCGCATCAAGCGCGCCCTTGCCCTGCCCTGCGGCATCCTGGAAGACCGTCACATCGAGATCACCGGCCTGCATCGCGGCGAGTGCGTCCTGCGTTGCGTCAACGCCGCCGATCACGATCTTGCTGAGGTCCTTGCCGGCCGCCTTGAGGGCCTGAATGGCGCCGATCGCCATTTCGTCGTTGTTCGAAATGACGGCATCGAACTCGAGACCGCTGGAGAGCCAGTTGGTCAGAAGGTCGGACCCCTGAGTACGGGACCAGTTGGCCGTCTGCTCTTCGATGATCTGGATGCCCTTGCATTCGTCCGTCGCAATGACGTCATGGACGTCCTTGGTGCGCATGCGTGCAGCCTGGTTGGAGAGTTCGCCCATCATGACAACGGCCTTACCCTTGCCTCCCAACAGGCGGCAAACTTCCTTGGCTTCAAGCGTACCGGATTCCTGCTCGTTCGAAGCGACGAAGGCCTGTTTATCCGGAAGGCTGTCGACGTTGACCGGTTCGCGGTTGACGTAAACGAGCGGAATGCCGGCATCAGCCGCGATTTTCGACATGGCGGCGGTAGCGTCGGTGTCGACCGGATTGACGATGATCGCGTCAACCTTGGATGCGATGAAGTTCTGGATCTGGCTCTGCTGCTTCGCGACGTCGTTCTGGGCGTCTTCAACCTGCAGCGTCACGCCCTTCAGGGTCTTGGAATAGTCCTGCATCCCGTTTCGCAGGACGGTCAGGAAGTTGTCGTCAAACAGCGCCATCGAGACGCCAACGGTTTCAGCGTGAGCGGCCGTCGACAGGACGAGCGCCATGGCAGTACCCATGATAAATTTCTTCATTTTGTTTTCCTCCACAAAGCGGTGTCCGGCTGCACCCTCCTCACGCCGGAGCTTCGGGCCATGCCCGTAAGCCAGTATCTTGTTCGCTGCGTGCCATCTCCCGTTGGCCATCCGTCAAGAAACGGAACAAACGAACCGTGAAATTTGTATCACGGAATATTCATTCCATTTTCTATGGGAGGCGTCAAGTCCAATTGAAGGATGAGGCCGCCGGCGCTTGGCGAAAATCTCGCCAAGATAGCTGCCAGGCACTGAAAAGCGCGATGTCGATGACTATATTGGCCGCGCCAGCGGCAGCAGTTTCGCTGCCCTTCCAAGGAGAAACTGATGCCGATCTCGATGTATCGATCAACCGTTCCCGTCTTCCAACGTGGCCTTGAGACGTTGAAGACCTATCTCGACAAAGCCGAGGCCTTCGCCAAAGAAAAAGGCATCGATGGCGCGGATCTCGTTGCGGCGCGGCTATCTTCGGACATGCTGCCGTTTGCAGGCCAGTATCAGCGCGCGACCGACAGCGCCAAGTTGGCGATTGCGCGACTGACCGCCAGCGAGGCTCCGAAATTCGAGGATAACGAAGCGACGATCGCCGAGTTGCGTGCGCGTGTTACCAAGACAGAAGCCTACCTTGCGGCCGTTGTGCCGGCTGCACTCGAGGGAACGGAAACGCGTGAGATCACTCTGTCTCCAGGAGGCAACAAGATCACGTTCCGCGGCGACGAGTATGTCATGACCTTCGCGCTGCCGAATTTCTTCTTCCATATTGCGACGGCTCACGCGATCCTGCGCAACCAGGGCGTTCCGGTCGGCAAGATGGACTATCTCGGTCGCTTCGCGTGACGAAGCTCAGGGCCGGTGCTTGACCGGCCCTTTCTCGGTAAGTTCGGTGAAGGCTAGCGTCTGATCCAGATGGCGGGCACGCAGCGAGAGAAGTTTCTCGGCATAGGAAAGCCGCACCGGCAGATAGGCTTCGTCTGACGCGAGATTGTTCAATTCCATCGGATCAGCCTGCAGATCGAAAAGGAGCGGTGGCAGTGCTGTGAAATGCACGTATTTGAAGCGCTCATCCCTGATGACGGCAAGATTGCATTCGTTCGACCGCAATCCGAAATGAGTTTCCGGCTCCTGCGTGGCGATATCGCGGAAGTCAAATTCCCAGAAGGCTGCTTCGCGCCAATTTCCCGGCTCGCGCCGCATGAGCGGCAGGAGCGATTGTCCGTCCACACCATTCTCCGGCTCGATATTCAGGCGGTCGCACAATGTCGGGAAGATGTCTGCCGCGGACGTAAACCGCTCGACAACGCTGCCCCGCGTGGCGGCCTGCGGGTCGCGGATGACAAGCGGGATATGATAGCTGCCGTCGAAGAAGCCGCCCTTGCCGAGCGTCCAGTGATCGCCCGCCATCTCGGCGTGGTCGGAGGTGAAGATGATCAGCGTGTTATCCCAGGCCCTGGCTTCCTTCAATGCGCTCCAAACACGCCCGAGCTGCGCGTCGACCTCGGCAATCATGCCATAATAGATGGCGCGGATCGCGCCGAAGTCGCTGTCTTCCCAGTCGTTGACGCGACCGGCTGCGCCGTAGATGAAGTTACCCTTCCTTGCCCTCGGCATGGCATAGGACAGGTAAGGATGTGCGCTCTGTTCTATTTCATGGTTTTTCGCCCGGGCGAAATGCGGACCGTCCTCCGGGCTGAACAGGTCGTTGTATGGAGGCGGGGCCGAAAATGGCGGATGGGGACGCAGGAACGAAACATGCGCGAACCAAGGCGCATCTTGCTCGCCCAGCCAGCGGATAAACTCTCCTGCGAGAAACGCCGTCTGCGTCTCGTCCTTCGAATAGGCTGTTGCCGCGTTCGAGATCTCGCCGCGCCGCGCGCCAACAGGAATGTGGATGTCGCGGGTATGCGCTTCAGCGTGCCCCCGCGAGCGCAACCAGGAGAGCCATTGCCTTTCATGTTCGGGAAGGAGTTGCCGGGCCGTGAAACCGGGCAACAATCCCTCATAGGTCGTCAGATGCGGGTCGTTTTGATCCAGGCCGCGGGGGTCGGGTGCGGTGTCGGTGTAACCGAACAGCGTCGGATCATAGCCCGCCCGCCGCGCCGCCAACGCCAGATTGTCAAATCGGGCATCGAGGGGTGAGCCGTTCCGGCAAACCCGGTGGTTCATCTGATAGAGACCGGTGTAGAGCGTGGCTCGTGCCGGCGAACATGGAGCGGCGCCGGCGTAGTGGCGTGCAAACAATACGCCTACCGCCGCCAGCGCATCTATGTTCGGCGTCCTGACGCAGGCATGCCCGGTCGCTGACAAACAATCACCACGCCACTGGTCCGCGGTGATCAGGAGAATGTTCGGTCGACCGGTCATGGTTGCATTTTAGTGTTGGTTTGATTTTGCGTGCCAGTTCCACGCCGATCGGATGATCTGAGACAAATCATACTGCGGCGTCCAACCGAGAATCTCCCGCGCCTTGTCGTTGTTGGCAACCAGCGTGTGCGAGTCGCCTTCTCGGCGGCCGGCATATTCCACAGGAAACGGACGCTCGGAGACGCGCTCGATGGTGCCGAGTAACTCCTTCACGGTCGTCCCGGTGCCGGTGCCGAGGTTGAGAGCAACCGACTCGCCGCCGCGCAACAGATGCTCGACGGCGCGGACATGGGCATCGGCGAGGTCGAGGACGTGGATGTAATCGCGGACGCAGGTGCCGTCGCGCGTCTCGTAGTCGGTTCCGAACACCTTGAAGCCTTCGCGGCGGCCAAGGGCGGCGTCGATCGCCAACGGTATGGCGTGCGTTTCCGGCTGGTGCCACTCGCCGATCCTGCCTTCGAAATCGGCCCCGGCAGCGTTGAAATAGCGAAGCACGACCGAGCGGAAGCCCGTGTACTTGTCGTAGTCGGCAAGCGCCTGCTCGACGATGTACTTCGTGCGGCCGTACGGATTGATCGGCACCTGACGATGCGTCTCGTCGAGCGGCACGCTCTGCGGCAAGCCATAGGTCGCGCAGGTCGACGAGAAGACGAATGCCTTGACGCCAGCCGCCTGGGCAGCGGCCAGGAGCGTCAGTGTGCCGATGACGTTGTTCTCGTAGAAGGCAACCGGATCTTTGACCGATTCGCCGACTTCGATGAGCGCGGCAAAGTGCAAGATGGCGGCTGGCTTGTGCGTTGCCAGGACCTCGTCAAGGCGCGCCCGATCCCTGATATCCCCTTCTTCCGCGGGTCCCCACTTTACGAACTCGCGGTGACCGTTTGAGAAATTGTCGAAAACGACCGGTTTGAAGCCCTTGTTCGCAAGATCGAGACACGTGTGCGAGCCAATATACCCAGCGCCGCCAACGACCAGAACCGTTTCACCTGCCATGCACCACCTTCAATTCTCGTTTCGGATGAAGAGAAGACTTAAGGCAGGTCGATGGCAAGAAAAAGAAAGAAACGAACGGGGGAGGGACGCTGGCCTCGTTTTGTCGACGATGGCATTAGCAAATTGATCGCGCAAAGCTTTTCAGGCGCGATCGACTGTTCGGCAATGCTCGACACGACAATATTTTTAAATAGAACAGCAGACCCCTTTTGATCATTCCTGCAACCAAGCGTATCTATAAATACTGCTTTCGCATGATTTTAAATAGAATTGACTTCTCTTCGTGATTTCTGCAAGAAATTGTCTTCTTCGGTGCCTCTGTTGATGAATCTGGAAGCACAGTTCAATGAATTCATCGATAAGAAAATTCATCTTCCATGATCTTCAGGCGATTGAAGGATACATTGATCCGCCTGACGCGCTGGTATTTCTTGCCGTTCTGCGGGCACAGCAATCAGCATCCTTGCAAGGTGGCTTGGCCGAGATCGGCGTTTACTACGGCCGATCCTACTTCCTGATGCGAAAGATCTGCGGAGAGGCCGAGAAGATCGTGGCGATCGATCCCTTCGATATCCTGAAACCCGAGCACGGCGCGACGCAATATGACCGTTTCGTGGCGGGTGGCCGCCAACTGGGCCTTTCCGTGGATGCAGAGCGCGTCGTCAAGAGCGACAGCACGCTGCTCAGGCCGGAGGACATCATTGAAAGGGCCGGCAAGGTCCGCCTTTTCAGTATCGACGGCGGCCACATGCTGCACCACGTCGCGGCCGACAGTCGTCTTGCTGCCGGGTCGCTTGCGGAGCATGGGATCATCGTCTTCGACGATACCTTCAATCCCGCCTGGCCGGAAGTCACGGTCGGGGTGACCGATTTCCTGCGTGAAGAGGCCGGCCGCTTCTCGGTTTTCTGCCTGACGAAATACAAGACCTATGTCTGCCGCAACGCTTTCCACGCATTCTACTCGCATTCGATCATGACTTCACAGGAGCTGAAGGCGTTCGATCACATAGAGACGGATTTCCTCGGTTCGACGGCGATCCGGTTGCACAATCCGATGCGCCGCCGCATCGCTCATGAAGTGATGGTCGGATTGGGCATGCGCGCACTGTCGGAGCGCGCTTACCGATAGGCCGATTTAGGCTGCTGGCGGATCCGCTTCTTTCAGCCTGTATCCGACGCCGGTTTCAGTCGTGATGTATTGGGGCTGGTCCGGGCTCTGCTCCATCTTTTGGCGCAGCTGTCGCACGTAGACACGCAGGTATTGTACGTCGGCAGCGGGCCCCCAGATCTGCTTCAACAGAAACTGGTGGGTGAGGACCTTTCCTGCGTGCTGGGCGAGGACCCGCAGAATGTCGTATTCCTTCGGCGAGAGCTTGATTTCCCTGCCGTCGATCTTGACGATGCGCTTGACGAGGTCAATCGACAGGCCACCCGCCTGAAAGATCGCCCGCTCACCCTGCTGCTGCAAGCGATGACGCAAGGCGACACGCAGCCGGGCTCCGAGCTCGTTCATGCCGAATGGCTTCGTCAGATAGTCATCCGCTCCCGCTTCGAGCGCCTTGACGATGCCGGTTTCATCGGTCCGGCTGGAAAGGATCACGATCGGCAAGGCAAGGCCCGCGCCTCTCCATTCCTGAAGCAGTTCATGGCCCGACTTGTCCGGCAGGCCAAGGTCGAGCACGATCAGATCCGGTGGATCATCCTTCGCTGCCTGCAGCGCCGCCACGCCGTTTGGCGCTTCGTGCACCTCGTAGCCTTGTGCGGTGAGGCCAACGCGAAGCAGCTTGCGGATTGGAGGCTCGTCGTCCACGACGAGGATTTTTACGGCTGAACCGGTCATTTTAGCTCATCCAATTTCGGAATCTCGTTTGGTTTTGGAAGACGGATGGTGAAGACAGCACCCGAACCATCGGAGCGGTTTCGGGCCGTGATCGTGCCGCCCATCGCCTCGACAAAGCCGCGACAGATGGACAGGCCAAGGCCCGTTCCCGCGCGAACCTGGTCCCCTTTGCTTACCCGATAGAATGTATCGAAGACGCGGTCCAAGTCCGCCGGCGGAATGCCCGGACCCTCGTCTGAAACCTCAATCACAACATTGTATTCGTCCGCCCGCCCATCGATACGGATCGACGACCCCTGCGGCGCATACTTGGCCGCATTGTCGAGCAAATTGAACAGCACCTGTTCAAACAATACCGGATCGACGCGGATCATCGGCAGATCTGCAGGAATCGTCATGACGGTCTTGTGGTGCGCGAGAATTTTCTCGGCGCGGCGCAACGCGCTTCCGGCAATGTCACCCGGGTAGTGAAGCGCATAGTTCGGCTCCATTGCACCGGACTCGATCTTCGTCATGTCAAGCAGGTTGGCAATAAAGCGGTTGAGCCGTTCCGACTCGTCGACGACGGTCGACAACAGATCCAGACGATCTTCAACCGACATGGAATCGCGGTAATCGCGCAGTGTGCCCGCAGCGCCAAGGATGGCCGCGAGCGGCGTCTTCAGGTCGTGCGAGATCGAGGTCAGGAGCGCAGAGCGCAGACGATCGGCCTCGGCAGCCAGCTTGGCGCGGTCAACGTCCGCCACGAGTTGAATGCGCTCTATCGCAAGCGCCGCCTGATCGGCCAATGCGTCGAGAAGGCGTTGCTGCTCGGGGGTCAGCAGAGGGCCGTCGCGTCGGTCATTGTCCAGGCCGATGACACCGACGGCGGCACGACCGGTTCGCAGCGGTACATAGAGCCTCTTGGCACCGGGCAGGGTATCGGCGCCACGGCCTGCGGCGTGATTGTGCTCCCAGGCCCAACGGGCGGCGGCAATGTCTGCCTCGTCGAGTGTGTCATCCGGCGGATAACCGGCCTTGACGGCGATGGTGCCTTCTTCCGGCAGTAGAAGGACAACGCGGACCTTGAGCATTGATGCCAGCTGGAATGCGGTGGCCCAGAGAACGTCGTCGAGCGTGCCGGTGCCGGCCAATTTCTTGGAAAAGAGGTAGAGGTCTTCCGTCGTCCTGGCACGCTGCCGGGCAGCAGCCGCCTGGCGTTGGACCGTTGCCGTCAGGTTGCTGGCGATGACAGCGACGCCCAGGAAGAAGAACAACGCAAGCACGCTCTCCGGATCGCTGATCGTCAGCGTGTAGCGGGGCGGCAGGAAGAAGAAGTTAAAGGACAGCGCGCTGATGATGCAGGTATAGAGCGCTGGGCGCAGCCCGTGGATGACCGCCGAGGTTAGCACCGCCATCAAGAACACGAGGGCAAGGTTGCGGACATCAAGAACCTGATCGAGCACCACGCCGGCGATGAGCGCGACAACCACATAGGCTGTCGCGGAGAGATAGGGCTGGATGTTGAAGTCGGGCACGGACGGTGCGGCTCTGACGCCGCGCGCGGATGTTCCCACCGTCTCGCTGCCGGAAATCACATGGACGCTGATATTGCCTGACGTCCGGATCAGATCGTCGGCTATGGAGCGGTGAAGCCAGTCACGCCACGTCGGCTTGTTGGGGGCGCCGATGACGATGTGGGTAACGTTGTTGGCTGCGGCGTGGCGGACCAGCTCTTCGGAGACCTCACGGCCGGGAATGGTGATCGCCTCACCGCCGAGCTGTTCGGCCAATCGAAGTGTGGCCGCAATTGTGTCACGGTCGGTTTCAGTCAGATTGATGGAACGACCGGTCTCGACATAGACGGCCGCCCACGGTGCCCGCAGTCGCGAGGCCATTCGCGAGGCATAGCGTACCAGCGAGGCCGAGCGTGGATGCTGATCAACCGATACAAGGACCCTCTCACCTGCGGCCCAGGGACCAGCGATGGCATGCGCCTGCATGTGGGTCAGGAGTTGGTCGTCGACACGCTGCGCGGTCTTGCGCAATGCCAGTTCGCGCAGCGCAGTCAGGTTTCCGGGCGTGAAATAATTGGTCAGAGCCCGTTCGGCAGTCTTCGGAACATAGACCTTTCCGTCGTGCAGCCGCTTGATCAGATCATCCGGCGTCAGGTCGATGATCTCGACGTCATCGGCCATATCGATGATCGAATCCGGGACGGTCTCTCGCACTCGGATGCGGGTAATCTGCGAGACGACGTCGTTCAGGCTCTCGACGTGCTGGATGTTCAGTGTCGAATAGACGTCTATGCCGCGGTCAAGCAGCTCCTTCACGTCGAGATAGCGCTTCGGATGGCGGCTGCCCTCGGCGTTCGTATGGGCAAGTTCGTCGACGAGGACGAGGCGCGGTTGGCGGGCGAGGATAGCGTCGATATCCATCTCCTCAAGCGGGCGGCCTTTGTAGTCGATCTTGACGCGCGGAATGACTTCAAAGCCATTGACGAGCGCTTGCGTTTCCTTGCGCCCGTGGGTCTCGACGATGCCGATCACCACGTCAACGCCATCGGACATCTTGGCACGGCCCGATTCCAGCATCTCGTAGGTCTTGCCGACGCCGGGCGCGGCGCCCAGGAAGATCTTCAGACGGCCACGTGTCTCCTGGCGCGCTTTCTCTAGCAGCGCGTCGGGCGAGGGCCTTCCAACCTTGTCGCGGTTGTCTTCCGGCATGCGTGTCAATCTTTCTGAAGAGCAAGCCCCGGTGCGCGCAGACGCCCGGGGCCTTCAATTTTACTGAGAGATAGAAGCATCAAGAGACTGATTCAATGCCAGAACATTGACCGTGCGTTCACCGAGGAACCCAAGTTCGGGGTGATTGATGGCGGCATCGACAATCGTCTTGAGCTTTGCCTCATCCATGCCGCGCGCCTTGGCGACGCGCGGTATCTGGAAGTAGGCGGCTTCGGGTGAGATGTGCGGATCAAGGCCGCTGCCGGAAGCCGTCACGAGATCGATCGGCACCTCCACATTCGGGTTGGTCGCCTTGGCTGCTTCGTAATCAGTCTTCACGCGATCGATGAGCTTCTGGCTGGTTGGGCCGAGGTTCGAACCGCTGGAGCTGGCGGCATTGTAGCCGTCGCCGGCTGCCGAGGGACGGCCGTGGAAGTAGTTGTCGCCGGTGAAGGCCTGGCCGATCAGGGTCGAGCCGATCACGTGGCCGTCCTTCTCGATCAGGCTGCCATTGGCTTGCGACGGGAAGAGTGCCTGCGCAGCGCCCGTCATTGCGAGCGGATAGAGCAGTCCGGTGATGGCGGTGGTGGCAACGATCATTACTATTGCCGGACGAAGTTCTTTCAACATGATGTCAACTCCTTAGGCGAGACCGATGGCTGTGATGACCATGTCGATCGCCTTGATGCCGATGAACGGGACGATGATACCGCCGACACCGTAGATCAGCAGATTGCGGGACAAGAGCGCGCCGGCGCCGATTGCGCGGTATTTCACGCCCTTCAGGGAGAGCGGGATCAGCGCGACGATGATTAGCGCGTTGAAGATGATGGCCGACAATATGGCACTCTGTGGCGTGGCCAGTCCCATGATGTTCAGGACGCCAAGCTGCGGGTAGAAGGCCAGGAACATCGCCGGGATGATGGCAAAATACTTGGCGATGTCATTGGCGATCGAGAAGGTCGTCAACGCGCCACGGGTCATCAGCAGCTGCTTGCCGATCTCGACGATCTCGATGAGTTTCGTCGGATCGCTGTCGAGGTCGACCATGTTGCCGGCTTCGCGAGCGGCGACCGTGCCGGTATTCATGGCCACGCCGACGTCGGCCTGGGCGAGGGCAGGGGCGTCGTTCGTGCCGTCGCCGCACATGGCGACGAGCTTGCCTTTGGCCTGCTCCTCGCGGATCAGCGAGAGCTTGTTCTCCGGTGTCGCCTGCGCCAGGAAATCGTCCACGCCGGCTTCGGCGGCGATTGCTGCTGCCGTCATCGGGTTATCGCCTGTTATCATGACCGTGCGGATACCCATCCGGCGCAGTTCGGCGAAGCGCTCGCGGATACCGCCCTTGACGATGTCCTTGAGCTGGATGATGCCGAGCAGCTTGCCGTCACGGGCGACTGAAAGCGGCGTGCCGCCTGCCTTGGCGATTTCGTCGGCAATTGCCTGCAGTTCCCGCACGGTCTCGGTGTTGGTGCGGATGGCGATCGCTGCATTGCCTGAAGCCGGTGCCGATGCGGCGCCAACATAGGCGAGTACGGCATCGACGGCCCCCTTACGGATCGAAGAGCCCTCGACATCCACGCCGCTCATGCGCGTCTGCGCGGTGAAGGGCACGAAAGCGGCCTTCAGGCTGGCCATGTCGCGGCCACGGATGCCGTATTTCTCCTTGGCGAGCACGACGATCGAGCGGCCTTCCGGTGTTTCGTCGGCGAGCGATGCCAGTTGCGCGGCATCGGCAAGGTCCTGTTCGGAGATGCCGTGAACGGGGCGGAAGGACGTGGCTTGGCGGTTGCCGAGCGTGATCGTGCCGGTTTTGTCGAGGAGCAGCGTGTCGACGTCGCCGGCTGCCTCCACGGCGCGACCGGACATGGCAAGCACGTTGAAGCGCACCAGACGATCCATGCCGGCGATGCCGATAGCCGACAGAAGCGCGCCGATGGTCGTCGGAATCAGCGTCACGAAAAGCGCGACGAGGATGATGATCGGGATCGAGCCACCGGCATAGCTTGCAAAGCTTGGGATGGTCGCGGTGGCCAGAACGAAGATCAGCGTCATCCCGGCAAGCAGGATGTTGAGGGCGATCTCGTTCGGGGTCTTCTGACGTTCGGCACCTTCGACAAGCGAGATCATGCGGTCGAGGAAGGTGTGCCCCGCGGCCGCGCTGATACGAACGCGAATCCAATCGGACAAAACCTGCGTACCGCCGGTAACGGCCGAGCGGTCGCCGCCGGACTCGCGGATGACAGGGGCGGACTCGCCTGTTATCGCGGCCTCGTTGACAGATGCGACGCCCTCGATGACTTCACCGTCCGAGGGAATGATGTCGCCAGCCTCGACGAGGACAAGATCGCCGACCTTCAGGCTCGTGCCCGGAACGAGGCGGTAGCCGGTGCCGTTGTTGGCCGTCAGCAGCTTTGCCTGGGTTTCGGTGCGAGCCTTGCGCAGCGAGTCCGCCTGCGCCTTGCCGCGGCCTTCGGCAACGGCTTCGGCGAAGTTGGCAAAAAGCACGGTGAACCAGAGCCAAAGGTTGATCTGGAAGGAAAAGCCAAGATTTCCGCCGCCCGTGACGAGATCACGGACGAACAGGATCGTGGTCAGCGCCGAAACCGTTGCTACGACGAACATGACGGGGTTCTTGGCAAGGGTGCGCGGGTTCAGCTTCTTGAAGGCGGCGCCCACGGCCGGAATGAGAATGCGAGAATCCATGATGCTCGCTGATTTTGCCTGGCTCATAAGAGACTCCAGCTTGAAAAGAGTAAGGCGACCGTGTTGCGATCAGCCGTGTAGGATCCGAAGTACCGCGGCGATGACGAGGAGGCCGGCGAGCATCACTAGAATGATGTCGGAGGCGCGGGTCATCCGCTGGCTGTCACGTCCCGGCGAACCGGGACGTGCGTTGAAGGATTTGCGAAGCTTGTGACGAAGGATCATTGCTTCACCTCAAAAGGTCTGGCCGGCGATCATGACCAGGTGCTCGACGACCGGGCCAAGCGCCAGCGCCGGGAAGAAGGTCAGTCCGCCGACGATCAGGATCGTGCCCGTCAGGAGGCCGACGAAGAGCAGGCCATCGGTCGGGAACGTGCCTGCCGAGGCGGGGACGGTCTTCTTGGTGACCAGCGAGCCGGCAATCGCAAGCGCTGGGATGATCACCAGGAAGCGGCCCATCAGCATGTCGAGGCCGAGCGTGATGTTGTACCAGGGTGTGTTGCCGGTGAGGCCGCCGAAAGCCGAGCCGTTGTTCGCGGCACCGGACGTGTAGGCGTAGAGGATTTCGGAGAAGCCATGTGGTCCGGCCGTGCCGATCGAGGCGACGGCGGAGGGCAGCACACTTGATATCGCGGTAAAGACCAGCATGGCGAGCGGCAGGCAAAGAATGGCAAGCACGGCCATCTTCATCTCCTTGGCTTCGATTTTCTTGCCAAGGTACTCGGGCGTGCGGCCGACCATCAGGCCCGCCACGAAGACAGCGACGATGATGAACATCAGGATGCCGTAGAAGCCCGCGCCAACACCGCCGACGATGACTTCGCCAAGCTGCATGTTGATGAGGGGGATCAAGCCGCCGAGTGCCGTAAAGCTGCCATGCATTGCGTTAACGGCACCGCAGGAGGCAGCCGTCGTGATCACCGCAAAGAGCGAGGACATGGCGACGCCAAAGCGGACTTCCTTGCCTTCCATGTTGCCGCCCTGCAGGCCGAAGGCGTGCATCAGCGGATTGCCTGCAGCTTCCGCCCAGTAGACGACAACGACGCCGGCTAGGAACAGGATACCCATGGCGCCGAGGATTGCCCAACCTTGACGCTGGTTGCCGACCATTCGACCGAAGACGTTGGTCAGCGCCGCACCGATCGCAAAGATCGTCACGATCTGAATGAGGTTCGAGATAGCGTCCGGGTTTTCGAAGGGGTGCGCGGAATTGGCGTTGAAGAAGCCGCCGCCGTTGGTGCCGAGCATCTTGATGGCAAGCTGCGAGGCCACCGGGCCGAGGGCGATCGTCTGCTTGGCGCCTTCGAGCGTCGTCGCGTCGACGTAAGGGCCAAACGTCTGCGGTACACCGAGGTAGACATAGACCAGCGTCAGCACGATGCAGATCGGCAGGAGAATGTAGAGCGTCGCACGGGCCATATCGACCCAGAAGTTGCCGATCGCCTTGCCCGATGCACGCGAGAAGGCGCGGATGAAGGCGATGGCGATCGCAATGCCGGTCGCTGCTGACAGGAAGTTTTGGACGCTGAGCCCCATCATCTGGGTCAGATACGACATGGTGCTTTCGCCGCCGTAGTTCTGCCAGTTGGTGTTTGTGACGAAGCTGACCGCCGTATTGAAGGAGAGGTCCGATGGCACCGATGCCATGCCTGCGGGATTCAAAGGCAGGACAGCCTGAAACCGCATAAGCGCGTAGAGCAGGAGCACGCCAAGCAAGTTGAATGCGAGCATGGAAAACGCATAGGAGGTCCAGTGCTGCTCTTCGCGTTCGCTGGTGCCGGCAAGCGCGTAAAGTCCCCGTTCAATCGGAGCGAGGACGGGTGAGAGAAACGTGCGTTCGCCATTGAAGACGCGTGTCATGTAACCGCCGAGCGGTTTGACGAGCACAATGATGATCCCGCAGTAAAGTAGGATCTGAAGCCATCCGTTGAGGGTCATGGGAGGTAACTTTCAATACCCGATTTGTTTCGCCGGTCGCGCCTTGGGAGGAGGCGCGATTCTAGAAGCGTTCGGGGCGAATGAGAGCGTAGGTGAGGTAAACCGTGAGGAACACGGTGACGGCACTACTGAGAATATAGTCGAGTGTCATGGCGCTTCTCCGGTTAAAGTCGGTCGCAGGCTTTGGTGTAAGCGAAGCAGAGGGCGAAAAATACGATTGCTGTGGCGAGTAGAACTATGTCCATCATCGATCGTGACTCCTGTTGTTCTTCTGGAGTCAGGCAAGACAAAGGGCGCCATCCTCAGGATGGCACCTTTTATGCTTTCTGGCTGGAGATGATCCTTGGATCTCTCGGACATTAATATGCGGTCGAACCGCATAAGCGTTCGAGATCGGCGGCGGGCCGCGGATATAAAAATCTTATAAATGCCGATGGAAGAAAAATGCCTCGCCGAAGCGAGGCTAGTCCAAGGCCGCTTCGGGGAAAAGAAGAAGCGGCGCGGTTGTTGTATTGCTGGTGCGCTCGACTGCAAAGCGCACTTTCGAGCTTTTCGGTACGCCTGACGAGGATTGAGTGAAGGGCGTCAATTGCCCGCGTGGCCACCTTTCAGATTCCGAACGACGTTTCTGCCCCGTCGCAGCGCCGTGAAGGCAGCACCGATCGTAATCAGCCAGAGGGCAGCGAGTAGAACCTGATTGTGCCCGCTCCAAAACGGCTCGAGGATCGAGAGGATTGCCGCAGCCGTGATTGTCGCCATTCGGTGTTGTTTTGCCATCGGGCCGGAGAAGTCGCTCGGCGTCCCGGTTGCTCGACCGAGCTCGCGAACATAGGCCGTCAATACGGCAAAAGATGCCGCCGCCCAGCCAAGGCCGGGCGATCCGATGCCATACCCAACACCGGCCAGGATCAGGATGTCGGCGACGCGGTCGGGGAATTCGTTCCAGAAGGGGCCGTCCGCTGCGCCCTTGCCGCCCTCAACGGCAACCATACCGTCGAAGAGATTGCACAACAGCCGCAATTGGCAGAACGCGGCCGCGAGAACGAGGAGGAGCGGTCTTGTCCACCCGTCATCCCGTCCCGCAAGGAAGAACGCGCCGCCGGCCAATGCCGCGGCGACCATGCTTGCCTGAGAGATTTGGTTCGGCGTGACCGACCGTGTCGCCAGCCATTGCGCAATGCGCTTTGCCCATTGCGTGTCTCTGCTTGCCAGCGGCCGGCGATCGCCCGTTTCCGTCATGCCACGATCCTCTCTTGGTAGACAAAGTAATTGTAGACTGCCGCGTAGGTCGTCGAGACGGTTAGCGGCACCGCTATGGTTTTCAGGATTTCCGGGGTGCCGCTCAACGCATGGATCGAGATCAGCACGGCAGTCGATGCCAGACATGCGATCAGCGGCGGTGCCCAGAGACCGGCGCGCCCTTTGAACTGTTTTGCGAGCCGCTCGATAACCGTCTTGAGAAAGAAGGTGAGGCCGGCCGAGAGTGCGCCCTGCACAAGGCCGGCAAATAGGGCTCGCTGCAGCGGGTGGCTGCTGTTGGCGAAGACCGCCCAGCCGCCCATGGCGACAAATGCGAAAAGCACATGTATCGCACTGCTCTGGGCCAGCCGACGGACCGGCGTCATCATGTGATCGACCACCAGTAGCGGACAATGTGAAAGAAGATCGGCGCGGAAAAGACGACGGAATCGAGCCGGTCAATCAGTCCGCCGTGGCCTTCGATCAGGTGACCCCAGTCCTTGACGCCGCGATCTCGCTTGATCGCCGACATGACGAGGCCGCCGAAAAAGCCCATCATGGTGATAACGAAAGCCATGACCCCGGCCTGGAGCGGCGTGAAAGGTGTGATCCACCATAGGGCGGCACCGATCAACGTCGCGCTAAAGACGCCCCCGACAAAGCCTTCCACGGTCTTTGAAGGCGACAGGCTTGGTGCGATTTTTGTTCGACCGAACAGCTTGCCCCAGACATATTGGAGCACGTCGCTGAGCTGCACGATGATCACCAGGAAAGCGATCAGCAGAACGTTGCGGCCTTCGTAGCCGGGGATCGTCAGCGTCAGCAGCGCCGGAACGTGGGAGGCGCAGAATACGCAAATCATCAGCGCCCATTGGACTTCGGCAATGCGTATCAGGAAACGCTCGGTATCGCCGCGCAGTACGGAGATGATCGGCATCAAGAGGAACGCGTAGACCGGAATGAAGATCGAGAAGATGCCGTATTGCCTCTCCCACAAAAGCCAATACTGCAGCGGCAGGACGACGAAGAAGGCGGCTGCGAGCGCCCAGTGATCGGCGCGTTTGGTGTCGGTCAGCGTAATGAACTCGCGTAGTGCCGCGAAAGAGCAGAAGCCAAACAGCAGCAGCACGCCGATCCGACCGGCAAGAAAGGCAAGGCCGATCAGGATGGCCATGATCCACCACGCCTTGATGCGTGCGTTCAGGTTCTCGATCGCGGCATTCGACTGGCCGGCCGGCAGTCGGCGCTGCAGCAGGTAGCCGATGGTCGACGAAACAATCAGGAGCGTGAAGATGCCAAGGACGAGTGTCCACAGGTCGGCGTTCGCTGCGTTCATTCTTTACCGCCCAGGTGTTTTGGTGACAGATCAAGCAGCGCCGTCCGCGCCCTGTCGAGGAAGGTTTCCTTGGTCTCGCCGGCGTCGATCCGAATGGCGTTGCCGAAGGTCACGGTGCAGATGAAGGGGATCGGGACGATCTCGCCTTTTGGCATGACCCGATTGAGATTGTTGATCCAGACCGGCACAAGCTGAATGTCCGGCCGGGTCGAGGCGAGATGGAACAGTCCGCTCTTGAACGGCAGCAGCGGCGCATCTGTCTGGTTGCGCGTTCCTTCGGGAAAGAGGATCAGCGACGCTCCGGAATCGACCACTTCGGCCATGACTTCAATCGGATCGCGTGTGCGCTTGTCGCGGTCCCGCTCGATAAGAACTGCGTCGAAGACGTTGCAGCCGATGAAGCGGTTGATCGATGACTTCAGCCAATATTCCGCGCCAGCGACGGGGCGTGTCTTCCGTCTCAAGCTCGGCGGCAGGACGGCCCAGACCAGGATGAAATCGCCATGGCTGGAGTGATTGGCGAAGTAAACACACTGGCCCTGGGGAATGCCGTCATTCGGCCAGATAGCGCGAACCGCGGTAATGGCGCGCGCGAACACCACGATTGCCGCCGCAACAGGCTTCGCAACTACACGTCTCACTGATTTCAGCCCCCTCGCTGCACCAATAAAGCAGCCTGCAGAAGCCTAGCGGCATTTCCGATGGTTCGGAAGTCCTGCTTGTGGCGGAGACCGTGTCGATGCCCGCTTTGACCGCCGCGATGAATTGAACGCCGCGTTTGTGGGGGCGAAGAGGAAAGCGTTAACCATGGTCAGCTAGGAATGAGTCGGACGCAACGGAATGAGTCGATGTCAGTACAGTCAAACAAGAATCTGCAAGCAATGACGACAAGCGAGATCGTACTTTTCCCGGTCGCTTCACGCGCCGGAGACATTGAACGGTGCGCGACCGAACTGGACCGTCGCCACGGCGAGGATGCAGTACGCTTCTGGAAGACAGAATGCCGCCGGCTGGCTGATGAGCTGACGTCGCTTGGCTGCTCCGAAGCTAAGGTCCGCGAACAGGTCATGACGTTTCAGGCCGAGGTACAGGCCGAGCTGGTTCGCCGTCATCAAGTGCGGGCAATCGCCGAAAGCCGCAGTGGCCGCGCCATAAAGCGCTAGCGTCATAGGTGGCTCATATCGCCACTTGGGCCGTCGATTTTGTCGGACGGCCCTCAGCGGTTGAACGCGTCGTCCCGGCGGCGAATTCTTTCCATATTTTGCGCAGGATGAACCGTCTTGGTTCAGAAATTCCGCGCGCCCGGTGCTAGCATCCCTTTATTCTCACGCGGATCTCTAAAGATCCCGTGCGTCGCCTATCTCGGGAGGAAGGGCGGATGCCGGCCGAAGATCGATCGAATAGTCGCTGGGGCAAACTGGCGGTCAGAAACGTCTGGCCGACCGGAAATGCTTGCCATTTTCGCGTTCTTCAACGAGATTTATCAGGCCGACCGGCAGTGGAGGAGCTGCCGACAAGATACGCGCGTGAAGAACAATGACGGGAGAATGACGACACACGCATACCGGACGCTGTTGTAGTCGCGCGCCGGACTTGGGAGGGAAGGCATGTATTCTGGTGGTTTGAGATTTGGTCTGGCGGACGAGATCGAGGCGCTCCGCGACAGCGTTCGACGTTTCGCGACGGAGCGCATTGCACCGCTCGCTGCCGAGACGGACAGCAGCAACAGTTTTCCAACGCCACTCTGGCGCGAGATGGGTGAGATGGGACTGCTCGGGATCACGGCCGAGGAGGCCTATGGCGGCGCCGGCTTGGGATACTTGGCCCATTGCGTCGCGATGGAGGAAATCAGCCGCGCTTCCGCCTCCGTCGGCCTCAGCTACGGCGCCCATTCCAACCTTTGCGTCAATCAGATCAGCCGCAATGGAACGGACGAGCAGAAGTCGCGTTATTTGCCGAAGCTCATCTCCGGCGAACATGTTGGCGCACTCGCCATGTCCGAGCCGGGCGCCGGATCCGACGTCGTTTCGATGAAGCTTCGGGCGAAGAAGCGAGGCGACAGCTACCTCCTCAACGGCAACAAGATGTGGATCACCAACGGCCCGGATGCCGATGTGCTGGTGGTTTACGCGAAGACAGACCCTGATGCGGGTCCGCGTGGCATCACGGCTTTCCTCGTCGAGAAAGGCTTCAAGGGCTTTTCAACTGGCCCGAAGCTCGACAAGCTTGGCATGCGCGGCTCCAACACCTGCGAATTGATCTTCGAGGACTGCGAGGTTCCCGCGGCAAATGTGCTGGGCACACTCGGCGGTGGTGCGCGCGTTCTGATGTCGGGGCTCGACTATGAACGTGTCGTCCTCTCCGCTGGACCGATCGGCATCATGGCCGCCTGCATGGATGTCGTCGTGCCCTATCTTCACGAAAGAAAGCAGTTCGGCCAGGCGATCGGCGAATTCCAGCTGATGCAGGGAAAACTCGCCGATATGTACGTAACCATAAACACGGCGCGCGCCTATGTCTACGCGGTTGCGGCGGCCTGCGATCGCGGCGAGACGACGCGCAAGGATGCTGCCGGCTGCATTCTTTATGCCGCCGAGAAGGCGACGCTGTTGGCGCTTGAGACAATCCAGGCGCTCGGGGGGAATGGCTACACGAACGATTATCCCGCCGGCCGGTTGCTGCGTGACGCCAAGCTCTACGAGATCGGTGCCGGAACCTCTGAGATCAGACGCATGCTGATTGGCCGCGAGCTCTTTTCCGAAACGGCCTGATCCGAACGTTTCATCCGACAACCATCCTGGTGACCAATGACGGTTTTGAAGTCGCAGATTTCGACGAATTCGGAGAACTTCAGGACAAATCGCGCGGCGATGGCCGAAGCTATCCGTGCCATCGAGGACGCAGCCTTGAGTGCGGCCAATGGGGGCGGACTTGCAGCGCGCGAGCGTCATGTTACCCGCGGCAAGATGCTACCACGGGATCGGATCGCCGCCCTGCTCGATCCGGCTACGCCTTTTCTCGAAATCGGATTGACCGCAGCCCACGGCATGTACGGCAATGAGGCGCCGGGTGCTGGGCTGATAACCGGCATCGGCCGCGTTTCAGGGCGCGATTGCATGATCGTCTGCAACGACGCGACCGTCAAAGGCGGCACCTACTTTCCGATGACGGTAAAGAAGCACCTGCGCGCGCAGGAAGTCGCGGCCCAGAACAATCTGCCCTGCATTTACTTGGTGGATTCGGGCGGCGCGAACTTGCCGAATCAGGACGAGGTCTTTCCGGATCGCGATCATTTCGGCCGGATATTCTACAATCAGGCCAATATGTCGGCGGCAGGAATTCCACAGATCGCCGTCGTCATGGGCTCGTGTACGGCAGGTGGTGCCTACGTGCCTGCCATGTCCGACGAGGCAATCATCGTCGAGGGGCAGGGGACGATCTTTCTCGCCGGCCCGCCGCTGGTGAAGGCCGCAACCGGCGAAGTCGTTTCGGCCGAGGACCTTGGCGGTGGCGATGTGCACACAAGGCTCTCCGGTGTCGCAGACCATCTTGCGCGAGATGACGCGCATGCCCTGGCATTGGCGAGGCGCGCCGTCGCCAATCTCAATCGATCCAAGGCGGGTGGCGTCGAGCGCCAGGCGGTTGAGGCACCACTGTTCGATCCCTCGGAAATCGCAGGGATCGTCCCGGCCGACCTGCGCGTGCCCTACGACGTGCGCGAAGTTATCGCCCGTATCGTCGACGGCTCGCGTTTCGATGAATTCAAGGCGCGCTACGGGACGACGCTGGTCTGCGGCTTTGCACATGTCCATGGTATCCCGGTGGGCATTGTCGCCAACAACGGCGTGCTGTTCTCCGAGTCGGCCCTGAAGGGCGCCCATTTCGTGGAGCTCTGCTCGCAGCGCAGGATACCGCTCGTCTTCCTGCAGAACATCACCGGCTTCATGGTTGGCCGCAAATACGAGACCGAAGGCATCGCGAAGAATGGTGCGAAGCTCGTTACCGCGGTCGCAACGACCGGCGTGCCAAA
The DNA here is from genome assembly GCF_001542405.1 of Rhizobium altiplani. Classification (GTDB taxonomy): domain Bacteria; phylum Pseudomonadota; class Alphaproteobacteria; order Rhizobiales; family Rhizobiaceae; genus Rhizobium; species Rhizobium altiplani. The sequence goes on from NZ_LNCD01000123.1 coordinate 138,511, forward strand.
GGTGACGATGCTGGTTGGCGGTTCCTTCGGTGCGGGCAACTATGGGATGGCCGGTCGCGCCTTCTCGCCGCGCTTTCTCTGGACATGGCCGAACAGCCGCATCTCGGTCATGGGCGGAGAGCAGGCGGCCGGCGTGCTTGCGACTGTGCGGGGCGAGGCGCTCTCCCGTGCCGGCACGCCATGGACACCGGAGGAGGAGACCAGTTTCAAGCAGCCGGTGCTCGATCTTTTCGAACGGCAAAGCCATCCGCTCTACGCGTCGGCGCGGCTATGGGACGATGGGGTGATCGACCCGGCCAAGAGCCGCGACGTGCTCGGTCTCTCGCTGTCTGCGGCGCTGAATGCACCGATTGAAGAGACGCGCTTCGGCCTGTTCCGGATGTGAGGTAGCGATGTTCCAGAAAATTCTCATCGCAAACCGTGGCGAGATTGCTTGCCGGGTGATCCGAACCGCCAGGCGCATGGGGATCGCCACGGTGGCGGTCTATTCGGATGCCGATGTTGGGGCGCTGCACGTCGAGATGGCCGACGAAGCGGTTCGGCTGGGGCCCGCGAGCGCGCAGGAGAGTTACCTCTCGATCGAGCGGATCCTTTCTGCGGCGCAGCGAACTGGCGCCGAAGCCATTCATCCTGGTTACGGGTTTCTCTCGGAGAATGCAGACTTCGCCGCAGCCGTAGAGGCGGCAGGCATTGTCTTCATTGGGCCGCAGCCGTCGTCCATTCGTGCCATGGGATTGAAGGATGCCGCAAAGGCGTTGATGGATCAGTCGGGCGTGCCGGTCGTTCCCGGCTACCATGGCGAGGAACAAGACGACGGGTTTCTCGCCGATCAGGCGACCCTGATCGGGTACCCCGTGCTGATCAAGGCACGCGCGGGTGGCGGCGGCAAGGGCATGCGCCGCGTCGACAGCGAGGAGGATTTTCCCGAAGCACTTGCTGCTGCGCGGCGAGAGGCGAAGGCCGCATTCGGCGACGATGCCGTTCTGATCGAGCGCTACCTCATTCGCCCGCGCCATATCGAGGTTCAGATCTTCGGCGATCGGCACGGCAATGTTGTGCATCTTTTCGAACGTGATTGTTCGCTCCAGCGCCGCCATCAGAAGGTGATCGAAGAAGCGCCGGCGCCGGGAATGACGCCGGAGATGCGTCGTGCCATGGGTGAAGCCGCGGTACGCGCGGCGCGTGCCATTTCCTATCGTGGTGCCGGCACCGTCGAGTTCATCGCGGATGTCTCGAACGGCCTCTGGCCGGATCGTTTCTATTTCATGGAGATGAATACCCGTCTTCAGGTCGAGCATGCCGTTACCGAAGCGATTGCCGGGATCGATCTCGTCGAGTGGCAATTGCGTGTGGCGTTCGGCGAGCCGCTGCCGAAGAAGCAGTCGGAGCTTGAGATCTATGGCTGGGCCTTCGAGGCCCGGATCTACGCGGAGGATGCGGCCAAAGGCTTCCTGCCCGCGACGGGGACGATCAGGCATCTGGATTTTCCGGAGGTTACGGCGCGGATCGATGCCGGGATCCGTCCGGGCGATACCGTCTCGGCTCACTACGATCCCCTGATCGCCAAGATGGTCGTACACGGGCCCAGCCGGAGTGTCGCCCTGTTGCGACTGACCAGGGCCTTGCAGAGCTCGCATGTCGTCGGTGTCACCACCAATCTCGAGTTCCTCGCCAGATTGAGCGAGCAGGACGAATTTGTCGCTGGCCATCCGGATACCGGGCTGATCGATCGCAATCTTCAATCTCTGACCGCGCTCGAGCCGCCTGCGGACACGGTGATCGCGCTTGCTGGCGTGTTGTCACTGGGTACGCTTGCGCGATCATCGGATAGCGATCCCTGGCTGACGCTGGGACATTGGCAGCTTTGGAGCGAGATGCAGCGCATCGTCGTTCTGACCTATGAAGGAGGGCATTCAACGCTACGGATTGCGGCCAAGGGTTTCGATTTCTTCGCCGTGCATGATGGACGGCGGGTCATTCCCGTGAAGATCGTCAGCCGGCAGGACGATGGTTGCCGGGTGGAGGTCGATGCCCGGCAGGTGCAGGTCAAGGCCAGTATGGCTGCGCATCACCTGGTCGTCAGCGTCGACCACCGAACGCATGTGTTCCATCTCGGTAACCCGCTCGATTTCAGTGCCACGGATGTTGCTGATGGCAACAGACTGATCGCGCCGATGCCGGGCTTTGTGAAGATCGTGCGGACGAGTTCGGGGGCGGAGGTCGCCAAGGGTGATGCGCTTGTCGTCATGGAAGCCATGAAGATGGAGCTGACGCTTGTCGCAGCCCGCGATGGGACGGTGGAAGCCGTCGAGGTGAGCGAAGGGCAGCAAGTCGACGAAGGCGCCGTACTTCTGACGCTGCGGGTAGAGGAGACGTGATGCAGCCCGGAGAATCGTCATTGCTGCCCCGGGACGTCTCGATCGTCGAGATGGCACCGCGCGATGGCCTCCAGAACGAGAAGAACCTGATCCCGACGGCGACGAAGATCGCCCTCATCGACATGATCTCGGAATGTGGTTTCGAGCGGATCGAGGCGACGAGCTTTGTCAGCCCGAAGTGGGTGCCGCAACTTGCTGACGCCGCCGAAGTGATGGCCGGCATCAAGCGCAGGCCGGGGGTCCGCTATGCCGTTTTGACCCCGAATATGAGGGGGTTTGAGGCTGCAATGGCCGCGGGCGCGGACGAAGTCGCGATCTTTGCGTCCGCCTCGGAGAGCTTCTCGCAACAGAATATCAACTGTTCCATCGCCGAGAGTATCGAACGCTTCAAGCCGGTTGCCGAAGCAAGCCGTGCACGTGGCGTTCCAATGCGTGGCTATGTCAGCTGCGTGGTCGAATGTCCCTATGAGGGGGCCATTTCGCCGGATGCGACGGCGCGCGTCGTCGAGAGCCTGCATGCATTGGGCTGCTACGAGATCAGTCTCGGCGACACGATCGGCAAGGGACGACCGGAAGAGGTCGATCAGATGCTGGTAACGGTCCTCTCCTGTGCGCCGGCGACGATGCTTGCGGGTCATTTCCACGACACCGACGGCTGGGCCTTGGACAATATCGGGGTTTCCTTGAAGCACGGGCTGCGGGTTTTCGACGCGTCGGTCGGCGGATTGGGCGGTTGCCCCTATGCTCCGGGCGCAAAGGGCAATGTCGATACTTTGGCTGTCGCTGAGTTCCTTACCCGCAAGGGCTATCGGACCGGGCTCGCGCCGGAGAAGCTGGAAGAGGCCGCCGATTTTGCCCAGAGCCTAAGGAGCGAGGCATAATGCCGAAAACGCTGATGATTTCGATCGACGAACGCGGCGTTGCGCGGCTTGCGCTCACCCGTGAGGACAAGCACAATGCCATGTCCGCCGAAATGATCGACGAGTTGACGGAGGCCGCAAGCGCGCTCGGGTCGGATGGACGGGTGCGAGTCGTCGTGCTTGCTGGAGCGGGCAAGAGCTTCTGTGCCGGCGGTGACCTGGAGTGGATGAGAGCCCAGTTCAAGGCGAGCCGGGCGAAGAGAATCGCCGAAGCGCGGCGGCTGGCGATGATGTTCAAGGCCCTGAACGAGCTTCCGAAGCCGCTCATTGGCTGCGTCCACGGGAGCGCCTTTGGCGGCGGTATCGGGCTGATCAGCGTCTGCGATACAGTGATTGCCTCGGAGGCGGCGCGCTTCGGCCTGACGGAAGTTCGGCTTGGGTTGATACCGGCAACGATCAGCCCTTACGTCGTAGCGCGGATCGGCAGCTCTGCGGCACGATCCCTCTTCGTCTCCGGTCGAACCTTCGATGCTGCCCATGCCAAATCCATCGGTCTCGTCGCCTCTGTTGTTCCCGCTGCGAACCTCGACCGTGCTGTCGACCTCGAGATCGCGGAATTCATCGCGGCCTCACCGGAGGCAGCGACACGCGCCAAGGCCCTTGCGCTGTCTCTTGCGCCGCCCATCACGGAAGAGATCATCGAGAGCGTGATTTCCCAGCTTGCAGATAGCTGGGAGACCACAGAGGCGCAGGCGGGCATAACCGCCTTCTTCGAAAAGCGGCGGTCGAATCCATAACGGGAAGCTTCGAGACCGGTCAGTGGCGGCACGGTGAAGGCGGCGTGTGAGGTCGGATGGCCGAGAGGGCGCGCCAGTTATCCGACATTCGAAGCCAGCTGTGTGTGTACTGGTGCCGTATCCTTCGCCGTTGGAGGAACTGAAACTCGTCCGCGCGGTCAAGTGCGATTGTAAGGGGGACTTGTTCCAGCCAATGTGCTCCCTTCCAGCCTCGAAGAGATACCTTTCCGGGACACCATTGCGTCATCTGCAAAACGACATAGCTCATCGTTGAACCTGGTAGGGTTCTCCAAAAAAGGTGCGTGCCCCGTTGCCGCATACCACGATGCCGTGGCTTCAGGACATAACGCTAGAAGGTGCCGCCCCATCGCCGGCAGGATCACCGTGTCCTCTTGGCCGTGCGTGACAAGGACGGGCACCGCAAGAGCGGTCAGTACATCGTCAGAATCGATCTCGCGGGCCAGCAGCGCAGCCCGGATTTTCGCTGGCACGGCCATGTTCCAGCAGATCGCCGTTTCGAATACCTCGGAAGGCAGTTGCGAATAAGTACACCCGCGCACGAAATTGCGGATTGCTTCGATGTTGCCAGGCAGGTCCTCGCTCGTGGCACCAATGACGTGATCAAGGAAGCCCGGGCCAATCAAGGTGCCGAACCCGGCGTTATTGAGCGTGGTCGCCGCGCCTACAAAGTTGATGCCCGCAACCTTCGCCGTTCCATGGGCGCGGAGGTAGTCGCAAATAATGAAGCCGGCGTAGGACCAGCCCACAAAAACGGGACTGCCGAGGTTGAGTTGATCTACGACAGCGGCGATATCGTCGGCCCAAAGCTGCGGCTCAGTATAATACTCCGTTTCGAGCGGGGCCTCCGACATGCCGTGACCGCGCAGGTCCAGGGCTACGAGGCGAAAATCCTCGGCAAGCATGCTCTCATACTGGTTCTTCCAGCAGAGATGGTTCTGCGACCACCCGTGGATGAAGAGGATCGAAGGAGCGTCCTCTTTTCCCCACTCGCGAACATGCAGTCGCAATCCTGCGCCGCCGGTTACAGTGTGAACCTTCATCGTCGTGCCTCCTCGTCAGCGTCGAGAACTGTAGGAAGCACTTTATTCTGCCGGCGTGAGAAGGAGTGTGGGAGGAATCGTTGAAAATGCCGGGCGGATCGTTGAAAATGCGCCCCTCGGGTGCGATCGCGCTTGAACGAGAGGCGGGAGCCAAACTCGGTTGATAGCGTCTCCAAGACCGTCGGGCGCGCCAAGGCGCCAGTCACAAGGCTACGCTGTTTCGGCGACGAAGCGCGTTACTTCACGAACAAACCGCTCAAAGGCGGGTTCGTTGGCGAGGAGAATGTGGTTGGCGCTATCGAGATCGACAAATCGAGCCCCGGGGATGCCGGTCGCAAACTCCCTTCCGCACTGAAAGGGAACGACCATGTCTTTTCTTGCGTGCAAGACCAGCGTCGGAATCGTCACCTGCGACAGGACATCCGAAACGTCGATCTCTCCGAACGCCTCGTGCAGGCGACCTGCGTTGCTGGGCAAGACAGAAATGCGCTGAAATTCGTCAAACCAATCCATCTGCACCTCGTCCGCCCCTGGAATGAACATTGCAGTGAACAGATGTCGAAAAACCGGATTGTTCTGACCCCATCCTTCCCTGATCAAAGCGGTCATTGCCTCATGCGTGGCCACCTCATGGCTGTCGCTTCGCTTTCGCCAGCCTTTTACAAATCCTCCGTACAGGATGAGCCCCGAAACCCGTTCGGGGTGTCGGACAGCGTAGGCAACGGAGACGGCACAGCTTTGCGATACGCCCAGCAGCGTGAACCGATCGAGGCCCGCCGCGTCGACCACGCTCTCCAGGTCCGCAATCATCGCCGCAAACGAGATATCCTCGGCAATCCAGTCCGAGAGTCCGGTGCCGCGCTCGTCGTAGCGTATCAGCTTCGTCTTCTCCGACAGGGCGTCGATCCAATGCGTCCACACCGGACTTTCCCAATCATACTGGAGATGCGACATCCAATGTGCGGCTCTTACGATCGGTGATCCCCGCCCACACACCGCGTAAGCGATTGTTACCCGATCCGCGGTTTTGCAGAAGCGAATTTCCTGCGATCTTTTGCTGGGCGTCACTGCTGGCCACGGGACATCCGTTTCAAAGTTCCGCGAGATGAAAGCTGATCCAGGCTGTGAAGGTGGAAGTGACCGGAGTGGGACATCGCGAGACCCGTTGCTCACGCCGGAGACTGAAGGCTCCGGCCACTGTTCGGGGCGATCGACGGCGGCAATCTCGTTGGTAAGGCGATCGAGCACCAGGGAATAGACGTTTACTCGCTCAGGTCGGTCTTGCAGGCGTCGAACAAGGGCGCGCAGAATCTCCATGTGCACCCGAAGCGCAATATCCCGGTGACATAGCCGCCACGCTTCAAAGTTTGGGCAGTGCGGGAGGCATAGGCCATCGAGAAATTCACCACGAAATGTCGCGGCAAGCGACTCCAATCTCTCCGTGTCCAAGCGGTCGAGGTCCGCGGGCCTCAGAGAAGCCATACCCTTGAAGTCCACCTCGACCGTCTGGGGGCTGAGGAGAACGGAATTGTGGTCCGCATGCAGACGCACATGACCTTCCGTATTCACGATTGGCCTCAGCTTGTGAAGGCTCCACCTTAAGGAAGACCGAGGGTCGTCCGGAACTTCCCAGAACATCTTGCAAAGATGCTCGCGACGTTGGGCTCTTCCGACGACAGCCAAATAGGCAAGAAGGGCACGGGTTTTCTTTGACTGCGGCAGAGGCAAAAGCTGTCCCTGCTGCGTGACGTTAAGTTCGCCCAATACCTTGATGGTTAGCTGGCCGACCATGATACACTAACCCAACGGAGTGCTCAGCCGACAGCTTAGAGCAATGCAGCTCAAGATAAAATCGGCTTCGCCTACCGTTCGGCCAGCTACGAGCACGGGCCGCCGCAAGTGTATCCGATGGGGCAGTCACCAGAACTCGCTTGCCGAACTCGGTTCGGTTTCCCGCCTGCCACGCCATCGGATAGAGCTATTTTCCGTCGGTGCTTCCCGATAGTTTTGCCGCAGTGTTTGCCTTCCCTTGTAAGTCCGCCTCATCGGCAAGAATGGCGGCGGTCTCGTTCAGCAAGACGTCTTTTGCGTTCTTGCGGGCATTTTCCATGGCAATATCAGCGCTCAGGCTGCGCTCGTTTGACTGCAGGCCATCATCTGAGCCAGAATCTTCGCTATCGCTTGCTTGCGCTTGAGACTTGAGCCGCTCCTCGCGAGCAACCGCTTCCTTGCGACGTTCGGCTTCATTCAGGGAGATAACCCCTTTCTCGCGCTGCGCCTTCAGGTCAGCAATGTCTTTCAACAGTCGTTGGAAGTCCGGGTCGCTCTCGACCCGTGCATCATGGCGGCTTTGCAACGTCGGCAGCGATGCCGCTACAACGTTTGCCGGCGTATATTTCGCAGGCTTGAGTTGCGCCCAGGGCAGGGCGTTATCATAACTGGTCTCGCCGAAGCTTGTCGGATCCGAGAACCCCGGCAAGCTGATATCAGGCGTCACGCCCCGCAGCTGCGTCGTACCGCCGTTGATCCGGAAAAACTGGGCAATCGTCACTTTCAGCTCGCCGAATTCCGGTTTGCTGTTGCGAACCATGTCATCAAGATCGACGACGGTTTGAACGGTACCTTTACCGAAGCTTGGTTCGCCGACGATCACGCCTCGACCGTAATCCTGGATCGCCGCGGCAAAGATCTCCGACGCCGATGCTGATCCGCGATTGATCAGGACGCCCACGGGGCCTGTCCAGACTGGCGCCTTAAAATCAGCGCGTCTCACCGCGACCTTGCCGTCGCTGCCGCGTTGTTGAACGACCGGACCCTTGCCGATGAAAAGACCGGTCAAATCGACCGCTTCGTCTAGTGAGCCGCCGCCATTGTTGCGCAGGTCAATAAGAACGCTGTCGACCTTTTCTTGCTCCAGTTCGCCGAGAAGCTTTGCGACGTCGCGGGTTGCGCTCTTATAGTCCTTGTCGCCTTTGCGCTTGGCTTCAAAATCCTCATAGAATGCCGGTAGGGTGATCACCCCGACTTTACGCGTGACGTCGTCCACTTTCACGGGCAGCACGGTCTTGCTGGCAGCCTGCTTCTCGAGGCTGATTTTGTCGCGCACCAGGCTGATAGTGCGATGGGTGGCATCTGCTCCGGCATCCGCCGGCAGGACGTCCAAGCGCACGACGGAGCCTTTCTTGCCTCGTATCAATTGCACGACTTCATCGAGGCGTGTACCCATCACGTCCTTTATCGCCCCGTCCTTGCCTTGACCGACACCGGTGATGCGGTCTCCAACCGAGAGCTTACCGGATAGCTGCGCCGGCCCCCCAGGCACGAGTTCACGGATTGTCGTGTAGTCGTCGCGTTCCTGTAGCACCGCACCGATGCCAACCAGCGAAAGCTTCATCGCGATATCGAAGTCGGCGGAAGCGGTCGCGCCGAAATAGTCCGTGTGCGGGTCGACCGAGGTCGTATAGGCGTCCATGAACGACTGGAAAACGTCGTCGCTCTTGTACTTGTAAGCGCGCTCGAGCGTGTTTGCGTACCGTTTGTCGAGCGTCTCGCGAATAGCCGCGTCGGCTTTACCGCCTAGTTTCAACCGCAACCAGTCGCTTTTGACGCGCTTGCGCCAAAGCTCGTTGCTGTCGGCTTCCGACTGCGGCCAAGGTTCCTTATCGCGCAGGACGGAAAAATCTTCCTTCGCACCGAAATCGAAGTCCTGCTTAATCAAGGTGCGCGCGTAGTTCATGCGGTCGACAACGCGCTTCTCATACACGTTGAAGATCGCAAACGGGATCTTCAAGTCCTCCCGTTTGATGGAATCGTCGATTTCGTTCCGTTCAGACATGAACTTGTCGATATCCGCTTGCAGAAAGAGCATGTGGTCCGGATCGAGGGACTTGATGTACCGATCCAAGACCTTGGCCGACAAGGCGTCGTCAAGAGGAATGGGTTTATAGCTGAACCGCGTGAGGAATTGCGCACTTAGCTGAGCGGCTTGTGCCTGTTGCTTTTGCGGCTGCAAAACAGGCGGGGACGCGACGTCAGCATATGCAGGCTGTACGATTGCAAGAACTGCACCAAGGAAAACATAGGTTATGCGCATTCAGCGTTGATCCAATTCTTAAGGCCGAGAGTCAATGTGCGATCTAGGTCAAGCAAATTATGGTTTTTTGACAATCGAATCGATCAAATCGCCAATTTCCTGCGGCGGAAAGTCCGTTCGACGGACAGTAAGTGCACCCGTCGCCGGGGTATTGCTGGGAGGAGCCGGAGATTCTGGCAAGCTTTTTTTGTGAGAAAGGTGAAACCATGCTGGCGCACCCCCGCCCCTCCGCAACCGTTCATCTTCGTCACAGTGGAGATCGTAAACCAGCAGATCCGATAGAGGACGGATTCCACAAAGAATGAGTTGACCGTTTTCGATGGCGGGACGACACTTGCAACCTGCAGCAAGGTGGGAGAGAGAGAACGATGGACGAGCAAGACCGCTGGCGTCACATGGCAAGCGCGCCGAAAGACGGCAGTCGGATCCTCGTCACGATCCGCCAGTCCGAACAGGGGCCGGCAGAAGTCGACCTCGCCTATTGGTCGAATGGCGATCAGTTCGGTGCGGAAGGCTGGCGTGCCTCTGATTCCTCGCCAGGCCGAATCATTGAATATGCCGAGCCGGAAATGAAGTGCTGGATGCCGATGCCCTCGGCCAATCTCAATCGTGCGTCGATGCCCTCACCCTGGGAAGGCGACGACGCACAGGAGCTCGACGGGTCAGGGATTTGAGAGTTCGAGCCAGCATCGCTAACGCTTCTGTTGTGGCGCTGGCATCAATTGTATGGGGGCAGCCAGACTCCGCGTCCGCATGACCTTCAGGATGGTCACGACATCCTCGCGCTATCTGGCAGCGTTTGGCCGCTTCGGCAAAGAACGCGACGCGTGGGAACCGACCCGTCGCCCGATTTCGTTGGCGATAGCCTTTAGATCGTAAGGCTTGGGAAAGAAGCTCGCGTCCCAATCCAGGTCAGTAAGATCGATTTCACGACCAGACGTCACCAAGACGTGGATGAACGGCTTTGTCGCCTTGATGAGCCTCGCGAGATCCAGGCCGTTGAGTGCCCCAGGCATCTCCACGTCGGTCACGATCGCATCAACGTCATCGTTCACTCCAAGTGCCGCGATCGCCTCAAGCACGTTCCCGCATTCGATGACGCTATAACCTTCCTCAAGCAGTTGGTCTGCCAGCACGAAGCGAATGAGGGGTTCATCTTCCACGATAAGGATCTTTGCCACTACTCGCATACTCCGTTTCGGATGCCGGTCTAACGCGCCAGGAGAGCAAATCGGTCCTCAAGGAAGAATGCGATTTGGTTACATGTTTAATAAAATGCAAATCAGTTTCGCGAGATGATTTCGCAGTCTATCCAGGATGATCGACACACTGTGTTCAACGCCAGACGGAGAACACCGCGAGGATCGGAATCCGTCGACGACGTTGCCGGACAGCTGCACCGAGTGCCATTCCCTTCCCAGATCAACACTCGCTGTCGCACATTAACTATGGGTTAACCATAATCGTCGTTTACCATAGGTAGCGGCCTCAAGGGTCGTTGATTCGGAAGTCCAATGCGTAATCTCGCATGGACGTGAGGAAAGACGATTGCGGCGACCCGAAACGTCCAGTGTAATGAAGGCGTCATGCTTGGCACTGCTTGCCGGGCTTGTGGTCGGATGTCAGTCGTCAGGAAATGTCAGGCGCCCAAACGTCTCCGAGACGGTGCCCGCCGAAAGGGCGCTGGCCTTGCCTCCGCCTGGTGGTCCCTCGATCGTCAGTGTCGTAGAGCGCAAGCGTGGCAATGGCACAGAGCAGACGATTTCGCTCTACACGTCGTCTTCCGTGTCCGGTCAGAATTTTCTCGGGGTGCAGTTTTTTGGGGCATCAGGAGCCAATCCTGGCATCGGAAACGCCTCCTTTAGGATGGTCAGCGAGGACGGGATAATCCGCGAAGCCTTTGCGGCCGTTCCCGGCGTGCAGATGACGCGCTCGGCGACTTATCTGCAAAACAGCTATGGACCGTTCGGCTATGCCTCGGGCCAGAGCGGTTCGGGCGATACCTGTATTTATGGCTGGCAGCAGATCCGCTCAAGCAGATCCGCGCAGACGCAAGCGCGCAACTTCGGAATGATCCAGGTGCGGTTGCGCCTCTGTGATGCCCGGGCAACCGAAAGACAGTTGCTCGGAATCATGTATGGCTACACGATCGTTGGGATGCTGGATGGAGAAATCTGGAATCCGTTCGGGCATCCGCAGGGCACTGATCCGACGCTCGGGCGCCCCGGCAATCCGATCTATCCAGACGAGGGCGGCTATAGAAACACGCCGATGGCTTTTGGCTATGAACCAGCCCGTCCGGAAATCCAATCTCGTGTCGTTCGCGTACGCAGCGTTCAGCCGAGAGTCGAGGAGGCGCCCGTGCAATTGCCGCCGCCGACCGGCCCTCGCGTTCCGTTGCCTGATGGCTCGAGCAGTCTGCCGCAGCCAGACATGTCAGCCGCGCCTTCGGCCGAACAGACGCAACCGAGAACCGCGGTGGCGAGCGGCCTGACGGTGCCGTCACCGGAGTGCATAGGGGATTCGGCCATGACGGCCGCGTGCCAGAAGAAGTAGACGTGAGACGGCTGCGGTGTTCCTAAGCGCCCGGCCCGCATTGTCAAAGGGATGTTGATGCATAAAGCCCGAAGCATCATTACGTGGGCCTTCGTTTCTCTGTGCGTGATCGTTCTGATCACATTGCCTGTGAACCTGCAGACACAGCTGATCGCGAGCTTTGTTGTCGTCGCCGTGATGGCGATCATCAAGGGGCTGAAGGCTGAAGGCACCTGGAGACTGATTGCGCTTGCCTTTGGCACCTCCATCGTTCTTCGCTATGTCTATTGGCGAACGACCAATACGCTGCCGCCGATCAACCAGCCGGAGAATTTCATCCCTGGCCTGCTGCTCTATCTCGCGGAAATGTATAGCGTGGCGATGTTGGCGCTCAGCCTGTTCATCGTCGCCACGCCCTTGCCTCCTCGTCCATCGCGCGCGAGCAAGGAAGAGCGGTTTCCGCATGTCGACGTGTTCGTCCCCTCCTACAACGAGGACTCCCACCTTCTCGCCAACACGCTGGCTGCGGCAAAGGCCATGGATTATCCGGCCGAAAGACTGCACGTCTGGCTGCTGGATGACGGTGGTACACTGCAGAAGCGCAATTCCAACAAGCTTCTCGAAGCCCAGGCCGCGGTGGCGCGCCATGACGAACTCAAGAAGCTTTGCGAGGATCTCGACGTCCGCTACCTCACGCGTGACCGCAATGAGCATGCCAAAGCGGGCAACCTCAACAACGGAATGAAGCAATCAAGCGGCGAGCTGATCGCCGTGTTCGATGCGGACCACGCGCCGGCACGCGACTTCCTGCTCGAAACCGTCGGCTATTTCGACGACGATCCGAAGCTGTTTCTTGTCCAGACCCCGCATTTCTTCATCAATCCGGATCCGCTCGAACGAAATCTTAGAACCTTCGAGAGGATGCCGAGCGAGAACGAGATGTTTTACGGCATCATCCAGCGCGGTCTCGACAAATGGAATGCCGCCTTCTTCTGCGGTTCAGCCGCCGTCCTTAGCCGGAGGGCGCTCGAATCCCAGGGAGGCTTCAGCGGCATCAGCATCACCGAGGATTGCGAAACCGCGCTTGCGCTTCATGGCAGCGGATGGAACAGCATCTATGTGGACAAGCCGCTGATCGCCGGGCTGCAGCCCGCGACATTTGCGAGCTTCATCGGCCAGCGCAGCCGCTGGGCGCAGGGAATGATGCAGATCTTGCGTTTCCGTTTCCCGTTGCTGAAGCGTGGCCTGACACTGCCGCAACGCCTTTGCTATATGTCGTCGACGCTCTTCTGGCTCTTCCCCTTCCCGCGTACGATTTTCCTGTTCGCGCCGCTTTTCTATCTCTTCTTCGATCTTGAGATCTTCACGGCATCGGGCGGCGAGTTCCTGGCCTATACGCTTGCCTATATGCTCGTGAACCTGATGATGCAGAACTACCTCTACGGGTCCTTCCGCTGGCCGTGGATCTCGGAGCTCTACGAGTATGTCCAGACGGTCCACCTGCTCCCGGCGGTGGTTTCGGTCATGCTCAATCCGCGCAAGCCAACCTTCAAGGTGACGGCGAAGGACGAGTCGATTGCCGTCAGCCGCTTATCGGAAATCAGCCGGCCGTTCTTCGTGATCTTTGCTGTCCAGCTGATTGCTCTGGCGGTGACCATCTATCGCATCTATGCCGAGCCATATAAGGCCGATGTGACCTTGGTGGTCGGTGGCTGGAACGTCATCAACCTCATTATGGCCGGCTGTGCCCTCGGGGTCGTGTCCGAACGTGGCGAGCGGGCTGCGTCCCGACGCGTGCGCGTGAACCGGCGTTGTGAATTCGGGGTCGGTGGCAAGTGGTACACGGCATCGATCGAAGACGTGTCGGTGCACGGCGCGCGACTGCATGTTTTCAACAAGCAGCTGGATCCCATGGTGATCGGGACCGAGGGGGAAATTCGCTTTCAGCCTCATAGCGGCGCAAGCATGGAAACACTCCCCCTAATCGTCCGCAATATCCAGCCGTCCGGCGAGATCCTGGCCGTTGGCTGCCAATACATTCCGAAGCGCGCGCTCGACCACCGCCTGATCGCCGACCTGATCTTTGCGAATTCCGATCAGTGGACACAGTTCCAGCAGGCGCGACGCCATAACCCAGGCCTCATTCGAGGAACAATCTGGTTTCTCGGCCTTTCGCTCTATCAGACAAGCCGTGGCCTCGTGTACCTCTTCCGGAGCACGAGATCTGAGCGCGAGCGCCCGCATCAGGTCGCGAAGGCAGGAAACTGATGAGGAAGATCACATCAATCCTGGCGTTTCTCCTTTCCGCCCCCGCGGTTGCCTATGCACAGACCGCGCCCTTCGACATGTCGGGCGAGCGTGAGCAAGGGAGCGCCCCGATGGTGCCGCGCCTGACATTACCGGCCACGCCTGCGCCGGCGACCGGCCCGCAAACACCCTCCACGCCGCCTACACCCGCTGCTAACCCGACGCCACCATTCGCCATCGCACCCGCCTCACCGCCAGCCGCGGCTCAACCGCCGCCCGCGCAGGTGGAAGCGCCTCGCCCACAAACTGCCACGCCACCCCCTCTGCCCGCCGTCCAGTCAAGCCTAAGCGCCGCGCTTCGGAGATATGTTGTTCCGTTCGCCAAGCTCGGCCTGGATGGCGAGTATGATCGCAAGTCGTGGTCGGTCTACATCACGCCGGAGCAGGCCGCCGCGCCTGCAAAGTTCAACTTCGCCTATCAGAATGCGGTTGTTGTCGCCCCGGAGGCGTCACAACTGACCGTTCTTCTGAACAATCGGATCGTCGGCCAACAGGCGATCGCCTCACCGGATGCACCATCGAATGTCTCCTTTGATGTCCCAGCGGGACTGCTGCAACCGGGCGCAAATCTTCTGACATTCGAAGCCACACAGCGCCACCGCACCGATTGTACCATTGAATCGACCTACGAGCTTTGGACGGATATCGACCCGGCAAAGACCTATCTGAGCTTCAGCGGTCAAGAGGCAGCGAAGTTTTCCAGCACGGACGCCATTCGCGCGATCGGCGTCGATGAAACCGGCAGGACGCAGTTCAATTTTGTCGTACCGGCACTCGAGCAGCCAGGCACGACAAAACCGCTTCTGCGCCTTGCCCAGGGACTCTCGGTTCTGAGCGGCATGCCGAACGAGACATTCTCCTTCAGCGCGGATGCACTGCCCCAGTCTGGTCCCGGGCGCATGACTGTGGTTGTCGGAACGCCGGCAGAGCTCCAACCATTCTTCGCCCCCCCGCCGGCCGCGCAAGCGGCGCCGCTGGCCTCCTTTGTGACCGACCCGAAGTCGGGGGCACCCGTTCTTTTGATCAGCGGCCCGTCCTGGCCCGCAATTTCGGCCGCGATTGAAACCATTGTGTCGACGGTGGACCGGCCCGCGACCGCCATTCGCGATACGTTGGTAACCCAGCGTTGGAGCGCACCGGATGCACCGCTTGTTCTCTCGGCCACAAACCTGACATTTGCGCAGTTGGGCGTGAAGACAACGGAGTTTTCGGGACGACGCTTCCGGACCAGTTTCAACATCGCCGTGCCGTCTGATTTCTACGCGAACGCCTATGGCGATGCGACGGTACTGCTGGACGCCGCCTTCACGCAGAATGTCCTGCCCGGCAGCCATATCGACATCTACGTCAACGGCAACATCGCTTCAACGGTGCCGATTTCATCAACGGGTGGGGGCATCTTCCGGCACTTGCCCATTCGCGTGACGATGCGGCATTTCAAACCGGGCTTAAACACACTGTCCCTCGAAGCCATCCTGATGACGAAAGAGGACGACATCTGCGTGCCGGGCACGACGGCCGGTACCACGCCGCGCTTTGCGCTCTTCGACACCAGCGAGATTCACATTCCGGACTTTGCCCGCATCGGGCAGCGACCGAACCTCGCCGGACTGTCAGGGACTGGCTATCCCTACAATCGCGCGACACAGCCCATTCCGCTGTTCATCGACCGGATTGATAGCGACACGCTGTCGGCGACGGCCACGCTACTCGGGCAAATGGCAGTGGTTGCCGGCCGCCCGCTCGACATTGAACCGGCGGCGACACCGGGCGCCATCGGCGAACGGGATGCGATTTTCATCGGCTCGATCTCGCAGATGCCGCCGGCCGTGTTGACGCAGTTGAATGTAGCAACGACCAGTCAGGCGTCCTGGCGACCGCCCGCTGCCGCCCAATCGAACCAGACCGAGCCTTCTGTGACCTTTGACGATTGGCGCTCCAAGGTCAGCGGCGGGGTATGGCGCGGGCAGATCACATCATTTCAGGAGTGGCTGCGCCGCAACTTCGACATTTCGCTGAGTTCACTGCAGTTCGTACCAGGGTCCGAGGAAGTCTTCACGCCCTCGAACGACGACAGCTTCTTGATCGCTCAGGGCAAAAGCGCTGCCGGGGGATCCTCCTGGACGATTGTAACGGCTCCTTCCGCCAAGGACCTGCGCGAGGGCGCCGAAGCCGTTACCACACAGGTCAACTGGCCGCAGATCGCAGGTCATATCACCACCTATTCCAGCAAGACCGGCAAGGTCGAAAGCGTCCCGGTCGGTCGCTTCGATTTCGTGGCCTCTCAGCCCTGGTCCCTCTCAAATTATCGCCTGATTGCTGCGAACTGGCTATCAACGAACATACTGTCCTACGCCTTCCTTCTGGTCGTCCTTTCGCTGCTGATCGGTGTTACCACGGCAAGCATGCTTTCCCGGCTGGGCAGGCGCGAATGATGAGGTTGCTGAAACTGCTCTGCGCCGCAAGCTTCGCGGTTGCGGCTGTCTGCCAGCCCGCGCAGGCGCGAGGTCCCGGAATTAGCCCAGAGGCATGGGGCGCCTACAAGGCGAAGTTCCTGGATGCCAGCGGCCGCATCGTCGATGATGGCAACGGCAATATTAGCCACAGCGAAGGCCAGGGTTACGGCCTGCTGCTTGCCTACCTTGCCAACAACCCCGCTGACTTCGAACAGATATGGTACTTCACGCGCACCGAACTGTTGCTGCGCGATGACGGCCTGGCCGCCTGGAGATGGGATCCTGCCGTCACGCCGCATGTCACCGATAGCAACAATGCATCGGATGGCGATCTGCTGATCGCCTATGCGTTGGCCCTTGCGGGGTCTGCGTGGAACAAGACCGATTATATGGAGGCGGCTGCGAAGATGGCTCAAGCCCTTCTTTCGCATGTCGTCATCAGTTCAAACGGACACACCCTGTTGCTCCCTGGCGTCAGCGGTTTCAATTCCCCTGATCGCAAGGACGGCCCCGTCATCAATCCCTCCTACTGGGTGTATGAGGCGATCCCGGTCATGGCGCTCTTGGCCCCATCCAACGCCTGGCAGAAGCTGTCAGACGACGGTCTGCAGCTGCTGCAGGCCATGCAGTTCGGACCACGAAAACTGCCCGCCGATTGGGTGAGCCTCAATCGCATGCCGGAGCCCGCAGCCGGCTTCGACGCGGAATTCGGATACAACAGCCTGCGCATCCCGCTCTATCTCGTGCGCGCGGGAGTTTCGGACAAGGCTCTGCTGTCAAGATTGCGAAAGGGAATGACCGCCGAGGAGGGCACTCCGGCGACAATCGACCTCTCGTCCGGCAAGCCGAAGGCGCTGCTGTCGGACCCGGGTTATCGAATTGTTAACGATGTCGTGGCCTGTGTGACGGAAGGAACCAAGCTGCCTGAGTCGTCGCAGCATTTTGAGCCGTCGCTCTACTATCCATCGACCCTTCATCTTCTTGGGTTGGCATTTGTCGGGGAGAAGCATCCGGAGTGTCTGTGAAATCCTCATCCGTTGCAATTGTCGTTGCGGTGGCGGTGGCTGGTCTGGTGACCGCCCTGAGGGACCGCGTGGCACTTCAGGAGATGCTGGGCTTCGGGCAGTCGGGTCACGCAGCTACGCCACAATTCATGCTCATGGGTCGTGTCACGGGACCGGAAACCAGTCCCAAGCCGCAGATCGACGTCCAGGCCATTGCCGATCGGCTACACGCAGCAACACTGGTTCCGCCGCTTCCTCAACAGGGTGAGACCGCCGGTGACGAGGCCGAAAAGTCGTTGATGGTCGCGCAGGCGCCTCAACAGCAGCCTACGGCGGCTCAGCCAGCCAAGTCAGCCCAGCCGAAAGTCGATGAGAGTGCCTTGCGCTATTTCGCCAGCCGCGGCGACAAGGCGCGACTGCAGGCCGAGATCGCGCGGCTTCAGGCGCTGTACCCGAACTGGGTGCCGCCCGCCGATCCTCTGGCCGTTCCGCAGAGTGGCGACAGGCAGCTGGAGCAGATGTGGCAACTGTATTCGGAGGGACGCTACGCGGAACTCCGCAAGGCGATTGCCGACCGGCAGGCGTCCGAATCGGGATGGCAGCCGCCGCCTGACCTGCTTGACCGGCTGGATGTCGCCGAGGCCCGCGCGCGCCTCGTCAATGCGTCGGACCTGAAGCAATATGCAACCGTCGTCCAGATCGGCGCCAATACACCGAGCCTCCTGACATGCAGCGACATCGACGTGCTATGGCGGGTTGCCGAAGCTTTCGCGAAGACCGATCGCGCACCGCGCGCCCGGGATGCCTATGTCTATATCCTGAAGAATTGCACAAATCCGCAAGAGCGTGTGGCGACCATTCAGAAGGCGTCCGCCTTGCTTTCCTATGCAGTGATGCAGGATCTCCTGGCGCTTGAACGCCCCGATGGCAACGGCGGCCGCGAATTCGATGGCATTCGCAATGAGCTTGCCCGCCGCTTTGTCGCCGCCGGCAACGATGACCCCGATCTGGCTGTGGCGCCGGCTTATCTTTCAATCGTGCAACGACTTGCTGAAACGGAGCGGCTGGCATCCGACAGCCTTCTTCTCGGCTGGTACCAGCTTCGCCGGGAAAACTATCCCGATGCGGAAAGATGGTTTCGGGCAGCGCGGGAGAAGGAAGACTCGGCAATCGCTTCCCAGGGTCTGGCGCTGGCGCTGATTGCCGAGAAGAAACCGCAAGAGGCGGAGGACGTCATGTACAAGTGGCGTGGTGCCTCCAAGGATGCGACCGCGACATATCTTGCTGCGACGGCGAACCTGATGGCCTTGCAGCCGCCTGCCAACCTCAGCGAAGAGGTACTTTCGCGCATCGCCAGCGAAATCATTGCCCAGAAATATGTGCCGACGGCACAGCAATTCGGCTGGTTTGCCCGTACTCTCAATCAACCGCAAACAGCGGCGCGCTGGTTCGAGACGGCGCTACGCTGGAAGCCGGATGACGAACCGTCCGCTTACGGATTGGCCATCACGCGCCAGCAGTTGCGGGACCGGGCGGGCGTAGCTGAGATCCAGCGCCTGTGGGGTGGCAGGTCCGAGCGCATCGCACAGTTGGGTGAGGCCACGAACCAACGGACCACAACACCTTCCCTGCCCGCCCCTCCCGGGCAGATGGTGCCGCAAGGTCCAACGGCCGCGTCACCGGAGATTGTCCGGGCACCGCCGGAGCGCATCGAAAGTGCAAACCCGCAAGCCGTCACCGAGGTCGTACGCCAGCCTGCGATGCAAACGGTCACGGTTCGCCGCGGTGCACGGCAACTGCGCGGATGCACGACCACGGTCAATGCGCAACTGCTCGATCCGGAAACCGCACTGTCACGGGGCTGGTGCCTGATGGACATCAATCGTCCGATGGAGGCAGCCAAGGCTTTCGACGCAGCGCTCGCCAGTTCAAACCGCAAGACGCGCGAGGACGCAGCCTATGGCCAGAGCCTCGCCTTCCTGCGCGCCGGCCTATCCAACAATGCTGCCGTAGCCGCGACGAAGGCACCGCAGACGCAACAGCGCGCGGCCGAATTGCAGATTGCGATCCTGGCCGACCGGGCTCTCGCCGCCTTCGATGCAAAGCGCTATCGCGAGGCCTTGATATTTCTCGATCAGCGCGCCCAGCTTCGCCAGGAACCGATCGACCTGATGGTGCTGCGCGGATATGCCTACCTGAACATGAAGATGTACGGCGATGCCGAGCGGATATTCACTGCCGCGGCCTCGACCGGCAACAAGGATGCAAACCGCGGTCTGGCCGATCTGAAGGCATCGACGCATCCTGATACCGTCGATTAGCGACAACGAGGATTGTTCTGCTGGCGCATGCATGTTGGCGTGAGCGGTGCCATTCAGCGTGCAGCTCACGCGGTCGTCGCGAGCATGGTTGCCGGGCGCACTTCACGCGCTGGATCCGACTCGTTACCAAGACGGGCTCCGCCGTTGCGGGCTGTCCACGGTGGCTAGGAAAGCACAACAAAACAACTAGTTGGTGATAATGGCGGAGAGGGTGGGATTTGAACCCACGATACCCTTGCAGGTATGCCGCATTTCGAGTGCGGTGCATTCGACCACTCTGCCACCTCTCCGCGGTCAGGTCGGCGCTTATTCGGCGCGGGGGGCTACATAGCGACAGAATGACGGGCTGGCAAGACGAAATCTCAAAGCTTTTCATCCTTTTGCCTTGACAGTTTTTTTATGCTCGCGTATCTCGGCTGCGCAATAGGTGTGGATAAGTCTGCGCCTTGCATGCTTCGCGCTCGCGAGGCACATCACCGGCAGCGAGAGTTCTGGGCTAAAGCCTTTGAAATCCCTGCTTAACCTCGACTGATAAAAAGACGGCCACCTGCTGATTGGCGGGCACGAGCCGGAACGAACATGAAAGGATAAAAAATGTTCGCAGTCATCAAGACCGGCGGTAAGCAGTACCGTGTGGCGGCAAACGACGTGCTGACCATCGAGAAGCTTGAAGCAACCGCTGGCGACGCAATTGAATTCACCGAAGTCCTCGTAATCGGCGAAGGCGCCGACGCTGCGATTGGTGCTCCCTTCGTCAAGGGCGCTTCCGTCAAGGCCGAAGTGGTCGAGCACAACCGCGGCAAGAAGGTCATCGCCTTCAAGAAGCGCCGTCGTCAGAACTCGAAGCGTTCGCGCGGCCATCGCCAGCACCACACTGTTGTCCGCATCACGGACATCGTGGCTGCTAAGTAAGATCACGGGACTTTAAGGTTTAAAGGAGAACACCAATGGCACACAAAAAAGCTGGCGGTTCATCGCGCAACGGTCGTGATTCCGAATCCAAGCGCCTTGGCGTGAAGAAATTCGGTGGCGAAACCGTCATCGCAGGCAACATCATCGTGCGTCAGCGCGGTACGCAGTGGCATCCGGGCGCCAACGTCGGCCTCGGCAAGGACCACACCATTTTTGCGCTTACGGCCGGCAATGTGAACTACCGTACGAAGGCCAATGGCCGCGTGTACGTGTCTGTAATGCCGAAAGCGGAAGCAGCGGAATAAGCCGGTAGCGCTCTAAAACAGCCGGCGTCTCATCGACCCGGCTGAGCGTATCAGGTTCAGTCCAGAAATAAGGGGAGATGGGGCGCCATCTCCCCTTTTTTCTTGTCCAACGAAGGAGGACTGAACATGCAAGGCGAATTGTTGAGGGAAGGCCAATTGCGGTCTTTCAGGGAAGACCAGCGGTCTCCCAAGGAACGGCTGAGGCCGGAGCGGTTAAGGACCGATTGCCCTGTCTTGTTGTCGGAGCGGCTCGTCATGCGCGCGCCGCACGAAGAAGATATCGACGCCCTTGCCCATCTCGCCAACAACGCCAAAGTCGCCACCATGGTGTCGCGCATGCCGCACCCGTACACGGCCAATGATGCCGCCGACTTCGTGCGACGCACGAAAAAAGGCGAGATTGGCAAGTGCGTCTATGCGATCACCAAGGCCGAGAACGGTGCCTTTGTAGGGTGCTGCGGGGTCGAACCGCATCTTGACGGGCGGACCGTCGAGATCGGGTACTGGCTTGGAGAACCGTACTGGAATCAAGGCTTTATGACCGAGGCATGCCATGCTTTGGTCGATATGGTCTTTCGCACGCGGCAGGATGTCGATCAGATCGATGCTCGTTGCCGGGTGATGAACGTCGCTTCGCGGCGGGTCATCCAGAAGTGCGGTTTCCAGTTCCAGGGATCGGGGTTGGCGGCATCGCTGGCTCTCGGCAGCAATGTGCCCGTCGAATGGTACAGGCTCGACCGCAAGACCTGGATGTCGCTGAGAAGCTGGGGGAGCGTCCTATGAACGCGATCAGCCTTCAGAGACCCAGGAGCCAGTCGATGACGCCCGGCCCATTGCCGGTCATCACCACCGACCGGCTGGTGCTCCGCCCGCACAGGCTGAGCGATGCCGATGCGATCGCGGACACGCTGTCCGACTTCGCCGTTACCCGCATGCTCGCGCGCGTTCCTGCGCCTTATGACAGGCAGGACGCACTCGACTGGCTGGTTCCGGTGACGGCGGGTGGCATGGCCGACTGGCAGTTTGCCATCACGACTGGCGACGACGCTCATATCGGCGTCGTCGCCATCGAGCTTCGCCATGGCCTTTGGCACCTCGGTTACTGGCTAAACCGCTTCTACTGGCGGCGCGGCTATATGAGCGAGGCGGTATCGGCCGTGCTGGAGCGCTTTTCGCGCCGTATGCCGGAGACGATGGTTCATTCCGGGGTCTTCGCGGACAACCCGGCTTCGTTGAAGCTGCAGGAAAGGCTCGGCTTCCGCATGACCGGTTGCAGCGAAATCTACAGCTTCGCGCGCAACACCATGGTCACGCATGTCGAGACGATGCTGAAGCCGGGTGCCCTGCAACAGGCCAGGATTGCTTGAGACGAATGCGAGGCGTCCCGATCGTCGGGGCGCCTCAACCCCACCTAATAACGACCCAGATGCGGAAATGGTCGGAGCTACGTCGATCTTCGCGGATTTCAGGTTGCTGGATGCGATGATGTTGCCGAACGGTCGAGGTCGTAGATACCATCAAGACCGCAGCCGTACTGTATGCTATAGCTCGCAAACCTCACGATAATCCTTTGACCTCCGATTGAACCGCCTATATCGAAAGCGGCAAGAGGAGCGATGAACGGCCACAATGGAAGTAAGATGAAATTTCTCGACGAAGCAAAAGTCTACATCAAGTCCGGAGACGGCGGCGCGGGCAGCGTCTCGTTCCGACGCGAGAAGTTCATCGAGTTTGGTGGCCCCGATGGCGGTGACGGCGGACGCGGCGGTGATGTCTGGGTCGAGGCGGTCAACGGACTCAATACACTGATCGACTTCCGCTACCAGCAGCACTTCAAGGCCAAGATCGGTACGCACGGGATGGGCAGGGACCGTACCGGCGCCAATGGTGAGCACGTGACGCTTAAGGTGCCCGTCGGCACGCAGATTTTCGAAGAAGACAAGGAAACGCTGATTTGCGATCTCACCGAGGAAGGCCAACGCTACCGGCTCGCTACCGGCGGCAATGGTGGCTTCGGAAATGCGCACTTCAAATCCTCGGTCAACCAGGCGCCGGACTGGGCCAATCCCGGTCTTCCCGGTGAGGAAAAGACAATCTGGCTGCACTTGAAGCTGATTGCAGACGCTGGCCTTGTTGGATTGCCGAATGCCGGCAAGTCCACGTTCCTTGCAGCCGTCACCCGTGCCCGGCCGAAGATTGCAAATTATCCCTTTACGACATTGCACCCGAACCTGGGTGTCGCGACCGTTGACGGGCAGGAATTCGTCCTTGCCGACATTCCGGGGCTGATCGAAGGCGCGCATGAAGGAGTCGGGATCGGTGACCGCTTCCTCGGCCACGTCGAGCGTACGCGCGTTCTGTTGCATCTCGTTTCCTCGCAAGAGGAAAAGGTCGGCAAGGCCTACACGACCGTCCGGCGCGAACTCGAGGCCTATGGCAGTGATCTTGGCGAAAAGGTCGAGATCGTCGCCCTGTCGCAGATCGACGTTCTCGATGACGCCACGCTGAAGAAGAAGACGAAGGAACTGGCCAAGGCCTGCGGCAAGACGCCGTTCCAGATTTCCGCGGCGACGGGCAAGGGCATGACGGAAGTGCTGCGAGCCTTGCGGGATGTGATTGTCGAGGCGAATGCCGGCGGGGCGGAAAAGCTCGCCAAGGCACCGAAGCTCCGCCATCGCGATACGGTGTCGGATGATGAAGGCGAGGCCCATGACGACGCGTAAGTCGCTTGAGCGCTATCGCCGCATCGTCATTAAAATCGGCTCGGCTCTCCTCGTCGATCGCAAGACCGGTCTGAAGAAGGCGTGGCTCGACGCAATGTGCCGCGATATTGCGGCCCTGAAGGCCAAGGGCGTCGACGTCCTCGTTGTTTCGTCCGGCGCGATTGCTCTCGGCCGTTCGGTCCTCGATCTCCCTTCGGGAGCCCTGAAGCTCGAAGAAAGTCAAGCATCGGCGGCCGTCGGCCAGATCGCTCTGGCGCGTGCCTGGTCGGAAAGTCTGTCCCACGACGAGATCGTTGCTGGCCAGATCCTGTTGACGCTCGGCGATACGGAAGAGCGCCGTCGCTATCTCAACGCGCGTGCCACCATCAATCAGCTCCTGAAGATCGGCGCCGTGCCGATTATCAACGAGAATGATACCGTTGCTACCAGCGAAATTCGCTACGGCGACAATGATCGCCTGGCTGCGCGGGTCGCGACCATGACCGGTGCTGATCTGCTGATTCTGCTGTCCGATATTGACGGTCTCTATACGGCGCCGCCGCACCTCGATCCGCAGGCGGAATTTCTTGCCACGATCGCCGAGATCACGCCTGAAATCGAAGCGATGGCGGGTGGCGCTGCGTCCGAGCTGTCGCGTGGCGGCATGCGCACCAAGATCGACGCCGGCAAGATTGCGACGACGGCCGGCTGCGCAATGATCATCGCCTCAGGCAAGGCGGACAGCCCGCTCTCGGCGATCGAGAATGGGGCGCGCTCCTCTTGGTTTGCTCCTTCAGGGACGCCCGTCGCGGCGCGAAAGACGTGGATTGCTGGCCAGTTGCAGCCGGCGGGCGAACTCCACGTCGACGAGGGTGCCGTTGTTGCGCTCGGCGCCGGCAAGAGCCTGCTTCCTGCCGGGGTTCGCAAGGTCGTCGGGCTTTTCAGCCGCGGCGATACGGTGGCGATCGTCGGCCCGCATGGTCGGGAGATCGCGCGCGGACTTGCTGGCTACGATGCCGAAGAGGCGCGGCAGATTACCGGCCGCAAGTCGACGGAGATCGAGGCAATCCTCGGCTATGCGGGACGTGCGGCAATGATCCATCGCGATGACATGGTGATGACGTCGCAGATCAGTTCAAAATCGGAAAGGCAGAAGAAGGACACAAGCTATGCTTGATACGGTTGCGCGGAGCCCTGACATTGACGCGCTGATGAATGACATCGGCCGCAAGGCCAAGGCTGCGGCGCGACCGTTGGGCTTTGCGTCCACTGAGGCCAAAAACAAGGCGCTGAACGCCATGGCGGATGCGATCCTCGCCAACAAGGATCACATCCTCGCCGAGAATGCCAAGGATCTGAAAGATGTCGCCGGCACGGACATGCTCGCATCCTTCGTTGATCGTCTGACACTGACCGACAAGCGCATTGCCGAGATGGCCGAGGGTATCCGCGCGATCGCGGCGCTGAAGGATCCGGTCGGCGAGCTGATCGCTGTCTGGGAACGCCCGAATGGACTGAAGATCGAGCGCGTTCGGACGCCGCTCGGTGTTATCGGTGTGATCTTCGAGAGCCGCCCGAACGTCACGGCGGATGCCGGTGCGCTGTGCCTGAAAGCCGGCAATGCTGTCATTCTGCGTTGTGGTTCGGACTCGCGGCGCTCATCGCACGCAATTCATGCCTGCCTTGTACAGGGCCTGAAGGCCGCGGGACTTCCCGAGCATGCCATTCAGCTCGTGCCGACAACCGATCGAGCTGCCGTCGGCGCGATGCTGCGCGGATTGGATGGTGCGATCGACGTTATCGTTCCGCGCGGCGGCAAGAGCCTTGTTGCGCGTGTCCAGAACGAGGCGAGGGTGCCCGTCTTCGCGCACCTTGAAGGGCTTTGCCATATCTATGTGGATGCATCCGCTGATCTCGACATGGCCACGGAGATCGTCGTCAACGCCAAAATGCGGCGCACCGGTATCTGCGGTGCAGTGGAAACGATTCTCGTCGACAGCGCTGCGGCCAAGACTCATCTTCGCCCGCTGCTGGAGGCCCTTGCGGGAGCCGGTTGCGAAATCCGCGGTTCGGCTGCGGTCGTTCAAGCAATGCCTGGCGTGAAGGCAGCCACCGAGGAGGACTGGTCGACCGAGTATCTGGATGCCATCGTTTCGGTTGCTGTCGTCGATGGCATTTCGGGTGCGATAGAGCACATCCAGGCCTATTCCTCGAACCACACCGAGGCAGTGATTGCCGACGATCCTGATGTGGTGCAGAGGTTCTTCACCGAGGTTGATTCCGCGATCCTGCTGCACAATGCATCGACACAGTTTGCCGATGGCGGCGAGTTCGGAATGGGTGCCGAGATCGGCATTGCGACCGGCAAGATGCATGCCCGTGGCCCTGTCGGTGTCGAGCAGCTCACCTCCTTCAAATACCGTGTGCACGGCACCGGACAGACCCGGCCCTGACGTGATCAACGACGAAATCGACCGGCGCCATCTTCGGATGCCGCATAGCGAGCGGGGCATGGTGGTCGGTCTTTTCGGCGGTTCGTTCAATCCGCCGCATGACGGACATGCGCTGGTTGCAGAAATCGCGATCAAGCGGCTTGGCCTCGACCAGCTTTGGTGGATGGTCACGCCCGGGAATCCGCTGAAGGATCGGCGGCACCTGCTGCCGCTTGTCGAGCGCATCGCTCTGAGCGAGCGGCTTGCCCGACATCCCTCGATCAAGGTCACGGCGTTCGAACGCGATTTCGCGACGAGCTTCACGGCAAACACGCTGGCGCGCGTCAAGGCGCGCAACCCGCATGTCCATTTCATCTGGATCATGGGGGCCGACAGCCTGAAAACTTTCCATCAGTGGCAACGCTGGCAGGATATCGTCAACACATTTCCGATTGCCGTGATCGACCGCCCGGGCTCCACGCTGTCGTTCCTGTCATCGAAGATGGCGAGGACGTTCGATTTTGCCCGCGTTGACGAAGATGATTCCCGCGCGCTCTGGAAGAGCCAGGCACCAGCCTGGACGTTCATACACGGTCCGCGCTCCAGTCATAGCTCGACGGCTATCCGCGCTACGAACGGCACCGTAAAATAGTTCGACTTTTCAGGGAAGACCTACAAATGAAAAGCCCGACGGGGGAGGAGATCCGTCGGGCTTCGTAAACTCGATCGACAACTGGGAGGAGGAGTGTTGTCGATCCTATCCAACGGCTTTGGGAGGAGGAGATCGCCGTTCGATGAGTGCGTTGTACCATAGTCCCCGGATTCTTGAAGCGGGTCCATTGCATTGCAGCAATGCGCTGCAAGCATGGCCGTAGCCATAAGCCTCCTCGTTTTTGCCCAATTCTTTGGCATCCGAGACGATTTTCGTCGAGATTTCAAACTCCTGTCGGTTCCCCCCCTAAATTCTCGCCGTTTTGGGAACTGGGATCTCCGCAGTCATGCGCATCACGAATGTGTGAAGTCTGAGACGCGCAGACGGTTATGCTTGTCAAAATATAGCGCTAGCCAAGTCGCAAGCGACGTTATATTTCTACAGATATTTCCAAAGCTTCGGGAGAGATCATGCACAGTCGTCGCCAATGGATGAAGTTTGCCGTCACAGCCATTTCGGCTGTCTTCTTAGGCGTTGCCGCAACGCCAGCCGCCGCTGCGGAAAAGGTCAGCGTTTTTGCAGCGGCCAGCCTGAAGAACGCCCTTGATGCAGCGAATGCGGCGTGGGCGAAGGAAGCCGGCAAGGAGGCTGTCGCCTCGTATGCTGCAAGCTCCGCGCTTGCAAAGCAGATTGAAGGCGGCGCACCCGCCGACATCTTCATCTCCGCCGACCTGGACTGGATGGACTATCTTGCGAAGAAGAATCTGATCAAGGCCGACAGCCGGTCCAATCTTTTGGGTAACCGAATCGTACTTGTCGCAACCAAGGACCACGCCAAGCCGGTCGAGATCAAAAAGGGTTTCGAGCTCGCCACTCTGCTCGGTGATGGCAAGCTTGCCATGGGTGAGGTGAAGTCGGTTCCGGCCGGCAAGTACGGCAAGGCTGCGCTTGAAGCGCTTGGCGTCTGGCCCTCGGTTGAGGCGAAGGTTGCCGGTGCTGAAAGTGTTCGTGCAGCGCTGGCGTTGGTATCGCGCGGCGAGGCGCCCTATGGCGTTGTCTACCAGACCGACGCCTCCGCGGATCCGGGCGTTGCCGTTGTCGGCACCTTCCCGGCGGATTCGCATCCTCCGATCATTTATCCGGTCGCCGTTCTTTCCGAGAGCAAGAACCCGGATGCCGCGGCATACCTCGACTTCCTGAAATCTGAAAAGGCGGCTCATTTCTTTACCGAGCAAGGCTTCACCATCTTGAAATGATTGCGAATTCTCGCACGAAGACATAGCGTGAGAAGGCCCGTCGATACGGGCCTTCTATTTTTGGAGAGAATGGCTTGGACGCACTCGGCCTGAGCGATGATGAATGGACGGCAATCTTGCTCAGCCTGCGCGTGTCGGTGGTGGCGATGCTGGCCAGCCTGCCATTCGGCATCGGCGTTGCCCTGCTGCTGGCGCGCGGCCGGTTTTGGGGTAAGTCGATTCTGAATGGTGTCGTCCATCTGCCGCTGATCCTGCCGCCTGTTGTCACGGGCTTCATTTTGCTGATCCTTTTCGGGCGGCGCGGGCCGATCGGCAGCTTTCTCGATTACTATTTCGGCATCGTGTTTTCGTTTCGCTGGACAGGTGCCGCGCTCGCGTGCGGGGTCATGGCTTTTCCGTTGATGGTGCGCAGCATCCGGCTCTCGATCGAAGCGGTCGATCGAAAGCTGGAGGAGGCAGCCGGCACCTTGGGAGCCAGCCCATTCTGGGTTTTCATGACGATAACATTGCCACTTACCCTGCCTGGCATCATAGCAGGAATGATCCTTTCCTTTGCGAAGGCAATGGGGGAGTTCGGCGCGACGATTACCTTCGTTTCCAACATCCCGGGGGAAACGCAGACCCTTTCAGCGGCGATCTATTCCTTTACGCAGGTCCCGGGCGGTGATGCCGGCGCCCTGCGGTTGACGCTCGTCGCTATCGTGATTTCGATGGCCGCCTTGCTTGCCTCGGAATTGCTGTCGCGCATCGTCGGCCGGAGGATTGATCCGGAATGACGCTTGTCGTGAAAGCAAAACAGCGGCTTGGCGCATTCGCGCTCGATGCCACCTTTACCTCGGGGCGCGGGATCACCGCGCTTTTCGGCCGTTCCGGCTCTGGTAAGACGTCGATGATCCGCATCATTGCCGGGTTGGCGCGGCCCGACGCGGGCCAGGTCGTCCTCGACGGCGAAGTCCTGACAGATACCGAGCGGCGGATCTTTGTCGCCAAGCATCGACGGAGGTTCGGTTATGTCTTCCAGGAGGCGCGGCTGTTCCCGCACCTCAGTGTCGGTCACAACCTGTCCTATGGCCGGTGGTTTGCCAGAGCCACCAGTTCGGCAGAGGGATTGGATCATATTGTTTCGTTGCTGGGCATCGAAAGCCTGCTCGAGCGCAGACCGGAAAAGCTCTCCGGTGGCGAGAAGCAGCGCGTTGCCATTGGGCGAGCCCTGCTTTCGGCTCCCCGTCTGCTGTTGATGGATGAGCCGCTGGCGGCGTTGGATGAGGCGCGAAAAGCCGAGATCATGCCCTATCTTGAGCGCCTGTGCGACGAGATGGACATTCCGATCGTCTATGTCAGTCATTCGATCGCCGAAGTAGCACGCCTCGCCAATCAGGTCGTCGTCATGCGTGATGGACAGGTGGAGGCCGTCGGCTCGGCCGTGGATGTGTTAAGCCATCCGCCGGCCTCATTCGAGCGGCGCGATGCGGGGGCTCTTCTTGAAGGGATGGTGGAGAGCCTCGACGTGCAGCACCGCATAGCGACAATTGCCCTGAAATCAGCTCGGCTTCACGTCCCGGGAGCGATGCTAAACCTCGGCAAGCCCGTTCGCGTCCGCATTCCGTCTCGCGACGTGATGCTGGCAATGAAAAAGCCGGAAGCCCTGAGCGCGCTCAACGTGCTTGAAGGTACCGTTCAGAACATGTCGCAGGCAGACGACGCCACCATTGACGTTCTCGTCGATTGCGGTGGGGACGCCATTCTTTCCCGGATCACAAGCTTCTCGGCAGAGCGGCTGGGCGTGCGGATAGGGTCGCCTGTTTTTGCCGTGATAAAGACCGTCGCCCTTGAACCATGATCAGCGATTGCTTTCAGGCGATCGGTTGGCCTCCAGCCATGCCAGCTCTTCAGCGAGAGTCGTTTTCATCATCTGCTCCATCTTGCGAAAGCGGGCGAGGAGCTCATCGCCGAACGGCGTCAGCGCCGCGCCTCCACCTTTTGGGCCGCCGCGCTGGGACTCGACCACGGGCTCGCGAAACATCCGGTTCATATCGCTGACAAGCAACCAGGCGCGACGATAGGACATGTCCATCGCCCTGCCTGCCGCGGAAATCGATCCCGTTTCCCTGATATGTTCGAGCAGTTCCATCTTGCCGCGCCCGAGGCGGTCTTCATGAGGAAAACTGATGCGGAGTATCGGAGTGAGCGTATCAACGGCGGGGCTTTTCATCGGCAAGTCTTCTATAGTCGAAAACGATCTTACTTTACGTGTGGTTGCAAGGACTGTACACAGCCGGGCCACATTCGGTCTTTCATCCACAGATGATCTATCGCGTCAAATGGTCGTTCACGCTTTGTGATTGTGCGCGTCTTGAAACGTTAATGGTTTGGTGCCTATCTTAACTATGATTTGGTCACCAAATCAGTGATGTGCATGTTTTGTCATTCCGAGAAAGGGAAAGCACTGACAACAGTACACGCCAAGGGAAAAACGCTTGCCGTTGTCCCGAAGAGCCCGGAACGTGGCGCCGATGCTGCCGCCCGCGCCCTGCACGCCGTCCTCACTAGCCTTGAGGACTCTAAGGCTGAAGATATCGTCACCATCGACATTGCTGGAAAATCGGCACTGGGAGACTTCATGGTCGTCGTCTCCGGGCGCTCGAGCAGGCATGTCATGGCGATCTCGGACCACCTGCTGTCTGATCTCAAAGACGAGGGCCTTGGAAGCGCCCGCGTCGAGGGTCAGGAAGGCGGCGATTGGATCCTGATCGACACCGGCGATGTCATCGTCCATGTCTTTCGTCCAGAAATACGCGAGTTCTACAACATCGAAAAGATGTGGGCCGCGCCCGATATGGACGAGGAAACGGTGCACTAACAGGCTGCTGGACGCTGTGTCCGCGGCCTGATAGACGGCATTTATTGGCCGGACGAATCCGGCTGGCGGCAGGTGTGTGCCGCCGGTTGCCGAACTGCGGGAGCGGATGATGCGTGTTGGTCTTTTTGCGGTGGGGCGGCTGAAGTCCGGCCCCGAGAAGGATCTTGCGGCCCGCTATTTCGATCGCTTTGCCAAGGCCGGTCCTGCGGTCGGCCTCGAATTCTCCCGCGTGGCCGAAGTGGCTGAAAGTCGTGCGTCGAATGCCGATACGCGCAAGCGCGATGAAGCGGCGATGCTGCAGAAGTCGTTGTCCGAGGGGAGTGTTCTCATCCTGTTGGACGAGCGCGGCAAGGCGCTGGACAGTGAAGGCTTTGCCAATCTCCTTGGAAACTATCGCGACCAGGGCAAGCGCGACCTGATGATTGCCATCGGCGGTGCCGATGGCCTCGATCCGTTGTTATACGACGTTGCCGATGCAACCCTCTGTCTCGGCAAGATGACTTGGCCGCATCAGTTGGTTCGCACGCTCATCGCAGAGCAGCTCTATCGAGCCGTCACGATCCTTTCCGGTCATCCCTATCATCGCGTCTGATGGGTTCCGTAGCTCACGCGAGCGTGTACGTCCCGGAACGCACAGACACTCAATCGATCTGGCAAAGAATGTCAAATCAGCTTAATCTTCGCGCGATTTGAAGGGATTTCGAAGCTCGTATGCCGACACGCGCGTTCAAGCCAAAATACGTCATTCTGTCGGCCTTGGCTGCAGGCTTGAGCGTGTCTGTGGTGGCAGTTGCGAACCGCCCCTTCGCCACGGGCGCCTTTGCGCAGGATGCGCCGGAAGCTGCGCGGATGTCGTTGCCCGAGGCGCCTGCCCTGGCAAATGCAACGGTTGCCCAGCCACCGCCCGATCCGGCGGCCAACCTTGCGGCGAAGCGAGACGAGACGCGCGCCGAGCTTGAAGCCCTGTCGAAGACCATCAGCCTCTCCTCCGATAAGGTTGCTGAGCTTCAGAAGAGCATCGCGGATCTGGACAAGAGCACCAGCAGCGTTCGACAGGCGCTGATCGATTCCGCGGCGCGGCGCAAATCGCTCGAGAAGCAGATCCTGGAGAGCGAGAAGAAACTGGCCGATCTCGGCGTAAAGGAAGACGCGGTCCGCCGGTCATTGCATGAACGGCGTGGCTTGCTGGCCGAGGTGCTGGGTGCCTTGCAGCGGATGGGCCGCAATCCGCCGCCGGCCCTCCTTGTGACACCTGACGACGCGCTCGCATCGGTTCGCAGCGCAATCCTGCTCGGCGCGGTGGTTCCCGGTATCCGAAAGGAAACTGACAAGCTCGTCGCCGATCTTGCCAATCTGTCTGCGTTGCAAACGGCAAGCGCTGCGGAGAAAGCGGCACTCACGACGACGATGACCAATAGTATCGAGGAAGAGCGCCGGATGGATTTGCTTCTCGCTGAAAACGAGAAGCTGAGCCGCAGCAGCGCGGCGGAACTGGATGCGGAGAAGAAGCGGTCGGTGGATCTTGCCAGCAAGGCAACAAGCCTCGAGGGGCTGGTGGCATCGATGGAAACCGAGATCGCATCGGTTCGCGACGCCGCCTCCGCGGCCCGCCAGGCCGAGGAAAACCGCAAGCTCTTGACCGAGGAGCAACGCGCCCAGGCCAAGGCCCTCGCGGAGAGCGGCGTGCCTGATAAAAACCGCATTGCCCCCGCATATCCCTTCGGAGAATTGAAGGCGAAGCTGGAATTGCCTGTGGCAGGCGATATCCTCCGCCAGTTCGGCGACGCCGACGGAACCGGCCATGAGGCGATGGGAATGACGCTTGCCACCAATCCGGAAACGGTGGTTACCGCTCCCGCAGATGGGCTTGTCGTTTACGCGGGTGCTTTTCGCAGCTACGGCCAGATGATCATCCTCGATGCCGGCAACGGATACCACCTCGTCCTCTCCGGAATGGAGACGATCAGCACGCGCCAGGGGAAGTTCGTTTTCTCCGGCGAGCCACTTGCAGCCATGGGCGCAAAAAGAGTGGCAAGCGCGACAGCATTGGCGCTGGAAACCAACCGTCCGACGCTTTACATTGAATTTCGAAAAGATGGAAAACCGGTCGATTCCCGGCCTTGGTGGACCGCTAAAGACACTGGAAAGGCACGCAATGATTCGTAGGGCTTCTCTTGTTCTGGTCGGCGCATTGATGGGTGCGACCGCGATGAGCGTCATCTATTCGGCAGGCGTGCCTGCGGAAGCAGCCGGAGCCTCCACCTACAAGGAGCTTTCCGTTTTTGGTGACGTTTTTGAGCGTGTGCGCGCACAGTATGTGACGCCGCCGGCCGAGGACAAACTCATCGAAAATGCCATCAACGGCATGCTTTCCTCGCTGGATCCGCATTCGAGCTACATGAATGCCAAGGATGCGGCTGACATGCAGACCCAGACGAAGGGCGAATTTGGCGGCCTCGGCATTGAGGTCACCATGGAAGATGAACTCGTCAAAGTCATCACGCCGATCGACGACACGCCGGCGGCAAAGGCTGGCGTTCTTGCTGGTGACTACATTTCCGAGATCGACGGTCAGTCCGTTCGCGGCCTGAAGCTGGAAGATGCGGTCGAAAAGATGCGTGGCCCGGTCAACACGCCGATCAAGCTGACGCTGATCCGCAAGGGTGCCGACAAGCCTATAGAGCTGACGATCGTTCGCGACGTTGTGGCTGTGCAGGCCGTGAAGTCGCGCGTCGAGGATGATGTCGGCTATCTGCGCGTCATCTCCTTCACGGAGAAGACCTACCCCGATCTCGAGAAGGCGATCGAGAAGATCAAGAAGACGGTTCCGGCTGACAAGCTGAAGGGCTACGTCCTCGATCTTCGTCTGAACCCGGGTGGTCTGCTCGACCAGGCGATCCAGGTGTCGGATGCGCTGCTGCAGCGTGGCGAAGTGGTTTCCACCCGCGGCCGCAATCCCGATGAGACCCGCCGCTTCAACGCTGGTCCGGGCGACCTGACGGACGGCAAGCCGGTAATCGTCCTGATCAACGGCGGTTCGGCATCTGCTTCGGAAATCGTTGCCGGCGCGTTGCAGGACCTGCGTCGTGCTACCGTTCTCGGAACGCGCTCGTTCGGCAAGGGCTCGGTTCAAACGATCATCCCGCTCGGTGAAAACGGCGCGCTGCGACTGACGACGGCGCTCTACTACACGCCGTCGGGCCGCTCGATCCAAGGCACCGGCATCACGCCGGATATCAAGGTCGAAGAGCCGCTGCCGGATGATCTGAAGGGCAAGATGACCACCGAAGGCGAGTCCAGCCTGCGTGGGCACATCAAGGGCCAGAGCGAGACGGACGAAGGCTCCGGTTCGGTTGCCTATGTTCCGCCGGATCCGAAGGATGACGTCCAGCTCAACTACGCGCTTGACCTGCTTCGCGGCAAGAAGACGGACCCGTCCTTCCCGCCCAATCCGGACAAGGCCGTTAGCGCCAAGTAATTGCAATTTGAGGCGTCAGGCCGGATGGTATATCCGGCCTGGCGCCTTTTTGCTGTCCTGATTCTGAAGCGGAAACGAGCTTGAATACCGATCTGCACGCACCACTAGGACAGGGCCGTAAGGTTAAGCGGCAGCGGCCGGGTGTTCTGCGAACGGGCCGTGTCGTCGCCGGGATTTGCCTCGTTCTGATCGGGGTTTCGTCGCTTTATACGGCATTCCGCGGAGATGGGCTGAAGCGCGAGATGCCGCCAGTTCAAGACCAGGCGGCTGTGCCGCCATCCGATACCAATCAAAATCAGGTGCCGTCGCAATCTTCGTCCGCTGCGGTTCCAAATGGTATGGTGCCATCTGATCCCCGATCGGGTGCCAATGTGGAGCAGATGGTCACGGGCGACGGATCTGTCGTCACGAAATACTCCCCGAGACAACGCGACGGAAATGGCCCAGTGCTGGTTGATGCCTCGCAGGTCGGGCAGGATCCACGAATGGCAGCGTTGCCGAACGATGCGCTTCTGGAAAGTACGCCGTTGGGGCGGCTCCCGATCGTCGGGCCGGACGGACGTCGCCCGATGGACCAGTATGCGCGGCCATGGTCGGGTGCGCACGGAACACGCATCGCGATCGTTGTGAGCGGACTAGGGTTAAGCCAGACAGGCACGCAGCGGGCGATCCAGCAATTGCCGGAGGAGGTCACCTTCGCTTTTGCCGCCAGTGGCAACAGCCTGCAACGTTGGATGCAGGAAGCGCGCCGCGCAGGCCACGAAATCCTGTTGCAGGTTCCGTTTGAACCTTTTGATTACCCGGCAAACGATCCCGGGCCGGACACGCTGCTGACGTCGACGTCGGCTGCGAAGAATATTGAAAGCCTGCACCGGGCAATGGGCGAGATCACCAACTATACGGGCATCATGAATTATCAGGGCGGGCGCTTCCTTTCCGACCCCAACGCCATGGAGCCGGTGATGCGGGATATCGAAAGCGCGGGTTGCTGTTTCTTGACGATGGAACGTCGGCCCAGTCCAAAACCGCGGCAGTCGCAAAGGGAACGGAGGCGCCCTACGCCTTTGCTGATGTGCAGTTGGACAAGCAGCTTGATGTGAACGCCATCATCCAGAAGCTGGACGAGCTTGAACGCGTCGCAAAGCGCAATGGTCAGGCAATCGGTGTTGCCGCCGCCTTCGATGAGAGTATTGATGCCATCGCGCAATGGACGCAGGAGGCCGCGATGCGCGGCATTGAGATCGTTGGTGTCTCTGCGCTGACCAACGACCCGAAGAGACCCTGAAATAGAGAGAGCTGATGAGCAAGATGATCGTCAACACCGAAGACCTGCCGTATCGCCCCTGCGTCGGCGTTATGATCCTCAACCGCGAAGGCCTCGTATGGGCGGGGCGACGGATTCCCGAAGAGAACTCCGAATATGATGGATCGCCGCAGCTTTGGCAAATGCCGCAGGGCGGCATCGACAAGGGCGAGGATCCGCTGGATGCCGCCTATCGGGAACTTTACGAGGAAACGGGTATTCGCACGGTGACGCTGCTTGCGGAAGCCAGGAACTGGATCAACTACGATTTGCCACCCCAATTGGTGGGCATTGGGCTAAAGGGAAAATTCCGCGGTCAGACGCAGCGCTGGTTTGCCTTCCGTTTCGATGGAGATGAGAAGGAGATCGCAATCAATCCGCCGCCCGGCGGCCATGCGGCGGAATTCGATGCATGGGATTGGAAGCCGATGGAAAGCCTGCCCGGTCTCATCGTGCCCTTCAAGCGGGCGGTCTATGAGCAGGTGGTCGACGAGTTCAGGCACTTGGCTGCCAAAGCGCCGCAGAGTGAATGACCGGCGGCCAGGGCTGCCGGTCATGTCAATCGTTATTCGGCCTCGTCGGCGGAGTCGGCGTTGAGTTGGCCGTACTTCGATTCGCCGATCTTGCCGAGCAGCTCTAGCTGTGTTTCGAGGAAGTCGATGTGACCTTCCTCGTCTGCCAGAAGCTCCTCGAAAAGCTTCATCGAGACGTAGTCCCCGGCCTCATGACAGATGTCGCGTGATTTCTTGTAGGCCGTGCGGGCATCGTATTCGCCGGCGAGGTCGGCTTCCAGAACTTCCTTGACGTTCTGGCCGATCCGAAGCGGGGCAAGAGTCTGAAGGTTGGGATGACCTTCGAGGAAGATGATGCGCGCGACCAGACGATCGGCGTGATGCATCTCCTCGATGGATTCTGCCCGTTCCTTCTTGGCGAGCTTGGTGTAGCCCCAATCTTCAAGAAGTCGGTAATGGACCCAGTATTGGTTGACGGCGCCGAGCTCGAGAAAGAGGGCCTCGTTAAGCCGCTCGATGACTTTTTTGTCGCCTTTCAATGTCCGCTCTCCTGTTTTCTTCATGGAATTCTCTGAGGCGGGACATGAAATCAAATATTTCGGCTTCCGTCGAGTGGTGACGGGCGTGATATTCCTCGGTCGTCTGGATGA
The DNA here is from genome assembly GCF_001542405.1 of Rhizobium altiplani. Lineage (GTDB taxonomy): Bacteria > Pseudomonadota > Alphaproteobacteria > Rhizobiales > Rhizobiaceae > Rhizobium > Rhizobium altiplani. The sequence goes on from NZ_LNCD01000123.1 coordinate 175,385, forward strand.
TGATGTCGACCACGTTCGGGAAGCAGCCACAGCAGCGGCCTCGTTTCCCCATGGCGTGGTATACCTTTGCAGGCACAATAAGCTGCCAACAATCCTCATCGAGAAGTTCGTTGATGACTTCCCGGATTTCGTGATCGGTTATGTAGTTGCAGCTGCAGACAAGCACGGCGTCATTCCAAACATGACATTCACTATCCCCTTTTCTGCAAAAGAAGATGATAGGTGTCAAGAAAAAATCGACTCGCGGAATAGGCCATTCGTCGCTCATTGTGGGACTGTCGAAGGCACTCTCCGGTGCACTGCCAAGCCTCAAATCCGGCGTTCTGATGCACGCTCTCAATGGAAATTGCGGCCTTTTGGCATGATCTGAGCTGTTTCCCGTGCGCCATGGCTGCCAGAGTCCAGTCTCTTCTCCATCACGGCGTTCTCAACTGAGTTTGCGAGTTTCCTTTGACGCGGATCCATCGTCGGATTGAGTGCTTGATCCGAACGATCGCTAACACCAAAACGACGGGCTTCCTTCTGTAGGATGCCGAGCGCGGGGGTCATATCCTCGATATGATCGACGACGGTGTGGATCACGCCGCTCTGGCTCTGAAGCCTGCCATGGATCTTCACGAGTCGTGCTCCCATGACGATCGGGCGATATTTCTCGAAGACCTTTTGCCAGACAATGGCATTGGCAACGCCCGTTTCGTCTTCCAGTGTCATGAAGATGACGCCCTTGGCGGAGCCCGGGCGCTGACGCACCAAAACCAGGCCGGCGATCGTCACCCTTCTGCCGTTCGGGACGGTGAGAAGATCGACACTCCGCACGACCCCGGCTTTGCGGAATTCGTCGCGGAGGAACGAGACCGGATGACCTTTCAGGGAAAGCGAGAGGTAGCGATAGTCCTCGATGACTTGTTCGCCAGGCAGCATTTCCGGTAGCCGCGTCTCCGGCTCGACCTGCAAGTCGATGTGGCTCACCTGGTCGAACAGAGGAAGCTTTTCGGCAGCGCTCTTCGCATCGAGCGCGCGCACCTCCCAGAGCGCTTCCCGCCGCGACAGCTTTATGGAGTGAAAGGTATCTGCATCGGCAAGCCGTTCTATATCTGCCTTTTGTAGGCCCGAACGTAGCCAGAGATCGCGAATGGAAGAATAGCCCCTGCCTCTGTTGGCGACGAGTTGTTCCATACTCGTTTCCGAAAGGCCCTTTATCTGCCGGAAGCCAAGCCGAACGGCTCGCTTTGTCTTGATGACATTCCGCATGCTGGCATGCCGGAAATCGACTGAACGCTTGTTAAATTCTGCCTCCTCAAGCAAGCAATCCCAGTTCGATTCATTGATGTCGACGGGCCGGATATCAACCCCATGCTCCCTTGCATCCCTGACGAGCTGCGCGGGGGCATAAAAGCCCATTGGCTGCGAATTCAGCATCGCAGCACAGAAGACATCAGGATAGTAGGCTTTCACCCAGGAAGAGGCATATACCAGTAGTGCGAACGAGGCCGCGTGGCTTTCCGGGAAGCCGTATTCGCCAAAACCCTTGATCTGGTTGAAGCATTGGAGGGCAAAGTCGCGGGGATAATCCTTCGCGACCATGCCTTCAATGAACCGCGTTTCGAAATTGCCGATGGTGCCTGTTCGTTTGAAGGTCGCCATGGCGCGTCTGAGCTGATCCGCTTCGGCTGGTTTAAAACCTGCAGCCGTGATGGCGATCTGCATGGCCTGTTCCTGAAACAGCGGTACGCCGAGTGTTCGTTTGAGAACTTCCTTAAGTTCCGGGCTCGGATATGTCGTTGGGATACCGCGTGCCTTTTCCTCCCGGCGTTTCAGGTATGGGTGAACCATGTTTCCCTGAATGGGGCCCGGCCTGACGATGGCGACCTCAATGACGAGATCATAGAACCTTTGGGGCTTCAGACGCGGCAGCATGCTCATCTGAGCTCGGCTCTCGATCTGGAAGACGCCAAGCGTGTCAGCCCGGCACATCATCGCATAGACGGGATCCTCATCCTCATGCTTATCGTTGCCGAGATCGGCGAGGGTCTTCTTCACGTCGTAATGCAGGAGAAGCAGATCGAATGCCCGCTTCAGGGCGGTCAACATTCCGAGCGCCAGGATATCGACCTTGAGGATCTTCAGATTGTCGAGATCATCCTTGTCCCATTCGACCATGTAGCGTCCGGGCATTGCCGTCTTCATGATCGGAACGACTTCATCCAGCCTGTCCCTGGTGATGACGAAACCCCCGACATGCTGGGTGAGATGACGGGGAAAACCGAGAAGCTCGGATGCATATTTCAGCACGTTTTTGGTCATGGGATCGAAAATGTCGAGCCCGGCCGCCTTTGCTTCCCGTTCGGATAGCTTCTCTTCCGACCAGCCCCAGACCAGGCTGCCGATCGCGGACTGGACATCTTCTGAGAGACCGAAGGCTTTGGAAACCTCACGTCCGGCGGACCGAGTGCGATAAGTGGTCACCCCTGCTGTGAGACCCGCATGCTCCTTGCCGTATTTCTCATAGATATGCTGGATGACCTCTTCGCGCCTCTCATGCTCGAAATCGACATCGATATCCGGCGGTTCGTCGCGGTCCATCGACAGGAAGCGGTCAAAGAGCAGGGTACTTTTTTCAGGGTTCACCTCGGTTATCTCGAGGCAGTAGCAAATGACGGAATTTGCCGCGGAGCCGCGACCCTGGCAGAGGATTTTTTTCTCATGCCTGGCGTACTGGATGATCCGATGGACCGTCAGGAAGTATGGTTCATATTGTTTCTGGCGAACGAGGCTCAGCTCGTACTCGATGTTTTTCTGAACCTTCTCCGGTATGCCGTCGGGGAAACGCTTTGCCGCTCCGGTTTTGGTCAGGCGCTCCAAGGTTTGGTAAGGCGTTTCCCCCTCGTCATTTTCGGGAGGATAATTGTGTTCCAACTCATCGAGCGAAAAGGAAAGTTGTGAGAAGAACTTCTCCGTGTTTGATACCGCATGCGGGTAATCGCGGAAAAGGCGCCGGATTTCGCCGCTCTCCTTGAGGTAGCGTTCGGCATTCGGCGCTAAAAGAAAGCCTGCCTCGGGAATTGGAACATGTTCTCGGATCGATGTCACGATGTCGGCGAGGGGGCGACGGGTGGTGTCGTGGTAAAGCGGCTGGTTGGTGGCAATCAGCGGAATGCGGTTACGATCCGCCAATACAGAGAGCGTCGCGAAGACACGTTTGTCACGGCCGTCATAAGCGGGGGCGAGCGCCACATGGAAGTTTTTTCGGAAGCGCTTTCTGAAACGCTCGAGACAGGCTTCGAACGTTGCCTGATTGGCATCATCTGCAACGGATGGATCGGGAATGAGCGCGAGCATCATGTTGTCGCCCCATTCCATCAGATCCGCCTCCGTCAGAATGCACTTACCTTTCTCGGCCCTCAGGTTGCCGGTGCTCAGCAACCGGCAAAGATGTCTCCAGCCTTGACGGTCTTGGGGATAGGCCAGGATGTCCGGTGTTCCATCCGAGAAGACAAGGCGGGCGCCCGGCTGAAAACGCATCGGATCAAGAATGACGCCTTTCTTTTCATGCTCCTCCAGAAGCCCGGCTTTCATCCGCTCGAATTTCTTCTGGATCGCCTTTGATTGGGCATGTGCCCGGACCACACCTGCAACCGAATTACGGTCGGCAATACCAAGTCCTCCAAGCCTCAGAACGGCAGCCTGGACGATCATTTCCTCCGGCTTGGATGCACCCTCCAAAAAGGAAAAATTGGTCTTTGCGCCGATCTCGAAGAAGGCCGACATCAGGCACTGACTCCGTGCATGTACCAGTTCTGCGTTGCGTCACGCTCATAGTGGCCATGGCGATAGATCCAGAAACGGCGTCCCTGATCGTCTTCGATCCGGAAGTAGTCCCGATCCCCCGTGTCCGAACCATCGAGCCACCATTCCGTTGCCAGTCGTTCTGGCCCCTCGCTTTTCAAGACACGGTGCTGCTTGCGCCGCCAGTGAAAGCTGGCGGGTGCCCCATCGGGGACTTCGACGGCAAAGGCGTCCATCGGCTCCGGCTTCCGCAGTATCCGGATGGGCCGCTCGTTTCTGGCCGGTGGAGGATGTCCTTCCCTCGTTTTCGGGGCGGACAGGTGATCGATTGCGGGCACGGCAATGACAGCTCTTTCCGGCAGGTGGCTCTCCCGCAATTGGAAGGTCTGCAGGCAGTCCTCCCCGAGGCGGGCGGAAACCCGATCCACGAAGGCAGCAAGGGAGGCCTCCTTTTGCTGGTGGTGTTCAAAATCGCCTTGCGACGTCACGAAATCTTCGTGAAGGAGCACGTTGAGACGAAGGATCTCAAACCCATAGCCTGCATCAAAATCATCGTGGATTGCCTGCAGGCGTTCGGCAAAGAGAGCGGCGATGCGCTTTGGTTCTCTCAGGGGCTGCGCGGTCTCGGCGGAAATGCGGAACACCTTGCCGTCGACACGGAACAGGACCAGTTCGAAGATGCGGCCGCCGATGCCACGCGCTTCCAGGGAGGGCTTCAGGGAGACGGCAACCTGACCGGTGAGCGCGAGGATATCGTCTTCGGCTCCGATCGGCTCAATCAGGCGACGTTCGACCGAGAGGCTCGCGACTGGAAGACGTGGAGAGACAGGCTCTTCATCGGTTCCAAGCGCCTGATCGAGCCGCAAGAGCAGGGATCCGCCAAAGCGACGGGCAATCGGGGCGCGTGGTGCATTGAGAAGGTCACCCACATATTTGAGCCCGGTTTTATTCAGGGCGCCTATGGTTGCTTCTTCGAGACGCAAGGCCGCGACCGGCAAAGGAGCAAGCGCCTGCTCGACCTCTCCGTGTTCGATGATGCCTCCTTGGCCAAAACGGCTGATGGCCCAGGATAATCCCGGCGACGAAGAGATGGCGCCGCGGGCATCAACCCCCATCTGGAAGAGCCTGGCGAGAATATCCTTCAGAAGAGGCGTCTCGCCGCCGAACAAATGGGCGCAGCCGGTAATGTCGAGAAACAGGCCATCCACGCCATCGAGAGCGACAAGCGGGGTATAGCGATCGCACCAGTCGGCGATGGCTTCCAGGAAACGTCGGTTGGCAGCTGGGTCGTCCTCGATCACATCGAGCTTGGGATAGGTGGCGCGGGCTTCGGCAACGCCCATATGCTTTCTGAGTTTGAGGGCTTCGGCCGCCTCGTCCAGCGCCGTTAGCCGCATGGTATTGTTGAGCCGGCTGGAACAGACAATCGGCGCTGCCTCAGGACGACCGTGCGAACGCCAGGAGAGCCCCCATTTCTTTCTTGATATCCGGTCGGTTGGAAGATGCGGAAAGTGGAGTGCCAGAATGCGCTGCGCGTTCGTCTGGAAGGCGAGGGTTGGCTGATCGGGAGACGGCGAAAAAACGGCGGTCATGAGAGTTCCACTCCAGTAGAAAGGAGAGGGGAGCCGGGTTGCGGCTCTTCTCCAGGGTGAGATGAAAAACCGGATTGCCGATGCTACCGCCCAGCATCGTGCCATCCGGCAAGGGGCGCGCCTGTGCCGGCGCGGGTGCTGCAAGGAAGCGGAAATAAGCGCTGCTGGCTTCTTCCTCTCCAGCCTGCCGCAACAAGAAAAGCGGGCGTTTCGATGCTTTCGCCCGCAAGCTCAAACGACGGCTCTCCGTCAGGTCGAAGGGCTTTGGGTTGCCGCGGATCTCCAGAACCGTCGCAGGAAAAACGCCGCTTTCGACTGCCGCTTCCGCAAGCCAGAGAGCGTCTTCAAGCTTGCGCGGACTGGCATAGAAGAACTGGTCCGGTTTCAGACCGAAATCTCGTAACCCTACGGCGTAGGGGACGCCTGCTTCCATCGTGGAAACCATGTCCGCGATCCACAGGATCGGTGGCGGCGCACTGTGGCTCTCCTCGACTTGACGCTGCAGTATGGCGGCAAGCGCCAGCACAAAGCCGCTGCCCGCACCGGCCTCCCGCAAGAGGTCCGAGCGAACCTCGGTGATCCCGTCGAGCGGCAAGCCGCCATCGATCGCCTCGTCCAGCGTGGGGATTCCAAGAGGAAGACGCAGGACACTTTCGTTCTTCGCGGAGAGCCCTTTATCAGCCAAGGCTTCGCTTTCCGCAGCCGCCAAGGCCGGCGCGGGCTTTCCCTCAAGCTTTGCAATGGTTTCGCGGAGCGCAAAAAGCCGCTCGCGCATCACGGCCGGCTGTGCCATGACGTTCTCCAAGTCTCATATGTTCCTGTTATGTTCTTATGGATTCCAGAGGCGGGTGAAAGAGTCAACAGGCATTTGATGTGAATTTATTCCTGCCTTTGATTCCGCTCTCGAAAATCGTGCGCAAAGGTTCTATATGGGCGGCAAAGGAAGGAATATTAATGGCCCGCATAGACCAGAGCGAGGATTGGCGGGATCGCCACGCGCCGACGATCAGTACCTTCGAGTCGTTGGCGATGGAGGCATATAGCCACCTGCCGGAAGAATTCCGCTCGCTGACCACCAATTTGACCATCGAGATCGAGGATTTTCCCGACGACGACGTGTTCGAGGACATGGCGCTGGAAACGCCATTCGACCTTCTCGGCCTCTTTGAAGGCCGGGGGATCTCGGAGCGTTTCACGATGGAAACCGGCGAACTGCCGAACCGTATCCGCCTCTACAGGCGGCCGATTCTCGACTACTGGGCCGAGAACGACGAGACGCTGGGCGATATCATCACCCACGTCCTCATCCACGAGATCGGCCACCATTTCGGTCTCAGCGACGACGACATGGAACGGATCGAGGCAAGTGCCGAAGAGGCGGCCGAACGCTAAGCCTTCGCTTACTGTTCGGACAGCTTCATGTCCGGGTGGTAGTCCTTGCCTTCGACTTCCTTGACGATCGCCTGAGCGCACATCACCTGGCCGGTCAGGGTGTTGAAGGTCAGTGACGGCGAGCCGTTCAGCGACCAGCCCTTGTTGAGGGCGTCGGTTACGCGATGACAGAAAGCGGCATCATCCTGGCCGGTCAGAAGGCGATAAAGCTTCATCTAGAGTCGTCTTTCACTTCGCCGTTTGGCGCTCTGCAATCAGGCGGGCTTTATGAACCAGACTTTCCGCCTGGACAAGATGCAGCCGCTCGATCATCCGTCCATTGACATTGATGACGTTCAGACCTTCGGCAGCCGGGCCGGCAAAGGCAGCGATGATTGCCTCCGCCTCGGCAATTGCCGCCTTGTCCGGGCCGAAATGCCGGTTTGACGCTTCGATCTGAGCAGGATGGATCAGCATCTTGCCGTCGAAGCCCATGGCCCGGGCATGCGCGCATTCGGCGTCGAAGGCATCTGCGTCCTTGAAATCATTGAAGACACTGTCGATCGCGTCGAGGCCATAGGCCCGCACGGCAAGAACCACCTGCATCAGCCAGGGCACGAGATAGGTGCGGCCGGGCTGCGGCAAGACACCGGTCTCTTTGCGCAGGTCGTTGAGGCCAACGACGAAACAATCGAGTCTCGAACCCGGCGTGCGTCCGGCTTCGGCGATCGCCGCCGCGTTCAGAATGCCGCGGGGCGTTTCGATCATCGCCCAGATGCGGAGGCTATCCGGCGCATCGGCATCGGCAAGCCGGTCGCTGATGGACATCACATCCTGAGGCTCGTCCACTTTCGGCAGAAGCACGGCATCCGGTTCCAATGCCAAGACCAGCTCCATGTCGGCATTGCCGAATGTGGAAGCCAGCGCATTGATGCGGATGATCCGCTCCTTGTTCACCAGAGGAGGGCCCGAAAAAAAGGCTTTCAGATTGTCGCGGGCTTCCGCCTTTCGCTCCGGCGCCACCGAGTCCTCGAGATCGAAGATCACGGCGTCGCAATCGAGCGCATGGGTCTTTTCCAAGGCGCGTGCATTGATGGCCGGAACGCTTAGCACCGAACGGCGGAGATTCAAGGAACGAGTCGGAGAGTTGCGGGTCATCACAAATCTGTGCCAAGCTTTGTGATGGGTGGCAAGACAACAAAAAGCCATGCTCACCTTGCAGAGAAAGAAATGAAGGACCACATTCCTTTCCGAAGAAAGGTCTAAACCATGCAAAGCATTCGTTCCGTCTTCCTCCTGCTCGCAGGCATCACAGCCTTCGTTGCGTTGGCGCTCCTCACATTCTCTGTGACGATCGCAGTCGGCGGTATCCTGACGGTGCTCATGGTTGGCCGCGCGCTTTCGCTGAAGATGAAACCGGCCCCCGTTCGCGCCACCGCCAGAACGAAGTCTCATTCCGGCGAGAACATGCGTATCTGGAATGACGGGCGCGGCACGATCATCGACCTCTGACCGTCGGGTCGTTTCCAGAAAAATTTCGACATCGTTGTCGGCTTGGCTGATCTTCCCGCGTCTTTGGAAGGCCAGGGCTTTTGCCCAAACCAAATCAAACAATGGAGGACAGAATGGATACCGCAACGGAAACCGGCGCAACGAAAATGCCGCCGGTCAAGAATGGCCTGTTGCCGTACGTCACGGTCGATGGTGCGCTAAAGGCCGCGGAATTCTACAAGCGTGCGTTCGGTGCCGAGGAGGCGTTTGTCGTTCCCCCGGATGAAAATGGGCGGACGATGCATGTCCATCTCTACATCAACGGAAGCTCGTTGATGCTCTGCGATGCCTATCCCGAGCATGGTCATCCCTTCGAAAAGCATCAGGGCTTTACGCTTCAGCTTGTTATCGACGATATCGATTTCTGGTGGGGCCGCGCCGTTACTGCCGGCGCGGAGGTCATCCTGCCTGTCCAGTTGATGTTCTGGGGCGATCGATATGGCCAGCTTCGCGACCCGTTCGGGGTTCTCTGGGCAATGAATGCGCCAGCGAATGCAAGTTGATCTCACGATATCCATGGATGGCTGCGCGTCGAATCCGCGCGCGGCCTTTCTCGCGATGTAAATTTTCCTTCATTTCGGCCGAAATCTGGACTAAACGCTGATCAACAAAACTACGTCTGCTGACATTGGAGCCAGGCCATGGACAAATTCGTAAAGCTGACGGGCGTTGCTGCCCCTCTGCCTGTTGTCAACATCGACACCGACATGATCATTCCGAAGGATTACTTGAAGACGATCAAGCGCACCGGTCTTGGCAAGGGTCTTTTCGCCGAAGCCCGCTACAATGAAGACGGTTCTCCGAACCCGGATTTCGTGCTGAACAAGCCGGCCTATCAGAATGCAAAGATCCTCGTTGCCGGCGACAACTTCGGATGCGGCTCGTCGCGCGAGCATGCGCCGTGGGCGCTTCTCGACTTCGGCATCCGTTGCGTCATCTCGACCAGCTTCGCCGACATCTTCTACAACAACTGTTTCAAGAACGGCATTCTGCCGATCAAGGTCAGCCAGGAAAACCTCGACAAGCTGATGGACGACGCCTCGCGCGGCTCCAACGCGATCCTGACGGTCGACCTGGAAAACCTTGAGATCACCGGTCCGGACGGCGGTTCGATCAAGTTCGATCTCGACGAGTTCAAGCGTCACTGCCTGCTGAACGGCCTCGACGATATCGGCCTGACGCTCGAGAAGGGCAAGGCAATCGATAGCTTCGAAGCCAAGAACGCGGCATCGCGCCCCTGGGCTGCTTAAGTCTTAAGAAACATAGCATTCGTCAAAGCCGGGTTTTCGCTCGGCTTTTTCTTTTGCTGCTACAGCAACCGGTCTTTCCAGGCCTTCAGCTTTTCCAGCGAGACACCGATGCCGCCGCAGACTTCGATCAGCGGATTGTTGAAGCGAGCGAGGATATCGGGATGCATGTCGGCCACCGCCAGAGCGGCCCCACAGGCGGGCTCGACCAGAATGCGATAGGCATCGGCGAACTTCAGGCAGGCAGTGACCGCCTGCGCATCGGTCACCGTGACGCTTTCGATCGGGTGGTGCTTCGGCAGATCGAAGACATGCTGCGCCACCTGACGCGCACCGAGCGAGCTGGCGATCGACGTGATCGCCGGCAAGGTAATGCGCTCGCCTGCAGCGAGACTGGCATGAAGCGACGCAGCTCCTTGGGTCTCGACGGCAATGACCGGCACATCAGACAGGCCGTTTCGCTTGAGACCGGCAACGATACCCGCCAGCAAGCCACCACCGCCGACGCTCGTGATGACGCAATCAAACTCGGCGCCCTTCGCGACAACCTCGTCGATCAGGGTGCCGTGCCCATCCCACAGAAGCGGATGATCGAATGGGTGCACGTAGGCTGCCTTTCTGGCCTTCGCGCATTCGATTGCATAAGCATTGGCTTCGTCGAACACCGATCCGTGCACCAGAACCGTGGCGCCAGTTGCTTCGATCGATTGGCGCACTTCCGGCGACGTCGTCTCCGGTACGACGATCGTCACCGGAATGCCGAGCGCCCGTCCCGTATAAGCGGCGGCGATCCCCGCATTGCCGCCGGAGGCGCAGAAGATCTCACGGGCGCCGTTCTCGATCTCATGCTGGCAAAGCCTGCCAACACCGCGAAGCTTGAAGCTTCCAGAGGGCTGCAGCGCGTCGAGCTTCAGCCATAGCGGCTTGTTGCTCGCGCTGTAATCGGCGGAGGTGCGGAAAAGCGGCGTGTCGAGGTGCAGGGGCGCAGATGGCATGATGATATCCGATGACCGTGGCGATGGAGGCTCTTCTTGTGGACCCGCACGCGCCGATCGGTCAACGAGGGATGTTGGCAGTAATTCTGCAACCGTACCGAATCGGCCTCCCACTCGCTTGAAATGCCGTTTTTGCAGGTCTAAGAAGCCGCAACTTGTTTTTCCGCGGAGGGTTTCATGACAGCGCGCAATCTTTTCCTGCTGCCGGGCGACGGCATCGGCCCCGAGGCCATGGGTGAGGTCCGCAAGATCATTGCCTATATGAACGAGGCAATGAATGCCGGCTTCGTCACCGATGAAGGTTTGGTCGGCGGCAGCGCCTATGACGCACATGGTGCCGCGATCTCCGAAGCCGACATGCAGAAGGCGCTCGCAGCCGACGCCGTTCTCTTCGGCGCCGTCGGCGGCCCGAAGTGGGATGATGTTCCCTATGAAGTGCGCCCCGAAGCCGGCCTGCTGCGTCTGCGCAAGGATCTGGAGCTTTTCGCAAACCTGCGTCCGGCCATCTGCTACCCGGCGCTCGCTTCCGCTTCCTCGCTGAAGCCGGAGCTGGTCGAAGGCCTCGATATCCTGATCATCCGCGAACTGACAGGCGGCGTCTATTTCGGCGAGCCGAAGACCATCACCGATCTCGGCAATGGCCAGAAACGTGCGATCGACACGCAGGTCTACGATACCTACGAAATCGAGCGCATCTCGGCCGTGGCCTTCGAAATGGCCCGCACGCGTCAGAATCGCGTCTGCTCGATGGAAAAGCGCAACGTCATGAAGTCGGGCGTGTTGTGGAACCAGGTCGTCACCGCGACGCACAAGGACAAGTATTCCGACGTCAAGCTTGAGCACATGCTGGCCGATGCCGGCGGTATGCAGCTGGTGCGCGCGCCGAAGCAGTTCGACGTCATCGTCACCGACAACCTGTTCGGCGACATGCTGTCCGACGTTGCCGCCATGCTGACTGGCTCGCTCGGCATGCTGCCTTCGGCTTCGCTTGGCGCCCCGGATGCCAAGACCGGCAAGCGCAAGGCCCTTTATGAGCCCGTGCATGGTTCGGCTCCTGACATTGCCGGCAAGGGCATCGCTAATCCGATCGCGATGATCGCTTCGTTCGCCATGTGCCTGCGCTATTCCTTCAACCTCGTGAAGGAAGCCGACAACCTCGAAAAGGCGATCGCCAACGTGCTCGACAAGGGCATCCGCACCGGCGATATCATGGCCGAAGGGTGCACGAAGGTCGGAACCACTGACATGGGTGACGCGATCCTCGCCGAGTTCAAGGCGCTTTCTGCCTGATATTTCACGTGAAACACGCTTTCGGCCCTCCGCATCCACCGATGCGGAGGGCCTTTGCTTGAAGGCAGTTATTGTCGCCCCTATCTCCCTTCTGCATTGAGGAAAGAGCGGAGTGGAATGAGCGGGACCGTCGATCGCAAGCCAAGTTTCTGGAACTATCTGCGAAAGCGTTATGAGACGCGGCGTACGATCCATCGGCGGGTTCCCTGGAAGGGCTTCGTGTTCACCGCCATCAACGCGATTGCCATTGCTTTCTTCGTCTTCGACCGTCCGCTCGGACAGGCGGCCAAGGACCTGGCGCCGCGGCTGATCACCGTTGCCGGGGACATTACCGATATCGGCAGGCTCGCCTGGATCCTGGCAGGCCTCTGCACGATCTTTGCCACCGGCTATCTCGTTCGCCGCCGACTCTGGAAGGTGCGCAGGCGGTTCCGCATGGTCTATTTCACACAGATGACGGCGTATGTCGGGCTGTCTGTGCTGGTCACCAGCATCGTTGCCAACGTGTTGAAGTTTGCAATCGGCCGGGCCCGACCACTGATCTATGACCAGGAGGGTATCTTCAGCTTCGCGCCTTTCAATGCTGACTTCCTGCACCAGAGCTTTCCGTCCGGCCATTCGGCCAACATCGGCGCGCTGTTCGTGGCGCTCGCACTTCTTTTCCCGCGTTTTCGCCTTGGTTTTATCGGTATCGGCCTTTGGCTTGGCGCCACACGCGTCATCATCGGCGTGCATTATCCAAGCGATGTCGTGGCCGGCCTTGCGTTGGGCGCCTGGTTCGCCTTTGCCACCTCAGTCCTCTTCGCGCGCTGCGGTCTGGTGTTCTCCATCGATCGTGATGGCGGCTGGCCGACGCCGCGGCTGAGCCGTCTTCTCTAGCCCTCCATAAGTAAAAAACCCGGCGCCTTGAGAGCGCCGGGCAGATGTTTGCAGTCTTTAATCGGCTCAATCCATGGCGTGGATATCGCGGTCCTTCGTTTCCGGCAGGAAGATCAGGCCGATGACCAGCGTGATGGCTGCGAAGACGATCGGATACCAGAGGCCGAAGTAGATATCGCCCTTGGCCGCGCTCATTGCGAAGGCCATCGCCGGCAACAAGCCGCCGAACCAGCCGTTGCCGATATGGTAAGGCAGCGACATGCCGGTGTAGCGGATGCGGGTCGGGAAGAGTTCGACCAGCAGAGCTGCGATCGGGCCATAGACCATCGTCACATAGAGAACGAGCACGAACAGAATGGCGATCGTGCCGATCCAGTTGACACGGGCAGGGTCGGCTACCATGGAGAAGCTTCCACCCTTGGCAATGTTATAGACCGCCATGTCGGTGGCGCCCTTTGCTTCATCGGCCGTCAGCAGCTTGTCGGCAACCAGCTTGTCGGCCGGCATGGTCTGTTTTTCACCGGCGCGTACTGCGTCAGCGTTGAGGGCAAGCTCAGGGTTGGCCGCGATGAAGGCGTCCAGCTTCGCATCCGGCACCTTGATGGCGCCGCGGTTCAGCGGGTATCCGGCATCATGAAGGGCGATGTTGACGCCCTTTTCGAACGCGCCCGTCATTGCCTTTGCCTTGTCGCCGGCGGCGACGACGTCGAAGCTGGGGATGGTTTCGTCACCGATCTTGATCGTGGCAGGCTGGCCTGCCGGGCCGGGCACGACATCATAAGGCACCGAGTTCTTGGTCAGGAAGGCAGTGGCCACATCGCAAGAGTTGGTGAACTTCGACGTTCCAGTTGGGTTGAACTGGAATTTGCAATCCGCCGGATCGGCCGTCACGGTTGCACGGATAGAAGCCTGGGCTTCCGCGAGCGCCGGATTGGCAGTCCAGGTCATGGCCTTAAACAGCGGGGTGTAGGTAACGGCGGCGATCAAGAGGCCGGCCATCAGGATCGGCTTGCGGCCGATCCTGTCGGACAGGGCGCCGAAGATGACGAAGAAGGGCGTGCCCAGGAAGAGCGCAATGGCGACCATGATGTTTGCCGATTGCAGATCAACCTTGAGCACGTTCTGCAGGAAAAACAACGCATAGAATTGGCCGCCGTACCAGACGACCGCCTGACCCATCGTTGCGCCGAGAAGCGCGATCAGGGCGATCTTGGCGTTCTTCCACTGACCGAAAGCTTCCGTCAGCGGTGCCTTGGATCCCTTGCCTTCGGCTTTCATGCGCTGGAATGCCGGAGATTCGTTCATCTTCAGTCGAATCCAGACGGAAATCCCGAGGAGCACGACGGAGACGAGGAACGGAATGCGCCAGCCCCATGCCGCGAAGGCTTCCTTGCCCATCAGGAACTGCACACCGACGATGACGATCAGCGACAGGAAGAGGCCGAGCGTAGCCGTGGTTTGGATCCACGACGTGAAGTAACCGCGGCGTCCATGGGGTGCATGTTCGGCCACGTAAGTCGCCGCACCGCCATATTCACCGCCGAGCGCAAGACCCTGCAGGAGACGAAGTCCGATCAGGATGATCGGTGCTGCGATACCGATCGTCGCCGCACCCGGCAGGATACCGACGAGGAAGGTAGAGAGGCCCATGATGAGGATCGTCACCAGGAACGTGTATTTGCGTCCGACGAGATCGCCGAGACGCCCGAAGACCAGTGCGCCGAACGGACGCACGAGGAAGCCGGCAGCGAAGGCCAAAAGCGTGAAGATGTTTCGCGTTGCTTCCGGATACTGGGTAAAATAGGTCGCGCCGATATAGGTTGCGAGCGAACCGTAAAGATAGAAGTCGTACCATTCGAAAACGGTGCCGAGCGATGAAGCGAAGATAACCTTCTTCTCCTCGCCCGTCATCGGACCGGCCTTAGGGCCGTCGACGCTTGCGATATTTGCCATTTTCTGTCCTCCACAGAACGATGTGAACGCGGCGCGCGACCACCATGCTCTCCTCAAAGCATACCCTCGGGTCGAGGTTCGCCTGACAAGAGTGTGACAGAAAAGCTCATCCATACGGAGAGCGGCTTTGGGATTATGACTTTAGTCTAACACCTTCGCGCGAATTGCTGCTGGATGGCGCAGACGCGTCCCGCCCGAGGAGTCGGGTGTTGCCGGCTTCAAGGCCTATGGGAAAGAATATTCACGATTGTTCCAAAGGGGTCGCGCACGTAGAAGCGCCGAACGCCCCAAGGCTCATTGGCCGGCCCATAGATGATTTCGAAGGCTGACGCGCTCATGGTTGCGAAGGCCTCGTCAACATCGTCGACCTCGATCGAGAGGCCTGGAACCGGCGTGTCTGAGCCGCCCTCGCTCGCAAAGCCCACCTGGACCCGCATTGATTGGTTTGAGCCATATGTGGAGATCCAGCCGTGATCCACCAGCACGTCCAGACCAAGGATATCCTTATAGAAGACCTTGGCAGCGGCCGGGTCGGCTGTTTCGATGTTTGCTACGATTCGCAGGACCTTCATATCGCCTCCGGCAATACAGTTTCCCTTAAGCTATGCGCGAACTCCATGCGGGCAAGAAAAAAGCCGGGCGGCAGGTACCGTCCGGCTTCTGTTTTTCCCTGAGCGATCCGTCTTATGCGGCCTCGGTCGTGTGCGCCTTGCGAACTTCTTCGTCCGTGAGGATGCCGCTGGCGCGCAGCAGTGCCGCGAACCGGCCGTTGCTATGGCTGAGCTCATCGAAGCTGCCTTCTTCGACGACACGGCCACCGTCCAGGAACAGGACCTTGTCTGCTTCGCGAACAGTCGAAAGACGGTGCGCGATGATGAAGGTCGTGCGGTTCTGGCGCAGGTTGTCGATTGCGGCCTTAACGCGATTTTCGGTTTCGACGTCAAGCGCGCTTGTCGCTTCGTCGAGCACGAGGATCGGGGCATCCTTGAGGATGGCGCGGGCAATCGCCACACGCTGACGTTCGCCGCCGGAAAGCCTGTTGCCGCGTTCGCCGACATGGGTGTCGTACTGCTCTTCGCGCGTCTCGATGAAGTCGGCGGCAGCGGCCGCTTCAGCTGCTCGACGCATGTCCTCATCCGAGGCGCCTTCCCGGCCGAGGCGAATGTTGTCGCTGATCGAGCGGTTGAGCAGGCCGGCATCCTGGAACACCGTCGCGATATAGCGGCGCAGCGACTTGCGGGTGATCTTCGTCGTGTCGTGACCATCGACGAGGATCTGGCCGCTATCCGGGTCATACACGCGCTGCAGCAGGTTGATCATCGTGGTCTTGCCCGAACCGGTCGGACCGACGATCGCAACCGTCTGACCAGCCTTGGCGGTAAAGGACACGTTGTGCAAGCCCTGCGCGGTGTTGCCGAAGCGGAACGACACGTTGCGGAATTCGACTTCACCCTTCACGTCGGCGATATCGTCATTGCCGGCAGGCTCTTCGCGTTCACGTACGGAGTCTTCGAGCGAGTAGAAATCCTCGAGCTTCGAACGGGCCTCGAAAATCTGCGTGGCAAACTGGCGCATCTGGTCGAGACGCGAGATCAGCAGGTTCGCAAAGCCGATGAAGGCAATCACGTCGCCGATGCGCAGCTCGCCGGACTGAACCATGAGCGTGCCGATGACGAGGATGATCATCATCGCAATGGTCGAAGCCATGCGGTTCATGGCGCCCGCGAGAGCCCACCAGTCGAGAACCGGATACTGAGCCTGCAGCAGGCGCTCGGCAAACGACTTCAGTGCCTTGGTTTCTGCTTCGATGCGATTGTAGCTATGGAGGACCGATACGTTGCTGATCGAGTCGCTGACGTGTGAGAAAACGGTGTGGTAGTGGTTTTCGACCGACGCCTGGCCATCCTTGGTGCGGCTCATGACGAGACGACCAATCAGCCAATAGGCGACGCCGAGCACGACCAGCACGCCCGAAAGACGCAGGTCCATCGACATCGCAGTCGGCACCAGAAGCGCGATGGCAACGGCAGTCGCCAGGTGGTTGCGCATGAACTCGAGCCAAAGGCCAAAGAGCGTTTCGCATGCGCGCAGCAGCGTATGCAGCGCATTCGACGTGCCACGCTGATGATGCCAGGACAGCGGCATGGAGATGATACGGCCGAACGCTTCCGTCAGCAGTGTGGCGCGGCGGCCATGGGCCAGCCGGTCGGCCTCACGAGCGACAAGAACGAACGCTATGGTGTTGAAAACGGCAAAGCCGGCCCACATGAAAAGGATGGGTTTGACTTCGCCCTTGCCTGAAATTGCATCGATGATGCGACCGAACAAAATCGGTTCGGCGATTGTGATCGCGGCAAGCACGATGTTCGCAATAACGACCAGGGATACGCGGAGCTTGTAGGCGCCGAGATAGCGCAAAGCTCTAGCATAGACCTTGAATAGCGACACGGCGATACCTCTTGTGCATGTGCGAAATAATGGACGCTGCAACGCTACAAAAAGATACCTGAACCAGCGATTAACGAAGCGTTCAGACGAGCGGTCGCGGCAAATTTCTTTTACGGAGCGCACCCACAGCAATCCATTCCGAGGGACTGAACTTTTTTGGGACGTATCGCAAATCTCGCAATTTTCACTTGCGTTGCATGGTCGCGCTGGCACACCATAGATTGACGTCTAAATGCGTCGCAGGGGCGCCCAACCAAACACTTCCCTTGGTCGTGATCATTCGGCTAGGAGCCCAACTGGCGTAGGGGCATTTATTTTGAGTATTCATTCATTAATTCAATTGCTTGTCGTTCTGGAAGAGTGTCGAAGACCCGAAGGAGTTGTTGGCGAACTGGAGCATGTCATCCACGCCTACGGCTTCCAGTATTATGGCCTTTTGCGACACCTGAAGGCGACTGAAGATCCAATCAGTCTTATGTTTGCCGGTCATTGGCCAGAGAAATGGCCGCAGATCTATCTTTCGAAGAAGTATGTTCTGAGCGACCCGACGGTGCGTTATCTTGCATATGCGCAAAGGCCGTTTCGCTGGAGGGACAGCCTGGCGGCCTTCCGGAAGGATCCGCACCATCGCCGGATGGAGCAAATGATGGCCGACGCACATAGCCATGGCCTGAAGGACGGCTACATTTTCCCAATCCAGGGCAGAAACGGCATCCTCGGCAACATGAGCGTAGGCGGGACACCCGTAGACCTCTCTCCTGTCGAGATTTCGCTCTTTGATGCCATTGCCCGAAAGGCTTTCTGGCGTCCCCTTGAGCTGAAGGGGGAGGCGGATGCGCTCGAAGAAGTTTCCGGCATCGACACGCGTTTGACGCGCCGGGAGATGGAAATACTTCAATATCTCGCGGAAGGCATGACCTCGGTTGAGATTGGCAAACGCCTCAAGATTTCAAACCACACCGTCGACTGGTACATGAACGGCCTACAAGACAAGCTGAAGGCAAAGAATAGACAGCACGCGGTCGCTGTCGCCTTCCGGCATGGGCTGATCACCTAGTCTTAGAGAAATTTTATTTCGGACGGTTCCGGAAATTGAACTTTCCGTGACAGCGCGTTAAGACTTCTCTTCGCGGGTGCAGCATTGCCCGTTTCGATGCCGTGAGGAGACTGCATTGCCCATATCCAAGATACTTGTTGCCAACCGTTCGGAAATTGCCATCCGCGTGTTTCGCGCGGCCAACGAGCTCGGGATAAAAACGGTCGCGATATGGGCGGAAGAAGACAAACTGGCACTGCACAGATTCAAGGCAGACGAAAGCTATCAGGTCGGCCGCGGCCCGCATCTTGCCCGCGACCTCGGTCCGATCGAGAGCTATCTGTCGATCGATGAGGTGATCCGCGTCGCCAAGCTTTCCGGCGCCGATGCGATCCATCCCGGCTACGGCCTGCTGTCGGAAAGCCCGGAATTCGTCGATGCCTGCAATAAGGCAGGCATCATCTTCATCGGTCCGACGGCCGATACAATGCGCCAGCTCGGCAACAAAGTCGCCGCGCGCAATCTGGCAATCTCCGTCGGCGTGCCTGTCGTGCCGGCAACGGAACCGTTGCCGGATGATATGGCTGAGGTCGCCAAGATGGCGGCGGCGATCGGCTACCCCGTGATGCTGAAGGCCTCCTGGGGTGGCGGCGGACGCGGCATGCGCGTCATCCGCTCGGAAGCCGACCTTGCACGCGAGGTGACGGAGGCCAAGCGCGAAGCGATGGCGGCCTTTGGTAAGGACGAGGTTTATCTCGAAAAGCTCGTCGAGCGTGCGCGCCATGTCGAAAGCCAGATCCTTGGCGACACGCATGGCAATGTCGTTCATCTCTTCGAGCGCGACTGCTCGATCCAGCGCCGCAACCAGAAGGTCGTCGAGCGTGCGCCGGCGCCTTACCTGTCGGAAGCCCAGCGCCAGGAACTGGCGGCATACTCGCTGAAGATCGCGGGTGCCACCAACTACATCGGTGCGGGCACCGTCGAATATCTGATGGATGCCGACACCGGCAAATTCTACTTCATCGAAGTCAATCCGCGCATCCAGGTCGAGCACACGGTCACCGAAGTCGTTACAGGCATCGATATCGTCAAGGCGCAGATCCACATCCTTGATGGCTTTGCGATCGGTACACCGGAATCGGGCGTTCCCGAGCAGAAGGACATTCGCCTCAACGGCCATGCCCTGCAGTGCCGCATCACGACAGAGGATCCGGAGCACAACTTCATTCCGGACTACGGCCGCATCACCGCCTATCGTTCGGCATCCGGCTTCGGCATCCGTCTCGATGGCGGCACCTCCTATTCCGGCGCGATCATCACCCGGTACTACGATCCGCTGCTGGTCAAGGTCACTGCCTGGGCCCCGAACCCGCTGGAAGCGATCTCCCGCATGGACCGTGCATTGCGTGAGTTCCGTATCCGCGGCGTTGCGACGAACCTCACCTTCCTGGAAGCGATCATCACGCATCCGAATTTCAAGGATAACAGCTACACCACGCGCTTCATCGACTCGACGCCGGAGCTCTTCCAGCAGGTCAAGCGACAGGATCGCGCGACGAAGCTTCTGACTTACCTCGCTGATGTGACGGTCAACGGCCATCCGGAAGCCAAGGATCGACCGAAGCCGTCCGCCGATATCGCCGAGCCGATTGTCCCTTATACCAACGGTAGCGGCATCGCCGACGGCACCAAGCAGCTTCTCGACAAGCTCGGTCCGAAGAAGTTCGGCGAGTGGATGCGCAACGAAAAGCGCATCCTGATGACCGATACGACGATGCGCGACGGCCACCAGTCGCTGCTTGCGACCCGCATGCGCACCTATGACATCGCGCGGATCGCCGGCACCTATGCGCACGCTTTGCCGAACCTCCTTTCGCTCGAATGCTGGGGCGGCGCGACGTTTGACGTTTCGATGCGCTTCCTGACGGAAGATCCGTGGGAGCGTCTGTCGCTCGTGCGGGAATCCGCGCCTAACCTGCTTTTGCAGATGCTGCTGCGCGGAGCAAACGGCGTCGGCTACAAGAATTACCCTGACAACGTCGTCAAATACTTCGTCCGGCAGGCTGCTGCCGGCGGCATCGATCTCTTCCGCGTCTTCGACTGCCTGAACTGGGTCGAGAACATGCGCGTATCGATGGATGCGGTGGCCGAGGAGAACAAGCTCTGCGAAGCGGCAATCTGCTACACCGGCGATATCCTGAATTCGGCGCGCCCGAAGTACGATCTCAAGTACTATACGGACCTTGCCGTTGAGCTCGAAAGAGCCGGCGCGCATATCATCGCGCTGAAGGATATGGCGGGCCTGCTGAAGCCGGCTGCCGCCAAGGCGCTGTTCAAGGCGCTGCGCGACGCCACCAGCCTGCCGATCCACTTCCACACGCACGACACCTCGGGCATTGCAGCGGCGACGGTTCTCGCGGCGGTCGATGCCGGCGTCGACGCGGTCGATGCGGCGATGGACGCGTTGTCCGGCAATACCTCGCAGCCCTGCCTTGGCTCGATCGTTGAAGCGCTGCGCGGCTCCGAACGCGATCCCGGTCTCGATCCGGAATGGATCCGCCGTATCTCCTTCTATTGGGAAGCGGTGCGCCATCAGTACGCGGCCTTCGAAAGCGACCTCAAGGGACCGGCCTCCGAAGTCTATCTGCACGAAATGCCGGGCGGCCAGTTCACCAACCTCAAGGAACAGGCCCGTTCGCTCGGTCTCGAGACGCGCTGGCACGAAGTGGCGCAGGCCTATGCCGACGCCAACCAGATGTTCGGCGATATCGTCAAGGTGACGCCGTCCTCGAAGGTCGTCGGCGACATGGCGCTGATGATGGTCAGCCAAGACCTGACGGTTGCCGATGTCGTCAGCGCCGACAAGGAAGTCTCCTTCCCGGAATCTGTTGTCTCGATGCTGAAGGGCGATCTCGGTCAGCCTCCATCAGGCTGGCCGGAGGCGCTGCAGAAGAAGGCACTGAAGGGCGATGCGCCCTATACGGTGCGTCCGGGTTCGCTGCTTGCCGACGCTGACCTCGATGCCGAGCGCAAAGCGATCGAGACCAAGCTGGAGCGCGAGGTCAATGACTTCGAATTCGCCTCCTACCTGATGTATCCGAAAGTCTTCACCGACTTTGCGCTGGCCTCCGACACCTACGGCCCGGTCTCCGTCCTGCCGACGCCGGCCTATTTCTACGGCCTTGCCGACGGCGAGGAACTGTTTGCCGATATCGAAAAGGGCAAGACGCTCGTCGTCGTCAACCAGGCGATGAGCCAGACCGACGAGCAAGGCATGGTGACTGTCTTCTTCGAACTCAACGGCCAGCCGCGCCGCATCAAGGTGCCGGATCGCGCGCATGGTGCGACCGGTGCCGCCGCCCGCCGCAAGGCGGAACCGGGCAATGCCGCGCATGTCGGTGCGCCGATGCCAGGCGTCATCTCGCGCGTCTTTGTCTCGCCCGGCCAGGCGGTCAATGCCGGTGACGTGCTTGTTTCTATCGAGGCTATGAAGATGGAAACGGCGATCCACGCCGAAAAGGACGGTGCGATCGCGGAAGTGCTTGTCAAAGCCGGCGACCAGATCGACGCCAAGGATCTGTTGGTCAGCTACGCGGGCTGACGAAGATGCGAGGGACAAAAAGAGGGTGGCCTTCGGGCCGCCCTTCTGCTTTTTATGCGCGAATTGATATGAGCAAGCTCAAGATTGTCGTCGAAAGACGTGAGGAACCAGCTCGACCGGCTTGCTTGTGGGGGAACGCGCTGCGCGCTGTCGCTCCACGTGCCCCTTAAATATCGTAGGTATGGGCGGCGTTGATCGTCGAGATGAAGCGTTTGGTGCGCTCTCGCTCCGGCGCCGTGAAGATGTTCCTTGCGCTTCCCGTCTCGACCACACTGCCGGCCTCGAGGAAGACAACGTCGTTGGCGATCTTCGAGGCAAGGCGCAGGTCATGCGTCGCCATTACCATCGTCGTGCCCTCGCGGGCGAGACGGCCGAGAACATCGACGACTTCGGCGGAAAGCTCGGGGTCGAGCGCCGATGTCGGTTCATCGCAGAGAAGAACTCGCGGAGAGGGAGCGAGCGCGCGGGCGATTGCGACGCGCTGCTGTTGTCCACCCGAGAGCGTCGAAGGCCAGGCGTCGGCCTTGTGCGCCATGTTGACCTTTGTCAGCAATTCCATCGCCCGTTCACGCGCCTTTTCCTTCGGCCACTTGAGCACGGTGATGAGGCCCTCCATTACATTCTCGATGGCCGTCTGATGCGGAAAGAGCTGGAAGTTCTGGAATACCATTCCGGTCTGCCGGCGGATCTTCTGGATCGCCTGCCAGCCGGTCTTCTGGCCTGGCGTAAAGCTTATTTTCTCGTCGCCGAGGCGGATCGTACCTGCTGTCGGGATCTCCAGCAGGTTGATGCATCGCAGCAGCGTGCTCTTGCCTCCGCCCGAGGGGCCGACGAGTGCGGTGACGCTGCCTTCCGGAATCCGGATGCTGATGTCTTTCAGGATGACGGCGTCGCCGAAGCGCTTTTCGATATGGGAAAGCTCGATCATGCGTTTGCCTCCAGCATGCCGCCATAGCGCGCGAAGCGACGCTCGAGGCGAACCTGCAACGCTGATAGGACGGAGCTCAAAGCAAGGTATATCAATGCGGCCTGGATGTAGAGGATGAGCGGCTCGTAAGTGGTCGCGACGATGCGCTGCGCAGCCTGGAACAGCTCCGGGACCGTAATGGCGGCCGCCAGCGACGTGTCCTTCACCAGCGAGATGAACGTATTGGAGAGCGGCGGTACAGCAACGCGCCCGGCCTGGGGCAGGATCGTGCGGCTCATCGCCTGGCGCCAGCTCATGCCGATCGAATAGGCCGCTTCCCACTGCCCCTTCGGCACGGAGGAGATAACGGCGCGGATGATTTCGGAGCTATAGGCGCCGATGTTGAGGGTGAAGCCGATCAGTGCTGCCGGAAAGGCGTCGAGCAGGATGCCGATGCTCGGCAGGCCGTAAAAGATGACGAAGAGTTGCACCAGCAGCGGTGTGCCCCTGATGGCCCAGACATAGAAGCGCGCGATGGCGGCGATCGGCGCCGGCGCGAAAAGCCGTGCGATTGCCGTCAGCAGTCCAAGGATGAGACCGAGTGTGAATGACAGGAGCGTCAGCGGGATCGTGAAGATCAGGCCGGCCCAGAGGAGCGGACCAAGCGACTCCGCCATCAGTTGAAGCCAGTGCGGCAAGGTTCAATCCTCAAAGAAGATGCGTCCAGCGAGGTTTCGCTGAACGCTTTCTCGGGAACATATAAAGGATGTGGCGGCGGCAGCAAGCCGCCTGCGTTACGAGTTACTTCGAAACGTCCTGACCGAAGTACTTGTCGGAGATCTTCTTGTAGGTGCCGTCGGCCTTGATGTCGGCCAGTGCCTTGTTGATGGCTTCCAGTAGCTCCGGCTCACCCTTGCGGATGATGA
Source organism: Rhizobium altiplani (assembly GCF_001542405.1). Taxonomy (GTDB): domain Bacteria; phylum Pseudomonadota; class Alphaproteobacteria; order Rhizobiales; family Rhizobiaceae; genus Rhizobium; species Rhizobium altiplani. The sequence continues at coordinate 198,967 of NZ_LNCD01000123.1, forward strand.
TGCCGGAAAAATCGGCATTTTCCTGCTGGGCGACGATCTTCACCGGAGCGTCAGGCTTGTGCTTCTTGAAGTCGAGGAAGGAGAGGCTGTCGTTGATCGTCGCGTCTGCACGCTTGGTCAATACGAGCTGGATCGACTGGTCGAAACCATCGGTACCGACGAGTTCTGCGCCGGACTGTTCGGCAAGCTTGCCGAAGTTACTGGTCAGCGACTGAGCCGACTTCTTGCCCTTCAGGTCCGCAAAGCCCTTGATGCTGTCGTCGCCGTCGCGAATGATGAGAACGGCCTTGGATGCGATGTAGGGCTCGGAGAAATCGTACTTCTGCTTGCGGGCTTCGGTGATACCGACCTGGTTGATGACCGTGTCGTAGCGCTTGGCATCAAGACCGGCGATCAGGCCGTCCCATTTGCCTTCGACGAATTCGGCCTTGACGCCGAGCTTGGCAGCAACCGCCTCGCCGATCTCCACGTCGAAGCCGACCAGCTTGCCGCTATCGTCATGATAGGTGAACGGGGCGTAAGTACCCTCCGTGCCGATCTTGAAGACACCCGCAGACTTGATGGCAGCGAGGTTTTCGCCGGCAACGGCGGGAAGAAGGGCGGCGGCCTGGATCAGTGCTGCAGCGGCGATAGTCTTCAGGAGGTTCATCTATTTATCCAATTCACAGGGTGTTTGATGCACGAAAAATCGCAGAAAAGCTGATCGCTGCGAAGCGTAGAAAACTGCGAAGAAAATCGGCATCTGCGAATATTTTTCTCATTTATCACAGATTTGGCGCGCCCCGTTTCAGTTTGTGAAGATCGAGATAACGCACCACACTTGCGTGCACGTTTGTATCCGTTTATGCATGTTTTTATCAGTTTTTGATCAACCAGGCTGAAGTCGGCATGAATGCGAACGAACTTCTCCTGCAGGAGCGCCAAAGCGTCATCCTGCGGAAGCTGCACAGTGATGGTCGGGTGCTAGCGGCAGACCTTGCAGTTGAATTCCGTGTATCCGAAGACACGGTCCGCAGGGACCTGCGCGAGATGGCAGCTGCCGGCCTGTGCGAGCGCGTCTATGGTGGCGCGTTGCCGGTTGCGCCCGCCGGCGGGAGCCTTGGCCACCGGGCAGGGATCGCGCGGGATCGCAAGCAGGCGCTCGCCGTCGCCGCTGTGTCGCAGATCGTTCCCGGCTCGACCGTGTTTTTCGATGCGGGCAGCACCAACCTCGCAATTGCGACGGCCCTGCCAATGGATTTGACCCTGACGGCAGCGACCAACGCGCCAGCGATCGCCGCCGCCCTGATCGAGAAGCCGGCGGTTAACGTGATCCTGATCGGCGGGCTTATCGACCGGCAGGTCAGCGGTGCGCTCGGCGCAAAGGCCATGCGCGACATGGAATCCCTGTCACCCGATCTTTGCATCCTCGGTGCTTGCGGGATAGATCTGACTGCTGGCGTGACGGCCTTCGGCTTCGAAGATGCTGAATTCAAGCGTTTTGCAGCATCGCGAAGCAAGAAGGTTCTGGTCGCCGCGACGTCCGACAAGTTCGGCACTGCCGCGCCACATAGCGTGCTTCCGGTGGCGCAGTGCGAGTGCCTGGTGGTCGAGCAGGACGCCGACCCGGCCATGCTGGCGCGCTATCGCGACAGCGGCTGCAGGACGATCGTGGCTGGCGGAACGACATAACTATCATTCAAGAAACGCGTCGGGCGAGTGCCGACGTCGAGACACTGTGGGAAGAGACATGGATCACGTTAACACAGCGCCGATGGTTAGAAGCGGCTACGTAACGAAGAACAGGATAGCGGTTTCGCTGCTGTTTCTCGTCAATGGCTTCATCGTTGGCTGCTGGGCGCCGAAAATTCCCGAATTCGCAGAGCGCCTGCAGCTGAGCAAGTTTCAGTTGGGTCTGATGATCCTGGTTCTTGGTGTCGGTTCGCTTACCCTGATGCCAATCGCGGGGGCGCAAATCGCGCGCTATGGCTCGAAACTTGTCGCGCAGATCGCTGCGGTGTGCCTTCTGCCTGCGCTGCTTGCACTGACGCTTGCGCCGAACGTTGCGACAGGGGCGATCTCGATCTTTCTGTTTGGCGGCTTCATGGGAGCCATGGACGTTGCCATGAATGCGAATGCGGTTGCGGTCGAGCAATCGATGCGGCGGTCGATCATGTCCTCGTGCCACGCCTTCTGGAGTTTGGGCGGTTTGATCGGCGCCGGCCTCGGTGGCCTGCTGATCGCCAAGGTCGGTGTGCTCTGGCATGCGCAGATTGCGACTGCGCTTGCGGCGATCGTTCTGGGCGTCGCCTGGAGGATGATCCTCGCGGACCCTCCGCATCCCGACGAGAAGAAGGAAAAGCTTCGGCTGCCACTGGTGCCGCTGCCGTGGCTGATCGGCTTGATGGCGCTGTTCTCCATGGTTCCCGAGGGCGCGGTGCTGGATTGGGGCGCGCTCTACCTGCGTGAGGAACTGGGAGCATCGGTGGCGCTTTCCGGCTTCGGCTTTGCGGCGTTTTCGCTGACGATGTCGGTCATGCGGTTTGGCGGCGATCTTGTTCGCGACCGGCTTGGCGGCGTGTTGACGCTTAGGATCTGCACGCTGTTTGCGATATCAGGCATGCTGCTCGCCGCCTTTGCGCCCAATGCGGAAATTGCGATCCTGGGCTTTGCGCTTTGCGGCATCGGGATCTCGAACATGGTTCCGATTGCGTTTTCGGCTGCCGGCAATATTCCGGGCCTGCGCGCCGGCATTGGCCTCTCTGTGGTAACCACCATGGGCTATTCCGGAATGTTGGTGGCTCCCTCCGCGATCGGCTTTGTGGCGGAGCATATCGGATTCAGTGTCGTCTTCATGGCGTTGCCGGTGTTGCTTGTCGTCGTACTGCTGTTCTCGAACCTTGCACGCTATGCCGACGGCATCTCGGGTGGCGGTCACTGAGACGGCTCCAAGTAAAAGTGATGTGCGGGGCGGTTGACAACAAAGCGGGCATGATCCACCTGAAAGACACGAATTTCAGGGGTTCAAGACTCTATATGTCTTCTGCTGCAGATTTTGATCCGAAGCCGCGCCGCGCATCCGTTGCGGTCGATGTTGGTGGTGTCATCGTGGGTGGGGGCGCGCCTGTTGTCGTCCAGTCGATGACGAATACCGACACTGCGGATATCGACTCCACCGTTGCGCAGGTGGCGGCTCTTTTCAAATCGGGGTCCGAGATTGTCCGCATCACCGTCGACCGCGACGAGAGCGCGGCCGCGGTTCCGAAAATTCGCGAACGGCTGCTGCGCCTTGGCATGGACGTCCCGCTCGTCGGTGATTTCCACTACATCGGCCACAAGCTTCTTGCCGACCATCCGGCTTGCGCCGAGGCGCTGGCGAAATACCGTATCAATCCGGGCAACGTCGGCTTCAAGGACAAGAAGGACAAGCAGTTCGGCGACATCATCGAGATGGCGATCCGCTACGACAAGCCGGTGCGCATTGGCGTGAACTGGGGCTCGCTGGATCAGGAATTGCTGACGGCGCTGATGGACCAGAACGCCGAGGCCGGGTCACCGCTCTCGGCGCGCCAAGTGACGCGTGAGGCGATCGTGCAGTCCGCCTTGATCTCGGCCAATCTGGCCGAAGAGATCGGTCTGCCGCGCAACCGGATCATTCTGTCGGCCAAGGTCAGCCAGGTCCAGGATCTGATCGCCGTCTATTCGATGCTCTCCGAACGCTCCGACCATGCCCTGCATCTCGGCCTTACCGAAGCCGGCATGGGCAGCAAGGGGATCGTCGCTTCATCGGCTGCCATGGGCTATGTGCTGCAGCAGGGGATCGGCGATACGATCCGCGTGTCGCTGACGCCGGAGCCGAATGGCGACCGGACGCGCGAAGTGCAGGTTGCCCAGGAGCTGCTGCAGGTGATGGGCTTCCGCCAGTTCGTGCCTGTCGTTGCGGCTTGTCCCGGCTGCGGGCGCACGACCTCGACCGTATTCCAGGAACTGGCGCAGAACATCCAGAACGACCTTCGCAAGAACATGCCGGTCTGGCGCGAGAAATATCCGGGTGTCGAAGCGCTGAACGTTGCGGTCATGGGCTGCATCGTCAACGGACCAGGTGAAAGCAAGCACGCCGACATCGGCATCTCCCTGCCCGGCACCGGCGAAACGCCGGCGGCGCCGGTGTTCATCGACGGCAAGAAGGCGTTGACCCTGCGCGGACCGAACATCGCTTCTGACTTTGAGGCGCTCGTGGTCGACTACATCGAAAAGCGCTTCGGGCAGAAGACGGCCGCCGAATAAAGCGGCAATCGAAAACGCTCAGATTCGGCTGGTCAGCAGCTTCAGCCCCGCAACACAGTAGAAGGCGGCCATAGCCCCTTCGATCCAGCGGCGTATGTTGCGGTAAATCTTCAACGCATGTGGTGTCGAGAACAACACTGCGTATCCCATGAAGACGGTAAAGCCTGTCACCATGCACACTCCGCTGATCAGGCCGGCGACGGGTGCCGGCGCGCCCTGCGGCATGCCGAGCGCGATGATCGCCAGCCATGCGAAGATGGCCTTCGGATTGGTGATGTGGATACCATAGCCGCGCAGCAACAGGGCCCGCGTCGAAAGGTTCTTCTGCACGACAGCTGTCGGCAGGTCATTGTTGGCGCGTACGGCCTTGAAGGCCTTGTAGGCGAGATAAAGCAGATAGAGGCCGCCGAAGACCTTCAGGATCTCAAGCGCGATGGCGTAGGTCTGGAGGATGGTCGCAAGACCGAGAGCGGCGGCGCATGCCCAGGTGAACGAACCCGCGAAGATGCCAAGCGCGATGGTCATGCCTGCCTTCCGGCCATGCGTCATCGACGTCGACACGATGGCCATGATTGCCGGGCCAGGGCTGATGACGGCGATCAGATAGGCGACGTAGGCCGGCAGGATCTGCGGCAGGTAGGTCAGGATCTCATGCATCTTGCGTCTCTTGTTCGGCCACTCGGCTATTGCCGGTTTTTTTGGCCCGGCTCCAAGCGAACGACAAGGGACTGCATCTCGTCAGGTGGCGGAAATATTGTCTCGGTGACGCTTTTTCAGCTCTTGCGTCCGGCAATGAAGCGAGCTGCTTCAGTCAGAACTGTGCCGCGCCCGGCATAGGGAGACAGCAGTGCTTCGGCCTCGCGCACATGCTCGGCAAGCTTGGCTTCCGCCCATGCCATGCCGTGCAGTGCCACCAATGTGCCCTTGCTGCGACCGGCGTCCTTACCCGTCGCCTTGCCCATTGTGGCTGCATCGGAGGTGAGATCGAGAATGTCGTCCGCGAGCTGGAAGGCGAGGCCGATCCTCTCGCCGAACTGACGCAGTCGTGTACGATCCTCTGGCGAAGCGCCGGCAATGATGGCGCCGGCTTCGCAGGCAAAGCGGATGAGCGCGCCTGTTTTCATGGCCTGCAGCGTCACGATGCCTTGTTCGTCCGGCGCTTGCTTCTCGGCGGCAAGGTCGAGTGCCTGACCGCCTGCCATGCCTCCGATGCCTGCGGCTCGCGCCAGCGCGAGCGTCAACACCACTTTGGCGGCATCGGGCAATTTCGTTTCGGGCGCAGCGATGATGTCAAAGGCATAGGTGAGCAGACTATCGCCAGTGAGGATGGCGGTCGCCTCATCGTAGGCGATGTGCACGGTCGGTTTGCCTCGACGCAGGTCGTCGTCGTCCATTGCCGGCAGATCGTCGTGAACCAGCGAATAACAGTGCACGCATTCGAGTGCCGCGCCCACACGCAGCGCCGCGTCTCTGTCCCCGCCGAGCAGCGATGCCGCCTCGATGACCAGGAAAGGGCGGAGCCGCTTGCCGCCGTTCAGGCTGGCATAGTGCATGGCTGAACGCAGCCGTTCCGGACGGACGATCTCGCCGTTCAATACGGATGATGACAGCAGAGTGTCGAGCACAGCCTCGACCTCGCGCGCGGTGGCCGTCAATCTGGCTTCGAATGTTTCAGAGCTTGCGTCCATGGCGCGCTGTTTGGCATGAGCTGCCTTCCCTCTGCAACGGAATTGTCGATCATCCGGCGAAGATTTCCTTTGTCTCTGGCAATGCCAGTTCGCAAACGGTATGGAGGAGAAGGGCAAGAGACTGGGTCGGGGAATTGGACATCACGCCGGAGAGAGAGGAAAGCATGACCGTGCCGTTTCACAGGCACGCGTTGTTTTGGCTCAAGGGCCGGCCCGTGATCATGCGCATCGCTCTCGCACTGGCGGCGCTCGTCATTCTTCCCTATGTCCTGATTGTCCTCTATCTGCTGCCTTTCGTTCACCCCGTTTCCACGCTCATGCTTCGCGATCTGGTGCTGCTGCGCGGCTACGACCGGCAATGGGTATCGCTCGACGATATCTCGCCGGTTCTCGTCCAGTCGGTGATGATGTCCGAGGATGGACAATATTGCTTCCACGGCGGTGTCGATTGGGGCGAGATGCGGATGTTGTTGGAGGATACGCTGAGCGGCCAGGCGACCCGTGGCGGCAGTACGATCCCGATGCAGACGGTGAAGAACCTGTTCCTGTGGAATAGCCGGTCCTTCGTTCGCAAGGCGATGGAGCTGCCGTTGGCTGTGACCGCAGATTTCGTCTGGTCGAAGCGGCGCCTGATGGAGATCTATCTCAACATTGCCGAATGGGGGCCGGGGATATACGGCATCGAGGCCGCGGCACGTCACCATTTCAACGTGCCGGCATCGAAATTGACCAGTCGGCAGGCCGCTCTTCTTGCCGTGTCGCTTCCCAACCCCTTCGATCGCAACGCCGGCAAGCCCGGGCGTGGCTTGCGACGGCTCGCCGGCCTGATCGAGCGGCGCGCACGAGGGTCGGGCGATTACATCAGATGCATTTATGATTGATATCGCAATAAGTCGTTGGTGCTCATGAGTGTCATCTGGCATTCGTGCTTTAAAATTATGGACGGAAATCCCGCCATCAACGACCGGATTACCAGCGATGATTTCTGCCCTTTCGCCCAGCCTTCTGACCTATTCCGCCATTCATAATCCTGTCCCGCCGAGGCATCTCGGGACCCGCTACGACGCAACTGGGACGTTTCTGCGCGAGCCCGGCAATACGGTCGTCTGTCATCTGGTCGAGGGATCGCGCTCGCAGCAGGCGATCGTTGAAGCGCGTGAGACGTTTCTGGCGATGCCGGAAGCTTCGCAGTTCGCCTTCACGCCGATCTCCAGCCTGCACATGACCCTGTTTCAGGGTATTATCGAGTATCGCCGCACGCCGCCTTATTGGCCGGCGGATGTGGCGTTTGACACTGGGATCGAGCGCATGAATGAGATCTTTCTGGATCGGTTGCAATTCTTCGAGCCACTGGGCCCGTTTGAGGTTGAAGTCACGGAGGTCACGCCAGTCGGACTTGCGGTGGACGGCATTACCGCAGCGGACCGGCGGATCATGAAGGAATGGCGTGATGCGTTCGCCCCTGTGTTCGGTTACCGGCACCCGGATCATGACACCTATGCATTCCACGTCACATTCTGCTATCCGATCGCGAGGCTGCCGGAAGCGGCGCTCCCGGCATGGCAGGCTATGCTCGATAGCGTGCTTGCCACACTGCGCGAAACCGCTCCGGTGATAGAATTGAAGCCTCCGGCCTTCTGCTCTTTCGACGATATGAACCATTTCGATGAGCGGCTTGTGTTCGCGCCTGCAGCGTAAAGGGAGATTTCATGGACAAGCTCACGCTCTACATCGGCAACAAGAACTATTCGTCCTGGTCGCTTCGGCCATGGATCGCCATGACGGCCGCTGGCATTCCCTTCGAGGAGGTGCTGGTTCCCTTCGATTTTCCCGCCGGCAATCCGCGCTTCAGGGAGTTCTCGCCAACGGGGCAGGTCCCTGTGCTTCAGCACGGCGATGTTCGTGTCTGGCAGTCACTGGCGATCATCGAATATGTTGCCGAACTCTTCCCGGAAGCCGGGATATGGCCAAAGGAGCGTGGGAAGCGAGCGGTCGCGCGCGCTGTTTCCATGGAAATGCTTGCGGGTTTCAGAGCCCTGCGGAGCGCTTGCCCGATGAATATCCGGCGGCCGAAGGGCAAGATCGCGCTTGCTGACGGGGTCATGGCCGATGTCGCCCGCATCGAGACGATCTGGCGCGACCTGCGCGCCCACTCCGGCGGGCCGTTCCTTTCTGGCGGTTTTTCAGGCGCCGACGCGATGTTCGCGCCGGTTGTCAGTCGTTTCGAGGTATACGACCTGGTATCTGCCGGCGACACGCTCAGTTATATTGCAGCCGTCAAGGCGCATCCCGCCTGGAAAAAGTGGGAAGAGGCGGCGCGAGCCGAGCCCTGGATTGTCGAGGAAGACGAGGTCTGACCCTTGAATCGCAGGAATCTCAAAAAATAAGCTTGGGGACTGGTCAAGCCCCCTCAAGGCATGTATAAGCGCGCAAAATTTCCGAAATCGCGACACGTCGTTTCGGCCGCCGGTCTGGCCGTAGGATGTGTTTGCCCGTGAAGTGGAGTAAGAGAAATGGCTGTACCGAAGAGAAAAACGAGCCCGTCCAAGCGCGGTATGCGCCGCTCTGCCGACGCGCTGAAGGCTGCGACCTACGTTGAAGACAAGAACTCCGGCGAACTGCGCCGTCCGCACCATATCGATCTGAAGACCGGTATGTATCGCGGCCGTCAGGTTCTGACGCCGAAGGAAAGCGCATAATACATTTGCGCTCCGTCTGGGTAAGACTTGCGAGGTCGGCCATGTGCCGGCCTTTTGCTTTTTCCGACGACAGATACATTCTTTGGATGGCTTGAAGTCACGCGGCGATTTACGGCACTATTCTCTCGCTGGGGGAGATATTGCCACATGTTCAATGCTATACCGCTGATGATTATTCCGTTCATTCTCTACAATATGTCGATGCTGGGCTTGATGGGCGGCGGCGGGCTTCCATCGCTCGAAAACGATGTCATCGTTTTGTCGATGATTTCGGGGGCCATGTGGAGCATGTCGCTCGGCGACCTCTTCATCGTCATCGCGCTTGCAGTCCTGTTCTTCGAAATACTGAAGGCGACCCGCTATTACGGCAGCCTTACCAATCACATGTTGTCGATGCTCGTCTTTATTGCCTTCCTGGTCGAGTTTCTCCTCGTCCAGGATGCGGCCACCCAGGTTTTCTTCATCCTGATGACGATTGTGTTGATCGATGTGATTGGCGGCTTTGCCGTATCTATTCGCACCGCCAGGCGCGATGTTTCGATCGGGCTCTGACGCTTAGAGACTATCGAGCTTGTTCTGAAGGGCGCGCAGTTGTTCCTTCAGCTCGTCGATGTCCTTTGCTTCCGCTTTGCGGCTCTCCTTGGCCGGTGGCGTCATGAACGGCGAGAACATCTGCATGGCCTGCTGGAACATCTCGGTATTGCGACGGACCTGGTCTTCGACCAATTGCATCGGCAGTTGCAGGTTCTTGCCGATCGGCGTTTCGCCGAAAGCGCGCGTGACCTGCTCGCGCATCTGCGCCTGCTGTTCTGTAAAGGCGCGCATGGAGTGTTCCAGGAAGCTCGGTACGACCATCTGCATCTGGTCGCCGTAATAGGTAATCAGCTGGCGGAGGAACGAGATCGGCAGGAGCGTGTTGCCCGTCTTGGATTCCTGTTCGAAAATGATTTGTGTCAGTACCGAGTGGGTAATGTCGTCCCCGCTCTTTGCATCCTGGACCGTAAAATCCTCCCCCTTCTTTACCATCTCCGCCAGGTCTTCCAACGTTACGTAAGTGCTGGTACCTGTGTTGTAGAGGCGGCGATTGGCGTATTTCTTGATTACGATCTGCCCGTCATTCTTCGCCATATCAGTCTCCCGAAGCCCGTCTGATTGTTATGGAAATTCCTCCACGGAGGAATGTAGACGCAAACGAAGCCCAGTGACAATCTCTTTGTGCGATGCGGCAACCCCTTTTGCAGCAGAGATAATTTGCCCTAGCCTAAGCAGTGCCTAAAATTGAATGTTAGCGTCTTGTCGTTTGACTTGGCGCTGAAGCTTTGTCAGTTTCCTCTGTATCTGATGGAGCTAACAGGAGATCGTCATGTCGAGTTCATCCATCGTCATCGCTAGTGCAGGCCGCACAGCCGTTGGCTCATTTAATGGCGCGTTCGCCACCGTTCCGGCCCATGAACTGGGTGCGGCCGCGGTCAAAGGTGCGCTGGAGCGCGCAGGCGTCGATGCCAGCGAAGTCGATGAAGTCATTCTCGGCCAAGTTCTTCCAGCTGGCGAAGGCCAGAACCCGGCCCGCCAGGCGGCGATGAAGGCGGGTGTTCCCAAGGAGGCGACGGCATGGGGAGTCAACCAGCTCTGTGGCTCCGGCCTTCGGGCCGTCGCGCTCGGCATGCAGCAGATCGCGCTCGGTGACGCAAAGATCATCGTCGCCGGCGGCCAGGAGTCGATGTCGATGGCGCCGCATGCTGCGCATCTGCGCGCCGGCGTCAAAATGGGCGACATGAAGATGGTCGACACCATGATCAAGGATGGCCTGACAGACGCCTTCTACGGCTATCACATGGGCATCACCGCCGAGAACATTGCCCGCCAGTGGCAGCTCTCGCGCGAGGAGCAGGACCGCTTTGCCGTCGCGTCACAAAACAAGGCGGAAGCTGCACAAAAGGCCGGTCGCTTCGCCGATGAAATTATTCCGTTCGTCATTCAGACACGAAAAGGCGACGTGACTGTCGACGCCGACGAGTACATCCGTCATGGCGCCACGTTCGATTCGATGGCCAAACTGCGGCCTGCCTTCGACAAGGAAGGCACGGTGACCGCGGCGAATGCCTCCGGCCTGAATGATGGCGCTGCTGCAGCCGTGCTTATGACTGAAGCTGAGGCCTCCCGTCGTGGTATCCAGCCGCTCGTCCGCATTGTTTCCTGGGCTACGGCAGGCGTTGATCCGCAGGTCATGGGAACCGGACCGATCCCAGCGTCGCGCAAGGCGCTGGAAAAAGCGGGTTGGTCTGTCGGCGATCTCGATCTGGTCGAAGCAAACGAAGCCTTTGCCGCGCAAGCATGCGCGGTCAACAAGGACCTCGGCTGGGATCCTTCGATCGTCAACGTCAACGGTGGCGCGATCGCGATCGGTCACCCAATCGGCGCGTCCGGCGCGCGGGTGCTCAACACGCTCCTCTTCGAGATGAAGCGCCGTGGCGCCAAGAAGGGATTGGCGACGTTGTGCATCGGTGGCGGCATGGGCGTCGCGATGTGCTTTGAAGCTCTTTGAACAGCAGGCAATCCAACCATAACCTGAGCCCCGCAGGATAGCGGGGCCTTCAAATGAGGGAGCGGAACATGAGCAGGGTGGCTGTTGTCACTGGTGGTACCCGCGGCATTGGCGCCGCGATTTCCGTCGCACTGAAGAATGCAGGCTATGCAGTTGCCGCCAACTACGCGGGCAACGACGAGAAGGCGAACGCCTTTCACAGCACGACAGGCATTCCCGTCTTCAAATGGGATGTTTCCGACTATGCATCATGCGGTGAGGGCATCGCGAAGGTAGAGGCTGAACTGGGTCCGGTCGACGTCCTTGTCAACAACGCCGGCATCACCCGGGACGCAATGTTCCACAAGATGACGCCGCAACAGTGGCACGAGGTCGTCAACACCAACCTCACCGGACTCTTCAACATGACGCACCAGGTCTGGGGCGGCATGCGCGACCGAAGCTACGGGCGCATTGTCAACATCTCTTCGATCAACGGCCAGAAGGGGCAGATGGGGCAGGCGAACTATTCGGCTGCCAAGGCAGGTGACCTCGGCTTCACCAAGGCACTCGCGCAGGAGGGTGCTGCCAAGAACATCACCGTGAATGCGATCTGCCCAGGTTATATCGGGACGGAAATGGTTCTCGCAGTCCCGGAGAAAGTCCTCAATGAACGGATTATTCCGCAGATTCCGGTAGGCCGCTTGGGCGAGCCTGAAGAGGTTGCCCGCTGCGTCGTCTTCCTGGTTTCCGATGATGCGGGTTTCATTACCGGATCGACGCTCAGCGCCAATGGCGGCCAGTTGTTCGTTTAGCGGATGGAGGCTGTAAGGCCGTTATCGTGGCTCTCGATCTGCTGCGAATAGCGGCCTTGCTGGCTACGCGTATCGTACGGATTCAAGTATGCCGCATAGGTCGCCATGGCGATCGTCAATATTGCGGCTGCGCCGATAATTCTGGTCATGCCCTGCACTCCGAATTCCCCACGGCCCATTGGTCGTTCAAACCGGTGTCGATATTGGGGCGGATTTGAGGAATTATTAGGCTGTCTTTCAGCCCTTTGGGTGACGCCTTGCCTTAGCCCTGACCGGCACCTTTTGCATTGCGCGATCTTCGCCGCGAAGAGCGGCAGCGGCCGTTGTCACGACTGCAGCCGCAATCAGGATGGCGACCGCGGAATTCAAGATAATCTGGGTCATGGGACCGTTCCTTTCCAAGTCGGCGGGACGTGGCTCGCCGCTGTTCTTGAAAGAAATATGCGCCTCACTCGCACGGTCCGGTAGATTGAACTTTGGCGACCGACTGTCGGCGTGGCGTTGACAATCGGGCGCCGAGCTCTCCTAAAGGTGCGGATTGCGGGGTCGGTATTTTGATACCAGCCGCTGGTTCACCGCTGCAGCGCCCGGCATGTTGGCGCTGAGATAGATCGGTGCGTCGCCGCTCTTCGCAAGCTCCAAAGCAACCTCTGCGAAGATCGCGTTGAGGACCGTTGCACCGATCGCCGTGGAAACCGGGCCGACCTTTAGCTCCGTGCCCGGGAGCGCAATCACCGCATCGCCAGGGGGAAGACCGTTGTCCAGCACGATATCGGCGATGTCGGCCAGCCGCCGTCGGCCGTTTGCAATCGCACTCGAATAGGAGACCGACGTGATCGCGATCACCTTGGCGCCGATTTCGTGGCCATAATCGGCAGCTTCGATCGGCGCTGCATTCACGCCGGAGTTCGATGCGATGATGATGACGTCGCCGGGCTGCATGCCATAGCGTTCGAGTACCGGTCGCACCAATCCTTGCGTGCGCTCGTAAACTGAACTGATTACGGCACCCTCGTGCAGCATTGCGGAACCGACGAGGACCGGGATCGTCAAAGCGAGGCCGCCTGCTCGATAGTGGACCTCTTCCGCCAGCATATGCGAGTGCCCGGTGCCGAACACATAGACCCGCTTGTCGTTGCGGGCGGCTTCCAGGATCGCTTTGGCCGCCAAAGCCATGGGCTCGGCGAGTTCCGTCTTCAAAGCCTCGAGCCGGCCAATCAGATTGGAAAAATAAGCATCGGTGATCGCGGTCATCACATCCTCGCTTTCTAGGCGGCTTCACCGCTGATGAAGGTCCGTGTGACCTCCAGGGCGTCGGTGAGATGCACCAGATCGGCCCGGGCGCCCGGTGACAGGTGTCCGCGGTCGTCAAGGCGCAGGAAGCGCGCCGGGTAGGACGTCGCCATGCGAAGGGCCTCCGCGAGGGTCAGTTCGAGATAGTTAACCCCGTAGCGGATGGTGGACGCCATATCGACATCGGAGCCGGCAAGCGTGCCATCCGAAAGAACCAGCTTCGAGCAGAATCCGCCCCTTTCGCGCCGAACCGTACGACCGTTCAGCGTGAAAGAGTCTTGCTCCGATCCAACCAGCGACATCGCGTCAGTGACGAAAAAGAGCTTGCCCTCACCCCGCTTGGCACGAAGCGCGGTTCGAAGCGCCTTCGGATCGACATGATGGCCGTCGGCGATGGTGCCGCACCAGACCGAGGGGTGATCGATGGCCGCACCGACCAAGCCGGGCGCCCGATGGCCAAGTTGGCTCATTGCATTGAAAAGATGGGTGACGCCACGTGCGCCGGCATCGAACCGTGCCTCTGCCGCCTCGCTGGAGCAATCGGAATGGCCGATGCTGACGGTGACACCGGCTTCGCTGAGTTCGCGCACCTGTTTCGCCGTGACCTGTTCGGCCGCCATCGTTACCAGCAGGGTGCCGATCGCCTCCTTGGCCGCGATGAACGCCTTCACGTCCCTGTCTTCGACGGGGCGCATGAGCTCGGCAAGATGTGCTCCCTTGCGGGCAGGCGCCAGATGCGGGCCCTCGAGGTGCAGACCCGCCACGCCGCGGTTCGACTTGACGGCTTCCTTGGCTGCCTCGATTGCCGCTGCTGTCGCGTCCGCGGTATCGGTGATCAGTGTCGGTAGCAGCGCAGTCGTTCCGTAAGGGCGATGACCTTCGGCAATCATGTACATGGAGGCCGGCGACGGCTCGTCGTTGAGCATCCGGCCACCACCGCCGTTCACTTGCGCATCGATGAAACCCGCGGAAAGCACGCCGCCTTCAAAGCGCGTGTGCTCACCGTCAGGCAGTTCGCCTGCCGCCGCAATTGCCTCGACGCGGCCGTTCGAGACAATGAGCGCCTTGTCGTCATGGAAGCGCTGACCATCGAAGATCCGCGCGCCGGAGAAGATCTTGCGAACCATCACATCGTCTCCGTGACCTTGAGCAGGTTGGCCGGCTTGTCGGGGTCGAATCCTTTCCGACGGGTGACCGACTCGATCAGGCGGTAGTAGACGAGCAGCGAAACGAGTGGGTCGAGCAACCCGCTGCCGGTCGTCGGCACCTGGACATTGATCCCGGAAACCGGCTTGGCCGAGAACGGCACGGTGGTGGCGCCCAGCTTCTGCAGTCGCTCCAGCGCCTGGACGTTGTTGCTGAAGGCCGGATCATCGGGCGCGAAAGCGACGATCGGAAAGCCAGGCTGAACAAGGCGCATCGGACCATGCATCAGCTCGGCAAGGGAGAAGGCTTCTGCATGCAGGCCTGCCGTCTCCTTGGCTTTCAAGGCTGCCTCAAGGGCAATGGCGAAAGCGGGGCCGCGACCGGCGGTGTAGAGCGAGCTGGCGTTGAATAGGACATCCTCTGCCGCCTTCGTATCGATGCCGCTGGTTGCCTGGAGGGCATCGGGCAGATTTTCCAGGGAGGCATGCAGATCGCGCTTGCCGCTGATGGCGGCCGTGACACCGGAAAGCGCGGCGACCGAGGCGATGAAGGACTTGGTCGCAGCTACGCTCTTTTCGGCGCCCGCATTGAGCCCGAGAACGATGTCGGCCTGCTTGGCAAGCGGACTATCGGTGACGTTGACGACAGCGATCGTCGTTGCGCCGCCGCGTTTTGCCGCATCCTGCAAGGCAACGATGTCGGGGCTCGCGCCGGATTGCGACACTGTGAAGTGGATGCCACCCTTCAGATGCAGCGATGCGCCGTAGACCGAGGCGATCGAAGGGCCAACCGATGCGACTGGCACGCCACAGGTGATCTCGAACAGGTATTTGAAGAAGGTCGCGGCGTGGTCCGAAGAGCCGCGCGCCGCGGTCGTCACGACGCTCGGAGCGCCCGATGCAAACAGCTTTGCAATTTCGTCGAGGACGGGCTTTTCTTTCTGCAGCAGGGTTGCGACGACTTCCGGTGACTGGCCGGCTTCCTGCAACATTAGCGATGGGCTTTCACTCATAGGTCATCTCCGATTCTCAATTCCGCAACAAAATCATATGCATCACCACGATAGTGGGAGCGGGTGTATTCAACGACACGCTGGTCCTCCAGACGCGACACACGTTCGATCAGCAGTGCGGGCGCGCCGGCATTCACGTTAAGCGCAGCGGCCGACGACGGATCGAGTGTGACCGCCGTCAATCTCTGCAGCGCTCGGACCGGACGGTGGCCGTTCGCCGCGAGCGCTTCATAAAGAGATCCCTCGCCGCCACCGCCTTCGCCGAGAAACTTTATCGGCACGACAGCGCGTTCGATGGCAAGCGGCAGCCCGTCGGCAAGGCGCAGACGATCGAGGCGAAGAACAGGTTCATCAAGCCCAAGGCCAAGCAGGAAAGCCTCTTCCGGAGATGGCGTGTTGACTGTCCGAGACAAGATCCTTGCGGCCGGAGCGCGACCGCGCGAGCGCATGTCGGCAGAAAACGATGAGAGCCGCCACAGCGACTGTTCCATGCGCTCGACCTTGCTGGAAACGAAGGTGCCGCTTCCATGCCGCGACTCGAGCGTGCCGGAATTCATCAGGTCGCGATAAGCGGTCCGAACGGTGACACGCCCGACCTTCAAGGCTTCGGCCAGATCGCGCTCGCCGGGGAGCGCCGTTCCGGGCTTCAGCAACCCTTCCTGGATCAAACCGGTTAGTGCCTGCGCCAGCCGCTTGTAAAGCGGCCCGGTCAACGCCTCGTCGCGCAGGCCACGGCTGTTCAGTTCCGCTATCAGACTGGTTCTATCCATTTGGCGATAATAGAACCTATTTAGAACCAATCGCAAGCAAGAAATGACGCGCAAAAAAACCCCCGCAGGATGCCTGCGAGGGTTGGCTCATTCGAGAACAAGGCGAGTGCGTTAGCTCTTCGAGAAAATGTAATCCGTTTCCTGACGCAACACTTCACCCGGGCGCAAAACGGCATCGGGGAAGCCCTCGTGGTTGATCGCATCCGGCCAGATCTGTGTTTCCAGGCAGAAGCCGGCGAAGGGACCATACTTGCGTCCATCGAGGCCTGGCACAGGCACGTCGAGTTTGAAGCCGGCGTAGAACTGTACGCCGGGCTCCGTCGTGCGAACTTCCAGCGAAACGCCTGAGTTCAGGCTGCGGGCAAGCGCGACGGAGCGCTTTGCGGTGCGTTCAGTGGAGAGGCAGAAATTGTGATCGTAGAGTGCCTGTTCGCTGCCGTCGAACCGCTTCATGGGCGACATCTCGCGGAAGTCAAACACCGTTCCGGCGACGGGCCGTACCTCTCCGGTCGGGATCTGCAACTCGTTCGTCACGAGGTAGCCGTCGGCTGCAATCATGATGTCGTGGCCGAGCGCATCGTCGCGGCCGTCGAGGTTGAAATAGGCATGCTGGCAGACGTTTGCGATCGTCGGCTGATCACTGGTCGATTCGTAGGTCACAGAAAATTCGCCGTTGCCGTGTACCCAGTAGGTTGCCTGGATGGTGCAGTTGCCCGGATAGCCGCCCCGACCGTCGGGATCGACTATCTTCAACACGACGCGGTCGACATCGTGCTCGACGATTGTCCAATTCCGCTTGGCGATGTTGTCCTTGCCACCGTGAAGATGGGTCACGCCCTTCTCGTTGAGATCGAGTTGATAGTTCTTGCCATCCAATGTGAACTTGCCGCCGCCGATGCGGTTTGCGCAGCGCCCAGGCGTAGCGCCGAAGTAAGAAGAGTGGGCGGGGTAGGTGTCAAAATCGTCGAAGCCAAGCAGCAGCGGCGCATCGTGACCGTCAAGGCGGAGATCCTGAATGACGGCGCCCCAGGTGATGATCTTGGCGGTCAGCCCGCCACCCTTGATCTCGACACGATAGACGGTCTCGCCCGACTGGGTTTGCCCAAAAACTTCCCGTTTCAACATTTCCGACATAGCGACCATCCAGATATATCTTTAATTGAGGCAGGGAACCTGCCCCCATTTGCCGCAAACCGCAACGGGTGTCGTAAAAAAGAAGCACCGTCACACCAAGCGGCGGCCGCTTGGCATCGGCTCCGTCAGTTGCCCTTGCCGATGTCGTTGAGATCGTAAGGTGTCGTCTGGTAGATCTCGTTGATCCAGTTGCCGAACAACAGGTGCGCGTGGCTGCGCCAGCGATTTTGCGGCGCCAGCGACGGATCGTTGTGCGGGAAATAGTTGTGCGGCATCTTGATCGGCACGCCGGCATTCACGTCGCGGAAGTATTCGTCCGAGAGCGACGTTGAATCGTACTCCACATGATTGAACATATAGAGCCGCTTGCCCTTGCGTTCATGCACCAGGCAGACGCCCATTTCGCTGGATTCCATCAGGATCTCCAGGTCTGGTGACTTTTCGATGTCGCTGCGGCGAACCTCGGTCCAGCGCGACACGGGCACTTCGAAATTGTCGGAGAAACCGTTCAGGTAGACCGACGACGGCTTCAGATTCCGGTGTCGGTAGACACCGAAGGCCTTCTCCTTGAGTTCGTACTTCGGAACGCCGTGGAAATGATAGATCGCGGCCATCGCGCCCCAGCAGACGTTCATCGACGAATGAACGTTGGTTTCCGTCCAGTCGAAAATCTGCTGCATTTCACCCCAATAGTTCACGTCCTCGTAGGGCAGCGTCTCGATCGGCGCGCCTGTTGTGATGAAGCCGTCGAACTTGCGGTCCTTCACTTCCTCCCACGTCTGGTAGAAGGCGAGAAGATGGTCTTCCGAGGTGTTCTTTGCTTTATGGTTGCCCACGCGGATGAGCGAAAGCTCCACCTGCAGCGGCGAAGCGCCGACCAGGCGGGCCATCTGCAATTCCGTCTTGATCTTGTTGGGCATGAGGTTGAGAAGCCCGATCTGCAGCGGCCGGATGTCCTGACGGATTGCCGCCGTCTCGGTCATCACGCGTACGCCTTCCTGAACCAGGGTTTCAAACGCAGGCAAGGTATCGGGGATCTTGATGGGCATTGCGGTCACTCGATCAAAGAAACGAATATATCGCTATCGGTCCGCACGCGGCCCTTTAGCAACTTCTTTAACGTGGCTGCAAGCCGGCCGGCCAAATCACCACGGAGTGCCTTAAATAGCGCCAGTCGGGCTGCGAATCAATTGCTCATACGAAGAGTGGGGTCGATGCGAAGTCACTCACACGTTAAAGGTTGCTAGAATCTGTTGGTGGACACAGCGAATCACCACGTTTATTGAAGTAGAATGACGACTAGGGACGCGTAATGGCAGATGACCTCAAAGGCAGGCCAAGCATTCAAGGGCAGGACAGATTAGGATACGACCTGAGCCTGGGCTATCGCTTGAGGGTCATGTTCTCGGCTTTCTGGCATTCGCCCGTGCGGGGAAGGGTCTTGGTGATCGCTACTGCGCTGATCGCCATCATTCTTGCGACCGCCTATGCCACCGTCATTCTCAACCAGTGGAACGCGCCATTTTACGACAGCATCGCGCGGCGTGATCTGCCCGGCTTCTTCCATCAGTTGAAGGTCTTCGCGTTGATCGCCGGCATGCTGCTGCTGCTCAACGTCGTGCAGGCCTGGCTCAATCAGATGACCGCGGTCTACATGCGCGAAGGCCTGACGCGTGATCTTGTCAACCAGTGGCTTCAGCGCAAGCGTGCGCTTCGGCTTTCGGCCAGCGGCCTCATCGGCGTCAATCCCGATCAGCGCTTGCACGAAGACGCCCGCAACCTCGCGGAAAGCACCACGAGCCTGATGATCGGGCTGGTGCAGGCGACGATCCTGCTGATCAGTTTCATCGGCGTTCTGTGGGATCTCTCAAGCGGCTTTATCTTCCGTTTCGGCACGCATTCCTTTTCCATTCCGGGCTATATGGTTTGGGCTGCGATCTTTTATGCGGCGTCCGCATCGATTCTCAGCCAACTGGTGGGCCGCAAGCTTGTAAAGCTCAATGCGGATCGTTTCTCGAAGGAAGCAGAGCTTCGCTTCGCGCTGATGCATGCCAACGAGAACATGCCGGCGATTACCGTGGCACGCGGCGAGGAGAATGAGCAGAAACGTATCGACACCGACATCAGTGCGGTGCTTGCCGTCATCAAGCGGGTGGCGATGGCCAACGTCAACCTCACCTGGGTATCGGCCGGCTACGGTTGGCTCGTCGTTGTCATCCCGATCATTGTTGCTGCACCCGCCTACTTCTCCGGCGGCCTGACGTTTGGCCAGCTGATGGTGTCCGTGGGCGCCTTCAACCAGGTCAACACCGCCCTTCGCTGGTATGTCGCGAATTTCGGTCCCATCGCCGAATGGCGCGCCACGCTGATGCGCGTCACCGATTTCCGGCAGGCGCTCACCAGCATGAATGACGAAATCAATATGAAGGGAACGATCAAGTACGAACGGAACCCTTCCGGAAACCTGACGCTGGAGCATGTCCGGATCGCCGCCAAGATCGGTGAGGACATCGACCAGTGCGGTGGTTTCCGCATGCACGAAGGCGCGGTGACGATCAAGGCCGGCGAAAAGGTCATGATCAACGGCGACCACAACGTGAATCGTAAATTGCTCTTCCTTGCGCTTTCCGAGCTTTGGCCGTGCGGCGGCGGCAAGATCGGCTTGCCGCCCACGGACGACATTCTTTTCGTCCCGCAGTCGGCCTACATTCCGGGTGGTACGCTTCGCGAAGCATTGGCGTTTCCGGAACCTGTTGACGCCTATCAGAATGACGATGTCATTGCGGCGCTGGAAAAGGCAGGCCTCCAAAATCTGGTTTCCCGGCTTGATACCCGCGCCCGCTGGGACAAGCTGCTTGACTCTGACGAGCAGCGGGCGATCGGCTTCGCTCGCCTGCTTCTGGTGCGGCCGAAATGGATTGTATTCGACGAAGTGCTGGAGGGCATGGAGCCGGAATGGCAATCGACGATGATGCAGGTCCTCGCTTCCATGCCTGAGGCAACGATGATCTACATCGGTCGGTCAGACACATACGTCGAGACTTTCAAGCCACGCGTTCTGCATCTTGAAGCGCTGCACGCGAAGCCTGAGATGAAGGTCGTGGCAAAGGCGCCGAACGCGCCGGCACCAGCACTCTGATCACTTACATCGGCGGTACGGCGCCGTTTGTGCCGACCGTGACATTCGCCGAGGACACAGTGCCGTCCGCAGCTTTTTCACCCATTACGATCACGCGCGCTCCTGCGACAAGATCCTTCTTTCCCGCAGGCGCGATGGTAACGATGGGTGTATCGTCGGCAATGGATATCGTCTTTTCCTTGCCCTGATAGGTGAGCGTGATGGTGTGGCCGTCGACTGCCTTGACGGCCTTAGCCACGGTTGCGTTGGTCATCGTGCTGTTCGGCTTCAGGTCCCAGGGGCGACTGCCTTCTCCGGTGCCTTTCATGGCTGCTGGAAAGATCAGCACTTCGAGAGCACCATCGCCGCCATCGGCTTTCGGCAACGAGGCGACGCCAACGAAATCCCCTGGCTTGATGTCTTCCACGGAAGCCTTCCTGATGCCGCGGACCTTCCAATCCGGCTTCAATTTTACCGTCTGCTCGGTGCCCTCTCGTGTTTTCACCACCAGCGTGTTGCCGTTCAGGCTTTCGATCGCACCGCGCACGCGTTGCGCCTCCTGGGCAAGCGAGCCGTGTGACGCCATAGTGAGGAAACCCGCGGCCCAGACGAGCCCGGTCAATGCGTTGAGATTGTGTGGCATGATCTGCATCCTTGCCGTCGTACGAACTGCGGCTACGGGGCGCAGCTTAGTCCCGCCGGTCGAAGGCTGACGAATCAATGAAAAGTGAAGCCAGATTTGCCCAACAACAGATGGGGCGGAATGGGGGGGTGTGCTGTCTCAGCCCTCCAACTCCTCCCGCAGCATCTCAAGCTCCAGCCATTCCTCCTCCATCTTCGTCAGGCTGTCGCGGAATTTCTCCATCTCGGCCGCCAGGCGATTGAACGTGGTGGGGTCTTTGCTGAACAGGCTGGGATCTGCCATCCGCTCTTCGCGCTTGGCGATTTCGGCTTCCGCCTTGGCCATTTCCTTCGGAAGATTTTCGAGCGCGAACTTCTGCTTGTAGGAAAGCTTGCCTTTTCCTTTTGCCGTTTCGGCGGAAACGGCTGCCTCCTGCGGCTTCGCTCGTTCCGCCGCCTTCTCGGCCTTCCGTCGCTCGTCGATAGCGCCCTTTCGTTGTGCCAGCATGTCCGAATAGCCGCCAGCATACTCGATCCAGCGACCGTCAGGTGCATCCGGCACAGCCGGCGCGATTGTCGACGTCACCGTGCGGTCGAGGAAATCGCGGTCGTGGCTGACGAGAATCACGGTGCCGGGGAAGCCGGCGACGATTTCCTGCAGCAGATCCAGCGTCTCGATATCAAGGTCGTTGGTCGGCTCGTCGAGGATCAACAGATTCGCCGGGCGCGACATGATGCGGGCCAGCATCAGCCGTGCGCGCTCGCCGCCTGAAAGGTTCCTGATCGGCGTGCGTGCCTGCTCGGGCTGGAACAGGAACTCCTTCATATAGCCGGTCACGTGCCGCTGCTCGCCGTTGACGAGGAGGTTCTCGCCGCGGCCATCGGTCAGGTAATGGGCGAGCGTCTCTTCCGGATTGAGGTCTTCGCGCTTCTGATCCAGCGTCGCGATTTCCAGATTGGTCCCGAGCTTGACCGTGCCGCTGTCCGGCAAGAGCTGCCCGGTCAGCATCTTCAACAGCGTGGTTTTGCCGGCGCCGTTCGGGCCGACGAGACCGATGCAATCACCGCGATGCACGCGGATGGAAAAGGGAGCGACGATCGGCCGGTCGCCGAAGGTCTTCGTGATCTTCTCGGCTTCGATGACGAGCTTGCCGGACTCCTGCGCATCGGAAACCGTTGCCTGCACGGTGCCCTGCGGACCTTTGTGGCCGCGATACTGAGTACGCATGGTCTGCAGTTCGCCAAGCCGGCGCATGTTGCGCTTGCGCCGGGCCGTGACGCCGTAGCGCAGCCAATGCTCTTCGCGCTCGATCGCCTTGCCGAGCTTGTGCTGCTCGAGCTCTTCCGCCTCCAGAACCTGGTCACGCCAGGCTTCGAAATGGGCAAAACCCCTGTCGAGCCGCCGCGATGCGCCGCGGTCGAGCCAGACTGTTGCCGTTGAAACCTTCTCCAGGAAACGGCGGTCGTGGGAGATCAGGACGAGCGCACTGCGGCTCTTCTGCAGTTCGCCTTCCAGCCATTCGATGGTCGGCAGGTCGAGATGGTTGGTCGGCTCATCGAGCAGGAGGATGTCGGGTTCTGGCGCGAGTACGCGGGCGAGGGCAGCGCGGCGGGCTTCTCCGCCCGAGAGGTTTTGTGGATCTTCCTCACCGGTGAGGCCGAGATGCGAGAGGAGATAGGTGACGCGATAATGATCGTCACCCGGGCCGAGGCCGGCTTCGGCATAGGCCTGCACCGTCTTGAATCCGGTGAAATCGGGAGCCTGTTCGAGATAACGCACGGTCGAGGAGGGGTGGCGGAAGACCTCTCCCGACTGTGCTTCGACGAGACCGGCAGCAATCTTCAGCAACGTCGACTTCCCGGAGCCGTTGCGGCCGACGAGACAGATCTTGTCTCCGGGCTCCACCTGCAGGGCGGCGCCGGCAAGCAATGGCGTGCCGCCGAAGCTGAGAAAGACGTCGTCGAGTTTCAGAATGGGAGGCGCCAAAGATCAGACTCCGGAAAGATCATAGGGGCGGGCGAGCACAATGGCGCGGCCGCTCTCGAGCGAAAAGCGCACTTTGCCTTTCGCGACATTGGAAATGGTGCGTGACGAGCCGAAGGGCAAATGGAAGTCGGCAAGCGGGTAGCGCGCGTTTTCGATTGTCAGGCCGCGAAGTTCGCTGAAGCCAGGCACCGAAAAGAGACTGTCTGGTGGCAGGTCCAGTTCGATTGCGCCTGAAATCAGCGGCACAGCCTCTTCGCTGCCAGACGTGAGCAGTACGTCATAACCCTGCTCCGCCAGGCTGACGGCATAGAGCAGGTGCTGAATGGCATGGTCGGAACGTTCGCCTGCAAGGGCGCCGGCCAAGACCAGGCGTTTCGCGCCGCGGGCGACCGCTTCCGCAACCGCAATCTCGCCGTCGGTTGAGGCCTTGGCAGCGGGATAAGGTTGCCTGGGGACGTCAGGAAAAGCGCCTTCGAGATCCGCCGGCGTGGAATCGAAATCGCCGACCCACAATTCCGGAACGACGCCGAGTGTCGCCGCATGACGCATGCCACCATCGGCGGCTATGAAACGGCTGCCCGAGATGGCATATCGCAAGCGGTCGGTTATCTGCAACTCGCCGCCAAGCAGAATGGTGAAGGTGGATTGGCTCATGGGCACTGCCCATAGCGCAAACCAGGGGGGAAGGGAAAGGGCCGCGGCTCAGGCTTCGTCAGCGATATCCTTGACGCGAGCCTCAAAAACACTTTCGAAGCCGGAAATGAACTTCTCGAATAGCTCTCCGAACGCCTCGATCTCCTCCGGCTTCCAGTCTTTGACCACTTCGGAAACGAATGCGAGCTTCTGCGCGCGTATTTCCGACAGCAGCCTCTGCCCGAGCGGCGTCATCACGACGATGATCCGCCGCGCATCCGCCTGAGATGCCTTTCGCCGCAGAATATTCCGCCCCACCATTTCAGCGACGATGCGGCTTGCGCGCGAGGGGTCGATCCGCATCATCTCGGCAATCGTCCCAACCGTTACGTCGCCAGCCTCATGTGCACGCCGCACAGCGTCCAGCACGTCGAGGTGTGACAGCTCGAGGCCCGGTGCGACACTTTGGATCGCGAGCCGACCGATCAGTCTCCGCCCGGTCATGAGACGCATACGGGTCATGCTTTGCCCAATGCGCAGGATGTCCGGCTCGTGCGTCTCGGCGTCAGTATCGGTCAGATTCGTCAAGCTCTCGTTCATTGCGGAAACATAGCATCTCAGGCGTCAATTGAAAATATGCCATTGTCAATCAAGTGACATTGACAAATATATGCTAACAGCACATAAATAAGCCACTCCCCAATATGGAACGACGCTTCATGGATACTCAAATTGCCGCGGCGCCGCTTGTGACGGATCACCGCCGGCGGTTCATCCTCTTCCTTTTCCTGATGGCGGCCATGTTCATGGCGACACTCGACAACCAGATCGTCGCAACGGCTTTGCCGACGATCGTCGGCGAGTTCGGCCACCTCGAGCGGTTCAGCTGGGTCGGCTCCGCCTATCTTCTCGCCGTGAGCGCGGTGATGCCGCTCTATGGCAAGCTCGGTGATCTCTTCGGCCGCAAGTATGTAATGATGGCCGCGATCATGATCTTCACGGTCGGTTCCGCCGTCTGCGGACTGGCGGTATCCATGAACACGCTGATTGCGGCCCGCGTGCTGCAGGGACTTGGCGGAGGCGGGATCATGGTCTCGATCTTCGCCGTCAACGCGGACCTCTTCGAGCCGCGCGAACGGGCGCGGTACCAGAGCTATTCCAGCCTCGTTCTGATGGCCTCGGGCGCTATCGGACCCGTCCTTGGCGGGGCAATGAGCGATCTTTTCGGCTGGCGCTCGATCTTCCTCGTCAATGTTCCGATCGGTTTCGTCGTCCTTGTCGGTCTGGCTTTGATGCTGCCCTACCGGAAGCCCAACCGCCGTCCGAAGATCGATTACGCCGGCGCCCTGCTGCTCGCCTTGACGACGGCAAGCATCGTTCTCGCCGCCGATGGCTCTCAGGTTTTCGGCTCGCTTGTCGCTCCTCAAAGCCTGGCGATCATGGCGCTCGGTGTAGCGGCGGCGATCGGTTGGATCTTCGTCGAACGTCGCGCCGCGGAGCCGATCGTTCCCCTGTCGCTGTTTCGCAATTCGACATTCAGCCTGCTGCTCATCATGTCAATCATGAGTGGCGCGATCGGCATCGGCATGGTCAATTATTTCGCATTGTTCCTGCAGACGACGACCGGCCTTTCGCCGTCCGCGGCCGGGGCCTTCTTCATTCTTCTGACCGGCGGCATCGTCTGCGGGTCGCTCTCTGCCGGCCGCATCATCTCCATCACCGGGCGCTACAAGCCGTTCGCGATCGCAAGCCTGACCTGCAGTGCCATCGCGTTTGTGCTGCTCACTCAGGTTCATGTCGGAACACCGGTCATGGTGATCGGGGCGGTGATGGCTCTCCACGGCTTCGGCGTCGGCCTAGCACAGCAGGTCCCGGTCATCGGCGTCCAGAATGCCGCTCCGGCGCGCGACGTCGGCGCCGCAACGGGATCAGTGACGCTGTCACGCATGGGCGGTGCATCGATCGCCATCTCCATTTATGGTGCGATCATCGGCTCGCAGCTCGGCAAGACCGGACTCTCCATTCCCGGCGTGACCGATATCGAGCAGCTGACGCCAAAGATGCTGGCGGCGTTGCCGGAGCAGGTGCGGCAGGCCGTCGCCGACGTCTATGCCAATGCGTTCACGCCGCTTTTCATCGCTTCGTGCGCGATCGCTCTCATCGGCCTTTGTGCTGCCTTGATGCTGAAACCCACGCAGTTGCCACGCGTGGTAGAGGTGCGACCGCCGGCAAGTGCCGAAGCCGCCGAGTAAATCCCGATGGCGGCCCTAGGGCCGCCCCTTGCAAGACGCCTAGCGTGGCGATACATCTCAAGCGCTCTAACGGGGTGCCCGTGCCATCAGGCACGCGGCTGAGAGGCTGAAAGCCAACCCGCGGAACCTGATCCGGCTAACACCGGCGGAGGGATTAGACGCGTGACATCTGGCACCGCCCTTTTCCCCTTCAAGCAAACCAGAGGAGAGGTGCCATGTTCAAATTCAAATTCCCGAGCCGTTCGTTGCTTGCCACGATCTTCATCGCGACTGCAACCCTGACCGGCGCCGGCGCGCAGGCGGCAGACAAGACGCTTACCGTCTACACTTATGAAAGCTTCATATCCGAATGGGGTCCGGGGCCGAAGGTCAAGGAAGCGTTCGAGAAGACCTGCGGCTGCAATGTCAATTTCGTCAGCGTGGCGGATGGCGTGGCACTGTTGTCGCGTCTTAAGCTCGAAGGCGCCGGCACGAAGGCAGATATCGTGCTTGGCTTGGATACGAACCTGACCACGGAAGCGAAGGCGACCGGCCTGTTCGATGCGAGCGGTATCGATGTCGGCGGGCTCAAGGTGCCGGGCGACTACAAGGACGATGTATTCGTGCCGTACGACTATGGCCACTTCGCCGTCATCTACGATACCCAAACGATCAAGAACCCGCCGCAAAGCATGAAGGACCTAGTCGAAGGCGACCCTTCGCAGAAGATCGTCATCGAGGACCCGCGCACCTCGACGCCCGGGCTCGGTCTCCTGTTGTGGGTAAAATCCGTCTACGGCGACAAGGCGCCGGAGGCTTGGGCAAAACTCAAGAAGCGGGTTTTGACGGTAACGCCCGGTTGGTCAGAGGCCTATGGGCTGTTCACCAAGGGGGAAGTACCGATGGTGCTTTCCTACACGACATCGCCTGCCTATCACATGGTCGCGGAGAATACGGACCGCTACCAGGCCGCTGCATTTTCAGAGGGCCATTACATACAGATCGAAGTTGCCGGACTGCTGAAGAATGCGCCTGACAAGGAACTTGCGCGCGATTTCCTGAAATTCATGGTGACGCCGGGCTTCCAGGACACCATTCCGACCAACAACTGGATGATGCCGGTTTCCGCGACATCGCAACCGCTGCCGGATGCGTTCGGCAAGCTCGTGAATCCATCAAAGACCTTTCTGATGAGCTCGGACGAAGTTGCCGAGAATCGCAAAGCCTGGATCGACGAGTGGCTGGCTGCCATGAGCATGAACTGATGCTTTTGACCAAGGCAGAGATGCGACGGGCGATGCTGGGCGGGGCCGCGAGCCTCGCCGGCATTATCGCTTTCGTCGGCCTTGCGGTCCTTGCTTTGCTTCTCTCGAGCGGCGGTTCGTCGATTCTTGCGACCGTGTTTGAACCGTACATCCTGCGGATATTGCGTTTCACGCTGTTGCAGGCCGTGCTCTCCACCGCGCTCTCCATCGTTTTTGCCATTCCGGTCGCGCAAGCCCTGGCGCGTCAACAGCATTTCCCCGGCCGTATCTGGATTATCAGGCTGATGGCCGTGCCGATGGGGCTTCCTGTTCTGATTGGGGCGCTCGGATTGATCGGTATTTGGGGGCGGCAGGGCATCATGAACTCGGCGCTGCTTAAGTTCGGCCTGGCGGAACCGGTCAGCATATACGGGCTCTCGGGGATCCTGCTGGCGCATGTCTTCTTCAACATGCCACTGGCGGCCCGCCTGATGCTGGCTGCACTGGACCGTGTGCCATCGGAATATTGGCTGATGGCGAGTGGCTTGGGCATGCGCTCCGGCTCGACTTTTCGCTTCATCGAATGGCCGGTCCTGCGCTCGGTCGTCCCCGGTATCGCCGGCCTGATTTTCATGCTGTGCGCCACGAGCTTCACGCTTGTGCTGATGTTGGGTGGTGGCCCTGCGGCAACGACGGTCGAGGTTGCCATCTATCAGTCCCTGCGCTTCGATTTCGACCCTGGCCGGGCCGTTACGCTTTCCCTGCTTCAGATCGTACTTACATCAATGATCCTAGGAGCCCTGTCGCTTCTCCCCGCTCCCGAGGACGAAGGGATGACAGTTGGCAAGCCTGTCAGGCGTCCGGATGGGCGACTACCGGGCGCGCGGCTTGCGGATAGTGGCGTCCTGCTGCTTGCCACGCTGTTTCTAGCGTTCCCTCTAATGTCTGTGGTCCTGGCCGGCCTGCGGTCCGATCTGATGAAGCTCTTGCGCGAGCCCATCTTCTGGCAATCGGCTGCGACCAGCCTGGCTATCTCGATCTCCGCGGCGGCTCTCGCTTTGCTGATTTCGATGACGTTGGTGAGCGCGCGCCGCGCGGCGCTTCTCCGGGGTTCAGGGACCTTCGGCAGGAGGCTTCTTTTTGCCGCCATGGGCGGCGCGTCGTCGCTGGTGTTGCTCGTGCCGCCAATCGTCCTTGCGACCGGTTGGTTCCTTGCCTTGAGAAATCTCAGTGACGTGAGTGCTGTCGCTCCGCTGCTGATTGTCGCCATCAACGCGTTGATGTCGCTGCCCTTTGTGATGCGTGTCCTTGAGCCGGCTTTCATCGTCCACAAGCATCGGACGCAGAAGCTTGCGGCGAGTCTCGGTGTCACAGGTTGGGCGCGGCTGCGCCTCATCGACACGCCAGCCCTGTTCAAGCCGATGCTTACGGCATTTTCGTTCGCGATGGCGCTGTCGCTCGGCGATCTGGGCGCGGTTGCGCTGTTCGGTTCGGACGGCTTCGTCACCCTGCCATGGCTCGTCTATAGCCGTATGGGCAGCTATCGGACGAACGATGCGGATGGGCTGGCGCTGATCCTTGGCGTCGCCTGTCTGCTGCTCACGATTGCCGGTACGATGGGCCCCGTGCGCCGAGAGGTTGCCGTCCATGGTTGATTCTAAGTTCGCGATCGAGATGCAGCGGGTCGGTCTTCAGCTCGGCAATCAGAATTTTCAGTTTGATTGCCGGCTTCCCACCGGTGCCGTAATTGCCGTGACGGGGGCGTCCGGGGCCGGCAAGTCAACCTTCCTCAATCTGCTTGCCGGCTTCGACACGGCTCTCAAGGGGCGGATCCTGATCGCCGGAAAAGATGTGACCGAGGTTTACCCGGCGCAGCGGCCGGTCTCCCTGGTCTTCCAGGATAACAATCTGTTCGCGCACCTCGATATCTTTACCAACATCGGCCTTGGCATTAACCCGTCGTTGAAACTCACGACCGCAAATTGCCGAACCATCTCGTCTTCGCTTGAAAAGGTGGGACTCGCCGGTTTCGAACGGCGGATGCCAGGGACGCTCTCCGGCGGGGAACGGCAGCGGGTAGCCTTTGCACGCGCGCTTGTTCGCAACCGGCCGGTGCTGCTGCTGGACGAGCCCTTCGCGGCGCTTGACCCCGGTTTGCGAAACGGAATGGCGGCGCTGCTGCTCGACATGCATCGTGAAACCGGCAATACCGTCGTCGTCGTCTCGCACGATCCGGACGAGGTGAAACGGATCGCAGACTTCGGTCTTTTCCTTGAAGACGGCAGGATTGTCGTGGCGGCTCCAATTGACGAATTTCTGGGCCGCGCGGACCATCCAGGATTGACGCAATTTCTCCGCAGTTGACGAATCTGGCAGTCGCAACGGCACTTTCGCCATAATTTGAGGCGACCGAGGAAACTCAAAAGCACGTTAGGCTTGCTAAAATACAACGGCGCCACATTTACTCAGAGTCTCGCTATGCAACCGATGCGGAAATCAGTTACAGCAAAGACTTGTGTCCCCGATTGTGCAGTGCAAGAGCGGGGACGGACGCCTGTTGAATCACGATGAGACCGGCCGGGTCGCGGAAGTGGACCGGTTGACACGCAAGATGACTTGGAGAGCCAGACTGGACAGTATGCCGACGTGGAAATTCCCCGCGCCTTCCAGTGATGTGCTCTCGTCTGCGTGCCGTCTGGTGCGACGAGCCTCGGTCGTCTGTGCGACAAGCATGGCGCTGTATGGTTGTCAGTCCATTCTCGAGCAGTCCTATCAGCCAAGCGTTGCGCCGTCCTCCAATCCGCAGATCGTCGATGAAGTCCAGAAGAACGATCCGCGCGCTGCCATGGGTGCGCGCGAACATCCGCGCATCGTTGCGAGCTATGGAGGCGAGTACAAGGACGCAAAGACCGAGCGCCTGGTCGCCCGGATCACGGGCGCGCTGACGGCCGTCTCCGAGAACCCGAGCCAGTCCTATCGCATCACCATCCTGAACTCGCCGGCTATCAACGCATTCGCTCTGCCGGGCGGTTATCTCTATGTGACACGCGGTCTGCTGGCGCTCGCCAACGACGCATCCGAGGTCGCTGCCGTTCTCTCGCATGAGATGGGCCACGTTACCGCAAACCACGGCATCGAACGGCAGAAGCGCGAGGAGGCGGAAGTCATTGCCAGCCGCGTCGTTGCCGAGGTGCTGTCGAGCGATATTGCCGGCAAGCAGGCTCTGGCGCGCGGCAAGCTCCGACTGGCTGCTTTCTCGCGGCAGCAGGAATTGCAGGCCGACGTGATCGGCGTCCGTATGCTTGGTGAAGCAGGCTATGATCCCTATGCCGCTGCGCGGTTCCTGGACTCCATGGCCGCCTATAGCCGTTTCATGTCGGTCGATCCTGAGGCGGATCAGAGCCTCGACTTCCTCTCCAGCCACCCGAACTCTGCGCAGCGCATCGAACTCGCGCGCGATCATGCACGTGCTTTCGGCCAGGAAGGCAAGGTTGGCGATACGGGCAGGGACTATTATCTCGATGGGATCGATGGCCTGCTCTACGGCGACAGTCCGGAGGAAGGCTATGTCCGCGGCCAGACCTTCCTGCATGGCGGGCTTGGCATTCGCTTCGACGTACCTCCCGATTTCAAGATCGACAACAAAGTCGAGGCGGTTATGGCGACCGGTCCGGGCGACATCGCAATCCGCTTCGATGGTGTTGCCGATAACCAGAACCAAAGCCTGACCAACTATATCTCGAGCGGCTGGGTTACCGGTCTCGATCCGTCGACCATTCAGCAGATCACGGTCAACGGTATGGAGGCCGCAACGGCACGCGCGAGTGCAGATCGTTGGGATTTCGACGTCACGGTGATCCGCAACAATGCGCAGATTTTCCGGTTCCTGACGGCCGTCCCGAAGGGAAGCCCGGTCTTGCAGCAGACGGCCGACGTGTTGCGGGCAAGCTTCCGCCGCATGACCCCGGAAGAAACGGCTTCCCTGAAGCCTCTGCGGGTCCGGGTCGTCAAGGTACGGCCAGGCGAGAACATCACGACGCTTGCTTCGCGGATGATGGGCACGGATCGAAAGCTCGATCTCTTCAAGCTTATCAATGCCCTGCCGACCGGCGCCGCTGTCTCTCCCGGCGACCGCGTCAAGATTATTGCGGAATAGAAAGAGGCCCGGTTTTCACCGGGCCAGTTGCATCACTGGGGGAGTAAGCTCTTTCAGGCCGATGCGGCCATATACGGGTCAGCACTCACGAGAGCGCTGCGGAGTTTTTCCATCGCCCGGCTTTCGATCTGCCGGACGCGCTCCTTGGAAATGCCGAGATCTGCACCGAGTTCCTCAAGCGTAGCGCCATCTTCGGCGAGCCTGCGGGCGCTGATGATCTTCATTTCCCGCTCATTGAGGTGCTTCAGGGCCGAAGCGAGCCAATTGCGCCGACGCTCGCCGTCGATCATGTTCGATACCTGCTCGTCTGGGAGAGGATCGTCGCTGACGAGGAAATCCATCTTCTCGGCGCTGTCGGCATCACCCGAGACTGAGGGCGCCTGGAGCGAGGCGTCATTGCTCGAGAGCCTGGCGTCCATCGTCTGGACGTCTGAAAGGCTGACGCCGAGGGCTGCCGCGATTTCCTGGTGGATGGACTGGAGCGTGAGCTGCGTGTCGCCCCTGGCAAGCTTGGCGCGCAGACGGCGAAGATTGAAGAACAGGGCCTTCTGGGCAGAACTCGTACCGCCGCGAACAATCGACCAATTGCGTAGGATGTAGTCCTGGATAGAGGCGCGGATCCACCAGCTTGCATAGGTGGAGAAGCGGACATCACGCTCGGGCTCAAAGCGGGCCGCAGCCTCCAGCAGACCGACGTAGCCTTCCTGGACAAGGTCGCTCATGGGGAGGCCGAAGTTGCGAAACTTTCCGGCCATCGAGATAACGAGACGCATATGGGCCATGGCGATCTGGTTACGGGCGCCACGATCATCATTGTTCTTCCAGCGGATTGCGAGATCGTGTTCCTCTTCGCGAGCAAGGTAGGGAGCCGCCATGGCGATTTTGATCATGCGCCGGTCTGCTGACATGTTCTTCATATCGGTCTCCTGAGGCGTGACGCCAAAAAAGGGCAAAGAAATCTTGCTTCCGGACATTGGCTGCCCAGATCAAATTCATGTCTTGAACGTATAAAGGCCCCGAACTCTGGACGTTTCCAGATGGGGCCCTAGCTTAGGGTTATGCGCCGGTAATACGGCCGGGTAGGACCAGTTTCTTCAAGTTGCCGGATAGGCAGAACGTGGAAGGCATGATCCGCTCCTCATCGATCGTTTCCAGGATGCGAGCGTTCGAGGAGGGTAATGTCAGTTCCCGACGCGGTCCGCAGCTACATCTTTAAAACGCGCCACCTCGGAAAAAGTTCCAATAAAAAACCCGGCACAAGGCCGGGTTTTTTTCAGGAAAAACAAGGAAAGCTTATGCAGCTTCATCCTGAGATTCGTCTTCTTCGATTGCCTTGCCGCGCTTCGGACCCTTGTTGAGGTTGGTCTCGACGAGGCGAACGGCTTCGGTTTCCGACATCTTGTTCACGGCAGCGATTTCGCGTGCCATGCGATCAAGTGCAGCTTCATACAGCTGACGTTCGGAATAGGACTGTTCCGGCTGGTTCTCGGCGCGATAGAGATCGCGGACAACTTCAGCAATGGAAATGAGGTCGCCGGAATTGATCTTCGCATCATATTCCTGGGCGCGACGGGACCACATGGTACGCTTGACGCGCGCCTTGCCCTGCACAACCTTCAATGCACGCTCGACGAAATCGGTTTCGGAGAGCTTACGCATGCCGATGCTCATGGCCTTGGCGACCGGCACTTTCAGACGCATCTTGTCCTTCTCGAAATCGATAACGAAAAGTTCAAGCTTCATGCCTGCTACTTCTTGCTCTTCGATGGCGCTGATGGTACCGACGCCATGTGCGGGGTACACGATCGATTCACCGGTCTTGAAGCCGTGACGTGCGGAAGAAGGTTTTTTCTGCTGGGTCGTCATTCTATTCAAACACTCCCTGTTACGCTCCCGGCTGCAGCCGGAGCCGGGTCAGTCAAGCCCGGATGAGACGGTCGGATCCGTCGGGTGACTTACTTCTGGTCCCACCGGACAAAAACAAACATATCCATGCGCACAAGCTTAGAGCCTCACAGCTCAAGGCGTTGATATGTCACGGAAACCGCGTTTTTGGATTTGTTTTGCTTTCGTGGTGGTTTGGGCATACTTCATGCCGCAAATGGATCAGTGTCGGGAACCTATCACAAAAATATGACGAAATCAATAATTTGCTGCACCTGAGTCATGCGCGCAACACATGACACCCATATGCTGCAGGCACGCTTCAGGCCGAGGTTTGGGGGAAGATCAGTCGCCCGCTCCGGGCTTCTCCGAGAAGTACTTCTCGAACTTGCCGGTTTCGCCGTCCATTTCCTTGGCTTCCGGCATGGCATCCTTCTTGATCGTGATGTTCGGCCAAATGCTCGCATATTCGGCGTTGACCTTGAGCCACTTGTCGAGGCCCGGCTCCGTATCCGGCTTGATGGCTTCGGCAGGACATTCCGGCTCGCAAACGCCGCAGTCGATGCATTCGTCAGGATGAATGACGAGGAAGTTCTCGCCTTCATAGAAACAGTCGACGGGGCAGACTTCCACGCAATCGGTATATTTGCAGCGAATGCAATTGTCGGTCACGACATAGGTCATGAAGAACTCCAGGACTTCCACACAATGGGGCCGGGCAACCTGGAACGTCGCGCCTTTCCCCTAACCGGAAAGGAAGCAGTGAAATGCGGGGGAGGCATTTACGCTATCCGGCAAGTTGATTGTGACGTATCGGCTTTGTCTGCGGATTTCAAGAATAAAGACGTCGCAAAACCCGGCTGTTCGGACAGAGTTTTCTAATCCTCGTCCGACATCAGCTTGTCGATTGCACGGCGGTCCTTTTTCGTGGGTCTGCCCGTGCCCGTAGCGCGCATCGCCTGTTCGTAAGGTGTCAGGCGCTTTGCCTCGTCGGGTGGCGGAGTCAGGTCCTCATAGAGCAGCCGGGCTTCCTCGTAGGGACCACGTCGCTCGCCGCCCGATTTGACGATGAGGACAACATCGCGGCGCTCCAGCGCCAGCTCGACCCTGTCGCCCGTCTTGACCATTTGGCTCGGTTGAAGGGCGCGCTCGCCATTGATCCGCACATGCCCGGATTGAATGTGGCTTTGTGCCAGCGAGCGCGATTTCACCATGCGCGTGAAGAACAGCCACTTGTCGATGCGCTGTCGCGAACCGCTTCCTGGCTGTGTCTCACTGCTCATCCGCTTACTTCTTCATCTGCTCCTTCAAGGCAGCGAGCTTGGCGAAAGGAGAATCCGGATCGATCGGCTTTTCCTTGCGCGGTGGCTTTGCCTCGAAGCGCAACGGCTGTGGTCCGCCACGGTTGTTGTTGCGATCCTTGCGGTCGCCACGGTCCTGACGGTCGCCACGCTGTTCGTTGCGGTCACCGCGTCCCTGCTGTGGCTTGCCGCCATCCTTGCCGCGATGCTGGCGGTTGCCGTCGCGGCCCTCGCCATTCGCAGCACCCTGGCGGCGATGTTCGGACCCCCGGTCCTGGCCGCGATTGTTGCCGCCACGGCGTTCGCCCGGGCTGCGAGCCTGACGCTGGTTGTCCGTACGGCCACCAAGGCGCCAGAGAAGGACCGGCTTCGGCTCCTCGGCTTCTTCGGGACTTGCGATGACCGGCTGTTCGGCTGCCACTGCTTCAACAGCAGCTGGGGCTTCGGAAGGGGCTTCCTCCGATGCGCTGTCGGCATCGTCGTGATCTGCCTTCTCTGCATTTTCCTCAACCGCCGTCTCGGTCGCCGGCGCTGCGGCAGCGTCCTGAGCCGACAGATGGGCAGCTGCCTCTTCCGCCTTGACGGCATCGGCGCGATAGCCGAGCCCCTTCAGGATCTCTTCCATGTCCTCCAGCGTTGCGCCGAGGATCGAAAGCATGGCGGTTGTCGTCGTGAAACGGCGACCGTCATAAGCGCCTTCGGGACGATTGGCCTGGCCCGGCTTCCACTGAAGGAGCGGGCGAATAATGTCGGCCAGGCGCTCCAGAATGTCGATACGGACCGCGCGTTTGCCAAGGAACCGGAAGCCGGCCAGCTTGTAGAAGGTGCGCTCGAAGCCCGGATCGGTAACGACCGAGGTACGGCCTGCCGCCAGCACGGGAATGAGATCGCCATAACCTGGCTTGTCGAGGCCATCATTCTTCAACGCCCAGAGGAGCGTGATGAGCTCTGCCGGGGCGGGCTTGAGAAGTGCCGGAACGAAGATGTGGTAGGCGCCGAAGCGGACACCGTAGCGGCGCATTGAGGCCCGCGCATCCTGATCCAGCGACTTCACTTCTTCGGTCACGTCGCGCCGGAACAGTACGCCGAGGTTCTCGACAAGCTGGAATGCCAGGCCCTTTGCAAGGCCCTGCAGGTCCTCTGCGCGGGACAGATCGTCAAGCGGCTTCAGGACGGTGCTGATGTGGTGATTTACGAAGCGCTCGATACGAGCGGCCACATGGTCGCGGGCATTGCCGGTCAACTGCTCGTCGGCGAGAATGATGACACGCGGGCGCATGACATGATCGCTGCCTGCCAGGCGTGCCACCGGGTCGCCCAGCCAACGGATCGAACCGTCGGAGCTGATCGCGAGATCGCCATTGCCGGCCGCATGGAGGCGAGCCGCACGTGCCTCGAATTCCAGAGCGAGCGCCTTCTGCGAAGCAGACTGGACAGCCTTAGCGTCCGGTCCCTCCGCTCCCGAAATGGGCGTGAACCGGAATCCCGACAGTTGCCCCACATGATGTCCTTCTACGAAGACATCGCCATTTACACTGATTTCAGCTTCCAGCATCGCATTCTCTCTCAGGCGCTTCATGAGCACAGATGTCCTGCGATCAACAAAGCGTTTCGTCAACCTTTCATGTAACGCATCGGACAATCGATCTTCGATTTCCCGCGTCTTTTCCTGCCAGTGTGTCGGATCGGCAAGCCAATTGGGCCGATTCGATACATAGGTCCAAGTCCTTATCTGCGCGATTCGCGCCGAAAGCGTGTCAATCTCACCGTCTGTTCGATCCGCGCGATATACCTGCTCGGCAAGGAAGTCCTCGTTTACCGTGCCATAGCGGACGAGATCGGAAAAGAGGGTGGAAATCAGATCGGCGTGTTGGGCCGGTGCAATGCGGCGATAGTCCGGAAGCGCGCAGGCTTCCCACAGTTTCTCGACGCGCGCCGGATTGTTCGCAAGGTCGATGATCTCGGGGTAGCGCGACAGCTGTTCCAGCGCTTGCTGGTCGACGGCGGGGAGCGCGCGTGTCAGGCCAGAAACCGTAGGGCCGGTCTCAAGGCTCACGCGGAGCGCATGCAGGGAGCTGAAGTCGAGGTTTTTCGTGCGCCACTGCAGCACTTTCACATTGTCGAACTCGTGGCCTTCGATGCGTTCAACCAATTCCTCATCAAAGGGATCGACCTGACCGGTGACGCCAAACGTCCCGTCGCGAACATGTCGACCGGCACGGCCGGCAATCTGCCCAAGTTCGGCGGGGTTGAGGTTACGAAACTGATAGCCGTCGAATTTGCGATCCTGCGCGAAGGCGACGTGGTCGACGTCGAGATTGAGGCCCATGCCGATCGCATCCGTGGCGACCAGATATTCCACATCGCCGGCTTGGTAGAGTGCCACCTGCGCATTGCGGGTGCGCGGACTGAGGGCTCCGAGAACGACGGCGGCCCCGCCGCGCTGCCTGCGGATCAACTCGGCAATCGCATAGACTTCGTCGGCAGAGAAGGCGACGATCGCCGAACGCTGCGGGAGGCGGGTAATCTTCTTCTGTCCGGCATAGAACAGGTGGGAAAGCCGGGGACGCTCGACGATGGTAATTCCAGGGAGCAGTTGCTGCAGGATCGGACGCATTGTACCGGCGCCGAGCAACAGCGTCTCGTCGCGGCCGCGCAGATGAAGGATCCGATCCGTAAAGATGTGCCCTCGCTCGAGGTCGCCGGCGAGTTGAACCTCGTCAATGGCGACGAACGCCGCCTTCGTCTCGCGTGGCATTGCCTCGACGGTGCAGACCGAAAAGCGGGCGTTGGGCGGCGATATTTTCTCTTCGCCCGTTACCAGCGCAACGTTTTGAATTCCGACCTTTTCGGCGACGCGTGTATAGACCTCGCGCGCCAGCAGCCGCAGCGGCAGCCCGATCACGCCGGTGCCATGGGCAACCATGCGCTCAATGGCATAATGCGTCTTGCCGGTATTGGTTGGTCCGAGCACCGCGGTTACTCCGCGCCCACTCAGTATCATCGGCTGCGATGTCAGTGTCATGGTCCTGCAGATGAGGCGAGGGTGCCCCAGGTCAAGTCAGCTCCTCTCCGAGCAGCACACACATGGACAGCCGTTGTCTCAAACGCAAGGGCCGATTTGAATTTACTCTGCAGTTTTCTGTTGCGCGAATAGCTTGCAGATTGCTCGTTTTGCGATTCGGAACAGCTTGAGAACGAATCGGAGACGAATCGCAGACTCCGCATGATTCAGTGTTTGTTCACGGCTAAGTATTGATTTTGAATCACTTTTTCCCACAAGATGCTGAATCTCGAAATTCGCGGCATACGTGCAACGCAATCTTGTCCAGGCTGTCAACGTCGTTTTGTCCGAAATCGACGAGCGACATCTGCCCGTGTCTTGTTGTCATGGGGGCAATATTACGCGGCGGGACGGAAAACGGCGTACGATTAGGTCATTTTGCCGCTAAAACCAAACATTTGATACATATGGAACAAAAATCGGAGATGTGTGTTTCTCGTCCATTCCAGGTGTAATGACGTCGAGGACTTGAACCATGCTTGGCACCATACTGCTCATTATCCTTATTCTGCTTTTGATCGGCGCCTTACCAAATTGGGGCTATAGCCGCGGATGGGGCTATGGACCTTCCGGCGGTTTAGGGCTAGTTCTCCTGATTATTGTTATTCTTGTGCTAATGGGTCGCATCTAAGCGACGAAAAAACTGGGAGTTATGTCATGATGAAGAAGATTGTGCTCATTGGCGCCCTCGTCGGCGCACTTGCTTCCTGCACGGCGACGGAACAGGGAACCGCAATCGGCGCGGGTTCCGGCGCTATTATCGGCGGTGCCGTCAGCCATAGCTGGGGCGGTGCTGCAATCGGTGCCGTTGCCGGCGGTCTCGCTGGCGCACTGATCGGCCAGTCCGTTGAACGTCGCGGTTACTGCGTCTACAGAGACCGCTACGGGCGCCGTTACGAGGCACGTTGCCCGCGCTACTAAGGCGCTAGGATTACTATTTTTGAGATCGAAAGCGCCGGCCTGACCGGCGCTTTTTGTTTGAGCAACCGCCGGATCAGCTAACTGCCGACAGCAAAAAAGCCGCCTCGTTTCCAAAGCGGCTTAGTTTACTCGGCGCATGCGGCAGACAGTCAGTCTTTTGCGCGCTCGACGTAGGAATTGTCTTCCGTGGCGATAACGACGCGCGTGCCGGCGTTGATGTGCGGCGGCACCATGGTGCGCACGCCGTTCGACAGCATTGCCGGCTTGTAGGAGGACGAGGCCGTCTGGCCCTTAACGACCGGTTCGGTTTCCGTGATTTCGAGGGTCACGTGGCGCGGCAGTTCGAGAGCCAGCGGAACGCCTTCATGGATCGACAGGATGCAGGTCATGCCTTCCTGCAGATAGGCCTTCTGATCGCCCATCGTTTCATCGTTCACGACCACCTGGTCGTAGGTCGCCGGGTTCATGAAGTGGAACCCTTCGCCATCTTCGTAGAGATACTGGAAGTTCACGTCTTCGACGAAGGCGCGCTCGACCTGTTCGGTTGTACGCCAGCGCTCGGAGACCTTGACGCCGTCAACGATACGACGCATGTCGACCTGCGTGACCGGCGTGCCCTTGCCCGGATGAAAGTTCTGGGCAGTCAGAACGACGTAGAGCTTGCCATCCACGTCGAGAACGTTGCCCTTGCGGACGGAAGAGGCGATGACCTTGACCATTAAGACTTCCTTGTAACTCGGCTTTTGGCGTCGTAGAGGACTGTCGATACAGCCCCGAAGACGCGATTGATTGTTCTTTGGGGGCGCAACTAACCTAAAATCCGGCAAATAGCCAGCCCTAGCGTTGGAAGGCCGGCCAGGACGACGCCAATGAATCCCTCGAACGCCAAAGTATCGCCGTGGTGGACGCCGAGCGTGCATTTGGACCGCCGTCCGTTCCTGATTGGGCGCAATGCCATCCAGTCCGCGCTGCGCCGCTATTTCCTGAGCGAGGATTTTCTGGAGGTCGACACCGCGACGCTGCAGGTTTCGCCGGGCAACGAGGCGCATCTTCATGCGTTTGCCACCGAAGCCTTGACGACGGACGGCCAGACTGCAGCGCCGCTTTATCTGCATACCTCGCCTGAATTCGCCTGCAAGAAGCTGCTTTCGGCCGGCGAACAGCGCATCGCCTGTTTCGCCCACGTCTATCGCAACCGCGAGCGCGGCCCCCTGCACCACCCGGAGTTCACCATGCTCGAGTGGTATCGCGTGGGCGAAAGTTACGAGAGCCTGATGATGGATTGCGTTCGAATCCTGGCGCTTGCTGCGGAAACCATGAAGACGGCGCGGCTCACCTATAAAAGCCGGGACTGCGATCCGTTTGCCGGGCCGGACAGGATCAGTGTTGCCGCGGCTTTCGAACGCTATGCCAGTATTGATCTGCTGGGCTCCGTTGCAGCCGACGGTGCGACGGATCGGGCGCATCTAGCTGACCAGGTCAGGAGGGTCGGCATGCGTGTTGCCGATGACGATGGTTGGGCGGACTTGTTCAGCCGCGTGCTTGTCGAAAAGGTCGAGCCTCATCTGGGTTTCGACCGTGTGACCATTCTTGACGAATATCCGGTGTCGGAAGCGGCACTAGCGCGCCCCTCGGCGCGAGATCCCCGTGTTGCCGAACGTTTCGAGGTCTATGCCTGCGGCGTCGAGCTTGCAAACGGCTTCGGCGAGCTTACCAATACGGCGGAACAGCGCCGCCGCTTCGAGATCGAGATGTCTGAAAAAGCTCGCATCTACGGCGAAAGCTATCCTCTCGATGAGGACTTTCTGGACGCGCTTGCCATCATGCCCGAGGCAAGCGGCATCGCTCTTGGCTTCGATCGGCTGGTGATGCTGGCAACCGGGGCCTCGCGGATCGATCAGGTGATGTGGGCTCCGGTCGCGGAGTACGGCAGATGAACAGTAACGGGCCCATCAAGACGGTCGAAGGGCTGGCACGCGCAGGGCTGCTGGCTCGGAGAGACCGGGACGCGCTGGCTGATGTCGCCGCACGCTATGCCATTGCATTGACTCCGACCGTTGCAGGATTGATCGACCGAGCCGATGATTCAGATCCAATCGCCCGGCAATTCGTTCCTGAGCCGGCTGAGCTGATCACGACGCCCGAAGAGCGCGCCGACCCGATCGGCGACGAAGCCCATAGTCCCGTACAGGGGATCGTTCATCGCTATCCCGACCGGGTGCTCTTGAAGGCGGTGCATGTCTGCCCCGTCTACTGTCGCTTCTGCTTTCGCCGCGAGATGGTCGGTCCGGAAGGCTTGGGCACCCTTGACCCCAATGCAATGTCTGCGGCCTTCGCCTATATCCGCGACCATGAGGAAATCTGGGAAGTGATCCTGACGGGCGGCGATCCGCTCGTATTGTCACCGCGACGGCTGGAAGAAATTCTTCGCGAACTGGCATCGATCGACCACGTCAAGATCGTGCGGTTCCATACCCGGGTTCCCGTGGTTGATCCATCGAGGGTGGATGCGGCCCTGATTGCGGCCCTGAGAGCGAGCGGCAAGACCGTCTACGTGGCGCTGCACGCCAATCATCCCCGCGAACTGACCGCCGAGGCGCGCGCAGCATGCGCTCGCCTGATCGATGCCGGCATGGTCATGGTCAGCCAATCGGTGCTTCTGAAGGGCGTCAATGATGATCCGGCGGTGCTGACGGAGTTGATGAAGGCCTTCGTCGAGACGCGTGTGAAGCCGTACTATTTGCATCATCCCGATCTGGCGCCCGGCACGAGCCATTTTCGGCTGACGATCGAAGAGGGGCAGAAGATCGTCGCCGCATTGCGTGGCCGGATTTCAGGTCTTTGCCAGCCCACCTACATACTCGACATACCCGGTGGCCATGGCAAAGCAGTGATCGCTCCTCAGTCGATCAGTGAGATGGGCGAAGGCTGCTATTCGGTTTCGGATTATCGCGGCGGCGAGCACCTGTATCCGCCGGTCGCCTAGTCAAAAATGGGCGAAAGAAGTGTTGTTATTGGACAATGTGTCACAAGATCCGTTGGTCACCCAAAAATACAGCTCGAGAGC
Organism: Rhizobium altiplani; assembly: GCF_001542405.1. Classification (GTDB taxonomy): domain Bacteria; phylum Pseudomonadota; class Alphaproteobacteria; order Rhizobiales; family Rhizobiaceae; genus Rhizobium; species Rhizobium altiplani. The sequence continues at coordinate 240,541 of NZ_LNCD01000123.1, forward strand.
AAGATGTTGAAATCTCACACAAGCTCCCCCCTTCCCCGTTTCTTTCGTAGGAATTTAGCTGAGAAGCTTAGCTGACTTTAACTACGTCATTTAGGACAATTTTGTCTTTTCCAGACTACGCGTACTCCGAGAACGAGGCGGTTTCGCCACTCGAGATATGATCATCTTGGAGAAGTCATAATGAATACTACGATCCGTGAGCTCCTGGTCAAATTTGGAAAGCTCCCTGTCTCTGTCGATCAGGTCGCCGATGATGCCGACCTCTATGCGGTCGGCCTAACGTCTTTCGCTTCCGTGCAGCTTATGCTTGGCATCGAAGAAGCCTTTGATATCGAGTTTCCCGACAATCTCTTGAATCGCAAGTCTTTCGCCAGCATCGCGGCGATCGCAAGGACCGTTGACCAGATCAAAGATAGCCGGAAGGTCGCCTGAATGAACTTTCCGGTCAAAATCGCGCAAGAGGATCTTGCCGCCAGAGCCGCGCGCGTGTCAGCGATTGCGGCAAAGCATGCAGACTCCGTCGATTTTGAAGGGAGGTTCCCGCACGAAGCCGTGGAGGCAATGAGGGCCGAGCGCTTGCTAGGCGTTCAGATCCCACGCCATTTCGGTGGCGAAGGCGCGACGATCGCACAGATCGCCGAGTTATGCTCGATGCTTGGTCAGGCTTGTGCTGCGGCTGCCATGGTCTTCGCCATGCATCACATCAAGCTTTGCAGCCTTGTTGAGCACGGCGGCGAGAGCGAGTGGCATCGGGCCTTCATGCTACGTGTTGCTGCCGAGCAATTGCTGGTCGCGTCGGCAACGACGGAAGGCGGGATCGGCGGCAATCTCAGGAATAGCATCTGCGCGATCGAGGTGGATCGTGACATTTGCCGTCTGGAGAAAGATGCGACTGTCATATCCTACGGCTCCCACGCCGATGCGATCATGGTTACCTCGCGTGCCCACGCAACTGCCGCCTCTTCCGATCAGGTGCTGACCGTCTTTCTGAAGGAGCAGTACACGTTGGAAAAAACGCATACGTGGGACACGCTCGGCATGCGCGGTACCTGCTCAGATGGTTTCCTCTTCAAGGGCGAGGCTGCGGCCGAACAGATCCTGCCGAAGCCTTTCGCAGAGATCGCGGCGCAATCGATGCTGGCATCGTCGCACCTTCTTTGGAGCAGCGTGTGGTATGGCATCGCGGTCGACGCGGTTGGCCGTGCACAGGCGTTCGTGCGCGCCGCAGCGCGCAAGTCGCCGGGTACGCCACCGCCCGGAGCCTTGAGGCTCGCCGAGGTGTCAAACTTGCAGCAGATGGTTCGATCGAACGTTGTCGCCGGTCTGAAGGCCTACGAGGACGCCAGGAGCGACGCCGACAAGCTCTCTTCCATGGGCTTCGCCGTCACGATGAACAACGTAAAGATTGCCTCATCTGAGACGATCCTCGAGATCGTCAATCACGTGATGCTGATTTGCGGGATCATGGGCTACAAGAACGGCACGCCATTCAGCGTCGGCCGCCATCTGCGCGATGCCCACTCGGCGCAACTCATGATCTCGAATGACCGCATTCTCGGCAATACGTCGAGCATGCTTCTTGTTCATAAGCAGGACACTAGCTTACTGGGGTGACGACATGGACGTGCAGACAACGTTTCTGGACAGGCTATTTGAATCGGGTCTCTTGATCGATACGGGCGTTGACGGTCTCTACGGGCGCAGCGGACAATTCGAAGACGTGATCGCCGCCTTCGAGCGCCTGATCGACAGGTTCGGCGGCGCCGACGGCGCGGAAGCGATGCGCTTTCCGCCCGGGATGAACCGCGCCTTCTTCGAGAAGAGCGGCTACATGAAGAGCTTCCCGCAGCTTGCCGGCACCGTCCACAGTTTCTGCGGCAGCGAGCTCGACCACATCAGCCTACTCCAGTGCATGGAGGTGGGCGACGATTGGACCAAGGATCAACAGGCAACCGACATCGTATTGACGCCTGCAGCTTGCTATCCGCTTTATCCGACTGTCGCTCGGCGCGGCAAACTGCCGATGAGCGGCGGCCTCTTCGATCTGCAATCCTATTGCTTCCGCCACGAGCCTTCGCAGGATCCCGCCCGCCAGCAGCTCTTCCGCATGCGTGAATATATTTGCATGGGGACCGAGCAGCACGTCACGGATTTCCGTCAACGCTGGATGGATCGCGGCGTCGAAATGATGAAGGCGGTCGGTCTGGATGTGACCATTGATGTCGCGAACGACCCGTTCTTCGGCCGTGCCGGCAAGATGCTGGCCAATAATCAGCGCGATCAGAACCTGAAGTTCGAGCTGCTTATCCCGATCACCTCGGTTGCCAAGCCGACGGCCTGCATGAGCTTCAACTACCACCAGGACGCATTTGGTGCGAAATGGGGCCTGTACCTCGAAGACGAGAGCGTTGCGCACACCGCTTGCGTCGGCTTCGGGCTTGAGCGTATCGCGCTCGCGCTGTTTCATCACCACGGGCTCGAGGTCAAGCATTGGCCTTCCAAGGTGCGTCAAGCGCTGTGGGGCTGAATGAAACGATGAGAGCCGTCTTTCCGCGGGTCCGCCCGGACGGCTATCAACCGCATTCGCTCCATTCCGGCGAGCGCATGTGGCCTGAAACCAATTGCTATGTCGACCTCTGGATCGAAGTGCTGAGCGGCTGCGGCGCGGTACCGGAGGCGATGCTTGGCTTTACGCTCACGCAGGACTTCGAGGGCGATCAGTTCACCTTCTTCAAGGTGCCGCTCGAGGATCTCGAGTCACTCTATGACATCCGTGTCACTGAGCTTGCCATTTTCGACCGCGTCGAACGGCATATCGAGGTGCAGATCGCACGCGGGCGCCTTTGCCTGATCGAGATGGACTCGTTCTATATGCCCGATACGCAGGGTACCGCTTATCGGACCGAGCATGGCAAGACCACCGTGGCGATCAACAGGCTCGATCTCACCGGCAAGCGCGTGGAGTATTTCCACAATGGCGGCTATTTCCAGCTTGAGGGTGAAGACTTCGAGGGGCTGTTCCAGCTGCAACTGACGGCGGACGATCCGTCGTTCCTTCCCTACACCGAGTTCGCGAAATTTCCGGTTCGCATGCCGGATACGGCGCATGTCAGCACTATGGCACGCAGGCTTCTAGGAACTCACTTCGGTCGCCGCCCAGTCTCGAATCCGATTCGCGCCTTTGTCGAAGTGTTTCCGCAGCAGGTGGAAGCAGTCGCAGAGCGGCCGTTTGGCTTCTTTCACAAGTACGCATTCAATACGCTGCGCCAGTTCGGTGCCAATTTCGAGCTTGCCGGAGATCACCTGGCTTGGCTTTCTGCGAGCGAATTCGCGTCCGCAATTGAAGACGCGCGCCGAATTTCCGAAGTCGCGAAGTCCGTGCAGTTTCAGCTCGCCCGGGCGGTCACCCGGAAGAAATACGAGCCATTGCGCACGGCGCTTGATCCGGCAGCCGATGCGTGGGATTCCATGATGGCTTCTCTCAAGGAGCGCTTGTGAAGCCGGGAGTCTAAGCATGCGGGGACGGTTGGCGAGTGTCGGTGCGGAGGAAACTCTGCTCGCCGAAGGTTGGAATCTGGTTCTGACGGAACCGGGCGCTTGTGCGACGCCGCATGACATTCCGTTGTCGGCGCAGTTTATCGCCGCCGAGGTGCCGGGGACCGTTGCCGCGGCATTGGAGAAGGCCGGGCACTTCGATCGTGAAAACCCCGAGCCGCTCGACACGCGCGATGCGTGGTATCTTTGCCGACTTTTTGACGTACAACCCGGCGACGCGCTTCTTCGCTTCGAGGGCTTGGCGACGCTGTGTCATGTCTTCCTCAATGGGCAGGAGATCCTGTCATCGGGAAGCATGTTCACCATGCACGAGATACCGGTGACGCTTTCCGGCGGCGACGAACTGGCGCTTTGCTTCCGGGCGCTGGCACCGCGGCTTGCCGAGCCCGGTCCGCGCGCTCGTTGGCGGCCGCAGATGATCACGCCGCAAGGCTTGAAGAATATTCGAACAACGCTGCTCGGGCGCATGCCGGGCTGGTGTCCGGAAGTTCATGCTGTCGGTCCGTGGCGCCCCATCACGCTTGTCCGGCGCGATGTCGTTTCGATTGACAACGTCACTGTCCGCGCCGTGCTCGAGGCGGATAACACCGGGCGACTGAGCGTTTCGCTTCATGCAAATGTCAACAATCCGGATCTAGTGCTCCGGTGCGGAGGCGTTCAGCAGACATTCGAGAAGATCGGCGAGAATCACTATTCGGCAATCGTCAGGCTGGAGAACGTCGATCTCTGGTGGCCCCATACTCACGGCGCACAGTGCCTCTATGATTTCTCGATCCTCGTCGACGGCGTTGAGCATCACGCCAGCCGAATCGGCTTTCGGCGCATCGACGTCGACCGCGGAAAAGACGGAGAGGGTTTTGCGTTGTTGATCAACGGCGAGCGCATCTTTTGCCGCGGTGCGGTCTGGACCACGGCGGATATCGTCCGGCTGCCGGGTGGCAAGGCCGACTATGAGCCGTTCCTGCGCCTTGCCGCGCAGGCAGGCATGAACATGCTCCGCATTGGCGGCACGATGGCCTACGAAACGCGGGAGTTCTTTGAGCTCTGCGACGAGCTTGGTCTGCTCGTCTGGCAGGACTTCATGTTTGCCAATTTCGACTATCCGAAGAACGACAAGGCTCTCACTGCGCAAGTCCACGCGGAAGTCGAGGAATTGCTGCATGCCGTTCAGGGGTGCCCGTCGTTGGCGGTGGTTTGCGGCGGCAGCGAGATCTATCAGCAGGCCGCGATGCTGGGATTGCCGCAGGACTATTGGTCGGGTCCGATCACGGAGGAGATTATTCCGGCGATCGCCGGGCGTATGCGCCCCGACGTCCCCTATGTGCCAAATTCGCCTTCGGGCGGCGCGATGCCGTTTTCTCCGAATGCGGGAGTCACCCACTATTACGGGGTCGGCGCTTATATGCGCCCGCTTGACGACGCGCGCCGTGCCAACGTTCGCTTCGCGACCGAGAGCCTGGCTTTCGCCCATGTTCCACAGCAGCGAACGCTGCAACGCCATCTGGATGTACCGCCTGTCCATAGTCCGCTATGGAAATCACGTGTCCCCCGCGATCGCGGCGCATCGTGGGATTTCGAGGACGTCAGGGATTTCTATCTGGCGGAACTCTATGGCGAGGATCCGGCGCGTCTCCGTCGTGAGGATCGTGATCGATACCTCGATCTCTCCCGCGTCGTCACCGGTGAAGTTGCGGAAGCGACGTTTGCCGAATGGCGCCGGAAGGGGTCGAGCTGCAACGGCGCGCTGGTCTGGACCCTGCAGGATCTGATGCCCGGAGCTGGTTGGGGTGTGATCGATTCAACCGGCGAGCCCAAGCCGGTGTGGTATGCCCTGCGCCGCGCTTTCCGGCCTGTGCAGGTCGTCGTGACCGACGAGGGCACAAATGGCCTCGACGTTCACGTCCTGAATGAGACCGAGCATGCTCTCCAGCTTGATCTCGAGCTGGTTTGCTTGCGGCATGGCAGGCAGCACGCCGTCAGCGGCGGCCGCATTCTGACCTTGGCGCCGAGAAGCTGCGAGACCTTTGCCGCCACTGATCTCTTTGGCGCCTTTTTTGACACGACTTACGCCTTCCGCTTCGGCCCGCCGTCTCACGACGTCACCGTCGCGCGCTTGCGTTTGCCGGACGGAGGTCCTGTGGTCGCCGATGCCTTTCATTTTCCGTTGGGGCGCTCCAAGGCCCTCCACGACGCCGAAATCCAAGTGTCGGTGGCGCCACAGGACGAAGGGTGGGTCGTCGATCTCGCAGCCGACAGGTTCGCCCAGTCGGTCCACCTCAACGTCGATGGCTATCGGCCGGAGGATGATTGGTTTCATCTTGCGCCTGGCGCTAGCAAACGCGTCAGTCTGCTTCCGACGGCTGGAAGGACAGACGGAGAGGCACCCTCGGGTGAGGTCACAAGCCTTGGCGGTACGCGGGCGCTTTCCTTTTGACACCTCCAGCCTGCTCCTTGTTGAGCGGAATGGAACGGCAGTTCAGAAGGCCTTGAAGGTCAGTGTCGTCAGGGAACGCACGATGCCGGGGATGTTGGCGATGTTATCGTTGATGAACTTGCCAATGTCCTGCCCCTCTTCGATGTAGACCTTGAGCAGGAGATCATAGTCGCCGCTCGTCGAATAGAGCTCCGAAGCGCGCTCGGTCTGGTAGATGGCATCGGCGACTTCGTAGGTCTTGCCTGGCGCGCACTGGAGCTGAACGAAAATTGGCTTCATCGGAGTTTCCTGCATCACATATTCTGGTTCGGCGCATAATGATCGAAAGCGCCATGTCGGCGCAAGGCTTCAGATCGCGGCTTCTCGAACGATCCAGTCGCGAAATGCATCCAGCGGCGCGTAGTCGGCCCGTTCTGGCGGATAGGCAAGATAGTAGTGCTCGCTGCTTTCCGTTTCGCGATCAACGGCTGCAACAAGGTCGCCGCGTTTCAATTCATCTTGAATCAGGAACGTCGGCAGCAGCGCAACGCCGAGACCGGCCATCGCTGCTTGGGCTGCCGTCGCGAACTGATCGAAGAGCATGCCGTGCACGGTTTGAAAGCTCACGCCGTTGTCCGCAAACCAGCGCTCCCATGCATCCGGGCGCGTCGTCAGGTGCAGCAGCGGGGCTTCGAGTAGATCCTGTGCCGCGTTGATCGCATGTCGGCTGCGGAATTCGGGGCTGCAGGCCGGAATGGTCTTCTCCGACATTAGAAATGTCAGCTCCGCGCCCGGCCAATGAGCGTGGCCGAAGTGAATGGCCGCGTCGATCGAATCGAGCCGGAAGTCGAAGGGTGACAGCCGGGTGACAAGATTGATCGTCACTCCCGGATTGGCGGCAAGGAAACCTCCCAGCCGGGGTGCCAGCCAGCGCGTCCCGAAGGTGGGAAGAATCGCCAGGTTGAGCGTACCACCATGCGGATTGGCACGAAGATTGAGTGATGCGCTCGAAATGCGCCGCAGCGCCTCGCGTATCTCGCGGGCATAGCCGTCGCCGGCCAGCGTCAACCGCACGGTTTGGCGCTCGCGCACGAAGAGTTCGACGCCGAGCTGCCCTTCCAGTGCCTTGATCTGGCGGCTGACAGCGCTCTGAGTAAGGTCGAGTTCGCGCGCGGCGGCCGTCACGCTGCCGGTGCGTGATACAGCCTCGAAGGCGATAAGCAGGGATGTCGACGGAAGAAAGCGTCGCGATGCCAGCATCCATCATTCCATTTTAGAATAAGCTATTTCCTAAATGTCGATATTTACGGCTTATCCGGCTTTGTAAAGTCATCCATCTGACAGAATCGGAATGAACTGAAAAATGCGATCGAACTGCCTGGTGCGTACTCCTGGCTGCGATCGGCAACCTGATCAGCGGTTTAACAAGCAATCGCACGGCGCTAGAATGCCGCCTGCCTAATGGATGGATTTTGATCGATGCTGAACGATCCCCGCTCCCACGGCCTCTGGGAAAAAACCGCTCCTCAGCCGCCCGTGACACCGGCGCTCGCAGGCGCTGTGAACGCCGACGTCGTGGTCGTGGGCGGAGGCTATACCGGCCTTTCCTCAAGTCTCCATCTGGCGGAAGCGGGCTCGAAGGTCGTGTTGCTGGAAGCCAAGGAGATCGGCTTCGGCGGTGCGGGCCGCAACGTCGGCCTCATCAACGCCGGCATGTGGGTCATGCCGGATGACCTTCCCGGTGTTCTCGGCCCGGTCTATGGCGAGCGGTTGCTGGACCTGTTGGGCAACGCGCCGCGACTTGTAATGGAGTTGATCGACAAGCACGGCATCGCCTGCGAGCTTGAACGAAATGGCACGCTTCACGTCGCCGTTGGCGAAAGTGGCTTGAAGGAAATCGAGGATCGCGCGCGGCAATGGGCGGCACGCGGCGCTCCGGTGACGCTGCTGGACGCGGCGGAGACGGCCAAGCGTGTCGGCAGCAGCGCCTATACCGGGTCGTTGCTCGACATGCGCGCAGGCACACTTCAGCCGCTCGCCTACGCCCGCGGGCTTGCGCATGCGGCCGTCAAGGCTGGCGTTTCAATCCACACGTCGAGCCCGGTCATCGGAACTGAGCGGAAGGGCAATCGCTGGACCGTGAGGACTGCAAAGGGAGAGGTTACGGCCGACTGGATCATCGTGGCGACGGACGCCTACAGCACAGGCCCTTGGGAAGCGGTACGCAACGAGCAGGTCCATCTGCCCTATTTCAATCTTGCAACCCGGCCGCTCAGCGACAATTTGCGCCGCTCGATCCTTGCCGGGCGCGAAGGCGTTTGGGATACGAAGGAAATCCTCTCCTCCTATCGCATGGACCAGGCGGGACGCTTGGTCTTCGGCAGCGTCGGTGCGCTGCGCAACACCGGGCTTCAAATCCACACGGCCTGGGCCAAACGGTCCTTGAAAAAGCTCTTTCCGCAGCTTGGCGATGTCGAGTTCGAATGCGAGTGGTACGGCAAGATCGGGATGACCGACAATGCGCTGCCCCGCTTCCACAGGTTTGCGCCCAATGTTGTGGGCTTCTCCGGCTACAACGGTCGCGGGATCGCGCCCGGCACGGTGTTTGGCCGCACGCTCGCCCAGCTCATCCTGGGGCAGACGACGGAAGCGGACTTGCCACTGCCCCTTACAGCACCGTCCGAACCTAGCTTCCGCGCGGTGAAGGAAATGTGGTACGAAGCCGGCGCCCAAGTGGCCCATTTCGCAGACGCCCGATTTTGAGAACCGAGGTTGACCCCATGACCATCTCTGCACTTGATCTCGCCACCGAGACGAAAAAACTGCTCACGGAACTGGGCGTCGGCGCTGATCGCTATACCGGCGGCACGCTTCGCGTTACCTCTCCGGTCACCGGCAAGGAGATCGGTGCGCTGAAGGAGCATTCTGCTTCAGAAGCAATGGACGCCATCGAGGTTGCACACAAGGCATTCCTCGAATGGCGGGCCGTCCCGGCACCGAAGCGCGGCGAACTCGTGCGCCTGCTCGGCGAAGAGCTCCGCTTGGCAAAATCCGCTCTCGGCCGCCTCGTCTCGATCGAGGTTGGCAAGATCACATCCGAGGGGCTCGGCGAGGTCCAGGAAATGATCGACATCTGCGACTTTGCCGTCGGCCTGTCCCGCCAGCTCTACGGTCTGACCATTGCCACCGAGCGCTCCGAACACCGGATGATGGAAAGCTGGCACCCCTTGGGCGTGGTCGGCATCATCTCGGCCTTCAATTTCCCGGTCGCCGTCTGGTCGTGGAATGCTGCCCTGGCGTTGGTTTGCGGTAATTCGACAGTCTGGAAGCCGTCTGAGAAGACGCCGCTGACAGCGCTTGCCGTTCAGGCGCTGTTTGAGAAGGCATTGAAGCGGTTCGTTGCCGAAGGGGGCGCGGCACCTTCGAACCTGTCGACGTTGCTCATTGGTGGACGCGATGTCGGGGAAGTGCTTGTCGACCATCCCAAGGTGCCGCTCGTCTCGGCGACCGGTTCGACGGCCATGGGCCGCGTTGTTGGTCCCCGCCTGTCACAGCGCTTTGCGCGATCCATCCTCGAGCTCGGCGGCAACAATGCAGCGATCATCTGCCCGACGGCCGATCTTGACCTGACGCTGCGTGGCGTTGCCTTTTCGGCCATGGGCACGGCCGGTCAACGCTGCACAACGCTGCGTCGCCTGTTCGTGCACGAGAGCGTCTATGACAAGCTCGTTCCACGCCTGCAGAAGGCCTATGGCTCGGTGTCGATCGGCAACCCACTGGAAACGGGGACGCTTGTCGGGCCTCTAATCGACAGGCAGGCCTTTACGAACATGCAGTCGGCTCTTGAGCAAGCGAAGGCTGCCGGTGGCAAGGTTACCGGTGGCGAGCGCGTCGAGAACGGTGCGGGAGACGCCTTCTACGTCCGGCCGGCGCTCGTTGAGATGCCTGTTCAGGCCGGCCCCGTCGAGCATGAGACATTTGCGCCGATCCTCTACGTGATGAAGTACACGGATTTCGATGAGGCTCTGGAACTGCACAACGCGGTGCCGCAGGGACTGTCTTCTTCGATCTTCACGAACGATATGCGGGAGGCCGAGACCTTCGTTTCTGCTCGCGGTTCGGACTGCGGTATTGCCAACGTCAACCTCGGTCCGTCCGGGGCCGAAATCGGTGGTGCCTTCGGCGGTGAAAAGGAAACTGGCGGCGGTCGCGAATCCGGTTCGGACGCCTGGAAAGCCTACATGCGCAGGGCGACGAACACGGTCAACTACGGCAAGACGCTGCCACTTGCCCAGGGCGTCAAGTTCGACGTCGAATGATCGTTGCTGCATTGCAGCCGAACGGGTGATGACATAACACGTCATCACCCTTTTTCGTTTTGCAGGTTGCCATGCATTTCACCCTAGCTGCGGCGGAAACGCTCGTTGTCGATGCCTTGACGCGCAATCGTGTGGACGAGGCCAATGCGCGCTCGGTCGCCAGGGCACTCGTTGCCGCCGAAGCTGCTGGACAAGGCGGTCATGGCCTGCGCCGGGTCGAGGCCTATACAAAACAGGCGAAGGCAGGCAAGGTCGACGGATTTGCCAGGCCGCAGCTCGAACGGCAGTTTCCCGCCGTCGTGCGCATCGATGCCTGCCATGGCTACGCCTATCCAGCCTTTGATCTTGCCGCTGCGGCGCTTCCGGAGATCGTCAGGGAACAAGGTATTGCCTTGGCAGCAATACACCGTTCGCACCACGCCGGCGTGCTTGCCTTGACCGTCGAGCGCTTTGCGGACATGGGGCTTGTCGCTCTGATGGTCGCCAACGCCACGGCGTCCATGGCGGCCTGGGGCGGGCGCAAACCCGTCTTTGGAACGAATCCGATCGCGTTCGCCGCGCCGATCCCGGAGGCCGACCCGCTCGTTATTGACCTGGCCCTTTCGCGCGTCGCCCGCGGCAAGGTGATGGCTGCGCGCCAGAAAGGCGTCGCTATCCCTGCGGATTGGGCCTTTGACCGCAATGGCCAGCCGACGACGGATGCGGTTGCGGCACTCGAGGGGACGATGGCCCCATCCGGCGAAGCCAAGGGGGCAGCGCTGGCGATGATCGTCGAATTCCTCGCCGGCGCACTGACCGGGGCCAATTTCTCGTTCGAGTCCTCCTCGCTTTTTGACGACAAGGGTTCGGCGCCCGGCCTCGGGCAGATGCTTGTCGTGATCAACCCTGTCGCCAGCGGTGGAAAGGGCGTGGCGGAACGGCTGGCCAGGCTGGTGGACGAGATTTCATCCGACCCCGGAGTGCGGCTTCCGGGGCGTCGCGGCCAAACTGCCCGACGCCAGGCGCTGGAGCATGGCATCGATGTCGAGGACGAAGTGATTGCGACGATCTGCGAGCTCTAGAACGATTCTAAAGTTGATCAATGGTTTCAAGTATTTGTGATATTTGTGCCATCACTAAAACTTGAAATTCCAAATCAACAAAAATATACGGCTCATCATCCCGGGATCCCCGGTGAAACATCATGGAGGGCTTCATGACAACTTCCCTTAATCGCCTTTCCGGCGCGCTGGCGCTTGCCGCCTCGCTCGTTGCCGCAACTTCGCTGGCCACCGGCGCCGCTGTCGCGCAGGAATCCGAAGGTATCGTCGTCTACAATGCGCAACACGAGAGCCTCGGGCGCGAGTGGATCGATGCGTTCACCAAGGCAACCGGCATCAAGGTAACGGTACGCCAGGGCAGCGACATGCAGCTCGCCAACCAGATCGTGCAGGAAGGGGACGCGTCGCCGGCCGACGTATTCCTGACCGAGAACTCTCCGGCCATGACGCTGGTCGACGCCGCCGGCCTGTTTACACCGGTCGACAAGGAAACCCTCGAGCAGGTCCCAGAGCAATATCGTCCGTCTGACGGCATGTGGACCGGCATTGCCGCCCGTTCGACGGTTTTTGCATACGACAAGACGAAGCTGACCGAAGACAAGTTGCCGAAGTCGCTGCTCGACCTCGCGGATCCTGCCTGGAAGGGTCGTTGGGGCGCTGCGCCTGCTGGTGCCGACTTCCAGGCGATCGTCAGCGCCTTGCTCGAGCTCAAGGGCGAGGAAGCGACCGCAGCCTGGCTCAAGGCGCTCAAGGAAAACTCCACGCCATATAAGGGCAACAGCGTCGCCATGAAGGCGGTCAATGCCGGCGAAGTCGAGGGTGCGGTGATCTATCACTACTACTGGTTCGGCGATCAGGCGAAGACCGGTGAGAACAGCAAGAACGTTGCCCTGCACTACTTCAAGAACCAGGATCCCGGCGCCTTCGTCAGCATTTCCGGCGGCGGCGTTCTGAAGTCGAGCCAGCATGCCAAGGAGGCTCAGGCCTTCCTCAAATTCGTCACCGGCAAGCCGGGCCAGGACATCCTCAAGAACGGCACGTCCTACGAATATGCGGTCGGCAAGGATGCAGCATCGAATGAGAAGCTCGTTCCGCTGGCTGATCTCGATGCACCGAAGGTCGATGCAGCCAACTTGAACAGCAAGAAGGTGACGGAACTGATGACGGCCGCCGGCATCATCTAAGTCTTTCTGTCACGGGCCCGGGGGCTAAAACTGTTGCTTTTGGCTCAAGAAAAACGTAGGGCATGACGAAATCGGCAACCGCCTTTCATAGGCGGTTGCCTTCCTTTTTCAGCGTATAAAGGCGGCAGGCCTTGCTGCAGGACAACAGATTGCTTGTTCCCGGTCATGAAAGGCCGATGGTGCGGCCGGTGGCGGGAATAGATCGGCTGCGGGCGCGTTTGCCCCACGCTTCCGTCATTCTCTTTGCTTCCGTCGTGGCGCTGTTCAGCCTGGTTCCGCTTGGTTTCATCGGCTGGATAACCTTTGATGTCGGCTGGCAGACCGTCAAGGAATTGGTGTTTCGTGCGCGCGTTGGCGAACTGCTTGTCAATACGGTGCTGCTGGAAGCCTTTACCATTCCGCTGTCGATCGCCCTTGCCGTAACGCTGGCCTGGCTGGTCGAACGGACGGACATCCCCTTCGCCCGGCTTTGGTCGTGGTTGGCGGTTGCGCCGCTGGCGGTGCCGGCCTTTGTCCATAGCTACGCCTGGATCAGCGTCGTTCCCGGCATGCGTGGGCTGCAGAGCGGTGTCTTCGTTTCCGTACTGGCGTACTTTCCGTTTCTCTATCTGCCGGTTGCCGCTGCCTTGCGCCGGCTGGATCCAGCCATCGAGGACGCGGCCTCTTCCCTTGGCCTCGGACCGTGGCGCTTGTTCTTCCGCACCATCCTGCCGCAGTTGCGCTTCGCCATCTGCGGCGGTTCGCTGCTGATCGGGCTGCACCTGCTGTCGGAGTACGGCCTCTTCGTGATGATCCGTTTCGACACTTTCGCAACAGCGATCGTCGACCAGTTCCAATCCGCCTATAACAGCCCGGCCGCCAACATGCTGGGTGGCGTTCTTGTCGCTTGCTGCCTGCTTCTGCTAGGTCTTGAAATCCTGTTGCGCGGCAATGAGCGGTATGCCCGCGTTGGATCCGGTTCTGCGCGGCCCGCGGATCGCCGCCGGCTCGGCGGGTTCATAGTGCCTGCGATCATACTGCAGGTGGGTCTGGCGGCTTTGACGCTCGGTGTTCCCTTGGTGACGCTGGTGCGGTGGCTCTATCTCGGCGGCCTCGAGGTCTGGCGCGTCGACACGGTTGGCAATGCGTTTGTGCAAACCATTATTCTTGCCATCGCCGGCGGCGTGCTTGCCACGATTGCCGCCGCGCCGATGGCCTGGCTTTCGGTCCGAGCGCCAGGGCGTCTGCAGCGCCTGCTCGAGGCCTGCCACTACTATGTCGGCTCGCTGCCGGGCGTGGTCGTCGCGCTCGCGCTGGTGACGATTACCGTCCGGCTTGTTCTGCCCCTGTACCAGACCTTCGCGACCCTCGTTGCTGCCTACATCCTGCTGTTCCTGCCGCGCGCCATGGTGGGCCTGCGCGCCAGCATCGCCCAAGCGCCCGTGGAGCTCGAGCGTGCTGCAATGGGTCTTGGCCGGACACCTGCCCAGGCCGTGCGACAGATCACCATGCGGCTGGCCGCGCCGGGCGCGGCCGCCAGCGTTGCGCTCGTCGGTCTCGGCATTACCAACGAGCTCACCGCGACATTGATGCTGGCGCCAAACGGGGTGGAGACTCTTGCGACGAAGTTCTGGTCGCTGACCAGCGAGATCGACTACGTGGCGGCGGCGCCTTACGCATTCATGATGGTCGTGCTATCGCTGCCCCTCACCCTTCTTCTCTATGCCCAATCGAAACGGACTGCCGGACAATGACGCTGCTTACGATCGATCGCATCAGCAAGCGCTATGGGCATGTCCAGGCATTGCAGGACATTTCACTCGATGTCGCCGCCGGAAGCCGCACCGCCGTTGTCGGGCCGTCAGGGTCGGGCAAGACGACGCTGCTGCGCATCATCGCCGGCTTCGAGCAGCCCGACGATGGCCGTGTGACGCTTGACGGCGAGCTTCTGGCCGATGGTCCGGTAGCGGTGCCTGCGCACAAGCGAGGCATCGGGATCGTGTCGCAGGACGGGGCGCTGTTTCCGCATCTGAGCGTTGCCGACAATATCGGTTTTGGCTTCGAGCGCGGCGCGCCCGATCGCGAACGACGCATTATCGACCTGCTCGATATGGTCGAGCTTGACCGCAACATGCTCGCCCGCCGGCCGCACCAGCTTTCCGGCGGCCAACAGCAGCGTGTGGCACTTGCCCGCGCGCTCGGCCGCAAGCCGCGTCTGATGTTGCTCGATGAACCGTTTTCGGCGCTCGATACCGGTCTGCGCGAGAATATGCGCAAGGCGGTGGCCCGCGTTCTTCAGTCCGCAGGCATCACCGCGATCCTCGTTACGCATGATCAGGCGGAGGCTCTCTCCTTTGCGGATCAGGTTGCCGTCCTGCGGGAAGGCAAGTTGATCCAGGCCGGGTCGCCGCAATCGGTTTACCTGCAGCCCCTCGATCGGGAGACAGCTCTGTTTCTCGGAGACGCGGTGATGCTTCCAGCCATCGTTCGCGACGGCTTTGCCGATTGTGCGCTCGGCCGTGTCGCCGTCGACGGCGGCCATAAAGGCAAGGTCGAGATCATGCTGCGGCCCGAACAGATCAGGGTCGTTCCCGATGAAAGCGCGCAGACCTATCGTGGACGGGTCGTCGAAGTGGAATTCGGCGGGGCGACCTGCACCGTCGCCGTGTCGCTTGAAGGCGTTGCCCTTCCGCCGATCATGATCAAGACGTCAAGCGTGGCGCTTCCCGAGCGCGGAGATCATGTCCGCCTCGACATCGCCGGCAAGGCGCATGTTCTCGGAAGTCGCTGATCAGGCGATCTTCCGTTCGGAACTCTCGCCTTCCGACAACCAGCCACCGCTAAATCCCGCCAACTCGAGACCGCGTCGGATGACCGGTGAGCGCCGCATCAGACCCCAGATGAGGTCGGAGCGGTCATTCTCGATCGTCATGACCAGTAGGCCCTGGTCGATGCCGACGCAGCGATCGTCGACCCAACCTTCAGGTCGCTTGGTCTTGACGGTCGGGTTGAATCCACCGGGGAAGCGATCCTCGTAGAGCAGGTTCGGATAGGTGGACATCAGGGCGCGAAGGCCATCGAGCGAGGCCTGGCGGTCATATGGGAGCGATGCAAGCGCTGCCCACGGTGCGATTGTGCCATCATCCGGCCCGAGCGGTGCGCCACGCGCGGCATAGCCGAGCACGCGCGGATGGCGACCGCCGCGCATGTTGCGGGTCGGAGGCGGGCCATCCGAGGCGGACAGTCCCCAGATGTCCTTGTTGTAGCCGACGAAGTGGCCGGGATTGCGCTCGGCGTAGTCCCGCTGTACGGCGATCGATATCTGCGTGTTGCGGAAATAATCCCAGTTGCGGTCGGCCATCGCCTTGTCCTGGATTCCACGGAAATCGATCCAGGCATGCGAAAAGAAGTGAATGAAGAGCGGGCCGGCATAGACGTAAGGTTGGTCGCCGAACAGCATCCACGAATAGCTCGCGGTAAAGGCATCGTAGCTCGACGCCGGGATCGGATGTGTCGGGGAAGCGAGGGCCAGCGTATAAAGCAGGATCGCTTCGTCGTAGCCCTGCCAGCGCCAACGCAGGAAGCCGCTGCCCGGCTTCCAGCCCATGCAGATGGTCTGGCCCTTGTTCAGCGCCCAGTGCCAGTCGATTCTCTCGTAGACCAAACTCGCGAGCCTGCGGATCTCCGTCTCGTCTTCGGTGTTGCGGTCGAAATAGGCCGCGGCGGTCAACATGCCTGCGACGAGAAGCGTGGTGTCGATCGTCGACAACTCGCTGTTCCAGGCGCGGTGGCCGGTGTCCATGTGCAGGAAGTGATAGAAGAAGCCGCGATAGCCGATCGCGTGCCGCTCACGACCTTGGTGGCCGTTGGCAAAGAAGCAGAGCGTCTTCAGCGTGTATTCGATCGCGTCGGAGCGCTGCATCCAGCCGCGCTCGACTGCGACGGGATAGGACGACAGGGAAAAGCCGACCGCAGCGATGCTGCAGGGAACGCCCGCGATGGAGGTGTCCGCGACCAGCCCGTTTTCGGGATTGTAGTGTTTCGGAAAATAATTGAATGCGCCTTGCTGAAGCCTGTCGATCAGTGCGGCATCCGTTTCCTCGGTCCGTTGTAACATACGTGCCAAGCCTAACTTGTTGTCCAGTCCCCGGTTCAACATGGTGAAGCACGATCCGCAAATCAATCATTTTTGAAGGCGCTGCGACCGAACGACCCGTCGACCGTTCTGCTCTGCTACCGACCCAATGGCATTTCCACACTGCGCCAAGGTGCGGTGGCAGCAAGCCACTGCCGCGTTCGTGTCTCCGGATCGGGGTTCAGGGTAATATCGGTCACGACGGCAGCGCTGTCGGCGCCCTGAGAAAAAACGCCCTCGATCCGATCGACGTTCAACCCGCCGATGGCGACGAGCGGCAGGTCACCGACGCGCGACTTCCATAGGCGCAGGCGTTCCGGTCCTTGCGGCGACCATTTCATCTGCTTGAGAATGGTCGGATAGATCGGACCGAGCGCGATATAGTCCGGCTTTGCCGCCAGCGCCGTCTCAAGTTCCGCATCGTCGTGGGTGGACAGCCCGAGCTTCAGGCCGGCGGCACGAATGGCGCCGAGATCGGCCGCTTCCAGATCTTCCTGACCGAGGTGGACGAAATCGCATCCTTGTTCGATGGCAAGCTGCCAGTAGTCGTTGACGATGAGCTGACAGCCATGCTTAGCGCAAATTGCTTTCGCGGTTCGGATTTCGGTGCGTAGCTCGGCCGTCTCTTTATCCTTGATCCTGAGCTGCACGAGCTTGACGCCGAGCGGCACCAGCCGTGCGATCCATTCGGTGCTATCGACGATGAGATAGAAGGGATCGAGCTTCATGCAAATACGGCCTTTCCGATGATGGGTGTCGAGGGAACCGCGACATCACGCGGTTCGAGCATGCCCGCACCGAAAGCCTCGCGGCCGGACTCGATCGCCCTGGCAAACGCGCCCGCCATGGCCACGGGGTCGCCGGCGCCGGCAACAGCGGTGTTCAAGAGGACGGCATCGAAGCCGAGCTCCATGACGGTCGCCGCATGTGATGGCCGCCCGATCCCGGCATCGATAATGAGCGGAATGTCTGGGAAATGTGCGCGCATCGAACGCAACGCCGAGAGGTTGAGCGGTCCCGCGGCACTCCCGATCGGGGCGCACCATGGCATCAATACCCGGCAACCCGCTTCGAGCAGCTTCTCGGCCACCACGAGGTCGTCGGTCGTGTAGGGAAAGACCTCAAAGCCGTCGGCGGAAAGAATGCGGGCGGCTTCCACCAAGCCGAAAACATCAGGCTGAAGCGTATCGTGATTGCCGATCACCTCCAGCTTGATCCAATTGGTGCCGAAAAGCTCGCGCGCCATCTTGGCTGTCAGCACGGCCTCGGAGACGCCATGGCAGCCAGCCGTGTTCGGCAGAACCCGAACGCCGAGTGCCCGTATCATCTCGAAGAAGGCACCGCCGCTTCGTCCGCCGGCGGTCTCGCGGCGGAGCGAGACGGTGACGATCTCGGTTCCCGATCGCTTGACGGCCGCCGCGAGGATCGCGGGTGAAGGATACCGTGCGGTGCCGAGAAGCAGGCGGGAGGAGACTACGGTGTCGAAGAGCGTCAGCATGGTCAGCCTCCCTGCATCGGCGACAGGATTTCGATCCGGTCGTTGTCGTTGAGCGCGTGGTCGGCGCGGTCCTCACGGTGGACGATTTCGCCGTTGACGGCGGTCGCCAACCAGTCGCCTTCGTATTCCATCAGCGTCAGCAGTTCGGACAAGGTTGGCGCAGCGAGGTCGTGATACTCGCCGTTAACGATCAGTTTCATCGGCAATTTCCTCCTGGTTCGGTTCTGGAGAAGACAAGGTCCACAGCTTCCTGCGCCATGGTAGGCGCCAGCAGGAAGCCGTGGCGATAGAGGCCGTTGAGCACGACCGCCTCGGCCTCGCGGGTCACGCGTGGAAAATTGTCGGCGAATGCCGGCCGGATGCCCGCGCCGGTTTCGATAACGGTAGCGTCCGCAAAGGCGGGATGCACAGCGTAGGCGGCGTTCAGCAGTTCCATCATCGAACGCGCCGAGATGGGACCGGCGAACTCGGTCTCGATCATGGTGGCGCCCACCATGAACAGGCCACTTCCACGCGGAACGATATAAACGGGGAAGCGCGGATGCAGCAGGCGAACGGGTCTGGCGAGGCCGACCTCGGGCGTGTGTAGATAGAGCATTTCGCCGCGCACGCCGCGAAGCCCGCTCGTTTGCCCAATGCGTGCTGCGCCCGTGCAATCGACGATGTCGTCGTAGCCGGTGGTCTCGGCCACTTGGCCGATGAATGCTACGCCCCGAGCGGCGAGCTTTTCTCGCAGCAGACCCAGCACTCGTCTCGGATCGAGATGTCCTTCCAGCGGGAAGAACAGAGCACGCCTGAAGCGGCCTGCGAGAGCCGGCTCCAATGGGCCGATCTGCTCCTCGCCCAGCCATTCATGGCCGCTGGTGCGGCTGGCAAAGCGATCGAGTTCACCCTGGTCGCGCGCGGGGGCAACGACCAGCGTGCCGTTTCGGTGTACCTCGCCGGGCAGCATCATGTCCCACCGATCGATGGCACCGCGGCCACGCAGCGAGACGGCTTCGTCCGCGCCTTCACGCTCACACCACGGTGCCAGCATGCCGCCCGCGAGCCATGAGGCTGCCTGGCCGAAATCTGGATTCGGATCCATAACGGTGACGTCAGCACTGCGAAGAGTGAGTTCGTGCGCGACCGTGAGGCCGGCAACGCCGGCCCCTTTGACGAGGACATGCATCTCAGTCACGCGACTCTTGGATGGTATCGATCGGCATATAGAGATCGCCACCCTCGCGGTATTTCGCCGCCATGGCGTCGAGCCCTTCTTTCTGCGCTTCAGCGCGGATGTCGTGCGAAATCCGCATTGAGCAGAACTTCGGGCCACACATGGAGCAGAAGTGCGCCACCTTGTGCGCTTCCTTCGGCAGCGTCTCGTCGTGGAAGCTGCGGGCCGTCTCCGGATCGAGCGACAGGTTGAATTGATCCTCCCATCGGAATTCGAAGCGGGCGCGCGACAGCGCATCATCGCGCGATTGAGCTGCCGGGTGACCCTTGGCGAGATCGGCAGCGTGGGCGGCGATCTTGTAGGTGATGACGCCGGTCTTCACGTCGTTGCGGTCGGGGAGACCCAGATGCTCCTTCGGGGTGACGTAGCAAAGCATCGCCGTACCGAACCAGCCAATCATCGCAGCACCGATGCCCGAAGTGATGTGGTCATAGCCCGGGGCGATATCTGTCGTCAGTGGTCCCAGCGTGTAGAAAGGCGCCTCGCCGCAGACGGCGAGCTGCTTGTCCATGTTTTCCTTGATCTTGTGCATCGGGACATGGCCCGGGCCCTCGATCATGACTTGGCAGTCCTTGGCCCAGGCGATCTTCGTCAGTTCGCCGAGGGTCTCCAGCTCGGCGAATTGTGCGGCGTCGTTGGCGTCGGCAATCGAACCCGGACGCAGGCCGTCGCCGAGCGAGAAGGAGACGTCATAGGCGCGGCAGATGTCGCAGATCTCCTCGAAATGCTCGTAAAGGAAGCTTTCGCGATGGTGATGAAGACACCACTTGGCCATGATAGAGCCGCCGCGTGAAACGATGCCGGTGACGCGGTTGACCGTAAGTGGGATGTAGTGAAGCCGCACGCCGGCATGGATCGTGAAATAGTCGACGCCCTGCTCCGCCTGCTCGATGAGTGTATCGCGATAGACCTCCCAGGTCAGGTTCTCGGCGATACCCTCGACCTTCTCCAGCGCCTGATAGAGCGGCACGGTGCCGATCGGCAGCGGCGAGTTGCGGATGATCCATTCGCGGATGTTGTGGATGTTGCGGCCGGTGGAGAGATCCATCACGGTGTCGGCGCCCCAGCGCGCGGCCCAGACCATCTTCTCGACCTCTTCGGCCATCGAGGAGGTGACGGCGGAGTTGCCGATATTGGCATTGATCTTCACCAGGAAGTTCCGGCCGATGATCATCGGCTCGGCTTCCGGGTGGTTGATGTTGGCGGGGATGATGGCGCGGCCGGCGGCGACTTCCTGTCGGACGAATTCCGGGGTGACGTGATCGGGAATATGGGCGCCGAAGCTCTCACCGTCGCGCACAATTGCCTCGGCCTTAGCCTTGCGGCCGAGATTTTCGCGGATGGCGATGAACTCCATCTCGGGCGTGATGATACCGGCGCGCGCATAGGCGAGCTGGGTCACGGCCTTGCCGTCCTTGGCGCGGAGCGGTTGGCGCTTGGCGGGAAATTCCGGCGTCAGCCGCTCGCCGCTGGCAAAGCCGTTATCCTCGGGGCGCACCTGGCGACCCCGATAGGCTTCGACGTCGCCGCGCGCGAGCACCCAGCTGCGGCGCAGTTCCGGAAGCCCCTGCTCGATGCTGATGTCAGCGCCTTCGACCGTATAGATGCCGGAGGAATCATAGACCGTGACCGGTGGCTCGCCCGATGTCGGGTGGACGCTGATTTCGCGCATCGGCACGCGGACATCGGGGTGAATGTCCCCAGGGATGTAGATTTTCCGAGAGGCCGGTAGGGGCCCTGTTGTGACGGTCGGGGTGATGGTCTTTGCGGCAATATTCATGGTTTGAGGCTCCAAGTTTCAAGTTTGGAGACCCAGTCCTCAGCCGGAATGATGAAAAGACGCCGGCACGGATTCCGCGCGTGAATCCAATGCCTTCGAGCGCTTGCACCGTCCCTACGCCAGTATGAACTGGATCAGGTTCAACGGGTCACTGCGCACGATAGCAGTATCTCAGCCCCTTGCCGGGACCCCCCTGGTGAATGCGAAAAGGTTAGAGCCAGAGCAGCAAAGCTGTCAAGCCGACTGCCGTAACTACATGGAAAGGTCCAGAACGCGGCCCTCGAAGAGGCGGCTCTGCGAACCCTCAAGATGCGCCTTCATCAAAGCCCGCGCGTCTTCCGCACGTCCTTCGACGATGGCGAGGTAGATCTTGTTGTGCTCCTCGTAGACCTGCTCGAGGCCCTGACGCGGACCAAGGAGCGATAGGCCGTGAAGGTGCATGCCGACAGCGATGTGAGCCTTCAGGGCGTCGATCGAGGCCGTGTAGTAGTGGTTGTTGGCGGCTTCGGTGACGGCCCGATGGAAGGTGAAGTCGGCGTCGGTGCGATGAAGCTGGTGACTGGTCGCCTCGCGCAGATCGGCGAGTGCTGCCGCAATCTTCTGGATCGCCGCCTCGTCACGGCGCTTGGCAGCAAAGTAGGCGGCGGCAGGCTCGATCGTCAGGCGAAACTCGTAGCAGCGCTGGATGTCGGCGATCGTCTTCACCGGAGAATAGGAGAGCTGCGTCGTCGGCGAACCGTGGGCGCTGACGAAGGTGCCGGCTCCCTGACGGGCATAGACGATACCTTGATCGCGCAACCGCGCCAAGGCGTCGCGCACGATCGGACGCGAGACGCCGAGCATCGATGCAAGCTCATGCTCACCGGGAAGCCGCGAATCCGGCGGATAGTTTCCCGAGCGGATACGCTCCTGCAATTGGTCGAAGACGCGATCGACCAGCTTGACAGCCTTGCCGCGCTCCGGCTTGGCTGCCGAGGCCGTCTGGGCTTTCGCCGATACACCGCTACCTTCGTCCACCTTCACTCTCCCCGTCGGCATGTCCTATGCCGCCTGATTCTGTGCAATCAGTCTTACCAAACTATCAGAATTACCGAAGCCCCCGGACTTCACCGCGCAACGGAAAAGCAGGCCGTCTGCCGTTACGACGTCGAACCACGGAATACCCGCCTCGATTTCGCCCTGCGGCCTCAGGACCCGAATGTCGAGCGCGCGAAAAACCGCGAGCGCCGTATCGCCCCCGCCGACCATCAGCATGTCCGGGCGCGTCATCTCTATGGCCGATTTTACGCCTTTCGCGAAGCGGTCGGCAACTGTCGCAGCCTCGCTGGTGATTTCGCCGGTGCAGCGAAGGAGAATCGGCAAGCCAAATCGCGCTTCGGGAGGCACTGCTCCCATGGGGGCATCAATGGTTGCGGCGAGGCATTCGGTGCCTTCCAGCCTGGCCATTTGTGCTGTTGTGATCGGGTCGCGGGAGCCGAAGGCGAAGACGGTCCGGCTCGATGCGGCAAACGCTTTGCTTGTCCTGTTCGGCTGCCCGATCTTGCGGGCAAGTGCGGCTCCGATACCGCGGGCGCCGACGGCAAGGGCGTTTGTCCAGTCGTGTGCCTCAACCACTTGGTCGAGATCGCCGTCCGTTTCGGCATCGCGGACCAGCACCTCGATGTCACTTGCGTCAAAAAGCTCGGCAATCGGCAGCGGCCGATCGACACCACGACCGACGACGTGACCGTTGCGGGTCAAACGCTCTTGATCGGGAATGGCTGGTGCCACCACGATTGCCTCGTGACCGAAGGAGGCAGCCAAAGCAGCGCTTTCCGCTGCAACGTTCCCCTTAAGCCGGGAGTCGATCTTTTTCAGAACGATTTGAGGCGAGGCGGCAAGAAGGGCCTTCGCCGCAGCGCTGACCCTTCCTGCCGCTTCCTCCTCCGGGAGAGCTCTCGAAGCCGTGTTGACCACCACGACCTCGCAACCGGTCGCAAGCGTTTCCGATATGGCCCCGACGTCGATCGCGACCGCGACGGAAAGTCCGGCGTCGACAAAGGGGGTTCCCGTGTCGAGCGCGCCGGTCAAATCGTCAGCGATGATCGCGACCTTCAGCGTCATGCAGTCTGTCCTGAGTTGACAGCGTGGCAGGCGACGAGATGGCCAGGCTTAGCTTCCTTCCATTCCGGCACGACCTTGCTGCACACGTCCATGGCGATCGGGCAGCGCGAGTGGAAGCGGCAGCCGCTCGGTGGGTTGAGCGGGCTCGGCACGTCGCCCTGCAGGATCTGGCGCTTGCGCGTGCGCTCCAGCTCCGGATCGGTTTCCGGAACGGCTGACAGCAGTGCCTTGGTGTAAGGGTGCAGCGGGTTCTCGAACAGCTCCTCGCGCGTCGCAAGTTCCGCCAGGCGGCCGAGATACATGACGCCGACGCGGGTACTGATATGTCGGACAACAGCCAGGTCGTGGGCGATGAAGAGGTAAGTCAGGCCATACTTCTCCTGCAGATCGAGCAGGAGATTAATAATCTGCGCCTGTATCGAGACGTCGAGCGCCGAGATTGCTTCGTCGCAGACGATGAATTTAGGCTGGCAGGCAAGTGCGCGAGCGATGACGACGCGCTGTCGCTGGCCGCCGGACAGCTCATGCGGATAGCGCTGCGCAAAGCGCGTCGGCAGGCCGACGTCGGTCAGCAGGGTGGCGATCTTGTCCTTGAGCTCCGCTTTGGTGCAGAGCTTGTGGAAGAGGATCGGTTCGCCGACTGCCTCACCGATCGTCATGCGCGGGTTGAGCGTCGAATAAGGATCCTGAAAGACGATCTGCAGGTCGCGGCGGAAGGGCCGCATCTGTTTTTCATCAAGGGTCGCGAGATCCTGGCCCTTGTAGACGACCTTGCCTGATGTCGCCTTGTAGAGGTTGAGGATAGTGAAGCCGGTCGTCGACTTGCCGCAGCCGGATTCGCCGACAAGCGAGAGGGTTTCGCCTTCCATGATGTCGAGGTTGACGTTGTCGAGCGCATAGACGGTCGCCGAGCGCTCGCCGAAGGCGCCGAGCTTGACGTGGAAATGCTTGACGAGGTTTTCGACCTTGAGCAGCGGCTGTGCACCCATCACGCAGCCTCCTGCATTTTCTGGACGACGAAGCAGGCTGTGCGGTGGTTTCCGGCGCCTGATAGCGGTTCGAGTTTCGGCACGCGCTCGTGGCAGACGGCTTCCGCCAGCGGACAGCGTGGGGCAAAGGGGCAGCCCTTGGGGCGGCGGCCCGGCTCCGGTGGCGTCCCGCCGATGGACGAAAGCCGGCTTGCCGGCGCATCCGAGAGCTTCGGGATCGAGGCGAGCAGACCGCGCGTATAGGGGTGGCTGGGGCGGGCATAAAGCTCGTCAACCGGTGCATCCTCGACGACGGTTCCGGCATAAAGCACGGCGACACGATCGACGAGACCGGCAATCAGCGCCAGGTCGTGGGTAATCCAGACAACCGACATGCCGAGCTTGGCGCGCAGATCCTTCACCAGATCGACGATCTGAGCCTGAATGGTGACGTCGAGTGCCGTCGTCGGCTCGTCGGCGATCAGCAGTTTCGGATTGCAGGCAAGGCCGATCGCGATCATCACACGTTGGCGCATGCCGCCGGAGAGTTCATGCGGATAAGCCTGCAGGCGCTCTTCCGGCCCGGGAATGCCGACGAGGCGTAGCAGTTCGACAGCGCGTACGCGCGCATCGGCCTTCTTCATCCCGCGATGATAGATCAAGGGCTCGCAGATCTGGTCGCCGATGCGCATCACCGGGTTAAGCGAGGTCATCGGATCTTGGAAGACGAAGCCGATATCGCCGCCGCGCACCTTGCGCAGTTCCTTGTTCGACATCTTCTGCAGGTCGTGGCCGTCGAAGCTCGCGGATCCCTTGGTGACTCTGATCTTGTTCGGCAGAAGCCGCATCAGGCTCAGCATGGTCAGGCTCTTGCCACAGCCGGATTCGCCGACCACACCAAGCGTCTCGCCCTTGTTGACGTGCAGATCGATGCCATCGACGACGACCGCCGGGCCGTTTCTGCCATCGATTTCGACCGTCAGGCCGCGGACATCGAGGAGTTTTTCGTTGGATCGGGTGGTGTTCATCACTTCGAACCCCGCGGATTGAGTGCGTCGTTGAGGCCATCGCCGAGGAAGCTGAAGGCGACCGAGGCAAGACCGAGAACGGCTGCCGGGGCGGCCAGCAGATGCGGATAGTGCTGCCAGACGCGCAGACCGTCCGAGATCATGTTGCCCCAGCTTGGGGTCGGCGGGTTGACGCCGATGCCGAGGAAGCTGAAGGCGCTTTCCAGAACCATCGCAGTGCCAAGGCCGGCGCTGACGGAGACGATCAACGGGCCAAGCGCATTCGGAATGACGTAGCGTTTCATGATGATCCAGTTCGAAAGGCCGAGCGCCTGCGCGGCCGTGATGTAGGGCCGGCTCCGGATCGACAGGACCTGGGCGCGAACGAGGCGCGCATAGGGCGGCCAGGAGATCAAGGCCATCGAGCCGAAGACCAGAATGAAGTCGACCCAGATGGTCTGGCGATAGAAGGGATTGAGCGTCGCCAGATACTGCGCCTCCATCCATTTGGTGATGGGGGACTTCAGCGATGCATTGATGACCACGACGAGGAGCAGGTTCGGCACCGACATGGTCATGTCCGTCAGCCACATGATGACGCGGTCGAACGGATTGCCGAAGAAGCCAGCGATCGCGCCAAGGATCGTGCCGATAAACACGGCGATGACGGTGACAATGACTGCGACCAGGAAGGCCGTGCGGGTGCCGAAGACGACTCGGCTGAACACGTCGCGGCCGAGGTCGTCGGTGCCGAAGAGATGTTGCAGCGATGGAACGGCGTTGCGGGCCTGTAGATCCTGGCTCAGGTAGTCGTAGGGCGTCAGATACGGGCCAAAGATCGCGGTGAAGGCGAGGATTGCCACGACGATCAGGCCGAAGACGGCAAGCTTGTTGCGCTTCAGGCGATACCAGGCGTCGCGCCACAGGCTGACGGGTGCTTCTTCCTGAGCTGCGACGGGAGAGAGAGGGATGGCGGACATGGTCAGCGGCTCCTTCTTGCATCGTTGGCACGCGGATCAAGCAGCGGATAGAGAACGTCGACCAGAAGGTTCGAGATCATCACCAGGAAGGATCCGATGAGCGTGATCGCCAGAATGACGGGGTAGTCGGAATTGGTCAGCGCCTGCACGGTCAGGCGACCGAGGCCGGGAAGACCGAAGACGAGCTCCACGAAGATCGCGCCGTTGACAATGGTGATCATGATCAGGCCGAGCTGTGTCACGACGGGCGTCAGCACCGGGCGCAGGATATGGCGCAGCGCTACGACCATCTCGGGCACGCCCTTGGCGCGGGCGGTGCGGACGAAATCTTCAGACAGTACCTCGATGACGGCGGCGCGTGTTTGGCGGACGATCAGCGCGATCGGCTGAAATGAGAGCACGATGAGCGGCAACAGGATGCGCACATCGAAAACACCACCCCAGCCATACGGCACCTTGACCATCGGCAGCAGCACGATAAGGCCGACCATGAGCAGCGGGCCGGCGACATAGGCCGGGATCGCCCACAGAAAGAGCGCGCTGCCGAGGATCGTATAATCGAGGCGGCTGTTCTGGTTCATCGCCGCGATCATGCCAAGCGGAATGGCGATAACAGTCGTCAGGATGATGGAACAGAGCGCAAGCTTGAAAGAAACGGGGGCTGCAGCCGACACCATCGCCCAGACCGAGCGGCCTGATGTCAGCGAGTTGCCGAACTGGCCATGCAGCAGGTTCCAGATGTAAAGGGCGAACTGCTCGATGAAGGGCCTGTTCAGGCCGGCACTTTCGCGGATGGCTTCGATGCGCTGCGGATTGTAGGCGACATCGCCGGGTGCGCGCAGAAAGATCAACTTGATCGGATCGCCGGCGCCGTAGAAGGCCAGCGCGTAGACGGCCAGCATCACGATCAGCACGGACGGAATCCAGATGGCAAACCGGGTCAGCACGTAGCGTAACAAGGTCATCTCCCACCGGTTGGCAGACACCTTCCGCATCAACGCGGACATGTGATGTCTTCTTGAAACTTGCGCGAAGGCCTTGCGGTCTTCGCGCGGTTGCTAATATGCCCGAGGGCTATCTGTTTCAGAGTTTCGTGCCGGCTCAGCCGATCGAAATGTCCCAGGGCGCCACGACCTGCCAGTCGAGGTTCTTCTCCATTCCCTTGACCTCTTTGGTGGCCCAGCGGGACATCGCCTGAGAATACCACGGAATGAATGCCCAATCGTCGCGGAATGCCTTCTGAGCATCCTGGGCGAGCTTGACGCGCTGCGGATCATCGACGGCTTTCGTCGCCGCTTCGGCAAGTGCCGCATCGACCTTGTCGTTCTTGTAGCCGCCAAGCTTGTTCTGTGCGTTCGACGAGGTCGAGGCGATGCAGCCGGCGAGATAGGAAACGGCATCGGGAACACGAGTGCCGACGTCGTCGCGGAAGATCTGGACGGCGTTCTGGTCCGGACCGGCATAGGAGTCCTGCTGCGGCTTCATGTCGACGGCCGTGATGCCAAGGTTCTGGCGCCACTGCTCGGCAATGAACTGGGCGGCAGCCTCGATAGCTGGGGCGGAAATGCCGACGAAGAGGATCTTCGGCAGGCGCTCGGGACCACCATAGGTCGATTCGGCAAGCAGCTTCTTTGCTGCGGCTGGATCGTACGGATAGGGCTCGAAGCCGGAGTTTTCGGCGCCGGGAACGGAATTCAGGATCTGGTCGGCCTTCTTGTGCGGACCGTCAGGATAGGAAGCCTTGAAGAGGCCGTCACGATCGATTGCCATGATCAATGCCTGGCGAACCTTCGGATCGTCCATCGGTGCGCGGGTGACGTTGAACCAGAAGTGCTGGCTGGTCGGGATCAGCGGACCGGCGGAGAATTCGGGGCCGAGGTCCTGGATAATCGTCGAGGTGACCAGTTCCGTGTGTGCGTTGAACTCGCCGGACTTGATGAGCGACGTCGCGGTGACGTTGTCTTCGATCGAGGTGATTTCGATGCGCGCGAGCTTCGGCTTCGGGCCAAAGAAGTTCTCGTTCGGCTCGAATACCAGCTTGCCGGCGTCGATGTCGATGCTCGTCAGCTTGAACGGGCCGGAATAGACGGCGCTGCTGTCGGGCTTGTACCAGTCCGCCACTTCCTCGCCGTCACTACCACGAGACTGCGCGGCCTTGGTGATCGGTGCGATATGGTTGGCAAGGCGCATGAAGAAGATCGGGTCGGCTTCCGCCAGCGTCACGACGACGGTGCCTTCGTCAGGCGTGGCGACGCCCGTCAGCTCGTTGCCGGAACCGGCGCCGATTTCCTTGTAACCCTGAACCTTGCCCAGTACCTGGTCGGCACGCTGGCTCTTGGTGTTGGGCATGGAGGCCACTTCCCAGGATCCCTTGACATCAGCCGAGGTGATCTTGCTGCCATCCGAGAAGACAGCCTTGGGATCGATCTTGAAGGTCCAGACCTTGTTGTCGGTCGACTCCCAACTGGTGAAGACGTATGGCTTGATCTTGCCTTCGCTGTCGAAATACATCGGCGAGGCCCACCAGATCGAATTCCAGCGGAACGGAACGCCGCCGCCGCGCAGCGGCGACCAATCCTGGTTGAAGGCCGGATTGGCAACCTTCAACACCTGACCGTCATCGGCCAGCACGATGCGAGCATTCATGCCGAAGATTGTGAGGCCGACGCCGGCGGCGAGGCCAAGCTTCAACGCGTCGCGACGCGACACCTGCGCTTTCTGCGCAATATTCCCTTCATTCCGATCAGTCATCGTGTCCTCCCATGACAAAATCAGTGACGGCACCACTTTCACTCTGTTCCCGAAAGTGCGTCACGACATGGCGCAGACACTCGCGCGATAATGTAAATATGTCAATACAAATTAATCGATGGCGCTTGCGTCAAAAAGATCGAAATATTTTCTGTAATTTTTTCAATATGTTAAAAAATCGCAATCGAAGCTCTCCGTATTGTCATATTGACAACAAAGGTTCAGGGGATGAAGAAAACGCCATCTTGCGGGCCGGATTTCCGGTCGCTGCCGCCTTTTTCGCGGCGTTCATCCGAGGAGGACGATATGAGCAATCACAAGATTACAGGCGTATTTAGCGCGGCCGCGACGCCACTCAATGCGGATGGCAGCCCGGATCTCAGCCTTTTCACCGAGCACTGCCAGCGACTGTTGCAGGAAGGTTGCCACGGCATCGCCCTGCTGGGCACGACGGGGGAGGCAAACTCCTTCTCCTCCAGCGAGCGCCGTGCAATTCTCGAGGCAGCGCTCAAGGCGGGCGTGCCGGCCGACAGGCTGCTCCCGGGGACGGGCGTCGTCGCCATTCCTGAAACCGTCGAATTGACCAAGCACGCCCTTTCGCTCGGCGTGACGAAGGTCGTGATGCTGCCGCCCTTCTACTACAAGGGAGTTTCCGACGACGGATTGTTCGCTGCCTACTCGCAGGTCCTGGAAAAGATCGCCGACGCCCGGTTGCAGGTCATTCTCTATCACATCCCGCAGGTCTCGGGCGTTCCGCTTTCGATTCCGCTGATCGGCCGACTGATAAAAGCCTTCCCCGACACGGTCGTCGGTATCAAGGAATCGGCCGGCGATTTCAATAACATGCAGGCGATCATCGCGGCTTATCCGGGCTTCTCCGTGCTGGCGGGCGCCGATCCGCTGCTCTTGCCACTGCTGAAGGCCGGAGGTGCGGGCTGCATCACGGCAACCTCCAATCTCGTCGCGAATTCGCTGCGAACCGTTTACGACAAGGTGCATGACGAGACGCAGGCCGGCGCCGTCGAGGCCGCCCAGGCTCGCATCAACGCCTATAGAACGCTTTCCAATTCCTACGTGCAGATCCCGACCATCAAGGCCATGGTCGGGCTGAAGACCGGCAACGCTGCCTGGAAGCGCACGCGTGCGCCGCTGATGCCGATCAGCGATGCCGACTACGTCGCGCTTTCCGAAGCCTATGCCAAGCTGCCGTAGGGAGCGCGACCATGAGTTCCACAGCTTTGCCAGCCGAGGCCGTTCCGGCACTGATGACCGGAGAGATCGTCGCGAACGCGAACGAAATGGGGCGCGCAGATGCCTATCTGCCCTCCCCTTGCATCCAGAACCATGCCGCCAACCTCGCCTTTCTGCCTGACGGCACGCTCAGCTGCGTTTGGTTCGGCGGCACGATGGAGGGCATGGGCGACATTTCCATTTACATGTCGCGGCTTGCCCCGGATGCCGATGTTTGGTCGCAGCCGGAGAAAATGTCCGACGACCCGACCAAATCCGAGCAGAATCCGCTGATTTTCACGGCTCCTGATCAAAGGGTCTGGCTGCTTTACACCTCGCAGACCTCGGGCAATCAGGATGGTTCTGTTGTCAAATGTCGGACTTCCGAGGACGGTGGCAAAACCTTCGGAGAGGTCCGCCTTCTCTGCGACATCCCAGGCACCTTCGTTCGCCAACCAATCGTCGTCAACGAGGGCGGCGCCTGGCTCCTGCCGGTCTTTCGCTGCATCGGATTGCCCGGCGAGCGCTGGACTGGCGACGTGGATACGGCAGGCGTGCTGATCTCCCGCGACCAAGGCGAGAGCTGGGCTATGACCGAGGTCCCTGACAGCATTGGGGCGGTCCATATGAACATCGTTCCGACCGACGATGGCAACCTTGTCGCCTTCTATCGAAATAGGTTCGCCGAATCCGTCTTGTGCAGTCGCTCGAGTGATGGTGGTGAGCATTGGAGTGCGCCGCAGCCGATCGATCTGCCGAACAACAACTCGTCAATTCAGGCGACAAAGCTCAAAAACGGCGTGATAGCAATGGTTTATAACCATTCCAATGCGTCGATGTCGGACGCTCGGCGACAGTCGCTTTACGATGAGATCGAAGGTGACGATGAGATCAAGGCGGTGTCGGCGCCGGCGATCGAGCGCCGCAAGGCCGTCTGGGGCGTTCCCCGTGCGCCGCTCAGCCTCGCCTTCTCCAACGACGGCGGCGCAAGCTTCCCACGTCGTATCGACCTCGATACCGGCGATGGATATTGCCTGAGCAACAACTCGAAGGACTCGGTGAATCGCGAGTTTTCCTACCCTTCGATTGTCCAGGGGCCTGATGGCACTGTGCACATCGCCTATACCTACTATCGCCGAGCCATCAAATACGTCCGGCTTTCGGCAGACTCGATTGCCTGACGCCTTCACAGGTTGTCAGTTGTGAACCTCATCGATCCGACGCGGCTCATCGGAGCACTAAACGCGTCGAATTGGGTGCTTGTTTTGACAACTTTTGCGCCCTTCTTCCGACGATCCAGTGCGGGCGCTCTCGGCGCCTGCCAAGCAACGCATCGCTTCAGTATTGTAATCAATTTCAATATGTTGGCTTGTACAATGTGTTTTCTTCCCTGCGATGATCTCGAGGAGAAACGCATTTTATTTCGACACTATCGAATGTGTCGCTTGCCAAGTACGGGATCATTGTATAACAAATTTACATCTTGTGCGACCTGATGTGTCGCTAGCACTTGCAGGGGAGGACTGGTCCAGTGGTTAGCTTGGATTCGCCTATCACAATCGTTCGGCCGCATCTGATCGAGTTCGGTGTCGGTACGGCGGGGCGGCTCGGCAAGTGGGCGAGCGAGAAGTGCTATCGCCGGACTCTCGTCATTTCCGACGCCTTCAATGCGACGCGCGTCGATGTGCTTGCGCTCAAGGGTGAAGTCACGGTGTTTGCCGATGTGACGCCCGAGCCTGACATTACCAATCTCGACAAGGTGCTGGCGGCGGCGAACGCGGCGGATGCGCAGCTTGTCGTCGGCTTCGGCGGCGGGAGCGCCATGGATCTTGCCAAGCTCGCAGCTGTTCTCGCCGGCTCATCGCAAACGCTTCATGAAGTCGTCGGACCGAACAAGGTCAACGGACCGCGCCGCGTTGCTCTGGCGCAGGTGCCGACCACATCAGGCACGGGAAGCGAGGCCGGCATCAGAGCTCTGGTCACCGACCCGAAGACGATGGCGAAGCTCGCCGTCGAAAGCATGCACATGTTGGCCGATATCGCGGTTGTCGACCCGGCGCTTACCTTCAGCGTGCCTGCGCGCACGACCGCGGCGACGGGTGTCGACGCCATGGCACACTGTGTCGAGGCATTCACCAATCGCAAGGCGCATCCGATGATTGATCTCTACGCCATCGAGGGTACGCGGTTGGTCGGAAAGTATCTCGCGCGGGCGGTCAAGGACGGATCCGACGCCGAGGCGCGTGCGGGCCTGTCGCTTGCCTCGCTGTATGGCGGCTTCTGTCTTGGCCCGGTCAATACGGCTGGCGGCCATGCACTCGCCTATCCGCTCGGTACACGCTGGCATGTCGCGCATGGCGCGGCAAACGCCCTGATCTTTCCGCATGTTCTCGCATTCAACACTCCCGCCGTGCCCGAAAAGACCCGTGCTGTCATGGACGCCCTTGGCCGCAGGACCTCCGACGAGATCGCGTCGGTGTTCCATGCCGCCTACTCGTTCTGCGCCGAACTCGGCATTGAGATGAAACTCTCCGGCCTCGGCGTTCCGGAAAGCGATCTGGATGCGATGGCCGAGGATGCCTTTGCCATCCGCCGCCTGCTCGACAATAATCCGCGCGACCTGTCGCGCGCCGATATCCGCTCGATCTACGAAGCCGCCTTCTAAGGCGCGTTTCCATTCAAAGAGGACCGTGAGTGATGGACAGAAATGCGAAAGTCGCCGTGACGCTCGGCGATCCGGCGGGCGTCGGCCCCGAGGTGATCGTCAAGGCGCTCGCCACGATGCCGGAACAGGAGCGGCGTGATTTCGTCATTGTCGGCAACACGGAAGCGCTCGAGCGCGCCAATCGCGCGGCAGCAACCGGACTTTCCTTTGCGCCGGCGGATGCAGCGGGCGCCGGCAAGATTGCCGTCGATGAGGTGGACCTCGGCGCACCGTTACCGGAGATCGGCAAGGTCAGCCCTGTAGCGGGCGATGCCTCGGTTCGCTACATCAGCCGCGCGGTCGATCTTGCGATGTCGGGCGACGCCGATGTCATCGTCACCGCGCCGATCAATAAGGAAGCAATGAACCTTGCTGGCCACCATTATGATGGTCACACCGGCTTGCTGGCGCATCTCACAGGTTCGAAGAGCTCGTTCATGCTGCTCGCCTCGGAGCGGCTGAACACCATCCATGTCTCTACCCATATCTCGCTGAAGGGCGCGATCGAGCGCGCGAAGACCGAGCGCGTGCTGGCGACGATCGAGGCAGGCCACAACCACTTCATGCGCCTTGGCAAGAAGGCGCGCATTGCGGTCGCCGGCCTCAATCCGCACTGCGGCGAAAACGGTCTGTTTGGCACAGAGGATACCGAGTTCCTGGCCCCGGCCGTCGAGCTGGCGCAGGCGAAGGGGATCGATGTCGTTGGTCCGATCTCGGCGGATACGGTCTTTGCCCGTGCCTATAACGGCGCCTTCGATCTCGTCATCGCGCAGTATCACGATCAGGGCCATATCCCGATCAAGCTCATTGCCTTCGACACGGCGGTCAACGTGTCGCTCGGCTTGCCGATCGATCGCGTGTCGGTCGACCATGGGACGGCCTTCGATATTGCCGGCACGGGCAAGGCCAACCACGTGAATATGCTCTCGGCCATTGCCTATGCACGGCTGATGGCGCGGTCTCCACGCCGACGGGAGGCTTAACGCTTCGGGTGCTTGTTGCATTGTCAGCGGCGCAGCGTTGCGCCGCCTGCCGCTTTGCTCGTTGGAGGAAATGAGCGAATGGAAAAGACTGTTGTCATTCTCGGCGGTGAATTGGCGCCGGAAGGTCGCTCGCTTCTGGAAGAGGCCGGAGCAAGCGTCATTGCCACAGCGCCCTATATCGACCGGCGCGCTGTTATCGAAACAATGAAGGCCCACCGACCGGATGCCGTCATCGTGCGATTGTTGGCTGATCTTCTTGGTTCGGAGGAAATGCAGGCAGGCGGAAGGCTCCGGCACATTGCCAAGCACGGGGTCGGGACGAACGACATCGATGTGAAGGCAGCCACAGCGCTCGGCATTCCGGTGTCGATGACTACGGGCAGCAACGGGCACTCCGTTGCCGAGCATGCGCTCGCGCTGATCATGGCGCTGGTCAAGGATCTGCCGCGCCAGGACGCGCTGATCCGGGACGGTATCTGGGACAAGAACCAGTACAAGGGACGCGAGCTGCGCGGCCAGCGGCTTGGCCTCGTCGGTTTCGGCTTCATCGGCCAGACGCTGGCGAAAATGGCCGGCGCGGTCGGCATGACCGTCTCGGCCTTTGATCCACACGCGCCAGACAGCGCCTTTGGCGATGAGGTGGGCCGCGAAACAGATCTCGATACGCTTCTTGCGAATTCCGATATCGTCAGTCTGCACTGTCCGCTGACACCTGAGACGCAAGACCTGATCGACGCCCGCCGCATCGGCCTGATGAAACAAGGTGCGTTCTTAATCAACACGGCGCGGGGCGAAGTCGTCGATGAGAAGGCATTGGTTGCTGCCCTCGAAGATGGGCACCTCGCCGGAGCCGGTCTCGACAGTTTCGCCGTCGAACCGCCGGGCATCGACAATCCCCTGTTCCAGCTTTCGAACATACTCGTCACGCCACATGTCGCGGGGGTGACCCTCGACGCGAAACGCGCCGTCTCCATCATGTCGGCCGAGAATGTGCTTGCCGCGCTCGACGGTGTGACGCTTCACCCGCGCTTTCTGGCGCGCTGACCCGACGGCCCGGTGCCGGTAAATAATGGAGTAAGCCATGGGCGAGACATCCGACATCCGCTACGCGCCGGATAGGCTGCGCCAATTTGCACGGGCGCTGTTTGCCGCTGCCGGGCTCGAGGAGGAGAAAGCGGCCGCCGTCGCCCACTATCTCCTCGAAGCCGATCTGATGGGACACACGACGCATGGTTTGGCATTGGCCGGCTGGTATCTCCAAAGTATCGCCGATGGCGTGATGAAGCGCGAAGGTCTGCCGGAGGTGGTCTCCGACCGCGGGCCAGCCATTGCGTGGCAGGGGCAGCGCCTGCCCGGTGCCTGGCTGACATCGGAGGCGGTGAAGCTTGCCTGCGAGCGTGCGGCGACCTACGGCACGGCGACGATCGCGATTGCCGACAGCCATCACATCGGTTGCCTTGCCGCATATCTCACCATCGCGACCGATCGCGGCTATATGGTCAGCATCGCGAGTTCCAGTCCATCGGGGGCGCAGGTCGCGCCCTTCGGCGGGCGAAAGGGCATCTACACGCCGAATCCCGTCGCCCATGGCATTCCGACGCCCGGCGATCCGATCCTGATCGATATCAGCGCCTCGATCACGACGGTCAACATGGCGCAGCGTCTGGTCCGCGAGGGCCGACAATATGATCATGAGTGGCTGATGGACGAGAACGGCGAGCCCAGCCGTGATCCGCGAGTGATCGAACGCGGTGGCACGCTTATGCCGGTCGGAGGGCTCGATCATGGCCAGAAGGGCTATGGCATGGCGCTTCATGTCGAAGCCTTTACCCAAGGTCTTTCAGGGCTCGGCCGCGTCGACGGGCTGAAGGGTACCAATGCTGCTGTCACCGTCCAGGTTTTCGATCCTGACGCCTTTGGCGGCCGCCATGCCTTTCTGCGGCAGACCGGCTGGCTCGCCGATGAGTGTCGCAGCAATCCGCCGCGACCCGGTGTTGCCCGCGTTCGGCTGCCCGGGGAAAACGGCCTGGCGCGCAAACGCTCTGCCCTGGCGGATGGGGTTGCCCTGCACTCCAACATCATGGCATCGCTCGCGTCCCATGCCGAGCGGCTCGGCGTCGCAATGCCCTAGCTTCGGGCCACCACTCATCTGGAACAAAAGCACGTGGAGAGTTCGATCGAGCCGTTTCGATCACCGCTCACAGCGGCTAAGTGTTTACAAAGCGTAAACAGTTGGAGGGATGAGATGAGACGTTTCGCAGCAGGTCTGACCGCGGCTCATTTGGAGCAAATGCTCGCACCCTACATCGCCGACCGGCAGGGTGAAGCGGATCGCGGCAATGCCGAGCGTGGTGACGAGCGCGAAACCGCCCCGACCAAGAAGGCCGCGGAGATTGCCTGGACATCGCCTCGAAACTAAATTCCGCTGACCGTTTTTCGAGATCCGAGAACCGACGACTTTGGCGCGGCCGAACGTCGGTTTTTTTGTTGCCCGGCGATCTCGCCAAGCCCCAGCACGCATTTCTAATGTCTTGAAAACACAAGCGATCGTCAGGCCAAAGCCTGAAAAAAGATCACCTGTTAGAAGGAGATTTGGAGCGGGCGAAGGGATTTGAACCCTCGACCCCAACCTTGGCAAGGTTGTGCTCTACCCCTGAGCTACACCCGCTCAATCCGCATCGGTCCGGGGTAGTTGTGAGGACCGTGGGCGCCACCTTGCGGCGACGGGCGCTATATCGCCCAAACGATTTTCAAATGCAACAGGGAAATGACGGAAACTCGAAGAAAAATTTGCGGGCCTCGTTCGGAGACATCGGAAGTGCCGCAAATGCAGGGCAAAGCGTCGACCGCGAGCGTTGCAAAAGATGATGGCGGGACGTAATCAGGCATGCATCCACTTTCCCGACCGCATGGATTTTCCGATGACCGACGCGACGCCGAAGACGAGAGACGACCTTTTTGCCTTTCTTGATGGCTTGGATATCAAGCACAGCACCAAAAACCATGCGCCTGTCTTTACGGTTGCCGAATCGGTCGCACTGCGTGACGAGATCCCCGGCGGCCACACGAAAAATCTCTTCGTCAAAGACAAAAAGGATCAGTTCTTCCTGCTGACGGTTGAAGAAAATGCGACTGTAGATCTGAAGACGGTGCACACGCTGATCGGCGCCGCCAGCAAGGTCTCATTCGGAAAGCCGGAAAGGCTGATGGAGTATCTTGGGGTTGCGCCCGGTTCGGTCACGGCCTTTGGGGCCATCAATGACACCGGTGGAAATGTGACGTTCGTTCTCGATGCCGATCTGATGAAGGACGAGATCATCAATTGCCACCCACTGTCCAATGATGCAACGACTTCGATTGCAAGCGGAGATCTTATTCGCTTTATGGAAGCGACGGGACACAAGCCGCTTGTCTTGAAAGTGACGTCCTGACATACGATTTTAGCGCTAGAAAAGCCGGCTGACCGGCACGGCGGGAGATATCCATGAGCGGCAACGACAATCCTTACAGCAATTCCTTTGGCCAGATGACGGCAACGGCGAATTATGGGGCGGCCCCGGCTGCGGGCGCGGGCGGTTACATCAAGGATACGACGACCGCGAATTTCGCGAAGGATGTCATCGAGGAATCTCGCAACCAGCCGGTTCTGGTCGATTTCTGGGCACCGTGGTGTGGTCCCTGCAAACAGCTGACCCCAGTGCTGGAAAAGGTCGTCAATGAAGCGCAAGGGCGCGTCAAGCTGGTCAAGATGAACATCGATGACCATCCGTCGATCGCAGGCCAGCTTGGTATCCAGTCGATTCCGGCCGTAATCGCCTTCGTCGGCGGTCGTCCCGCCGATGGTTTCATGGGCGCTGTGCCGGAGAGCCAGATCAACCAGTTCATCGATCGGATCGCCGGTCCGGCCGGCGCCGACCAGGCGGCCGAAATCGAAGGCGTCCTCAAGGAAGCGAACGAGTTGTTGGCATTGGGCGATATCAATGGTGCCGCACAGCTTTACGGCGCCGTCATGCAGGCCGATCCCGAGAATGCGAAGGCTTTGGCGGGAATGGCCGAATGCATGATTGCAGCAAACCAGCACGAGCGTGCGCGCGAGGCGCTGACTGACCTGCCTGAGGAGATGGCGAAGGACCCGGCGATCCAGGCTGTATCGAGGAAGCTCGATCAGATCGAGGAGGCGCGCAAGCTTGGTGATCCCGTCGCTCTGGAGCAGGACCTAGCGCGAAATCCCGACGATCATGAGGCCCGCCTGAAGCTTGCCAAAATCCGCAACGTCGAGGGTCGACGCGAAGAATCGGCAGAGCATCTGCTTTATATCATGCGCAAGGACCGCGCTTTCGACGACGATGGCGCTCGCCGGCAACTGCTGCAGTTCTTCGACGTCTGGGGCTTCAAGGATCCTGCGACGGTTTCGGCGCGGCGCAAGCTCTCGGCCATGCTATTTTCGTAATTCGGGCTTCAAGTTTCGATCGCCCGCCCTTGCGTTTTCGGGGGCGGGCCCCACATTCCCGATTGTGCGGGCGCATCCTGTCGCGCCCGCGGGTGACGCAGGACCAGTCTCTATGCAAGTGGGGAATGCACGATACTTAAAGCCCGGTGATCTGCCCGATACGATCGCTGTCTTTCCGCTTGGCGGTGCGCTTCTGTTGCCCACAGGCCAGTTACCTCTCAACATCTTCGAGCCGCGTTATCTCGCGATGTTCGACGCCGCTTTGTCGGGAAATCGACTGATCGGCATGGTCCAGCCCGCTTTGGGGGACCAGGAAGGGCAGGGCGAGGTTCTGGCCCCGGTTGGCTGCCTTGGACGCATTACATCCTTCGCCGAAACAGGGGATGGTCGCTACATTGTTTCTCTCACCGGCATCTGCCGCTTTCGCCTTCTAGAGGAGCGCGAGACCCACAATCCATTCCGGACCTTCCGCATTGCGCCGTTCATTGCCGATCTTTCGGCACGCGATGAGGAGGACGCCGTCGATCGCGCCGCGCTTCTGGCTGCTTTCAAGGCCTATCTCGATGCAAACAAGCTCGAGGCCGATTGGGAAAGCGTCGAGCGCGCCAGCAACCTGACGCTCGTCAATTCGCTGGCGATGATGTCGCCCTTCGGGCCTGCCGAGAAGCAGGCGCTTCTGGAGGCGCCCGACCTCAAGACACGAGCGGAAACGCTGATCGCGATCACCGAGATCGTGCTGGCGCGCGTGTTCGGTGACTCGGACACCGTTCTGCAGTAAAGCGGGTTCATGGACGAAAAACTCAGCCGCGTTGATCCGAAGCTTCTCGAACTGTTGGTATGCCCTCTGACCAAGGGCCGGCTAACTTACGACCGCGAACACAATGAACTCGTGTCGGAGAAGGCGCGCCTCGCCTATCCGATCCGTGATGGCATTCCGATCATGCTGGTCTCGGAGGCCCGTGGACTGGACGACTGACTAGATCGTCTGTCCTGCGAGCAGGCGAGGATTGTCGTTGGCTGTGGTGCCTGCCGCCTGGCCGATGAAGAACGACTTCAGGCCGGGAAGCCGATCGACGACGCCGAGGCCAAAATCGCGGGCGATGCGCAGCGGCGCCAGGTCATTCGAAAAGAGCCGATTGAGTACGTCGGTCGTGACGCCCATACGGAAGGTGTCAAAGCGACGCCATGCCTGATACCGCTCGAGAATGTTGATCGAGCCGATATCAAGGCCAAGCCGATCGGCCTCGACAACGGTTTCGGCGAGGGCTGCGACATCCTTGAAGCCGAGGTTCAGGCCCTGGCCGGAAATCGGATGGATGCCATGGGCCGCATCGCCGGCGAGCGCCACACGCGGAGCGACGAATGCCCGCGCCAGCGTCAATCCGAGCGGGAAGGCGCGCTTGTCACCGACAGTCCTCAACGTGCCAAGCTTGTGACCGAAGCGGCGCTCCAGTTCCTCTTCAAAGATGAGATCGTCGGACGTGACGAGACGGTTTGCTTCCGACGTTGGCTCCGTCCAGACGAGCGAAGAGCGATTTCCTTTCAGCGGCAGGATCGCAAACGGGCCAGACGGAAGGAAATGCTCTTCCGCGCAGCCGTGATGCGGACGCTCATGCTCGACCGTTGTGACAATTCCCGACTGACCATAATCCCATGACACGGTCTTGATGCCTGCCAGATCCCTTAAGTGTGAGCGGACGCCGTCGCAGGCGACAACAAGTCGGGCTTCCAACACGCTGCCATCCGAGGCGGTGACGGTTGCGTGCGTATCTTCCACGGAGAGACCGGTTGCGCTGAAGCCGTGGCGAATTTCGATGCCAAGACGCTCGCATGCGCCCCGCAGCGCCCGCACGAGCGTGACATTCGAAATCATGTGCGCGAAGGGCCGTCCATCCTCCACTTCGCCATCGAAGGTCAGGAAAACCGGCCGTACGGGATCTGCGGTTTTCGAATCGGTAACGATCATCTTGGTGATCGGCTGCGCCTCGGGCTCGATCTCATCCCAGATGCCGAAAACCTCGAGCATCCGGGTGGCGGCGGCGATAATCGCCGAGGCACGCATGTCCTTCTGCCAGACGCCCGCAGGTGCTGCCTCGACGACCGCGATATCGAGATGAGGTGCTGCCTGCTTGACCGCTACGGCCGCGGAAAGACCGACATAACCTGCGCCTACAACCAGCATGTCCCGCATGGAGTTTCGTTCCGTTTCTTGTGAATATCGTATTGATCTATATAGATCATCGCTGCCGCACTTCCTACCGTCCGGAGCTATACAAAATGACGCGTGACACCGAAAAACCAAACGCGATGGAGACGCTGCTTTCCACGCTGGACCTTGAACCGATCGAGGTCGACATCTTTCGTGGACGCAGCCCGCAGGTTGGTTGGCAGCGTGTTTTTGGCGGTCAGGTGATCGCACAGGCCCTGATGGCAGCACAGCGCACGGTGGCGCGCGACCGCATTGTACATTCGCTGCACGCCTATTTTATGCGCCCTGGCGATCCTTCGGTGCCGATCGTCTATCAGGTCGAGCGGATCCGCGATGGGTCGAGTTTCAATACACGCCGCGCCGTCGCCATCCAGCATGGAGAGGCGATATTCGCTCTCTCTGCCTCATTCCAGATCGAGGAGCCCGGCTTCGGCCACCAGATCCTCATGCCGGATGTTCCCGCTCCTGAGAAGCTGCTCGATGAACGGCAGATCGCAGCACAGTTTCTTGCCAACGCGCCGGCACCGATTCGCAAGTATTGGGAGCGTGAACGGCCGATCGAGATCCGGCCGATATCGCTGACGCATTACTTCTCGGATGAGAAGCTCGATCCGGTTCAGCATGTCTGGGTGCGGGCGACGGGGCCGGTTCCCGACGATCGCTATTATCAGGCGGCGATCCTGGCTTATCTTTCCGACATGACCCTGCTCGATACATCGCTTTATCCGCATGGAACGTCGATCTTCGATCAGACGATCCAGGTTGCGAGCCTCGATCACTCGATGTGGTTCCATCGGCCAACCAAACTCGACGATTGGCTTCTTTATACGCAGGACAGTCCTTCGGCTTCCGGCGCGAGGGGCCTCACTCGCGGTAGCTTGTTTACGAGGGACGGTACCCTGATTGCGTCGGTGGCGCAGGAGGGGCTGATTCGTAAAAGGGCAAATGAATAAATTGTAGGCACATTTGTTCATTTGGGTATTTTTTGAGCGATTATTGGGCAGTCATTTGCCTGTTTATTAGTGCCGCTTTATATAACCATTATATTTCAATAGGTTAGCTTCCTCGTTGGAATCTGGCACGCTCCTTGAATGTATATCCCCGGTCGCTGTTCGTGAACGTCAGCGGCAAGGAGAGTCGGCTCCGCGCCGAGGATAACGAAGGATGGGAAACCAGATGAAAATTGTGATGGCCATTATCAAGCCGTTCAAGCTGGACGAGGTGCGCGAAGCCCTCACGGCGATCGGCATCCAGGGCCTGACCGTGACCGAAGTGAAGGGCTACGGGCGCCAGAAGGGGCATACTGAGATTTATCGCGGCACCGAATATGCGGTGAGCTTCCTGCCGAAGCTCAAGATCGAAATCGCGGTTGCTTCCGAACTCGTCGACAAGGCCGTTGAGGCCATCGTGTCATCCGCCAAAACCGGCCAGATCGGCGATGGCAAGATCTTCGTTTATTCGATCGACCATGCCGTGCGCATCCGCACCGGCGAAACCGACACAGAAGCGCTGTAAGAGCGGCAGAGCAAGGGAGCCTCTTTCAATGTCAATCTCGAAATTTTCCTCCACATATGCGCGGCTTGCTGCTGCGCCTGCCGCGCTGCTCGCGCCGGTTGCCGCCTTCGCGCAGGATGCCGCCACGACCGCTGCGCCTGCTGCCGCCGCTGCTGCTCCTGCGATGACGGTCGACAAGGGTGACAACACGTGGATGCTCATCTCCACCGTGCTTGTCCTGCTGATGACAATTCCGGGCCTCGCCCTGTTCTACGGTGGCCTCGTCCGCGCCAAGAACATGCTTTCCGTTCTCATGCAGGTCTTCATGATCACGGCCGTGGTCATGATCATCTGGGTTACCTACGGCTATTCGCTGGCCTTTACGGACGGCGGTTCGCTCAACAGCTTCGTCGGCGGCTTCTCGAAGGCATTCCTTGCAGGCGTCGACACGACCACCCTGTCAGAGACCTTTACGAAGGGCGTTGCAATTCCCGAGCTGACCTTCGTTTGCTTCCAGATGACCTTCGCCTGCATCACGCCAGCCCTGATCGTCGGCGCCTTTGCCGAGCGCATCAAGTTCTCGGCCGTCATGCTGTTCGTGGTTCTGTGGGTCACTTTCGTCTACTTCCCGATGGCACACATGGTCTGGTTCTGGGGTGGCCCAAGCTCCTACACCTCGCCGTCTGGCCTGATCTTCTCCTACGGAGCGCTCGACTTCGCCGGCGGCACGGTCGTCCACATCAATGCCGGTATTGCCGGTCTGATCGGCGCCATCATGCTCGGCAAGCGCACGGGCTATAAGAAGGAAATCATGGCACCGCACTCCATGACCCTCACGATGGTCGGTGCTTCGCTTCTGTGGGTCGGCTGGTTCGGCTTCAATGCCGGATCGAACCTCGAAGCAAATGCCTACGCCTCGCTGGCGATGATCAACACCTTTGTCGCAACGGCTGCTGCCGCTGTGTCCTGGTGCCTCGTTGAAAACTTCACCCGCGGCAAGGCTTCAATGCTCGGTGCAGCTTCGGGCGCTGTCGCTGGTCTCGTTGCCGTTACCCCGGCAGCCGGCTTCGCCGGCCCAATGGGTTCGATCGTCCTCGGCCTCATCGTGTCGCCGGTCTGCTACTTCTTCGTTGACGTCGTGAAGAACAAGTTCAACTACGACGACTCGCTTGATGTCTTCGGCGTCCACTGCATCGGTGGTATCCTCGGCGCCATCGGCACCGGTATCCTGGTCAACCCGGCACTCGGCGGGGCAGGCATTGTCGACTACTCGACGGCCGATTTCGCCGCCGGCTATCCGGGCACGGCGACGCAGGTCTTCGCTCAGCTGAAGGGCGTCCTGACAACGATCGCATGGTCGGGTATCGGTTCCCTGATCCTCTACAAGATCGTTGATGTCGTCATCGGTCT
The DNA here is from genome assembly GCF_001542405.1 of Rhizobium altiplani. GTDB lineage: Bacteria > Pseudomonadota > Alphaproteobacteria > Rhizobiales > Rhizobiaceae > Rhizobium > Rhizobium altiplani. The sequence goes on from NZ_LNCD01000123.1 coordinate 283,952, forward strand.
GCGCGTCTCTGTTGAAGCCGAGCGTGAAGGTCTCGACCTTTCGACCCACGGCGAAGCCGCTTACCACGCGTAATCAAGGCATTGCGGCGCTGGCGCAAGCCGTCGCCGCTGAACAGCCCGTCGCGGCCTATTCATCCGAATAGACCGCTCTTGGCCCGGACCTCCATAGGTTCGGGCTTTTTTATTTTCCGCTGCAAGATGTGAGGGCGGCATGGTTAATACCGCTTTAACTGTCCTCTGATTAGGTGGGGCGAAGGTACTGAGCGCAGACGCTTGGCGATTCGAACGCTCTCACGCATTGGACGGGTACACACATGGCAAGAAGCACATCGCCAGCAATGGATGGCCGGCCGGACCGTTTTTCCCTCTCGGGTTTCATGTTCCGGCAGGCGCAGACCCTTTTTGGCTTCGCCATCTTCCTGCTGCTCGCATTGGCGGTCGCAGCGCTCGCGACCTGGAACGTCGCGGACCCGAGCTATTCCTATGCGACCGGAAACCAACCGACGAACATCCTGGGTTATGGCGGCGCCGCGTTCGCCGACATCGCCATGCAATTCTTTGGCCTGGCCAGTGTCGTGGCGCTTCTGCCGGTTGTCGCTTGGGCTCTCGCTCTGATCTCAGGCAGGCGTTTCAGCCGCATTCCCGCGCGCGCCGCAGCCTGGGCCTTGGGTTCCGTGCTCTCCTCCGCCGTTATTGGCTGCTTCCCGCCACCGCTCACCTGGCCGATCCCGAATGGCATCGGCGGCGTTATTGGCGACATGATCCTGCGGTTTCCTGCCTTGTTTGTCGGTGCCTATCCGACGGGCGCTTTTGCGACTGCCGTCGGTTCCGTATTCGCTGTCCCGACCGTCTGGATGATGCTGTTTGCTGCCGGCATCGTCGGTCGCAGCGAGGACGATGAAGAGGAAGCCGAGGAAGCCTACGCAAGCACTCGCTCCAAGCTGCGCTCGGTCGGCGACGAAGATGAAGATGACGATGAAGGCGGCTGGCTTGCCTTCGGTGCGCTGACGCACGCCTGGTACATGAGCCAGGCCCGAATACGCCGGCTGCTCGGCATGGGTCCGCGCAAGCGCCGGCAGGATGATTTCGAGTCGCCGTACGACTTCAACGACGACGAGTTTGGCAAGCTGAACGAGCCGGTTCGCGCCAAGGCGCCGGCCGGGCGTGGCGATCGCATGGAGCCATCAATGGAGCCGCGCGCTGCCTCGCAGCGCCGCGTTGTTTCTACTCCGTCCGTTTCGCTTGATGATGATGACGATGACGACGATCTGCCGTTCGACGACATGCCGCCGCGGCCGGCCGATATCCTGCCCGATGACGATGACTGGATGATGCGCGCGCCGGCCAAGGCGACCGGGCGCGCGGAACCGCGCGTCGTGCAGCCTCCGGCGCGGCCGAAACCTGGTGCGCGTCTCGAACGGGAGCAGCAGGGGTCGTTCATTCGTCCTGAAGGCTTCCAGCTTCCGTCGATGCACCTGCTCGCGGAACCGAAGAATGTCGTGCGAGATTCGACACTATCTGCCGACGCGCTGGAACAGAATGCGCGCATGCTCGAGGGCGTGCTCGAGGATTTCGGCGTCAAGGGCGAGATCATCCACGTTCGCCCCGGTCCGGTCGTCACGCTTTACGAACTGGAACCTGCGCCGGGCATCAAGTCGTCCCGCGTTATCGGCCTTGCCGACGATATTGCCCGTTCGATGAGCGCGATCGCTGCCCGCGTCGCCGTCGTGCCGGGTCGCAACGCGATCGGCATCGAACTGCCGAACTCCACGCGCGAAACCGTCTATCTGCGTGAACTCATCGCTTCCCGTGACTTCGATGGCTCCAAGGCCAAGCTTGCCATGGCGCTCGGCAAGACGATCGGCGGCGAGGCCGTGATTGCTGATCTGGCGAAGATGCCGCACTTGCTGGTTGCCGGTACGACCGGTTCCGGTAAGTCGGTCGCCATCAATACCATGATCCTGTCACTGCTCTACCGCATGACGCCGGAGCAGTGCCGCCTGATCATGATCGATCCGAAGATGCTCGAATTGTCCGTCTACGACGGCATTCCGCACCTACTCTCGCCTGTTGTGACGGATCCGAAGAAGGCAGTCGTTGCGCTCAAGTGGACCGTCCGCGAGATGGAAGAGCGGTACAAGAAGATGTCGAAGATCGGCGTCCGCAATATCGACGGCTTCAACAGCCGCGTCGAGCAGGCGCTTGCCAAGGGCGAGGTGATCTCGCGCACCGTCCAGACCGGTTTCGACCGCCATACCGGCGAAGCGATGTACGAGACGGAAGAATTCGACCTGCAGCCCATGCCTTACATCGTCGTCATTATCGACGAGATGGCCGACCTGATGATGGTCGCCGGCAAGGATATCGAAGGTGCGGTGCAGCGCCTGGCACAGATGGCACGCGCGGCCGGCATCCACGTCATCATGGCGACCCAGCGTCCGTCCGTCGATGTCATCACGGGCACGATCAAGGCAAACTTCCCGACGCGCATTTCCTTCCAGGTGACGTCGAAGATCGACAGCCGCACCATCCTCGGAGAGCAGGGCGCCGAGCAGCTGCTCGGCATGGGTGACATGCTCTATATGGCCGGCGGCGGGCGCATTCAGCGCGTCCATGGTCCGTTCGTTGCCGACATGGAAGTGGAGGAGATCGTTTCCTATCTGAAGACCCAGGGCTCGCCGCAATATCTCGACGCCATCACCGCAGATGACGACGAAGACGGCGACTACGGCGGCGGTCCGGCAGGGACGTCCAATCTCTCCGATTCCGACGATCCGTACGACCAGGCTGTCGCCATCGTTCTGCGTGACGGAAAGGCGTCAACGTCGTATATTCAGCGTAGACTTGGCATTGGATACAATCGCGCCGCATCACTGATCGAGCGGATGGAGCAGGAAGGCATTATCGGTCCCGCCAACCATGCTGGAAAACGCGAGATCCTGGTTCCGACCGAAGACGATATTCTGGACCGTTGAGGTCGACAGCGATCGAAATGACGCCGGGATCACGGAAACCTGATCGCGCCGAAACCGTTAGTTTATGCAGGTCTGCGAACTACGCCATGAAGGCGCCGCGTTTCCGCAGCATTCGAATTGCATAAAGGAGACATAGATGAACAACTCCGATTCCATCTTGGATCGCATCTCGCTGAGCCGGCGCCATCTTCTCGGCTCGCTGGCCGCCGCTGCGGCGTCTGCGATTCCGATTGCTGCCTATGCGCAAGCGGCATCCGCTGCTTCAGGTGCCAGCACCGCGCAGGCGATCGCGGATCACTTTTCGAGCGTCGCTACGATGCAGGGCGAATTCGTTCAATTCGGCCCGCGTGGCGAGCAGACCGGCGGAAAGTTCTACATTCAGCGCCCCGGCAAACTGCGCTTCAACTATGACAATCCGTCACCGATCCGTGTCATCGCGGACGGCAAGAACGTCGCTGTTGGAAATATGAAGCTCAAGACGTGGGATCTCTACCCATTGTCGAAGACGCCGCTCAGCCTGCTGTTGGCGCAACGGATCGATCTCTCGGCCGGCTCGGTGAAGAGCGTGAAGCAGGAATCCGACCTGACGACGATCGCCCTTGGCAACAACACGATCTTCGGTAACTCGACAATTACGATGATGTTCGACCCGAAGACCTACGATCTCCGCCAGTGGACGATTACCGACAATCAGGGCAAAGACACTTCGGTGATGGTGTTCAACGTCAAGACTGGCGTCCAGTTCGACGACAAGGTGTTCAGGGTACCATACGAGGTAATCCCGGGAACGGCCGCTTACCGAGATTGATTTCAGCTGTTTTACGAGAAGAACGCCTCGCGATCTCGCGGGGCGTTTTTCTTTGCGCGCATCCGTTCCATCGGCAAAGCCTTTGCTCTAAAGCCAGTTCGTCCGGTTTTGAAAGGCAACGATGGAATGAGCTTCTCGGTTACGACGTGGAATATCAACTCTCTGCGGCTGCGCATGCCGATCGTCGAGCAATTCGTCCTCAAACATAAGCCAGACATCCTTTGCTTCCAGGAAACGAAGGTTCCGAACGACTTGTTTCCTGCCTCGCCATTGCGCGCGATGGGCTACGAACACATCATCATCCATGGTCAGAAGGGCTATCATGGTGTTGCCATCGCATCGCGCGTTCCGTTGGTCGAGGACCACCGGCAGGACTATTGCAACGTCGGCGACGCGCGGCACATCTCGGCCATCTTCGAGCGCGGTAGCCGGCGTATTCGGCTGCATAACTTCTACGTGCCGGCCGGAGGCGACGAACCGGATCGGGAGATCAATCCGAAGTTCGGCCACAAGCTCGATTTCATCGAGGAAATGAAGCAGCTCAAGGCAAATGGTGAGGCGAATACATCGTCAATCCTTGTCGGCGACCTCAACATTGCTCCGCTTGAGCATGACGTCTGGTCCCACAAGCAGTTGCTGAAGATCGTCAGCCACACGCCGGTGGAGACAGAGGGCCTTCTCGAGGTGATGCAGCGCGGCGCCTGGCTCGACCTGATGCGGCAGCACGTGCCTGAGAACGAAAAGCTCTATACCTGGTGGAGCTATCGCGCCAAGGACTGGGAAGCGGCCGATCGCGGCCGTCGCCTTGACCACATCTGGAGCTCAAAGGATCTTGGGCCACACCTGCAGCGCATCGACATCCTGAAGGAAGCGCGCGGCTGGGAGCGGCCGTCCGACCACGTGCCTGTCACGGCGCACTTCAATCTCTGATCTGTCAGATAAAGCGGTGAAGCTGGGCCGCGGCTCGGGCCGCAAGCTCGGCAATATTGTCGCGGATGCGGCTTTCGATCAGCCGGGCTGCATCCGGATACTCCTCGATCAACCGATGGAAGAGCGAGCGTGTGATGCGGATGATGCTCGTGTCTTCCGTTGCAACGGCCGTAAACTTGCGTTCGACCAAGGTGATCAGGGCAAGTTCGGATAGAAGCGTGCCGGGTCCGACGGTGTTCTGGATCTCGGGCTGACCGTCGCGACCGGTGCGGCTGAGTTCGACATTGCCGCTGAGGATCACATAAGCGCTTTCTGCCGGCGAGCCCTCGCGGAAGAGCATCTGGCCGGCCGACATGACGCGGCGATCCGCACCAAAGGCGATCAGACGCAGCTGATCCTCGGACATGCCGTGGAACAGCGGCAGCTGCGACAGTAGCCTGATGTCGTCGTTTAGGGCCATGCTACGGTATGATCTTGTAGCCGCCGTTTTCCGTTACCAGAATCTCGGCGTTGGAGGGATCGCGTTCGATCTTCTGGCGGAGACGGTAAACGTGGGTTTCCAGGGTGTGTGTCGTCACCCCCGAATTGTAACCCCACACCTCTTCCAGCAGCACGTCACGGGTGACGACCTTTTGCTCCGCGCGATAGAGGTAGCGAATGATCGCGGCTTCCTTTTCGGTCAGACGGATCTTCTGCCCGCTGTCCATCGTCAGGAGCTTCTGGCTCGGCTTGAAGACGTAGGGGCCGACATTGAAGGTGGCGTCCTCGCTCTGCTCGTGCTGCCGCAGCTGCACGCGGATGCGGGCAAGCAGGACGGCAAAGCGGAAGGGCTTCGCGATGTAGTCGTTGGCGCCAGCCTCCAAGCCCAGGATCGTATCCGAGTCCGTGTCATGGCCGGTCAGCATGATGATCGGGGCTTTCAAGCCGCCCTTGCGCAGCAGCTTCACGGCTTCGCGGCCGTCCATGTCAGGCAGGCCCACATCCATGATCAACAGGTCGATCGGCGTTGATCGCGCGCGCTCGACACCCTTGGCCGCTGTCGTTTCCTGGAGGACCGTGAATTCGTCATAGAGCGAAAGCTGCTCCGTGAGTGTCTCGCGGAGGTCGTCATCATCATCCACCAAGAGAATGGTGCGTGCGGTCATGCGGCTCTTTCCCTCGCCTACGGTCCCTCACTCCTACGCCAATTTTCCGGCATTGGCAAAGATCGGGTGACCGAGCTGTTGTCGTATACGATGCTATGTGATTTCAATCACAAACCTAGCAATCGCAAACACATGTGAGAAAAATGGAGAAAACAAGGCGTCCGACGCGGATAAAGTCGACGACCCTCCTCGTTCGTCCTGCGCCCGGCAAAAAAGCAGGGCTTTGATCCAGTTCGGCGCCCTCAGGGTGCCTGCAGCGATCGGTCGTTCAGGCCGAACGGTTCTCAAGCGCGAGGGAGATGGCGCCACCCCTATCGCCTCGATGAAGTTGCTTTCCGGCTTCCGCCGCGGCGACCGGCCCACACATCTGGAGACGCCGCTTGCAATTCGCCGCATCCGTGAGGATATGCTCTGGTGCGACCAGCCGGACGACGCCAATTACAATCGCCTGGTCCGGGCGCCCTTCGGCCGCAGCCATGAGGATGAAGCGCAAGGACGGCCTCTACGACATCTGCCTCGTGCTCGACTGGAACGTCACGGCTCGGGCGCGCAATCGGGGCTCCGCGATTTTCTTCCATCTGATCAGGCCGGGTTACGAGCTGACCGCCGGCTGCGTCGCCGTTCATCCGCGCGATATGCAGCGTCTGCCCTTCATGCGCAGAGGCACTGTCGTTCGTGTTCTTTGACGCTCGGGGGTGATAAACCAGTCCCGCTTACCTATATGCCCTTTCGACCGGCGCACGGCTGAAATGCGCGCAGGGAAATCCGCAAGAAGCGGATTCAATCATGCCTCGTCCAATTCTTCAAAATTACGGAGACATATTGTGGCACAGCAACCCATCATCACTTTCCATGACGGACATTCCATTCCCCAGGTCGGTCTCGGCGTGTGGCAGACGCCCCAGGAGATTGCGGCACCGACGGTGCGCACGGCCATTGCCGCCGGCTATCGCCACATCGACACGGCGTCCGGCTACGACAACGAGGAAGGCGTCGGCGAGGGCATCCGGTCGTCCGGCCTCGATCGCAAGGACATTTTCGTCACCACCAAGCTCCGCAACACCGACCAGGGCTACGACGCGACCATGCGCGCCTTCGAAGGCAGCCTGAGGAAGCTCGGTACTGATTATGTCGATCTCTACCTCATCCACTGGCCGTCGCCGCAGCGTGGGCTCTATCGCGAAACCTGGAAGGCCTTCGTGAAGATCCGGGAAGAGGGCCGCGCTCGTTCGATCGGCGTTTCCAACTTCTATCCCGACCATCTCGAACAGATCATCGGCGATACAGGTGTCGTCCCTGTCATCAACCAGATCGAGCTGCATCCGGATTTCCAGCAGCGGGCGGCGCAGGAAGCGCACAAGAAGCTGAACATTGCCACCGAATCCTGGAGCCCGCTCGGTCAGGGCAAGTTGATCGCCGATGCGACGATTGGCGAGATCGCCAGGAAGCACGGAAAGACACCCGCGCAGGTCATCATCCGTTGGCACATCGACGGCGGTCTCGTCGTCATTCCGAAGTCGGTGACGCCGTCGCGCATTGAGGAGAATTTCAAGGTCTTCGATTTCAAGCTGGATGCAGCCGACATGGCGGCGATTGCCAAGCTCGACGACAAGAGCGCCCGCATGGGGCCGGATCCGTACACGGCCAATTTCTGATCTGAACTTTGCGCTCCCTCCTCTCTATGCGGGGAGGAGGGAGACGCAGTTTTCGCTCAGGCGAGCGAACGCGGCGTGACGAACCGCTCCAGTGTGCCGCTCTTTGGCTTTAGCCCTTTCCAGCGATCCACATCGAACTCGATGACGGCAAGTGCGGCTGTCGGGAATTTCTCCCTGATGCCAACACATGCCTCCGGGTCGCCTGCACCGATCAGGCCATCCGCAAGATCCTGAAAACCGGGATTGTGTCCGATCAGCATGAGGGTCCGGACCGATGGATCGATCGACTGTATGACGGCAGCGATCTTCGCCGCAGAGGCTTCGTACAAGTCCTCCGAATCCTGCTTTGCGATCGAGGGCGGCAGCTTTTTGGCGACGAGTTTCCAGGTCTGCTGCGTGCGGCGCGCGGACGATACAAGCACGAGATCGGGAATAAGCTTTTCACGCGCGAGGTAGCGGCCCATCAATGGCGCTGTCTTTTCTCCACGGCCGGCCAGCGGGCGGTCGTGGTCGGCCACGTCCTCCGGCCATGCGGATTTGGCGTGACGAAGAAGAAGCAGGCGTCGTTTGGTGGAGGGTTTTGCGGCGCTCATATGCTCACCTGAAAGGAGCCAGGGGGTCGAACGCGGCTATTGTCGCACCGAATACGTCCGGTGTCTGCCGAGATAGCCTCCCCCTCGTTTCCGAAGGGGAGGCCCTTATGCTTAGTTCCACTCGCGGATATCGACGAAGTGGCCGGCGATCGCCGCTGCGGCGGCCATCGCTGGAGACACCAGGTGCGTACGACCCTTGAAGCCCTGGCGGCCTTCGAAGTTGCGGTTCGAGGTCGAGGCGCAACGTTCGCCGGGCTTCAGGCGGTCGTCGTTCATGGCGAGGCACATGGAGCAGCCGGGCTCGCGCCAGTCAAAGCCGGCTGCCTTGAAGATCTTGTCGAGGCCTTCCTTCTCCGCTTGCTCCTTCACGAGGCCGGAGCCCGGAACGATCATGGCGTTGACGGTCGAGGCAACGGTCTTGCCCTCGACGACCTTGGCAACAGCGCGCAGGTCTTCGATGCGGCCGTTCGTGCAGGAGCCGATGAAGACGCGGTCGATGTTGATCTCGGTGATCGGGGTGCCGGGCTTCAGGCCCATGTAATCAAGCGCACGCCACTTGGAAGCGCGCTTCGTCTCTTCCGGGATTTCATCAGGGTTCGGAACGACGCCCTGAACGGAAATGACGTCCTCCGGCGAAGAGCCCCAAGATACGATCGGCGGCAGTTCAGCGGCGTTGAGCTTCACAACGCGGTCAAAATGCGCGCCTTCGTCCGACTTCAGGGTCTTCCAGTAAGCGATTGCCTGCTCCAGCGCCTCGCCCTTCGGCGCGCGCGGCTTGCCCTTGATGTACTCGAAGGTGGTCTCGTCAGGCGCGATCAGGCCGGCGCGAGCGCCGCCTTCGATCGACATGTTGCAGATGGTCATGCGGCCTTCCATCGACAGCGCGCGAATGGCTTCGCCGGCGTATTCGATAACGTAGCCGGTGCCGCCGGCGGTGCCGATTTCACCGATGATGGCGAGAACGATATCCTTGGCGGTGACGCCAGCCGGCAGTACGCCGTCGACCTGCACCAGCATGTTCTTCGCCTTCTTCTGGATCAGCGTCTGGGTGGCGAGCACGTGCTCGACCTCAGACGTGCCGATGCCATGGGCGAGCGAGCCGAAGGCGCCATGCGTCGAGGTGTGGCTGTCGCCGCAGACAATCGTCATGCCGGGCAGGGTGAAGCCCTGTTCCGGTCCGATGATGTGGACGATGCCCTGGCGCTTGTCGTTTTCCGAGTAGTACTCGACATTGAATTCGGCGGCGTTGATGGCGAGTTGCTCGACCTGGATACGGCTCTCTTCGTTCTTGATGCCGAGATGGCGATCAGGCGACGTCGGGACGTTGTGGTCGACCACAGCCAGCGTCTTTTCCGGCGCGCGAACCTTGCGGCCAGTCATGCGCAGGCCTTCGAAGGCCTGCGGCGAGGTGACTTCGTGGACCAGGTGGCGGTCGATGTAGAGAAGACAGGTGCCGTCGTCCTGCTGATCGACCAGGTGGTCGTCCCAGATCTTGTCGTAAAGGGTACGCGGTGCGCTCATGGCGGTAGGTCCGTTCTTGGATGCGTATGGAAAAATGGAGCTGGTGGCGGTGAGGCCCGCCGGGCCGTCATTCGATCAACGAAGTCGGCTGTTGAGTGCACCGGAAACGGCCGCAAAGAAGCGTGCCGGCAGGCGGTAATGATCCTGCAGCACGAAAATATGCGCCCCAATGCAACTGAACTTGGATTCCATGCGCTGTCACATACCAATTTTTCGCGACGGCGGCAATTCGAATCATTCGGCCGCTAACGCCGGTCTTTCCCGCGCATCCGTTTCTCGACCTGCCTCAGTGCAAGCGACAAACCGATCGTCAGGATGAGGTAGATATAGGTGACGATCGAATAGGTTTCAAAGAAACGAAACGAGCCGGAGGCATAGATCTTGCCCATCTGGGTGATGTCGGAGACGCCGAGCACCGACACCAGCGACGAGTCCTTGACCATCGCCACGAAATCGTTCGACAGCGGCGGGAAGATCACCCTGATCGCCTGCGGGAACACCACAAAGCGGAAGCGGTGATAGCGCGACAGGCCGAGCGCCTTGGCGGCTTCGATCTGGCCGTGATCGACCGACTGGATCCCGGCGCGGAACACTTCCGCGATGAAGGAGGAATAGCCGATCATCAAGGCGATGATTGCCCGCCACATCAGCGAGAAGTCGCGCACCATCACAGGTTCGCTGAGGCCGGCCTGGATCAGCGGGCGGGTCAGGAAATTGTAGGCGGCGACGATGCCGGGGGCGCCGACGAAGGCCACGTAGAACAGCAGCACCAGCATCGGCACGCCGCGGATGACTTCGACATAGAAGCGCGAGATCTGGCGAAGCACGACGCTGTCGGACAGTCCGAGCAGCGCGATGGCGAGACCGAGGATGGTTGCGAGTGCAAATCCCACCAGCGTCACGAAGATGGTAACACCGACGCCGTTGAAGACGGTGCGGAAGACCTGCGCATAGATGTCGTTGGCGATGATGACGACGGCAAGGACGATGCCGATCGCGACAAGGGCGACCAGCCACCAGGGATAGTCGCCCTTACTGTGCCCAACAGGGGCCGGCTGAGGTGCCATTAGGTGTTCGCCGAAGACGGGATCATTCGCCCATCTTGTAGTCGAGGAACCACTTCTTGTTCAGCGCGTCGAAGGTGCCGTCGGCCTTCAGGCTTGCGATTGCGGCATTGACCGGGGCGACGAGATCGGAGCCCTTCGGGAAGATGAAACCGAAATCCTCGGTGCCGAGCGGACCGCCGATGACCTTCAGGCTGCCATTCGAGGCGTCGACATAACCCTTGGCAGCGACGCTGTCGGTCAGCACCACGTCGACGTCGCCGGCCTTGAGCGCCTGGACGGTGGCGCCGAAGGTTTCGAAGAGCTTGACGCGTGGGTTTTGCTCGTTGCCATCAAGGATTTCGTAGACGGCGGTGTAGAAAGGCGAGGTGCCCGGCTGCGCGCCGACGAGGCCGTCATTGAAGGCGCCGAAGGTCTTGGCGTCGGTGAAGCGGCTTTCGTCGCCGCGCACCAGCATGAACTGCTGCGAGCGCATGTAGGGATCGGAGAAGTCGACCTTGGCCTTCCGGTCATCCTTGATGGTGATGCCGGTCATGCCGATGTTGTACTGGTTGTCGGAGACAGCCTGGATCATCGCGTCCCAGCTGGTGTTCTGATACTCGACCTTGAAGTTCAGCCGCTTGGCGATCTCGTTCATCGCATCATATTCCCAGCCGATCGCCTTGCCCGACTTCGGATCGACGAACTGTAGCGGCGGATAGGCGTTCTCGGTGACGACGACGACCGACTTGCCCTTGAGGTCGGGAAGGTCGGCGGCGAGGGCGGCGAGCGGCGACAGGACAAGTGCGGTCAGTCCTGCAAGAACGGTGCGACGGAACTGCATTAAATATCTCCCCGAAATATAGTCCGCGAAACCTGTCATAGTTGCGAAGTGGATGGCAAGAGAATTGCCGCGTGTCGCCATTCAAAAACAGAAAAGGCGGTCCAAAGACCGCCCTTCCATGCAAAGATTTTTGCGGGACAGATTGCAAATGTCGTCAGCGAGACGCGATACCATCCAGTTTCTGAATGGCTTCGGTGGGCAAGGTGATATCGGCGACCGCGAGGTTCTCCCTGAGGTGGAGACGTGACGAGGTCCCGGGTATGAGCAAGATATTCGGCGCGCGTCGCAGAAGCCACGCAAGAGCAACCTGCATCGGTGTTGCATCAAGCTCCGCAGCGACATCCGACAGCGTGGACGATTGCAATGGCGAGAAGCCCCCGAGCGGAAAGAAGGGCACATAGGCTGTTCCTTCCGTCGCGAGCTGTTCGATCAGCGGATCGTCCCCGCGGTGCACAAGATTGTACTGGTTTTGAACGCAAACGATTTCGGTGATCTTTCTGCCGTCCGCGACTTGCTTGGTGGTGACGTTGGAGAGGCCAACGTGTCTGACAAGGCCCTGGCGCTGAAGATCGGCGAGGATGGTGAGGGGTTCTTCCAGAGATCCCTCCGCCGGGCCATGGACATCAAACATGGCCCGCAGATTGACCACATCGATCACCTCGAGGCCGAGATTCATGAGGTTGTCGTGAATTGCCTGCGTCAGCGCTTCTTTTGAGAAGGCCGGATTCCAAGACGCGTCTGGCCCACGCGTTGCTCCGATCTTCGTGACGATCACAAGATCATCCCGATAAGGATGCAGCGCCTCCCTGATGATCTGGTTGGTGACGTGCGGGCCGTAGAAGTCGCTGGTGTCGATGTGGTTGACTCCGCTTTCGACTGCTTCGCGTAACACAGCGATTGCCTCGGCGCGATCCTTCGGTGGCCCGAAGACGCCTTTGCCGGCGAGTTGCATGGTCCCGTAGCCAAGCCGCGCCACCGTGCGGTCGCCGAGCGTGAATGTGCCCGATTTTTCGAGATTGGACATGATCTGCTCCGTTTAAAGACAGGGCAGAAATAGGTCAGACCGGCTCCTGCGATAACGGCATACATTCCGCACGGGCTGTTCGGAATTTCGGACAATGACGGGTAGAGGACCGGACGTCAGGCCCAACCTCTACGCGGTCCGACCTGCCAGTGACTCGCTATTGCCAGCAACAAAAAAAGGCGACCCGAAGGCCGCCTTTCCGACAATCACGAAGGATTGAAACTTATTCTGCTGCCGGCTCAGCTGCTGCGGCAGCTTCTGCTGCTGCCTTGGCCTCTGCAGCTTCCTGTGCTGCCTTTTCGGCTGCGAGCGCCTGAGCTGCTGCAACCTTTTCGGCTTCCAGGCGTGCCTTTTCCTCGGCAACGGCCTGACGCTCGGCGTCGTTGAGCTTGCGAGCGCGGGTGCCGGTGTTCTCGACGATACGAGCCGACTTGCCGCGACGATCACGCAGGTAGTAGAGCTTCGCGCGACGGACCTTACCGCGGCGAACGACTTCTACGCTTTCGATAGCAGGGGAGCAGACCGGGAATACGCGCTCGACGCCTTCGCCGTAGGAGATCTTGCGAACCGTGAAGTTCTCCTGCAGACCGCCGCCAGAGCGAGCGATGCAAACGCCTTCGTAGGCCTGTACGCGGGTACGGTTGCCTTCCTTGACGCGGACGTTGACGCGAACGGTATCGCCCGGGGAGAATTCCGGAAGCGTGCGCTGTGCTTCGATCTTGGCGACCTGTTCGGCCTCAAGCTGCTGAATGATATTCATGACTCAACCTCTTTGTTGGTTCAACAGCCAGAGCGCTCTGAACGATCTATCTTTGGTCGAGCCGCAGATATTTGCCGGTGAGGGCAGGAGCGAATTCGTCTGTTTTTCTTTACGTGGTTGATGGGAGTTTTCCCATTCCGGGCGTGCGCATACCGTATTGCGCAGGCTTTGTCACCCCTTTGGCCCGGAAATTTCGCCGCGCCGACCGCCAAACTGGGCTTTTGCCAGTGCTGCACGATATCAAGCCTGTGACTCATTTGATTAAATATTTGTCAAATGCACAACAGGGGAGCAGATTCTCATTTGGGTCAAATTGTGATCCGTGGGAGTTTTGGAGGGGAATGAATGACAATAAGTAATCCGTCGTCCTCGCTCTATAATGAGGACTTGGCGCCCGCTCAGGAGAGGAAGTGGGGCGCCTTCAGTATTTTCAATGTGTGGACCTCGGACGTTCACAGCCTCTGGGGTTATTATCTCGCAGCGAGTCTTTTCCTGCTGTGCGGCAGCTTTATCAACTTCGTGATTGCGATCGGCTTCGGCTCGCTCGTCATCTTCTTCCTCATGAGTCTCGTCGGCAACGCCGGCGTCAAGACGGGTGTGCCGTTCCCGGTTCTTGCCCGCGCCTCGTTCGGTACGTTCGGGGCCAATGCGCCGGCGCTCGTGCGCGCCGTCGTCGCCTGCTTTTGGTACGGCGCGCAAACGGCGGCGGCATCGGGCGCGATCGTGGCTCTTCTCATCCGCAATGAGAGCATGCTTGCCTTCCACCAGAATAGCCACATGCTTGGTCATTCCACGCTTGAGGTCATCTGCTACGTCGTCGTTTGGTCCCTGCAGCTCCTGATCATCCAGCGTGGCATGGAGACCGTGCGCAGGTTTCAGGACATGGCCGGGCCCGCTGTCTGGATCATGATGCTTGTCCTGGCGGTTTATCTTGTCGTCAAGGCCGGCACCTTCTCCTTCGGCAGCGAGATCCCACGCGACGTTCTGCTCGAGAGGACGAAGGAAGTCGGCATCGCCGGCGAGCCTGGCTCGTTCGCGGCTCTTGCCGCGGTTGCCGCGACATGGATCACCTACTTTGCGGCTCTCTACCTAAATTTCTGCGATTTCTCGCGCTACACCAAGGACACCAAGACCTTGCGCAAGGGCAATCTCTGGGGTCTGCCGATCAACCTGCTCGCCTTCTGCCTCGTCGCGGGCGTCACAACCACGGCTGCATTCACCGTCTACGGCGAAGTACTGCTGCATCCGGAGGCGATCTCCGCGAAGTTCGACAACTGGTTCCTGGCACTGCTTGCGGCACTGACTTTCGCCGTTGCAACGCTCGGCATCAACGTGGTCGCCAACTTCGTCTCGCCGGCCTTCGATTTCTCGAATGTCTTCCCGCGCCAGATCAGCTTCAAGCGGGGCGGTTGGATTGCGGCCCTGATTGCGCTGGTGCTCTATCCGTTCGCGCCGTGGGAAACGGGTGCCGCGCACTTCGTCAACTTCATCGGTTCGACGATGGGCCCGATCTTCGGGATCATGATGGTCGACTACTATCTGATCCGGAAGGGTGAGCTGAACGTCGCGGATCTTTATCAGGAGAATGGCGAGTTCCGCTTCCAGAATGGCTGGCACACGAATGCCTTCATCGCCTTCGTGGTCGGCTCGCTGTTCTCATCGATCCTGCCGACGTTCACGTCGATCTTGCCGGAATGGTGGGGGACCTATGGCTGGTTCTTCGGCGTCGGCATCGGCGGCGTTGTCTACTACGCATTGCGCGCGAGCGCACGCGGCTCTGCGGTGGGCGCTACCAACTGACACCCGAAATTCGAATGCCCGGCTTTGGCCGGGCATTTTTCATTCTTCCAGCAGATCCGGGCGTCGTTCCCGGGTCAGCTGCAACGCCTGCTCGCGGCGCCATTTCTCGATCGCGCCGTGATTGCCCGATGTGAGGATCGCCGGAATCTCGCGGCCCTCCCATACTTGTGGGCGCGTGTAGTGCGGATGCTCGAGCAGGCCGCCTTCGAAGCTCTCGTGCAGTCCGGAAAGATCATTGCCCATGACGCCAGGCAGGATGCGGACGATCGCATCCAGTATGGTGAGTGCAGCCGGTTCGCCGCCCGACAGCACGTAGTCGCCGATCGAGACCTCTTCCAGCTCGCGCGCATCGATGACGCGCTGATCGACGCCCTCAAAGCGACCGCAAACGATGATGACGCCATCGCCGGAAGCAAGCTCGCGTACGCGTTCCTGCGTCAGCGGTTTTCCGCGCGGGCTCATCAGCAGCCGGGGGCGGCTGTCGTTCTCGGAAGTGCTGTCGATGGCGCGGGCGAGAACATCGGGCTTGAGCACCATGCCCGCGCCGCCGCCAGCGGGCGTATCATCGACAGTGCGGTGTTTGTCGGTGGCAAAGTCGCGGATCTGCAGGGTATCGAGCGACCATTGGCCACGCTCCATCGCCTTCCCGGCGAGGGAGTGGCCGAGATGGCCCGGAAACATTTCCGGATAGAGGGTCAGCACGGTCGCGCGAAACGCCATCGACGGCCTCACTTCTTCTTTTTCGGCTTGTCGGGCGTGAAGTTCGGTGCGTCATCCTCACTATCGACGAGGCCAGCGGCGAGCGGATCGATGGTGATCCTGCCGCTTTCAAGGTCGATGTCGAGAACCGAGGCTTCAGAGAAGGGGATCAATACCGGGCGCTTGCCGGGACCCTTGAGCTCCAGCAGATCGCCGGCGCCGAAGTCGAAAACGCCGGTCACGGTGCCATAGCTGACGCCCTGGTCGTCGAGCGCTTCCAGACCCTCGAGATCGGCGTAGAAGAATTCGTCTTCTTCCAGCTCCTCGTCCGGCAGGTTGTCGCGCTCGATGTAGAGCTCCAGTCCGTTCAGCGCCTCGGCGGCATTGCGGTCGTTGATGCCGCGGAATCGGACGACGACGACGTTCTTCATTTCCCGGATATCGAGAATCTCGAAGGTGCGGCCATCAAGGCTGTGCAGGTTGCCGTAGTCGCCGAGCGCGGTCGGATCGGCGGTATAGGCCTTAGCGCGTACTTCGCCGCGCAGGCCTTGGGCGCCACCGATCGTTGCCATCAGAACCGGATTTTCAAGCTTTGGCATGACGTCCTTCACATGAAGCCGCAAAATCTGGGCTTCTCTTAAACGAAGTGCAGCGGAATGGAAACGAAAACGGGCGGCATGTCGCCATGCCGCCCGTTCGATAAGCGAAGGTTCCCGATTATTCTGCGGAAGCAGCAGCTTCAGCAGCGTCGGCGGCCTTCTGAGCCTTTTCAGCAGCGCGCTCCTGAGCCTTCTTGCCCGGCTTTGCCTTTTCCGGGTTGCTCTTGGCATCGCGCTTTGCGAGGCCGGCTTCGTTGAGGAAGCGCAGAACGCGATCGGTCGGCTGTGCGCCCTGATCGAGCCAGTGCTTGATGCGGTCGTTGTTCAGCGTGATGCGAGCGCCGTTGTCCTTGGCGAGCATCGGGTTCCAGGAACCGAGGTTCTCGAGGAAGCGGCCATCGCGCGGCGAACGGGCGTCGGCGAGAACGATGTGGTAGTACGGGCGCTTCTTGGAACCACCGCGTGCGAGACGAATTTTCAGTGCCATTTTCTTTACTCCTTGGACTTTTCTGGACCGCCTGATCCGGCGGTATGGTTCATTTTGCTGCGGCGCCGTTTTCGGCGTGGTCTGCAGCGATCTGCTCATGATGCCGGATGACTTCCTTGATGATGAAGTTCAGGAACTTCTCGGCGAAATCCGGATCCAGATTGGCATCCTTCGCCAGATGGCGGAGACGTTCGATCTGGTATTCTTCGCGCGCCGGATCGGCCGGCGGCAACTTGTACTTGGCCTTGAGAACGCCGACCTCTTTGGTGCAGCGGAAACGTTCGGCCAGGATATGGACCAGCGCGGCGTCGATGTTGTCGATCGACTGGCGATAGTTCGAAAGCTGGGCTTTGATTTCAGGATCAATCATTGTCTACGCGACCCCTTCACTTCTTCTTGGGCAGGCCGGGAAGGCCTGGGAAACCACCGCCGAGACCCGGCAGCTTGGCGCCGCCCAGACCCGGCAAACCGCCACCGCCGAGGCCGGGCAGCCCGCCGCCCGGCTTTCCTAGACCGGCAGCTTCAGCTTGCTTCTGGAGCGCTTCGAGCTGCTTGGGGTCGATATTCGAAAGATCGGGCATGCCGCCGCCAAGGCCACCAAGGCCACCAAGGCCCATCTTGCCGGCAAGGCCACCCATCATCTGCTTCATCAGGCCGCCCTTACCCTTGCCGCCCATCATCTTCATCATGTCCGCCATCTGGCGGTGCATTTTCAGAAGCTTGTTGATGTCGGCGGCATCGGTGCCGGAACCGGCGGCGATGCGCTTCTTGCGGGAGTGCTTGAGAATATCGGGATTGGCGCGCTCGGCCTTGGTCATCGAGGAGATTATGGCGAGCTGGCGGCCGAACAGGCTGTCGTTCAGACCGGCCGAAGCCATCTTGTCCTTCATGCCTGCCATACCGGGCATCATCGACATGATGCCGCCCATGCCGCCCATCTTCTGCATCTGGCGCAACTGGTCGGCGAGGTCGTTGAGATCGAACTTGCCCTTGGCCATCTTGGCGGCCATGGCAGCCGCCTTCTCGGCGTCGATGTTTTCAGCGGCGCGCTCGACGAGCGAAACGATATCGCCCATGCCGAGGATGCGGTCAGCAATACGGCGGGGATGGAACTCTTCGAGTTCGCCCATACGCTCGCCGACACCGATGAGCTTGATCGGCTTGCCTGTCACCGCGCGCATCGAAAGTGCTGCACCGCCACGGCCATCGCCGTCCATGCGGGTGAGCACGAGGCCGGTGATGCCGACGCGCTCGTCGAAGTTGCGCGCCAGGTTGACGGCGTCCTGACCGGTCAGCGAGTCCGCGACCAGCAGGATTTCATGCGGATTCGACTTCTTCTTGATGTCGGCCATTTCGACCATCAAGGGCTCGTCGATATGCGTGCGGCCGGCGGTGTCGAGGATGACGACGTCATGGCCACCGAGTTTCGCTGCCTGTACGGCGCGGGCGGCAATGTCGGTCGGCGACTGGCCAGCGATAACAGGAAGCGTGTCGACACCAGTCTGGACACCAAGTTGGCGCAGCTGCTCCTGGGCGGCCGGACGTCGCGTATCAAGCGACGCCATCAGCACCTTCTTCTTCTCGCGGTCGGTGAGCCGTTTGGCGATCTTCGCGGTCGTCGTCGTCTTACCGGAGCCTTGCAGACCGACCATCATGATGACGACGGGGGCGGCCGCATGCAGGTCGACGCCGACGCCTTCGCCGCCGAGCATCTCGATCAGCTCGTCATGGACGATCTTGACGACCATCTGGCCGGGCTTGATCGACTTCAGGATCTCGGCGCCGACGGCCTTTTCGCGGACGCGATCGGTAAAGGAGCGCACGACATCGAGCGCCACGTCAGCCTCCAGAAGCGCGCGGCGAACCTCGCGCAGCGCTGCGGAAACATCGCTTTCCGAAAGCGCGCCACGGCCTGTCAGTCCATTCAGAATGGATCCAAGACGGTCCTGGAGGTTCTCAAACATCGGCTCTTCCTTGTGATTTCCTGAAGACGGAAACCTTGTGCTTTTCCTTGACGAAAACAAGACGCATAGCCAAAAAGCACCCGAGGGCGCATCGCGCTGTCGGGTGTGGACCTCCGGGATCTCTTTATACCTCTACGGGTCCCGGTCGGTGGCTCGAGTCTTGAAGCTCGTCGCAGATTGAGCGGCGGTAAACAGGAAAACGGACCGCGAGTCAAGGGAAGGCCGAGAAAAGACGGCGTTTCGACCTTTCAAAAGCGCGCGCCCGATCCCAGATCTGCTTTCCCTGCAACGGAATCGCTTTGTATGCCTACGGCCAAAAGACGCAATCCCTACTATCAAGGGCCTGTCTCCGATCACTTCGACGGCACGCATTTCTTCAATCCGGATGGTATCGAGCCTCTCGGTTTTCGAGATCTGATGCGATGGCAGTTTGGCGGCAACCGCGATCGCTGGCCGAAGTCGGTTCCGAGCCCCTTCGTACCGGCCAAGCCGGATGCGCGCGTTGATGGCGACGATCTGCGGGTAACCATGGTCGGCCACGCGACGATGCTAGTGCAGGTCGCGGGGCTCAATATCCTGACAGATCCCGTATGGTCCGATCGGGCCAGCCCCTTCGCCTTCGCCGGACCGAAGCGCGTCGTGGCACCCGGTATCGCGTTCGACGACCTGCCGCCGATCGACCTCGTTCTCGTTTCGCATAACCACTACGATCATCTCGATGTCGCGACGCTCAGGCGGCTGCAGGCGAGGCATCGGCCGCATGTCGTAACGCCGCTTGGCAACGATACGATCATTCGTCGCGCCGTTCCCACCATGCAGGTGACGGCGATGGATTGGGGCGAGCGCATCCCGCTTGCCGGCATCCGCATCGATGCCGAGCCGGTGCATCATTGGTCGGCACGCGGCACCGGGGATCGTCGCATGGCGCTCTGGGCCGCCTTCGTCCTGTCAACGACCGCCGGGAAGATCTACCATGTCGGGGATACGGGCTTTCATGGGGGCGTCAACTACAGGGCTGCCCAGCAGAAGCATGGTGCCTTTCGCCTCGCCGTCCTGCCTTTCGGAGCCTATGAACCGCGCTGGTTCATGAAGGGCCAACATCAGAATCCTGATGAAGCGGTGATGGGAATGGAGCTTGCCAATGCTGCCTATGTGGCCGGCCATCACTTTGCGACGTTCCAGCTGACCGACGAGGCAATCGAGACGCCGGTCAAGGCGCTAAAGACAGCCTTGGCCGAGCGCGAAATACCGCAGGAGCGGTTCAGGCCGCTTAGAGCCGGCGAGGTATTCGACGTGCCAGCGGCATGATCAATGCGCGTGGGCTCCGGCACCATGCGCATTGATGATGGTGTCGGCCTCCTTGCCGTAGAGTTCTTCGAAATGATCGAAGGTCTTGGAGAAGTGGCCGATGCCCTGCGTTGCCGATCTGAGCGACCGGGCCAATTCATCAAGCACGCCGCCGGGCACGAGCGCTCGAAATATATCCCAGCCCTTCGCGTTCTCGTCCCGGTCGAAGCCGAGCACCTGTCCCTTGAGCGAGGAGACGAGCGTCACCATTCCGCCGGAATAGACCGAGGGGATATGGATCTCCACCCGCACCACAGGCTGCATGAGAACGGCGGAAGCTTGTGAAAGCGCTTGCTTGACGCCCATTTTCCCAGCGGTCCGGAAGGCGAAATCGGAGCTGTCGACCGAGTGATACTGGCCGTCGGTCAGCACGACGTCGACATCGACGACCTGGAAGCCGAGCGGACCTTTCTCCATGGCTTCGCGGGCGCCGGCTTCAACGGCTGGGATGTAGTTTCGGGGCACGGTCCCGCCCTTGACGCTTTCGCCGAAGGTGAAGCCCTGGCCGCGCTCGTTCGGCCTGACGCTGAGTTGCACGTCTGCGAACTGTCCGGCGCCGCCCGTTTGCTTGCGGTGCCGGTAGCGCACATCCGAAGGTTTGGAAATGGTTTCTCGGTAGACGGGGTTTGGTGCGCGTTCGGAAACTTCGACGCGGAAGACCTCCGACAGTGTTTTGCGGAGATCACGCAGATGGACCGGCCCCTGGGCGCAGATCAGCGCCGCGCCTGTGCCTTCCTCCTGCATCACCTTCAAGCCGCGATCGGTTTCCGCCAGTTTCGCCAGGGTCGCGGAAAGCTTGGTTTCGTCCCGTTCGCTGCCGGGAACGAGAATTCTTTCCAGCATCGGTGTCGGCGGTGTCGTCCAATCGGGTGGCTCGACGCTGGCTGTCTGCGTCAGCAGGGCAGTCGCTGGCAGATGGTCGGATTTTAGTGCGGCAAAGACGCTGCCAGCCTCCACGCTGCCGCTGATTGGCTTTCCGTTGCCGGCCTCCTGCAGCGGACCCAGCGTGGCGCCGCCCAAGGGAGCGCCCTGCTTCAAGCCGTCGGCGAGCGCCCGCACCAGCACCGTCTTGCCGACATTAGCCTTGTGGTAGGCGTGGAAACTCACGGCAGAAAGGGCAGCTTCTTCCACACTTCCTGCGAGCCTCGACCGCAGTGCCGTTGCCGGCGGCGCTTCGTGGCGAAGGGCCTTCATCAGGCGCATGATGCCGTTGCTGTGCGAGGCTGAGCCGAACAGCACGGGGATAACCCGGTTCTCCTTGAGAATGCGCGAAGAGATCGTAAACAGCGTATCGCTTGCCGGCTCCCGGTCTTCGATGAGTTCCTCGAGAAGCCAGTCATCGAACTCCGAGAGCTGTTCCAGCATTTCGGCCCGCGCCTCGTGCTCCCGCTCGACGGCATCCTGCGGCAGCTCGATCAGCGCGGACGGCTGACCTTCCCGATAGCGCCAGGCGCGCTCGGAAATCAGGTCACAGCTGCCGACGATCCGGTCGCCTTCGCGGATGGGTACTTGCCGAAGGACAAGCGGATGGTTGGAATAGGTCTGAAGTGCGGCAATGACATCGCGCAACCGGCCGCGCGGCTCGTCCATCCTGTTGATGAAAATCAGGCAGGGCGTGCCGGAGGCCTCGATGGCGCGCAGATAGGGTGCTGCCAGCACGGCTTCATCAGGCGTCGGCGATATGCAGAGGATACAGGCGTCGCTGACGAGCAGGGCATCCTGCGCCAGGGCCAGTGCCTCATTTGCCCCGGGAGTGTCGATCGCACACCACGCTTCGTCCTTGAAGTCAAATTCCGTCAGGCTTGATCCATATGGAGAGGCTGACTTTCTGGGCGTTCCCTCGAGCGAGGCCAGCTTTGCGACGAGTGTCGTTTTTCCCGTCTGCGAGGGCCCAAGTACGGTGACGCAGCGCATCGGCGATCCTCCCTGCCAAAAGCACCATCCCAGAGCAAGAATGCCCCGAAGCGGCGAAAAGCGCTAGATATCTGCGCTCATTCTTAAATATGAGGTCACGGCATTTCCTCTCTGGCAATGTGTGGCTCATCCACCGCCAGTCAAGCCACTGGTAATTCCCCCGCATTTCCGCCATATACAGCCCAAACAGAGACGGACATGACACTATGAGCGCAACGGTCGAATTCGCGAAGATGAACGGGCTTGGCAACAAGATCCTGGTCGTCGACATGCGCGGCCGCACAGACAAGGTAGCGCCTGCGGCGGCAATCGCGCTGAATGCCGCTGACGACACACAGTTCGACCAGATCATGGCGATCCATGATCCAAAGGCAGCTGGCACAGATGCCTGGATCGATATTCTGAACTCCGACGGCTCGAAGGCGCAGGCCTGTGGCAACGGCACGCGCTGCGTTGTGCAGGCGCTTGCTTCGGAAACCGGCAAGAAGGTTTTCACATTCCAGACGGTGGCCGGCATCCTCAATGCCACCGAGCATGAAGACGGGACGATCTCGGTCGATATGGGCAAGCCGGTCTTCGACTGGGACAAGATCCCGCTCGCCGAAGAATTCCACGATACCAGCCGCATCGAGCTGCAAATCGGGCCGATCGACAATCCCGTGCTGCATTCGCCCTCCGTCGCTTCGATGGGCAATCCGCATGCGATCTTCTGGATCGACCGTGATCCGATGTCGTTCGATCTCGGCCGCTTCGGGCCGCTGCTCGAAAACCATCCGATGTTCCCCGAGCGCGCCAATATCACGCTGGCGCAGGTGACCTCTCCGAACTCGATCACGACGCGCACCTGGGAGCGGGGCGCGGGACTGACGCTCGCCTGCGGTTCTGCCGCTTGTGCGACGGCGGTATCCGCCGCTCGCACCGGACGGACCGGGCGCGAAGTCGCGGTGAAGGTTGCAAGCAGCCCCAATCAGGGCGTGCTGACGATCGAATGGCGCGAACGCGATGCTCACGTCATCATGACCGGCCCGGCTGAATGGGAATGGTCGGGCACGCTCGATCCGTCGACGGGTGCGTGGTCGCGCGATGCGGCGCCGGGAGCCGAAGCGCGGTGAGCGGCGTCGAGGTCATCACCTTCGGCTGTCGTCTCAATACCTACGAATCCGA
This sequence comes from Rhizobium altiplani, assembly GCF_001542405.1. Taxonomy (GTDB): domain Bacteria; phylum Pseudomonadota; class Alphaproteobacteria; order Rhizobiales; family Rhizobiaceae; genus Rhizobium; species Rhizobium altiplani. Next base: position 307,224 of record NZ_LNCD01000123.1, read on the forward strand.
AGTGATGCGGGCGCAGGCCGAGAAGGCCGGGCTCAATAATGCCATCCTCGTCAATACCTGTGCGGTTACCGGCGAAGCTGTGCGTCAGGCACGCCAGGCGATCCGACGTGCGCGGCGCGACAATCCTCATGCCCGCATCATCGTCACTGGCTGCGCGGCCCAGACGGAAAAAGAAACCTTCGCCGATATGGCCGAGGTCGATGCTGTCCTCGGCAACGAGGAGAAACTGAAGCGCGCTTCCTATCGCTCCCTGCCGGATTTCGGCGTTTCGGCGGAAGAGAAGCTGCGCGTCAACGACATCATGAGCGTGCGCCAGACGGCGCCGCAGATGGTCAAGCATATCGATGGTCATGTGCGGGCTTTCATTCAGGTCCAGAACGGCTGCGACCACCGCTGCACCTTCTGCATCATTCCCTATGGCCGAGGAAATTCGCGGTCGGTGCCGATGGGGGCGGTTGTCGATCAGGCGCGGAAACTCGTCGAAAGTGGCTACCGGGAGATCGTGCTGACCGGGGTCGACGCGACCAGCTATGGTGCCGGTCTTCCCGGAGAGCCGACGCTCGGGCTGCTTGCCAAGACGCTGTTGAAGCAGGTGCCGGATATTCGCCGCCTGCGGCTTTCGTCGATCGACAGCATCGAAGCGGACAAGCATCTGTTGGACCTCATTGCCGACGAAGCGCGGTTCATGCCGCATCTCCACCTTTCGCTGCAGCATGGCGACGACATGATCCTGAAGCGGATGAAGCGTCGCCATTCGAGCGCGGATGCCCTAGCTTTCGTCAACGACGTGCGCCGTCTGCGGCCGCAGATGAGCTTCGGCGCGGACATGATCGCCGGCTTTCCAACCGAGAGCGAAGAAATGTTCGCCAATGCGGTGCGGCTGGCGGAAGAGGCCAATATCGCTCATCTCCACGTGTTCCCTTACAGCCCGCGGCCGGGGACACCTGCCGCGCGCATGCCGCAGCTCGATCGCGCGCTGGTCAAGGAGCGGGCAGCGCGACTGCGCGCCACTGGACATCGCCTGCATCAGTCCCATCTCGACGGAATGGTCGGAACGCAGCAATGGCTGCTGGTGGAAAACAACGGTTTGGCGCATACCGAGAACTTCACGCTTGTCGCAGCGGCGGGACTTGCGCCCCGAAGCTTCGTGCAGGCTGTCATCACCGGACACAACGGCAAACACCTCGACATGCAATTGACGGCCGCCGACGCGGCCTGAGTTTACGGAATCCTCATGGCGTTCAATTTCATCAAAAAGGTCTTCACCTTCGGCCCCAAGCCGGAGGAAGAGCATGCGCCGGGGGCGGTCGAGACGAAAGCGCTCGAAACCGAGCTGGAGCCGCATTCGCGCGAGGAGAACCTTCCGGTTGCCGCGGACCTGGTTCCGGCGGAAGAGGTGGATACGGCCGGCGGGCCTGCCGATGACGTAGCTGAGGACGCCTCGATCGAGGAGCTTGCCGAGCAGGCCGAAGCGTTCACACCCGTTGAGGACGACGTTTCCGAGGTCTTGCCGCCTGAGATGCACGTAGGCGATGTGGGTCTTGTGCCGCTCTCGTTGCTTGAAGACGAAGCGGAGCTCGATACTCCTGCTGGAAGCACGCTGGGAGAGACGGTTCCTGTTGCGCCTTCCCTGCAGCCGGAAATCGGCGATGAGGCAGAGGATGATAGTGTCGCGGAACTAGCATCTCTCGGCGAAACCGAAGAGACGTCGGCTGCAGAGCTTACAGCTGAAGCCGATGTGGAACAGCAGCCTATCGCCGATCGGGCCTCTCCCACCGAGCATGAGGTATCTACGCCGGCGGAGGATGATAGCGTTTCCGGAGATATCTCCGCGACTCCCGTTCTTCCAAAGGGATTTGCCACCGGTCCCGCGGCTTCCGAGTCCGCGCCTCTGGTGCCGGCCTCAAGACTTTCCTGGTTCCAGCGCCTGCGCGCCGGCCTTGCCCGCACCTCGTCGCAACTTACCGGCCAGATCGCGGCCCTTTTTACCAAACGCAAGCTCGATGACGACACGCTGCAGGATCTCGAGGATCTGCTGATCCAGGCCGATCTTGGCGTCGAGACGGCCATGCGCGTCACCGATACGCTGGCCTCCGAGCGCTACGGCAAGGACGTCACCGGCGAGGATGTGAGCCGCATCATGGCAAGCGAGATCGCCAAGGTGCTGAAGCCGGTCGCCAAACCATTGCAGCTCGATCTCACCCACAAGCCGCATGTCATCCTCGTCGTCGGCGTCAACGGAACAGGCAAGACGACGACGATTGGCAAGCTAGCGGCCAAGCTCTCGGGCGCTGGCCTCAAGGTGATGGTTGCCGCCGGCGATACCTTCCGCGCCGCTGCCATCGAGCAGCTGAAGATCTGGGCCGACCGCACCAAGTCTGAATTCATCGGCACCAAGCTCGGTGCCGATGCGGCGGGTCTCGCCTACGATGCCTTCGAGCAGGCCAAGGCGAAGAAGTGCGATGTGTTGATCATCGATACCGCCGGCCGCCTGCAGAACAAGGCGGAGCTGATGGCAGAGCTCGAGAAGATCGTTCGGGTTCTCGGCAAGCTCGATCCGGATGCGCCGCATACGGTGCTGCAGACGCTCGATGCGACGACGGGGCAGAACGCCCTGTCGCAGGTGGAAATCTTCAGGAACGTTGCCGGCGTGAACGGACTGATCATGACGAAGCTCGACGGCACGGCGCGTGGCGGCATTCTCGTGGCGATCTCTGCCAAGCACAAGCTGCCGGTCTATTTCATCGGCGTCGGCGAAGGCGTCGATGATCTCGAGCCTTTCGAGGCCGAGGATTTCGCGCATGCCATTGCCGGGCTCGGCCAATAATGCCACAGATATGCCGACAAACACGGGCAAGCGTCTCGTGTGGCACAAACGGATTTGAGATAGAATGACGACAGAGAGCGATATCACCCCAAGCGCGGCCGACCGGCATCACCCGATGCTGAAGCTGGCGCTGGAGCTTGGCCCGCTGCTGATCTTCTTCTTCGCCAACCTGCGCGGCGCCTGGCTGGTCGAAAGGTTTCCGGCTCTGTCGGAGCTTGGCGGACCACTGTTCGTGGCGACGGCCCTCTTCATGGCGGCGACGGTGACCTCGCTGGTGGTCTCGAAGATCATTCTCGGGCATCTGCCGATCATGCCTTTCGTGTCGGGCATCGTGGTCGTCATCTTCGGATCGCTGTCGATCTACTTGCAGAACGAGACCTTCATCAAGATGAAGCCGACCATCGTCAACGCGCTCTTCGGCGTTGCGCTGCTGGGCGGCCTGGCTTTCGGCAAGTCGCTGCTCGGCTACGTCTTCAATGCGGCCTTTCAGCTCGATGCCGAGGGATGGCACAAGCTGACGATCCGCTGGGGGATCTTCTTCCTCTTCCTGGCGGTGCTGAACGAGGTCGTCTGGCGCAACTTCTCCGATGACTTCTGGATCGCCTTCAAGGTCTGGGGCACGATGCCGATCACCATCATCTTCACCATGGCGCAGATGCCGCTCATCATGAAGCACACTGTGACCTCGGCGGGAGAGACCGAGAAGTGACGACACTGGATACGGCAGAGAGAGCCAAGCACCAGACCTTCTGGTTCGCCGCATGCGGTGCGGTCCTGCTGATCCAGATCATCGCCGAATATATGATGGGCCGCACCCCCATCTGCACCTGCGGATACATCAAGCTTTGGGAAGGCACCGTCAATTCCAGCGGTAACTCTCAGCATATTTCCGACTGGTACACGCCGTCTCACATCATTCACGGCTTCATATTCTACGGCGTTACGCACCTTCTTTTGCGCGGCAAGCCGATTGCCATGCGGCTGCTTCTGGCGCTCGTCATCGAATCCGGCTGGGAACTGCTGGAAAATTCGCCTGTCATCATCGACCGCTATCGAACGGCGACGATCTCGCTCGACTATTACGGCGACAGCATCCTGAATTCGGCAATGGACACGATCTTCATGGTGATCGGGTTCTTCTTCGCCTCGCGGGCGCCGGTCGCACTGACGATCGCAATCGCGATCTTCTTCGAGCTTCTGACCGGCTACCTGATCCGCGACAACCTGACGCTCAACATGCTGATGCTGATCTGGCCCGTCGAGGCGATCAAGACCTGGCAGAGTGCGCTCTGATCAGGAGGCCGGCTTGCCGAGCGCCGTCTCCACGGCGGGGAAGAGGCCTTCCCTGAGACTGACATCGTCGAACGGGCCGACCCGCTTGTAGAGGATCGTGCCATCAGGGGCGACGAGATAGCTTTCGGGGATGCCGTAGACACCCCAATCGATGGCCGCCTGCCCTTTGGGATCGACGCCGATGGCGGCAAAGGGATTGCCGAGTTCGCCGAGGAAGCGAAGCGCGTTGTCGTTCTTGTCCTTGTAGTTGATGGCAACCACATTGAGCCGGCCGTCCTTTGCCAGTTGCATCAGGATCGGATGCTCGTCGCGACAGGGAATGCACCAGGAGGCGAAGACGTTGACGAGCGTCAGTTTTCCCTTGATGGCACTGTCGGTCAGCGCCGGCAGGTTGGCGCCTTCGAGCGGCGCAAGGTTCAGCGCCGGCGCCTTCGTGCCGATCAGTGCGGAGGGGATTTCCGAGATATTCTTGCCGTGGACGTCCTGATCATAGAGCATCTTTGCTGCGGTGGCTGCGATGCCGGCGAAGACAACCAACGGGATCAAGGCGACGGCATAGCGTCCAAATCCGCGCTTGGCGGAGTTCGTTTCAGGGGTGGTGCTCATTTGCCATCCGTTGTTCGCGCCGAGCGGCGGCGGATGCCGGAGGCTTCAAGGGCTGCCAGTTCCTTCCGGCGAGCGCGGCCATCGGCCCAGGTCCAAAGGGTAACCGCGGCCGCGACAAGGGCGGCAAAGCCGTAGGCGCCATAGACATAGAAAGCGTGTGTCATGACTATCCCTCGCGGCTTGCCAGGCGGGCGGCCAGTCGACGCTGAGCGGCGACGCGGCGACGCCAGATCTCGTTGCGGATCGCCATGATATGCAGCGTGAGGAAGAGCGCGGTGAATGCAACGGCCATCACCAGCAGCGGCCGCAGGAACTCGGGATCGATGGCCGGACCATCGAGGCGCAGCACACTCGCGGATTGATGCAGCGTATTCCACCATTCGACCGAAAACTTGATGATCGGGATGTTGACGAAGCCAACGAGAATGAGGACGGCGCTGACGCGGGCGGCCTTTGAAGGGTCGTCGATCGCGCGATTGAGGGCGATGAGCCCGAGATACATCAGGAACAGAACGAAGACGGAGGTGAGCCGGGCGTCCCAGACCCACCAGGTGCCCCACATCGGCTTGCCCCAGAGGGACCCAGTCACCAGGGCAATCAGCGTGAAGGCGGCGCCGAGCGGGGCTGCGGCCTTCGCCGACACATCCGCCAGCGGATGGCGCCAGACCAGCGTGCCGACGGCCGAGAGGCTCATGATCGTGTAGCCCATCATCGCCAGCCACGCGGCCGGCACGTGGACATACATGATGCGAACCGTTTCACCCTGCTGGTAGTCGCCTTCTGTCGTGAAGCTGAGATACAGCCCCACGATAAAACAGAGGGCCGTGAAACCGGCCATCCACGGGAGGATGCGTGCGGCCAGCGCCAGAAACCGTGTCGGATTGGCGAGATCGCTGAATTTCGTGATGGCAAGGCTCGTTTCGCTCATGCCGTTTTCCATACCGCGATATGCCTGACGCCGCAATCGAGTGCCCGATCAATCCGACGTGTGACGCAGCGCAAGCGCGGCAGCCACCGGTCCGATCACCGCGAAGAAGAGGGTCAGCGCCATCAGGATGAGGAAGGGCGGCAGAAAGGGCGATGGCCCCTCGACCGCCGCGTAAGTGGCACTGACGCCGAAGATCAGCACGGGGATCGTCAGCGGCAGCACCAGAATCGACACCAGCAGACCGCCACGCGGCAAGGCGACGGCAACGGCAGCGCCGACGGCACCGATGAAGGTAATCGCGGGAGAACCGACGAGCAGCGTCAGCATGGTCGCGCCGATGGCGGTCTCGCTCATATTCATGAAGAGGCCAAGCAACGGCGAGGCGATAACCAGCGGCAGGCTGGTGGCGACCCAGTGCGCCAGGCATTTGACGAGCACCGTCAGCACCAGCGGCGTTTCCTGCATCAGCATCAGATCGAGTGAGCCATCATCGCGCTCGGCTTGAAACAGGCGGTCAAGACCGAGCAGCGCCGCAAGCAGCGCACCGATCCAGACGATTGCCGGGCCGATGCGGGACAACAGTGCGAGATCGGGCCCGACACCGAAGGGGATGACCGCGACAATGGTCAAGAAAAAGAGAACGCCGATCAGCGCGCCGCCGCCGGCGCGTATCGAAAGCTTGAGGTCTCGCAGAAGCAGGGCAGTCATTCCCACACTCCCGGTCCGGCGTGGGCAAATCCCGCCATCCGCAGTTCCTGCGCGCCTTCCAGTCCTAGCGGCTGGTGGGTTGCCGCGAGCACGATGCCGCCGTTGCAGCGATGCGCTTCAACAAGCTCGGCAAACAGACGGTCGCCGCTTTTATCCAGCGCGGCAGTCGGCTCATCAAGGATCCAGACCGGCCGGTGGGCGATAAGCAGCTTGGCGAAGGCGAAGCGGCGCTGCTGACCGGCGGAGAGGTAGCCGAACGGGAGGTGCGTGATGCCCTCGAGACCGACCGCCTCGGCTGCCTCGTCGATCGAGACGGTGGAAGCGCCATGGCTATCGCCAAGAAAGCACCGCCAGAAATCGAGGTTTTCGGCGACCGTCAACTCGCTCTTCATAGCATTGCGGTGACCGAGATAATGGCTGATTTCCCCGACGCGCCCGTGTGTGTTGCCGAGCGAATCGGTGAAGCTGACCGAGCCCTTTTCCTGATGCAGCAAACCGGCGACGACGCGCAGCAAAGTTGACTTTCCCGATCCATTTTTTCCTGTCAAAACCAGTGCTTCGCCCGATTCCAGGCGAAAGGACAGGCCTTCAAAAATCAGGTCTTCGCCCCGGCGCGCAGCCAGATTGGCAGCCTCAAGATGCATGACTTTTCCGTGGTTTAATTTTTCAGTCATCGCAATGCAAAAAAATCCGAAATGGGTCACGCACTCTCTGGCACCTTTCATAGAAATTATCTATAAGACCCGCAACCACGCCAGCGGTCGGCGTGAATTTCATCCTTGCGCCGAACATGGGCTTCGCTCCACGTGCGGACAGCGGAAATGGCCGTACCCGCATCCTGATGTGCATTACGTGCATAGGCGTCCGCACGATTGTGTTCGCTATCAGAAACGGGGTCTCTCGTGTCTAAATCTCTTGACAGCTTTAATTGTCGTTCCACGCTTTCCGTGAACGGTAAGGACTACGTCTACTACAGCCTGCCCAAGGCTGAGGCGAATGGCCTTCCGGGCGTTTCGAAGCTTCCCTATTCGATGAAGGTTCTGCTCGAGAACCTGCTTCGCTTCGAAGACGGTCAGTCGGTGACGAAGGACCACATCCTTGCTGTTGCCGAATGGCTGAACAACAAGGGCGCTGTCGAAAACGAAATCGCCTATCGCCCGGCGCGCGTGCTGATGCAGGACTTCACGGGCGTTCCTGCCGTCGTCGACCTCGCCGCGATGCGCGACGCGATGGTGTCGCTCGGTGGCGACCCAGAGAAGATCAACCCGCTGGTTCCCGTCGACCTCGTCATCGACCACTCGGTTATCGTCGACGAATTCGGTACGCCGCAGGCATTTGCCAAGAACGTCGAGCTGGAATACCAGCGCAACGGCGAGCGCTACCGCTTCCTGAAGTGGGGCCAGCAGGCATTCAAGAACTTCCGCGTCGTTCCTCCGGGCACCGGCATCTGTCACCAGGTCAACCTCGAATATCTCGGCCAGACCGTTTGGACGAAGGAAGAGGACGGCGAGACGATCGCTTATCCGGATACCTGCGTCGGCACCGACTCGCACACGACGATGATCAACGGCCTTGGCGTTCTCGGCTGGGGCGTCGGCGGTATCGAAGCGGAAGCGGCCATGCTCGGTCAGCCGGTCTCGATGCTCCTGCCTGAAGTCATCGGCTTCAAACTCACCGGCAAGCTCAAGGAAGGCGTCACCGCGACCGATCTCGTGCTGATGGTCGTGCAGATGCTGCGCAAGAAGGGCGTTGTCTCGAAGTTTGTTGAATTCTTCGGCCCTGGCATGGACAACATACCGCTCGCCGACCGCGCGACCATCGGCAACATGGGTCCGGAATACGGCGCGACCTGCGGCTTCTTCCCGGTTGACGGCGAAACCATCAACTACCTCAACATGTCCGGCCGCAGTAAGGACCGTATCGCTCTCGTCGAAGCCTACTCAAAGGCACAGGGCATGTGGCGCGAAGGCGATGGTTCGGACCTCGTCTTCACAGATACGCTGGAACTCGACCTCGGCGACGTTGTGCCTGCCATGGCCGGCCCGAAGCGTCCTGAAGGCCGTATCCCGCTCGAAAACATCGCTTCCGGTTTCGCCGGCTCGATGGACACCGATTACAAGAAGCCCGGCCAACTCTCGAACCGGTATGCGGTCGAAGGCACCGACTTCGATCTCGGCCATGGCGACGTGGCGATTGCCGCCATCACCTCCTGCACCAACACCTCCAACCCGTCGGTTCTGATCGCTGCCGGTCTTCTTGCCCGCAACGCCGTTGCCAAGGGCCTGAAGTCCAAGCCGTGGGTCAAGACCTCGCTGGCACCGGGATCGCAGGTCGTTGGTGAGTATCTGGCGAAGTCCGGCCTGCAGGCCGACCTCGACAAGCTCGGCTTCAACCTCGTCGGCTTCGGTTGCACGACCTGCATCGGCAACTCCGGTCCGCTGCCGGCGCCGATCTCGAAGACGATCAACGACAAAGGCCTGATCGTTTCAGGCGTGCTCTCGGGCAACCGCAACTTCGAAGGCCGTATTTCTCCGGATGTTCAGGCGAACTACCTGGCTTCGCCTCCGCTCGTCGTTGCCTACGCGCTGGCCGGCACGGTCCAGAAGGATCTGACCAAGGAGCCGATCGGTGAAGACCAGAACGGCAACCCTGTTTATCTCAAGGACATTTGGCCGACCTCGCACGAAGTGCAGGACTTCATCCAGAAGTACGTCACCCGCGAACTTTACGAAACGAAGTACGCCGACGTCTTCAAGGGTGATGAAAACTGGCAGGCCGTCAACGTTCCGGCCGGACAGACCTATGCCTGGGATGACAAGTCGACCTACGTGCAGAACCCGCCCTACTTTGTGGGCATGGGCAAGACCGGCACCGGCATCTCCGATATCAAGGGTGCGCGCGTTCTCGGCCTTTTCGGCGACAAGATCACCACCGACCACATTTCGCCTGCCGGTTCGATCAAGGCTGCGTCTCCGGCCGGTGCTTACCTGCTTGAGAACCACGTCGGTGTTGCCGACTTCAACCAGTACGGCACGCGTCGCGGCAACCATGAAGTCATGATGCGTGGCACGTTCGCCAATATCCGTATCCGCAACCACATGCTCGGCCCGAACGGCAAGGAAGGTGGCTACACCATCCACTATCCGTCGAAGGAAGAGGAATCGATCTATGACGCGGCTATGCAGTATAAGGCCGAGGGCGTTCCGCTCGTCATCTTTGCTGGCGTCGAGTACGGCAACGGCTCGTCCCGCGACTGGGCCGCGAAGGGCACCAACCTGCTCGGCGTAAAGGCGGTCATTGCACAGTCCTTCGAGCGTATTCACCGATCGAACCTGGTCGGCATGGGCGTCATCCCCTTCGTCTTCGAAGAGGGCACGACGTGGCAGAGCCTCGGCCTGAAGGGTGACGAGATGGTCACCATCGAAGGTCTCGAGAACATCAAGCCGCGCGAAAAGAAGATTGCCAAGATCACCTACGGGGACGGCACCGTGAAGGAAGTTCCGCTGCTGTCGCGCGTCGATACGCTCGACGAAGTGGTCTACCTCAACAACGGTGGCATCCTGCAGACGGTTCTGCGCGATCTCGCTGCCTGATTGTTAACAGACTTGCATGACAATGACCGCCGGAAAGAGATTTCCGGCGGTCTTTTTGTTTGAGCACGAGGTATTAGATGCCCAGTCACGCTGATGTGTTTCAGCTTGGCTTCTCCGAAGCTTGGTCTCACCCCTTCGTGACTTTCCGTTTAGATCGAGAACCATTATCTCTACGTTCAGACATCGGAACCTGCGGCGAAGGGTGGCGGTGGTTGCTGAAGAAAAGGTGCAGTGAATGTCCCCGCGGTTTCTGATTTCTCTGGTTGCAGGTGTGGCGCTTGCCGGCCCACTGTTTGCCCAGGACGCGCCAAAAGGCGTGGTCGAACTCTTCACCTCGCAGGGATGTTCTTCTTGTCCTCCAGCCGATGCGGCTTTCCGCAAGATTGTCGAGGCTGGCGGCGTTATCGCCCTCGCTTATCACGTCGACTACTGGAACTACATGGGCTGGGCCGATACGCTGAGTTCGAAGGAAAACACCGAGCGCCAGTATGGCTACGCGCAGACCATGGGCCGCGCCAATGTCTATACGCCGCAGGTTATCGTCAATGGTCGTGACCATGTGGCAGGGGCCGATCTGGGCGCGATCAATAAGAAGATCGATAGCTATGCAGCCGAAGGCAAGGGATTGTCGGTGCCGGTCACCGCACAGATGCGCGACGACCAACTCGAGATCAAGATTGGCGCGGGCCAGGGCAAAGCCAATGTCGTCATGGTCTATTTCAACCGGGAGAAGACCATCGAGGTCGAGAAGGGCGAAAACAGCGGTCAGAAGATTGCTTATCTGAACAGCGTTGCCGATGTCGAAACCGTCGGCATGTGGGAGGGCAAGGAAACGAGCTTGACGCTGCCGGCCAGCGTGATGCAGAAGCCGGATCTTGAGGGCTGCGCGATTCTACTTCAATCCTCCACCGCCGACGGCAATCCATCGGCGATTCTCGGAGCGACGGTCGTCATGGCTGGGAAGAATATCTGACCGTTTCATCTGCCTTGCGGATGGAAAACGGGGCGGCCCGGCTGATCGTATTCGGGGCTGGGGTTAAGGTCGATACGGTCAGCCGGGCCCTTTGGCGCGCTGGCGCCAAACTCGCACAAAACCTTTTCAGCAGACCGAATCCGGCAAAAAGATCATGCGCAAATCAGGTGCGACGCGGGTCCGAACGGCCCCGCGGCGCAGTCGTGAGGGAATTTCTCCTCCAAATGAGGCGCTGTTTTGACTGAATTGCGGCGCTCGGGAGATTGCACAGACTATGATTAATGTGACTGATCGCCCGCTTGCAATTTGTAAACGCTAAGGCAAACTGTCATGTACCCGTCACAAGCGGAGGCACAGGGAGACTGATGACAGATCAGCCGGATTTGCGGCGCGGCGAGAGCCGGTCAGCCGACAACAGTTCCTCAGTCGTCGTAGATCTCAAGGAATACAAGCAGAGCAAGGATCCAGCGCCGGTCACATTCCACCGACGCGAGCTCGACGCGATTTTATGGATTTATGGCCGCATGGTCGGCGAGGGCGAGTGGCGGGACTATGCGATCGATCATCTGAAGGATCGTGCCGTCTTCTCCGTTTTCAAGCGATCAGGTGAAATGCCACTCTTTCGCATCGAGAAGAATCCGAAGCTCACTGCCAAGCAGGGTGCTTATTCCGTTATCAATACGCACGGCGTTATCCTGAAGCGTGGGCACGAACTCCCCCAGGTTCTGAAGGTCTTCAACAAGGCGTTGAAGCTGGTCGAGAAGTAGCTCGAGCTCAGGCCTTGAACAGCGTGCCTGGATAGGTCGAGGCATCGGGGTCGGTCGCCGCCCCATAACCCAGGGCACGCTGCATGATCATCGTGTCGAGCCAGCGACCGTGCTTGTAGCCTGTTGCCTTGAGTCGGCCGGTTTCTGCAAAGCCCAATGTCTGATGCAGGGCAATGGATGCCGGATGCGCGCCGCCGATCACGGCCACCATCTGGCGAAAGCCGAGATCGGTGCAGCGTTGGATCAGTTCGGCGAGCAGCAGCCTTCCAATTCCCTTGCCGCGCGCTTCCGGCCCCAGGTAGATCGAATCCTCGACCATCCAGCGATAGGCCGGCCGCGTGCGGAAGGCCGAGGCGTAGGCGTAACCAAGCAGCCCGCCATTCTCATCGATCGCGGCGATGTAGGGGTAGCTCTGGCCCGTGATTGCGGAAAATCGTGCCGCCATCTCGCTCTCGTCCGGTGGGACGATCTCGTAGCTTGCGACACCGTTCAGTACGGATTCGCGATAGATGGCCGTGATGGCAGGGAGGTCGGATGAGGAAGCGTCGCGGAGGAAGATGGGCATTCGGTCGGCCGGCAGATATGACGATGGACTCTTCCAGAAATCATCCTCGGCATGATCGAGCAACAAAAAAGGCGGCCGAAGCCGCCTTTTTCGATAACGTTCCTGTTCCTTATTTGCGGTCGCCCATGAACTGCAGGAGGAACATGAAGAGGTTGATGAAGTCCAGATACAGGGTCAGTGCGCCCATGATTGCCTTGCGGCCGGCAACTTCCGCGCCGTCTGCTGCGTAGTACATTTCCTTGATGCGCTGCGTGTCGTAGGCGGTAAGGCCTGCGAAGATCAGCACGCCGATCACGGAGACCGCGAACTGCAGGGCAGACGATGCCAGGAAGATGTTCACGATCGACGCGATGATCAGGCCGAAGAGACCCATGATCAGGAACGAGCCCATCGCGGAGAGATCACGCTTGGTCGTGTAGCCGTAAAGCGACAGCGCACCAAAGGAGGCGGCCGTCACGAAGAACGTCTGCGTGATGCTCGACTGCGTGTAGACCAGGAAGATCGACGAAAGCGACAGGCCCACCAGCGCGGCGTAGACCCAGAAGGTCGTCTGCGCGGCGGCAACGCTCATCCGGTTAATCCTGAAGCTCAGGAAGAACACGGCAGCCAGCGGTGCAAGGATGATCACCCAACGGAGCGGCGACTGGAAAAGCAATACGCCAAACTGCGTCAGCTGGCCGTCCTGGACGGCGAAATTGAAGCCCAGATAGGCGGCTACACCCGTGATCGCCAAACCCAGCGCCATCAGGTTGTAGACCTTGAGCATATAGCTGCGCAGGCCCTGGTCGATCATCTCGCCAGTCTGTACGCGGCCTTGGTAATTACGAAGGTCAGCCATAGTTTCCTCTTATAAGCTCCGGTGTGGACACGGTGGCGGGTCAACGACCCGGGCGCCGCTGCGGAGCCCAGCATGCCTGCACACAATATGAGCCTTTCGGCTTTCGCAAACAAGGCCCTTGCAACCCGCGATCGGGTTAAATCGCCGTAAGGTGAAGGAAATTTCTCCGTTTGATCAATCAGAGTTCGCGCAAAACGGGTGCCGCTTTCTGGCCGAGGATGCGCCAGGTGCCGATGAGTCCGATACCAACGGTCAGGACCAGAGCCGTCACAAGTGTCAGGCCGGCAACATCGGGCAGGAAGTGCGAGGGGATGCGCATGATCCGGGCGGTGATGAACCAGGCCGCAACGCCGCCGGCAAAAAGGGCGAAGACTGCGGTCGCCGCCCCAAGGATCAAATATTCGTAGCAGAAGGCACGGATCAGCATTCGCCTCGTCGCGCCGAGTGTCTTGAGGACGACCGCGTCATGGGTACGGGCGCGGTTACCGGCGGCCAGCGCGCCGGCCAGAACCAGGACCGAGGCGATCAGCGCAACGGAGGCGGCGGCGCGGATCGCCGTCGCCAACTGCGCCACCAGCGTGTTGACGATGTCGATCGCGTCCTTGACCCGCACGCTTGTGATGGTCGGATACGTGTTTGTAACGGACTTCAAGATCGCGGCCTCCTGGCCAGAGGTCGCCGTCGGGTCGGTGAGCGTCGCGAGCCAGGCGTGCGGGGCGCCGCGAAATGTATTCGGCGAGAAGATCATCACGAAGTTGATGGAAAGCGACTCCCACTCGACCTTGCGCAGGCTCGCAATCCTCGCGGTGATGTTGCGGCCGAGCACGTTGACGGTGACGGTGTCACCGATCTTCAGGCCGAGTTCATTTGCCTCCTCGGCAGAGAAGGAGACGAGCGGTTCGCCGCTATAGTCCTTCGGCCACCATGATCCCTCGGTCAGCAATGCATTTTCCGGCAGCGCTTCCGAATAGGTGATGCCGCGGTCGCCACGCAGCACCCACTGGCCGCCGGGCGGAACCTTGCGCTTGGTAACGTCCTCGCCGTTGAAGGCGAGGATCCGGCCGCGCAGCATCGGCACTTCGACCAGTTTGCCATCCGGCGAACCGGCTTTGACGACGCTGCGAAATGTCTCGAGTTCCGACCCCTGAATGTCCACGAAGAAAAAATTCGGCGCGCCGGCGGACATGCGCCCGGTCAGTTGCTGGCGCATGTTGCCGTCGATGAGGGTGAGCGTCACGAGCAGTGCGAGGCCAAGACCGAGAGACAGGACGACGGAGGGCGTCAGTGCGCCAGGCCGGTGGATGTTGCCGATTGCGAGCCGCAAGGCTGGCGAATTCACCCGCGGGCTGCGGCGCGCCAGCCAAGCAATGCCGGCTGCGACAAGCCGCAGGATCACGAAAGCGAAGGCGATCGCGCCGACAAAGACCATCGCGATGAAACGATCATACGCGGTTACGACGGCAAGGCCGGCAAGGGCAACAAGAAAGGTCGCAGCGAGAAGGATGTAGGGCCAGGAAGGCAAGCCCCGCGCCTCGAAGCCCTGCTCGCGGAACAGGGCCGTTGCCGGAACCTCTCGTGAGTGCCCGAGCGGCATGATGGCAAAGGCCAGCGTTGTCAAAATACCGAAAAGGACTGCGAGGGCCAGAGCCCCGGGGTAGAACGTCAGAGCCGTGGAGACCGGCAGGAACTGCGCCAGAAATTGCGACGCTACGATTGGCGCCAGCGCCCCGATGACGAGGCCTATCACCATCCCGCCCAAGGCAATGATGGCGATCTGGAAGAGGTAGATCAACACGACAGTCGCGGCAGGCGCCCCAAGGCACTTGAAGGTCGCGATCGTCGTGCGCTTGGAATCGAGGAAGGCACGCACGGCATTCGCGACGCCGACACCACCGACGATCAGGGCTGTCAGTCCGACCAGCGTCAGGAACTGCGAGAAACGCTCAATGTTCTCCGTCAGCGCAGGGGCTGCCCGGTCGCTGGTGCGGATCGACCAGCCGGCGGATGGAAACTCCTTGCCGGCCCGATCGCGCAGCGTGGATCTTTCGGCCGGGTTGTCCATGCGAATCTTGTAGGCATGCTCGACCAGGCTACCGGTCTGGATGAGGCCGGACGCCTTCAGCGCTTCCCTGCTCACAAGCAGCCGGGGCGCGAAACCAAACCCTTCCGAAACCGCGTCCGGCTCCGTCTTGACGGTACCGGTGATGTTCAGAATGACATTGCCGAGGAGGATCTCATCTCCGATGGAGAGGCCGAGCCGATCCAGCAGAAGCGGAGCGGCCACCGCGCCATAGGTGCCGCTCTGCCCCGACAGAAGCGCGTGCAGCGGATAATTCGGTTCGGCCGCGAAGGTGCCGTAGAGCGGATAGGCGCCATCGACTGCCTTGACCTCGACCAGCGCCTGATCCGAGCCGTCGGGCTTGCGCGCCATCGAGCGCAGGCCTGTCGACACCGATACTTTGCCGAAGCCGCGCAGGAAGTCCATTTCGGCTTCCGTCGCCTCGCGATTGTTGAGCTCGAAGCGTGCGTCGCCAGCCAGAATCTCCTGACCTTGCGTGGCGATCGTGTTGGTGATGGACTGCGAAACCGAGTTGACGGCTGCAATCGCGCCGGTGCCGAGAGCGATGCAGGCCAGAAAGATGTAGAAGCCGCGAAGCCCGCCGCGCAGCTCGCGGAGCGCGAGACGAAAGGCGAGGGAGACGCGCGGGGTCAGCAATGTCATGCAATCGCCGCCTCAGGCTGGACAGGCGCGCTATCGCTCTCGATCTGGCCCGAACGAACCCGAATCTGCCTGGAGCAGCGTTTGGCGAGCGCGGTGTCGTGGGTGACGAGCAGCAGCGTCATCCCCCGCTCGGCCTGTTTGGAAAACAGGAGATCCGCAATCTGCCGGCCGGTGTCGGTGTCGAGATTGCCGGTGGGTTCGTCGGCGATCAGCAGCGCCGGTGACGGTGCGAGCGCGCGTGCAATCGCCACCCGTTGCTGTTCGCCGCCGGAAAGCTGGCCGGGATAGTGGTTCAACCGATCGCCAAGCCCGACGGATTTCAATTCACGGCGGGCGATTTCGAACGGATTGGGAAGGTTGGCAAGCTCCAGCGGCACAGCCACGTTTTCCAGGGCCGTCATGTTGGCGATCAGGTGGAAGGATTGGAAGACGATACCGATATTGCGGCCGCGGAAGTCGGCCATCTGGTCTTCACTCAGGGCATGTAGCGGTGTGCCGCTGACATTGATTTCGCCACTATCGAGTCTTTCCAGCCCTGCGAGCACCATCAGCAACGTCGATTTTCCGGAACCCGATGGTCCGACGATGCCAACCGACTCTCCGGTGCCGATCGTGAGGTCGATGCCCTTCAAAACATGGACGGAGGCGGCGGCGCTGCCAAGCGTCAAATCGGCGCGCTTCAACTCGATGATGGTTTTTGCCAACAGTATTCGCCCTATATAGATGCCGATTGTCTTGCCAATCTAGGGAAAGCGGAATGAGTTTTAAAGTTGCCGGCCTTCACATCGCCGTCATTGTTGCGACGATGGCCTTTGCGGTCGTAGCCAATGCAAAGACAATCAGCCTGGTCGGTTTTGGCGACAGCCTTATGGCGGGCTACCAACTCCCTCCCGGAGATGGCTTTCCAGAAAAGTTGCAAGCAGCCCTGACAGCCAAGGGTGTCGACGTATCGATCGCGAACGCGGGCGTGTCCGGCGACACGACGGCCGGTGGTCTTGCGCGAATCGATTGGTCGGTCCCCGACGGCACCGATGGCGTGATTCTCGAACTGGGCGGCAATGATGCCCTGCGCGGCATCCCTCCGGAGGAAAGTGAAAAGAACCTCGATCAGATAATTGCTCGGCTAAAGGAACGTGGTGTTGCGGTCCTTCTCGTCGGTATGCTGGCGCCGCCGAACATGGGCGGCGACTATGCGGGGCGCTTCAACTCGATCTACGCGAAACTCGCGCAAAAACATGGCGTTGCGCTATATCCCTTCTTTCTCGACGGTGTCGCGCTCGATGCCGGTCTGAAGCTTGAGGATGGGATGCACCCGAACAGCAAAGGGATCGATGTGATGGTCGAAAAGATGGAGCCGGCTATCACGCAATTCTTAGGAACGATTTCTACTGTGAAGAATTAGGGACTTGCGCAGGTGTTCAATGCGTGATTCCGTGTGAGCACCTGCAAAAGATTCGGGGAGTGCTCGTTATGCCGAGACTGTTTACCGCCCTCGAAATTCCGCGCAATGCCGCGATGAGCCTCTCATTGCTGCGCGGTGGTCTCCCTGGTGCAAGATGGATCGATGTGGAAAACTACCACATCACTTTGCGCTTCATCGGCGATGTCGATGGACGCACGGCAGACGAAATTGTCGATCGGCTCGACCGCATCGACCGGCCCGAATTCCAGATACGTCTCGATGGTATCGGCGCATTCGGGTCCAAAAAACCGCATTCGGTGTGGGCCGGCGTCTCGTCTTCACCCGAGATGTACGCCCTCCAGGCCGAAATCGAGCGGATCTGCCAGCGCATCGGATTGCCGCCTGATCCCCGCAAGTTCACGCCGCATGTCACGCTGGCGCGGTTGAAGTCGTCGCGGGTCGACGATGTCGTGCACTATCTCGCCGGGCGTGGAAACTTCCAGACTTCGGCCTTCACCGTTCCGCGCTTCGTTCTGCTGTCGTCAAGGGAATCGGTCGGCGGTGGGCCTTATTTGACGGAGGAGATCTTCCCTCTCCACGAGGCATTGTCGGTGCCCAGCGTCTCGAGCAGCTTCCTGCAGCCGGCAAAGAGCCTGGCGTAGACGCGTTCGAAGCCGTCGCTGTCGCCGAAATAGGGGTCGGGTATATCCTCGCCGCTTGCCAAAGCGAAATCGCCGAACAGGCGGATATTTGCGGCTCCCGGGCTCATGCGATGCAGTTCGGCGACATTTGCGCGATCCATCGCGAGGATCAGGTCGAAGCCGCTGAAATCCTTCATCCTGATCTGACGGGCGCGTTGCCGGGAAATGTCGATCCCGTGGCCTCTGGCAGTTGCGATCGAGCGCCGATCCGGATGCTCGCCCTCGTGCCAGCCGCCGGTGCCGGCCGAGTCGATCTCAAAACGATCGGCAAAGCCGGCCACATCGACGAGGTGCGAGAAGATCCCCTCGGCAAGAGGCGAGCGGCAGATATTGCCCATGCAAACAAACAGGATGCTAATGCGTTTCATCTGTGGTCCATGACGGAAGAGAAGGGACAATCGCATGAAACGGGAAAAACTGGAACGGCAAGCAATCGCTGCCGAGCTCGCCAAGCTTGACGACTGGTCGCTCGACGCTGCCGGCACGGCGATATCGCGAAGCTTCAAGTTTCGCAATTTCGTTGAGGCGTTCGGCTTCATGACCGAAGCGGCACTTGCTGCGGAACGGCTCAATCACCATCCCGAATGGTTCAACGTCTATTCGCGCGTCGATGTAAAGCTTAACACCCATGACGCCGGCGGCTTGACGGAGCTCGATTTCAAGCTGGCGGCAGCGATGGAGAAGGCGGCGGCGCGCCGACTTGATTGAATCCGGTGCCGCCGTCACCATATGTGCGCGTGAAAGAGAGGACCAATCGGAATGGACGACGTCAAATTCGGTGAGATCCTGCTGCCGGGCGACGATGATACGCAAAGCCGGCGCGAAGAGACAGTGCGCAAGAAATTCTGGCCGACCTTCAAGAAGGCCGTACGGCAGATCCCGTTCGCGCGTGATGTCGTCGCTGCATTCTACTGCGCGATGGATCCCCAGACGCCGACAAGGGTGCGCGGCGTTCTGCTGGCGGCACTCGCCTATTTCGTCATGCCTGTTGACATGATCCCTGATGTTTTTGCCGTGATCGGGTTTTCGGATGACGTAGCGGTCCTTTCCGCGGCCTTCGCCATGGTCAGCAGGCATCTGAAACCGAAGCACTATGAAGCAGCGGACCGTGCGCTCGCCGATAAGCCTGAAGGCATGAAGACGATCTAGCGTTACCTCAGGCGCCCTCGGCCTCCAGAACCTTTCGGAGCTTTCCGAAGGCAAGCCGGATGCGGGATTTTACCGTCCCGAGCGGCAAGCCGGTCGCCTCGGCGATTTGCGAATGGGATTGGCCGAGAAAGAAGGCGGCGCGGAGCATCTCCCGCTGTTCTTCCGGGAGTCGGCTGACAGCGGCGCGAATATGGGCATCGCGATCGTCGTTTACGAGGATCTCGTCTGCGCCGCTTTCCGCGACCGGCTGCAATGCAGGGTCTGCCTGGTCCAGTGTGCGCGCTTTGGCCCGGCGCTGGAGATCGATCCGACGGTTGCGGGCGATGCGAAAAAGCCAGGTCGACAGAGAGGATCGCGCTGGATCGTAAAGCTCGGCTTTGTGCCAGAGCACGATCATCACTTCCTGAACAAGCTCCTCGGCCTCGCCGCTCGACATTCTTTGGCGCAGCAACCACGATTTGAGGCGCGGTGCGAAGTAATCGAACAGCACGGTGAATGCCTCCTGGTCGCGGCGTTCCGCAACGGCCCTTGCGAGGGCGGCGAAGCGCTGTTTCTCTTCGGCATCCATGTCTGGCCTAAAGCCCCCTGGCTCAGCGAATTCTCCAGCGGATTTCTAATACTTATTGACGTACAACGGTTTCTGAAAAGGTCAAACTCTTGCCTGAATCTTTATGTCTTAGATTCATCCGTGACGTTGATCCGTGTGCGCACGCGGCATCACTTCATTACGGGCGAGGCGCCGCGTCCGATGTTGACACTTGGGTGAGAATGGAACAGGCAGGGACTTCTAGCAGTCCCCGTTGACGCTTTGGTAACCTGAATTAAGTCAAAATAAAGCAGATCGTGATTATGCGCCGCCCGTTCGCTTCGGGCTCGAATCGCAAGAACCGGCAGGATATCCATGTTTCTTAGAAGTACCGCAATCGCCATTTCCCTCGTTCTCGCCGGCGCCGGCATTGCATCCGCTCAGACCAAGAAGTCGCAGCCCGCGGCGCAGCCACAGGCAGCGCAGCCGCAGGCTACTCCGGCTTCGACAGCGCCGACACGGATCCAGCAGTTCCAGGCTTGGGGCGCCTATTCCTACAAGTCCGGCGCGAACACTGTCTGCTACGTTCTGTCCGTACCCACGGAAAAGAAGCCGGCCGGCATCGATCACGGCGACAACTTCTTCATCGTCTCTCAGCGCCCCGGCCAGAACATTTCCTACGAGCCGCAGGCAATGATGGGCTACACCGTCAAGGAGAACTCGAAGATCGATGTCGTGATCGACAACAAGACCTTCGTGATGTTCACCAAGGACAAGGCCGGCTGGGTCGAGAACGCAGCTCAGGAGCCGGCGCTCGTCGCGGCGATGAAGGGGGGCCATTCGATGACGGTCAACGCGACATCGCGCAAGGGCACGTCGACCTCCTACAGCTACTCGCTGTCCGGCATTTCTGCTGCATTAAAGCAGGTTGAAGGCTGCAAGTAAGCCTCCTGTTACGGTGACGAAATTTCAGGAGGCCGGCCTTGTGTCGGCCTTCGTCGTTTCCATCTATAGTGACGCGCGGCGAAAATGATGCTAAAGGCCCGCGCTACAGCGGATAGATTGCGGCTTTGCCGCCCGGTCCGCATTCAATTTCTGCCATCATGCCTGTCGTGCCCGCAAGTCATCCGGCTTACCGGGGCGATTGCATGCTGAATTCGGGATAAGAGACTATGTCCGTCATGGATGCGATGACTGTTACGAAGCCTGCCGGCGTGTTGCCGCAGCTCGACGCCGGCCAGAAACCCTCGCTGATCGGCTTGAGCCGCGAAGAGATGGGTGCTGCGCTGCGCGAAAAGGGCGTGCCGGACAAGCAGATCAAGATGCGCGTTGCCCAGCTCTGGAACTGGATCTACGTGCGCGGCGTCTCCGATTTTGATCACATGACGAATGTCGCCAAGGACATGCGCGAGATGCTGAAGCAGCATTTCACCATCGCGCGTCCTGATATCGTCGAGGAGCAGGTGTCCAACGATGGCACCCGCAAGTGGCTGCTGCGTTTCCCGCCGCGCGGGGCGGGGCGACCGGTCGAGATCGAGGCCGTCTACATCCCGGAAGAGGGTCGCGGTACGCTTTGCATCTCCAGCCAGGTGGGCTGCACGTTGACCTGCTCTTTCTGTCATACCGGAACGCAGCGTCTGGTGCGGAATTTGACGGCTGAGGAAATACTCTCGCAGCTTCTGCTGGCTCGCGATCGGCTGGGCGACTTCCCGGACCGTGAAGCGCCGCAGGGCACCATCATGCCGGCGGAAGGCCGCAAGGTCAGCAACATTGTGATGATGGGCATGGGCGAGCCGCTCTACAATTTCGACGCCGTGAAACAGGCGTTGCTGATCGCCACCGATGGCGACGGCTTGTCGCTCTCGAAGCGCCGCGTGACGCTGTCGACGTCAGGCGTCGTGCCCGAGATTTTCCGCACCGGCGACGAGATCGGCGTGATGCTCGCAATCTCACTGCATGCCGTGCGCGACGACCTGCGCGATATTCTCGTGCCGATCAACAAGAAATATCCGCTGAAGGAGCTGATCGACGCGTGCCGGAGGTATCCCGGCCTGTCGAACGCCCGCCGCATCACCTTCGAATATGTGATGCTGAAGGACGTCAACGACAGCCTCGAGGACGCCAAGGGCCTCGTCCAGCTGCTAAAGGGCGTGCCGGCGAAGATCAACCTCATTCCGTTCAACCCGTGGCCGGGCACCAACTACCAGTGTTCCGACTGGGCGCAGATCGAGAAGTTCGCCGATTTCATCAATTCGGCCGGCTATGCCTCGCCGATCCGCACGCCACGCGGCCGCGACATTCTCGCGGCCTGCGGTCAGCTGAAGTCGGAGTCGGAGCGCATGCGCAAGACCGAGCGGCTGGCCTTCGAGGCGATGATGATCGCCAACCATGGCGCCGACGACTGATCAGCAAGTTTGATCCGTTCAGTGTTTTCTAATGATTGATTTCATGGCCTGCTTTTCCTAGAAGCGGGCCAAAATCATGTCTGGAGGATACCCAATGCGTTCAATTCTGTTTGCTGTTGCGGCCACGCTGGCCCTGACCCTTCCTGCCAAGGCCGAAGACGTGACCGTCGCGGTCACGGCGATCGTCGAGCATCCGGCGCTTGACGCCGCACGCAAGGGTGTCCTCGATGTGCTGACGGCCGCCGGCTACAAGGAAGGCGAGAACCTGAAGTTCATGTTCGAGTCGGCCCAGGGCAACCCGGCGACGGCTGCGCAGATCGCCCGCCAGTTCGCCGGCGAGGGCCCGAACGTTATCGTTCCGATCTCCACGCCATCAGCGCAAGCTGTCGTTTCCGCAACGCGCGACATTCCGGTTGTCTTCACGGCCGTTTCCGATCCACTCGGCGCCCAGCTCGTCAAGAACATGGACAAGCCCGGCGGCAACGTCACCGGCCTGTCCGACATGTCGCCGGTTGCCGAGCACGTTGCGCTGATCAAGGAAATCCTGCCGAACGCCAAGACGATCGGCTACCTCTACAACTCAGGTGAAGCCAACTCGGTATCGCTGCTCGCAGTCCTGAAGACGGAAGCAGAGAAGGCCGGTCTCAAGGTTGTCGAATCCGCCGCCACCAAGTCCGCCGAAGTGCAGGGCGCTGCTCGCGCGCTCGTCGGACGTGCCGATGCGATCTACGTTCCTACCGACAACACCATCATCTCGGCACTCGAAGGCGCCGTTGCCGTTGCCGAGGAAGCCAAGCTGCCGCTCTTCACGGCGGATACCGATTCCGTTTCGCGCGGCTCGGTCGCGGCGCTCGGCTTCAACTACTACGATGTCGGCAAGCAGACGGGCGAAATCGTCGTTCGCATCCTCAAGGGTGAAAACCCGGGCGACATTCCGGTGAAGGTTGCTGCCGGCAGCGACCTGGTAGTCAACAAGGGTGCAGCCGCCAAGATGGGCGTCACGCTTCCGGAAAGCGTCTTGAAGCGCGCGACGAAGACGATCGACTGATCGCAGCATATTTGGGAGAAACCAGCCATCCAGCCGCTCCCGTTTAACGCGGGGGCGGCTGATGGTATTAAAAACTTGGGTCCGGTAACAGGCGGACGGAGTCAGAAGAAAGGGCATGAGCCTTGAGTCAGATCGCATTCTGGGGAGCCGTGGAGCTGGGGCTGGTTTATGCCTTCGTGGCGCTCGGCGTTTACCTCGCATTTCGTGTGCTGGATTTTCCGGATCTGACGGTTGACGGCTCCTTTCCTCTCGGTGCTGCCGTAACGGCGGTGTTGATCATCGCTGGCGTCAATGCCTGGCTTGCTGCGCTTATCGCCATGGTCGCGGGTGCTGCGGCAGGTCTCGTTACCGCGATGCTCAATGTGCGGTTCAAGATCCTCAACCTGCTTGCGTCGATCCTGACGATGATCGCGCTGTTCTCGGTCAACCTGCGCGTCATGGGCAAGCCCAACGTCGCGCTGATCAATGCGGATACGATGATCAGCCCGTTCTTCGGCCATGGCCTGCGGGATTTCTATGTTCGACCGCTCTTCGTCGGCGTTCTTGTGGTGGTTGCCGTGATCGTCGTTTGGCGCTTCCTTGAAAGCGACTCGGGTCTGGCGATGCGCGCGACGGGTGCGAATGCTCGCATGGCGCGCGCGCAGGGCGTCGACACAAGCCGGCAGATCTATCTCGGCATGGCGATCTCGAATGCGCTGGTTGCCTTCGGTGGCGCGCTCTTCGCGCAAACCAACGGTTTTGCGGACGTTACTTCGGGCGTTGGAACGATCGTCGTCGGTCTTGCGGCTGTCATCATCGGCGAAACGCTGCTCGGTCGTCGTGGCCTGCTGATCGCGCTGGTCGGTTGCGTGCTCGGCTCCATCCTCTACCGTATCGCCATCCAGCTGGCACTCTCGACCGATGTCATCGGGCTGCAGGCGTCGGACCTTAATTTCGTGACGGCCGTTCTGGTTACAATAGCGCTTATTCTTCCCCGTCTTCGCCGCGGAGGTGCCGCATCGTGATCACGCTCAAGGACATCAAGGTCGTCTTCGGCAAGGGCACGCCGCTGCAGAAACAGGCGCTGAACGGCGTCAGCCTGACCATCGAGGAAGGTTCGTTCGTCACCGTTATCGGTTCGAACGGCGCCGGCAAATCGACGCTGCTTGGCGTTCTTGCCGGTGATGTTCTCGCGAGCGAAGGCCAGGTTCTCATTGGCCATAACGATGTCACGCGCAAATCGACGGCCGCTCGCGCGGGCCTCGTTGCCCGTGTCTTCCAGGATCCGTTGACGGGAAGCTGCGGCTCGCTGTCGATCGAGGAAAATCTTGCGCTTGCGGCGCGTCGTGGTGAAAGGCGCGGGCTCGTATCAGCGCTCGGTCCGAAGCGGCGCGAACATTTCCGCGATCGGATTGCCGAGCTCAATCTCGGTCTCGAGAATCGGATGCGGGACCGCATGGACCTGCTATCGGGTGGTCAGCGTCAGGCGGTGTCGCTTGTGATGGCGACGCTTGCCGGCTCCGAAGTGCTGCTGCTCGACGAGCATACGGCAGCGCTCGACCCTGGCATGGCAGAGTTCGTCATGGGCCTCACGCAGAAGATCGTCTCGGAGCGCAAGCTGACGACGCTGATGGTCACGCACTCCATGCGGCAGGCGCTCGATTATGGTCACCGGACGATCATGCTGCATGGTGGCGAGATCGTTCTCGACGTCAGCGGCGACAGCCGCAAGACGCTGCAGGTCGAAGACCTGATCGCGATGTTCCGCAAGATGCGCGGCCAGACCCTGGACGATGACGCGCTGCTGATCGGCTGAGGATAGACAGCTTCCGGGAAGCCAGAGCTTCCCGGCGATCGCTTACCGCGCCTGCGTCAGCAGGATTTTTGCCGCGAAGACGGAGAAGACACCGGCGAAGGTAAAGTCCATGCCGCGCAATACTTTCTTGTTGGTCTGCAGCCAGCCGGCGAGCCAGTCGGCCGCGAAGACCACGGCCGCGTTGACAGGCATGCCGATCAGGATGAAGCAGAAGCCGAGAAACAGCAGCTTCTGCGTCACCGTCGGATCGCCGGCGCTGACGAACTGCGGCAGGAACGTCATGAAGAAGATAATGACCTTCGGGTTCAGGAGGTTGACCCAGAAGCCCGAGGAAACGTTGGCGAGCGGCGTGCCCTTTGCCGTTTCGACCTTGTTGACCGAAAACTTCGAGCCGAAGCGGATCGCCTGGACGGCGAGCCACAGGAGATAGGCAGCGCCTCCGGTCTTCAGGATCAGGAAGGCTGTCGGCGACGCGGTGATCAGTGCCGAAACGCCAAAGGCGACCAGCATGGTGTGAACGACGATACCGAGGCTCGTACCGAGAACGACGAACAGCGCAGCCTTCTTGCCCTGCGCCAGTGCGCGGCTGATGGACAGCGTCATGTCGGGGCCGGGCGTCGCAGCGAGCAGCAGGGTCGCGGCTGCAAAGGCGAGAAGGGTCGGAAAGCTGGGCAGGAAGCTCATGGTACACTCTGAAAGCCGGATGAAAGCTTAGCCGTCATATCCGGCTTTCAGAAAATGTCTAATCAAACCTTCTAATACGACCTATTCCTTGCGTTCGAGATAGGCCTTGAACTTGTCGGCATAATCCTTGTGCCAGCGCGACAGCGGTGGGCGGTTCTCGATGATGTCGCCCATCGCCCAGGCCATGCGGCGTTCGTCCACGGGACGGGCGACGTCGTTGTCGGGGCAGAGGATGTAGAAGTCGCCGCGTTCCAGGCTTTTGATCATGAAATCGACAGTCTGTTCCGGCGTCCATGCGGCAGCCGGCTTTTCGGCGCGATCGCCCATGGTGAGGCCAGTAAAGACGAAGCCGGGGATCAATAGATGAGCGGAGATCTTCGAGCCCTCGGTATTGCGCAGTTCATGTTCGAGCGCTTCGGTGAACACTTTCACACCGGCCTTCGAAACATTGTAGGCCGGGTTGCCGGGCGGCGTGGTGATGCCCTGCTTGGAACCGGTGTTGATGATCAGGCCCGGTTCACCATGCGCGAGCATGTGCTGGCCGAAGGTGCGTGTGCCGTTGATGACGCCCAGCAGGTTGACGCCGAGAAGGCTGTCCCAATCGGCCTGGGCGCTGAAGATCGACGTCTCGGGCCCAATGCCGGCATTGTTCATGAGGACATGCACGCGACCGAAGCGCTGGATCACCGTCCGTTCAAGTGCTTCAAGAGAGTCTTTTTGCGCTACGTCGGTCTCGACGGCGAGCACATGCTCTTCGCCTGATATCGATTTCAGTTCCTTCGCAGCCTCCGCCAGCCGGTCGCCGCCGAGATCGGCAATGGCAACGCTCATGCCCGCCCGGGCAAAGTGCTTCGCCGCTGCTAGGCCGATGCCAGAGGCACCGCCCGTGATGACGGCAACATTGGATTTCTTGATGATGTCTTGGATTCTTGTCACGGCCAGCCTCTCCTCAGCATTGTCAGGACGATGGCAGATATGGGTTGCGCTTCCGGCCTGTCAAACACTATCCGAGCTGCCCATGGTCGCCGTTGCCCTTGCGTCCTGCGCCGATCTCGCTAAAAGTGCCGAGCCATACCGGGCTTGGCGGGCTTGCCGCCGCCCTTTTGCAACGGACCTCATCATCATGGCATCGCACAAAGACGTAAAGAAAGTCGTCCTCGCCTATTCGGGCGGCCTCGACACCTCGATCATCCTGAAGTGGCTGCAGACCGAGCTCGGCGCAGAAGTCGTGACCTTCACCGCCGACCTCGGCCAGGGCGAAGAGCTGGAGCCAGCCCGCAAGAAGGCCGAGATGCTCGGCATCAAGGAAATCTACATCGAGGACGTGCGCGAAGAGTTCGTCAAAGACTTCGTGTTCCCGATGTTCCGCGCCAATGCCGTCTATGAGGGCGTCTACCTGCTCGGCACCTCGATCGCCCGTCCGCTGATCTCCAAGCACCTGATCGACATTGCCCGCAAGACCGGCGCCGATGCGATCGCGCATGGTGCAACGGGCAAGGGCAACGACCAGGTTCGTTTCGAACTTTCCGCCTATGCGTTGAACCCCGATATCAAGATCATCGCACCGTGGCGCGACTGGTCGTTCAAGAGCCGCACCGATCTGCTGGCCTTTGCCGAAGCACACCAGATCCCGGTTGCCAAGGACAAGAAGGGCGAAGCGCCGTTCTCCGTCGACGCCAACCTGTTGCACTCCTCATCCGAGGGCAAGGTTCTGGAAGATCCGGCACAGGAAGCGCCTGAATACGTGCACATGCGCACGATTTCTCCGGAAGCGGCTCCTGACAAGGCGACCACCATCAAGGTCGGCTTCGAAAAGGGTGATGCCGTTTCGATCAACGGCGTACGCATGAGCCCGGCAACGCTGCTCGCAGCGCTCAACAATTACGGTCGCGACAACGGCATCGGTCGCCTCGACCTCGTGGAAAACCGCTTCGTCGGCATGAAGTCGCGCGGCGTTTACGAGACGCCCGGCGGCACGATCCTGCTTGCCGCGCACCGCGCCATCGAATCCATCACGCTCGACCGCGGTGCCGCGCACCTCAAGGACGAGCTGATGCCGCGCTACGCCGAGCTCATCTACTACGGCTTCTGGTTCTCGCCGGAGCGCGAGATGCTGCAGGCGCTGATCGACAAGAGCCAGGAGCATGTCGAAGGCGAAGTGACGCTGAAGCTCTACAAGGGCAACGTCATGGTTACTGGCCGCGAGAGCCCGAAGTCGCTCTATTCCGACAAGCTGGTTACTTTCGAGGACGACCAGGGCGCCTACGACCAGAAGGATGCAGCCGGCTTCATCAAGCTCAACGCGCTGCGCCTGCGCACGCTCGCCAAGCGCAATCTCTCGAAGTGATCGCGAGCAGCTTGCAAGAGATCGAAGGCCCGCCTCGTGCGGGCCTTCCGCTTGTTGACAAAGCCTTATGCCCCACCCGTCGTCACCCCGGCCGACGAGCCGAGGTCCAGCACGCGCAAGTCTTTTCGCGCAACAGGCCTTTCGCACCGCAGACGCGGTGCCGCTGGATGCCGGCTCAAGGCCGGCATGACGGATAAAACGATCGTTCCGCAAAAAAGAACACGTCCTCATCAGTCTGAAGGCCCGTCGTGCGGACACTTTTCATTCGCACGACGTGGCGTGAGGGAGCTTTGCTGCCTGCCGCGACGCGCGCACGAACCAGACGTAGCTCATGATCGAAATCAGCGACATGATCGGGATCACCGTTCCGAAGGCGAGCAGCGGCATGCCGATCAGCGAACCGGCGACGCCGCCGGCAAAGCCACCACCCATCTGAATAAAGCCCATCATCGCGGATGCCGAGCCGGCGATATGCGGGAAGGGGTAGAGGCCCGAGGTCGTCATATGCGGCGTCAGGAACGCCAGTCCGAAGGCCAGGAACGCGATCGGCCCCATGATCGAGAGATAGGAGGGCGTGACGAAATGGACTGACAGAGCGATCATGATGCCGGCGAGCCCGAGCAGGCCAAGCCCGACGCGCACGGAGCCGTCGCCGCCCAAGCGTGGCGCCGCGTAGCGCAGGCAGACGGATCCGAGGAAGTAGGAACCCGACTGCATCAGCATGCCCAAGCCGAAGGCGGTCGGCGACAGACCGACGACCTTGATGAGGATGAATGGCAGCAGTGTCGCCTGCGCGTAGAGTGCGCCGATCGAACCGCCGAGGACGAGCGAGGCGGAGACAAAGCGACTTTCGCGCGCAAGCTCCAGGTAGGCGCGAAGCAGCGGAACCGGGAGCGCGCGGCGCGGATCCGGCACGCTCGTCTCGAACATGAAGACGATCACGCCAAAACAGATCAGCAGTCCGAAGCCGATCAGCAGGAAGAAGACCGACTGCCAGCCGAAGGCAGCGAGTGCCAATCCGCCGATCGTCGGCGCCGCCGCCGGTCCGATGGCGATCATGATGCCGATCAGGTTCATGATGCGGGAGGCTTCGGTGCCGGTGAACTGGTCACGGACGATGGCGCGCGCCACCGTAATCCCGACAGACGCACCAATGCCCTGGATCAGCCGGCCGGCAAGCAGCCATTCGATGCCGGGCGCAAAGGCGGCAAGCAGGCTGCCGATCACATAGATACCGATGAACAGCAGCGTCGCCGCGCGTCGGCCGAAAGCATCCGAGAGCGGACCGGCAAGCAGTTGCGCAACCGAGAAGCCGGCGAAATAGACTGACAGCGTCAGCTTGATCGCC
The DNA here is from genome assembly GCF_001542405.1 of Rhizobium altiplani. Taxonomy (GTDB): domain Bacteria; phylum Pseudomonadota; class Alphaproteobacteria; order Rhizobiales; family Rhizobiaceae; genus Rhizobium; species Rhizobium altiplani. Next base: position 336,449 of record NZ_LNCD01000123.1, read on the forward strand.
GAGTCGGATGTCTGGAACGCATGGACGAGCTCCGGCATTGCCGGCGTATAGATCGACATCGAGATCGGGCCGATGGTTGCGAGAAGCGCGCCGAGCATGCTCGTTCGCCGTTCGCTCATCCTGAATGGGGGCATAGGGGTACTCGGTTCTAGTGACTTGCGCGGTCAGCGCGAAGGCTGCGGCTTTTCTTCTGTCGGAAGCTGCGTGATCCGGCAATTCAAAAATCTCATGGGTTGCCATCATGGCTTGACGCCCTTCGATTGGCGCATAAGCTGCGGCTGTCCTTTCCGGAGTTTCTCGATGACGCAATCCTTGCTCGCGGGCGCCTTTCTGGCAGCCCTTCTCTACGTGCTCATTCCAGGGCCTGCCTTCCTGGCGCTGCTCGGCATCGGCGCGGGGCAGGGGCGCCGGGCAGGCGCCTTGTTCGTTAGCGGTCACCTGGTCGGCGACCTACTGTGGGCATCGCTGGCGTTGATCGCGATCATCGGGGCGAAGACGATTGGCACCTTTGTCTTCGACGCGCTCGGTCTTCTCTGCGGTTTCTACCTTGCCTGGATCGGCTGGAATGCCGTGCGGGCAAAGCCGAAGGGTGACGGGCGGGCCTTGATGGTGGTGGAGCGGCCGTTCCGTCGCGGCCTGATCTTCGGGGTGACCAATCCCAAGGGATATCCTGTGGCACTGGCGACGTTTACTGCCCTTGTTGCTGGCTCGGCGAGCGCATTGCAGTTTCATACGTTGCCGCTCCTGCTCGCCGTTTCGTTCCTGGGCTTCATCGTTGCCGACATGATCCTGGTCACGATTATCGGTGCCGGCACGGTGCGGCGTTTCTATCGCTCGCACGAGCGGCTGATCGTCCGTTGCTCCGGCGTGCTGTTCATGGGTTTTGCCGTGCAGGCACTCTGGCATGCGACGCCGGGCCTACTCGGTTGGCGGAAGGCCTGAGATCGCGCGTGGATTGCTTCAATCCCTAGCGATTGGTTGATTCTCTTGCCGTGAACTTTTCGCAGTCGGGCGCGGGACGTGCGTCCGATCGGCAATACCAATTGCGAACGTGCCTCCCTATATTGCCTGTTCAGTTGCCTGCCACAGAGGATCTTCGCATGCCTTCCACATCAGAATTCAACCCGGCGCTTGTCGAATGGAACGGTCTCCACGGCCTGCCGCGCTTCGATGCTCTCAATGACGGCGACTTCGCGCCGGCATTCGACGCAGCACTTGCCGCGCATGAGAAAGAGATCGACGCGATCGCTGATAACCCCGAGGCGCCGACATTCGAGAATACCGTCGTTGCTCTCGAGATCGCCGGCGATGCGCTGTCGCGGGTGTCGGCTCTGTTCTGGAACCGGGCGGGTGCTCACACCAACGATACGATCCAGACGCTGGAACGGGACATCTCGCCGAAGATGTCACGTCACTATTCCAAGATCGGCATGAATGCGGCGCTGTTTGCGCGTATCGATACCTTGTGGGAAGCCCGCGAAAGCCTCGGCCTGACGCTGGAACAGACGCGCGTGCTGGAGCGGCACTGGAAGGGCTTCGTCAAATCGGGCGCGAAGCTGCCGAAGCCCGAGCAAGAGAAGCTCGCGGGCATGAATGAAAAGCTTGCCGGCCTTGGCACCCAGTTCGGCCAGAACGTGCTGGCCGACGAGAAGAGCTGGGCGCTGATCCTTTCCGACGGCGCGGACCTCGACGGTATTCCGGAATTTCTGAAGGATGCGATGGCGGCGGCTGCGCGCGAGCGTGGCGAAGAGGGCAAGTTTGCCGTGACCCTGTCACGCTCGATCATCGAACCTTTTCTCACCTTCTCCGAGCGGCGGGACTTGCGGGAGCAGGCTTTCAAGGCCTGGGTTGCGCGCGGCGAAAACGATGGCGCGACTGACAATCGCGGCATTATCCGTGACACGCTTGCGCTTCGCGACGAGGTGGCAAAACTCCTCGGTTATGGCAACTTCGCCGAACTGAAGCTCGACAATACGATGGCGAAGACGCCTGACGCCGTGAACCATCTGCTTCGGGAGGTTTGGGCAAAGGCCGTCAAGCGTGCCGGCGAGGAAGAAGCCGACATCGCCAAGCTGATCGCTGATGAAGGCAAGAACCACGACGTCATGCCCTGGGACTGGCGGCACTATGCCGAGAAGATCCGGGCGCAGCGGTTCAATTTCTCAGAGGCTGAGCTGAAGCCCTACCTGCAGCTGGAGAAGATCATCGACGCCTGCTTCGATGTCGCTGGCCGGTTGTTCGGCATTCGCGCCGTCGAGAAGAAGGGTGTCCCTGCCTACCATCCCGATGCGCGCGTGTTCGAGATCCGCGATCGCGAAGACAGGCTGGTCGCACTCTTCCTCGGCGACTACTTCGCCCGCAGTTCCAAGCGTTCGGGTGCCTGGATGAGCTCGTTCCAATCGCAGCACAAGCTGCCGCTGAAGAATGGCCGTAGCGGCGAACTGCCAATCATCTACAATGTCTGCAATTTCGCCAAGCCCGCCGAAGGCAAGCCGGCGCTGCTGTCGCTCGACGATGCGCGCACGCTGTTCCACGAGTTCGGCCATGCGCTGCATGGAATGCTGTCAAACGTCACCTACCCCTCGGTTTCGGGCACGGGCGTTTCGCGCGACTTCGTCGAGCTGCCGTCGCAGCTCTACGAGCATTGGCTGACGGTGCCGGGGATCCTGAAGCAATATGCCGTGCATTTCGAAACCGGTGAGCCTATGCCGCAGGCTCTGCTCGACAAGGTTCTGGCAGCACGCACCTTCAATTCCGGCTTCAATACGGTCGAATTCACCTCGTCCGCGCTTGTCGATATGGCGTTCCATACCCGCGACAAGGTCGAGGATCCGATGGCTGTGCAGAAAGAGGTGCTGTCTGAGCTCGGCATGCCGAAGTCGATCGTCATGCGGCATGCCTCACCGCACTTCCAGCACATCTTCTCCGGCGGTTATTCAGCCGGCTACTATTCGTACATGTGGTCCGAAGTTCTCGATGCGGATGCCTTTGCTGCCTTCGAGGAAACGGGCGACGCTTTCAATCGCGAGATGGCGGCCAAGCTCAAGGACAACATCTATTCCGTCGGCGGCGCGATCGACCCTGAAGATGCCTACAAGGCCTTCCGCGGCAAGCTGCCGAGCCCGGATGCCATGCTGGTCAAGAAGGGCCTCGCGACCTTTGAAGAACTGTCCGGAAGCGATGCTTGAGACGCGATGTATTGGATATCGTCAATGCGGAAATTCTAAAGTATTGGCGATAACGAACATCTGATTTCGTCGTCACATGACTGTCACTGAACCTCAATAAGCAACCGGCATCAGTTTTCAACCGATGCCGGTTTTTTCATGACCCCTCAACCTTCAGAGACCAATGCGACCGTTTCGACGGCCGGCGTGGAATTGCACTATGGGGCGACGCCCGTTCTGAAGGGCATTGATATCTCGCTTTCCGAGGGCAAGACGCTGGCGCTGCTTGGGCCGTCCGGCTGCGGAAAGACCACTCTTCTGCGGCTCGTCGCCGGATTGCTCGCGCCGACGAAGGGCTCTATCGCGATTGCCGGATGCACTGTTGCCGATGCCGCAACTGGCGCCTTCTCGCCGCCGGAAAAACGCAATCTCGGCATGGTCTTTCAGGACTATGCGCTCTGGCCGCACATGACTGTTGGCGGCAACGTCTCCTTTCCGCTCGAAATGCGCGGTATCGCCAGATCCGAGTGGGAATCCCGAACTATGCGGGCGCTAGAACGCGTCAGCCTCGGCGCCTATGCTGACCGCAGGCCGAGCGATCTCTCGGGTGGCCAGCAGCAGCGTGTTGCGATCGCGCGAGCGATCGTTGCCGAACCGCAGCTCATTCTCTTCGACGAGCCTCTGTCCAATCTCGATCGCGAACTGCGCGAGAACATGGTGGGCGAACTGGCCGAGCTGATCACGACGCTCGGCCTGACGGCAATCTACGTCACACACGATCATAGCGAAGCGCTGACGCTGGCCGATGACGTCGCCGTCATGCGTGGCGGCGTGATCGAGCAGCTGGCATCGCCCGACGAGCTGATCGAGAAGCCGGCAACGCCCGAGGTTGCCGACTTCCTTCGCCTCGGCGGCGTCGCAGAGCTCGAATATCGCGATGAGCATTGGTTCTTCAAAGGCAGCGGCCTTGCGCTGCTGCGCAGCGTTGATGGGGTCGATTGCGCCGTTCGTGTCCTCATTCCCACAGGATCGATCACAGCGGGAGAGATCTTGCCCGGCACGCTTGCCGCAACGGTGCTGCGCTCGCAGTTCCGCGGCGATGGCCATCTGGCGACTGTCTCTCTGGTCGGCGCCGAGACAATAGAATTGCAGGTTTTGAGCCGCGCCAAGCTGCGACCCGGCGAGGGCATCGGTCTGTCGATCGATCCCAGCCAGATTCGCTGGTTCGGCAATCAGGTTTATTCGTCCAAAGAGGAGAATTTGGAGCATGCTTAAGTCGTTGAAGAGCATCACTTTCGGCGTTCTCGCCGCAACATTGATGGCCGGCGTCGCCCATGCCGACATCACGGTCTACACGGCTGGTCCGCAGGGGTTGATCGACAAGCTGTCGGCCGGTTTCACCAAGCAGACCGGTGTCAAGGTCAACGTTTTCCAGGCAACGACCGGCAAGGTCATGGCCCGTATCGAAGCCGAAGCCTCGAATCCGGTCGTTGACGTTCTCATTTCGGCTTCCTGGGATACGGCAACCGACTTCGCCAAGCGCGGCTGGCTCGTGTCCTACACCAGCCCGAACTCGGCCAAGGTTCCTGATTTCCTGAAAACCGACACGGCCGTTGCCCAGGGCATCTCGGCGCTCGGTATTACCTGGAACACCAAGAGCGGCACGCCGAAGCCCGCCGAGTGGGCCGACCTGACGAAGCCCGAATACAAGGACCTCGTCAATATTCCGGATCCGGCGCAATCCGGCTCGTCCTTCGAGCTGACGGCGGCTCTGGCGGGCCAGGACGACTTCAAGCTCTTCAAGGATCTGAAGGATAATGGCGCGATCATCGCCGGCGCCAATGCCGAAGCGCTGAACCCGGTTCTGCAGGGCGCGAAGGCTGCCGTCTTCGGTGCCGTCGATTACATAACGCTCAACGCCAAGGAAAAGGGCGAGGCCATCGATGTGATCTTCCCGGAATCGGGCACCGTCATCGCGCCGCGTCCGGCCATGATCCTCAACTGGTCGAAGAACCAGGACGAGGCGAAGAAGTTCATCGACTACATGCTCTCCGACGAAGGCCAGAAGCTCGTTGCCGATCAGATGCTGATGCCGGCTCGTAGCGACATTCCGGCCAGCCGTCCGCTGATCAGCGATCTGAAGCTGCTGAAGTACGACACCGCTGATGTCTACGGCAAGCGGAAGGAAACGCTGAAGCAGGTCACCGACACCTTCGGCGGTAAGTAAGGGCAGGGCGATGAGGACGCACGATAGTAGCGGCGCTGCGCCGGCCGCCTGGCTGGCGATCGCGGGATTGACCGTTATCGTCGCCGTTCCCTTCATCGCCGTTGTGCTTCAGGGCATCTTCCCCAACATCGGACAGGGCTCCTTCGCGGGCCCTTTCTCTTCGCTTGTTGCGACGCTCTTCGATAGCGCGCTGATCGGCATGGCCGGCAACACCATTCTGCTCGGCAGCTGCGTGGTGCTGGCCTCGGCGCTGGTGGCGGTGCCGCTCGGCGTGTTTCGGGCACTCTACCGCATCCCGCTTGCACCGCTGTGGGATGTGCTGCTGCTCGTCCCCTTCATGATCCCGCCTTACATCGCGACGCTCGGCTGGATCATGACGCTGCAGCCGCGCGGCTATATTCAGCAGATCGCGGGCTTCAACCTCGCGCCCTTCCTGTTTTCGCTCTTCGGCATGACCATGGTCATGGCCTTCAACACTTTTCCGGTGGTCTATTTCGCCGTATCGCGCACGCTGGAGGCGGTCGGCGCGCGTTATGCGGATGTCGGTCGCGTGTTTGGCGCGTCGCCGGCGCGTGCCTTCTGGCGGATCACGCTGCCGCTGTCGGCACCCGGACTCGTTGCCAGCCTGATGCTGGTCTTTGCCGCGGCGATCGAGGAATACGGTACGCCCGCTGCCCTTGGTCGTCGCGCCGGCTTCCAGGTCCTGGTTACCGGCATCGACCTGCGGATCTCGGATTGGCCGATCGATCTGCCGGGCGCTGCGATCCTGTCGATCCTGCTCGTCATCATGTCTCTGCTGACATTCCTGCTGCAGCGATGGATCCTGGCCCGCCGGTCCTATCAGACCGTGGGCGGCAAACCGGCTGCCAAGGACAAGCGGCCGCTTGGGGCGATGAAGGTTCCCGTGATCATCGCCTTTGCCGTCGTCGCCTTCCTGGCGACGGGCGTGCCGCTGCTGTCGATCCTGTTCACGGCGCTGTCGCGGACGATTTCCGGTGGGTTGGCGCTCGACAACATCAGCGCCGAGAACTTCCTGTCCGTCTTCAACAACGGCGCCGGTGCCCTGGTGGCGCTCGCCAACAGCTTCTCGCTTGGCATCGGCACGGCCTTGATTACCGGGCTCATCGGCGTGCTGGCCGCCTATACGGTCGTCAAGACGAAAATCCGCGGGCGCGCGGCGATCGACACGATGACGATCCTGCCGAATGCTTTGCCGGGCATCGTCGTTGCCGTCGGGCTGATCCTTGCCTGGAACATGCCATGGCTGCCGGCGACCCCATACAACACGGCATTCATTCTACTGCTTGCCTATTGCTGTATCCTGCTGCCGCAACCGGTGCGCTACACGACGGCGGCCTTCCAGCAGATAGGGGACAGCCTGGAAGCGGCTGCCCGGGTCTTTGGTGCAAGCGGAGTGACCGCCTTTCACCGCATCCTCCTGCCGCTTGTCTTCCCGAGCCTTGCTTCGGCGATGCTGCTGGTCTTTGCGCTTGCCTCGCGCGAACTGGTGGCCTCGGTTGTCGTGGCACCTGTCGGTATGCAGACCATCGCCACCTTCATCTGGCGCCAGTTCGAGCAGGGGTCGATCGGCCTCGGCATGGCGATGGCCTTCATCGCAATTCTCATCACCACGCTTTTGCCGCTTCTGCTGCTCACGCTGCTTCGCCGCAGCGGATTGGTGGCGGAATAGCGCTTCACCAGCGGCGCTCTCGTAACAAAACTGTCGTTGAAGTTTCGAAAAACCGTCATGCCGCCTTCAAGCGGATGACATGACAGCCGCCATAGGTTCGGCGCGGGCCTCCCTCCCGTTAGCCGGATAGACCTTGGCATGACATTGACTGAAACGACCCGCCGACGCTTCCTCTCATCCATGGGCGCCGTTGGCGGATTTGCACTGGCGGGGCTGGCGATGCCCTACTACGCGCGCGGCTCGTCCAGTCGCCCGGTCTTTACCTTGGGAGTGCAATCCGGCGATGTCGATGCGAATTCGGGCGTGGTCTGGGCGCAGGTGAACCGGCCGGCACGGCTGCATGTCGAATATTCGACGAGCGACCGTTTCTCTAATGCGGTGCGTCTCGCGCCCATAGACGTGACGCCCGACACCAATCTCGCGGGAAAGCTGCTGCTCCAGAATCTCCCTGATGATCAAGAGATGTTCTATCGCTTCCGCGCGGCCGATCTGCAGGACGTCAACGATCTGTCGGAACCCATCCATGGGCAGTTTCGCACGGCGCCATCAGGCAAGCGTAGCATCCGCTTCGCATGGTCCGGCGATACGGCCGGCCAGGGCTGGGGCATCGACGAGGAGGGGATGCGGACCTATTCGACGATTGCTTACCACCGGCCGGATTTCATGATCCACTCCGGCGACACCATCTACGCGGACAATCCTGTTACCGATGAGGTCAGGCTGCGAGACGGTAGTGTCTGGAAGAACCGTATCGTCTCCGAGGCAAAGCGAGAGATTGCGCAGACGCTCGACCAGTTTCGTGGCCAGTGGGCCTATAATCTGCTCGACGACCATGTGAAGGCGTTCAACGCGGTCTGTCCGGTGTTCTATCAATGGGACGATCATGAGGTGTTGAACAACTGGTCGCCCTCGACCGACCTCCGCCACGACGATCGTTACAAGGAAAAGTCCATCGCCACGCTTGCAGCTCGCGCAAGCCGTGCCTTTCACGAGATGACGCCAATACGCTACATGGCCGATGAGCCCGGCCGCATCTACCGCAAGGTGTCTTACGGTCCGCTGCTCGATGTCTTCTTCATCGACCTGCGCTCCTATCGTGGCCCGAATAGCCATGGGCTCGATGTCGAGCCGACGGCGGAGTCGCGGCTTTTGGGCGAGCGCCAGGTGGCGTGGCTGAAGCGGGAACTGGTGCGCTCGACCGCGACCTGGAAGGTGATCGCCTGCGATCTGCCGATCGGGCTGGTGATCTGGGACGATTACGGCCACCGGACGGGCAGCGAGTCGATCTCCAACGGCGACAATGGCGCCCCGCTTGGCCGCGAGCTGGAGTTCGCCGATCTGCTGCGCTTCATCCGCGATGCCGGCATAGCGAACATGATCTGGCTGACAGCCGACGTTCACTACACGGCTGCACACTATTACGATCCCGGTAAAGCCAAGTTCCGCGAGTTCCTGCCATTCTGGGAGTTCGTTGCGGGTCCGCTGCATTCCGGAACCTATGGGCCGCAGGAACTCGACATGACTTTCGGACCGGAGGTGAAGTTCATGAAAGCCGCACCCGGCGGTGCGGAGCAGAACCTGCCGCCGTCAGCAGGCATGCAGTTCTTCGGGCTTGTCGACATCGACGGGCAGACCGAGCAACTGACCGTGAGGCTGATGGATCGGAACGATACCGAGCTGTGGCGGACGACGCTCGATCCGCAGATATCGAGTTGACGTCCATGCATGGCAGGCAATCCGGCCTCCCCCCTTTCGCAAACGCGAAAAACACTGTATGAGCCGCCCAAATGAAATTGGCGCCTTCTCCCAGCGCGGCGCCCCAGCTTCAGAGATATAGACATATGGCACTTCGCAACATCGCGATTATCGCGCACGTTGACCATGGCAAGACGACACTGGTTGACGAACTCCTGAAACAGTCCGGCTCGTTCCGCGAGAACCAGCGCGTTGCAGAACGCGTCATGGACTCGAACGACCTGGAAAAGGAACGCGGCATCACGATCCTTGCCAAGGCGACATCGGTCGAGTGGAAGGGCGTTCGCATCAACATCGTCGACACTCCCGGCCACGCCGACTTCGGTGGTGAAGTCGAGCGTATTCTCTCGATGGTGGACGGCGCGATCGTTCTGGTCGACTCCTCCGAAGGCCCGATGCCGCAGACGAAGTTCGTCGTCTCCAAGGCGCTGAAGGTCGGCCTTCGCCCGATCGTCGCGATCAACAAGATCGACCGTCCCGATGGCCGCCATGAAGAAGTCATCAACGAAGTATTCGACCTCTTCGCTAGCCTCGACGCGACCGACGAGCAGCTCGATTTCCCGATCCTCTACGGTTCGGGTCGCGATGGCTGGATGAACGTCAATCCTGAAGGCCCGAAGGACCAGGGTCTGGCACCGCTGCTCGACCTCGTGCTCAACCACGTTCCGGAGCCGACGGTTGCCGAAGGCCCGTTCACGATGATCGGCACGATCCTGGAAGCCAACCCCTTCCTCGGCCGCATCATCACCGGCCGTATCAATTCCGGCTCGATCAAGCCGAACCAGGCCGTCAAGGTTCTCGGCCAGGATGGCAAGCTGATCGAATCCGGTCGTATCTCGAAGATCCTCGCCTTCCGCGGCATCGAGCGCACCTCGATCGATGAAGCGCATGCAGGCGACATCGTCGCGATCGCCGGCCTCTCCAAGGGCACGGTTGCCGACACCTTCTGTGATCCTGCGATCACCGAGGCGCTGACCGCGCAGCCGATCGATCCGCCGACCGTCACCATGTCCTTCATCGTCAACGACAGCCCGCTCGCCGGCACCGAAGGTGACAAGGTCACCTCGCGCGTCATCCGCGACCGCCTGTTCAAGGAAGCCGAAGGCAACGTCGCGCTGAAGATCGAAGAAGCCGAAGGCAAGGATTCGTTCTACGTTTCCGGCCGCGGCGAATTGCAGCTCGCCGTTCTGATCGAAACCATGCGTCGTGAAGGCTTCGAGCTCGCCGTGTCGCGTCCGCGCGTCGTCATGCACCGCGACGAAAACGACCAGCTGATGGAGCCGATCGAAGAAGTCGTCATCGACGTCGATGAAGAGCATTCCGGCGTCGTCGTGCAGAAGATGTCCGAGCGCAAGGCCGAGATGACCGAGCTGCGTCCTTCGGGCGGCAATCGCGTTCGCCTGGTCTTCAACGCGCCGACCCGCGGCCTGATCGGCTACCAGTCGGAACTCTTGACGGATACGCGCGGCACTGCCGTGATGAACCGCCTGTTCAAGGACTACCAGCCTTACAAGGGTGAAATCGGCGGCCGCACGAACGGCGTTCTCCTGGCCAACGCTCCGGGCGAAGCCGTTGCATACGCCATGTTCAACCTGGAAGATCGCGGCCCGATGATGATCGAGCCCGGCGAAAAGGTCTACATGGGCATGATCATCGGTATCCACTCGCGCGATAACGACCTCGAGGTCAACGTCCTCAAGGGCAAGCAGCTGACCAACATCCGCGCCGCCGGCAAGGACGAAGCCGTCAAGCTGACGCCGCCGATCCGAATGACGCTCGACCGCGCTCTCTCCTGGATCCAGGACGACGAGCTGATGGAAGTGACGCCGAAGTCGATCCGCCTGCGCAAGATGTATCTCGACGCCAACGACCGCAAGCGCTTCGCCAAGGCGAAGTCCGCCTAAGCGACTGAAGTCTTTCAGCCTTCAACCCCGGCCATTGCGCCGGGGTTTTTTATTTGTGCAGTCTGCCGAATCTCGCTTGTCGCAATAGTTAAAAAAGCGTTAAATTTCAGCTGTCGTCCACATGTTTAGCCTGTGGGCAAAGAACCTGAATGCGCCGGGCGCATATGGTTAATTGCCGACAATGGGACCAGAGTACGCGTTATGAAGACGTTGTCGATCGATGTTCGGCGGGCCGAACCGCACGATTCCCGAGCCATATCGGAAGTGCATCGGCTTGCGTGGCAGCACACCTATGCGGGGATCATTCCGCATCGTGCGTTGCGGCAGATGATCGAGCGTCGCGGCGAGAACTGGTGGCGCAAGGCCACCCGCGGGCCGGCAACGCTTCTCGTTCTCGACGTGGCCGGCACTGTCGCAGGCTACGCAACGCTCGGCCTCAATCGCGCCCGCGCCCTGCCCCAAGAGGGCGAGATCTACGAACTCTATCTTCGGCCGGAGTACCAGGGCATTGGCCTCGGCCACATGCTGTTCGGCGAAGCACGGCGGCTCCTGAAGTCGCTTGGCTGCAACGGATTGGTCGTCTGGTGCCTCGAGGAGAATGAGACCGGCGCGCAGTTCTATCGCAGCCATGGCGGCGTCGACTATTGCGAGGGCATGGAAACGTTCGACCAGAAGCGGCTAAAGAAAATTGGCTTCATTTGGGGTTGAGGCTCTTCCTTGCCCTATCGCTTTTTCCAGCGAAATTGACAGTTGCTGTCGTCACGAAAACTTGCAAATCTTGAACATAAACGACTACGAGCGGCTCATGAAGGGTGCCGATGCCCGAGCGATCGGGTCGATCGACACCATGTCCGACGCATTGTTCGCCGACATGGAGCGCGCGGTCGAACAATATGCTGAGGACGACGAGGTCGGGCGATGAGTGTCTACGACGACATCCAGACCGCAGCCGTCATTCGCTATCCTTGTCTCTGGCATCGAGAAGCAGGAAAAGGCGAGAGGGAGGGACGAAGGAGCGCCCCGTCGCGGTCGGCGTGCGGATAGCGCGTGCCGATGGTGACCTGGTGTTATTTTTCCCGATCACCACGAAACAGCCCGAGCGGGACCGGTTCGCCTTCGAGATCCCGGTAATCGAGAAACGTCGCGCCGGCCTCGATGCAGATCGCCATCTCTGGATCATCATGGACGAATTCAACAGCGACGTCATCGGTCACTTGTTCTATCTCGAACCGGAGCGGCCAATTGGCCGGTTCAGCAAGGCCTTCTTCCTGCCGATACTGCGCAAACTCATCGCCGTAAATCGCTCTCCGAAGTCAGCCGCCATCGCTGAGACGGCAATTCTACATTTGAGCCCCCTGAAACGGCATCAATCCTTGCTGTGACAGGCAATGTGTTGATTGCGGCAGATGCGGTCATGCACAGTTCGATGGCGGACGCGGAAACGCGCCCATTCTTCGTTACCGATATGGACGACGAACGTCGAATTCCACAGAGCACTGCAAAAATATCGGCCTTAGCAAAAACCGAAGACGTTGCGTTCGTTGTTTATGGCCACGACGCTGCCCAGTAGGCATCTCTGTGTCGATCGCCAGCCGCAGCGGCTCGGCCGACGCTAACCCAGTGTGCCCTGCACCGACCGTCCCTAGCATCCGGCTAGGCTATGTTGTCACCCGCGCCGTGCCAGCGACCGCGCAATATCGACGATGTCATCGCGGCCAGCGGTTGGATCTTCCTTGCTCCAGGCGATCCCAAGCCCGATCCTAAAGTCGATCCCGCTTACCTTCTTCAGTTCAAAGCCGCGATTGGGAAGATCAAGCGTCCATTCCGGGGCAAAGCCGATGCCAAGCCCGGCAGAGACCAGCGACACCAGCGCATAGGTGTCATCGCAACTGAAGGCAATGTTGGCGGTGAGCTCGTATTCGGCGAACTTCTCATTGAAGTAGCGCTCCGTGTACGACAGGTTCTGGCGATTAAAGGCGATGATCTTCTGAGTGCGCAGATCGTCGATGCTGATCTCGTCCCTGGCCGCCAGTGGATTGGCATGGCCGACCGCCAGGTAGTAGCGCTCATGCGCAAGCGAGACGAAGCGCAACGAGCCGATGTTTTCCACTGGGCGGATGAAGCCCAGATTGAGCTGGCCGGTCTCCAGGCCGCGGATGATCTCCCCGGTATTGCCAGAAGCGATATGGATGCGGACATCGGGATACTTGCGGGCGATCTTGGCAAGGAAGGTCGGCAGCATGCCCATGGTGGCCGGGTAGATGCTGCCGATCCTGATCTGGCGGATGCGGCTGCCGCCGGCTGCCCGCGTCAGTTCGGTGGTCAGGTCGATGTCGCTCAAGATCCGCACACAGCGATCGTAAAAGGTCTCGCCCGCCCTGGTCAGTTCCACCCTTCTGGTCGAGCGGATGAACAGCGGACAGCCAAGCTCCCTTTCCAGCGACATCACATGATTGCTGAGCGCCGGTTGGGCAATGTGCATCCTGGCTGCCGCCCGGCCGAAGTGCAGTTCCTCGGCCACCGCTTTGAAGTAGGAGAGTTGGCGTAGTTCCATATCAGATAACCGATCTAGAAACTGTTGACTGGCGAGCAAAATTCAGCGGCCAAATCGGATTGGCGGCTGGTCACTTGGAAAAAGTCGCGCAATTATAGGCACGCGCTTCTCGAAGAATCAGCGCATTTTGCCTACGGGTGTAGTGATACTTTGCGCAAAGAGGCGCGTCAAGCGTTTTCGCTACGTGCGTATTTATTTTTAGGGCTGATATGACGAATTTGACTCCAGAGGCGAACAGAGCAGCTCGGGCGATCTTGAAATGGTCGGTTCGTGAGCTTGCAGATAAGGCCGGGATTGCCTTTTCGACGGTGCATCGCTTCGAGTCGACTGGTAATGCAACCGAGACTACTAAAGAAAAAATCAAGGCTGCGTATGCCGCGCATGGTGTGGAGATCACAAATGGGGATTACACTGGAGCTCGACTCCGACTTCAACGGCCCAACGGTTCGTAGCTAATTTTGCCGCGACATCGTCATCGCTACACATCCCCCACCCACCTTGCGGCTTTCGGATGGTGCGCCGCCTTTGCAAATTCGAGACGACGACGACTTGCGGTAATCGCCGCCGGATGCGCGGTCATGCCGCCTATGGCCTATACCGGCGGAAACTGGGCAGGGTCATGGGTCTTCTATGGTATGCAGTTGCCGGTACTTGCCGTCCTTCTTTACGTGTCTCGGGTCAAGCCGCCCGCAACGCTTGCCGCCGCGCTGGTCTCGATCGCTGCGGCGAGCTATCACATTTACCTGCTGCACCGGATTCTGCCGGAGGCCCTGTTTGATCGCGCCAATCCCGCGACTTTTACCGCGCCGCTACCGGTCGCAGTATCGGTCGTGTCCGGTCTATTGAGCGGCATACTTGCCTATCAGCTCCAGCGTCTCATCATGCTTGGCCAACGATTATGGGCAGGGTTGAGCCGACTCGGTGATTACCTGCGCCATCTGCTGTCAGGCCGACAGGGGGTGTCGTTCGGATCCGCTCCGCCTCTTGCAAGCGAACAGCAGAGAAGTCGCGTGTCACCTTGACGGCCCTCTTAGACGGGCCAATCCACATTGGCGTGTTGCGTTGCGGGATGATTCCCAGTATCTGGCAACCATCGACTTAACCGTTAAAGGGAAGCTCTATGCGCATTGACGCGATTTCCATCGGCAAGAACCCGCCGGAAGATGTCAACGTAATCGTTGAGGTGCCCGTCGGCGGCCATCCGATCAAGTACGAGATGGACAAGGAAGCTGGTACGCTGGTTGTTGATCGCTTCCTCTATACGCCGATGACCTACCCGGGCAACTACGGCTTCGTGCCGCACACGCTTTCGGAAGACGGCGATCCGATCGACGTCCTCATCGCCAGCACGCGTCCGCTTGTTCCGGGCTGCGTCATCAACGTGCGCCCGATCGGCGTTCTCAAGATGGAAGACAATTCCGGTAAGGACGAGAAGATCATCGCCGTGCCGTCGCCGAAGCTGACGCTGCGCTACGAGAAGGTGAACGACTACACCGACCTTCCCGAGATCACGCTGAAGCAGATCGAGCACTTCTTCGAGCACTACAAGGATCTCGAACCCGGCAAGTGGGTGAAGATCTTCGGTTGGGGTGATTCCAAGGAAGCCGGCGCACTGATCCTCGAGGCGATCGAACGCGCCAAGAAGGCAAAGGCCTGATCAGCTTTCGAGAAGAGTTTGTAATTTCCTGATCAAATCCTCCGGGTCGCCGTCGATCCGGAGGATTTTTTTGCGCGACATTTCGCCTGAGGCGAGGCTGACCGATGACTTTGCGATGCGAAGCGATTTCGCCAAGAACTCGATCAACGCCTTGTTCGCCTTGCCCTTCTCGGGGACGGCAGTCACTCTGGCTTTGAGATGGGCTTTGCCCTCGGCGTCTGTCTCCACGCCGTCGATTGCGTCGCGTCCGCCACTCGGCGTCAGACGAACGGTCAGAGCAATGTGGTCGTTGAACGCCGCCCAGGGCTGGCTCATGCCACCAGCGGGAAGATTGAATTCCACATCAGAGAGCGCACGAAGAAGATGATCAGCAGCAAAATGATCGGTGAGATGTCGATGCCGCCGAGATTTGGCAGCACGCGGCGGATCGGACGCAGCAGCGGTTCCGTCACATTGTAGAGGAACATGCCAACCGAATTGACGAACTGATTGCTGGAGTTGATTACGTTGAACGCATACAGCCAGGAAAAAATAGCGCTGGCGATCAGCACCCAAGTGTAGAGATTCAAAGCCAAATCAATGGTTTGAAAAAGCGCAAGCATTGCAATCTCCAGTTCGTTGTTGACAGACATGTAGACATTGGCGACTAAACCGGCAAGTGCTGTCTCGAAACGCATTGTAAATCATGTTTAACAGCGGCGTCGTGCGTTGGCGTCTGGCCTGTTTTCTGGAAAGTCTCCATGTCTTTTTCGCCAACCGGAGATCGTTTTGCCGCGTTCCGGTATCCGTCTTACACCCGGTTCTTTTTCGCGCGGTTTCTGCTGTCTTTTTCGCAGCAGATCGTCAGTGTGGCCGTCGGCTGGCAGATGTACGACCAGACCGGCAGTGCCATCTATCTCGGACTGATAGGCCTAGTGCAATTTTTGCCTTCGCTGGTCCTGATCCTTGTCACCGGATCCGTAGCCGACCGGCACAATCGACGTGCGATCGCCGCCATCTGCTCGCTCATCAGCGCCTTGTGCACGCTGGCGCTGCTATTGATGACGATCACAGGGACGTTCTCGCCGTTGCCGGTATTTGCCGTCCTGCTGGTTTTCGGCATCGAGCGCGCCTTCATGTCGCCGGCTGTGCAATCGCTGGCGCCGAACCTTGTACCGCCGGAGGATCTGTCAAACGCCATCGCCTGGAATTCGTCTTCATGGCAGCTGGCGGCGATCACGGGCCCCGTTCTCGGTGGTCTTTTGTATGGCATCAACCCTCATACAGCCTATACGGTCGCGGTCATCTTCGCCGCTCTTGGCGCAGCGCTGCTCTACATGATCCCCAAGCCGCCGCAGAAGACGATGGGTGAAGCCAAGAGCTGGGATATGATCCTCGGCGGCTTCCGCTACATTCGTGCCGAGAAAGTCGTGCTGGGTGCCATATCGCTCGATCTCTTCGCGGTGCTCCTCGGCGGCGCGACGGCGCTGATGCCGATCTTTGCGCGCGATATCCTGACACTCGGGCCCTGGGGGCTCGGTCTCCTGCGCGCGGCACCCGGGGTCGGCGCGATCGCCATGGCGATTTTTCTCGCCGCCTATCCGCTCAAGCACAGTGCCGGCATTGCCATGTTCATCGGCGTTGCCCTGTTCGGCATCGGTACGATCGTTTTCGGATTTTCGACCAGCACGGAGCTGTCGATCGCGGCGCTCGCCATCATGGGTGCGGCCGACATGATTTCCGTCTACGTGCGGGAGAGCCTGATCGCGCTCTGGACGCCGGACGAACTGCGCGGCCGTGTCAATGCCGTCAACATGGTCTTCGTCGGTGCCTCCAACGAACTCGGCGAATTCCGCGCGGGTACGATGGCTTCCATTTTCGGCGCCGTCCCCGCGGTCATCATCGGCGGTATCGGAACGCTTGCCGTCGCGGCAATTTGGGCCACGAGCTTTCCGAAGCTGCGCAAAATCGACACGCTTGATGCGCCGGAGCGGCTGGAGCCGGTGTGACGTCCTTCAGGTCGAGACGATGACTTCCGCTTCGATTTCGACCGGAAAGTTCAGTGGCAGGCCGGCAACGCCAATCGCCGAGCGGGAGTGACTGCCCACCTCCGGTCCGAATACTTCGATGATCAGCTCGGTGAAGCCGTTGATTACGGCTGGCGGATTGGCAAAGCGGGGCGCGCAATTGACCATGCCGAACACACGACACCAGCCGGTAATGCGGTCGAGGCTACCCAGCTCTCGCTTCAGGCTGCCCAACATGGAAAGAGCGACTTTCCGCGCGGATGCCTTGGCCTCCTCGATGGAGATGTTTTCACCGACGGCTCCGAACGGGCCGGCAGGTGTTCCATCGGTATTCTGCGGGCCATGGCCTGAGACGAATGCGCGATTGCCGCGCACATTCACCCACGGAAAAGGAAGGACCATGTTGGAAGGCAGTTTCAGCGGCTGCGGTAGAACCAATCCCATCGCGGCAAGTCTCTGCTCATAGTTGGCCATGGAATTCCTCCGGACATAGCTTTGGTCCGTCATTGCGCGAGCGCGGCAATTCCAAGACCGGGTCGTGGATCGGAACGCATTCCTGCTGGTGAATATAGCCAGAGTGGTAATACGCGCCGACCTTAGCACGACGCGGTGCCTGGCGCACCCGTCTAGGCGGGAAGCGTGGCGGCCCTGGCTGCTGCGACGGATTTGGACGTCTTGCCCTCGAAGACGATGTCGAGGAACTCGTTCAGCCATGCCTTCAGCGGCGCGTCAAAGAGCATGCGTCCTTCCAGATGCTCACGACCCTGCTGCGCGTTCGGAAGAATGAAGCGGTGGGCGCCGTGAACCACCCAGCGGTGCATCATCGCGCGCGTCAGCTCGGCATGGAACTGCAGGCCCCAAGCATGGCCACCGTAGCGAAAAGCCTGATTGGGGTAGGTATCGCCCTCAGCCAGCAGTTCGGCACCATGCGGCAGGTCAAACCCTTCGCGATGAAAGTGGTAAACCATCCTCGGCCAGTGCATCAGCAGCCGGCCTTTCTCCGTCGGGCGCAGCGGATACCAACCGATCTCCGTGGAGCCATCGGCGTTCGCCTGAACCTTGCCGCCGAGCTGCCTCACCAGCATCTGTGCGCCGAGGCAGATCCCGAGTAGCGGGCGCTTCTCCCTGAGCGGCACGTCCAGCCAGTCGATCTCCGACTTGACGAAGTCTTCGGTATCGTTGGCACTCATCGGCCCGCCGAATACAACGGCGCCCGCGTGTTCGGCAAGCGTCGAGGGCAATTTGTCGCCGAGAACCGGGCGCCGGATATCGAGCCGATACCCCTTCTCGGCCAGCAACTGACCGACCCGGCCAGCGCTCGAGCGTTCCTGATGCAGAACAATCAGGACTGGGCGCTTCTCGTGCTCCGGTAAGCGGTCAGTCGGCATCGTCCCCCACTACCTCGGTATCCGTGACCCGTCGTGCTGCTTCCTGCCGCTTCTGGATCCGCTCGCGCGCGGAAACACCGAGGAGTTCGGCAATGCGCCAGATTGCATCATCTTCCATTTCGCTGCGCTCGCCATCGGCATAGACAATGTCCCAGAGGACCCCGATCAGCTCGAGCCGCTGTTCCGTGTTGAGGTGGCGTTTGAGATCCGAGGTGAAGCGGTAGTAGTCGACAGCATCGCTCTCCGCCTCGCGGCCGGCGGCCATCAGCGCGTCAAGTTGCCTGCGGTCAAGCCCGTACTGGTCCTTTAGCAGCTTGCGAAGCCGCTTCGTCTCACTGTCCTTGACCTGCCCATCCGCCTCCATGACCTGCATACAGAGCGCGGCCACTGCGATGCGCGGGTCGTCTGGCGCGAAGCCTTTCTTTGTATTGTCGGAAGTCAGATTCTGAAAGAATTCCTGGAAGCGTTCGAACATTTAGATCCTGTTTGTCTAGAAAAGGCGAAGCCGTGTCTTGGGTTCTGGCTCCGCCGCTGGATTGCGAACGCCGGGATCGTCCGGCAGGCCGCCAAAGAAGGGGCGCGGTTCGGGTGAAGTTGCAGGTTCCGCCGCGTGCTTGCTTGAAGCCGGCGGCTTCGGCGATGGACGCGCCGCCTCGGCTGTCGTGGCAGCCCGCTCGAGTTCGATGATGCGATGATCGCTGGCCGGGCCTTCGGAGCGAGCTTCGCGCACGGGCGGCAACGTTTTTAGGGCGCTGTCTATGGAGATCGTCTTGCTTTCATCGGCGGCATTATCCACATGGTCGAACGGCGCCTTCCAGACGAAGGCATCCAGCCGACCGGTAACGGGCGAAAGCGGCAACCATTTGTCGGAAACGTAACCATCGGCCACCCATGCCGGGTCGCGCGGCGCCTTGAGGGCCTGCGCAAGCCAGTGGCGAACACGGCCCTGATCGCCCGTTTCGGCTTCCTCGATGTCGGCGAGCAGCAAAAAGGTGGCTTCGCGCGGCTCAATCCGGGCCGCGGCTTCTGCCTTGGTGCGGGCCTTGGCGAAATCCTGCGTGTCGAGGGCGGCCTGCGCCACGAGAAGCAGGGATTCGACGTTGTTCGGCCGTATCCCCTCCAGTCGCTCCGCGCGCTTCAGGCGATCAGCGGCAGAATCGCCGCTGCGGGCGCGAACATAGGTGCGGCCGATGTCCGGGTGCGGGGCCGATTTCCACGCCTGTTCGAGGATGGATGCCGCCTTGCGCAGCTTGTCTTCCCGGAACAGCGCCTTCGCGGCGACGATTGCCGCGGGCTCGAAGTCGGCGGCAAGCTTGAGGGCATGCGTGGCGTCGTCGCGCGCTCCCGCCGGATCGTTCTCGAGCTTCTCGGTGGCGCGGGCGGTGAGCAGAACTGCGCGAAGCCGATCCGCCTCAGCCTTTTCGATGACGCGGCCAGCCCTTTGTTGTTCCAGCAGTCGCATCGCATCATCCCAGCGACCGGCCTGGCTGCGATACTCGAGCGTTGCCTGCGCTGCCCACGGCAGATAGGGCGCGTTGTCCGCGGCCTTTTCCGCATATTGACGCGCCGCCTCATTGGCGCCGAGCCGCTTGGCTTCCAGATACAGTCCGCGCAGCCCGAGCTCACGGGTCTCGGGATCATTGGTCATGGCCTCGAACTTAGCGCGTGCTTCGTCGTGGCGACCTTCGATCAGTGCTGCCTGCGCCTCAAGGAGAGCGATCAGCGGCTCCTGATCGGCGCGGAGCAATCCTCGCGAACGGGCGGCCATCTTGCGTGCCATCAGCGCATTGCCGGCACCAGCCGCGATCAGGCCAGTCGACAGCGCCTGATAACCGCGGTCGCGCTTGCGAGCACGAAAATAGCGAGTGACGGAGTAGGGCGACATCCAGAGTGTTCGCAGCAGCCACCACACGACCATCACGGCCGCGATGAGCGCGATCAGGGCGCTTGCCGCGACGACCAGCCGAGTCTGGTAAAGCTGCCCTTCCCAGACCAGCGAAAGATCGCCAGGGCGATCTGCCAGCCAGGAAAATCCGTAGCCGAGTGCGAGGACGACGAGGGCAAATATGACGAGCCTGACCATGCCTCAGCCCTCCTTGCCGGCGCTGGAGACCGCGTTGGACAGGGCACTGCCCACAAGATCCTCGACGCGGATGCGGGCTTCCAGCGATTGCTTGAAGGCGGCGGAGGCCTGTTTTGCCTGAGCAGGCAGATCGGCCCATTCGGACGCGGCGCCCTGCAGGTCGCCGTTCTTCACCTTGTCTTCCATGCGCGCGGCAATCGCCTCGACGCTCTCACCCTCAATATTGCCGACGGGGCGGATCGTTACCAGCGACTTGGCGCTTGCCATCAACCGGTCGGACCAAGTCTGGTCGGGAGCGGCCTGATTGACGGAACCGACGATGGCGGTTGCGACATCCGGGACCTGGCGGATCAGTTCGGCGCGCGAGGGAACGCCGGTTTCGGCGAAGTTGCGCAGATCTGCAACGGCCGGATCGTCAGGAGAGACGCCGGCAAAGGTGTCGAGCTCGGCGACGAACGGTCCGCCGCGATCGATCGCCGCCTTCAAAGCGGCGGCTGCGATCGCCTTGGCGACGGCAACGTCGCGCCGCGGCTCGTTCAGCTTCTTCTCGATTTCGGCCAGGTGTTGCGTGATATCGGCGCCGTCGGCGGCCTTTTGTTGCGTTGTCTGGGAGACCGCGGCCCGCAGCTGGTCGATCTGGCCGGTCAGGTCGGCGATCTTCTGATTGAAAGCATCGACCGCAGCCGTGTCGGCGGCAGCCGGCGGGGTCTTGGCCGTCACTTCCAGCGCAGCAATACGCTGTTCCAGCGCGCCGTTATCTGGCGCGGAGGGGGCAGCGGCGAGATTGGCGACCGATTGCTTGAGCCCGTCGATTTCAGCCGAGAGATTGGCGACATCGGCAGGGGGTGAAGCAGGCGCGGACGAGCCGGGCAGAAACCCGGCATATTGAATGGCTCCGGCGCCGACAAGTGCGATCAGGCCACCGACAATGCCGGCGGCGATCAGGCCCGATGTGCTGTTGCGCGGGAAGGTGGGCGGTGCTGGCGGTGCCGGCTCGTTCGTCTGCGGCGCGGGTTCGGCTGCAGCCTTTGGCGCTTCGTCAGGCGATGGCTCGTCGGTCAATTCAGGCTGCGCTGGAGGCTCATCCACGGCGCCGGGTTTCGGCACATCGGCCGGTTCCTCGGCTTTCGTTTCGGCATCCTTGGCAGAAGCAAATTCCTGCTTATCCAGATCGATAGTGACCGGCTTCTCGGTGCTCTTCGAGTGGCGAGGCGGATTTCCTGGTGCCATGAGACCCTCTTAATTATGCAATGCAACGAAACTAGTCAGTGATGCCAGACAAGGAAAGAGGTTAGACGAAATTTGGGCACGCAGGGCGTTCAAAGGAGCGACAAAAGGCTGCGCTCCTCCGGCATCGCCGCGATGCTCACAGCGCCCTGCAGTGACGCGGGGACCACCTCTGCAACGGATTTGCTGAGGCAGAGAAGACGTATTCCATCTGCCCGATCGGGTCGCATCTGCGGCTCAGCCGCACGGAAGAAGTATTTGGCTGTCTGGCGCGAGAAAAACAGGATCGCCTCCGGCCGTTGATGCGCGAAGATCGAGTGCAGGGTTGACGGCGCGATCGGCGTCGGCTCCATCCGGTAGCACTCCGCGACGGTAATCCGCAGGCCGATTTCGCTTGCACGCTTCTCGAAGGTCGCCGCTCTCGGCGATCCCGCCAGATAGAGAACGGAGCCCCCTGCTTTTTTCGCAATCGTCTCAGCAAGCTCGGCGCCGCTGCCGCCCGATGCCGTGACAGAGCTAAAGCCGATCGCCCGCGCTTCCTCAGCCGTCGCCTCTCCGACCGCAAAGACGGGGCGTGCGAGATGAACGGCCAGCTCGGCGTCATGGGCTGCGAGCGCCCGGATCGTTTCGGCACTGGTGATCGCGATGCTGCCCTTGGTCGTGCTCAAGCCGCGCAACGCCTCATTGGCGTCGTGAACCGGATGCGACAGCGGCAGCAATATCGGTTCGTGTCCCAACTCGCGAAGACGCTTGGCGGTGCGCTCGCCCGAATGCTGAGGACGGGTCACGAGCACGCGCACTAGGACATCAGCTCCAGTCGTCGAAGAAACTGCTGCCGGCGCGGGCGCGGATCTCCTGCCCTGCGCGGGTGCCCAACGCGGCCGCATCGCGCCTGTGACCATCGACGCTGATGGCATGCTGGTTGCGGCCATCAGGCGTGATGATCAAGCCGGAGAAGCGGACCTGGTCGCCTTCGCAAACGGCGTAACCGCCGATCGGCGTGCGGCAGGAGCCGTCCAAGGCGGCAAGGAAGGCCCTTTCACAAGAAACCGCGTCGAAGGTCGCGGCATCGTTGATGGGTGCAAGTAGGTCATCGATGCGGGTGTCGCCGATCCGGCTTTCAATGCAGATGGCGCCCTGTGCCGGCGCGGGCGGAAAGGTTTCCGCAGCGAGGATATCGGTTATCACCTCGACCTTGCCGAGCCGCTTCAAGCCGGCAAGCGCAAGCAGCGTGGCGTCGACCTGGCCTTCTTGCAGCTTTCTAAGCCGCGTATCGACGAGGCCACGAAAGGTGATGACGTTGATGTCTGGCCGCATGCGGCGGATAAGCGCCTGACGGCGAAGCGACGAGGAGCCGACCGTCGCGCCGTGGGGCAGGTCCATCAGTTTTGGCGCAGTGCGTCCGATCACCGCGTCCCGGACGTCCTCGCGCGGCAGGTAGGCCGAAAGACAGAGCCCCTCTGGAAGCTGTGTCGGCATGTCCTTGGCAGAATGTACGGCAATGTCGAGGTCGCCGCTCGCAAGTTGCTGCTCAAGCTCCTCGGTGAAAAGTCCCTTGCCGCCGATCTGGGCCAGCGAGCGATCGGTGATGCGATCGCCCTTGGTGCTCAGCACGACGATTTCGAACATGTCTTCCGGCAGTCGATGCGCCGCCATCAGCCTGTCACGTGCTTCGTGAGCCTGGGCGAGCGCCAGCGGGCTGCCTCGAGTACCGATCCGGAAAGGTTTTGTTTGCATCCGCATTGATCCGTTGTTACCGGAGTTCCTCGTAAACAGGTTTAAGACCCATCGCAATCAACGATCAGGTTTCATGGCGCCCTTTCTACGCATTCTCGGCATCGAAACAAGCTGCGACGAAACCGCCGCGGCTGTGGTCGAGCGAGCCGTCGACGGGCAGCCGACGGTGCGTTCGGACGTCGTCTTGAGCCAGCTCGAGGAGCACAGCGCCTATGGTGGCGTTGTGCCGGAGATTGCAGCCCGCGCCCATGTCGAGGCACTCGATACGCTGATCGACGAAGCCTTGAAGCGCGCCAATGTGTCGCTCTCCGATATCGATGCCATCGCGGCAACCTCTGGGCCTGGCCTCATCGGCGGTCTGCTCGTCGGCCTCATGACCGGGAAGGCGATCGCCAAGGCGTCCGGAAAGCCGCTCTACGCCGTCAACCATCTCGAAGGGCACGCATTGACGGCGCGGCTGACGGATGGGCTGTCATTTCCCTATCTGATGCTGCTCGTTTCCGGCGGCCATACGCAGCTTATTCTTGTCCGGGGTGTCGGGCAATACGAGCGCTGGGGCACGACGATCGACGATGCCCTCGGCGAAGCCTTCGACAAGACGGCGAAGTTGCTGAGCCTGCCGTATCCCGGCGGACCGGCGGTCGAGCGCGCGGCCAAGACCGGTAACCCGGACCGCTTCAATTTTCCGCGACCTCTGGTCGGCGAGGCGAAGTTGAATTTCTCGTTTTCCGGCCTGAAGACGGCCGTACGCCAGGCGGCAACCGACATCGCGCCATTGACGGAGCAGGATGTTGCGGACATCTGCGCCTCGTTCCAGAAGGCGATCTCGCGAACGCTGAAGGATCGTATTGGCCGCGGGCTGGAGCGCTTCAAGGCTGAGTTTCCGCAGGTCGACGGCGGACCGGCGCTCGTGGTTGCCGGTGGGGTCGCTGCCAATCTTGAGGTTCGCAGCACCCTGCAGTCGCTTTGCGACAAGCATGGCTTTCGCTTTGTCGCGCCGCCGCTCAGATTGTGCACCGATAACGCCGTGATGATCGCCTGGGCGGGCCTGGAGCGCATGGCGACAGGCGTCGAGCCGGATGATCTCGATGTGCAGCCGCGTTCGCGCTGGCCGCTGGATTCCAACGCCGAAACTCTGCTTGGCTTTGGCAAACGGGGAGCGAAAGCATGAGCGAGAAGATCGCTGTTATCGGAGCTGGCGCTTTTGGAACCGCGCTTGCCGCAGTGATCGCGCTGACCGAGCGCAACGCGGTGACGCTCGTCGGCCGAGATCCTGAGCTGATCGCGGACTTGAAGGCTGAGCATTTGCATGACGCTGTCTTGCCAGGCATCGCCTTGCCGGAGTCGCTCGCCTTCTCTGCCGAGCCGGACGCGATCAGCGACGCCGACATAGTCCTCTTCGCGATGCCCTCACAGGCGCAGGCGGATGCGGCAAGTCAATACCGCCCCTATCTCCAGAACAATGCGATCGTCGTGACCTGTGCAAAGGGCATTGAGCGGACAACCGGCAATCTGCTGACCGACATGCTGGAGCGCGAGATACCGGGCCACCCTATCGCCGTGCTATCGGGGCCGGGATTTGCCGCCGATATCGCCAAGGGCTTGCCGACTGCCATGGCGATCGCCGCTGCGGATATCGATGTTGCCGAAAGGCTGGCGCATGCGATCTCTGGCCGAACATTCCGGCTTTATGCCTCGTCAGACCGGATTGGTGTCCAGCTCGGCGGAGCGCTGAAGAACGTTCTGGCGATCGCTTGCGGCATTGTCGAGGGCGCCGGCATCGGAGACTCTGCGCGAGCGGCACTGATTGCGCGCGGGCTTGCCGAGATGTCGCGCTTTGTGGTCGCCAAAGGCGGGCAGGCAGACACGGTACGCGGGTTGTCCGGCCTTGGCGACCTGGTGCTGACGGCAACCAGCCATCAATCTCGTAACCTGCGCTTCGGCATTGCCCTGGGTCGCGGCGAGACCGTCGATCCCACTCATGGCGAACTCGTGGAGGGCGCTTTTGCGGCGGCTGTTGCATCGCGCCTTGCGCAGTCGCTCAATGTCAGCATGCCGATTACCGATGCCGTATCCGCTATCATCGAAGGCAAGCTCGGAATTGCCGAGGCCATCGATCAGCTCATGACGCGTCCGATTACGACTGAATAGGAGTTCCGATATGCTTTTTGCCCTCCTCTGCAAGGATAAGCCCGATCACCTCAACGTCCGCATGGAGGCGCGGCCCGCCCATGTGGAACATCTCAACAAGCTCAATGCCGAGGGCGTGTTGAAGATGGCTGGCCCGTTTCTCGACGCTGATGGCAAGCCCTGCGGAAGCCTGGTCATCATTCATGCCGATACGATCGAAGCGGCGAAGGCGCTGTCGGACAGCGACCCCTACGCCAAGGCCGGCCTTTTTGAGAGCGTCGACATCAAGCCCTTCAATTGGGTCTTCAACAATCCGGAGGCTTGAGCGTGGCGCACTGGCTCTACAAATCAGAACCCGCTTCCTGGTCGTGGGAGCAGCAGAAGGCGGCCGGCGAGAAGGGCACCGAATGGACCGGTGTCCGCAACTATCTCGCCCGCAACAACATGCGGGCGATGCAGCTTGGCGATAAGGGTTTCTTCTACCACTCCAACGAAGGTCTCGAGATCGTCGGTATCGTCGAGGTCTGCGCTCTGTCTCACCCGGACTCGACAGCAGCCGGCGATGACCGCTGGGACTGCGTCGACATTCGCGCCGTCTGCGATATCCCCAAGCCGGTTTCGCTGAAGGACATCAAGGCCAACGAGAAGTTTGCCAAGATGTCGCTCGTCACTTCCATGCGGCTTTCGGTCCAGCCGGTAACAGACGAAGAGTATCTCGAGATTTGCCGGCTGGGTGGCCTCGACAATCCGCCGCGGTGAGCCGCCGTTGAAAACCGAACCCGAGGTCTTCATCCGCGCGAATACCAGTCCAATGGCGCCGCCGCATGTGCCCGAAATTCGGCTGCATCTGGCGGACGAAGCCCACGAGCTATGGCTGAAGACGGAAGAGGAGCTTGCGGAAATCGGCCTGCCGCCGCCTTTCTGGGCATTCGCCTGGGCGGGCGGCCAAGGGCTGGCACGCTACGTACTCGACCATCCTGATATCGTTGCCGGCAAATGCGTCCTCGACTTTGCCACGGGTTCCGGCCTTGTTGCGATTGCGGCAAAGCTCGCGGGAGCGGCGAAGGTCGTTGCCGCCGACATCGACCCCTGGACCGAAACCGCTGTGTGGCTGAACGCCGAACTGAACAAGGTGGATATCGATTTTATCGGTGCCGATCTGATCGGCCGCAACGTCGAGGCTGACATTCTGCTCGCCGGCGACGTCTTCTACGACGCCGGCTTTGCGGCCGCGATCGTTCCATGGTTCAAGATGCTCAGTCGCCAAGGCATCGCCATCGTCGTCGGGGATCCGGGACGTAGCTATCTTCCCAAGGAGAACCTGGAATTCTGCGCAGTCTACGAGGTTCCGGTTACCCGGGCGCTTGAAGACAGCGAGGTGAAGAAAACGACCGTTTGGCGCTTCACGGCCTGATAACGCAGACGCCTGCCTCGTAGGAGCAGCTGCTGCTCTTTGTGGTCACGTTGATCACCTTGGCCATTGGCGCAAGGGTAATGGTTCTTTGCTGGGCACCGACGCTATAGCCGCTCGCTGTGACGTAAGTCCCGCCGTCGGCGTCATACACGTAGGACGATCCCGAATAGGTGCCGCTCACGCCTGTGCCTGTCGGCGACTGAACGAGGACGATGACGTTCCGTCCGCTATAACTGCGATAACCACTATTGCCGCGATACGGGAATGACGCACGCTTGATTAGGGGCGTCCGACCGAGGCGATGGCCGAACCGTTTGGAACCATCCGAGAATCGGATGCGTCCGTCGTTCCATCCAAAAAAGGGCCGACCGACGATCGTGGGCGCGTGATGCCTGAAGAATCCCTTACCACCGTGGCGAGAGAATGAACCCCTCCCAAAATCGTCCGCCGACATCGGCAGTGCGATCAAAACAGCGGCGACAAGTGAAACGAGCGCGGACATAGTCTTCAGCATCGCGCGGATCTCCGAAAATGAAATGCTTAACAAAGCGTTAACTGCAAAATGCGCCAAAAGCCGCCGATTGTCCAGAAGACGTCTGGCCATGCCGTTCGCGCCAAGCGCGGGCCGGGCCGTCAAGCGCAGTTCGCGCCACCCAGAGACGCAAATCGATTAAATTAAATTGGGGGTGCAATTATACTTGTCGTTAGGGGCTTACGTGATTAAACGTCGCCATTGATGCGACGCACACAAAGAAATTTGTCATTCGTGTGATCGCCTTGAATGCTCCCTGATGGAGGAGCGCAGAGAAGACGCCGCGAGGTTCTGATGGCGAATGTGACAAATAACCGGCCCCTGTCGCCGCATTTGCAAATTTACAAACCAATCCCCACCATGGTCATGTCGATCGTTCACCGTATTACCGGTGGTGCGCTTTACGTCGGGACGCTACTGGTCGCCTGGTGGCTGATTGCCGCTGCGACTGGCCAAGCCTACTATGACTGGGTCAACTGGATCCTCGGAAGCGTCGTCGGCAAGCTCGTGCTGCTTGGTTACACCTGGGCGCTTCTGCACCACATGGTTGGCGGTTTCCGTCACTTCGTCTGGGATCTCGGTTACGGCTTCGACAAGGAAGTCTCGACCAAGATGGCTCAAGCTTCGATCGTCATATCGCTCTGTCTGACCGTGCTGGTCTGGGTGATCGGCTTCCTTATTCGATTCTGAAGGTTGTTCTCATGGATATGCGCACCCCCCTGGGTAAGGTTCGCGGCCTTGGCTCGGCCAAGGAAGGAACCGATCATTTCTGGCGCCAGCGCGTCACGGCGGTTGCCAACGTGCCGCTTTTTCTCTTCTTCATCATCTTCATGATCATGCACGCGGGCCAGCCTTATGCCGACGTGGTTCACGCCCTGTCGAACCCGATTGTTGCGGTCGTCATGGGTCTGATGGTCGTTTCCGGCGTCATTCACATGCGGCTCGGCATGCAGGTCATCATCGAGGACTACGTTCATGGCGAATTCGCCAAGATCGTCCTTTTGATGCTGAACACCTTCTTTTCGATCCTGATGGCGGGGCTCTGTCTCTTCGCCATTCTGAAAATTGCATTTGTAGGATAACCGTATCATGGCACCGACTTCACCCGCTCAGAATGGGAAGGCCTACAAATACGTCGATCACTCATACGATGTGATCGTCGTCGGCGCCGGCGGCGCCGGTCTTCGCGCCACGCTTGGCATGGCCGAACAGGGTTTCCGCACCGCCTGCATCACCAAGGTATTCCCGACCCGCTCGCACACGGTCGCTGCCCAGGGCGGCATCGCCGCCTCGCTGCAGAATATGACGCCCGACAGCTGGCAGTGGCACCTCTACGACACCGTCAAGGGCTCCGACTGGCTCGGCGACGTCGACGCCATGCAGTATCTCACCATGGAGGCGCCGAAGGCGGTCTATGAGCTTGAGCATTACGGCGTTCCGTTCTCCCGCAACGAGGAAGGCAAGATCTACCAGCGGCCGTTCGGCGGCCACATGCAGAACTTCGGCGAAGGCCCGCCGGTGCAGCGCACCTGCGCCGTTGCCGACCGTACCGGCCACGCGATCCTGCACACGCTCTATGGTCAGTCACTGCGCAACAACGCCGAGTTCTTCATCGAGTATTTCGCGCTCGACCTGATCATGTCGGATGACGGCAGCCGCTGCACCGGCGTTGTCGCCTGGTGCCTCGATGACGGCACGATCCATCGCTTCGCCGCCAAGATGGTGGTGCTGGCGACCGGCGGCTACGGCCGCGCCTATTTCTCGGCAACCTCTGCCCACACCTGCACCGGCGACGGCGGCGGTATGGTGGCCCGCGCCGGTCTGCCGCTGCAGGACATGGAATTCGTACAGTTCCACCCGACCGGCATTTACGGTTCGGGCTGTCTCATCACCGAAGGCGCGCGCGGCGAAGGCGGTTACCTCGTCAACTCCGAGGGCGAGCGTTTCATGGAACGCTATGCCCCTTCGGCGAAGGATCTCGCCTCGCGCGACGTCGTTTCGCGCTGCATGACGCTGGAGATCCGCGAAGGCCGCGGCGTCGGCAAGAACAAGGACCACATCTTCCTGCATCTCGACCATCTCGATCCGGCCGTGCTGCACGAGCGCCTGCCGGGCATTTCCGAGAGCGCCAAAATCTTCGCCGGCGTCGACGTGACGCGCGAGCCGATCCCGGTTCTGCCGACCGTCCACTACAACATGGGCGGCATTCCGACGAATTACTGGGGCGAAGTGCTGAATGCCGACAGCTCCAATCCGGAGCGCATCATCCCCGGCCTGATGGCCGTGGGCGAAGCCGGTTGCGCCTCGGTGCACGGCGCCAATCGTCTCGGCTCCAACTCGCTGATCGACCTCGTGGTCTTCGGCCGCGCCGCCGCGATCCGCGCCGGCGAGGTCATCGATCGCGCTGCGCCGATCCCACATCTCAACGTCGCCGCCTGCGACAAGATCATGGATCGCTTCGACAGCCTGCGCAATGCCAGCGGCGGCACGCCGACGGCGGTGTTGCGCGAGAAGATGCAGCGCGCCATGCAGGAAGACGCCGCCGTATTCCGCACGCAGGAATCGCTGGAGTCGGGCTGCAAGCGCATCTCGGCCATCTGGCAGGAAATGCGCGACATCAAGGTCACCGACCGTTCGATGATCTGGAACTCCGACCTCGTGGAAACCCTCGAGCTGCAGAACCTGATGGCCAACGCCATCACGACGATCTACGGCGCCGAGGCTCGCAAGGAGAGCCGTGGTTCGCACGCACGCGAAGACTACACGGAAGGCGCTTTTGCCGGCCGTGACGACGTCAACTGGCGCAAGCACACGCTCGCCTGGGTCAACGAGTCAGGCGACGTCAAGCTCGACTACCGCCCGGTTCACACCGAGCTCATCGCAGAGGGCATCGATCCCAAGAAGATCGCGCCCAAGGCTCGCGTGTACTAAAAGGAACCGGACATGGTTGAACTCGCTCTTCCCAAGAACTCCCAGATCCGCGAAGGCAAGGTATGGCCGAAGCCAGCGGGCGCGAAGAACACTCGCGAATTCCGCGTCTACCGCTGGAGCCCGGATGACGGACAGAACCCGTCGATCGACACCTTCTATATCGATGTCGACGATTGCGGTCCGATGGTGCTCGACGGTCTGCTCTACATCAAGAACAAGGTCGACCCGACGCTGACGCTGCGCCGTTCCTGTCGTGAGGGCATCTGCGGCTCCTGCGCGATGAACATCGACGGCACGAATACACTCGCCTGCACCAAGGGTCTCGACGACATCAAGGGCGCGGTGAAGATCTATCCGCTGCCGCATCTGCCTGTCGTCAAGGACCTGGTCCCGGATCTCACCAACTTCTATGCCCAGCACCGCTCGATCGAGCCATGGCTGAAGACGGTTTCGCCGACGCCGGCCAAGGAATGGAAGCAGAGCCATGAGGACCGCCAGAAGCTCGACGGCCTCTACGAGTGCATTCTCTGCGCTTGCTGCTCGACTTCCTGTCCGAGCTACTGGTGGAACGGCGACCGCTACCTCGGTCCGGCCGTTCTCCTGCAGGCTTACCGCTGGCTGATCGACAGCCGCGACGAAGCGACCGGCGAGCGTCTCGACAATCTCGAGGATCCGTTCCGTCTCTATCGCTGCCACACGATCATGAACTGCGCGCAGACCTGCCCTAAGGGCCTGAACCCGGCCAAGGCGATCGCCGAAATCAAGAAGATGATGGTCGAGCGTCGTGTTTGATCAATCCAGTAAAAGGGCCGCAGATGCGGCCCTTTTCTCTATCCGCTCGCGAAGCCTTAATTTGCGGTGATTGCGCCAAATTTGTCTCGGCGTTACGACGTTGCTCCCACATCGACACAATTTCTCCTCGCGCTGGCTTGATTCAGTACAGCCTTTCAAGATAATTCCGCCGTGATTGCGCGGCAACTTCAGGGCAATACTGGAAAAATCAGGAGTATGATGATGCAGTTCAGACATATGGCGACAGGTCTCGTGGTTATTCTGTCGTTAGCTGGCTGCCAGCGCACCGCCTATGACAATGCAAGCTATAGCCAGCCGGCGCCGCTGACGGCCCAGCCGGTTCCCTCGGTTCAGGGCGGACAGCTTCCGCCGCCTTCCGGTGCTTCCCAATTCCCCGCCGCTCCAACGGCCACGGCGCCAGTCGCCGGCGGCCAGCCCGGCGCGATGGCTGCGAATGCGATGGATGTCACGAAGGAATCGATGGTCGGTAGCTGGCGCGTCAACGGCTCCTGCGACATGTTCCTGACGCTCACCAATCTCGGCAGCGGCTCGCGCGGGGGTACGCGCGGCTGCGTCGGCGAACTGACGGCGATGGGCTCCTGGGAAGTTTCAGGCAAGCAGGTTATCCTGAAGGACCGCAGCGGCAACCAGATCGGCAGCGTCTACAAGACCGCCGACAACGCTTTCAGCGGCCAGACCAATACCGGTCAGCCGATCAGCCTCAGCCGTTAAAAGATCCGGCGGCGAAGGCCGCCGGTCCTGCATAGGCGGACCTCCTTTATGCAACCCATGCCAGACTACACCCTGAGCGTCAGCGAACAATTGAAGTCGCTGACGGCTTCGGGCGCGCTTCAAATCGATTCAGCCCAGATGCACGTGGCGATATGCCTGGATCGGGTACTGTCGGGGTTGAAGCAGCGGCGGCCGGCGGCAAAGGCAAGCGCTCTCGGCTGGTTGTTCGCCAACAAGAAGAAGCCGTCGGAAGCAGTCAAAGGACTCTACATTCATGGCAGCGTCGGCCGCGGGAAGACGATGCTGATGGATATGTTCTTCGGAATGGCGCCCTGCGCGAAGAAGCGGCGCGCGCACTTCCACGAATTCATGGCCGACGTGCACAACCGCATTGCGGCGCACCGGCTGAAGCTCAAGCAGGGCGAGACCAAGCAGGCAGATCCCATTCCGGTCGTC
The DNA here is from genome assembly GCF_001542405.1 of Rhizobium altiplani. GTDB lineage: Bacteria > Pseudomonadota > Alphaproteobacteria > Rhizobiales > Rhizobiaceae > Rhizobium > Rhizobium altiplani. Next base: position 368,831 of record NZ_LNCD01000123.1, read on the forward strand.
GCTGCTGCCCTCTATGACGAAGCCGAACTGCTTTGCTTCGATGAGTTTACCGTGACTGACATCGCCGACGCGATGATCCTGTCACGCCTTTTCTCAGAGCTTTTCCGTCGCGGGTGCCTGCTGGTCGCGACCTCCAATGTCGAGCCAAACAATCTCTACAAGGACGGCCTCAATCGAAGCCTGTTCCTGCCCTTCGTCGATCTGCTGAAGCAGAACGTCGAGATCGTGACACTGGACTCGCCGACTGACTATCGGATGGAGAAGCTCGAAAGCCAGCCGGTCTATCTGACGCCGATCGATAACCGGACCGACATGGCCATGGATGCATCCTGGACGCAGGCGCTTCACGGCCGAAAGGCGCAGCCGCTGGACATTCCGATGAAAGGGCGGTCGATCCATGTGCCGCTGGCAGTCGATCGGCTGGCGCGGTTTTCGTTCGCTGATCTCTGTGAAAAGCCGCTGGGTGCCGCGGACTTTCTGGCCATTGCCGAACGCTTCGACGCCATCTTCGTTGATCATGTGCCGCTGCTGGGGCCAGACAAGCGAAACCAGATCAAGCGCTTCATCATCCTGATCGATACACTTTACGATCATGCGGTACGGCTCTATGTCTCCGCTGCGGCGATGCCTGAAAATTTGCTGACACAGGCGCGTGGTACCGAAGGCTTTGAATTCGATCGTACTGTCTCGCGACTTTTCGAGATGCGCAGTTTGGAATATCTTGCATTGCACCACGAGCGGCGGGCCGCAGAGTAACGTTTTGGTGAAAAATAATCTTACGTTTACGTAAGAAATTTATGATCTAAACGATTGAAATTCCTTGCTCAAAAATAATCGTTTGCCATTTTTTGGCTTTGGAGCTATGCGATTGCGGCATTGGGCGATGCCCCTCCGCGCGTCGCCTGACGAATTTTGATCGCAAAGGAAACAGCGAAATGGCGCGTAACAAGATCGCACTCATTGGTTCTGGCATGATTGGGGGCACGCTGGCGCATCTCGCCGGTCTGAAGGAGTTGGGTGACATCGTTCTCTTCGATATCGCCGACGGCATTCCTCAGGGTAAGGGCCTCGACATCGCTCAGTCCTCTCCGGTCGAGGGCTTCGATGCCAACCTGACGGGCGCCAGCGACTATTCGGCGATCGAGGGTGCTGATGTCTGCATCGTCACCGCCGGCGTGCCGCGCAAGCCGGGCATGAGCCGCGACGACCTTCTCGGCATCAACCTCAAGGTCATGGAACAGGTCGGCGCCGGCATCAAGAAGTATGCCCCGAACGCTTTCGTCATTTGCATCACCAACCCGCTCGACGCGATGGTCTGGGCGTTGCAGAAGTTCTCCGGTCTTCCGGCCAACAAGGTCGTCGGCATGGCGGGCGTTCTCGACTCGTCGCGCTTCCGCCTGTTCCTGTCACAGGAATTCAACGTTTCCGTACAGGACGTCACTGCATTCGTTCTCGGCGGCCATGGCGACACGATGGTGCCGCTCGCCCGCTATTCGACGGTTGGCGGTATTCCGCTGACGGATCTCGTCACGATGGGTTGGGTCACCAAGGAACGCCTCGAAGAAATCATCCAGCGTACCCGTGATGGCGGTGCGGAAATCGTCGGCCTCTTGAAGACCGGCTCGGCCTACTATGCGCCGGCTGCTTCCGCGATCGAAATGGCCGAGTCCTACCTCAAGGACAAGAAGCGCGTCCTGCCTTGCGCAGCGCAGCTGACTGGCCAGTACGGCGTCAAGGACATGTATGTCGGCGTGCCGACTGTTATCGGTGCCGGTGGCGTCGAGCGCGTCATCGAGATCGACCTCAACAAGGCCGAGAAGGAAGCCTTCGACAGGTCGGTCGCTGCTGTCGCCGGTCTTTGCGAAGCCTGCATCAACATTGCGCCTGCGCTGAAGTAATCAGACCGCGCGCTGACGCAATCCAAACAGGAATAGATCCATGAATATTCATGAATATCAGGCCAAGGCTCTGCTGAAGGGCTATGGCGCGCCGGTCGCAAAAGGTGTGGCGATCCTCAAGGTCGAGGAAGCCGAAGCTGCTGCCAAGTCGCTTCCAGGCCCGCTTTACGTGGTCAAGAGCCAGATCCATGCCGGCGGCCGCGGCAAGGGCAAGTTCAAGGAACTCGGCCCCGACGCCAAGGGCGGCGTTCGTCTCGCCAAGTCGATTGACGAAGTCGTTGCTCACGCCAAGGAAATGCTCGGCAACACGCTGGTAACGGCGCAGACGGGCGAAGCTGGCAAGCAGGTCAACCGCCTCTACATCGAAGACGGCGCCGATATTGCACGCGAACTCTATTGCTCGCTGCTGGTCGACCGTTCGGTCGGTCGCGTTGCCTTCGTCGTCTCGACCGAAGGCGGCATGGATATCGAGGCTGTCGCTCACGATACGCCCGAGAAGATCCACACGATCGCTATCGACCCGGAAGCCGGCGTCACCGCTGCTGACGTTGCTGCGATCTCCAAGGCTCTCGAACTGAGCGGCGCTGCCGCCGAAGACGCCAAGTCGCTGTTCCCGGCCCTCTACAAGGCATTCGGCGAAAAGGACATGGCTCTCCTCGAGGTCAATCCGCTGATCGTCATGAAGGACGGCCACCTGCGCGTTCTCGACGCCAAGATGTCATTCGACGGCAATGCGCTGTTCCGCCACGACGACGTGAAGGCGCTGCGCGACGAGACCGAAGAGGATGCCAAGGAAATCGAGGCCTCGAAGTGGGATCTCGCCTACGTAGCCCTCGACGGCAACATCGGCTGCATGGTCAACGGCGCTGGCCTTGCCATGGCGACGATGGACATCATCAAGCTCTACGGCAAGGAGCCGGCAAACTTCTGCGACGTCGGCGGTGGCGCCGGCAAGGAGAAGGTCGCGGCAGCCTTCAAGATCATCACGGCTGACCCGAAGGTCGAGGGCATCCTCGTCAACATCTTCGGCGGCATCATGCGTTGCGACGTCATCGCCGAAGGCGTTGTCGCAGCTGTGCAGGAAGTCGGTCTGAAGGTTCCGCTCGTCGTTCGCCTCGAAGGCACCAACGTCGAACTCGGCAAGAAAATCCTCAACGAGTCGGGTCTGGCGATTACGGCTGCCGACGATCTCGACGACGCGGCGAAGAAGATCGTCGCGGCGATCAAGGCCTAATCCGGAAGGACCGAAAGAATGTCTATTCTCGTCAACAAAGACACCAAGGTTCTCGTTCAGGGCCTGACCGGCAAGACCGGCACCTTCCACACCGAACAGGCGCTTGCCTATTACGGCACCAAGATGGTCGGCGGTATTCACCCGAAGAAGGGTGGCGAAACCTGGTCGTCGGGCGTCGACGGCACGGTGCTGCCGATCTTCGCAAGCGTTGCCGAAGCCAAGGAACGGACGGGCGCCGATGCGACCGTGATCTACGTTCCGCCGGCAGGCGCCGCTGACGCGATCATTGAGGCGATCGAGGCCGAAATCCCGTTCATCACCTGCATCACCGAGGGTATCCCGGTCATGGACATGGTGCGCGTCAAGGCTAAGCTCGACAAGTCGAAGTCGCGCCTGCTCGGACCGAACTGCCCGGGCATCCTGACGCCGGAAGAATGCAAGATCGGCATCATGCCGGGCTCGATCTTCCGCAAGGGTTCGGTCGGTATCGTTTCGCGCTCCGGCACGCTGACCTACGAAGCCGTGTTCCAGACATCGAACGAAGGCCTCGGCCAGACGACGGCTGTTGGTATCGGCGGCGACCCGGTCAAGGGCACCGAGTTCATCGACGTGCTGGAAATGTTCCTGGCCGATGAAGCCACGACCTCGATCATCATGATCGGCGAAATCGGCGGCTCGGCTGAAGAAGATGCAGCACAGTTCTTGATCGACGAAGCCAAGAAGGGCCGCAAGAAGCCGATGGCCGGCTTCATCGCGGGCCGTACGGCTCCGAAGGGCCGCACCATGGGTCATGCCGGTGCTGTCGTTTCCGGCGGCAAGGGCGACGCGGAATCGAAGATATCAGCCATGGAATCGGCCGGCATCCGCGTCTCGCCGTCGCCGGCGCGCCTTGGCAAGACGCTGGTTGAAGTCCTCAAGGGCTAATCCAATCTATAGCCCGGGCAACGGTTTTCGCCGCTTGCCCGGGTCTGGACTTTGAAATGGAATGAGCCGCGGACAGGCGGCTATCGACAGATGCGGCAAGCCGGTCGAGTATCCGGCGGAATCACAAGTCAGGAGGCGGACGAAAGCGTCCGCGTGTAACCATGGCACGGCAAGAAGCCAACGAGCAGTTTCAGATTACCTCGTTCCTGGATGGCGCCAATGCTGCCTATATCGAGCAGCTCTATGCGCGCTATGAAGAAGACCCGAGCTCGGTCAACGAGGAATGGCGGTCCTTCTTCAAGGCTCTGGAAGACAATCCGGAAGATGTGAAAAAGGCGGCCAAGGGTGCATCCTGGCGCAAGACGAACTGGCCCCTGCAGCCGAAGAGCGATCTCGTTTCGGCGCTCGACGGTGATTGGGGCACTGTTGAAAAGATCATTGAGACCAAGGTTAAGGGCAAGGCTGAGGCCGCCGGCAAGCCGACCGAAGGTGCCGACATCCTGCAGGCGACCCGCGACTCCGTCCGCGCCATCATGATGATCCGCGCCTATCGCATGCGCGGCCACCTGCATGCCAAGCTCGATCCGCTCGGGATCGCGGCACCCGTCGAAGACTACAAGGAACTGTCGCCCGAAGCTTACGGTTTCACGCAGGCCGACTATTCCCGCAAGATCTTCATCGACAACGTTCTAGGCCTCGAATACGCCACGCTTCCCGAGATGATCGAGATCCTCGAGCGCACCTACTGCTCGACTCTCGGCGTCGAATTCATGCATATTTCCAATCCGGAAGAAAAAGCCTGGATCCAGGAGCGCATCGAAGGTCCGGACAAGGGCGTTGCCTTCACCCCGGAAGGCAAGAAGGCGATCCTTGCCAAGCTGGTCGAGGCCGAAGGCTACGAGCAGTTCCTCGACGTGAAGTTCAAGGGCACCAAGCGCTTTGGTCTCGATGGTGGCGAATCGCTCATCCCGGCACTGGAGCAGATCCTAAAGCGCGGCGGCCACCTCGGCCTTCGTGAAGCCGTGTTCGGTATGGCCCATCGCGGTCGTCTGAATGTGCTTTCGCAAGTCATGGGCAAGCCGCATCGCGCGATTTTCCACGAATTCAAGGGCGGTTCCTACGCGCCTGACGAAGTCGAAGGCTCGGGCGACGTCAAGTACCACCTCGGCGCCTCCTCCGACCGCGAGTTCGACGGCAACAAGGTCCACGTCTCGCTGACGGCCAATCCGTCGCACCTTGAAATCGTTGACCCCGTCGTCATGGGCAAGGCTCGCGCCAAGCAGGACATGGGCGCCACCGTCTGGGACGGCGATACCATTCCGCTGTCGGAGCGCGCCAAGGTTCTGCCGCTGCTGATCCACGGCGACGCGGCGTTTGCCGGCCAGGGCGTGATTGCCGAAATCCTCGGCCTGTCGGGCCTGCGCGGTCACCGCGTTGCCGGCACGATGCACGTCATCATCAACAACCAGATCGGCTTCACCACCAACCCGGCCTTCTCGCGTTCGTCGCCCTATCCGTCCGACGTCGCCAAGATGATCGAGGCGCCGATCTTCCACGTCAACGGCGACGATCCGGAAGCAGTTGTCTATGCTGCCAAGATCGCCATGGAATTCCGCATGAAGTTCCACAAGCCCGTTGTGGTCGACATGTTCTGCTATCGTCGCTACGGCCACAATGAAGGCGATGAGCCGTCCTTCACGCAGCCGAAGATGTACAAGGTCATCCGCGCCCACAAGACGGTGCTGCAGATCTATGCGGATCGCCTCGTTGCCGAAGGCCTGCTGACCGATGGCGACGTCGAGAAGATGAAGGCTGACTGGCGCGCGCATCTCGAGCAGGAGTTCGACGCCGGGCAGAGCTACAAGCCGAACAAGGCCGATTGGCTGGATGGCGAGTGGTCGGGCCTGCGCACGGCTGACAACGCCGACGAACAGCGCCGCGGCAAGACCGCCGTTCCGATGAAGACGCTTAAGGATATAGGCCGCAAGCTTTCGGAAATTCCGCAAGGCTTCCATGCACACCGCACGATCCAGCGCTTCATGGAAAACCGCGCCAACATGATCCAGACGGGCGAGAATCTCGACTGGGCGATGGCCGAGGCGCTTGCCTTCGGTTCGCTTGTTGTCGAAGGCCACAAGATCCGCCTTTCCGGTCAGGATTGCGAGCGCGGTACCTTCTCGCAGCGTCATTCGGTTCTCTACGATCAGGAGACGGAAGAGCGCTACATCCCGCTGGCGAACCTGTCGTCCAACCAGGCCCGTTACGAAGTCATCAATTCGATGCTTTCGGAAGAAGCGGTCCTCGGCTTCGAATACGGCTATTCGTTGGCCCGCCCGAACGCGCTGACCCTTTGGGAAGCCCAGTTCGGTGACTTCGCCAACGGCGCGCAGGTCGTCTTCGACCAGTTCGTCTCCTCGGGCGAGCGCAAGTGGCTGCGTATGTCAGGTCTCGTCTGCCTGTTGCCGCATGGTTACGAGGGCCAGGGTCCGGAACACTCTTCAGCCCGCCTCGAGCGCTTCCTGCAGCTTTGCGCGGAAGACAACATGCAGGTCGCCAACGTCACGACGCCGGCAAACTACTTCCACATCCTGCGTCGTCAGCTGAAGCGTGACTTCCGCAAGCCGCTCGTGCTGATGACACCGAAGTCCCTGCTGCGTCACAAGCGGGCTGTTTCCAGCCTTGCCGAGCTCGCTGGCGAGTCTTCCTTCCATCGTCTCCTCTGGGACGATGCGGAGGTCATCAAGGACGGCCCGATCAAGCTGCAGAAGGATGCGAAGATCCGCCGCGTGGTCATGTGCACCGGCAAGGTCTACTACGACCTTCTGGAAGAGCGCGAAAAGCGCGGCATCGACGACATCTACCTGCTGCGCGTCGAACAGCTCTATCCGTTCCCGGCAAAGGCGCTCATCAATGAGCTTTCCCGCTTCCGGAACGCCGAGATGGTCTGGTGCCAGGAAGAGCCGAAGAACATGGGCGCATGGTCGTTCATCGACCCGTATCTGGAGTGGGTGCTCGCCCACATCGATGCGAAGTACCAGCGCGTCCGCTACACCGGCCGTCCGGCTGCCGCTTCGCCGGCAACGGGTCTGATGTCCAAGCATCTGTCGCAGCTCGCCGCATTCCTCGAGGATGCGCTGGGCGGTTAAGGGATCGGGGCGATGGCATATTTCTTCTTCAGACTTGTGCCGCCTCGCCCCCGTTTCCCCTACGACGCGACCGGGGAGGAAATGGCCGCGATGAAGCGCCATGCAGCCTACTGGCACCAGAACGCGGAAGAGGGATCGGCGATCACCGTTGGCCCCGTCTTCGAAGGTGAAGGAGGCTGGGGCATGGCAGTCGTCTCGGTGGAGGATCAGCAGGCAGCGCAAGCGCTTGCCGATGCCGATCCGATCATCCAGTCCGGCTACGGTTTTCGCTTCGACATATTGCCAATGCCCTCGATCATTCTCCGGCCGTCAGGAGCCGGAAACGAATAAACGAACACAAGCAAATCAGGATTTGAACAATGGCCACAGAAATCCGCGTTCCAACTCTCGGTGAATCCGTCAGCGAGGCAACCGTCGGTACCTGGTTCAAGAAGGTCGGCGATGCCATCAAGGCTGACGAGCCGATTCTCGAGCTTGAAACCGACAAGGTGACCATCGAAGTGCCGGCTCCGGCTTCGGGCACGCTGTCTGAAATCGTTGCCCAGGCCGGCGAAACCGTCGGCCTCGGCGCGCTGCTCGGCCAGATCGCTGCAGGCGCTGGCGCAGCCGCCGCCCCGGCTGCTGCTGCTCCCGCCGCGGCTCCGGCAAAGGTGGCCGAACCGGCTGATGCCGCCGCCGCTGCTCCGGTAGCCGCCGCTTCGGCGATGCCACCGGCACCGGCTGCTGCCAAGATGCTCGCCGAGAATAACCTTTCGGCCGATCAGGTTGATGGTAGCGGCAAGCGCGGCCAGGTTCTGAAGGGCGACGTGATCGCTGCTGTCGCCAAGGGCATCGCCGCTCCGGCAGCCACTGCTGCTCCTGCCGTTCCGGCTGCTGCCCGCGGCCCGTCGACGGTCGAGGATGCCGCTCGCGAAGAGCGCGTGAAGATGACGCGCCTGCGCCAGACGATTGCCAAGCGCCTGAAGGACGCCCAGAACACGGCTGCCATGCTGACCACCTACAACGAGGTGGACATGAAGGCTGTCATGGACCTGCGCGCCAAGTATAAGGACGTCTTCGAAAAGAAGCATGGCGTGAAGCTCGGCTTCATGGGCTTCTTCACCAAGGCTATCACCCACGCGCTGAAGGAGCTGCCGGCCGTTAACGCCGAGATCGACGGCACGGACATCATCTACAAGAACTTCTGCCACATCGGCATGGCCGTCGGCACGGACAAGGGCCTCGTCGTTCCGGTTATCCGCGACGCCGACCAGATGTCGATCGCTGAAGTCGAAAAGGAACTGGCGCGTCTCGCAAAGGCTGCGCGCGATGGCTCGCTCTCGATGGCCGACATGCAGGGCGGCACCTTCACGATCACCAACGGCGGCGTTTACGGCTCGCTGATGTCCTCGCCGATCCTGAACGCGCCGCAGTCCGGTATCCTCGGCATGCACAAGATCCAGGACCGTCCGGTCGTCGTTGGCGGCCAGATCGTCATCCGTCCGATGATGTATCTGGCTCTCTCCTACGACCACCGTATCGTCGACGGCAAGGAAGCCGTGACCTTCCTCGTCCGCGTCAAGGAAAGCCTGGAAGATCCGGAGCGCCTGGTTCTCGATCTCTAAGCATTCGACTGGGCCGCGTGAGCGGCCCTTTCCACCTCAGCGGGGCGCGTAATGTCGCTGGCAATCTCCACAGGGCGTATGACCGGGATGCTTCCCTTTGCCAAGGGTAGGGTCTGGGCGTCGCTCGCGTTTTTGCTGGCACTGCCTGCGACTGCTTTTGGTGCTCCCGATTGCACGCAGGCGAGTGCCGCCTACGTCGACAGGGATGGCGCCTACGAGCTTCGCTTCACGCCGATCAATTCGGAAGCGGCTGCTGCCAGCAACCGCTTCACGCTCAAGCTTCTCAAAACCTCGATCGAGCTCGACGGCTATGTGATGCCATCCGAGGATCCAGAACGCGCCGTCGGTGTTCTGATGTTCAAATGCCCCGGTGGTGACGTGACGGGCGCCGATCTGGATGCCTGCACGATCTGGCGGGGCACGATCTATAGCGCGAATACCAAGGGCGAGATCGAAAATTTGCAGCCCGAAGCGGCAGCTGCGGCTGAGAACGTCTTTCTGCCGGGTCTCGGCCCGGCGATCCGCCAATCGCAGATATGGGGCAATGGCAAGGCGACGGTTGCGCCATGGGATGTCCTGGCATTCAAGGAGTGCGCGAAATGACACAACGACCCGTCCTTCTCGTTACCGGCGGCAGTCGAGGCATCGGTGCGGCGGTCTGCCGCCTCGCTGCCCGCCTGGGCTGGGACGTCGCCGTGAACTACGCCGCGAACCGCGCTGCCGCCGACGCTATCGTCTCTGATGTCAAGGCAGAGGGTGGCAATGCCATCGCGATCAAGGGCGATGTCGGCAGCGCGCAGGATATCATTTCGATGTTCCAGACTGTCGACAAGCATTTCGGGCGGCTGGATGGACTGGTCAACAATGCCGGCATCGTCGACGCCCAGCAGCGCGTTGACGAGATGAGCGTTGAGCGGCTTGAGCGGATGATGCGCGTAAACGTCACCGGCTCGATTCTCTGTGCGGCCGAGGCCGTTCGCCGCATGTCGTCGAGGCATGGCGGCAAGGGTGGGGCGATCGTCAACATCTCGTCGATGGCAGCAGTTCTGGGCTCGGCCTCGCAGTATGTCGACTACGCCGCATCGAAGGCCGCGATCGATACGTTCACCATCGGTCTGTCGCGAGAAGTCGCAAACGAGGGTGTGCGCGTGAACGCGATCCGCCCCGGCGTCATCGATACCGACATTCATGCATCCGGCGGCCTGCCGAACCGCGCACGTGACCTGGCGCCGAGCATTCCGATGCAGAGGCCCGGCACGGCAGAGGAGATAGCCGATGCGGTCCTCTACCTTCTCTCGCCGACGGCTTCCTATATAACGGGCGCCATACTCAACGTCAGCGGCGGCCGTTAGGGCACGGAGACCATATCGCCATGCAATACTTCTTCGAATTTCTCGGCCTCATGGCCGTCTTTTCGATCTTCATCGTCGTACCGGGCGCCGACTTTGCGGTCATCCTGCGCCAGAGCATCGTGCACGGGCGCCGTGCTGCCATGATGACCGGCCTCGGCATGGGCTTCTCGCTGCTCTTTCACATCAGCTACACGATCCTCGGCCTTGGCCTGATCGTCTCCAAATCGCTGATGCTGTTTGCCATGATCAAGTGGGCCGGCGTCGCCTATCTCGTCTATCTCGGCATCAAGTCCTTCCGCGAGCCGGGCTTCAAGGTGAATGAGATCGAGGTGACGGAGGAAGACCGCAGGCCGATCTCGGCGCTCAAGTGCCTCGGCATGGGCTTCATCACCAACGCACTCAATCCGAAGCCGGTCCTGTTTTTCCTGTCGCTGTTCTCGACGCTGGTGCATCACGATACCCCGGCACTGATCCAGTTCAGCTACGGCATCGGAATGGCCGCCGCGCTCGTCGCCTGGTTCGCCGGCGTCTCCACGTTCTTCACCGTAAAGCCCATTCGCGACCGCTTCATCGCAAGCGGCAGATGGTTCAACCGCATCACCGGCGCCGCTCTGGTCGGCTTCGGTTTCCGCCTCGCGCTCGCCCGCGCGGCTGATTAAGCAAATAACGAAAAGGAAAAGAAACAATGTCCTACGATGTGATCGTTATCGGAACCGGCCCTGGCGGCTATGTCGCTGCCATCAAGGCAGCCCAGCTCGGCCTCAAGGTCGCTGTCGTTGAAAAGCGCGCAACGTTCGGCGGCACGTGCCTGAACGTCGGCTGCATCCCGTCCAAGGCGCTGCTGCATGCCTCCGAAATGTTCCATCAGGCTGGCCACGGCATGGACGCGCTCGGCATCGAGGTCGCTGCTCCGAAGCTGAACCTCGGAAAGATGCTGGCGCACAAGGATGCGACGGTAAAGGCCAACGTCGATGGCGTTGCCTTCCTCTTCAAGAAGAACAAGATCGATGCATTCCAGGGGACCGGCAAGATCGTATCGGCTGGCAAGGTTTCCGTGACTGCCGAAGACGGCAAGGTCCAGGAAATCGAAGGCAAGAACATTGTCATCGCGACCGGCTCCGACGTGGCAGGCATTCCGGGCGTGAAGGTCGATCTCGACGAGAAGGTGATCATTTCCTCAACGGGCGCGATCGCGCTTGAGAAGGTGCCGGAAACGATGATCGTCGTCGGTGGTGGCGTCATCGGTCTCGAGCTCGGTTCCGTCTGGTCGCGCCTCGGCGCCAAGGTCACCGTCGTCGAATATCTCGACACGATTCTCGGCGGCATGGATGGCGAAGTCTCCAAACAGTTCCAGCGCATGCTCGCCAAGCAGGGTGTCACCATCAACCTGAGCTCCAAGGTGACGGGCGTTGAGAAAGGCGGCAAGGGTGCCAAGGTTACCTTCGAGCCGGTCAAGGGTGGCGATGCACAGACGCTCGACGCCGAAGTCGTTCTGATCGCGACTGGCCGCACGCCATACACAGCCGGCCTCGGTCTGGAAGAAGCAGGCGTTAAGCTCGACAATCGTGGCCGCGTCGAGATCGACGGACACTTCCGTACCAACGTGCCTGGTATCTACGCGATCGGCGACGTGGTGAAGGGTCCGATGCTGGCTCACAAGGCTGAAGACGAAGGCGTGGCGCTCGCCGAAATCCTCGCCGGTCAACATGGCCATGTGAATTATGACGTCATCCCGAGCGTCGTCTACACGCAGCCGGAAGTCGCCTCCGTTGGCAAGACCGAGGAAGAGCTGAAAGCGGCAGGCATCGCCTACAAGGTCGGCAAGTTCCCCTTCACCGCGAACGGCCGAGCCCGCGCGATGCTGGCGACCGACGGTTTCGTGAAGATCCTCTCCGACAAGGAAACGGACCGCGTCCTCGGCGGCCATATTGTCGGCTTCGGCGCCGGCGAGATGATCCACGAGATCGCCGTTCTGATGGAGTTTGGTGGTTCCGCGGAAGATCTCGGCCGCACCTGCCACGCGCACCCGACCATGTCGGAAGCGGTCAAGGAAGCGGCTCTCGCCGCCTTCTTCAAGCCGATCCATATGTAATATTAAATTTTCGCAATATGGGATGGGCCGCTTGCTTCACAGCAGACGGCCCATTTACCTTAGAACGGTTCTAATTGCCGTTTTGAGGATAGATACATGCCTACTGATTCTCGTGATGCATATAGCCTCCCACAGCGATTGCTGCATTGGGTCATGGCGCTCATGATCTTTTTCAACCTGCTCTTTCCGGATGGTATGAACGCTTGGAACCGGACGGTTCGTCATGGTGGCATCCCCTCGGCAGATCAGATCGCGTCTGCCAATGTGCATGCCTATGTCGGCATCGGCATTCTCGTTCTGGCAATCCTTCGCGTTTGCCTGCGCCTTATTCAGGGCGCGCCCGCTGAACCGGCGGCGGAGCCGAAGATATTCCGGATTGGCGCCAAGGTCGCGCATGCAGCGCTGTATCTGCTCATCTTCCTCCTGCCGCTGACCGGCATGATGGCTTACTATCTAGGAATAGATTTTTCCGGCGAGCTTCATGGCGGTATCCTCAAGGCAATCCTCTGGGCTTTGATCGCGGCGCATGTTGCCGGCGCGCTGGCCCACCAGTTCTACTGGAAGACCAATGTTCTCAGGCGCATGACCGTTGGGAGCTAGTTGACGGCCGTCACCGTGAAGCCCTGCTTGCGCAGCAGTTCGATGACGCCGCCTTCGCCGGGAAGATGGAGCGCGCCGACGGCCATGAAGACGTTGCCATTGGCAAGGATCGGGGCTGCTCGCTCGGCCATCACCTTGTTGCGGTCGAGAATGATGCGCTGTTCGAAGGCGGCATAGTCGCCGTCCTCATCCTCGCCGTCGGGCGAGACTGTCTTCAGCATCGGAATGGTCATGCCGATATCGCCGGAGAGGTAGAGATCGGTCATGGTTTCCACCACGTCGTTCATCTTGGAACCCAAGGCCAGCGTCTCGATCAGCGACTTCATGTGGAATTCGGTCGGCAGCTCGGCCATTGCCTGCAGCTGCTCGGCAAGCGTTTCCAGGCCCTTGACCTGCTTGCCCCCAGCAACGGCATCTGCGGCAATCTTCTGATCGAGGAACTGTACGCCCTTCGCCTTGCGGGCCATTTCGCAGCTGGGCAGGGCAACAACGCTTGATATCATCCAGGGGCGCATGCGCGAGACCGCGGCAAGTGGGATGCCGCGCTGCTTCAGGCCTTCCTCCAGACGAACGTAGTCGTCGTGAGACAGAAGCTTTTCAATCGTCGTCCCGTCCGTAAACATCATCAGTTCAGGCTTCATCAGCAGAGCGGCGGAAGCCTTCTTCTCGTCGAGGATCTCGTCGGATTCAATGACGATCGTGTCGGCAGCGTCATGGGCTGCCTGCGTGCGTGGTGGGAGTGTCAGCACGCGCGGATCGGTCACATGCATGCTGCCGAGCAGCCAGGACGGGGCTATCCCCGCCTTCTCGATCTTCCAGAAAATGCCCTTGCCGTTCGGCACGGCATCGGCCTCCTTCACCACTTCGGCGTAGCGGGCGGCATCGCTCTGCTTGAGATCGGTCAGGATATTGTGGCCGGTACAGGCATCCTCGTCGGCCGCTGCGGCGGGGGACACCGAGAACAGCACAGCGATCAGGGTTGCCGCAAGCATCATGTGAAAGGCGGCAATCAGCCAGAGCAGGAGATTGCTCGGCGATGCGATGTGCAGGCTGCGGTGGCCGATGGAGATCGTCATGATGGTGTTCCGGTCACTATGATCGCTAAGCCTACGCCCAGCATGCGGATATTCCCTTAAGAGAAGCCGTTAACAAAAGATTACGCCCGGGGATGGGCACGGTCGTAAACTTCAAGCAACCGTGAGGAATCCACACCTGTATAGACCTGGGTGGTGGAAAGGCTGGCGTGGCCGAGCAATTCCTGGATGGTTCTCAAATCGCCGCCACCTGCCAACAGGTGGGTGGCAAACGAATGGCGCAGCGCATGCGGTGTCGCTGTTTCCGGAAGGCCGAAGGCGCTGCGCATCTTTTGCATGGTGCGCTGAATGATCGCAGCTTGCAGTTTGCCGCCGCGCGCGCCGCGAAAGAGGGGTTCTTCGCCTTCGAGATGATAGGGGCACAAAGACCGGTATTTCTCGACGGCGTCGAAGACGACGGTGAGCATCGGCACAAGGCGGGTCTTGTTGCCCTTGCCGGTTATGCGCAGCGTGGCCGCGCCGCGGTTGAAGTTGCCAGGCGTCAGATCGAGCGCTTCGGAGATGCGCAGACCGCAGCCGTAGAGCAGCGTGAAAACGGCGGCATCGCGTGCGGCAATCCAAGGCTCTTCGTGCAACTGAGCCTCGTCGCTGACGACAGTGATGGCCTGCCGGTCGGATAAGGGTTTCGGCAGTGATTTCGGCTGCTTCGGCGAGCGGACGGCGCTGACGCCAGCGGCATTCACCAGTCCCTTCTTTTCGAGGTAACGCAGGAGGGAACGCAGCCCGGCGAGACTGCGACCGAGCGAACGAGCGCCGGAGCCCTCTTTGCGTCGCGCCGCCAGAAAAGCACGGAAGTCCGCGGGCCTTAACGCCTGGATATCTTTCAGCGTTGCGGGGCCGCCGAGGTGACCGGTCAGAAACGTCAGGAACTGACGCGTATCACGCTCGTAAGCATCGAGCGTGTGCTCCGACAGACGTCGCTCGCGAGCCAGGCTATCGAGCCATGCCGAGCGCTCGGCCATCAGGCCGGGGTCGGCGATGATCAGGAGTTCGTTCACGTATCCGGCCTTGAATTTGCCAATCCTGCCGCCAATTCTGAAGGAGCGATAGTTATGGAATTCCTAATGCCGGCCAAGTGCTTGTCATGCTTCTATCATATCATTCCACGTGACCGGTTTCCCAACGACGCAGGATCTTGAATGTCACGGCGCCATCCAACGACCGCAATTGGACAGTTCGCGGAGACGATCGCGCTCGTCTCCCATGGCAAGCCGGGCCACATCGTCGATACCTTGATCGCCGAGCGTGGGCAGAAGATCGTGAAACATCCGCTCTGGCCCGTCATGCGGCCGTTCCTCCACACACTGCTGCGCTACAACAGGGCGATCAGCTTCGCCAATGACGTTGCGAATATGCCGGGGCTCCAGTGCTTCGAGTACATGAGCAACCTGCTGAAGCTCGAGATCAATATTCGGCACGGCGAACGCATTCCGGATAGCGGCGGCTTCATGCTCGTCAGCAACCATCCGACCGGGATCGCCGATGGCGTTGCCGTGTTCGACCTCCTGAAAACCAAGCGGCCGGACATCATGGTGTTTGCCAACCGCGATGCCATACGCGTCAATCCACGTTTTGCCGAGGTCATCATTCCGGTGGAATGGCGCGAGGAATACAAGAGCAAGCTGAAGACCCGTGAGACATTGCAGATCACCAACCGTGCCGTCAAAGAAGGCAAGGCGACGGTTCTTTTTCCGTCTGGGCGCATCGCTTATTGGGCGAACGGCCGGCTGAACGAACGTCCCTGGAAAACCTCCGCCGTCGGCCTTGCGCGGAAATACAATCTGCCGATCCTGCCGGTACACATGACGGCGCGGAACTCCGGACTATTCTACTGGTTCGCGAAATGGTCGACCGAGCTCAGGGACATGACGGTCTTTCACGAGCTTCTGAATAAGCGCGGCGACCGATTCGATTTCGTGGTCGGCAATCTGATCCCGGTGGAGCATCTCGACGGCGACATCAACGAAGTCACCAAGGCATTGGAAGACCACACTGTACATGCGCTCGCCGCGGATGGTGACACGCAATTCCTGCCGTTGGTTCCGCCTGCGGAACCGGAACTAGTCGGTGCCCATTCAATTCCCTAATCGGATAGGCTAAAGCGAGGCATGCTGCTCCGCTCGATGTTCGCCCAGAACTACCGGTCCCTGCGATCGATCCGCATGGATCTTTCGGGAATCAACCTTTTCATCGGCGAAAACGGGGTCGGAAAATCCAATCTCTACCGGGCTCTCCAGCTCATCCAGGCGGCAACGCGCGGACGTCTGGCGCATGAGATCGCCGCCGAGGGCGGGATGTTCTCGGCGTTGTGGTCCGGCCCGCGCCGGGATGTCGACGGGCCGTTCCGGATTCGCCTCGAGGCGGAGCTTCTGGACGAGGAAAGGGCGATCACCTTCCGGTATCGGGTCGAGGCCGGTCTACGACCGCCGGCGGCTGCGGCGGGATTTCCCTTTGAACCGCAAATCAAGACCGAAGAGCTTTCGATCGAGACCGGAACCCGACCTGTCACGATGATGAAGCGTGCCGGCCCGGCGATTTCCGTTCGCGGGCCGAATGGGCGGATGCAGGATTATCCCGAGCAGGCGCTGACCTCGGAAACCGCGATCGCACTGCTTGGCGACGCTGGGCACTATCCCGAGATTGGGACATTCCGCCGTGCGATCGACGGCTGGCGCTTCTTCCACGGCTTCCGGACGGATCGTTTCTCACCGCTGCGCGCACCCTGCCTTGCGGTCACGGCGCCACTGCTCGATGAGGACGGCAGCAACATTGCAGCGGTCTTCGCAACGCTGGTGCATACGCGGGAGGATACGGTCGATCTCGATCGTGCCGTCGCCGCTGCCCTCGGCGGTGCGCGACTCGCGGTGCCGCTGCCCGAGGAGACGGCGTCGTTCGGCCTTTCCTTTCCCGAATTTCCGAACCGCGTGTTCCAGCCGCGCGAACTGTCGGACGGGCAGATACGGTTCCTCGGCCTGGCCGCGGCGCTGATGTCCTATCGGCTGCCGCCGCTGATTGCGCTCAACGAACCGGAAGCAAGCCTGCATCCCGATATGTTGTTGCCTCTGGCGGACATAATCGCGGAGGCGGCCCGCAGCAGTCAGATCTGGATCGTTACGCATTCGGAAGCGCTGGCGGCCGCCGTGCGCGAGAAATGCGGCGCCCGTGCCCGCCACGTGGTGCGGCGGGACGGCGCAACATGGATCGAGGGCATGCGGCTTACGGGCGTTATCGATGACGACGAGTAAACCGGTGGCACCAGTCTTGCAGGTTTTCTTTTCGCGCCGATCCGGGCATGGTCTCGCCCGATGAGCACAGATTCGTCCGATCTCTTTGGAGCGTTGTTTGAGACGCCGCCGGCAAACCGTACGGTTCCGGTCCTCGTACCCATGCCGGCGCCAAAGCCCTATTCCTACGCGGTGCCCGAGGGGATGGCCGTTGAGCCGGGATCGGTCGTGCAGGTGCCACTCGGTCCGAGGCAGGTGATCGGCGTCGTCTGGGACGGCGGCGAAGACAATGTCGATCCGAAGAAGCTGAGGCCGATCAGCCATGTTTTCGATTGCCCGCCACTCACCAAGGAGATGCGCGATTTCATCGACTGGGTGGCGAGCTACACGCTGTCGCCGCCAGGGCTCGTGGCGCGGATGGCGCTGC
Organism: Rhizobium altiplani; assembly: GCF_001542405.1. GTDB lineage: Bacteria > Pseudomonadota > Alphaproteobacteria > Rhizobiales > Rhizobiaceae > Rhizobium > Rhizobium altiplani. The sequence goes on from NZ_LNCD01000123.1 coordinate 386,426, forward strand.
GTGCGCCGAATGCCTTTGAACCGGAACCGATGGTGGAGGGCCTGCGCTTCGTTGGCGGACAGCCGGAGCGGATGACGCCAGCCCGCGCCCGGGTGCTCGACATTGCCGGCGACGGTCTGTCCTGGACGCGAAGTGGACTTGCCCATGCCGCGGGCGTCTCGACGAGCGTCGTCGACGGTCTGGTAAGCCAGGGTATTTTCGAAACCGTCTTCCTGCCGCCACCGCCGGTGGTCGCCAAACCCGATCCCGAATTCGTGGGCGCGCGGCTGGAAGGCCCGCAAAGGGAGGCGGCCGACGAGATTCTCGTCGAAGTTCGAAAGGGTGAGTTCGCCGTCTCGCTGATCGACGGCGTCACCGGTTCGGGAAAGACGGAAGTCTATTTCGAGGCGATTGCGGAAACGCTGAGACGCGGCAAGCAGGTTCTGATTCTCCTGCCGGAGATCGCGCTGACGGCAAGCTTTCTCGAGCGCTTTCAGGACCGCTTCGGCGCCAAGCCCGCCGAATGGCATTCTGATCTGGCGCCACGCACCCGCGAGAAGGTCTGGCGTCAGGCGGTCACCGGCGAGGTTCGCGTCGTTGCCGGCGCGCGTTCGGCTCTGTTCCTGCCGTTCGAGGATCTAGGCCTTATCATCGTCGATGAAGAGCACGATCCGGCCTACAAGCAGGAGGACCGTGTCTATTACAATGCGCGCGACATGGCGGTCGTGCGTGCGCGCATTGGTGATTTCCCGGTGGTTCTCGTCTCCGCCACCCCCTCGGTCGAAAGCCAGGTCAATGGGCAGAGCGGTCGTTACAGCACCATTCACATGCCGACCCGATTCGGCGACGCAGCATTGCCGGATCTGCACTTGATCGACATGCGCCGCCATGCCCCCGAGCGCGGCGGTTTCCTGTCGCCGGTCCTGATCCGCGCGATCGGCAAGACCGTCGAAAAGCAACAGCAGGCGCTGCTCTTCCTGAACCGGCGGGGCTATGCGCCGCTGACGCTCTGCCGCGTCTGTGGACATCGCTTCCAGTGCCCGCAATGCTCCAGCTGGCTCGTCGAGCACCGGTTCAAGAGGCAGCTGCAATGCCATCAGTGCGGCCATGCCGAGCACACCCCCGAGGCTTGTCCCGAATGCGGAACGCTTGATCACCTCGTTGCTTGCGGACCGGGGGTCGAACGCATCGCCGAGGAGGTGGAACGCCATTTCCCCGAGGCGCGAACCATCGTGCTCTCGTCCGACATGATGGGCGGCGTCAAACGGTTGCGCCTTGAGCTCGAGGCCATTGCCAAGGGCGAGGCCGATATCGTCATCGGCACGCAGCTTGTCGCCAAGGGTCACAATTTCCCGCTGATGACGCTGGTCGGCATCGTCGATGCCGATCTCGGCCTCGCCAATGGCGACCCGCGTGCCGCCGAGCGTACCTTTCAGCTGCTGTCGCAGGTGACGGGCCGCGCCGGTCGCACCGGCCTGAAAAGCCACGGCCTGTTGCAGACCTACCAGCCTCAGCATCCCGTCATGCAGGCGATCGTGTCGGGCGATGCAAGCGCCTTCTACGAACGCGAGATCGCCGAGCGGGAGCGCGCCATCCTGCCGCCGTTCGGACGGCTGGCGTCGATCATCGTTTCGGCGGAAACGCGCCATGATGCGGAAAACCATGCCCGCGGCATCCGAAACGCCGCGCCTCATGTCTCCGGCATCTCGGTGCTCGGGCCTGCGGAAGCGCCGCTTGCGCTGGTGCGCGGCCGCTATCGCTTCCGGCTTCTCGTGCATGGACGGAGGAACTCGGACATGCAGGCATTTCTCAGGGCCATGCTTGCGCAGGCGCCGAAGGAGCGCGGATCGGTGCATGTGCAGCTCGACGTGGATCCCCAAAGCTTCCTGTAGATCGCTCCCGAACGGGCTTTTGCCGGGCAAGCCAATCATGGCATAAGGACGGCGAAACAAGGGATTCGGGGTCGATGATGGATTTTTACTTTCCAACGGAGCTTGGGGAACAGCTCGCTTTCGCAGCCGCCGCGTTCGCGGCGCTGGCGGGCTTTGTCATCATGTTCGCGCCAGGCTATGCGATGCGGTTGTTCGGCCTCATGCCGCGCGAGGGTCGCCGTGACGGCTACGCCGAGCAACGATCGGTCGGCGGTTTCTATCTCGGCTTCGGTCTCTCGGCCATCATGTTGGCGCAGAACTGGATCTACATGGCGCTTGGCGCCTCCTTCGCCATGGCCGCATTTGCGCGCATCATTTCGCTCCTTTCAGATAAGGGGAGCACGATTCTCAACTATTTACTTCTGGTTGTGCAAATCGTTCTGGCTGCGCTTCCGCTCGCCTATGTTTTTGGTTTCTTTTCCGCTTGAGTTGAGCTGATATTTCTCGCGCTGAGCACTTCGCTGCCGGGCTTTGAGCATTTTTGCGTTAGAAATCGATGGGAAAGCCGTATTCGGGCGTTACGCGTGTTGCGAGTCCGAACATCCTATGTTAGACGGACCCCGAATTTCGGAAGAAGCAAGAGGCTCTCTTGCGATTTCTGGGGGAAATCATAACGAATTCAAGATCCTAGGTCAGGCGCCCGCCGGGGACCGGATTTTGAGTTGAAATCAGGGAAATTTGGGCCAGTGGCAGACACATCCCAGCTTACTTCTGGTGTTGCAGAGCGCTATGCCTCGTCGCTGTTCGAGTTGGCGCTTGAGCAGGGCGCAGTCGAAAGCGTCACCAAGGACCTCGACCGGTTCCAGGCGATGCTCGACGAGAGCGGCGACCTGAAGCGTTTTGTTTCGAGCCCTGTTTTTTCGGCCGACGATCAGCTCAAGGCGATTGTCGCCATCAGCGAGAAGGCTGGTATCAGCGGCTTCTTCGCGAACTTTCTGAAGGTCGTGGCGCGTAACCGCCGCCTCTTTGCTCTCCCGGGCATGATCAGGGCCTTCCGCATCATCGCTGCAAACCATCGCGGAGAAATTACTGCCGAGGTTACCTCGGCCCATGCGCTGACTGCGGCGCAGGAAACTGAATTGAAGGCGGCGCTCAAGGGCGTCACCGGCAAAGACGTGGCGATTGCTGTCACGATCGATCCGTCAATTCTTGGTGGTCTGATCGTGAAGGTCGGGTCCCGTCAGATTGATACGTCTCTTCGTACGAAACTCTCTACCCTTAAGCTTGCATTGAAAGAGGTCGGCTGATGGATATCCGCGCGGCGGAAATTTCCGCAATTCTCAAAGACCAGATCAAAAACTTCGGCAAAGAGGCAGAAGTCTCGGAAGTCGGTCAGGTTCTCTCCGTCGGTGACGGTATCGCTCGCGTTTACGGTCTGGACAATGTTCAGGCAGGCGAAATGGTCGAGTTCCCCGGCGGCATCCGTGGCATGGCGCTGAACCTGGAATCGGACAACGTCGGTGTTGTTATTTTCGGTTCGGACCGCGACATCAAGGAAGGCGACACCGTCAAGCGGACCGGCGCCATCGTTGACGTTCCGGTTGGTCCGGAACTGCTCGGTCGCGTTGTCGACGCTCTCGGCAACCCGATCGACGGCAAGGGCCCGATCAACTCGACCCGCCGTGCGCGCGTCGACGTCAAGGCTCCGGGCATCATTCCGCGCAAGTCGGTTCATGAACCGATGTCGACCGGCCTCAAGGCCATCGACGCGCTCATCCCGGTCGGTCGTGGCCAGCGCGAGCTCGTCATTGGCGACCGTCAGACTGGCAAGACCGCGATCATTCTCGACACGATCCTGAACCAGAAGGCCATCCACGACAACGGCCCGGACAGCGAGAAGCTGTTCTGCGTCTACGTCGCTATCGGCCAGAAGCGTTCGACCGTTGCCCAGTTCGTCAAGGTTCTCGAAGAACGCGGCGCAATGAAGTACTCGATCGTCGTTGCCGCGACCGCTTCCGATCCGGCTCCGATGCAGTACCTGGCGCCGTTCGCTGGTTGCACGATGGGCGAATACTTCCGTGACAACGGTCAGCACGCGCTGATCGGTTACGACGACCTGTCCAAGCAGGCTGTTGCTTACCGCCAGATGTCGCTGCTGCTGCGCCGCCCGCCGGGCCGCGAAGCTTACCCGGGCGACGTTTTCTATCTGCATTCGCGTCTCCTCGAGCGCGCTGCAAAGCTCTCCGACGAAAAGGGCGCTGGCTCTCTGACGGCTCTGCCTGTCATCGAAACCCAGGGCAACGACGTTTCGGCGTTCATTCCGACCAACGTGATCTCGATCACCGACGGCCAGATCTTCCTCGAAACCGACCTGTTCTATCAGGGTATCCGTCCGGCCGTTAACGTCGGTCTGTCGGTTTCGCGCGTCGGCTCCGCCGCGCAGGTCAAGGCGATGAAGCAGGTTGCCGGCTCGATCAAGGGCGAACTCGCCCAGTATCGCGAAATGGCCGCTTTCGCTCAGTTCGGCTCCGACCTCGACGCCTCGACGCAGCGCCTGCTGAACCGCGGTGCACGCCTGACCGAACTCCTGAAGCAGCCGCAGTTCTCGCCGCTGAAGACGGAAGAGCAGGTCGCGGTGATCTTCGCTGGCGTCAACGGCTACCTCGACAAGATCCCGGTCGCACAGGTCGGCAAGTTCGAACAGGGCCTGCTGTCGTACCTTCGCTCGGAAGGCTCGGCTATCCTCGACACGATCCGTACGGACAAGGCAATCAGCGACGATACGAAGGGCAAGCTCACGGCTGCCATCGATAGCTTCGCGAAGTCCTTCGCCTAATCGGACCCAAAGGACGGATAACGGATGCCTTCACTTAAGGATCTGAAAAACCGGATCGCCTCCGTCAAGGCGACGCAGAAGATCACCAAGGCGATGAAAATGGTCGCCGCGGCGAAGCTTCGGCGTGCCCAGGAGGCGGCCGAGGCCGCCCGTCCGTACTCGCAGCGCATGGGTGCCGTTCTGGCAAACATTGCTGGTGCGATGACGGAGGCCGACGGTGCGCCGGCGCTGATGACCGGCAACGGCAAGGACCAGGTTCACTTGCTGGTCGTCTGCACTGCCGAACGCGGCTTGTGCGGCGGCTTCAACTCGCAGATCTCGCGTTTTGCGCGCGATCACGCTCGCAGGCTTCTCGCTGAAGGCAAGACCGTCAAGATCTTTACCGTCGGCAAGAAGGGCTACGACGTTCTACGCCGCGAATTCGCTTCGCTCATCGTCGAGCGCAAGGAATTGCGCGATGTGAAGAAGGTTGGTTTTGAGAATGCCGACCAGATCGGCAAGCGCATCATCGACATGTTCGAAGCCGACGAGTTCGACGTCTGCACGTTGTTCTATTCCGAATTCAAGTCGGTCATCTCGCAGGTTCCGACGGCACAGCAGCTCATTCCCGCATCGGCCCCCACGGCTGTTGCAGAGGATGCGGAGCACGCCGGCGCAGTTTACGAGTATGAGCCGGATCCGGCATCGATCCTCGAGGATCTGATCCCGCGCAACATTTCCGTCCAGATCTTCCGCGCGCTCCTTGAGAACGTCGCCGGTGAAATGGGCGCCAAGATGAGCGCGATGGACAATGCAACGCGCAACGCTGGTGAAATGATCAACAAGCTGACGCTCAACTACAACCGTCAGCGTCAGGCTCAGATCACCAAGGAACTCATTGAAATCATTTCGGGCGCGGAAGCGCTCTGAGGTTAGGGAAAAGAGGGTAAGAAGATGGCTAAGGCAGCTACCCCCAAGACTGCGGCAGGCTCTGCCGGCAAGGTCACGCAGGTTATCGGCGCCGTCGTGGACGTTGCTTTCGAAGGCGAACTGCCGGCGATTTTGAACGCGCTTGAAACGAGCAACGGCGGTAACCGCCTGGTTCTCGAAGTAGCGCAGCACCTCGGCGAGAACGAAGTTCGCACGATCGCCATGGACTCGACCGAAGGTCTGGTTCGCGGTCAGGCGGTTTCTGACACCGGTGCTCCGATTGCCGTTCCGGTTGGTCCGGAAACGCTCGGCCGTATCATGAACGTCATCGGCGAGCCGGTCGACGAAGCAGGCCCGCTGGTCACCGCTTCCAAGCGCGCTATCCACCAGGACGCTCCGGCTTACGTCGATCAGTCCACGGAAGCACAGATCCTCGTCACCGGCATCAAGGTCGTCGACCTTCTCGCTCCGTACGCAAAGGGCGGCAAGATCGGCCTCTTCGGCGGTGCAGGCGTCGGCAAGACCGTTCTCATCATGGAACTGATCAACAACGTCGCCAAGGCGCACGGTGGTTACTCGGTATTCGCCGGCGTGGGTGAGCGTACCCGCGAAGGTAACGACCTCTACCACGAAATGATCGAATCCGGCGTTAACAAGCACGGCGGTGGCGAAGGCTCCAAGGCCGCGCTCGTTTACGGCCAGATGAACGAACCGCCGGGCGCACGCGCTCGCGTTGCTCTGACCGGTCTGACGGTTGCTGAAAACTTCCGCGACCAGGGCCAGGACGTTCTGTTCTTCGTCGACAACATCTTCCGCTTCACGCAGGCAGGTTCCGAAGTGTCGGCTCTGCTCGGCCGCATTCCTTCGGCCGTTGGCTACCAGCCGACGCTCGCAACGGACATGGGCCAGATGCAGGAGCGCATCACGACCACGACGACCGGCTCGATCACCTCGGTTCAGGCCATTTACGTTCCTGCCGACGACTTGACCGACCCTGCTCCGGCAACCTCGTTCGCTCACCTGGATGCAACGACCGTTCTGTCTCGCTCGATCGCTGAAAAGGGTATCTACCCGGCCGTCGACCCGCTCGACTCCACGTCGCGTATGCTCGACCCGATCGTTGTCGGCGAAGAGCACTACGAAGTGGCTCGTAAGGTTCAGTCGACGCTGCAGCGCTACAAGGCCCTGCAGGACATCATCGCCATCCTGGGCATGGACGAACTGTCCGAAGAGGACAAGCTGGCCGTTGCCCGCGCCCGTAAGATCGAGCGCTTCCTGTCGCAGCCGTTCTTCGTTGCCGAAGTCTTCACCGGTTCGCCGGGCAAGCTGGTCGCCCTCGAAGACACGATCAAGGGCTTCAAGGGCCTCGTCAACGGCGAATACGACCACCTGCCGGAAGCTGCCTTCTACATGGTTGGCTCGATCGACGAAGCCATCGAGAAGGCCAAGAAGCTGTCCGCAGCTGCCTGATGAGCGACGCTCTTAACGAGATCTTCTGCTGCGACGCCCTTCGGGAAGTCGCAGCAGAGCTTCCTGCCCCGGCCGCACCGACGATCTACAGATCGAACGACGGCAAGATGATGATGGTGGTGGGACTGATCCAGACCGAGGAAGGTCTTGGATATCTCGATCAGGCGATAGCACATTGCCCGTTCTGCGGGACGAACTTGCAAGATACAGAAGCCGCCGAGAAGGTAAGTCACTGATGGCTGACAATTTCAATTTTGAACTCGTGTCTCCCGAGCGCCTGCTCCTTTCGGAGATGGTGACCGAAGTTGTCATTCCGGCAACCGACGGCGAGATGACGGTTATGGCGAACCACGCCCCGACGATGACGACCATCAAGCCCGGCATCGTCAGCGTTCGTTTCGCCAATGGCTCGAAGCAGGACTACGTGGTTTTCGGCGGTTTCGCCGATATTCTGCCGACCGGCTGCACGCTGCTGGCTGAATCCGCGGTCATCGTTCAGGATCTCTCCAAGGACGAGCTGACGCTTCGCATCGAAGCGGCGAAGCGCGAGATCGAAGACGCCGTGCATCATGAGCACAAGTCGCGCCTGGAACACTACATCATGGAACTGACGCACCTGCAGGGTGTGATCGACCAGGATTGATCTACGCCAACGTCCGGCGTTTTGAAGCGGCTTTCGGGCCGCTTTTTTGTTTTCTGCCGTCTGTCCTCGCCACGATGTAGGCTTCCGATCGCGAAGCACTCGGCTATAGTACCTCAAGTAAACTTGAGGCTGAGACTGTGGAAGAAGGCTCCAGCAATCCATTCAGGAAGCTGCTGTCCGTCGGCGAAGTTGCCGAGCGCAGCGGCCTTGCCGTCTCTGCACTCCACTTCTACGAAGCAAAGGGCCTCATCTCGAGTATCCGCTCTCGTGGCAATCAACGCCGGTTCGGTCGCGACGTGCTCCGCCGTCTCGGCATTATCAAGGTGGCGCAGCGCGTGGGCATTCCGTTGGCGGAGATCCAGGCCGCTTTCGATACGCTGCCGCAGGGCCGCACGCCGACTGCTACGGATTGGCAGCGCCTGTCGGCCCTCTGGAAGGACGATCTCGATGCCCGCATCCATCGCCTCGTTGCCTTGCGCGACAGGTTGACGGATTGCATTGGCTGTGGTTGCCTCTCGGTTGAAAGCTGCCCGCTGCGCAATCCCTATGATCGGCTAGCAAGAGATGGGCCGGGTCCGCGCCTGCTGGAAACCGACGAGTAGGCAGCGCTCCCCGCGCGGCATCAGAACAATGCAAGAGCTGCAAACAGCTCGCTCACGTCGTGGAGGACTGGATGTTTCACCCCAAGCTGTTCGAAAACCGCAACGTGGTTGTCACCGGTGGCGGTCGCGGCATCGGCCTGGAGGTGGCGCGGCAGTTTCTCAACTGCGGAGCGAGGGTATTGGTGCACCTCGGGCGCAGCGCCGCACGCGATTTGCCGGATTTCCTGCTGACGGCGGAGGAAGACCGGCGAGCTTTTCTCGTTACCGCCGATTTTTCGACACAGGGCGGCACCAGCGCGTTTGCCGAAAAAGCCCTCGCAACGTTCGACCGGATCCACGTGCTGGTCAACAACGCCGGCACCATGGTCGGTCGCTTTCCGGCCGGTGTGCTGACCGACGAACAGTATGAAGCGATCGTGCGTTTGAACCAGACGTCGGTTGTCGAGGTGACGCGTGGGCTCCTGCCGGCGCTCCGCGCATCGCAGGAAGCGTCGATCGTCAACACGGTCTCGATTTCCGCGCTGACGGGGGGAAGCCCCGGTTCGGCGATCTATTCGGCGTCGAAAGCCTTCGTCGCTACCTATTCGAAGGCGCTGGCAAGGGAACTCGCACCCGACAAAATTCGCGTCAACTGCGTGTCGCCGGGAACGATCGAGACCGACTTTCACCAACGGTACTCGTCGCCGGAAAAGCTGGAGCAGACCCGCAAGACCATTCCCTTGCAGCGATTGGGGACCTCGGAAGATTGCGCGCCCGCCTATCTCTTCCTTTCGGCGCCTTCTCTATCCGGTTACATCACCGGGCAGGTGCTGGAGATCAATGGTGGCCAGCTTATCTGCTGACGAGGGACCCTTCTTGAGGTGTTCTCCCAGCGTCGCTCATTCGCGACCTTGCTGCTGCATTTTCTGTTCGCGACGTTTTCGAGAACACAAGGCAGTTAACCGGCCTTGCGGACCGCTTCCCCGAGCGTGAAGATGACGCTGTGCTGCAATTCGGGGAGGAGGCCGGATGATCGACAAGTTGGAATTTTTTATCGCGCTCGCCAACGAGAAGCACTTCGGCCGCGCCGCGGAAGAGTGCGGCATTTCGCAGCCGACGTTATCAGCCGCCATTCGTCAGCTCGAGGATCAGCTTGGCGTCATGCTGGTGCAGCGCGGCTCTCGCTTCCAGGGGCTCACACCCGAGGGCCAGCGCGTGCTCGAATGGGCGCGGCGCATCGTCGGCGATGCCCGCACGATGCGCCAGGAGATGCGGGCGGCGCGTACGGGCCTTTCGGGACACATAAAGATTGCGGCAATCCCGACGGCGTTGGCCATGCTGCCGCGTATCACTACGCCGTTTCAGGAGCGTCATCCTGACGTGACCTTTTCCATCGTATCGCGCAATTCGCTGCAAGTGCTTAGCATGCTGGAGAATCTCGAGATCGATGCCGGCATCACCTATCTGGAAAACGAGCCGCTCGGACGAGTAACCAGCGTGCCGCTCTATGCCGAGCACTACAATCTCATCACCGCCGCCGGCAGCCCTCTTTCGGAGCGCGACAGCGTCACCTGGAAGGAAGTGGGCGATCTTCGGCTTTGTCTATTGACCGCGGACATGCAAAACCGCCGTATCATCAACCAGCATCTGGCGGAAGTGGGCATCACGGCGCATCCGACGCTCGAATCGAATTCGATGATCGTGCTCTTCTCGCACGTCCGAACCGGGCGATGGGCCAGCATCATGCCCCGCAATGTCGCGAAATCCTTTGGCTTTCCGGCCGAAATACGGATGATCCCGATCACCGAGCCGCGGGCACATCATCTTGTTGGTCTGGTTGCGACGCATCGTGAACCGTTCACGCCATTGGTTTCCGCCCTGCTGCATGAGGCTCGGATTCTCGCTGAAGACCCCGATTTTTGATAGGAATCTCCTATCGACTGACGGAACAGCATTATTGATCGCTTCGTCCATCCCTGAGAAAGTTCTATAATGAACGGACGCGAGCGGTTCTGTCGGTCATAGGGTTCTGAGGAAAGCCCGCCTGCCCCAGGCCCGCGACGCGCAATGTGCAGGCCGTGGGAGGGCTGCTGATGAATATCCATGTCGCCAAAGGCGATATCGCAACGCGCACCATCGCGATCATCGATCAGTTCAAGCATCTCGAAGGTCCGCTTCTGCCGATCCTGCACGGGATCCAGGATGAGTTCGGCCATGTGCCGCAGGAGGCGCTGCCTGTCATTGCGAAGGAACTCAATCTCTCGCGTGCAGAGGTGCACGGCGTTGTTACCTTTTACCACGATTATCGCGACCATCCCGCCGGCCGGCATGTGCTGAGGCTCTGTCGTGCCGAGGCCTGTCAATCGATGGGCGGCGATGCGCTGGCCGATCGCGTTAAGGCGCTCCTCGGCATCGACTGGCACGGTACGACGCCGGATGGAGCAATTACCCTCGAGCCCGTCTTCTGTCTGGGACTCTGTTCCTGCTCGCCGTCCGCGATGATGGATGGCGAGGTTCATGGCCGGGTGGATGTCGCCGATCTCGAGGCGCTGATTTCGGAGGCACGCCGATGACCGTCCGGATCTATGTTCCCTGCGACGCCGCGGCCATGGCATTGGGCGCCGAGCATGTGGCCAAGGCGATCTCCGAGCAGATTGTGGCGCGCGGCCTTGACGCCAAGATCGTGCGCAATGGCTCGCGCGGCATGCATTGGCTGGAACCGCTGGTCGAGGTTGAGGTCTCGGGCAAGCGCATCGGCTATGGGCCTGTGAAGACAAAGGACGTCGTTTCGCTGTTTGATGCCGGATTGATTGCCGGCGCCGATCACCCCCTCTGTCTTGGCGAGGTCGAGGAACTTCCGTTCCTCAAGCGTCAGACGCGCCTGACCTTCGCCCGCTGCGGCATCACCGATCCGCTTTCCCTCGATGACTATGAGGCTCACGGCGGCCTCGCCGGCTTGCGTCGCGCGGTTTCGATGTCGCCCGCCGATGTCGTCAAGGAAGTCACCGATTCCGGCCTGCGTGGCCGCGGTGGTGCAGGTTTCCCGACGGGCATCAAGTGGAAGACGGTGCTCGACGCTCCCGGTGATCGCAAATACATCGTCTGCAATGCCGATGAGGGCGACAGCGGCACCTTTGCCGACCGAATGATCATGGAAGGCGATCCCTTCGTACTGATAGAAGGCATGGCGATCGCGGGCCTTGCAACGGGCGCGACGAAGGGCTTCATCTATACCCGCTCGGAATATCCGCATGCGATCGCGGCGATGAGCCGGGCGATCGATATTGCCCGCAGCGCCGGCATTCTCGGCACGTCGGTTCTGGGCTCTGGCAAGGCTTTCGACATGGAAGTCCGCACCGGCGCGGGCGCGTATGTCTGCGGCGAGGAGACGGCGCTTCTCAACAGCCTCGAAGGCAAGCGTGGTATCGTCCGTGCCAAGCCACCTCTGCCGGCCCACAAGGGCCTCTTCGACTGTCCGACCGTCATCAACAACGTCATTTCGCTCGCTTCCGTGCCCGTGATCATGGACAAGGGGGCGGCCTATTACCGCGACTTCGGCCTCGGCCGGTCGCGCGGAACCATTCCGATCCAGATCGCCGGCAACGTGAAGCATGGCGGTTTGTTCGAGACGGCTTTCGGCATTTCGCTCGGCGACCTGGTCGATGACATTGCCGGCGGCACCGCATCCGGGCGGCCGGTGAAGGCGGTTCAGGTCGGCGGTCCCCTCGGCGCCTATTTCCCGCGCTCCCTGTTCGACACGCCATTCGACTACGAGGCTTTCGCTGCCAAGGACGGACTGATCGGCCATGCGGGTATCGTCGTCTTCGACGAGAGTGCTGACATGCTGAAGCAGGCACGTTTCGCGATGGAGTTCTGCGCCGTCGAAAGCTGCGGCAAGTGCACGCCCTGCCGCATCGGCTCGACGCGCGGCGTCGAAACGACGGACAAGATCGCCCGCGGCATCGAGCCGGAAAAAAACCGCGAGCTGCTTGCCGATCTATGCAACACCATGAAGTTCGGGTCGCTCTGCGCGCTCGGGGGTTTCACGCCTTATCCCGTCATGAGCGCCATGACGCATTTCCCCGAAGATTTCGTTCCCACACCTCTTATCGAAGCGGCGGAGTAAGACCATGCCTCTTGTCCACGAAATAGACTACGGCACGCCGGCCTCGACCTCCGAAACCATGGTGACGCTCACCATCGACGGCAACCAAGTGACGGTGCCCGAGGGAACGTCCGTCATGCGCGCATCGATGGATGCGGGTATCGAAATCCCGAAGCTCTGCGCCACCGACATGATGGATGCCTTCGGCTCCTGCCGGCTCTGTCTGGTCGAGATTGAGGGGCGGGCGGGTCTCCCTGCGTCCTGCACGACGCCGGTTGCACCTGATATGGTGGTCTCGACACAGACGAACCGGCTGAAGGATGTCCGCAAGGGCGTGATGGAGCTCTACATCTCCGACCATCCGCTCGACTGCCTGACCTGTGCGGCCAACGGCGATTGCGAGCTTCAGGACATGGCGGGCGCCGTAGGTCTCCGCGACGTGCGCTACGGCTATGATGGCGACAATCACGTCAAGGCGCGCAACAATGGCGATCTCAATCTCAAATGGGCGCCGAAGGACGAGTCCAATCCTTACTTCACCTTCGATCCGGCAAAGTGCATCGTCTGTTCGCGCTGCGTGCGCGCCTGCGAGGAAGTGCAGGGCACGTTCGCGCTGACCATTGAAGGACGCGGTTTCGATTCGCGTGTTTCGGCCGGCATGCACGAGGACTTCGTCTCGTCCGAATGCGTTTCCTGCGGCGCCTGTGTCCAGGCCTGCCCGACAGCGACGCTGATCGAAAAGTCGGTGATCGAGATCGGCCAGCCGGAGCATTCCGTCGTCACGACCTGCGCCTATTGTGGCGTCGGCTGTTCCTTCAAGGCGGAGATGCGCGGCGAAGAACTGGTGCGCATGGTGCCCTGGAAGGACGGACAGGCGAACCGCGGCCATTCCTGCGTCAAGGGCCGCTTCGCCTACGGCTATTCCAGCCACAAGGACCGCATCCTCAATCCGATGATCCGCGAGAAGATCACCGACCCCTGGCGCGAAGTGACCTGGGACGAGGCCTTCGCGCATGTCGCCTCGGAATTCCGCCGCATCCAGTATCAGTATGGCCGCGACTCGGTCGGCGGCATCACGTCGTCTCGCTGCACAAATGAGGAAACCTATCTGGTGCAGAAGCTGGTGCGCGCCGGCTTCCGCAACAACAACGTCGATACCTGCGCCCGCGTCTGCCATTCTCCAACAGGCTACGGCCTCGGCCAGGCCTTCGGCACGTCGGCCGGCACACAGGACTTCGACAGTGTGGAGAAGAGCGATGTCGTCGTCATCATCGGCGCCAACCCGACCGATGGACACCCGGTCTTTGCCTCGCGCCTGAAGAAGCGGCTGCGGCAGGGCGCCAAGCTCATCGTCATCGACCCGCGCCGCACCGACATCGTGCGTTCGCCACACGTCGAAGCCTCCTATCACCTGCCGCTGAAGCCCGGCACCAATGTCGCGATCCTGACGTCGCTCGCGCATGTCATCGTGACCGAGGGGCTGTTTGACGAAGCCTTCATTCGCGAACGCTGCGACTGGTCAGAGTTCGAGGATTGGGCAAGCTTTGTCGCCGAGCCGCATCATAGCCCCGAAGCATCGGAGAGGTTCACCGGCGTTCCAGCCGATTTCGTGCGCGGCGCGGCGCGTCTCTACGCCACCGGCGGCAACGGCGCGATTTACTATGGCCTCGGCGTTACCGAGCATAGCCAGGGTTCGACCACTGTCATGGCGATCGCCAACCTCGCCATGGTCACCGGCAATATCGGTCGCCCCGGCGTTGGCGTGAACCCGCTGCGCGGCCAGAACAACGTGCAGGGCTCCTGCGATATGGGCTCCTTCCCGCACGAACTGCCTGGCTATCGCCACATCTCCGACGACGCGACGCGCGACATCTTCGAGAAGCTCTGGGGCGTCAAGATCAGTAACGAGCCGGGTCTGCGCATTCCGAATATGCTGGATGCAGCGGTCGACGGATCGTTCAAGGGCCTCTACGTCCAGGGTGAAGACATCCTGCAGTCCGACCCCGATACCAAGCACGTCGCGGCCGGCCTCGCCGCCATGGAATGCGTCGTCGTGCACGACCTCTTCCTGAACGAGACGGCGAACTACGCGCATGTCTTCCTGCCGGGGTCCAGCTTCCTTGAGAAGGACGGCACCTTCACCAATGCCGAGCGCCGCATCAACCGCGTTCGCAAGGTCATGAGTCCCCGCAACGGCTATGCCGATTGGGAGGTGACGCAGAAGATGGCGCAGGCCATGGGCCTTCCCTGGAACTACACGCATCCTTCGGAGATCATGGACGAGATCGCCGCAACGACGCCAAGCTTCGCGCTGGTCTCCTACGACTATCTTGACAAGGTGGGCTCCGTGCAGTGGCCCTGCAATGAGGCACATCCACTGGGCTCGCCGATCATGCATGTCGACGGCTTCGTCCGCGGCAAGGGCAAGTTCATCCGCACGGAATATGTCGCGACCGATGAGCGGACGGGACCGCGCTTCCCGCTGCTGCTGACGACGGGCCGCATCCTCAGCCAGTACAATGTCGGCGCCCAGACGCGCCGCACCGAAAATGTCGTCTGGCATTCGGAAGACCGGTTGGAGGTCCATCCGCACGATGCCGAACAGCGCGGCATTCGCGATGGCGATTGGGTGAAGCTGATGAGCCGCTCGGGCGACACGACGTTGCGTGCGCTGATCACCGATCGCGTCGCGCCCGGCGTCGTCTACACGACCTTCCATCATCCGGACACGCAGGCGAATGTCATCACCACCGACTTCTCCGACTGGGCGACGAACTGCCCGGAATACAAGGTGACGGCGGTACAGGTCTCGCCGTCCAACGGCCCGACCGATTGGCAGCGCGACTACGATGAGCAGGCACGCCAAAGCCGCCGCATTGTTGGCAAACTGGAGCCTGCCGAGTGATGAGTGACCGGCCGACCCGCCTTGCCGTGAAGCGCACCGCCCGCAGCGGCGGTGTTCTCATGCCCGGCGAGCGGATCGTTCCGGAGGAGGTGCCGATCGCCTTTTCCTATGGCGGCAGCACGCATGCGGTGATGATGGGAACGCCCGGCGATCTCGATGATTTCGCCATCGGCTTCAGTCTCACGGAAGGGATCATCTCCGACATCGGGCAGATCGCAGCAATTGAGATTGTCAATGGCGAGAAGGGCATTGACGTCCAGATCTCTCTCGTCGACGAGGTCGCCGCCGCATTGACAGCCCGCCGACGCAGCATGGCCGGACCGGTCGGCTGCGGGCTCTGCGGCATCGAGTCGATCGAACAGGCCGTTCGCAAGGTTCCTGACGTCGCCGATGTGTCGCTCCAAGTCACTCATCGCGATATCGTTCAGGCCATTTTGCTGCTGAACGGTGCGCAGCCGCTGCATCGCGAGACGCGCGCCGTGCACGGCGCCGGCTTCTATGTGCCGGGCAAGGGACTGCTGGCGGTGCGCGAGGATGTGGGCCGGCACAATGCGCTCGACAAGCTGTGTGGCGCGATCACTCGGCAACGGCAATCCGGCGCGGAAGGCATTGTCGCCGTTACCAGCCGCCTGTCCGTCGAGATGGTGCAGAAGGCGGCAATCCTCGGCGCCTCCGTCCTCGTTGCCATTTCCGCACCGACTGCTCTTGCAATTCGTACCGCCGAGGAGGCCGGCATGACCCTCGTCGCCCTGGTGCGAGGCGAGGACTTCGAAATTTTCACGCATCCGCACCGCATTCATCCGGGAAGCATATCCGATGTCGCATGATACGCAGTCCAAGCTCGTCTATATGGCCAACCAGATCGCGACCTTCTTCAAGACCCAACCGGAGAGCGAAGCCGCGCAGGGCGTGGCGACGCATATCAACAAGTTCTGGGAACCGCGCATGCGGCGGCAGTTGTTCGAGATCATGGAGCGGGAGGGCAATGGCCTCAGTCCGCTTGTTGTCCAAGCCGCGCCTATGATCAAACGGCCTGAGCCGGCGGCCAGCGCCAACTAAGATCTCGAATGGTGGAGACGGCGCTGGGTATCGACGCCAGCGCCCGAGTCCGGCCGGTGTGCCGCCACAGTTTCCTGCCGGTACACCATCAACAAAAAGGCCGCCCTCCAGGCGGCTTTTTATCTGGGTAAAGAGCCGATATCAGGCGGCGAGATCGTCCGTCTCGCTTTCCTTGAACATCTTGGCGAGGTTCAGGAAGCAGATCATGCCGTTCTCCGAGGCGATGATGCCCTCGCAGAAGGCGCGATCGAAGGAAGCGGTGACTTCGGGAACCGGCTGTACCTGGCTGGAGGAGATCGTGAGGATATCCGAGACGCGATCGACCAGCATGCCGATGACCATATTGTGGACTTCGGCCACGACGATGGCGCTGCGCTCGTTGGCGACCGTGCTCTTCATGCCGAGCTTGAAGGCGAGGTCTATGATCGGGATCACCGAGCCGCGTAGGTTCATCACGCCGATGACATCGGCTGGCGCGTGCGGGATCGGCGTCGACGGAGCCCAGCCGCGGATTTCGCGGATCGTCGTGGTTTTTACGCAGAATTCCTGATCGTGAAGTCTGAAGGCAATGATCTCGAGCGTATCGCCGCTGAAATTCGTGGAATTGATTGTAGCCATAAGATTGTCCCAACCGCCAAAAGCCAGGGCAGAAGCAACCGCGCCACCATTGGCGCGGATCGACTTGCCTTCAAACCGTGCGCGCTCGTCCGGTGGATGAGTATCGATACGGTTACTCCGGACCTTAATGGAAGAGTATTGCCCAAATCTAAATTGGGGTCGCTGATTTTTGGTTAGGTGGAAACGGTAGGCCGCGTCATCATTCGTGGATCGTCAAGCAGGATGGCGTCCGGTTTGATGGCAAGGATGCGCTCGAGGCCCTGCTGATCGACCTGGCCCACCGGAAAGGGCGGATATTCCGGCAGTGCGATCGAACGAGGCTGCCCAACCATGACAGCAACGCGCATTCCCGCCTCACGAACGGCGTCAGACACAGCTGGAGTAGCCGACCCTTGCCACAGTCTGAACCAGTCGGCTCCGGCTGCGCGCGCCGCATCAGCGCAGGCAGGATCCTCGAGAAAGGCTAGGATCGCGACGTCTTTCGACAAGCGGCGGGTGGTGTCGATCAGTGCAATACTGCGTAGTCCAATGAGCGCGCGTCGCATCGCACCGCGCTGCGCAACGTCGGAGATGATTTGCGCAATCTGCCCCTCGTGGCTCAGCTTGATGTCCAACAGAATACCCAAAGGGTCAGACGCGCCCAAGGCATCGCCAAGTGTCACTATGCTTGGTAGCAGGCTGCGCAATGTCGCCAGATCGAGGTCAGACACGGCTCGTGGGTCGCCGCAGAGCCGAGAGAGATCCGGATCGTGGACGCAAACAGGAACGCCATCCCGCGTTAACCGGACATCAGTCTCTATGGCATCAACTCCGGCAGCCGCCGCGGTCCTGAAGGCAGAAATGCTGTTTTCTGGAGCCAGTGCTGCGCCCCCGCGATGGGCGATCGCAAGCGGGCGACGGTCCGGTGAGCGCTTCCATAAGCCAATGGCCATACATTCCCCTATAGAGAGCTCGACCAACTCGATCGGGCTCACCTTTCAAACGGCCGCTACACCAGTCGTTGTTTCGCAGCGAGCTAGATGAGCACTAGGCCAGCGTCTTTTCGATCTGCTCGACTGCCCAGTCGACCTGGCTCTTGGTGATGACCAGCGGTGGGGCCAGACGGATCGTGTTTTCGTGCGTGTCCTTGGCAAGCAGGCCGCGGTCCTTGAGGGTGTAGCAATACTGGCGGGCGCCGCCCGCTTCCGGCACGAGTTCGACCGCCATCATCAGTCCCCGGCCGCGCACGTCCTTGACGATGTTGGAGCGGATGGAGCGCAGCCCTTCCAGGAAATAGTCGCCCATCTTTTCGGCATTCTCGATCATGCCTTCCTCGGTCAGGACCTTGAGTGCCGCGCGCGCTACGGCGCATGCAAGCGGGTTGCCGCCGAAGGTCGAGCCGTGCTGCCCCGGCTTCAGGACACCCAGCACCTCGGAATTGGAAAGCACCGCTGAGACCGGATAGAAGCCGCCGGAGAGCGCCTTGCCGATCAGCGTCACGTCGGCCTCGATCCCCTCGTGCTCTTCCGCCAAAAGCTTACCAGTACGGCCGAGGCCAGTCTGGATCTCGTCGAGGATCAAGGTCACCTTGTGTTGAGTGCAGAGTTCCCGCACGCGCTTGAAATAGCCGGTTGGCGGGATGATGACGCCTGCTTCGCCCTGAATCGGCTCGATCAGCGCCGCAACGGTGTTTTCGTTGATGGCGGCGGCAAACGCGTCGGCGTCGCCGAAGGGGATCGTGCGGAAGCCGGGCGTATAGGGGCCGAAGCCGGTGCGGGCGTCCGGGTCTGTGGAGAAGCTGATGATGCTCAGCGTCCGGCCATGGAAATTGTCGGCGCAGACGATGATCTCGGCCTTGCCCTCAGGCACGCCCTTCACCTCGTAGCCCCATTTGCGCACGGCCTTGATGGCGGTTTCAACGGCTTCGGCGCCCGAGTTCATCGGCAGGATCTTGTGCGAGCCGGTCAGCGCCGCGAGTTCCTCGTAGAGATGGGCGAGCTGGTCATTGCGGAAGGCACGGGAGGTCAGCGTCAGCTTGCCGGCCTGCTCGACCATCGCCGCCAGAATCTTGGGATGGCAATGTCCCTGGTTCACCGCCGAATAGGCCGACAGGCAGTCGAGATACCGCTTGCCGTCGGTATCCCAGACATAGACGCCTTCGCCCCGGGTCAACACGACATCGAGCGGCTTGTAGTTGTGGGCGCCGAGGCGCTGTTCGGTGTCGATCAGGTTCTTCGAGTTGCTCATTGTCGGTTCTCCTCAGGCGGCGCGGGTCGGACGGTCGAAAATGCGGCGGCCGAAGAGGCTTGCCGTCAGCTCCACCAGGATCCGGGCGCTCTTGCCACGGTCGTCCAAAAAGGGGTTCAGTTCCACAAGATCGAGCGAGGAGACGAGGCCGCTATCGCAGAGCATCTCCATGATGAGATGCGCTTCACGGAACGTCGCGCCGCCGGGTACCGTCGTGCCGACGCCGGGCGCGATTTCCGGATCGAGGAAGTCGACATCGAGGCTTACATGCAGCAGGCCGTTGGCATCGGACACGACGCCAAGGATCTGGCGGATCGCCGCGGCAACGCCCTGTTCGTCGAGCCAACGCATGTCGAAGACGTTGACGCCATGCTCCTTGATGAGCTCCCGTTCAGACGCATCGACCGACCGGATGCCGACCTGGAAGACGTTGCGCGGATCAACGAAGGGGCGGTCCTTCGGCAGGATCTCGGCAAGTTCGGCCTGGCCGCAGAAATAGGCGACCGGCATGCCGTGAATGTTGCCGGAGGGCGAGGTCGCCGGCGTGTTGAAATCGGAATGGGCGTCGAGCCAGAGGACGAAGAGCGGTCGGCCTTGCTGGGCGGCGTAGCGCGCCATGCCCGATACAGTGCCCATCGACAGGCTGTGGTCGCCGCCAAGGATGAGCGGAAAGCGTCCGGCTGCGGCTGCGTCATAGACACCGGCTTCGAGCGCACGGGTAAATGCGCCGACGACACGCAGATTATGGGCCTTCGGATGGTTCGGCAGATCACGCGCCGGAACGACGTGCACGTCGCCGGCATCGACCACATCATGGCCAAGATCGATCAGCGTCTGGTCGACGCCCGCGATGCGAAGTGCAGCCGGACCCATGGCGGCGCCCCTGCGCCCCGAACCCTCTTCCAGCGCTGCTCCAATGAGTGTGACCGATCTTGCTTGTGGCTGCATGCGTTCCTCTCCAGCTCGTGTTTTCCGAAGGCATATTGAGATATCGGCGCGGCGACAAATAGATGAAAAAGTGCCGATAATGCGCTATGATTGACCAGTTTGATAAGTGCATTTTGACAAAGTGGCAGCCATGGACGATCTCGACCAAGAACTTCTCAGCGCTTTGCGACACAATGCGCGCACGCCGGTTTCTTCGCTGGCGGCAATGACCGGTGCCTCCCGTGCGACGGTCGCGGCGCGTATCGACCGGCTGGTTGCAAACGGCACCATCACGGCATTCACGGTTCGCACCGGCCATGAAACCCGCGCCGCCGGGGTGCGCGCGATCGTCATGATCGAGGTGCTCGGCAAGCTCGCGGACAAGGTCGCCGATCAGCTCCGTGGATTGCCGCAGGTGCGTGCCCTGCACAGCACTAACGGGAAATGGGATTTCATTGCCGAACTTGAGGACCGCGACCTCGTCTCCTTCGATGAAACGCTTCGCCGCATCCGGCTCATCAATGGCATCAATACGACGGAAACCAACATCCTGCTGAAAACCAGCAAGACCAGCTTCTAGTATTCGTGTTCGTAAACGACGCCGGCTTCCCCTTCGCCGTCGCCACCCGCGCCGGCGCGCAACTTCACGCCACGGCCGACATCGAAATTGATGATCGCCTTCGCGCCGCCCTTGCCGGTGGTCTGCTGCAGTTCGAAATAGGTCCGGTCATTCAGGTAGCGGCCAACGCTGACGGTGGTGCGGCCCTTGGCATCGGTGCTGATGTCGAAGTCGTCGACGCCAAGCTGATTGCGAAGGCCTTGGAACAGCGATCCGGAGCGACCGCCGGCCAACTGGGCAACGGCATCGGCAAGCTGGGCGATCTGAACCGGCGACAGCCTCGACATTGATTGACCGAAGATCAGTTGCGCCAGAACTTCGTCTTGCGGGAGGGCCGGAGACGACGAGAAGGTGATCGAGGGATCGGTTGCGAGCCCGCTGACATCGACCGTCAGCGTCGTGGAACCGGAAGTGGAGCTTGCCTCCAGCTCAAGGGCGGGGGTGAGGTCACCGGCAAAGGTGATTCGGCTTCTATTGGTGAAATCGAGGCGTCGGTTGAGAATCGTCAGGCGACCGCGCCGCATGGTGAAGCCCCCGGAAACGATGGGCTCCGCCGCCGTTCCCCTGATCGTGACGCTACCGCCCAGTTCGGCATCGATACCGCGACCACGCACGAAGATCTGCGAGGGAGCGTCCAGCTGAAGATCGAGATTGATGGAGTTGGATTTCGCGCGGGCGCCCTGCTGCGACTCGTCGCGCAACTGGGCGAGAACACCCTTGGGGGCGTTGACGTGCTTGACGTCGATTTCGCGCAGCGAGGTTGGCAGTCTCTCGGGGACGGTGATTGAGGCTCTTTCCAGATGCAGCCTGCCGTTCAGGGTGGGGTTTGCGAGCAGCGGACCGCGCAAACCGATGGTGCCGTCGACGGTCGCCACAACGAGCGTTCCATCGACGTAGACGGCTCTGTCGAGCCTGACGTCGATGTTCGCAGGGAAGTTGGAGGCAGGTTGGATTCCGATGCTGCCGGATGCCGAGATGCTGCCACCGCTGGCAAGCTGGCCGGTCAGGCGCGAGATCACGGCTTCGTTTCCGGTGAACCGGATGTCGGCCGCCAGATTGTTGATCGCAAGGTTGCGGCGGACATCGACGATCCTTGCGCCACTGGTCGTCACAGTGCCGTTGATCGACGGTGCGGCCGCGGTGCCACCAACCTGCAGATCAAAATTGGCCCTGCCATCGGCAACGAAGCCCTGGGCGGCAAGCTGCGCACCAAGTACGGCGAACGGCAGGTTGCCGGAAAAGCGCAGGTCCAGCGCGCGATTGCCCGTAATGCCAACGCTGCCACCGCCCCGCAGGGACAGCCCGCTCTCGCCGGTCACATTGGTGTCGATCGTCAGCCGGTTGTCTTGCAGTCTTCCGTTCGCAGTGATGCCGAGCGGCGAAAGCCCGGCGCTTCTGGTCTGGCTGGTGGCGGCGCCCCTCCAGTCAAGGTTGAAGTCCACAGCGGGCAAGGGCAGTCGGCCCGATGCCCTGACGGTGCCCGAAATATTGCCTTCGGCGGCAAGCCCCGGAACGAAAGCGTTGGCAAGCCCGGCGGGAAGATTGGAGATGTCGGCATTGGCCGTCAGCGACTGGGCATTCGGTCCAGTGATGACAAAGTTGCCGCCAGCTCTCATCGACACGCCGCCGCCGCTGAGGTTCGTCGTGAAGTCGACCCTGCCGTCCGCAAGCCTTCCGCTTGCGTTCGCCGAAAGCGGCCGGATACCGGATGCCCTCGTCTGCGTGGTTGCGACATTCCTCCAGTCCAGCCTGAAATCGATGATCGGGTTGGTCGCTGTTCCCGACGTCCTTGCCGTGCCCGAGATGGTTCCTTCCGCCCCCAGGTTCGGGACGAAGCCATTAGCGAGGCTCGCGGGCAGATCCACGATATCGGCATCGACCGAGAGGCCCGCGACTCCGGCTCCTTGGAGGTTTGCCGTACCCCTTGCCCTCAGCAGGGTGCTGCGAGTGCTGTTCAGCGTTGCATCAAAGGAGAGCCTGTTGTCGGCGAGGTTGCCAGTCGCGTTCAGCCGAAGGCCAGAAAGGCCGGCAGCCCTGGTCTGACGAGTCCCGGCGTTGTTCCAATCGAGCTTGAAATCGACGGCCGGCATCGGTAGCGATCCGGACGCGGTTGCCGTTCCCGAGATTGTTCCTTCGGCACCGAGATCAGGCATGAAGTTGTTTGCCAGCGCGGCAGGAAGGTTGCGAAGCGTGGCATCCGCCTGCAGGCTCTTCACGGCCGTACCTTCGACAGTAACCTTTCCTTTCGCCGTGAGGGCGGAGCCGCCATCGCCGTCGAGATTCGTCTCGAAATCGAGCGTGTTGTTGGCGAAGGTGCCCTTGGCGCCAAGCGCGAGGGCGGAAAGGCGTGCTTCCCTCGTCTGAGTGGTTGCGAGGTCCTTCCAGCTGACGTCGAAGTTTGCCGTCGGCTGTTGCAGCGTCCCGGAAGCGGACGCGGTGCCTGATATCGTACCACTGGCGCCGAGGTTCCGGACGAAGGCGTTTGCCAGGCTTGCGGGAAGATTGCGTATCGTGGCGTTGGCCGTCAGGTCCTGGATTTTCGTTCCCGCCAGGGAGACGTTGCCGGAGGCGTTCAACGCCACCCCGCCGTCCGCCCTAAGGTCGCTCTGGATGGTCAATTTTTCATCCGCGAAATTGCCCGTCGCCGTCAAGTTGATGCCAAAGAGGCGGGCTGCTCTGGTGTGGCTGGTGGCCGCGTCCTTCCAGGCAAGGTCGAAGGTTGCTGTCGGTTTCGGCAACTTGCCGGAGGCCGATATCGTGCCTGATATCATGCCTTCCGCGGCAAGATTCGGCACGAAGCCGTTGGCCAGGGCAGCCGGAATGTTGGCGAGCTGCCCATCGAGCTTCAGCGTCTGAGCGTCGGCGCCTGCCACGGTGTAGGTGCCGGTCGCCTTTAGCGACATGCTGCCGCTACCGCGTGCGTCGGTGTTGAAGCTGAGAATATTGTCCTTGAGGTTGCCGCTCGCCGTCAGCCCAAGCGACGAGAGCTTGGCGCTTCTGGTCTGGCTCGTCGCGGCATTCTTCCAGTTCAGTTTGAAATCGAGCGCCGGGTCCGGCAGCTTCCCGGCCGCCGTGACGTTGCCCGAGATCGAACCTTCGGCGGCAAGATCCGGAACAAATGCATTCGCCAATCCGGCCGGGATGTTGACGATATCAGCATCCACCTTCAGCGACTGCGCGTTCGGGCCACCGGTCACGACATTGCCAGCGGCCTTCAGCGATACGCCGCCCTTGCCGCTGAGGTTCGTTTGAAAATTGAGTGTGTTGTCGGCAAAGGTCCCGTTTGCACCGATCGCCAGCGGCGACAGGCCGGCGCCCTTTGTCTGGCTGCTGGCGGCATCCTTCCAATTCAGCTCAAAGTTGGCAATCGGCGCTGCCGGTGTGCCGGTCACGACGACCTTCCCCGAAATTGTGCCTGCGGCATCGAGCTTCGGCACGAAACTGTTGGCAAGGCTTGCGGGCAAATTCCGGATGTCCGCCTTGATATCAAGAGTCTCGCCGACGGTACCGCTCAGGTGGACCGAGCCATCCCCCGTCTTCAGTTCCATCGCATCAAGCGTCACGGTGCCGCCACTGATCGACACTTCCGACGGCGACGCAAGCTCCACCGGAATGTTGCGCGGTTTCGCCGAGAAACGGTCGAGGCGAAGCAGCGTCGTGCCGGCGTTCACCTCGACATTCCCCGATGCGACCAACGGATTGGCATCATAGCTGGCGCCGAGATCGAAGTTCGTCCGGTTCTGTTGCTGCGTGAAATTCAGCTCCAGGCTTTCAGCCTTGTTAGGACCGGAAGCAAGTTCCTCCGCTTTGATCGTGCCCGTTGCGGCAAATGCTTTGAGGTCGGTGACCGCGACGTTGATGTCCGGCCTGACGATGGCAAAGGTGTCACGCTTCAGGCCGCTGCCAGATGCTACGACCTTGAGGGCGATCCTGCCGTTGTCGTTGGCGATATCGACCGATCCCTTCAGGTCGCCTTCTGCCTTCTGTCCGGCAAGTGCCGCGAGAAGGCTGATATCCGGGAAGTCGAATGTCGCCTGTCCGGTCGGCGCGAATGCCGGCGACAGTTCGACGTGGCCGGTCAGGCGGTTGTTGCCGACGTCGGCGGCGATCGACGGCAGCCGGATGTTTCCGTCCACGGCCTGAACAGCGGTGCTGACGTTGATCGGCTGGTTGTCGATCGTGCCCTTGGCGGTGATGTCTGCTTGCGGCGCTTTCGGGTCCGCCGTTCCGGAAACGTTGATGTCGAGGTCTTTGACCTGCCGGCCGGCCATTACCAGTGATGGCCCTTTGATATTGGCCGCTATTGCGAGAGCCGAAACATTGCCTTTTGCGCTTAGCTGGTAGTTCAGTTCGCCCGCGGCGCCCGCCAGCAGCGGCTGAATATCCGGAATACGACCCGAGAGGTTGGCATCGAGCCTATCTTCGTCGAGCACGACCGCGCCGTTGGCCTCGAGGGAGTTCGACTTGATGGAGAGGTTCGAGACGTTGAATTTCGAAGGAACCGTTCCTGCAACCTGGCCCTCGATCACGATTGGTGCGTTGAAACGCGTCGCGACCGCAGGCGGCAGCGCGGCTGGCTGGATGGTCAGCTTGGCATTGCCGGTCAACGCGCTGGCGCTCAATTTGTAGGAACCGTTGAGGGCTGCTGTTGCCGAAGCGCTTTCGATCGTGGCACCGTTGAAGCCGAGCGCATCCGGCGAAATCTGCAATGGCAGTGTGATGGTAACGGGGCCTTGAATTGCTCGGTTGATGTCGGGATTGACGAAGGACGTATCACCGGCGGCGAGCGTAATCTGAACGCTTCCGGCGCGACCGGCGAGATTGAAATTGTCGCTCTTTGCCGTCAGCTTCACGTTGCCAATCGTCGCCTGGGGCAACATGGCGGAATCGAGGGAGGCACTGGCGTTGAGGCGGGAGGCCTTGGCGTCGCCGGTCAGGGAAAGATTGATGCCGGAAATTAGAAACCGCGCTTCGCCTTCGGTCAGCGGCCAGCGGAAATCGACGGGTCCCGATGTTCCCAAGAGATTGGCGTTGAGGCTGTTCTTGCCTCTCGGATCCAGCGTGCCCGATGCGGCGATGACCATCGCGCCGGTTGCCAGGTTGCCGGTCTGGATGTCGATCTTGCCTCTGTTGTCGAAGTTTGCAGCGACGTCGATGTTCGTCTGCCCTGCAAAGAGCGGACGGAATGCAGCCGGCAGCAGTGAACTGAGGTCGCCACCACCCTTGAGGTCGAGGTGATGAAGGCTCTCCGGCGTCAGCGTGTGGTGCGCTTCGATCGAGGCGCGTTGCTGTCCGTCGAGTGCTGCCTGCAGCTGGCCTCGCCAATCCGAGATCGGTCCGTCTCCGGTCAGGCTGATTTCCACCGCCGGGTTGCCGGGCAGTGCCAGGACACCTGCGAGCAGCCCGCCCTTTGGTTCCGTCAGTTTTGCCTTCACCCGCAACTGGTTGCGATCCGGCATGAAGGCGACATCGGCGATCAGCTTGGCATCCGGAACATCGTGACGGCGGACATTGATCGAGGCATTGCCGCCTTCATTGTCGGCACGCAGGCTGCCGTCCGCGGCAAGTGTGAAGGCCCGCCCGATCAGCGGTTCGGCGAGGTTGATCTCCGGCAGGGCGATCTTGTCTATGTCGAGCTTGATCGGCAACGAGAAGCCGCTGTCGCTTTGACCCTCTGCAGCCGGACGGGACGGAAGCGTGCGCACCGGTTGTCTCAGGATGTGGATTGCCGCGGCTTCGATGCTTGTGGCATGGAACCGGCCGGTTAGGAGCGCCAAGGGATTCCAGTTAATCGCCAGCCTGTCGACCCGAGCGAAGACGCCCCTGGTGTCGGAGAGCACGATTTGGCTGGCGCGCAGCCCGCCAGTCAGCAGCCCGCCGGGATCCTGAACCTTGATGGTCATATCCCGATTCGAAAGGCTCGAGGCGACCCTGTCGGTGACGATGCGCGCGCCAAAGGACGTGAAGCCGAAAACACCGATGGCGATGGCAAGAAGGACCAGCACGACACCAGCCGAATACCCCAGCAGTCGCACGATCCAGTTCAAGATTTTCGCCAGTGTCTGCATGGCCGCGGACATTACTCCGTTTCTATGGCGGCTCAAGGCGCGCGAGGCGCCACGAGCCGCGAGCGGGTTTAGAATGACTGACCGATGCCAGCGTAGATGCCGAAATCCGTGCCACCCTCGTACTTGTTGAGCGGTACTGCAAAATCAAGCCGCAGTGGACCAAATGGCGTCGCATAGCGAACGCCGATGCCTGCACCGGCCCGAATGTCGGAAAAATCGGGCGCAATGTCTGCTGAAACCGTCCCGACATCGATGAAGGGCACTATCCCGATCGTATCGGTAACCCTTATCCGGGTCTCGAATGACGCAGTGACATAGGATGCGCCACCGGTCTCTTCATTGTCGGCGTTGCGGGGCGAGATCTCCTGGTAACTGAAGCCGCGAACCGAGCCGCCACCGCCAGCAAAGAATCGGCGTGTAGCAGGAATGTTCTGGAGATCGTCTGCCCCGACAAGGAAACCTGCGGCAAGCTTGCCGGCAAGAACGATGCGGTCCTCCGCTCCCAGCGCATGATATCCGGTGATCAAGCCCTCGAAGCTCGAGAAGAAGGTCCCGTTGTAGGTCTCGTAGCTTGGCGTTGCCTTGAGCATCCCCCGATAGCCCTCGGTCGGATCGAACTTGTTGTCGCGCGCATCGCGGTCATACTGGAAAGGCAGCGAGAAGGTCAGGTAGCTGTTGTTGCCAAAGGCATCGTCATCGCGTTCCCAGCTCACCTCGCCGGCGCCGGTTATCGTATCCAAGTCCGACAGCTCGTAGGAAAGACCGAGGGAGGCGGTGACGAGCTTTGCAGTATAGGCGTCGGGGTTTTCGGTTTTGGCGAGGACACTGGCCCGCAAGGTCGCGGCCGGTACAAACGCGCCGGGTTTGGTGAAGGTAATACCGGCTGAATAGTCGAGATCGCCGATGTTGGTCGTTTCGCCCAAGCGGCCCACAGACCCTTCGATGCGCAGCGCCTCCGCCTCGCCGAAGAGATTGCGATGACCCCAATAGCCGTTGATGCCGAAGCCGTCCGTTGTCGAGTACTGGGCGCCGACGCCGAGGTAGCGCCGCTTGCCCTCCGACACCTCGATCGTCATCGGCAAAGTGCCGTCTGGCGCCAGTTCGTCAGCCTCGTGGATGGTGACGCTCGAGAAGACGCCCAATGCGCGCAGTCGTTCGCCTGCCTTTCGCAGTGCCTCCGGCGAATATTGTTCACCCTTGTTCAGCCGCGAATAGCGCTGGATGAAGCCCGGTCGAACGTTCTTCTCGCCCGTGACGCCGACATCGCCAATTGGGGCGACCGGGCCACCCTCGGCGGCGAGGACAATGTCAGCCGTGCTCGTCCTGTGGTCGGCTATGACCTTGCGGGTCGTCAACTTCGCCAGCGGCCGGCCTTCGCTTTTCAGCTGCTCGACGATTTTGTCGCCAGCCTTGATGATCGTCAGCGAACCGGCTGTCTCACCCGGAGCAAGATCGTAGTCGGCTGGATTGCGTCGTGCAGCATCGCCGCCGAACTGCACCTCACGGACCTTGAAGACGGGACCTGCGGCAACGCTGATTGTCACCGGTACTGGGCGCGAGCGATTGAAGGTGGGATTGGGCGGCAGGTCATCGATGTTTTGACCATCAACCCTGATCGTTACGATGCCGCCGTAGCGGGCCTTTTCAAAGAGGGCGGCAAGCAGGCGTTCGCGGTCGTCTCTGGCCTTGACGACGACGCCCAGATCGCCCGAGACGGGCCGATCCTTGTCGCCGACCAGACGGGAACTGTTTTCCAATGCTTCCTTGAGATCGGGATCGCTCGCGTCGGTCGTCAGTGTCACATCGTAGCGCACCGGATCGGGCACCTGGTCGCTGGCCGATTCGTCGTCCTTGCCCCACAAAGTGATGCCGAAAAGCTTGAAGGCGAAAGCCTCTGAGACGAGAGCCGGCGAAAACGCAAATGCAGCCGCGACCACCAACATGGTGCCTACGCGCCGATACGCTATACCCGGTTTCGGTGCCGTCCCTCTAATCTGCATCCACCGCTTTTGGTTACACTAGAATTAAGCTTCGCGCCCCCCGGCCGGCGGCAACCTTAGCGGCAAAATTCCTCGACGTGTACCGTTTTAAATCGCTTAGCCGCTGAAATGGTGGAAAAAAAAGAAATCCCGGGCGCCGAACCCGGGATTCGAGATGATTTCGGACCGACTCAATAGTCGCCGCGGCAATCGTCGATATACCGGCGGCCATACTCGTCGCGATAGTAGCACTGTCCCGGCTGCTCCGCGACGCGGCCGATAAGAGCGCCCGAAACGCCGCCGACCGCCGCACCAACGGCTGCCCCGCGTACATTTCCCGTCACCGCGCCGCCGATGATCGCGCCGGAGGCTGCGCCGATGCCTGCCCCGCGCTCGGTCGGTGTGCAGCTTGCGATCGACAGGCCGATCAAGGCGAATGCGACAATCTTCTTTATCAAAATATTCTCCTAGGTTGGTCGCCCTCAATAAGAGCTGTGGCCGTCCCTGATTCTTTTTTGTCATGCTAGCCGTCAAACTGTGGCGCAAAAGCAGCGACCCTGCCTTTGGCTTCCGCTTTCGCACAATTGGTGGTGCAATTGCGCGCAAATGCGCCACAACCGAACGCGCTGAATTTTAGTTAGCCTCCCTAAAGTAGTGGTTGATCCCAAAGCGAAAACGTCAAATGATACCCTCCGCGCCTGGAGGAGGCGCGAGGAGGAAATCATGGCGAAAGTGAAACTGACGGTGAACGGCCGGGCAGTCAGCGGTGACTGTGAAGAGCGTACGCTTCTTGTCCATTTTATTCGCGAAAAACTGGGGCTGACGGGAACGCATGTCGGCTGCGATACCAACCAATGCGGTGCATGTGTCGTTCACATGGATGGCAAGTCGGTGAAGAGCTGCTCGATCCTTGCCGTCCAGGCGTCGGGTTCGACGATCACCACCATCGAGGGGCTTGCCAGCAACGGTGAGCTGCATCCTGTTCAGGCTGCCTTCAAGGAACACCACGGCCTGCAATGCGGCTTCTGCACGCCAGGCATGGTGATGACGGCCGTCGACATGATTTCGCGCCACGGAGGCGATCTGGACGAGAAAACGGTCCGCCACGAGCTCGACGGCAATATCTGTCGCTGCACCGGCTACCACAACATCGTCAAAGCCGTTCTGTCTGCCAACGAGCAGATGCATGGCGCTGCCAAGCAGGCGGCCGAGTAGCTCTCAGGATTGTCTGGCTGACTGCCGAACACGATTCTCTTTGGCGGAATGCCAGGCCCGAAACCCCATTGGGAGGACATTATGGGTGTTGAAGGAATTGGTGCGCGCGTCGCACGAAAAGAAGACAAGCGGTTCCTGACCGGCAAGGGCCGTTACACGGACGACATGGTCGTGCCGGGCATGAAATTCGCCTATTTCATCCGCAGTCCGCATGCGCATGCCAAGATCACGAGGATTGATGCCGCCTCGGCAAAGGCAATGCCGGGCGTTATCGACGTGCTTGATGGCAAGCAGTTGCTCGCTGACGGGATCGGCAACCTCATCTGCGGCTGGATGATCCATTCGAAGGATGGTTCGCCGATGAAGATGGGCGCCTGGCGCCCGCTGGCGGTGGAGACCGTTCGTTATGTCGGCGATGCCGTTGCCATCGTTGTCGCAGACTCGCTCGCCGAAGCGCGCGATGCCGCGGAAGCCGTCGTCATCGACTACGAGGAATTGCCTGTGGTCGTCGAGGCAGTCGAGGCGCTGAAACCAGGAGCGCCGCAACTTCATCCGGAAGCTCAGAATAACCTGATCTTCGACTGGCAGCTCGGCGATGGTGCGGCAACCGACAAGGCCATTTCCGAAGCGGCGCACGTCACGGAAATCGAGATCCACAACAACCGCCTGTCTCCCAATGCGATGGAGCCGCGCGCTGCGCTCGGTATCTATGACGCTGCCGAGGATCACTATACCTGCTACACGACCAGCCAGAACCCGCATGTCGCGCGCCTCGTGATGAGCGCGTTCTACAATGTCGCGCCCGAGAACAAGCTTCGGGTGATCGCCCCAGATGTCGGCGGCGGCTTCGGCTCGAAGATCTACATCTATCCTGAGGAGATCGTTTGTCTCTGGGCTTCCAAGAAAACAGGCGTACCGGTGAAATGGAACTCCGATCGCACGGAGGCCTTCCTCACGGATGCGCATGGCCGCGACCACGTCTCCAAGGTCAAAATGGCTTTCGACAGCGACCATCGCATCATCGGGCTGAAGGTCGACACCATCTGCAATCTCGGCGCCTATATGTCGCTGTTTTCGTCGGCGGTTCCGACCTATCTCTACGCGACGCTGCTGTCAGGCCAATACGATATTCCGGCCATCCATGCCAACGTGCGGACGGTCTACACCAACACCGCGCCGGTTGACGCCTATCGTGGTGCCGGCCGTCCCGAGGCGACCTTCCTGCTTGAACGGACGATGGAAACGGCGGCCCGCGAGCTTGGTATTTCGCCCGCCGAGTTGCGGCGGAAGAACTTCATCCGGGCCTTCCCGCATCAGACGCCTGTGATCATGAACTATGACGCGGGCGACTACGAAGCATCGCTCAATGCGGCGATGCAGGCGGCCGACTGGAACGGCTTCCCGGCGCGCAAGGCCGAGGCTGCCAACCGCGGCCTGAAGCGCGGTCTCGGCATGAGCTGCTACATCGAGGCGTGCGGCATAGCGCCCTCGCAGGCGGTCGGATCGCTTGGTGCGGGCGTCGGCTTGTGGGAGTCGGCAGAGGTTCGCGTCAATGCGGT
The DNA here is from genome assembly GCF_001542405.1 of Rhizobium altiplani. Lineage (GTDB taxonomy): Bacteria > Pseudomonadota > Alphaproteobacteria > Rhizobiales > Rhizobiaceae > Rhizobium > Rhizobium altiplani. Next base: position 417,995 of record NZ_LNCD01000123.1, read on the forward strand.
AGGCACGATAGAAGTGCTCACCGGGTCGCACAGCCACGGGCAGGGGCACGAGACGACATTCGCGCAGCTTGTGTCGGATCGTCTCGGCGTTCCGCTGGAGAGCGTGTCGATCGTGCATGGCGACACCGACAAGGTGCAGATGGGCATGGGCACCTACGGCTCGCGTTCAGGCGCTGTCGGCATGTCTGCTGTGGTCAAGGCGCTCGACAAGGTCGAAGCCAAGGCCAAGAAGATCGCCGCCCATCTGATGGAAGCCGACGAAGGCGATATCGTCATCGAGAACGGTGAGGTGAAGGTTGCCGGTACAGACAAGAGCCTTCCCTGGTTCCAGGTGGCGCTGGCCGCCTACACCGCACACAACCTGCCGGGCGGCATGGAGCCGGGGCTGAAGGAAACTGCCTTCTACGACCCGTCCAACTTCACCTTCCCCGCCGGCTGCTACATCTGTGAAGTGGAAGTCGATCCGGAGACCGGCAAGACCGAGATCATCCAGTTTGTAGCCGCGGACGATTTCGGCAACATCATCAATCCGATGATTGTCGAGGGCCAGGTGCATGGCGGTATTGCGCAGGGGATCGGTCAGGCCCTGCTCGAGGGCGTGCACTATGACGAGAACGGTCAGTTGTTGACGGCAAGTTTCATGGACTACGCCATGCCGCGCGCCGACGACTTGCCGTCGTTCAAGGTGTCGCATCAGGTAACGCCGTCCCCGAGCAATCCGCTCGGCATCAAGGGGTGCGGTGAGGCTGGCGCGATCGGGTCTCCGCCGGCACTCATCAATGCCATCACCGATGCTATCGGCAACAATATGCTGACGATGCCCGCCACACCACAGAAAGTGTGGATGGCAGCGCGCGCGGTTCATTGAGGAGGAACGACGATGTATCAGACCAACTATCACCGCGCGTCCTCGGTCGATGAAGCCGTCAGGATGATTTCGGGAGCATCGGAAGGCAAATATGTCTCCGGCGGCATGACGCTCATACCGACGATGAAGCAGCGTCTCGCCGCGCCGAGTGACCTCGTCGATCTCAGGCATATTCCGGCGATGCAGGGAATCAAGGTCGATGGTCGCAAGGTGACCATCGGGGCGGCCACATCGCACGCCGAAGTCGCTGCATCAGCGGCTCTGCGTGCGATTTGTCCCGCCATCTGCGACCTCGCCGGCATGATCGGCGATCCGCATGTTCGTCATATGGGCACGATCGGCGGTTCGATCGCCAACAACGACCCCGCGGCGGACTATCCCTCGGCCATGTTGGCGCTGAATGCCAGCATCGTCACCAACAAGCGCGAGATTGCTGCTGACGATTTCTTTACCGGCTTGTTCGAGACGGCCTTGGACGATGGCGAGCTGGTCACCGCGATCAATTTCGAGGCGCCCGAGAAAGCGGGCTATTCGAAGTTTCCAAATCCGGCATCGCGTTATGCGATGGCGGGAGTCTTCGTTGCCAAAGGTGCCGGCGGCGTTCGGGTTGCCGTCACTGGGGCGGGAGCCAACGGCGTTTTCCGCGAAACCGCCATGGAAACCGCCCTCAACGCGAACTGGTCCGCCGGCTCGATCACTGGCATCGATGTCAATCCTGCCGGACTGATGTCGGATTTGCATGCGAGTGCGGAATACCGCGCCAACCTGATCAAAGTGATGGCCAAACGCGCCGTCGCCGAGGCCGGCTGACACAAACGGTCGGATCGCGAGGCGGCGTGTCTGCCTCGCGATTCTTCGCTGCGTCTGGCCAGAACGAGCTTTTTCGAATTAAAATAATTCAAGGCTATGGGCCTTTTGCCGCAGTTGATGGTAAAGCGATGGCAAAGGGTTGACGTGCGTGCGTCGGTTGGCAACAAACGCTCGCACGACACTGGAGCATGACATGGATTTCGAAGCGTTTTTCAAAAGCGAGCTGGACGGGCTTCACAGCGAAGGCCGTTATCGCGTTTTTGCCGATCTTGAGCGTCACCGCGGCAGCTTTCCGCGCGCCACGCGACACACGGCGGACGGCCCGAAGGAAGTCACGGTCTGGTGCTCCAACGACTATCTCGGCATGGGCCAGCACCCCAAGGTGGTCGAGGCGATGAAGAATGCCATCGATCACTGTGGCGCGGGTGCGGGAGGCACCCGGAATATCTCTGGCACCACCCACTACCACGTTCTGCTCGAGCGCGAGCTGGCTGATCTTCACGGCAAGGAAGCGGCACTGATCTTCACCTCGGGCTACGTCTCCAACTGGGCGGCGCTCGGCACGCTTGGCGCCAAGATCCCCGGCCTCATCATCTTCTCCGACGCGCTGAACCATGCGTCGATGATTGAAGGCATTCGCTACGCCAAGTGCGAGAAGGTGATCTGGAAGCACAACGACATCCATGATCTCGAAGCCAAGCTGGCGGCTGCCGATCCGAAGGCGCCGAAGCTGATCGCCTTCGAATCGGTCTATTCGATGGATGGCGATATCGCCCCGATCAAGGAGATCTGTGACCTCGCCGACAAGTACGGCGCGATGACCTATCTCGACGAAGTGCATGCCGTCGGCATGTACGGGCCGCGCGGCGGCGGCATTGCCGAACGCGAAGGGCTGATGGACCGCCTGACTGTCATCGAGGGCACGCTCGGCAAGGCGTTCGGCGTCATGGGCGGCTATATCGCCGCCTCGACGGCGCTGTGCGACTTCATCCGCTCGTTTGCGTCTGGTTTTATCTTCACGACGGCGCTGCCGCCGGCGCTTGCTGCCGGTGCGGTTGCCTCGATCCAGCATCTGAAGGTCAGCCCGTTCGAGCGGGCACGCCACCAGGATCGGGTCCGCAAGCTGAGGGCGCTGCTCGATCAGCGCGGCATCCCGCATATGCCGAACCCGAGCCACATCGTGCCTGTCATGGTCGGCGATGCGGCCAAGTGCAAGTGGATCTCCGACCTGCTGCTCGACAATTGCGGTGTCTACGTGCAGCCGATCAACTACCCGACGGTGCCGAAGAAGACCGAGCGGCTGCGCATCACCCCGACGCCGCTGCACAGCGACACCGACATCGAACACCTCGTCGA
>NZ_LNCD01000124.1 GCF_001542405.1 Rhizobium altiplani
GCGGGGTGGAGCAGCCCGGTAGCTCGTCAGGCTCATAACCTGAAGGCCGCAGGTTCAAATCCTGCCCCCGCAACCAACAAAACCTGAATATTTGCCATTCAAGTCGCCTCACAGAAAGCTCCTCCGCATAGGCGGACGGCCTTCACGTGTAAATTCGGTAGCTCAAGCAGGTGCAGCCGGGAGGGGCGGTCGGGCAGGGCTATGCAAACATGTTGGGGCCGATCTCCCCGCCAACTTCAATGATCACATCCGCGGGGACATTGTTCCTCCTTGCCGCGGCGCGAATGGCTTCAGGATTTGGCGCTTCGTAAAGGCAGTATGTCTTTTTCCTGTCGGCGCTGAGGAACGAAAAAATCCACTTCACCCCTTCCTCGTCGTTGATCAGGTTGATTTCCTCGACTCCCTCTTTCGACAGTTGGAGTTGTTCGGCAAAGTTTCTTTCGATGATATAGCGTGGCATGATGAGACCCTCTTCTCACCCAAAGCGGCGAACCTCTGATCCTAATGAATGGTCTGCTTCAGTCGCTGTTGCAGCCTGACCATTCCCAGTTCGGCCGCAGTTGACCGGGCATGCTCGGATAAGGACATTGCTCTCTTTATCGCGGCTCTGCTACCTATTTTCATTAGCAAATCAGAATATTCGGCCTGCGTGTGCGCGAGCCACGGTCGCGAGCCGATCGCCGAGTTCATCTCGAGCGCATGCTCATAGTGCTTTGACGCCCGCTCGAATTCACCCAGCGCGGCGGATAACATGCCCAGATAGCGGCTTGCGGCACCGAAGCAGACAGTCGCCATGCCTATCGTGACGGTCATCTCCTTGTAGTCGAGCATAAGCTTATAGAGTGTCCTGGCCGCTTCCATGTCCCCCAGGCCGGCGGCGACTTCCGTCAGGAACGAGAGGGATGCGCTTCGTTTTCCGTCAAGCGGCAGGGTGAAGCGTGTGCTGGAAAGCTCTTCCAATCTCCGCTGGGCCGCTTCCCGATAACCGAGGTCAAAGGCGACCAACGCGAAGCCCGGTAGCCAGGTGATTTCGTCCGGGTTTTCCTCGATCAGCAATTTCATGACCGGCGCGACCTCCGAGAGACGGCTTTGCTCCCGGCGGATCGCAAACATTTGCATGCCGTAGACACCTTCGGGTGCCACGCCAAGGGTGTGCTTGCCCAGCTTCAGCGCTTCTTCGGCAAGCTCCTCGGCGGCCGTGAACCTTCCATCGAGGATGGCCATCATCGCTCTTGCGATCCGAGCGTAGAACTGGACGTTGAGATGCTGCCGCTTGGTGCCGAGTTCCTCCAGGGCGTCGACCGCCCGATCGGCCCGTGCGCGATCGCCCAGTTCAGTTGAGACATAGGTGTCAATGGAAAGCGCCCTGGTTAGCACATCGTCATCATCGATCTCGCTTGCGAGGCGTCGTATTTCATCTACGCGGGCGATCCGGTCGTTTTTTTCCGTGACGGATTTGACCGGCGAGGCTGTCAGGAGTGGGAGAACGGAGAGCTCCACAAGGGAGGTCTTGTCGCCAACCTCCCGGGCAAGTTCTATTCCAACGCCATGGCATTGTGCGGCTTTCTCGCTGTCATTCAGGTAGGCGTAAGCCCGCGCAAGGTGGCTGAGAATCTGGCACCGCGACTTCTTGTCCGCTGGTTCAAGCATCGCCATGGCCTCCTCGAGAAGCGGCAGGGTTTCGGCAAGCGAGTTCGAGGAGAGAAATTGGGAACCGTCAAGGCCGACCACTGCGCGAACGAAGCCCTGAGTGTCTGCCGCTTTGCGTGCCAATGGGACGGCCAGCCTGTATTTCGCCAGCGAATCCGTCATGCGGCCGGCAGCGTACAGGGCGTCGGCTAGTTTCAGGACTGCTGCGAGAAGGTCTGTTTGGTGGCCGGGCACGTTGAGCAACTGTTCCGCGATCGACAGTGCGTTCTGGAAATGATCGACTGCCTCGTAGTTGGCGGATCGTGCAAGGGCGCGTTCTCCGGCCTTCATCCAGTAGGGAAGCGCGAGTTCGACCCGTTGCGCTTTCTCGTAGTGTTGGGCGATGAGTTCGGGCTGCGTGGCAGCGACATCGGCATACTGGTCGACGAGAACCTTGGCGATTTCCTCGTGGAAATGTCGCCGCCGCCGGTTGAGGAGGGAGTGGTAGGCGGCATCCTGAATGAGCGCATGACGGAAAACGAGGGTATCATTCAAGACACCGCCTCCGACGACGATCTGGCTGGAAACAAGCTGGTGCAGTGCTTTCTCGAGGATCCGATCATCGAGACCTGCAATCTTCGACAGAAGGCCACGATCGAACTCCCTGCCAATAACGGCAGCAATCTGGGCGACCTCTTTGGCTGTTGCCGCTAGATGATCGAGACGAGCCATCAAAGAACCCTGCAGGCTGTCCGGGATCTCTACGTTGAGCGACGGTGACGTTCCGCTCTCGATGATCGTGCGGGTCAACTCCTCGATGAATAGCGGCACGCCGTCCGCTCGCTCTAAGATCATTTCGGCAAGCTGTTCGGAAATGTCGGAGTCCATCGATCCGATGAGCTCGCGCATCTGTTGCCTAGTCAGACGTCCAATGGAGAGTGTTGTCGACTGCGCCAATCCGCTGGCCCAGTCCGCGCTCCATTCGGGTCTATGGGTGACGACGACGAGGGCGGCCGTGCCGTGAAGCCGGCCGACGAGTTCTTCTAGCAATTCGATGGTGGACGGATCCATCCAGTGTGCGTCTTCTACGACCATGAGCACCGGTGCGATTCTGGTCGCAAGAAGCAATCGGTTCGCGAGAGTGCGGACGAGAAGTTCCTTACGCTGGTGGGCGGAGAGATTTAGCGGCTTGAACTCGTCACCGCCATCGAGCGAAAGCAGCTCCGCATAGATCGCACCAACTTCCGAGGGCCTTTCGCCGTAGCGGCTGACAAGGGTGCGAAACTTCTCGACTCGCGTGTTTCGGTCGTCTGCCGGCGTAAACATCGCGACCCGGCTCAGTCGCTCGACGATCGGGTAAAAGGCCGATGTGGCGTGATAGGGCGAGCACTGCAATCGGATGAGTTCATGCTCTGTCTCGCGCAGGTGTTCTTCGAAGGCTTCGACAAGACGGGATTTTCCGATGCCCGCCTCCCCCGACAAAAAGACCATCTGTCCTTGGCCGGCCTTCGCCAGCTCCCACCGTTCGAGCAGTAGCCCGATCTCGCTGGCACGTCCGACAAAATTCGAGAGCTTTCTGGAATGCGCGGCTTCGAAACGGCTGTCCACCTCTCGCTCGCCGCGGACTTCGAACAGCGCAGTGGGCGAGGTGAAGCCTCTCAGCGTCCGCTCGCCGAGGCTGGCGATTTCGAACGACCGCCCGGCGAGGCGGCGGGTGCTGTTCGAGACCACGATCTGGCCTGGGGCGGCCGCTCCCTGCAGACGTGCCGCCAAGTTTGGGGTGTCGCCGGCGATCGATCCACGCTCCTTCGCGCTGCCGTCGGTGTCGCCAACGACCACGTGCCCGGATGCGATGCCGATCCGAGCCTTCAGTCCCTGCTGGTTGGGCGACTGCAGCGCATCGACGGCTGTTATCGCCTCGAGACCGGCGCGGATCGCGCGCTCGGCGTGGTCCTCATAAGCCATGGGCCACCCAAAATAGGCAAGCACGCCATCTCCGAGATACTTGGCGACATAGCCTCCGAACCGCGTGACTGCGCCCGCGACGCTATCCTGATAACGGCGGATCAGCTCGTGCATGTCTTCCGGGTCGAGTTGCTCCGACAACGCAGTCGATCCTACGAGGTCGCAGAAGAGCACGCTGAGCAGCCGTCGGTCAGCCGCAGCGTCCGTCGCGACGGGAGCGGGCTGCTGTTCGTCCGGAGGTTGCTGCGCAAGTCCGTTTATCGCGGCTAGAATAATCTTCCGGTGACCAAGCGAGACGCCGAGTTCACGGAGGTCGGATTCTGCGACATGAGGGAGCGCTCGCAGATCGACGTCATTCTCGATGAAGGCCGCGGCGTACTTGCCGAGACCGAGTTGGGCTAGCCAATCCTCAATCGTCTGCATCGACTTTCAATCCGCTCAACCGTTCCCGAAAAATACCACGAACGTCGGCATCCTGCCACGCAGTTACCGGGAGCCGCTCGCGTTGAACAGGCCGAGCAATCGATGGCGAATTTGCGAACGCAGCCCTCGCAGATCATGCGGCATTTCAGCGCCAACTAAGGACGATTATAGACTATCCGCATCTTGCAGCGCATTCTTCGAAGTCGCAATCGACCGCTGTGGGGAGCGAATTCAGTCGTCAGCGCATCATCCTTCAAACGCCTCTCGTCAGTATTCGATTCGACGTCATGAGCTCGGAGGCTCGGCTTCAGGAGGGTGTTATGATCAGCGAAAATATCGGGAAGCTCACACAGATTCTTCGCGGTGCTCTTATCGGGCGCGACCATGCCGACTACGAGGACGCCCGCAGGCTCTACAATGCCATGATCGACAAGCGGCCGCTGTTGATCGCAAAGTGCACGGATGCAGCGGACGTGATTGCCGCCGTAAACTTCGGCCGCGACAACGAACTTCCGATCGCCGTCCGGGGCGGCGGCCACAACGGGGCTGGGTTTGCAAGCGTTGACGACGGCATCGTCATCGACCTGTCGCCGATGCGGGGCGTGCGCGTCGATCCCGTCACGCGGACTGTTCGTGTAGGGGCCGGGTGCACGACTGGCGAAGTCGATCATGCCACCCACGCCTTCGGGCTTGCAATCCCCTTCGGTGTCGTCTCGACCACAGGTGTGGCGGGCCTGACGCTGAACGGCGGCCACGGATACCTCACCCGCCAATATGGGCTTGCCATCGACAATCTGATCGAGGCCGACGTCGTGCTCGCGGACGGCACGCTTGTCACCGCCAGCAAGGACGAGCGCCCGGATCTGTTCTGGGGGCTGCGCGGCGGCGGTGGCAACTTTGGCGTCGTCACCAGTTTTCTGTTCGAGGCGCACCCTGCGGACACCGTTTATGCCGGTCCGATCTTCTGGGAGTTGAAGGATGCTGCGACGGTGATGCGCTGGTACCGCGAGTTTTTGGCGACTGCGCCGGACGAGTTCTACGTCTTCCTTGGGCTGCAGACGGTTCCCTCCGCCGATCCGTTCCCGGTGGAGCATCGTGGCAAGAAGATCTGCGTGCTTCTCGTTTCCTACAATGGAGCGGTCGCCGACGGGGAGAAGGCAGTTAACGCCGTCCGCAGGGCGCTTCCGCAGCCGATTGTCGATTTTGCCGGTCCGATCCCGTACCCGACACTTCAAGGCATGTTCGACGGGCTCTATCCGAAGGGCCTTCAATGGTACTGGAAGGGTGATTTTGTGATGACACTTCCCGACGCGGCGATCGAAGCACACATCGAACAGGTGGCCAAGGCACCCAGCGAACCCTCGTGCATGCACCTCTATCCGATCGATGCCGCCGTCCATCGCAAGGCAAGAGATGAAACGGCGTGGAATTGCCGGGATGCCACATGGTCGATGGTTATTGCCGGCGTTGACGCCGATCCGCGCCAGGCGGCGACGCTGAAAAAATGGGCGACCGACTACTGGCAGGCGGTCCACCCGTTCAACCTCGACGGCGCTTACCCGAACTTCATGATGGACGACGAAGGCGATGTGCGCCTGAAGGCCACGTATGGCGACAACTACGAGGGTCTTGTCCACCTGAAAAAGAAGTACGACGGGAGCAACCTGTTCCGGATGAACCACAATATTCGCCCTGCCGCCTGACGCCGAGAGGGGCGTCACTGAAAAGGCGCTTCCTCGATCCTGGCGGCCACTGCGATGGTGGCTGCCAATGTACGCCTTTGGCGTAATGGCGTCACCCGCCAAGGCCGCTTGCAGCCCTTTGCTGCCGTTCGAGATCGATCCGAGGAACGTGCGGTATGTGCTAGAATGCGGCCCGAAGGCGGAATGCGACAGACGCACGGCGAGGGGCGGTGTGATCGAACCGGAATTCGCGCGACCGAGCCGACGTTGTGCTCTTGGAAGGAGAGACGAGGACGATGCCGACACCACAGCAACCCAGTCTAATAGTTCGACAGAAATCCCCACAGAACATCGAGTTTCCGTTTGCGTCGCTCTCCGATTGGCGGATCCCAACGGACCTGTTCTTCGTGCGAAACCATTTTCCGTCACCGGACCTCAATGCGCGAGACTGGAGATTGCGCGTTGACGGGGCGGTGGAGCGGCCGATCGAACTTGACCTCGACAGCATCAAGGCGATGCAGAGCATGACTTTCACCGCCGTCGTCGAGTGCGCAGGGAATGGGCGCGTCTACTATGTGCCGGCGAAGGAGGGGTTGCAGTGGCAGAACGGGGCCGTCGGCAACGCCGCGTGGACGGGTGTTTTTCTGCGCGAGATTTTGGAAATGGCGGGCGTTAGGCGAACCGCACGTGAGGTTCTTCTCGTAGGCGCCGACAGCGGCGTCGTCGACGCGAACAAGAAAACGGCTTCTCCAGGCCCCATCGCTTTTGCCCGCAGTTTACCGCTGGAGAAGGCCGTCGCTGACAGCACGATCCTTGCCTATTCGATGAACGACGAACCGTTGACGCGCGATCACGGCTACCCGCTACGCGCGGTGGTGGGTGGCTGGTTCGGCATGGCTTGGGTCAAGTGGATCACGCATATCACGGTTGTGGAGCAACCGTTCCTTGGCTACTGGCAGGCGCGCGACTATTTCCGTTGGGAGCGCAGCCTTGGGGAACCTAGGCTGGTCCCCCTTACGGAGATGGAGGTCAAAGCGCAGATCGCGCGTCCCGTACAGGGGGCGCATCTCATCCTCGGCCAACCGTGCCGGATTTTCGGAGCCGCCTGGAGCGGAGAGGCTGGTATCCGGCGGGTGCAGGTCTGCACCGGAGATGGCAGGGGCTGGCGCGAGGGAAGGCTTCTCGAAACAGAATGTCCCTTCGCATGGCGCTTGTGGGAGTACATGTGGACCCCTGAAAAAGTGGGGCGATATATACTGCGATGTCGCGCGATCGATGGGGCGGGGTGCGTGCAGCCCGACCTCCCGCGATCCGACTGCGAGAGCTACGCGGCCAATTGGATTATTCCGGTGGATGTTACGGTCGTTCCCGAGCCACAGACGTACGCGGAGGAATTCGTGATCTAATCACCCGCGTGGGCGGAATGGCGGCTTTTGGCAGTGGGTTCAATTGATCGCCGCAACACATTCTGGCTATGCACGGACAGGTCAGTGGCGCGCGGTAGGTATTGGCGCAGCAATCGATTGGTGTTCTCATTTGAACCGCGCTGCCAGGGTGATCTGGGATCGCAGAAGTAAATCTCAACGTCAGCGGCTATTGCCAGTCGTTGATGGTCAGCCAACTCCTTGCCCCGATCCCAGGTCAATGATTTGTAGAGTTCGCCCGGCAGTTTCTGTGACTGCTTTATCAGCGCAGAAACTACGCTTTCGGTATCCTTATTGGCGACCTTGATCAGCATGACGTAGCGCGAGTGACGCTCGACCAGCGTCGCGATGGTAACTGTTCTTCGACCCACCGATAAGATCGCCCTCCCAGTGACCGGGGACTGCACGGTCGTCAGCGGACGCAGGCCTCTCGCTTAGATGAACCTCAATCTCGACGACCGGTTGGCTACCAATGCAGTCGAGTTGTTGGTCGGCACGGCCTGCGCCTCCTCCGCAGTGCTGGTCGGAGGCGAATAGCTGGTATGCTTTGACAACTCACATCTTGAAGAGCCTTTCAAAGCCCCGATTCTGACCGCATCCGAATACGAGCCGGACTGGCCCCCGAAGCCGCGTGATCGCCTTAGACTCGGATCGGGCACCGCGGAACGTGGCCCGGCAACGCTCTGGAATTCCAAGGCAACCGGGAAGTATTATCCGAGCTACTTTGCCGATGGTTCCATCATCAAGTCGATCGGCGATGCGTTGTTCTGGAACATGTTTCCAGCAAAGGAACCTGAGAAGCATTCGCCTGCCGACTTTGATCGCGAAGTATTTCTCGTCACCCTCGGACCAGGCCGAGTTTCGCGCCAATGAAGACGCTGAGCTTTTGAAGCGCTACGGGGTTTCCAACCTGTCGTTTGCTGACCGCATCCTTGGTGGCGAAGTGTCAGACGTGCCGAGCTCAGCCCGCCAGTTGAGGGTTTGACGAGCCGGGGTCTGCGGGAACCCAAAGAGCCCAGACAATAACCGGGCGCGAATCTCCTTGATGACAAGACTTCTGACCTGCCTGGGCTCGAGTGCGGAGCGCAGGGTCTGCTTGTGAAAGTGATCGGCCTTGCCGCTGGTCGCCGCGATTTCAAGTACTCGGGAGTGTGTGGTTGTTCCCGACTTGCTATCGCATCTATGGATTCCATATCATTCCAAAATGAAGCCCCAGAGCATTGGGGGTCTACACGACGTTTACCCCGTCGACAGGCAGCTGAGAGTCTTAGGTTCGTCGCGGCACAGTCTGCGAGACAGAGCGGCCGGTCGGGTCGCAAGCCCTATACGTCGCCTTGAGCGCTTGTGAGAGCGATATGTTTACGGGAGGGAGGCATGAGTTCGCAAGGCGATGATCTGTCACTGGAACCCGAAAGGGTTCGTGATCAGCTTGATCGCATCTTGTCGAGCGCCGAGTTCCAGGTTCCGGGGCGTAGTCGGAGATTTCTTGCATATGTCGTCGATGAAGCACTGGCGGGACGATCAGAGAATCTGAAGGCTTACACCATTGCGCAGGCGGTCTTCGGCCGAGATGCTTCCTTTGATGCCCAAAACGATCCGGTCGTTCGTATCGAAACAGGGCGTATTCGCCGCGCCCTGGAGCGATACTACCTCGTGGTCGGGCAAAGCGATCCCATACACATCACCATACCCAAGGGTGGATACGTACCGAGTTTCACCGCAAGCCAGTCAGAGATTGCGTCAGGACGTCATTCGCCGGGAAAAGATGTCGACGTGCAGGAGGCGCCGGTGGCGCAACATAAACGTCCGCTTGCCTATCGGGATTTTATCCTGCCGGTTGGTGTCCTGCTTGTCATCGCCGCCATGGGCATGTTGGTGCTGATGCGGCCGCTCCAAGAACTGGTTGCTTCACTGAACCCTTCGTCGGGCACACCTTTGCCTGCGGGAGATGAGATGCGGCCGCAGATCGTCGTGGAGCCTTTGGTCGGCATAGGTCGGGACAATGGCGACGCCGGCATCGCCAAGAGTCTGACGGATGGCGTCATTGTGGAACTGACGAAGGTAAAATCAATCGCTGTCAGGACGCCTGGGCCGAAGGCGCATATCGCGGCGCCAAACCAACCGTCACTCTCCATCCAGGGCAGCGTGGGCACCGAGGATAAGCGGTTGCATGTCCAAATCCGGCTGGTTGATCGAGCCGACGGAACCGTTGTCTGGACAGGCGCCTATGACAGAAACCTTGACGAAGGACGCATTCTTGACGTGCAGGATGAAATCGCCCGGCTGATCGCGGATGCGATATCTCGGAGGCAGTAGGGTCAGCCTCCTTCCATAGAGAGTGCAGATGCCACAGATGCTGCAGCGTCGAACTTATTTACCGGTGTCCGCGGCGGGTTCGATTGCGACACCTGCGGCTCGTAGACCTTTGAAAAATGCTTCCTGATCTTCCGGGCGCTGCAGACGCAAGGAAACCTCCTTGCGGATGTTCTTCATCAATCCGGATGCATGGGCATTCAGCCATTCCCGTTCCTGCCTGGCGTCAGCCGTTTTCCCGGCCGTGCCAAGAATAGAAAGGAGCACGAGGTGATGCGTGGGATTGTATTCCAGGTCGGACATGCGAGACCACAGTTCCGCGGCCCGGACGTCATTCCTCATCAGGGCACACAATGCCATGCCCACTTCGTAGTATCCCCTCGGGCCCGCATTCTTGTTGACGGCGCTCGAAATCAGCTCGCAGCCTGACTGCCATTTCCCCGACATGGCCAGCCGCAACCCGTATTCCCCCGCGACCTCGGTATCATTGGGGTTCATGGCATAGGCTGCCGCACCCGCCTGAAGGGCTTTGTCGACATCATTTCTGAAAAAGCTCACCTGCATGAGAGCCTCAAGGACACGCGCATCGTTTGGGGCAAGCGAGGCTGCCCGCTCCGCCGCGCTGGCGGCTAATTCCAGCGTCTCGTCCGTTGAGGATGTGCCGAGCTTATAACGAAACCTCATCTCGTCCAGGTAGGTGAGGGACAGAAGCGCCCAGGAGGCAGCGCTTTTCGGAAACAGCTCTGTCGCTCGTTGCAGACAGTCGCGCGCCGTGTTGTGCGTCTGGGCATTCATCGACCTACGGTAGCTATAGTAAGCCAATCTGCAGGCATAGGCGTCCGCATCTCCGCTCTGCGGATGCCGGGCAAGTGCGTCGGTGTCGGCTTGAAAAACCGCACCATATGGTTCCGCGACAGTGCTGGCGATCTCTTCAGCGGCGCCGGTCAGGATCTCGAGCTTGCTTTGCGCGCGAAGGTCCGCGTCGTAATTGTTCGCCCAAATCACTGCACCGTCGGATTGGCGCACGAGCCGGGCGACAAGCCGCAATCTTGGCCCGTCGAGTTGGACATTGCCTTGCAAACCATAAGCATTCGGGCTCGGTTGTTCGGCCTTCGACGCATCCGCGACAACGACGATGTCATCGAACTTTGCTAGCTTGCCGATAATCTCGTCCCTCAGGCCACGCGCGATTTCGGAAGCAGCATTTGCGGAACCCTCATCCTCAAAGGACTCGACAATGACTCTGGGTTCGGCCGCTTCTGTCGGCGAGGCGCCTGAGGGATTTTGGTGCCACCCCGACAATGCCTGTGGAAGGACGATATAAAGCGAAGCTGCCGCGAGCAAAAGGGCGGTGCCGAGCGTCAGCGTGGTCGATAATTGAGGGCGGCCGAAAGATTGGCCGAGGCTGTGAAGCGGCCCGGTGTCACGGTGACGCTCGATCGCTGGCGTGAGATCAAACTGCGGAGCCGCGAGCGACGGTGTCGGAACGTTGTGAGCATATTCGAAGCACGGCCTGTACCCACCCTTGGGGATCGTAATCGTTACCTCGTCCGCTTGGCCGGCGATGAGGTAGTAGCGTTCAAGTGCTCGGCGGACTCGGCCTGCTTCGATCCTGACGACAGGATCGTTCTGGGCGTCGAAATTGACCTGGCGACCAAAGACCTCATTGGCGATTGTGAAGGCCTTCAGGAATTCCGATCGGCCTGCCAAGGCCTCGCTTATGATGAAATGCAGAAACTTGCGGCCCCGCTCCGGCGAATGGAATTCTTCGCTCGCCAGTATCCGTTCAAGTTGGTCGTAGATTTCCTCGGCCGTCGGCTTCGAGGGCTTGGCTATTGCGCTGCTCATGATGACGCCCTAACGAGATCACGCAAATATTTTAGCTGATTATAGTATTAGCTCAGAACTGCCGGTGGCTGCAACCGCTACATACGATGCACCTTCAAATGGTTACCCGCCGGTTGAGCGCGGTGCAGTCCGATTTGGGTCACTGGTTTTGGCCTAGAACAGTCCATCAAACCGATCAATAGGTGCAGTGTTGGATAAAATTCAATCCGTGCCGGTGTTCTCCGCCAACGCCGGGGCAGCCGTAGCCCCGGGCAATGTCTCTGATGGCCAAGCCCAGGCGCGCAGCAGTTCGTAAAAGACACTGAGCACGATTGGCCCCAGAAACAGGCCGAGCAGGCCATGCGAGAGAGTTCCGCCGATGACGCCGATGAGGATTACCGGCATCGGAGTTGAAAGCCCTCGGGACATCAAGATCGGCTTCAGCACGTTGTCCACGACCGTGATCGGGATCGCCACGACAGTGAAGGCAAAGGCCATCGATGCGGGCCAGGAGAACCATGCCCAGATGATGGCCGGGATAAGAACGAGGCCAGGGCCAAGCTGCATCAGGCAAAGCATGAACACGGCAAAAGTCAGGGCTCCGCGCGCCGGAATATCGAAGAAGGCAAAGCACAGGCCGCATAGGAGCGTCTGAAGCAAGGCTACGCCGATGACGCCGCGCGAGACGTTGCGAACCGTTGATCCCGCCAGCCGCGCAAAGCCAACCCCCCTCTCTCCGCCGATGCGGCCCGCCAATACCTGAATCGTTGCTGCAAGGCGGGGGGACATGGTGAGGAAGATGCCGGAGAGAATGACCGACGCGACGAAGCTCAGCACCCCACCGCCGATTGCTGCAAATTTGGCGATGATGACTCCCATGACCTCGCGGAGAGGCGCCTGGAATTTCATGATTGCTGCCGCGAGATTGCCGGCGACCTGGTTCCAGCCGGCGTAAAGGCGCTCGCCGACCACTGGCCAACCACGAATAGCCTCAGGCGCCGCGGGAAAGGTGAAATTGTCGGACTTCAATTGCGCCACGAGAGCCAGGATTGCATCGGCGAAATTGACCGAGACAAGCGCCAATGGCGCGATTATGAGCACAAGGCACGCTATGACAATAATGGTGGCCGAAAGCTTGGGCCGATCTCCTAGAAGTCTGGACAGACCGGTGAACATCGGAAAGAGCGCTACTGCGAGGATCGCGGACCAGATGACGATCAGCGCGAATGGCGCAATCAGCTGCAGGCTCCAATAGGCGAATAGCCCAATGATACCGATCCGCACCAAGTCGCTGACCCGAGCCTCCACCGAAATCTGCGCGGGACCGGCTTCTGCCGCGGTCCCGCTCTTCTGTTGCTGCATCGCGTAGCCTATTCCACGGTTTTCCACAGTGCATGCCTGAACGGATCAGGCGTCATCGAGTCGTCTCCGGCACAACATGCCTGACGCTCTGATCCTCGACATAGTTCGATGGCCGCTTCTGCCGTTTGCCAAGATCCGGCGCGTCGAACTTTACCCGCTCGTAGGGGATCGACTGCAGGATATGGGAGATGCAGTTTATCCGGGCGCGCTCCTTGTCGTCGGAAGGCACGAGCCACCACGGCGCGTGGTTGCTGTCCGTCATCCGCAGCATCTCGTCATAGGCTCGCGTGTAGTCCCACCAGCGCTGGTAGGACTCGACGTCCATGGGGCTGAGTTTCCACTGCCGAACCGGATCGTCGATGCGGCGCTTGAAGCGGCGTTCCTGTTCTTCCTCGCTGACGGTCAGGAAATACTTCAGCAGAATAACGCCGCTTTCGACGATGGCCGCCTCGAAGCGGGGCGCAAGTTCCAGGAAGCGCTGAGCCTTCTTCTCGCTGGCGAAGCCCATGACGCGGTCAACGCCGGCGCGGTTGTACCAACTGCGGTCGAAGATCACGACCTCGCCGGCTGCCGGCAAATGCGCAATATAGCGCTGCATGTAGATCTGGGTTTTCTCGCGATCGGTGGGAGCGGGTAAGGCGACGACGCGGAATACACGCGGGCTGACCTTTTCCGTTATCCGCTTAATCATCCCACCCTTGCCGGCGGCGTCACGGCCTTCGAAGATGACGACAATCCGGGCGCCCGACTTCTTTACCCATGCCTGCAGATTAGCCAGTTCGATCTGCAGTCGCTTGATTTCCTTGTCGTAGTCCCAGGACTTGGCTTTCTTATGCTTGCCCTTGCGTTCCGCTGGAACCTCTTGCTTCGGATCGTATGCTTCGTCCATCGTTCCCTCCATTGTTTAACGCGCATTCCCTGCGACATTGCCCATGAGCGCGCGCAGGGCCTCTTCCCGACCATTGAAAAGATTGTGGGCGCCGATCTTCTTGATGAACCCGGCACGCTCCAGGATGCCGCGACTCTCCTCGCTGACGTCGGCAATGGCAAAGACGATGTCCCGCTTGGCCAAGTCATCGGCCACAGCGTCGAGTGCGAGCGCACCTGTGCTATCCACGTGCGTGATGGCACCGGCGTCGAGAACGAAGCACTTGGTTCCGGGAGCAAGCTCTCTGGCAACCTCCGTCAGTCGCATGCGGACATAGTCGGCGTTGTAGAACAGGATGTTGCCCTGGATGGCGAAGACGGCAGCGCCTTCGACGGGGCGCGCTTCCGGGAAGCGGGCGAGCTCGAAGAAGCCGTGCCGTCCGGCAATGTGACCAAGGAGGCTGTCACGCGGAAACATCGTCTTGCGCAGGAGGTAGACGAAGGTTGCGGCAACGGCAACGACCACGCCGTTGAGGACGCCGAAGCTGATTGCGCCCCACATGGCGATCAGCGCAAAGACGAATTCCATGCGGCTGATGTGCCAGATCTTCTTGAGTTCCTGAATATCGATGAGGCTGATGGCGGCGCTTGCAAGGATGGCTGCGAGCGCGGGGATCGGCAGGATCCGCAGAGCGCTGTGGAGGAATACAAGAGCGGCGATCAGCGTGGCAGCTGAGACCAGTCCCGCCAGCTGGGAGACGCCGCCCGTGGAGAGGTTTATCGCGGTTCTCGAGTCCGACATGCTGATGGGAAAGGAACCGAACAGGCCGGGCGCGATGTTGGCCGCGCCGAGACCGATCAGTTCCTGGTTCGCATTGACGTTTTCACCAGTGCGCGATCCGAAGCTTCGCGCGGTCACGATGCCGGCGCCGAAGCTCACCAGAAAGATCGCGGCCGAACCAAGCACAAGCTTATCGAGTGGCATCTGATGGATTGCCGGCAGGGAAAAGCTCGGGAAGCCGCTTGGGATATTGCCCACGACAGCCATGCCACGTCCCTGGAAGTCGAAAAGCGCCGAGAGAATGACGGAAATAACAACGACGAGCACAGGACCCGGAACCTTGAGGTGGAACGCCTTGACGATCCAAAGCAGCGCAAACATGGAGAGACCGAAGAGAAGCGACGGCCAGTGGATCAAGGCGGTCTTGCCAAGAATTTCGGCGACCGGCGCAAGGAGACCATCCGACTCAATCTTTACACCAGTGAAGCGGCTGATCTGCCCGACGAGGATGGAAAGCGACACGCCGGCAAAGAAGCCCACCAGGATCGGGCGCGACAGGAAGCTCGCGAGGACGCCGAGGCGCAGCAGTTTTGCGGCGATGCAAAAGACGCCGACGCCAAGGGCGAGCGCCGATGCGATGGCAACCCGGTCAATGTTGGCAGCAGTCGGATCGGCCGCGATGATAACGGTCATCGCAGCCGCAAGCACCGTCATCGTTGCGGCATCGGGACCGACGACCAAGAGCCGGGAAGGGCCGAAAAGTGCGTAGGCGATCGGCCCAACGATGCTGGCGTAGATGCCGGTCTCTGGAGGCAGGCCAGCAATCGCCGGATAGGCAATGGCGCTCGGCAAACCCACCGCGGCGATCGACAACCCGGCAGGGATATCGCTACGAAGCCAGTCTTTCTTGAAACCGGCCAGGCCCCGCAACATTGGTAGGCTGCCTTTCAACTCGGGCTCCCTCTGCTCTCTCGTGGTTGATCTCCAAGCTTGTCCGGCCGCCGCATCCAGGCAACGACCGGAAATTGTTGATGCGTTCAGTGTTCGAGGAAGACGTAGTTCATCCAGCTGCTCATGCGTAGCAGGACCTTTCGGAGGAGAGCGACGTGGTGCCAGTAATGTGTGTAGACCGCGACCTCGGCGACCACACCGCCGGGCAGTTGATACCCGTCGGTGCTCTCCAGTATTTCGATATTCGCCAGTGTCTGCCCCGGCGACAGCCGTTCGGGCGATTGCGGGTCGATCAGCGCGCCGCCTGGCTGCAACTGGCCTTGCGCCATCACATCGATGACTTCCCGGACGCGCGCCTTGAAGATCTTGCCGGGGACGGCCTTGAACGCCACCTCGGCCTCGTCGCCAACCCGCACGCGCTGGAGCGAATTCTGAATGAAGGCGGCAGCGAGGTACCGGTCCTCGCTGTTGATGAAGACCATCACCGGCCGCAAGGGCAGGGGATTCGCCATCATGCCGGGACGTAGGAAAACCTGCGTCACGTATCCGTCGCTCGGTGCGCGCACGGTCGTCTGGTCGAGCTCGTATTGCGCGTTCGCCAACTCTGCCTCCAGCCGCGCGACCGTGGGATTCGTTCCGTTGATCTCGGACTCGTAGGCGAGCCTTGCTTGCGCCGCCTGAGCACGGGCTGTATCGACGGCGGCCTCGGCCGTCAGGTAGATGCCGCGCCGGTTCTCGACTTCGAGTTCGGAGTAGACGGCACCTCTGCCGCTGGATTTTGCGTTTTCATTCGATGCCTGGAATTTTTCGAAGGCCTGCAGCGAGCGGTCCCTAGATGCTTCCGCACCTGTTACGGCCGAATTGGCGGCATCGAGAGCAGCCTTCAACTGCAGGACGGTCTGCTTGGCTTCGGCAAGCGACGCCGTTTTCTGATCGACGGCATATTGATAGGGGCGAGGATCGATCCTGAAGAGAACATCGCCCTTCTTCAACGGAGCGTTTGGCGTGACCGGCACCTCTACGACCTGGCCGCCAACGACCGGGATGACCGGAGCCGAGGTAAAATAAATGCGCCCATCGCTGGAATAGGGATGGTTGTAGCTCATGAGCAGCACCAGCCCGGCAATGATGAATATGCCGCCTAGGACAGCCGTCGCAAGCGACCACTGGTTCACTGGAATTCTGAACAGCTTGAAGATCGCGAAGCAAAAAGCCGCGTAGGTCAGCATCAGGAGTAATTCCATCAGACCTTCTCCCTCTCTGCCATTGGAGCCTCGAGTTCCGCGATCCGTGCGTGGAGACGGGCAATTTCAGCGTTGGCTTCGGCTTCTGGGGATAGCTTGCCATCCGTCCGGATGCCCCAACCGCGATCCTCGCGGTAAAGGGTGGCCCAGATGAAAAGGAAGGGCCAGATGACGTGCAGCGTGAACAGGCTCACCCATCCGGCAACGTGGATGGCGTCCTGGTGCGGATGGTTCCTGGCCTTGGCGATCAGGTGTGGGATGTCGTGGATCGCGATCACTGCATAGAACAGAGTGACTACGACGAAGAGCAACACTCCCAGTGCAAAATAGTCGAGAAACACCGTTCCTCCTTTTCGGTTTGGTCTGGCCGCCCCTTCGGCTTGGTCTGGCCGCCCGTTCGCTTGCTGTCGACCTGCGGATACTAGACCCACTTTGGCGCAAAGACCCGTAGCATCACGTATCCTCTATTGGTCCGACGAAAGGTGCAGCTGCTGAAGATGATCTTGGATGGTCGCCGTAGCAGATCGATGGAGGATGGCAGGAGCGACCGACGCATAAGGGGAAACTCCGCCGAACGTAGGATCGCGTAAGTTACGCCGCCATTCCGGGCTGACGCTATATGATGCAACTCTGCTTAACGCATTTGACAGCGGGGCGGGGATGGTTTCGGGAGATAGCAATTCTACACCTTTGTCGGTTCTCGAAAGGGCCGAGGCGCACTTTCCTGGCCAGGCGCAGCTGGTGCAGCGGCTCTTTTACGGGAGCGACGCGTTTCACAGCATGTGCGAGGATCTGGCAATCGCGGTGGAAACCTTGGCACATATCGAGCGCCTTCCCGAAAGCGTGCGCGAAGCGCGGCGGCAAGAATATGCCGCACTGGTTGAAGCCCTTTTGAAGGAAATGGGTGAGGCGCTCGCACAATCGAAAATCGTGATGCTTAGGCGGCCTTCGGACACCAGACCAAAATCTCCGTGAGGCACTTACACAAAATTTGTTTTGATTCAGAGGAGGTCGTTGCGTGGTGAAAGCAAGATATTTGAGATTGCTTGCGGGGCTTTCTGCGCTGGCAATCATTTCGATGCATCCCGGCCCGCCAGCGTATTCACAGACCGCGACCCCCACACAGAAACCCGCCTCGACAGAGACGACAGCGCCGGAGGTCGCTCTGCTTTCCGAGAATGAGCTTGAAGTGCTTGTGGCACGCATCGCCCTCTATCCGGACGAGCTCGTGGCGGCGATCTCGGCGGCTTCACTGTTTCCGGTGCAGGTCATCGAGGCTCAGCGTTTCCTGGAGGCCAAGAAGAAAGACGCCGATCTCAAGCCGAAGGATGATTGGGATGGAAGTGTCATCTCGCTCCTCAACTATCCGGATATCGTCAAGATGATGAGCGACGATCTCGATTGGACTCAATCGCTGGGTGACGCGCTTACAAACCAGCAAAAGGATGTACTGATCGCCATTCAGCAGCTTCGCGACGAAGCGGTGGCGAAGAACGTCATCAAGACCGACGACAAGATCACGGTCGTGACTGAGAACGAGAACGTCGTCATACGACCGACCAATCCCGAGAAGGTCTATATCCCGCAATATCCACCCGAAATGCTCTATGAGCCAGGCTATACGGCCGCTCCGATCTCCTACTATCCCAATTCTTACGACAGCTACTATTATCCGGGTGCCGGGTTCTTTGCCGCCGCGGTGACGGGCGTCGCCTGGGCTGCCATCGTCAATTGGGACGATTGGGGCGTTTGGGGCGGCAATTGGGGCGGCGATGTCGATATCGACTGCAACAACTGCTTTAACGACCGAAATTTCAACGGCAAGGTCAAATGGAACGACGTCGACTGGACCAAGGTCGATCGCAGCAAGCTGAATATCGACAGGGATCAGCTCGCCAACATCGATCGTTCGGCGATCAAATCCAGCCTGCAGTCCGACAACCGCAACCAGCTCAAGAACAAGGTCAGCGACCGGCAGGCGAACCGCGGACAAGGAGCCAGAAATGTCAGCACACGTGCTGACGATATTCGAAAGAGCACTGCGGAGGGCCTGAGGGCAAATCCGAGGGCAGGCGATGCTGTCGCCAACCGGCCGGGTGGGGCGCGTCCGGATGCCCGCCCGGGCGATCTGGGCAATCGCGTGGATGCCCGTCCAGGAAATGCCGCCAATCGACCGGGCAATGCTGCCAACCGTCCATCAAAGCCGGCAGTCAAGAAGCCAAGCGCACCGAAGATGGCGGCGCGGCCCGACAACCGTTCGCGCCAACCGAGCGCCCTCGGCAACGTGCAGTCCGGCCGGCGTGAAGCGGTGGCTTCCCAGCGAGGCGGACAGAGCATGGGAGGCGGGCAACGGGGTGGTCCACGTCCCTCCGCTCAGCGCTCGCGCCCGATACCACACGGCGGCGGCCGTGGCGGCGGGGGGCGTGGAGGTGGCGGTCGCGGCGGCGGTCGGCGATAGGGTGTCCAGCTATTCAGATTTCCGGAGATAAACCATGAGACCACAGTTTAAGTTGATTCCGCTGTTGCTCGGAACGGCTCTCTCCCTGGCGTGGGCTGCCCCGTCGATGTCGCAGATTCAGACGAATCTTCAGGAATTCGTGGCCGGTACGCCGCCGTCATTCGATGACCCATCGGCGGCGCTTGAGCGGTTCAAGACGGTGTTGAGCGCCAATGATATCGATGGCCTCGCGAGCCTTCTCGGTCTGGACGCGGCCAAACTGCGATCCAGCAAGGAGGCGATGCTAAGCTATGAAATGATCCGCGAGGGCGCTTTGCGCCAACTGCAATTGCAGGACCTCCATGATCGCAAGGTGGTTCTGATTGGCGACGTCATGTGGCCGCTGCCCTTTCCTCTGTCGAAGAACAAGGACGGCAAATGGGCATTCGATACCGAGGTCGGTTTGCAGGAGATCGTCAACCGCCGTGTCGGTCAGAGCGAACTGGCGACAATCCAGACGATGCATGACTATGTGAACGCCCAATACGCGTACGCGCAAATCGACGAGGACGAGGACGGACTTTTCGAATTTGCGCAGAAGCTGATCAGCACCCCGGGACAACGCGACGGCCTCTACTGGGAGCCCGGTGCCTTTGATGAAGAAAGCCCGGCGGGGCCCCTGATCGAAACGGCCGCCTTCAGTAAGGCGAAGCGCGGCGAAGGCTACTATGGCTACCGCTATCGCATCCTGACGGCCCAGGGCCCCAACGTGATCGGTGGAAAGCAGAGCTATATCGTCAATGGCAACATGACGGGCGGTTTTGCGTTGATCGCCTGGCCGGTCAAGTATCACGTGACCGGGGCTCAGACCTTCGTCGTCAACGGTTCCAACATCGTCTACCAGCGAGATCTGGGGCCCGAGACCGAGCAGCGCGCCGCGGCGATCAAGGAGTTCAACCCCGACGACAAGTGGACGGTCGTGCGCGACTGAGGTGTGGTTCCGGCAGAACGCTTCAATTTAGCCCTGAAAGGCTCCAGCGTGGTTTCGCCTCAACGGAGCTCGACTGATGCCAAATATGATTAACGATCACCTTTCGCTTCTGTCGACGTCAGCCGGCAGGGCGAGCGCGACACTGCGGCCGCGCCTTTTCCACTACACGACACTTCAAGGGTTTCTCGGTATTGTCAGTTCGAAAGTGATATGCGCGACAAACATCCACTATCTGAATGATTCAGAGGGAGTTCGTATATGGGCTGGGCTACCTGAAGGCGGAAGCAGAAGCGTGCGAAGGCCGCATCGTCAAGACAGCAGGCCATATTGCTTCGGGTAGCCTCTCTCATCGATTTCTTCCAGCAGGGATATGTCTACACGGCGTCCTTTGCGGAGGACGACGATCTCCTGAGCCAATGGAGGGGCTATGGTGCGGGTGGAGGAGTATGCTTGGGATTTGTCGTCAGCGACCTGCAAAGGGTTGCCGAAAGGGCGGGCTTCCGCCTTGTCAAGTGTATCTATGAGCAAAGCCAGAAAACGCCCTTGGACGATGAACGGGTCGAAGAGTTCGCAAACCAGATTGTCACTCGTTACCAGCAGCTAGCCTGTGCCTTCAAGGATCCGTCCTTTCGTGAGGAGTGCGAATGGCGCATCATTTCGAAGTTCGTACCACGTGACCATCAGTCCGTGAGAGTCCGTGGGACGGCGACGATGCTGGTGCCGTATTTTGAAGTCGACCTTGATCTGGGCAACGATCGTGAGGGCCGCACAAACCTCGGGTTTGAGACGGTGATCGCGGTACCCAGCCTGCAGAAAGAGCGAATACTCCAGGCAGCTTCGATCGCCACGAGGCACCTGAGCGTAGAAGCCTCAAGGCCATCCGATATCCCCTACCGATCGCTATAGCCGCGCTCTCTGGCAGGGGCCAAGAGCCTTCCTGCAATGGACGGATTGTTCGAGCGATACTAGCCCCGAAGCTCGTAAAGCTCGGTCTGCCCCGTTCGGCCCCTGACGCTGACAGTGCCGATAGGCAGGAAACTGAAATTCTCCGCAACTGCGTTGCGGACCGCGCTGCTGACTAGGATCGAGGTTCCATAGTCGCGGTTCAGGCCCTCCAGTCGCGAGGCGATGTTTACAGTGTCTCCGATTGCGGTGTATTGCCGGCGGGTTTCCGCGCCGACGCTGCCGACGACGGCCGGTCCGGTGTGCAGGCCGAAGCGGGTGACGAGTTCGGGGCGACCGGCGGCGCGATTGGAAGCATTCATCTCGTCGATCGCCGCTTTCATCGACAAGGCACAACGGCAGGCGTTTTCGATATGCCGCTCGTCATGAACCGGTGCGTTCCACATCGCCAAAACGGAGTCGCCGATATATTGCACTATGGTACCGCCGTGGCGCTCGACAATCATATTGAGGATTTCGAAATAGGTGGAAAGCAGGGCGACGACCTCTTCGGGCGAGCGCCGTTCGGAGATGGTGGTAAACTCTCTGATGTCGGTGAAGAGGACAGTGATCTCCTGCCTGGAGGCGGAGCCGATCGCTGATTGGCCTGTCATGACAATCCTGCGGACCAGTTCACGCGGCACGTAGAGCGAGAACATCCGGATGGTATCACGGGCGGAACCGAGCGCTTTGCCGAGCGCGTTCACCTCGGATATCCAGGAGCGCGAGACGCGGCTCTGTTTGAATTCCAGATTGCCCAGTTGCCTCGCCTCGTCGGCCAACGCATAGAGCGAGCGGCTGATCAACCGGGAGATGATGATCGCGGCGATCGCGCCCGCCGACAGGAAGGCGGCTGCGGCAGCCAGATTGCGCCTCAGGGTCCGCTCGACAGGACCGACCAGGTCGTCAAGCGGTGCTGCGATGACGACCGTGTAGTTTTTCAGCATGCCGGCAATTTCCGCACGAAAGCTTTGGGCCAGATACTCGCGGCCATTCACCAGAAAGCGGAAGACATCGCCATCCGGCCGGCTGCGGTCCTGTGCCAGATTCGCGACGGCCGGGATGGCTGGGTCTGTCGCTGCCACGTCTGCAACAGACATCAGCCTCCCGCGACGCATCTGATCGCGCAGTTTCGTCATGATCACGGGGTCGGAGTGAACGATCAGGCGGCCGGTGCTGTCGAATACGTAGCCATGCGCCTCTTCCGAGATCGTCCCGGTATCGACAACCTCTCCCAAGGTCACAAGCATCACATCGGCGCCGATAACGACCTGGTCCTTCCCGGCTACGGGCGTAGCGAACGTCAGGGTGAGGTAGTTGGTCGCAGCGGAAATATAGGGGCCGACCGATGTCGTCCGGCCCTCCGAGACCGCGGCCTTGTACCAGGGCCGGGACCGCGGGTCGAAGACATCGTCGCCGTCTGCGCGCCGAGCGAGAGGTCGAATGTCCTGGTCGAAGAACGTCCAGGTCGTCACTGGAATACCGATGACCTTCGTGATCGCACGAACGGCGAATGCGGCGTCGGCCGGAGCATTCAAGGCGTCGCGCCACGCCGGATTTGTCGCAAGGTTGGTGGCCTGAATGTACGTCCCGTCAGCAAAGCCGACATAGACCCCGTCTATGTGGAAGGACGACTTCAGTTCTCGCAGCAGCAGGGCCTGCTTCGCCGGCAGATCCTGGGGTGGCGGCGTGAGCATTTGCGGGACGGCGGCGGCCGTCTCGATCGCGGTGTATCCGCCGTTGAACACATCGCGGTAGTTCTCGATGGTGCGCAAGCCGAGTTGACGCATTTGTGCTTCGCCAGCGGACAGGGCGGTCACCTTGCCTTGGGTATATGCCATCCACACGAGCGGCAGCGCCGTGCAAGCCAGCAGCCCGACAATGATGACGCTGAGGTGCAATCGCAGGGGAAATGCCCAGTCCGATGCACTCCTGGTCCCTGTCGCGGGCGGTGGCGTAGCGCGGTCCACCATCCCTACCCCCCAAGAGCAATCGCAATGCCGACCAGCGCGAGGCCTAGGCACGTCATCGTTATGCCTGCGTTGAGCGGCTTTGCGTCCGAAAAATGCGCCCAGGCACAGCCTGTCAGGAAGAGCAGGGCAATCAGTAGAAAATTGCTGGTTCTCAGCGCAAGGTCCGCACTGCTGATCATGAAGAAGGGGATAACCGCAGGCAGCGATGTCGCCGATACCAGGAGAAAGACGATGAAGGCGGCGAGAAAATCATCTCTCGACAGACGAGTGTTGGCAGGGCTTCCTCGCCGCGCGAGGCCGAGCATGGCCTGGTAGAGTGCCTCTTCATCCGCTGCCGCGGAAACCAGCGGTTCGCCGTCGATCGGAAATTCCTTCCGGAGCGCAGCAAT
Source organism: Rhizobium altiplani (assembly GCF_001542405.1). Lineage (GTDB taxonomy): Bacteria > Pseudomonadota > Alphaproteobacteria > Rhizobiales > Rhizobiaceae > Rhizobium > Rhizobium altiplani. Next base: position 23,201 of record NZ_LNCD01000124.1, read on the forward strand.
GGCGTCCCGCTCGTTTTGAGCGGCCCTGACCTGCCGAAAGACGCGTCCGCGCCGGCTCTTGTAGAATACCACGCCCAAGACGAACAGCACGGCGTCGATGATGCCCCATGCGACGTTGCAGCCGATGGTCGCGACGATCAGCTCGCGGACGTCAAGGCCCCCTTCGGTGAAGATGAGCCGTGAGCCGACGGTAAATGTCAGCGCCATGATCAGTCCGAAGAGGACTTCGCCGAGGGCATCACCCGGGTCGATTACATCCGCGATCTGTGGCCTGCCGGATGCCATGAAATACCTGCTCCTTCGCGGCTGCTGAATTCCTCATATGGAACGATCCACGACTTCAACGAGGGAGCGCGGACGCAAAACTAATGATGAGGATCCCCGAGATCCGTCGCTGTATTGTCTCCGTGGCAAGCGAGATATTGAGCGCTCTTTTCGAGTCCTACGACCTGGGGGTCGACGCCTTGGAGCGCTCCCTCGGCCAGCTCGACGGATGAGCGGCGCATCCTTGAATCTGAACGGCTTTGCTCGAACCTCGAGGCGGAGGTGGTGGTGTACTGCAATGAGCGATTCGGCCAGGAGATTCGTTCGCAATATGCTTCAATCGCCTTCATCGCCACGGGCTCCGATGCTTTGAGAATACGTCCTGGCGAGTGCTGTGCGCTTCCATGCCGTCTTAGCGCACCGTGGCATCGCGTGCTCCGTTAGCGCGGAGGCCAAGCTCCTCCCCGCATACCCCACAAAGCGCAGGACGTTCGCAAACCCTGTCGGCCGGTATCGCGCGCTTTCCGCTCCGAATTATTCGACGGGCGGCTCCCAGGTCAGGTAGAAGCCGACGTCGCCGGGGATGCCCCCCGGAAAATTGATGATCGCCGCCTTCAGCCCATAGCCCTGGGGCTTGGCCGCCGTCTCGAAGAGATCGTAAAGTTCCCTTGCCTTGCCCTGGAGGGTATTCTGCCAGCCGGGCAGGTTGTTGTTGATGTGTCGACCGCTATCCGAGCAGAGGCTCGACGGGAAGCTGTAGACCATCGCTTCGTATTTTCCGTCCGCGGCGGCTTTCATCACCAGCCGTTTGATGACCGCCCGCTCTGTCTCGCCGATATGCTTCTGGAAAAAATCCTCGACGAATTCTGCATGTTTCGTCGCCTCGCGGGCCTTTATCTTGTCGTCGCGTTCCATCTCCGCAAGCTGAAGTTCGAGGGCACGCTTGCGCAGATCTTCGGCACTGGTCATCGACTGAGGGGTCGTCTCGTTTGCAGTCATCGCCATGTCCTCCGAGTTTTCCAAAGGATAAGATGAGTAAGGGCGTCAAGGCAGTAAAATACACAGGGGATGAGGTAGTATACGGTATATTACGCCGTGGGCCACTGGCTGATCTTGTTCCCAGTGCATGTGCTCGGCAGACAGAGTTGAAACGGCCCCTGGGGGAAGCCACCAAGTGCGGCATGGACGTTTGGTGATCGAAGGGGGCGTCGACCGCATATTAATTAGTAATCTGTAATAAATTCCGCAGTCGCCGTTCAGGAAATGTTGCTGGCGGTCCCTGGAACATTTAGCGCAGTCGCAGGTTGCTTCTGGAAATTAGGAGCGAAGCGATGCTAATTCTTGAAGAAGTTCTCCTCGTTTCTGCCGATCGGGTGGCGTGCTGTCGCGGTCAGCTCGAACTGGATCTCGACCAAATGATCCTGCAACTCGAACGGTCGGGCTTCTCCCGCAAGGAGATCCTGGTCGCCATGAGCGAAATGATCAGCGAAGAATTCTCGGCGCTTCCCGACATGCCGAAATTCCATTGAAACCGGCTATCACCTTGCACGTCCGATATGGTGAGGCTTCGCTCATTGCGCTATGACATCGCGATGAGCGAGACGTTTCTGATCACCGGCCCGGACAATCCCCCAGCCACCATCCTGCTTGCCCACGGTGCCGGCGCACCGATGGACTCGAAGTCCATGACGGCGGCTTCCGAGGCGCTTGTCGGTAAAGGCTTCCGGATCGCGCGCTTCGAGTTCGCCTACATGGCGGCGCGGCGGACGTCGGATGCAAGAAAACCGCCGCCGAAAGCCGAGACCCTCATCCCCGAATACATGGAGGCGGTAAAGGAGGTCGCGAGCAGCGGGCCGCTCATCATCGGCGGCAAATCCATGGGCGGACGAGTGGCCAGCATAATTGCCGACGAGCTATATGACCAAGGCGCGATCTGTGGATTGTTGTGCCTTGGCTATCCTTTTCATCCACCCGGCAAGCCGCAACAGCTGCGCACCGCGCATCTGAGAAACCTGCGTTCACCGACGCTTATCTGCCAGGGGACGCGCGACGAATTCGGTACGCGCGAGGAGGTCGAGACCTATCCGCTTTCCCCCGCAATATCATTGCGTTGGCTCGAGGATGGCGACCACGATCTCGCGCCGCGCAAGAAGATATCCGGCTTCTCCGTCGCCGATCATCTCGCCACGATGGCAGCGAGCGTCAAGGCTTGGGCAGACGAAAACTGCCTTCGCTAGGACCGGGTGCGAACGTCAATTCGACTTGACGCATGCAAATGCTTTATGCATGTTCGCCTGCAAGATGTGACGTGCATTTCTACGATCCTTTCTCGCATGTTTGGGGGCAAGCATGACGAAGTGCGTAGCATGTTCAGGGCTCTTCTCATCCATTCTCGCCGCAGCGCTTGCGATGAGTAGTGCCGCCTTCGCCGCCGATCTCGTGATCGCGATGCCGAACTGGCCTTCCGGGCAGGCGACGGCGAATATTCTCAAGGTCAGCATTGCCAAGGAATTCGGGCTCAATGCCGATGTGCAGGAGCTCGGGACGCTACTTGCGTTCAATGGCATGGAGAAAGGCACGGTGGACATCCAGCCTGAGGTCTGGCAGCCGAACCTCGAAGATGTCATCAAAACCTTTGTCACGGAAAAGGGTGCCGTGGTTCTCGCCAAGCATGGCGTGCCGGCATGGCAGGGCATCTGCGCGACGCCGGCTGCCGCCGAAAAGGGGCTGAAGTCGATCGCGGATCTCAGCGATCCGGAGAAAACAAAGATTCTCGACACTGATGGTGACGGCAAGGGCGAGCTGTGGCTCGGCGCGCCGACCTGGGCTTCGACGGGGATCGAGCGGGTGCGGGCAAACACCTATGGCTACGCCAAGAACCTGACGCTGGTCGAGTCGGAAGAAGAAGTCGCCATGGCGGGGCTGGATATCGCGATCGCAACAAACCAGCCGCTTGTCTTTGCCTGCTACGCGCCGCACTTCATCTTTGACCTGCACAGGATCGTCCGCCTTACCGAGCCGCCGCATGATGCCAGCAAGTGGAAGCTCGTCGGTCCCAGTGATCCGCTCTGGGTCACCAAGTCCTCCGCATCGACGGCCTGGGATACAGCCAACTTCCGCATCGGATACGGCGCCGCTTTCGCCAAGAAACGCCCCGAGATCGCGGCGTTTCTGGAAAAAGTCGATCTGACGCCGGAGGAGGCGACGGCGATGAGCTATGCGCTTGAAGTCGACCGCATACCGCCGCTCGACTACGCGAAAAAATGGGTCGCCGACAACGCAAAGCGCGTGGATGGGTGGGCTAAGCAATGACGGCACGCTGCAAATTTCCGGTGAAGAGGAAAGAGGCAATCCGGCCGCGCAAGCTGACTTTGGCTCTGCTTGCTGCGGCAGCCTGCCTCGGCCCCCTGGCTGCCTGGGCTCAGACACAGATCTATGACTCCAAGACGCACACTTGGGTCGACTACGACAAGAAGAAGGCTCGCCAGTACTACGCGCGCAACAACCAACCGCCTGAAGCATTCCGGATGCAGACCGTGACCTTCAGGACCGCGGAGCCGCCAGGAACGATCATCATCGACGGCAACCAGCATTTCCTCTACCTCACCCAGCCTGGCGGGCAGGCAATCCGCTACGGTATCGGCGTCGGGCGCGAAGGCTTCGGTTGGGCCGGGATCGTGCGTGTGGGCCGGACAGCGGAATGGCCGACCTGGACACCACCGGCCGAAATGGTGGCGCGTGACCCGAACGCGGCCAAGTGGGCAGCCGGGATGCCGGGCGGACCGGAAAATCCATTGGGTGCCCGGGCGCTCTACCTCTACGAAGGCGACCAGGACACCATCTATCGCATCCATGGGACGGCGGAACCTTGGACCATCGGTCTCGACGTTTCCTCCGGCTGCATCCGTATGAACAATAACGACATCGTCGACCTCGCCTCGCGGATCAAGATTGGCGCCAAGGTCATCGTGCTGATGCAGGGGGCGGCGCTCTACAAGGGCGTCTGACAATAGGTCCGGCAAAAGCGCCGGAAATGGAGAAAACAACGCTAGTCGGGGGACAGGATCTTGGGGCAGAGAATCGCGAGGGGAATTTCGATCGGCTGGGCGATAACGGCAATGGCGAGCGCGGCGTTGCTTGGCGCCTGCACGCCGCCGACGCCGCCAGCGCCTGACAGCATGGCCCGCACCACGTTGCAGACCGCACCGGCGGATCTCCAGCTACTCTGCGCCAATTCGGCGGCCGGAATTGCCGGCGCGAACGCCAAGGTACTGCCCACGGCCTCCCGTCAACTGCCCGACGGCACCTTCGGCGTCGATCTCGATGCCGGCGGCAAGAAGTTCTCTTGCATCGTCGACAACAACGGCACAGTCCGGTCAGTGCAGCCGGCGCGGTCCGGCTGACGGCACGCCCCGCGAGGTCGGGCGTACCGCCATTATGCTCAAACGGCGGTCAGTTCGATCTTGACGGCAGGGAGCCGGCTGCAGTTCGCCTGTACGCTGATCGCGCCGGTCAGTCCTGTCGCTTCCAACCAGAAGCCGGCCGTGCCGCCCTGTAGCGGAATCGATGCCGGCCCGACAATCTTCGCCGGTCCGTCGACGTGCAGGGTGACATTGTCATTCATGAAGGGCAGGCGCTGTCCCTGCTGATCGAGCGCGCGGATGATGACGCGGGTCGTGTCGCGCTCCCGGGCCTTTAAGGTCGGGCTGTCGGCAACGACCTGCAGCGTTGTCGGCAGCGGGTCGGCCGCGAGCGTCAACCTGGCAACCGGCTCGCCCGCAATGTAGCCGGTGAATTCGCCATCGATCCATTCAAGCCCCCACGTGCCAAGCTCGTCCGGCGTGAAATGGCGGTGGTCGAGAACGACAGGCGGATGCGGCAGGTGCGGATAGTTCTCGCGGTCCGGGCCGATCCGCTTCGTCACCGCGCCGTATCGCAATTCGACCTCATCGCAGTTGGTCAGGATGATCAACGGCAAAACGCCGCCGATGTTGCGCTCGCCGCGAGCCCAGAAGGTGACGGGCTTCATGACGACCTCTTCGGAAGGATCGCATTGGCTCGCGTAGACATAGGCGGCAAACTTCGGCTCGCGGAACATGTCCATGACGCCGTGGTAGCAGATGCGGTCGCCGGAGCCGAAGTCCTTGTGGGTGTTGTAGTCGAACATGCACCAGCCGATCGCACCCGCGATATCAGGATCGCCATAGGCTGCGTTCAGCACCTCGAGATGTCGGCGGACATGCTCGGCTTGGCGAGCCTCCTGGTCGTAGATCTTGGTGGGATACATGTGGCCACCAAACTCGGTGATCATGTAGGGCACCTTGTACGACAGACCGGTGGATTCCTGCTGTGGACGAAGCGCCGTGCGCGGGCGGTTGTTGCCGGGCAGTTCCTCGTTGCCGAGGATGAAGTCGTTCATCGTGTAGACGTCTTCGAGCAGTTCGCTGTCGGTTATGTAGCGGACGCCGCCGGTCTGCCGCGTACGGTCCAGTTCACGGGCAAGTTGGTTGGTCTCGACATAGAAATCGTGGCTGTCCTGTGATTCGTTGATGCGAACGCCCCAGATGATGATCGAGGGATGGTTCCAGTCGCGCTCAATCATGCGCCGCACGTTGCGGATCGATTCCTGCTGCCATTCGACGTCGCCGATATGCTGCCAGCCTGGGATTTCCTCGAAGACCAGAAGACCAATGCGATCGCACCGATCGAGGAACCACTTCGATTGCGGATAGTGCGACGTGCGGACGATATTGCACTTCAGCACGGATTTCATGATATCGGCGTCGCGTTCCTGGGCCGATCTGCCAGCGGCATAGCCGACATAGGGGAAAGCCTGGTGGCGATTGAGACCGCGTAGCTTCAGCGGCCGGCCATTGAGAAGAAAGCCTTCGATCGTGAACTCGGCGGTGCGGAAGCCGAAGTGCGACGAGACGCGATCGGAACCGTGACTTGTCTTCAGTTCGACGGTGACTTCGTAAAGCGCCGGATTGTCGATATCCCAGAGCGATATACCGGTCAGCTCATTGAAAGAGAGAGTAACATCTTCACCGGTCGTTTCCGCGGAAGCCGTGGCGAGCACGCGCCCATCCTCATCCTTCAGGGATGCGGATACCGAGCCCAGGAAGGTGAGTTGTTGCAGATTGGCAAGATCGACACGCACGCTTGCCGACTTTTCCTCCGCCAACACATTGTGGGTTTCGATCTTCAGGTTGGCGATGGAAACCGGGTCCGTGACCTTCAGCCAGACGTCACGGTAAATGCCGGCATAGGTCAGGTAGTCGATGCGGCCGCCGAAGGGCGGGATTTCAGGGTTTTCGCTGCCGTCGATTTTCACGGTAATCAGATTGTCGCCGACCACCAGGCTGCCGGTGAGGCGCGCCTCGAACGGTGTGTAGCCATCCTTGTGCGCGATGATCTCTTCGCCGTTCAAATAGACGACGGCATCGGCCATGGCGGCGTCGAAGACAAGCGAGACCTCACGGCCCTCGAATTCCGGCATCCAGCGCAGGATCTTTTGGTAGGTGAACGCCCGCTGGTAGCTTGTCTCGTCGAAGTAGTTGAACGGCAGTTCAACGGCCGTGTGTGGCAGGCTGACGGTCGCTGAGCCATCGAAGCTCTCGAGCAGGCGCTGGCCGAAACCCTCGTGGAAACTCCAGCTCTCGTTGAAAGAGACGACGGAACGCATCTCAGGCTCCCATGTAAAAGGCGTTGCGAACAGATTGGCGCTGCTGAAGGGCGCGTGGAAACTCAAGCATCGATGTTCTTTCTGGATTGGAGATGGCTGACTGGTAGTCAGCGCTGACGTCCTAGTGGCGCGCGATGCTATCCTATGGATATTGGGCGCCGTTGGTCGTGGTGTAAATCGAATAGAGCGATTGGGTGGCGGTGATGAACAGTCGGTTCTTCTTTACGCCGCCGAAGGCGATATTCGAGACCGTCTGCGGCACCTTGATCTTGCCGAGGAGCGTGCCGTCGGGCGCGAAGCAGTGAACGCCATCGGCAGCGCTGGTCCAGAGATTGCCGCTGACATCGAAACGGAACCCATCCGGCACGCCGCTGTCTATCGAGCAGAAATACCGGCTGTTCGCGAGCCTTTTGCCGTCCACGATGTCGAAAACGCGGATGTGGCGGGGGACATCATGGTTTCGGGAGCCGGAATCGGCGATGTAGAGCTGCTTCTCATCCGGCGCGAAGGCTAGGCCGTTGGGCTGAATGAAATCCGTGGCAACAGCTTCGATTTCGCCAGTCGATGCGGTAGACGTTGCGGGTTTCCTGTTCGGGCTCGGACTTATGGCCCTCGTAGTCGGACATGATGCCGTAGGTCGGGTCGGTGAACCAGATCGAGCCGTCCGATTTCACGACGACGTCGTTCGGAGAGTTCAGGCGTTTGCCTTTGTAGCTGTCGGCCAGCACCGTGATGCGGCCGTCGAATTCAGTGCGAGTCACGCGGCGGCCGCCGTGCTCGCAGGAAACCAACCGGCCCTGGCGGTCCCGGGTGTTGCCGTTGACGTAATTCGAGGGAGAGCGGAAAACTGAAACGCTACCGTCGGGCACCCAGCGCATCATCCGCTCATTGGGAATATCACTCCAGATCAGGCAATTGAGGTCCGAGAACCAGACGGGACCCTCTGCCCAACGACAGCCGCCATAAAGTTCTTCCAGCCGGGCGCTGCCGGCGATCAAGCCACGGAAACGGTCGTCACGAATGTCATAGAGCGCATCTTCTGACACGGGTCAGCTCCTCCCAAAGCGATGTGACGATCTTCGTAAACGTAAACGGTCATGTGTTCCAGAGCCCGGCGCCGGCAAAAGCGCCGGGCTCTGCATTTTTTAGAGGGCTGTGTCCGGATGCGGCGAGCCGTCATAGGCGCCCCAGATCGACTGGTCGAAGCAGATCACGGACCCAGTCATGAGGCCTGATTCCGGCGCGGAAAGATAGGCGCAGGCACGCGCCACTTCCTCGGGATCGACGAGGCGGCCGAACGGCTGGGCCGCGGCCGCCTTTTCCAGCCAATCAGCCGGTGCGTCGTGATATTCCCGCTGAATGCGGTCCTCGCCCTCGGAGGCCATCCAGCCGATATTGAGGCCGTTGACGCGGATGCGGTTGCGTAGAAGCGCGTAGGCGGTGTTCTTTGTCAGGGTTTCCAGTGCACCTTTCGAGGCGCAATAGGCGGCAATGAAGGGCTGCCCTGCCTTGGCCGACATGGAGCCGATATTGACGATGGTGCCCTCGATTTTTTCGCGCCGCATCACTTTCACTGTCTCCTGCATCAGGAAGAACGGGGCACGGACATTGACGGCGAACATGGCGTCGAAGAGCTCCGGACTGGTGTTCAAAATTGTGCCGCGGTCGGTGATGGCGGCCGCATTCACCAGGGCATCCACGCGACCGAATGTCTCGTCGCAGACTTGAACGACGTTTCTGGCATCCTCGACCTGGCCAAGGTCGGCCTTCACATAAACGACCTTGGCCCCGGTGGCGGCAGCGATCTCATAGGCCTTGGCCTTTCCCTTCTGCTCGTTGCGGCCGCAGATGACAAGGCCCTTGGCGCCGCGCTCGGCAAAGAGGCGGGCGATCGTTGCCCCGAGTCCCTGAGTGCTGCCGGTTACGATGGCGATCTTGCCGTCGAGGCGGCTGTGGTTTGTTGTCATGTACTCCTCCTTTGAATGATGGCCTATATGCCGAAAGCTCCCGGCACCAAGGCGCCGGGAGCTGATTTCGTCAATCCGGATGCGTCAGCTTAGTCGCCGCTCGCTCTGTTGCGCCAGTGCCGAGAGGAACCGCGCGTCATCCCAATCCTCCCGCAGCGCCTCGTGCATCAGCTGCGCTTGCGTCTTCGGCGCGAGGCCACCAAGCGGTGGGTCGCGGTCGAGGTTGGTCGGGAACGAGTAGCCCTCGGCGCAGGCGGCAACGGCATAGCCGATCTCGATTTCGGGCAGCTTGCCCCTCAGGGCCTTCAAAGCCGGGAACAGCTTGGCGCTCATGCGCTCGCGGTTCACGGTCTCCATTGCCCGCCCGAATGCCGAGGAGACCTGCAGCAGATTAGCGACGCGCTTGATGTCGGTCGAGCGGTTCGTACCAGCCGCGTGGAACAGCGCCGGATTGAAGAACACCACGTCGCCCTTTTCGAGCGGCAGCTGGACATGATGCGTCTCGAAATAGTCCTTGAACTCCTGGCGCTTGAGCGCGAGGTAGCCCGGCTCATAGGTCTGGCTGTGCGGCAGGAAGAGGGTTGGACCGCTTTCGAGCGGCATGTCGCAATGAGCGATCGCGCCCTGCAGCGTCAGCACTGGCGAGAGCCGGTGCACATGCGCCGGGAATTGCTCGATCACCTTGGAAGACTGGAAGCCGAGATGGTAGTCGCGGTGCGCGGACTGTGCCGCGCCACCCGGATTGACCCGGTTGACCTGGGCGGTCATTTGATAGGTTGGGCCCAGCCAGGCTTCGCTTGCGATCGCGACGATGGGGTTTGCGTAGTACTCGGCGAAGTTCTCGGGATCGGCGAGGCAGTGCTTTTCCAGCGAGTTCCAGATGCGGTCATTGGCACCCGGCTTTCAAAGTGATCGCCGCCGCCGCTCGCGGTTCGGTGTTGCTCCTCGATGATCTCGCTGAATATTGCGCTGGCGCGGTCGATGACGCCGGGATCCCTGTAGGCGCGCTTGAAAACGACGACGCCCGGGCCGTCGCCAAAGGCTTCGCAGATCTCGGCGAGAACCGCTCTGCGGCCTTCGGGGCTGGCGATCGCTGCAGCGACCTTGGGGCTATCATAAATCAGAATGTTCTTTTCGACGGCGTCGGCCGTCGGATAGTCGGCGAGAGCCGTTGTCTTTTCGGCAAGCTTGCGGAAGTCGCCGAGATCGCAAGCATCCTCGGTCAGCCAGACGCGATCGGCGCGCAATTTCTGAAGGTTGTCGGTTTTCATCAGGTGCTCCTCCCTTTCCGATGAGGGCACTATACGCCGCCGACTGGTGTGTTATAGATCAGGAACCCATCAAAAAACCATCAAGACGGATTGTGTGGCACACCGGTTTCTCGTCAAGGATATCGCCTTCCAGGCCGGGCTGAGCACAGCGACGGTGGATCGCGTTCTCAATGGCAGGAGTGGCGTCAGGCATCAGACGATGATGCGGGTGCAGGCTGCGATCGCAGAGCTGGAAAAGCAGCAGATCGGCGGCGAGGTGAGCGGGCGGAAGCTCGCCATCGATGTCGTGATGGAAACGCCGGACCGCTTCAGCAACGCCGTTCGCGATGCCTTTGAGGCGGAGGTCGCCACCTTTCTGCCGACGGTGTTCCGGTGCCGCTTCCATTTCGCCGAGGTGATGAAGCAGGCAGAGCTGGTGCAGTTGCTCGACCGGATCCGGCTGCGCGGCACGAACGGCATCGTCTTGAAAGCACCGGATGTTCCGGAGGTCACTGCTGCGGTTTCCCGCGCAACGGACGCCGGCATTCCGGTAGTCACTTTGGTGACGGACCTGCCGAATTCCTCCCGCAGTGCTTACGCGGGCGCTGATAATCGAGCGGCCGGTGAGACTGCAGCCTATCTTATTGGCGAGCATTTCGGCGACGCGCCTGGGCGGGTTCTCGTCACGCTCTCCAGCGGTCGATTTCGCGGTGAGGAGGAGCGTGAGATGGGCTTTCGCCGCGTGCTGCGCGAACGCTATCCCCAGATTGGGATGACCGAAATCAGCGAAGGCCACGGAACGGATGCGGCGACGGGCACGCTGGCCGCTCGTGCAATCGCGGCGGATCCGGCGATCAACGCGGTCTATTCCATCGGCGGCGGAAACCAGGCGGTGCTGGCCGCCTTCGAGGCGGCGAAGCGGCCGATCCGCGTGTTCGTCGCGCATGATCTCGATGCGGACAATCGCGCGCTGCTTGCTGACCGCAAGATCGGCTTCGTCTTGCACCACGATCTGCGCACGGATGCCCGCTCGGCCTTTCGCGCCGTCATGGGCCGTTCTGTCAGGGGCGGAATTGCGCCTCCGGCATTGTCGTCGCTGGAGATTGTTACACCTTACAACATGCCTGCTACGGATTGAGGTTTGCCTTTCCCTTAGCGGTAAAATCGCGATAGTGCTTTCGCAGGAGCGAGGGAAACGGCATGGAATACAGCGATATAGGGACAGTTGCGGCGTGGCTGACGGAGCAGGGGCTCAAGGGCGCGTCGGAGGCCGAACTGTTGACCGGCTTCTGCGACGCCTGCCGCGAACGTGGCTTGCCGCTCGATCGCGGCATGGCTCTGATGGACACACTGCATCCCGTACACGAAGGCCGGGCGTTCCGTTGGGACAGCCAAGAGGAGATCGAGACCGAATTCGAGTATGGCTCCACCAGCGAAGGACCGGCATTGGAGAGCTGGCAACGTTCCGCCTTCTACTATCTGTGGGCGGGAGAGGAGAACGAGGTCAGACGGCGCATCGGTTTTGGCGATCCGGCCGACTTCGCCATGCTCGACACGATGCAGGCGCAGGGCCACACCGATTTCGTCGCGATGGTCCACCGGTTTGCCAAGGCCGGCACGATCGGCGAGATGGATTGCTTCTTCTCTCATTTCGCGACCCGCCATCCCGAGGGATTTTCTGATCACGATCTTATCATTCTGCGGAAGCTGGTGCCGGTGTTGGCCCTTGCGATCAAGTGTATCGCGCTGGCGCGTATCGCGAGGACCATCGCGGAGGTTTATCTTGGCGATGACGCCGCGCGGCAGGTATTGGAAGGCAAAATCACCCGAGGCAAGTCGGAGCGGATCTCGGCGGCTCTCTGGTTCTCGGATCTTCTGAACTATACGAAAATATCCGACACCGCGCCGCCGGAAGAAATCCTGCCGATGCTGAACGCCTATAGCGATGTGGTCATTTCCGCGATCCATGAGGCCGGTGGCGATGTGTTGAAGCTGATCGGCGACGGTGTCCTGGCGATCTTCAAGGCGGACGAGCCTGCCGATGCCTGTGCTGCGTCGCTGCAAGCCGAACGATTGCTGCGGCAGAAGCTGAAGGCGTTGAACGATGAGCGCGCGCTGGAAGAACGGCCGACGACCGAGGTCTATATCGGCCTGCACATCGGTGATGTCTTCTATGGCAATATCGGCAGCCGCGAGCGACTGGACTTTACCGTCATCGGCCCCGCCGTCAACGAAGTCAGCCGGATTGCCTCGATGTGCCGATCGGTCGATCTCAACGTGCTGATGTCGTCGGAGTTTGCGGCGACGATCCCGGCGAACGAACGCGGCGCGCTGGCCTGCATCGGCCGTTACGCGCTCCGTGGCGTCAAGCGCGCGCAGGAGCTTTATACGCTCGACACGGCGCGAATCGAGATCTGACGCTTTCTGTCCGTGCGCAGTCAGAAGAAATTTCACGGCGTTGTCGCCTTCTGCCGATAGAGGATTATATCGGTCGAAGAGGCGGGTTGCCTCGTAGATCGGGCGAAGCGGCGACAGCCCGCTTTCTCTCATCCAAACAGGAGGACGGCATGCAGATCAATCGTACAGGTTCAGCGCAGTGGTCCGGTGGACTGAAGGACGGCAAGGGGCAGATCTCCACGCAGAGTGGCGCGCTCAAACACTATCCCTACGGTTTTTCGAGCCGTTTCGAAGGCATCCCAGGGACAAATCCGGAGGAACTGATCGGGGCGGCGCATGCCGGCTGCTTCACGATGGCCTTGTCGCTGATCCTTGAGGAGGCGGGTCTCAAGGCGACCGATATGGAAACGACGGCAAAGGTGACGCTCGAGAGCGTAGAGAGCGGCTTTGCCATCACGGCGATCCATCTCACGCTGACCGGCACGGTTCCGAACGCCGATGAAAGGACATTCATCGAGCTCGCCAACAAGGCCAAGGCCGGATGCCCTGTCTCCAAGGCCCTTTCGGCTGTCCCGATCTCGCTCGACGTCAAGCTCGCCTGAGCCTTGAGGTGAGACCGAGTGCCGCACCGAGGTGTCGGCACTTCGTCACCCGTCCATCTTTCCAAGCTTCGATCGACTGAATCTATTCGCCCTGCGGCCCAAGCCGTCGGGCCGATTTTCCGTGCTCGCCACGCGCGCAGATAAGCGGGAACGGCGAGAGTTGGCAGATGCCCATCCTATTTACACCAGATCGGCCGTGAGTCTCAGATGTGGCCAAACCTTGACAAATTACGAATGATGTCTTACGACTGACGAAATTCAAAAATCGTCAGTCGTAAGTGAGTGCGCAAAATTGATTAACGATGCTGCGGAAAACACGATCGAAATAACCCGCCAGGAGAATGTGACCCGCATTCTCGACGCTGCTGAGCGGCTTTTCCGCCATTACGGGTATTCGAAGACGACGGTGGCAGACATCGCTCGTGATCTCGGCATGTCGCCGGCCAACGTCTATCGCTTCTTCGCCTCGAAGGTGGAGATCCACCAGGCGATCTGTGGCCGTATGCTGGTTCACAGCTACCAGATGGCGTACGACGTCTGCCACCTGCCGATCAGCGCTTCCGACCGGCTGCGACGTTTTGTGCAGGGCCAGTATCAGATTACGGTCGACACCATGCTCGATCAGGAAAAAGTGCATGAGATGGTCATCGTCGCCATCGAGCGCGACTGGCACGTCATCGAAAGGCATATCGACAGTATTCATGAATTGCTCGCCGATGTGATCCGTGAGGGGATCGCTGCCGGCGAGTTTGCCGAGCAGGACGCGGATGTCGCGTCCCGCTGCTTCGGGGCTGCAACAATCAGCCTCTGTCATCCGCAGATGGTGGCGCAATGTCTTGCCAAGACCAACCGCGCCACCGTCGACGAACTGGTCGAGTTCTCGATCAGGGCGCTAAAGAAATAATTCGCGGCAAGGGCCGCAAATCAACCGATAGCCGATATCAGGAGTGCGAAAGATGATTTCGCTGAAGAGAGTTCAGTTGCCGTCCGTAGTCAGTCTCGCGCTCCTCGGCGCCGTTGCACTTGCCGTATCCGGATGCAGCGACGAGAAGAAAGCCGAGAGGAAAGAGGTCGTCCGGCCGGTAAAGGTCGTGGAGATTGCCGAGGCCGGCGATACCCGCGCGCTGGACTATTCCGGTGCAGTGAAGGCTCGTGTCGAGATGAACCTCGGCTTCCGGGTCGCCGGCAAGATCACCGACCGCCGTGTCAACATCGGCGATCGCGTCAAGCCGGGCGATCTGCTCGCCCAAATCGACCCGACGGACTATCAATTGGCGGTCAAGACCGCCGAGGCGAACCTCGCCGCCGCCGAAAAGGGCGTGGCAACCGCTGATCTCGCCAACAAACGCGCGCAGCAACTGTTCGACAAGAGTGTCACGGCGAAATCGCAGATGGAGCAGGCAGCCCTTAGCTATGATCAGGCCGTCTCGACGCGCGATGCCGCGGCGTCGTCGGTCGACCAGGCTAGGAACCAGGTCGCCTATACCGAGTTGAAGGCCGACCGTAGTGGCATCGTTACCTCGATCAGCGCCGACACAGGCGCGGTCGTCGCGGCTGGCACGCCTGTCGCGACCGTCGCGCTTGATGGCGAGAAGGAAGTGCAGATCGCCGTTCCGGAGAACGACATCGCGCAGTTCAAACCCGGCAAGACCGTCAAGGCCAGTTTCTGGTCGGACAACAAGCTCGTGCTCGATGGCAAGGTGCGTGAGGTTTCCGGCAGTGCCGATGCGCAGTCGCGCACCTTCTCGGTCCGCGTCAGCCTTCCGAACGACGATCGCGTTCTGCTCGGCATGACGGCGACGATCGAGGCCGCCGTTGGCAATGCCGAGACCAACGTCGCCATTCCGCTCAGCGCGCTCGCCGAGAAGGATGGCAAGAAGATCGTCTGGATCGTCGATCGCAATGCATCGACCGTCCATGCCCGCGAAATCAAGGTTGCGGACTTCACCGGCGCTGGCGTCCACGTCGCCGACGGCCTGAAAACCGGCGACCTCGTCGTCGCGGCCGGCACGCAGTTCATGGCCGAGAACCTGAAGGTCAAGCTGCCCGAACAGCAGTCGGCGCAGGCCGAAACCGGCGACGTCATCCGTTAAGGCCTGGTCAGGAGAGGATTATGACCATGGACAACTCCAACGCCGAAAAGCGCCCCTTCAACCTGTCACGCTGGGCGATCGGCCATCCGAGCATTGCACGCTTCCTGTTCGGCCTGATCCTGATCACCGGCGTCCTTGGCTTGATGCGCATGGGCCAGAAGGAAGACCCGGACTTCACCTTCCGCGTCATGGTCGTGCAGGCCATCTGGCCGGGCGCCTCCATCCAAGAGATGGAAGACCAGGTCGTCAACAAGATCGAGCGCAAGCTCCAGGAAACGCCGCATATCGATTGGGTGAAATCCTACACGCGGGCCGGCAGCGCCATCATCACCCTGCAGGTGAAGGGCGATACCAACAGCCAGCAGGTCGCTGACGCCTTCTACCAGGTCCGCAAGAAGGTCGGCGACATTTCCAGCGAGTTGCCCGAAGGGCTGCTTGGACCCTATTTCAACGATGAGTTCGGCGATACCTACATCACGCTGCATTCGATCAGCGGCGACGGTTACAGCTATCCGGAGCTGAAGAAATTCGCCATCCAGGCGCGTGACATGCTTCTGACGACGCCGGGCGTTGAGAAGGCTGTCATCATCGGCGATCAGCCAGAGAAGATCTACATCGACGTATCCTCGAAGGCTCTGGCCGAACGCGGACTGACCGTGCTCGACCTGCAGAACGCGATCAAGGGACAGAACAGCGTCGATCCGGCCGGCTCCGTCGACACCGGCACACGTTCGGTGCGGATTTCCGTCGAAGGCGACGTAACGAAGGCCGAGGACATCCGCGAACTGCGGCTAAGGGCCGGCAATCAGGTCACGCGTCTTGGCGATATAGCTACCGTCTATTCGGGCCTCGAGGATCCCTATCAGCGCAAGTATCGCTTCAACGGGCATGAAAGCGTCCAGGTCGGCGTCGTCATGGCCAAGGGCTTCAAGGTCACCGATGTCGGTAAGGATGTCGAATCGACCTACGAGCGGTTCGCGGGATCACTGCCCTACGGTGTCGCCGTCGACCAGATCTCCAACCAGCCCGACGTCGTCACCGATGCGATTAGCGAGTTCATGCATGCGCTTGGCGAGGCCCTGATCATCGTGCTGATCGTCTCCTTCCTGTCGATCGGCTGGCGCTCGGGTCTCGTTATCGCCATCGCCATCCCGCTCGTGCTGGCAGCGACCTTCGCCATTATGTACGAGTTCGGCATCGATCTGCAGCGCATTTCGCTCGGCGCACTCATCATCGCGCTCGGCCTACTCGTGGACGATGCCATGATCGTCGTCGAGCTGATGGAGCGAAAGCTAGAGGAAGGCCTTGTAAAGATCGAAGCAGCCAGTTTTGCCTACTCCTCGACCGCCTTCCCGATGCTGACCGGCACGCTGATTACCACCGCGGGCTTCATCCCGGTCGGCTTTGCGGCGTCGACCGCCGGCGAATATGTGCGTACGCTGTTCTATGTGGTCGGCATTGCGCTGGTTGTCTCATGGTTCGTGGCGGTCTATTTCACGCCATGGCTCGGCTACATGATCCTGAAGCAGCGCCACCATGCGGGCGAGCATCACGATGCCTTCGACACGCGGTTTTATCATCGCCTGAGAGCGACGGTCAGCTGGGCCGTGCGCCATCGCATTATCGTCATTGCCATGACGCTGGTGACCTTTGCGACCAGCCTTTGGGCGTTCCAGTTCATCCCGCAGAACTTCTTCCCGCAATCTTCGCGCCCGGAAATCCTTGTTGATCTCTGGCTGCCAGAGGGCACCAGCATCAAGGAAGTCGAGACGCAGGCAAAAGCGCTCGAAGCCAAGATCATGGATGACAAGGACAAGAAGTTCGTCGCCACCTACATCGGCGAGGGCGCCCCGCGCTTCTTCCTGCCGCTCGACCAGCAGCTCCGCAATCCGAACTTCGCGCAGCTTCTCGTCATGGCAAACGACGAGCCGGCGCGCGAGCGGTTGATCGTCAAGCTGCGGACCATCCTTGCGGAAGACTTCCCTGATATCAGAGGCAAGGTCGATCGTCTGTTCCTTGGCCCGCCGACGGGCTGGCCGGTGCAGATGCGCATCATGGGACCGGATCGTCAGGAAGTCCGCAGAATCGCCGACGAGGTGAAGGCGAAGTTTGAAGCCAATCCGCAACTCGGTGCGATCCACGACGACTGGCTGGAGCCGGTGCCGGCGATGAAGCTGGTGATCGATCAGGACCGTGCCCGTGCGCTTGGCATTACGTCGCAGCGTGTTCGCCAGATGCTGCAAACGGCTGTCTCCGGCGCCCCGCTCGATGATTTCCGTGACGGCGAGGAGACGGTGTCGATCGTCGCCCGTGAGCCGGAAACCAATCGCTCGCTGTTGTCGGCCGTCAACTCGGTCTACGTGCCAACGGACTTCGGCGGCTTCGTCCCAGTCTCCCAGGTTGCCAAGGTGGTGCCCGTTCTGGAGCAGGGGATCGAATGGCGGCGCAACCGTCTGCCGACGATCAGCGTTCGTGCAACATTGCCGGATGGCGTCCAGTCGAACGACGTAGTCATGAAGATGTATGCCGACATGCAGCCGCTACGTGACAGCCTGCCGGCCGGTTACAAGATCGAGATCCAGGGTGGCGCGGAAGATTCCGCCGAAAGCCAGGCCTCGATCGCGGCCAAGGCACCGATCATGCTCGTCGTCATCGTCCTCTTGCTGATGGCGCAGTTGCAGCACTTCGGCAAGGCGATGCTGGTGCTGGCGACCGGTCCGCTCGGGATCATCGGTGCGGCTGCGGCCCTGCTGATATCGGGCGCTCCGTTCGGCTTTGTCGCCATCCTCGGCGTCATCGCGCTGCTCGGCATCATCATCCGCAACTCGATTATCCTCGTCGACCAGATCGACCAGGACATCAAGGCGGGGATGAACAGGCAGGAAGCGATCGTCGGTGCTGCCGTGCGGCGTTTCCGCCCGATCATGCTGACGGCGCTGACGGCTGTCCTGGCGCTGATCCCGATCTCGCGCGGCGTTTTCTGGGGTCCGCTCGCCTATGCGATGATGGGCGGCATCCTTGTCGCGACGGTGCTGACAATCCTGGTGCTGCCCGCCGCTTACGCCCTCTTCTTCGGCAAGGAGCCGAAAGCAGCTGCGGCCAAGGACGGTGTCGCAAACGGCAACGCACCTGAAGAGGCGGAGGAAATGCACCCGCCGGCCCTGGCAGCCGAATGACGGGAAAGACGATGGCGCGGTGAGAACCGCGCCATTTTCGTTAGTCAGACCGTGGTTTCCGCGGCTTCCGCTTTCAAGCCGAGCAGTGCGGCGCCGATCAGGCCCGGCTCGACGCGGCATTCGCTGCGGACCACGAGCGGGCGATCGAATTTGCGCAGGATGCGCTGGCGGACAGCCTTGTCCAGCTCCGCAAGCAGCTCTTCGACATTCGAAAGACCGCCGCCGACGGGCACGATGGTGGCACCCGTGATATTCACCGTCAGGGCGAGTGGCGAGGCGACGAGGTCGACGAAGACATCGATGGTGCGAGCCGCCTTGGCCTCAGCCTTCAGCCAATCATCGATGATCTCCTGGCTGGACAGGTCGATTTCATGCAGCGTTTTGTGCAGCCGCTCGAGGCCGCGGGCGCCGCCGACCGTATCGACGCAGCCCGTCTGGCCGCAGCCGCAGGGAAAGGCCGGAATGGCAACCGGCGGATTGCCGGCATGAGATGCTAGCGCCGGGCCATGACCCCATTCGCCAGCAAAGCCGCCCGCGGCATTGATCAGCCGGCCATCTGCGACGACGCCACCGCCGACGCCGGTTCCGAGAATGGCGCCCAGAACGATGCGGTGGCCGCGCCCGGCGCCGAGATCGGCTTCCGCCATGGCGAAACAATCCGCGTCATTTGCAATCAGGACGGGCAGGCCAAGTTCCGCCTCGAGATCAGCGGCGAGATTGCGGCCGTGGATACAGGGAATATTGGCGCAGGTCAGCCGCTGCGTATCCGGATCGACGACGCCGGCGATCGAGAAGGCCAGGCGTGTCGGTTGCTCGCCGGTTTCCGCGATGATGGCACGCAGCGTGTCAACGAATGCGGCAAAATCGTCCTTGGGGGTGGGACGCCGGCCGAGCGGCGTGATGTCGGCTTCGGAGTGCGCCACTCCGCCCTTGATGGCGGAGCCGCCGATGTCGAAAGAGATGATCATTCGGGTTCTGCTGGTTGGATGGCCTCTGCGTCTGCTCGCACCCTTCCGCGGGTTTTGCAAGCCAAATCCGGGTCAGGCAGGCAGGGTCATCTTGGCTTCGAAGCCGGCTTTCTCGCCAGCTGGTGGGGAGCGCAATTCCAATGTACCGCCCATCTGGGAGACGATACGGTCGGCGATGGCGAGCCCGAGGCCCGAACCGGATGCTGTCGTCTTGCCGCGGCGGAAGCGCTTCTTCAGGCCCGCCATCTCGGCCTCGCGGATCGGTGGCCCGCCGTTGACGACACGGATGATGCCGCCACTTTCGAGACTGACATTGACCGGCAGGTCGGGATCGCCATGGATCAGGGCATTCTCGATCAGGTTTCGCGTGACGATGCCGAAGGCATCCATGTCGGCGTTGCGGACGAGCTTTGCATCGGGCGCAGCAGAATACTTGAGCCTGCCGTTCGTACGGCTGTCGCGCTGGAAGTCGGTGACGACCATGTCGAGGACAGGGCGCAGGTCGATCGGGCTCGAGCTCCCGCCGATACCCGCCTCGGCGCGTGACAGTTGCAGAAGCTTTTCCGCCAACCGGCTGAGATTGACCAATGAGGCTTCGACCTGCTGTACGCGATCCTGCGTTGGGCCGCGTGGCAATTCTTCCGCAAGCCGTTGGGTCTGTGCCAGCGCACCGGCAATCGGCGTTCTCAGCTCATGCGCACTGTTGGCGGTGAATTCACGCTCCGCTTCGAGGGCCGCTCGCAGGCGCCCGAGGAGGAGGTTGACCGATCGAGCGATCGGCCTAAGCTCGACCGGCAGGTTCTGGCCATCGACCTCAACCATGTTGCCGCTGTCCTTCGTCCCGATGTCTCGCCGGAGCGCCTCAATCGGCCGCAGCGCCCGCCCGACGACGAACCAGATCGCAAAGATGCTGGCGGGAATCAGTGCTGCCAGGGGGATAAGCAGCGTCACGGCGCTTTCGCGCGCGGCTTCGTTCCGGTTCTTGAACCGGTCGGCCACCTGCAGGAACAGCGAGCCGTCGGCCGCCATTTCGGTGTAGATCCGGGCCGTTGGTGTATCGTGAAAGCCGGTGCTCAGCGGCGCGTCGAACGGCTCGGCTGGAGCGTCATTCGAATGCAACACGACCTTGCCGCTGGCGTCGCGCACTTGATAGGTCAAATACTCGCGTCTGGCGGCAGCGTCGAACATCGCCATGTTGCGTGGATCACGATCTGTGCCCTCGTTCAGCTCGGCTAGGATAAACGCCAGCAGGCGCTCGGTCGTCTCCTGCTGGGCAGCGTCGAAAATTTCATCGAATTCATGCTGCATCACGCGGAAACTCAGGCCGATCGCTGCAAGCCAGGAGACAACCAATACGGTCGTCAGGGCAAGGATCAACGGGCCGGTGATGCTGCGTTCACGTTTCATTTTCATCCGAGTGTGTAGCCGATGCCGCGTGCCGTGCGGATACGGTCCTTGCCGATTTTCTTGCGCAGGCGGCTCACATACACCTCGACCGTATTGCTTTCGATTTCGGAGCCGAATGCATAGAGCGCTTCCTCGATCCGGTCCTTTGGAACGATCGCGCCCGGGCGCGCCGTCAGGAGGTCGAGCACCGCCCACTCGCGGCTCGTCAGGATGATCGGCTCGCCGGCCACGGAGAGCTGATGCAGTGGCCGGTTGATCTCGATATCGGAAATGCGGATCACCGGATGCGGATTGGCGTCGTAGCGGCGCGCGACGGCCATGATGCGCGCTTCCAGCTCGTCCAGATTGAAGGGCTTCACGAGATAGTCGTCGGCGCCGGCGTTCAGTCCGTCGATACGATCCGAGATCTGATCGCGCGCGGTTAATATGATGACGGGCGTTTTCAGGCCCCTTTCGCGAAGACGGCGCAGAAACTCGACGCCGCTGCCATCCGGGAGCTGAAGGTCGAGAAGGATCAGCCCGTAATCGACAGGTCGAGCGGCGGCGTCGGCATCGGCGAGATTTTGCACCCAGTCAACGGCATGATTGGCAGCGGCGACATGATCCCGCACTGCTCCACCAATCATCCTGTCATCTTCAACCAGCAGAATTCGCACAGTTTTTTCCTCGGTGCCAGTTAGCTCGCAGTTCAACCTTCGGTCAAGCAAGGCTTGATCGACAAAGATGACAAGCAGATGGCACCCGGCTCCCGCTCCAAGCCAAAATAGGCTGTGCAATTTCTCAATACACTCGACATTTGCCCGAATTCTGGTTTGATTTGGCGCGATGTACATCTTCCCGTCGGCGGTGGCCGCCCCTTTCAGCATGGTAGAGACTTGATGGTACGAAAATCCGAGACTTCGGGACGGCTGGATGACGCGGCGCGTGCGGGATGGCTCTACTACGTGGCGGGGCGAACGCAGGATGAGATTGCTTCCTCCATGGGGATTTCCCGGCAGTCGGCCCAACGGCTGGTGTCGCTCGCGGTCGCCGAACGGCTGATCAAGGTGCGGCTTGACCATCCGATCGCTGCCTGCCTCGAACTCGCCAATGCGGTGCGCAAGAAGTTCAACCTGAAGCATGTCGAGGTCGTCCCGAGCGATCCCGGTTCCAGTTCTGCGACGGTCGGCATCGCGGAGGCCGCCGCAGCGGAGATCGAGCGCTGGCTGAAGCGGCCCGATCCGATCGTGCTGGCGGTCGGCACAGGGAGAACGTTGAAGGCGGCGGTCGATCAACTGCCCGCCATCGAATGTCCCAACCATCGCATCGTATCGCTGACCGGCAACATCGCGCCCGATGGTTCGGCGGCCTACTACAACGTCATCTTCAGCATGGCCGACGCGGTGAAGGCGCGGCATTTCCCGATGCCGCTGCCGGTTCTCGTGACGTCGGCGGCGGAACGGGAAACCCTGCATGGCCAGCAGCTCGTTCGCTCGACACTCGAGATCAGTGCGCAGGCGGACGTGACGTTCGTCGGCATCGGCGAGCTCGGCATCGACGGCCCGCTTTGCGTCGACGGATTTCTCGAGAAAGACGAGATGATGGAGCTGATGCGCAACGGTGCCGTCGGCGAGATCTGCGGCTGGGTGTTCGACAGCGAGGGCAAGCTTCTCGACAACCCGATCAACGAGCGGGTGGCCTCGGCCTCGATTCCCTCACGCGAGTCGTCGACGGTCATCGGAATTGGCAAGGGAAAGCGCAAGTTCAAGGCGATCAAGGCTGCTGTAATAGGCCATCAGATCAACGCGCTGATCACCGATGAGGATACCGCCGAGTATTTGCTCAAGGCATGAGCAAA
Organism: Rhizobium altiplani; assembly: GCF_001542405.1. Classification (GTDB taxonomy): domain Bacteria; phylum Pseudomonadota; class Alphaproteobacteria; order Rhizobiales; family Rhizobiaceae; genus Rhizobium; species Rhizobium altiplani. The sequence goes on from NZ_LNCD01000124.1 coordinate 45,847, forward strand.
TATTTATTTCTTTAGAATCAGTTAGATAACACCATTGTTCGCTAATGCAGCAACGAATGGTGATTGACATTGTTTGCCTACGGGTGAGTAATTGCTCATGAGCAAAGCGAATGCTCGCACTCATCTTCTGGGAGGAAGATATGACATTGAGAACTCTCCTGCTGGGCGCCTGCTCAGCACTGGCGTTTGCCGGCATGGCATCGGCCGAAACGCTGACCATCGCGACCGTGAACAACGGCGACATGATCCGGATGCAGAAGCTGACGGATGACTTCAAAGCAAAGAACCCCGGTATTGACCTCGAGTGGGTAACGCTCGAAGAAAACGTCCTGCGCCAAAAGGTTACGACCGACATCGCAACCAAGGGCGGTCAGTACGACGTTCTGACGATCGGTACCTATGAAGTTCCGATCTGGGCAAAGCAGGGTTGGCTGCTGCCACTCGACAATCTCGGCGCCAACTACGATACCGACGACCTGCTGCCGGCAATCCGCAGCGGCCTGACCACGGACGGCAAGCTCTACGCAGCGCCGTTCTACGGCGAAAGCTCGATGGTCATGTACCGCAAGGACCTGTTCGACGCCGCCGGCCTGAAGATGCCTGACGCGCCGACCTGGGATTTCATCGCGGATGCCGCGAAGAAGATCACCAACAAGGACAAGGAAATCTACGGCATCTGCCTGCGCGGCAAGGCTGGCTGGGGCGAAAACATGGCCTTCCTGACGGCTATGTCGAACTCCTTCGGCGCCCGCTGGTTCGACGAGCAGTGGAAGCCGCAGTTCGATCAGCCGGAGTGGAAGGACACGCTGAACTTCTACGTCAACCTGATGAAGGACGCCGGACCTCCCGGTGCTTCGTCGAACGGCTTCAACGAAAACCTGGCGCTGTTCCAGACCGGCAAGTGCGGCATGTGGATCGACGCGACCGTTGCTGCGTCCTTCGTCAGCAACCCGAAGGAATCGACCGTGGCTGACAAGGTCGGCTTCGCTCTGGCTCCGGACAAGGGCCTTGGCAAGCGCGGCAACTGGCTCTGGGCCTGGAACCTCGCCATCCCTGCAGGCTCGCAGAAGGTCGAAGCGGCCGAAAAGTTCGTCGCCTGGGCAACCAGCAAGGATTACACCAACCTGGTCGCCGAGAAGGAAGGCTGGCTGAATGCACCTCCCGGTACCCGCTCCTCGCTCTATGCGAACGCGGATTACCAGAAGGCGGCGCCTTTCGCGAAGATGACGCTCGACAGCATCAACGCGGCTGACCCGACAAAGCCGACCGTCAAGCCGGTCCCTTATGTCGGCGTCCAGTTTGTCGCCATTCCTGAATTCCAGGGCATCGGCACGGCCGTCGGACAGCAGTTCTCCGCAGCTCTTGCAGGACAGGTTTCTGTCGACCAGGCACTGCAGAGTGCACAGCAGCTGACGACCCGCGAAATGACCAAGGCTGGTTATATCAAATAGGTAAAACCTCCTGAGAAGGCGGGGGAGTTGACACCCCGCCCATCTGGGTTGCCGAATGCCCAAATTGCGTCGGCGCCCCTTTTTTCTTAGCTGCCCTGCAGCCGTCTGCCCTTTTGAAGAGGATCGGTCATCGCCATGGCAACGTTACACACCCGCTCCGCAGCGCGAATGATGATCGCACCGTCCGTTGTGCTTCTCTTCCTGTGGATGATCGTCCCGCTCGTGATGACGATCTATTTCTCATTGCTGAATTACAATCTGCTCAGCCCGGGCATGGAAACCTTCGTCGGCTTCCTGAACTACAAATATTTCCTGACCGACCCGGCCTTTATCGCCGCCTTGATCAACACGTTGCTGCTGGTACTCGGCGTGCTCCTGATCACTGTCGTGGGCGGCATCGCGTTTGCGCTGCTCCTGAACCAGGATATCTACGGGCAGGGGATCGTTCGCATCCTGGTGATCGCACCCTTCTTCGTGATGCCGACAGTTGCGGCGCTGGTGTGGAAGAACATGTTCATGAACCCGGTCAACGGGCTCTTCGCACATCTCGCCAAGGCGCTTGGATTGCAACCCTTTGACTGGCTTGCCAACGCGCCGCTCTTCTCGATCATTCTGATCGTCGCGTGGCAGTGGCTGCCTTTCGCGACGCTGATCATGCTCACCGCCCTTCAGTCGCTGGACGAAGAGCAACAGGAAGCTGCCGAAATGGACGGCGCCGGCGCGATCTCGAAATTCTTCTACATCATCCTGCCGCACATGGCCCGCGCCATCACGGTTGTCATTCTGATCCAGACGATCTTCCTGCTCTCCGTCTTTGCCGAAATCCTGGTGACGACGAACGGCGGGCCTGGCACGCAAAGCACCAACCTTACCTTCCTCGTCTATTCGCAGGCATTGCTGCAATTCGATATCGGCGGCGCCTCGGCGGGTGGTATCGTCGCGGTTATCCTTGCCAATATCGTTGCGATCTTCCTCGTGCGCCTTGTTGGCAAGAATCTGGAGGCTTGAGATGGCTAGAAAGGTCTCAACTCGACGCAAAATGATCATGACGGCGGTCGCCTGGGCGCTCGGCATCCTGATCTTCTTCCCGATCCTCTGGACGTTCCTGACGAGCTTCAAGACGGAAGCGGATGCCATCGCCTCGCCGCCGCAGTTCCTGTTCTTCCACTGGACGACCGAGAGCTACGCGGAAGTGCAGAGCCGCTCGAACTACCTCAGTCACTTCATGAACTCGGTGATCATTTCCTTCGGTTCGACGCTGATCGGACTGATCATCGCGATCCCGGCCGCCTGGGCGATGGCGTTTTCGCCGACCAAGCGGACGAAGGACGTCTTGATGTGGATGCTGTCGACGAAGATGATGCCGCCGGTCGGGGCGCTCATCCCGATCTACCTGATGTTCAGAAATTTTGGCTTGCTCGACAGCCGCAGCGGTCTGGTGATCATTCTCACTTTGATCAACCTGCCGATCATAGTGTGGATGCTCTACACCTACTTCAAGGAAATCCCCGGCGAGATACTTGAGGCGGCCCGCATGGATGGTGCTTCGCTCTTCAAGGAGATCATCTACGTGCTGACGCCGATGGCGGTGCCGGGCATAGCATCGACGCTGCTTCTCAACATCATCCTTGCCTGGAACGAAGCCTTCTGGACTCTGAACCTCACTGCCTCGAAAGCAGCGCCACTGACGGCGTTCATCGCTTCCTATTCCAGCCCCGAAGGCCTGTTTTATGCCAAGCTTTCGGCAGCATCGACCATGGCGATCGCCCCGATCCTGATCCTCGGCTGGTTCTCGCAGAAACAACTCGTCCGCGGCCTGACCTTCGGCGCGGTGAAATAAGACACTACGGAGAGAAACATGGGCAGCATTACCCTTCAAAAAGTCTCGAAGGTCTTCGGCGAAGCCAAGGTCATCCCGTCGATCGACCTCGACATCAAGGACGGCGAGTTCGTCGTCTTCGTCGGGCCTTCGGGCTGTGGCAAGTCCACTCTGCTCAGGCTGATTGCGGGCCTCGAGGACGTGTCGGATGGCAAGATCGTGATCGACGGAAAGGATGCAACCGAGAAAGCCCCATCAGAGCGCGGCCTTGCGATGGTGTTTCAGTCCTATGCGCTCTATCCGCACATGAGCGTGCGCAACAACATCGCCTTTCCGCTGAAGATGGCCAACGTCGACAAGGCCGAGATTGACAGAAAGGTCGCAGACGCCGCACGCGTCCTCAACCTCACCGACTATCTTGAGCGCAAGCCGCGCCAGCTCTCGGGCGGCCAGCGCCAGCGCGTCGCCATCGGCCGCGCGATTGTACGCCAGCCATCGGCGTTTCTGTTCGACGAACCGCTTTCGAACCTGGATGCCGCCCTTCGCGTCAACATGCGCCTGGAGATCAGCGAACTGCATCAGCAGCTGAAGACCACGATGATCTACGTCACCCACGACCAGGTGGAAGCCATGACCATGGCCGACAAGATCGTCGTGCTGAACCGTGGAAATATCGAACAGGTCGGCTCACCGCTTGAACTCTACCACAAGCCGCGAAACCTCTTCGTCGCGGGCTTTATCGGCTCGCCGAAGATGAACTTCGTCAAAAGCCAGTATGCCGCGCAATTCGGAGCGCACACGATCGGCGTGCGGCCGGAACATGTGCTGTTGTCGACCGAAAGCGGCGACTGGAAGGGCAAGGTCATGGTCGCCGAACATCTCGGCGCGGACACCTTCCTGCACGTGGATGTCGAGGGTATTGGTCATGTCACCGCGCGTGGCGGCGGCGATTTCCCGGCAAAGGCCGGCGATGTCGTCTATCTGACTCCCGACAAGACGCGGATCCACAAATTCAACGAGGGTGGTCTCACCATCTGAGAGCATTGCTGCCGGGTTGGGGACGAGAGCGCACGCCGGACAAAGCGCCCGGCGTACCGATGCCGGGATCTTAGCCGATCCCGAAGACCTTCAAGAGGACTGAAACATGACGTGCAAACTATCGCTGGCAACGCTTTCCGAGGTGGCAAAAACGGCCGCCGTACCGACCTACGAGCGGGCGTCGTTGAAGGCGGGCATCGTGCACTTCGGCGTGGGCAATTTCCACCGCGCCCACCAGGCGATCTATCTGGACGACCTGTTCAATCTGGGTCAGGATCATGACTGGGCGATCATCGGCGCGGGTATTCTCCCTTCCGACGCCGCAATGCGCGAGAAGCTCGCCGCCCAGGATTTCTTGACGACGGTCGTCGAGCAGGACAACAACAAGACTGCTGCGCGCGTTACGGCGCCGATGATCGACATCCTGCCGGTCGGTGACGCCAAGGCGATTATCGCCAAGCTTGCGGATCCAGCGATCCGCGTCGTTTCGATGACGATTACCGAGGGCGGCTACTTCATCGACGCCTCGGGCAAATTCAATCCCGGTCATCCGGCGATCGCTGCGGACGGCCAGAATCCTGCCGAGCCGAAGACCGTCTTTGGCCTTGTCGTCGCCGGTCTCAAGGCGCGCAAGGAGAAGGGCATCGTGCCTTTCACCGTCATGTCCTGCGACAACATTCCCCACAACGGCGTCGTCACGTCGAATGCCGTCGTTGGCACGGCGCGTCTCTCCGATCCTGCCTTTGCCGACTGGATCAAGGCGAACGTCGCCTTCCCGAATGCCATGGTGGACCGCATCACGCCGGCAACGGGTCAGCGCGAAATCGACTTGTTGAAGGACGCCTTCGGCATCGAGGACAACTGGCCCGTCTATTGCGAAGAGTTCAAGCAGTGGGTGCTGGAAGACAAGTTTACTGCGGGGCGGCCGGCGCTTGAGAAGGTCGGCGTCACCTTCGTGCCCGATGTAACGCCCTACGAGCACATGAAGATCCGCATTCTGAACGGGGGACATGCGGCGATCGCCTATCCGGCAGCGCTGATGGATATCCATTTCGTGCACGACTCGATGGAGGATCCGTTGGTCCGTGCCTTCCTCGCCAAACTTGAGAAGGATGAGATCATCCCGATCGTTCCGCCGGTCCCGGATACCTCGCTGACGGACTATTTCGCGCTGATCGAGCATCGGCTTCTCAATCCGAAGATTGCCGACACTATCCCGCGCCTGGCACAGGACGGATCGAACCGCCAGCCGAAATTCATCCTGCCCTCAACGCTCGACAATCTGAACCAGGGGCGGGACGTGGTCGGGCTCGCGCTGGTTTCTGCTCTGTGGTGCCGCTATTTCGCCGGCAAGACGGACAGCGGCAAGGACATCGTCTTCAACGACGCCAGCGCCGATCGGCTGCATGCGGCCGCACTGAAGGCCAAGGACGATCCGATGGCGTTCCTCGCCTTCGACGACATCTTTGGCGAGGTGTCAAAATCCGAGCTGTTCCGAAAGCGCTTTGCCCACGCATTGAAAACCCTGTGGGAAAAGGGCACGCGTGAAACCCTGCAGCTCTATCTTGATAACAAGCTTGCTGTGTAAGGATCACTGGCGGCATTCCTGCCGCCGGCCTCCGCCTTATCCGGCGGATGCATCTTCCTGCACCAACTGCGATTGGGTCTGCCATGGCTGAGGCTGAAACACGGCTCGTCATCTTTGACTGCGACGGCGTGCTCGTCGATAGCGAACCGATATCGGTGAGCGTTCTCGTGAAGGCGATGAACGATCTCGATGTCCCGATTACTGAGGAAGAGGTCTATGGCCGTTTCCTTGGGCGAAGTCTCGCGACTGTCATCGAGACGATGAAGACCGTATACAACGTCCACCCGGGTCAGGAATTTCTTGAGCAAATCCGCACCGATCTCTACGCCCGGTTTCGCAGGGAGCTGAAGCCGATGGCCGGGATCGCCGAGACGATCGACACCCTCGGCATTCCCTGTTGCGTCGCCTCTTCCAGCCAAGTCGAGCGTATCCGCCTGTCGCTGACGGTCACCGGCCTGATCGACCGGCTGCCTGATATCTTCAGCGCAACCATGGTCAAGCATGGCAAGCCCGCGCCCGATCTCTTCCTGCATGCGGCGCGAGAAATGAACGTAGAGCCCGCCAATTGCGTGGTCGTGGAGGACAGCCCCGCCGGGATCGAGGCGGCGAAGGCAGCGGGCATGAGGGTGTTTGCCTTCACGGGCGGATCACACGCCAATTTTTCCGGCTATCGCGCTGAACTTGACCGGCTTTCTCCCGAAGCCGTGTTTGACGCCATGCCGGATTTAATACACCTTGTCCGCAAACATAAGCAGGACGGGATGCACCTTTAATGCCTCAGCATGTGGTTGCGGTTGATATCGGCACGGGCAGTGCGCGCGCCGGCGTCTTCGACGCTCGCGGCGCATTGCTGGGCAAGGCCGAACACCCGATCATCATGAACAGGCCGCGTGAAAACCACGCCGAGCATGACTCCGAAGACATCTGGTCGGCGGTCTGCATTGCCGTTCGCAAGGCGATGGAGCAATCAGGCGCGGCGCCAGCATCGGTGGGCGCGATCGGTTTCGATGCTACCTGCTCGCTCGTCGTGCGCGATGTCGACGGCAACCAGATCAGTGTTTCCACCGGCGGAGAGCGCCGTTTCGATACGATCGTCTGGCTCGATCACCGGGCGCTGAAGGAAGCCGATTTCTGCACGGCGACGGAACATCCCGTGCTGGAGCACTCCGGGCACTTCATGTCGCCGGAAATGGAAATGCCGAAGCTGATGTGGCTGAAGAAGAAGCTGCCCGGCACCTGGATGAACACCGGCTATCTGTTCGACCTCGCCGATTTCATGACCTGGAAAGCAACCGGCGCGCTCGCCCGCTCGCGCTGCACGCTGACGGCCAAGTGGAATTATCTCGCACATCTCGACAAAGGGTGGCGGAAGGATTTTCTCGAGCGGATTGGGCTCGATGACCTTCTGGAACGTGGACGGCTGCCGGAGGAAACGGTGCCGGTCGGCAAGAGTGTCGGGACGCTGACGCAAGAGGCCGCCTCGGCGCTCGGGCTGACGACGGCGTGCCATGTTTCCTCAGGCATGATCGACGCCTATGCCGGGGCGCTGGGTGCGCTTGGCGGCGAGGCGCAGGATGCTCGCAGGCTGGAACGCCAATTGGCGCTGATCGCCGGCACCTCGAGCTGCATCGTTTCGTTCTCGCGCGAGCGCAAACCGAGCCACGGCATGTGGGGGCCGTATTACGAAGCCGTCTTTCCTGAATCCTGGCTTGTCGAGGCGGGGCAATCGGCAACGGGCGCGCTGCTCGATCATATCGTGCGGATGCACGCAGCCGGTGGCGAGCCAACGGCTACGCTGCATCAGAAGATCGTCGAGCGTATTGCGCAGCTTCGCGCCGAGGAGGGCGACGAGTTCGGTGCCCGCATCTTTATGCTGCCGGACTTTCACGGCAACCGCTCGCCACTCGCCGATCCGCATGCCGTCGGCAGCATCAGCGGCCTGACGCTCGACACGTCGTTCGACGGACTCTGCGCGCTCTATTGGCGCGCAGCAGTCGCGATCGCGCTCGGGATCCGTCACATCCTCGAGCGGATGAAGGAATATGGCTATGTGCCTGACACCCTGCATGTCGCGGGCGGCCATGTGAAAAATCCGGTGCTGATGGAACTCTATTCGGATGCAACCGGCTGCAGGGTCGTTGTGCCGAAAATGAACGAGGCGGTGCTCCTCGGTACGGCGATGGCCGCTTCCGTGGCGTGCGGTCTCTATCGAGATCTCCCAGAAGCAGGGGCGGCCATGTACTCCGGTGGCGAAGAGCGATTGCCGGATACAGCCAAGCAGGCATTTTATGACCGGGATTATCGCCGGCTGCTTGCCATGTATCGCCACCGCGCGGAACTGGAAGCGATGGAGTAGGCGCCTAATCCTGGAAGACTCTACCGGTTTCCGCCGTCTCCAAGCATGCTGCCGAATTCAGCCATGCGACGGGTGCGGGCGCCTGCTTCTTCGCCGGCCGCAGTGACAACGTCTTCCGACAGACAGTCGAGGAGGACCATCAGCGGCGGCAGGTTGTCTTCGTCATCGGATCGGGCAGGCGGAAGGGCGAGTACGATATTGGCCTGATCCGGAATCCAGTTGGTGCCTTGTGCTGTAATCAAGATAACCTTGTATCCATAGCGCCGTGCCGTCCGGGCCAGCAGCCGGGCTTTGCCAAAGCGCCGGCTGTCGATCACGATCAGCAAGGCGTCATTGCCATCGAGCCGTGCGAAGAGTTCGGCGAAGCGGCTGCCCGTTCCATCAAGCGCGTGGACGCCGTCGCGCGCATGGGTCAATCGCTGAGCAAAGTGGGACGCGAAGCCGGAAAGATGCGCATGCGAGGCGACAAGAACCTCATGAGCGGATGATATCATCGACACGGCTTCATTCCAGAGGGGCTGGCCCGTCAAATGGTAGATATGGTGCAGCGCCTGGATCTGCTCGGAGACCAGTACCGCGAGCGGCTTGCCGGCGGAAGCGTCGGCCTGCAGCTGGGTGAGCGATGCCTGCATCTGCATTGGCGAAATGGTGGTTGTTTCGCGGATATGGACCTTGACGCTGTCGAGCCCCTGATAGCCGAGCGCGCGTAGAAAGCGGCCCACCGTCATGGGGCTCAGATCCAGCCGATCGGCAACCGACGCGGCTGTTTCGAACGGCAGGTCGTTCAGATGCTCGGAGAAATATTTCGCGATTCGTCGTTCGGCCGGCGTGCCGGACTTGGCATACTGGCGGAGCTTCTGAACAAAATCTTCCACGTTGGCCCGTCCCGATCTTCCCGAAAGCATTTCTCGGATACGCATGGCCAACGCTTGTCGTTTGCAACTATTCCGGAAGCTGCGTTTCAGGATCAAGCAATCATAGTTGATAAATTACTATATAGTAACATAGATTTTCCGACAAGTTTTGGGCTAGTCATCCGAGTTTGTTTCAGCCTTGCCGTTCAAAGTTCGGATTCCTACATGGTTGTTGCAACCGGAGACCTCGGAATGATCTTTCAGGCGGCCCGCCTATCTCTCATCAATCTTTTCGCGCCAGAGACGCGGTCAGTGTTCTGGAAGGTCTTGGGATTGACCCTCCTGCTGCTCGTCGGGCTTTGGCTGGCGTTGCGCAGTGCCTTCATATCGTACGTCTTCCCGTGGATTGCCAGTTTCTTTCCCGCCATGCCGGACTGGGCAGGGTGGCTCGGCTTCGTGTTTGCGATCGCAGCCAGCCTCGGCCTTGCACTTGGCCTGGCGCTTTTGCTGTCACCGGTGACGGCATTGGTTGCCGGCCTGTTTCTCGACGATGTGGCCGAGGTGATTGAAAGACGGGATTATCCCTCGGATCAGCCTGGAACGGCGATGCCGCTCGGTCCGGCGCTCACAAGCTCGATCAAGCTTCTTGGCGTGGTTATCCTCGGCAACATCGTGGCGCTTTTTCTGCTGTTCGTGCCGGGCGTCAACATAATCGCGTTCTTCCTCGTCAACGGCTACCTGCTCGGCCGCGAATTCTTCGAGTTCGCCGCAATGCGGTTTCGTTCGCCGCAGGAGGCACGATCGTTTCGGGCCAAACATGCGGCGACGGTGTTCCTTGCGGGGCTTGTTATTGCGGGCTTCCTTGCCATCCCTATCGTCAATCTGCTGACGCCGCTTTTCGCCGCTGGATTGATGGTGCACCTGCACAAGCTGGTTTCGCGCCAGGACGCGGGCTTTCGCGGGTAGGGCAAAATCGGTAGCGCCGCGATCTGCCGCAGACTTACTCGACGGCCTCTCCAATCACTTGGCGCGGTAGCTCGACCAGCGGCGCCGGCACGTCGCAGCTCTTTTCCGGCGACTTGCAGATATCGGCGATGACGCAGCGCTCGCATTCCGGCTTGCGTGCCTTGCAGGTATAGCGGCCATGCAGGATCAGCCAGTGGTGGGCATGATAGAGATAGTGCTTCGGTACCACCTTCATCAGCCGCTCCTCGACCTCGTCGGGCGTCTTTCCCGGCGCCAGCTTGATGCGGTTGGCGATGCGGAAAATGTGTGTGTCCACCGCCATCGTCGCCTGACCGAAAGCCATGGAGAGCACGACATTGGCGGTCTTGCGGCCGACACCGGGGAGCATCACCAGCTCGTCACGCGTTTGCGGCACAGCGCCGTCGAATTTCTCGACCAGCATCTGTGAGAGAGCGATGACGTTCTTCGCCTTGTTGCGGTAGAGGCCGATCGTCTTGATGTAGTCGCGCACCCGCTCCTCGCCGAGTGCCAGCATCTTTTCGGGCGTGTCGGCAACCCTGAAGAGTGCGCGTGTCGCCTTGTTGACGCCGGCATCCGTCGCCTGGGCGGAGAGGGCTACAGCGACGACGAGCGTGAACGGGTTCGTGTGTTCCAGTTCGCCTTTCGGCTCCGGCCGCTGGATGGAGAAGCGACGGAATATCTCCTCGCGCTCGGCTTCGGAATAGGCAGAACGGACCGTTGCCGGCTTCTTCTGGCGAACGATCACTTTTGAGTTCTGCGACGATGTGACGGCGGATTTGAGTTTCGGAGTTGGCATGGAAAACCTATACTTGCCAGCCATGATGGAAAGCAACGCCGATAAAGCCGACGAACAACCTGTTTTTGCCGCCGAGCTTTTTCCTTACCGGTCGCTTGGCCGCAAGGGTTTCAAGGTGTTGCTGCTTTTGACCGGCGCAGTGTGCGGCCTGTATGGCATGTTCTTCGTCGCGACGGGCGCCTGGCCGATCGGCTTCTTCTTCGGGCTTGATTTTCTGCTCCTTTACGGCGCCTTCTGGCTGAACTATCGGTCTGGCCGCGCGCGGGAGGAAGTGACCGTGTCGCGTACGGATATTTCCGTCCGCAAGTTCGCGCCCTCCGGTCGGATGATCGAGCATCACTTCAATCCCTTCTGGACGCGCTTCTTCGTTCGCAGACATCAGGAGATAGGCATTCTTTCCATGTATATTTCCGGCGAAGGAAGGGGCACGGATATCGGCTCCTTCCTCAATCCCGATGATCGCGAGAGCTTCGCTAAGGCCTTCAAGGGGGCGCTTGCCACCGTCAAGCAACGGATTTGACCGGCACGCAAGAATCGGGTGGCTTGCGAGAGGTCACTTGACTATCTCCTTGGTACAAGGAGAAAGATCATGAATATGGTAGCCAAGCTGAACAAAGACATCACGCCTGATGGCTCTGATTACGAGACCGTGCGCCAGGTGATCGAACTCATCACCGAGGACTATCGCGATCAGCCGTCGTTGGAGACGATCGCAGCGCGGCTCAATCAGTCGCCGACGCAGTTGCAGAAGACGTTTACGCGGTGGGCCGGCCTGTCTCCGAAGGCTTTCCTGCAGGCAGTCACGCTCGACCACGCGAAGCGGCTTCTACGCGAGGAAGCGATGCCCCTGCTGGAGACCTCGATCGAGGTCGGGCTGTCCGGTCCCAGCCGCCTGCACGATCTCTTCGTCACGCATGAGGCGATGTCGCCCGGCGAATGGAAGGCCAAAGGCGGTGGGTTGACGATCCGCTACGGCTTCCATCCTTCACCCTTTGGGGTTGCGCTTGTGATGGCGACGGACCGTGGCCTCGCGGGGCTTGCTTTCAGCAATTACGGTGACGAGGCCGCGTGTCTCGATGATATGACATGCCGCTGGCCGAATGCGACCTATGTCGAGGATATCGAAGCGACGGCACCTTACGCAACGCGGATCTTCGAGCCGGGCCGCTGGACATCGGACCAGCCGCTGCGTGTCGTGCTGATCGGCACCGATTTCCAGGTGCAGGTGTGGGAAAGCCTGCTGAAGATCCCCTTCGGCAAGGCTGTCACCTACAGCGACATCGCCCACGATATCGGCCGACCGACAGCGATGCGCGCGGTTGGTGCGGCGGTCGGCGCCAATCCGATTTCCTTCGTGGTTCCCTGCCATCGCGCGCTTGGCAAAAGCGGGGCGTTGACGGGGTACCATTGGGGCCTGACGCGCAAGCGGGCCATGCTCGGCTGGGAGGCGGCGCACGCCTGATCGCGGCGACGCATCGATCCAACCTGTGGATACGCTTCCTCCCTCGGGAGTCCTGCCATCAAAAACTCAGGAATCACCTGCTTGATTCCATGGCTGGGACTCGAGGAGGCGGAAATGAACCCTGGAGAAAAGCCATGCAAGGTCGTCGGCATTGCCGTTGGCCTGCTTGCGATGTCGCTGGTTCCGGCCTGGGCGGGCTGCAAATCGGCGATGAGTAGCCCGGAATGGCCGGAGGTGGCGCGCGCGATATCGACCGCGCAGTTATGCGAACAGCTTCCCGTGGGACCTAATCGAACCAGCAGCTTCAAGGTTGTGTCTGCAGATGTCTGTTCGACGGGGGACAGTCTCGCATCCATCAGGGCGACGGCGCTATTGACCTGCGAAACTGGCGACAATTCGCTCTTCCAGATGGCGCCGGTGGAAGGCAAGGTTGTTGCCACCGTCGCTCTTGATGTGGGTGCATGCAGGATCACGGACACCCATCTAGAAATCGATGGCGAGATCGGAAGTCTTTTATCGGCACTGCCGGATACCCAGGATTTCGGGCGCAACTGGGCGCAATCGCAACTGTCGCATCTGTGCCAGCTGCGATAGCGGATGCTGGCTAAACGCCGCTAAGCCGCCTCTGCCAGGCCCAGCAGAGCCTTGGCGGCACCCTCGTCCGTGATCAGCGTGTTACAGCCGATCCGCTTGATGGTAGCACGGATTGCGACCGCGCGATGCGCGCCGCCGGATGACAGCACGATGTGCTTGGCCCTCTTCAATGTGTCGAGATCCACGGACATGACGCGGCTGTTGATCGAGTGATCGATCGTGTTGCCGTCCTTGTCGAGGAAGTTGAACATCGTGTCGCAGACGCAGCCGGCGTCGATCAGCTGCTGCAGCTCGGCCTTCGAGATCCACCCTTCCGACAGGGAGGTAGAGTGCGGGCCGATGTCGCCACAGCTGACGATCGCGAGATCCAGCGTTTCCGCCAGCCGATAGATCGTGTCCAGGCCACATTTCTCGATGAGGTTCCGCTTCGTTTCCGTCGAATCCACCAGAAGCGGGGCAAGGAACATATAGCATTCGGCGCCGAGCTGGCTCGCGAGGCGCCAGGTGTAGTCGATCGGGTTCGTCTGGTGGACGGCGACGACACCTCCGAGGAGGGAGACGACCTTGCAATTGTCGCGGCGGGGCGGCCGGAAGCTTGAGAGCGAAGCCGTCATGGTTCGGCCCCAGCCGACGCCGATTGTGTAGTCGTCTGGAATGGCCTCGGAGAGGAACTGTCCCAACGCAAGGCCAACGCTTTTTGCCAACGAGTTGGCGTCAGGCTGCGCCGGCGCCGGCACGACGATCGCTTCGTCGAGGCCATAGGCGCGCTCGAGTTTTACCGAAAGTTCGACGCAATCGCCGATCGAGTCGTTGATCCAAATCTGCACTTCGCTGCGCTTCATCGCCTCGTCGAGCAGGCGGATCACGGTCGTGCGGCTGATGCCGAGCTGTTCGGCGACATCCTTCTGCGTCAGTCCCTGATTGTAATAGAGCCAAGCCGCACGCAACCTAAGGGAGGATGCTTCGGAATAAGCCGTATGCGTGCCACGTTTGAGCTTGACCACATCTCCTCCGAAGCGAATTGCGCCCTAGATCTATCATCAAGCCAGGACAGGTTCGTTGTTCCGCCGATAATGACGGGTGTGACACTTATGTCAATTGAAATGCACAAATGTCCTTGACATATCTGGCGGGGAATAGTGATAGTCGCCGCCAAGAAGTCGCATCCGTGCGACCGAGGAGGTAATGTGCAGGTAAGCGGGACGTCCCATCGGCACTTGGCGGCCGAGGCGTGACGCCGTTTCGAGGGGATGACGCGACCGCTGCCTACATAGGCGGCTCGCAGACTGCCCATTCGTAGATTATTTGCCGGGCGAAGTTCGCATCGGCGCGCAGCTCAAGTCAAAAGGACCAGTAACCATGACATCCAAGCTTGACCAACTCCGCGAGATTACCACGGTCGTTGCCGATACCGGTGACATCGAGGCTGTTGCCCGTCTGAAGCCCGTCGATTGCACGACGAACCCAAGCATCGTGCTGAAGGCACTCGGTACGCCGATGTTCGCAGATACCGTCAAGGAAGCTGTTGCCTGGGGCAAGAAGCAGGGCGGCAATCCGGAGGCCGTTTCCGCCGCCGTTGCCGATCGCCTGGCGATCTCCGTCGGTGCTGCGCTCGTGAAGCTCGTTCCGGGCCGCGTGTCAACCGAAGTCGATGCGGACCTTTCCTTCGATACCGAAGCGTCGCTTGCCAAGGCCCGTTCGATCATCGCTGCCTACAAGGAACGCGGCATCGAGCGTGACCGCATCCTCATCAAGCTGGCTTCGACCTGGGAGGGCATTCGCGCCGCCGAAATCCTGCAGAAGGAAGGCATCGACTGCAACCTGACGCTCCTGTTCTCCAAGGCCCAGGCGGTTGCCTGCGCGGACGCCAAGGTGTTCCTGATTTCGCCGTTCGTTGGCCGCATCCTCGACTGGTACAAGAAGTCGACTGGCAAGGAATTCACGCCTGAGGAAGATCCGGGCGTCATCTCCGTCCGCGACATCTACAACTACTACAAGGCCAACGACATCAAGACGATCGTCATGGGTGCCTCGTTCCGCAGCGCCGGCGAAATCGAAGCCTTGGCCGGTTGCGATCGCCTGACGATCGCGCCGAACCTGCTCGACGAACTCTCCAACGATCAGGGCAAGCTCGAGCGCAAGCTGTCGCCTGATGTGACGAAGCCTGCCCCGAAGATCACCGTCGACGAAAAGATCTTCCGCTGGATGATGAACGAAGACGCGATGGCGACCGAAAAGCTCGCCGAAGGCATCCGTGCCTTCGCCAAGGACCTCGGTACGCTTCGCAGCAACGTTCAGAAAGAACTGCAGCTCGCAGCTGCTTAAGGCTTACGAGCGCTCCAACCAAGAAGGGGCGGTGCCATCGGTGCCGCCCTTTTTCGTGTCATATCGACCAGATGCGCTTGGCGTTGGCCTGATAGAGCTTGTCGCGCTCTTCCGGGCTGCAGCCCGAGGTCAGCGCATGGGTGGCAGCGACCCAGGGTGCCAGCCCGCCGCCGAGCGTGCAAACGGGCCAGTCGCTGCCCCAGACGACGCGATCCCAACCGAAGCTGCCGATTGTATGTTCGACATACGGGCGGAGGCTCTCGACCGACCAGTTTTCGAGATCCCCATAGGCGATGACGCCTGAAATCTTTGCCGTCACGTTCGAGCGGCGGGAGAATTCCGTGATGCCCTTGCGCCAGACCTCGCTCATCCCATCCTTGATCGGCGGGTTGGCGCAATGGTCGAGAATGAAGCGAACATCCGGGCAGTGATCGACCAGCGCGAGGATGGTCTCGAATTGATGCGGGAAGACACAGAGATCGAACGTCATGCGGGTGCCGGAGAGGCGCTTGATGTTCTCGCGAAACAGCGGTCGGGCGGCTGTGTCGTCGGGGGCCACGTGGAGGACGCGGCGGAAGCCTTTGACGAAGGGATCGGCAGCCGATCGCTCCAGATAGGCCGCGAAACCATCCTCTTCCGGCCGGCAGGCGGCGATGACGCCACGCACAAGACTGCCCTGGCGGCGGCCGACTTCCCTGACGTAATTCGTCTCGTCGTCGATGCGCGCCGGTGCAACGTCCACTTCCATGTGCAGCACATTGGAGATGCCGCAGCGTAGCGCATCGCGCGCATAGTCTTCATAGAGATTGTCACGATTAAGATCACCCGCGCCGGAGAGCCAGGGATAGTCGAGCGCCTGCCGGTCGACGATGTGCAGGTGTGTGTCGAAGAGCATGCGGTTCCTCCCATTCATGCCATGCTGTTTGCCGCAAGCTGCGGCGGCGGCGCCGACTGGCTTTTCAGCCACCAGATTTTTCATGCCCGGCCACACAAGATCAACTAGGCTTCCGGCGCAAACCTCGCTCCATCAGGTTGACGCCAATCTGAATATATTGTTTGCATATGAATGAATGCGCCGCAAGCGCCGGAATTTGGGAGGATGTATGAGCCACGGTCTGGAAGGCAAGAAAGTCGTCATCACGGCGGCAGGTCAGGGTATCGGTCGAGCAAGCGCTGAGCGCTTCATTTCACTCGGCGCGCATGTCTATGCGACCGATATCAACGAAAACACGCTTTCCACCCTGGAAGGCGCCGAGAAGCATGTCCTCAATGCGCTCGATGGCGACGCAGTCCGTGCCTTCGCAGCCACGATCGGCCCGATCGACGTTCTCTTCAATTGCGCAGGCTTCGTTCATGCAGGCTCGATCCTCGAATGCGAGGAGAAGGACTGGGACTTTTCCTTTAACCTGAATGCCAAGGCGATGTATACGACCTGCCGTACCTTCCTTCCCGGGATGCTGGAGAAGGGGAAGGGGTCGATCGTCAACATGGCTTCGGTCGCCTCCAGTGTGAAGGGCGTTCCCAATCGCTTTGCCTACAGTGCATCGAAGGCAGCCGTGATTGGCCTCACCAAGTCGATTGCCGCCGACTTTGTCGCAAAGGGTATCCGCGCCAATGCGATCTGCCCCGGTACCGTGGACAGCCCGTCGCTGCACGAGCGCTTGCGTGCGACCGGCGACTACGAAAAGGCACTGAAGGATTTCATCGCCCGCCAGCCGATGGGTCGCATCGCCACACCCGAGGAGATCGCCGCTCTGGTGACCTATCTTGCCGGTGACGAGGCAGGCTTCACGACGGGCCAGATCCATGTCGTCGATGGCGGCTGGACCGGCTAAAGCCATATTGCTCCTGCCGCCATCAAACTGATATCAAAGGCAATCTTGCAGCGGTAGGATTGTGACGGCGGCAGATGCTGGGCGCCGGGAAAGTCAGGTCATGGAGCAACTACGCAGACACATGGTGTTCGTCGTCGCCGTGACCGCTGGACTCGTGACTTTCCTGCTGCTCACCAGCCGCGAGGTCAATCCGCAGAACCTGATTTTTGGCTGGAACGCCGGCGCTATCGTCTTTACGGCGCTCACCTGGCGCCGAATGCTGCGCGCGACCGTCGCTAGCATCCGCGAGAGAGCTGAGGATCTCGACCTTTCAGACGTCTTCCTGATGGCGCTGTCTATTTTGGCGGCGCTCGCCAGCATTGCCGGTATCGCGCTGGAACTTCATGCAGCCAAGGGGGCTGACGCAAGCGAGGCGCTCGTACGATCGCTTGGTGCAATCGCCACGATCCTGATCTCCTGGGCATTCCTGCACACCTTGTTCACGGTGCACTACGCACATCGCTTCTATGGCGGAGAGGCCAAGGGGGAAGGGCTGAAGTTTCCGGAAGGCAATGACGAGCCTATTTATTGGGACTTCCTCTACTACTCCTTCACGATCGGCGTTGCCTCACAGACGGCCGACGTTGCGACGACATCGGTCACCATGCGCAAGCTGACGCTCCTGCATTCCATCCTCTCATTCCTGTTCAATACGACGATCCTGGCCCTTGCCATCAATGTCGGAGCAAGTCTGCTCTAACGCCTTTGGCTGCGTGGAGGGACACACGGATTTGATGTATGAAGCAATCTCATTCTCCAGAGGTTGCCGTGATGGAAGCATTGCCGCGTGAGAGATTGTTGGTCCTTGCCGGCTGTGACGATGCCCGCTTGCGTGATCTCGAGCGCCTAGAGATCATTGGTCCTGGATACACAGGCTATGCCGCAAGCGATGTCAGCCGGCTCCGATTGATACTTGCCCTGCAGGAAGCCGGCATCAGCCTCGATGTGCTGGCGGAAGGTCTGAGGCGGCGGATCTTTACTCTGGAGTTCGCCAATCAGCTGATGTTCGAGCCCGTAACGATGACCGAGGCGTTGGTTTCGGCCGAGGTGGCGGCAGGGCAACTGGATCTCGACGAGCTGAATGGCATAAGGGCATGCGCCAGCTTGCCGCCGCTTTCAGCGGATCAATCGCTTCGCGAGGACGATGCGGAATTTATCTGGCTGTTGGCGGAGTGCAGGCAGCTTGGTGCCTCCGTTGTCGGGATGGAGCGGGTGCTGCGCGTTTTCGGTCAGTCGGTTCGCCGCTGTGTCGACACGATGCGCGACCTCTTCCGCGGCGAGGTCGAAGAGCCGATGCTGAATGCGGGCCTTAGCTACCATCATCTTCTCGAGGTTGCCGCCACCAAGCGCTTGGCACTGCAGCGGATCGGCTTCCGGATGCTGTTCCTGCTGCAGCGGCGGATGCTGGAGGAGGCGGTGTTCGACAATATCGTCGGAAGGCTGCAGGATGCCCTGCGCGAACACGGGCTGGAGCCTGGCGACGAGGACAGCCTCCCGGCCGTGGCGTTTGCCGACCTTTCCGGCTTCACGGGCTTGACGCATGAGATTGGCGATGTGTCTGCCGCCGAGAAGGCCGCCCGTTTTGAAGCAATCGCCCAACGACTCTCATGCGCGTTCGACGGGCGTATCGTCAAGCCACTGGGCGACGGCGTCATGATGCTGTTTCCGGATGCAGCCTCGGCGGTGCAAGCATCGCTATCGCTGGTGGAGCAGAGCCGTTTGGATGAGTTGCCGCCTGTGCGGGTCGGTGTAGCGACGGGGCAGGTTGTGCCTCGTGACGGGGATATTTTCGGCCGGACGGTCAATCTCGCGGCGCGCGTTTCGGCCGTTGCCGGGCCGTCCCAAACACTTGTCTGCCTCAATACGCGTGCTGCCGCCGAAGCGGCAGCACGCGGTCTTGCCTTCCAGGGTCTGGGAGCTGTTTCCCTGAAAGGCTTCAAGGACTCGGTGCCTCTCTTTGCCGCCCAACGAGCGGCGGCAGGTTAAAGCACCGCATTGCCTGCCATCAGCGCCAGAATCAGGAAGATCAGGAAGATCACCAGCGCGATGCCGAAGAGAACGCGAGCAATCGTTGCCGTTGCGGCCGAGATGCCGGAGAAGCCGAAGAAACCGGCAATCAGCGAAATAACGAAGAATATCAGAGCCCATCTAAGCATGGATTTTTTCCTTTTTGCTCATCGTTTAGATGACGCAGGGCGAGGAAATTTGTTCCATATTTTACGCAACCGGTGGGCGCAGGCCGCAGCGGTAGCTGAAAGCGTTGGCGACGCCCCTGGGGAGCGCCGCCGGCCGGATTGCCGTTACATCAGGCCCAGTTGCTTGTAGAAGCCAAGGGCGTCGTAGTAGTCCGACTGCTGCTTGATCACGTTGTTCTCAATGACGAAGACCGAGGCACCGTCGAAGGAGAAGGACTTGTCGGTTGCCTTGGTCCCATCGGCCCAAGGACCGCTGTTCTTCCCTGAGAAGGTCCACTCGAAGGAAACCTTGTTTCCGCTGACGATCGGATCACCCCGCATCTCCCATTTCAAATCCGGCGCAGCGGTCATGAAGTTGTCGATCACGGCCGCCTTGGCCTCGGCCTTGCCGACGGTCGGCTTGCCAACCGATGCGTCGTAGTAGCTGATCTTGTCATCGAAATAGGAAGCGGCCTTGCCGGCATCGTGGGCGTTCCATGCGGCCAGGTACTGTTGAACGACCTCAACCGGCGTCTGATCGGCCGCATAGACCGGCATGGCCGAAAGCGTCGAGGCGAGACAGATGCCACCGAAGGCGGCAAGAATGGTACGGCGTTTCATTTCGACTCCCCTTTGTTGCATGTTCTTGTTTGCAGGTTACGGCCGGCCCGTCGGCCCGGCCGCGCGGGATCAACCGTGGTTGATCATTACGTGCCGGACGGCGGTGTAGTCCTCCAGTGCGTAGACCGACATGTCCTTGCCATAGCCTGATTGCTTCAGGCCGCCATGCGGCATTTCGTTGGTGAGCATGAAGTGCGTGTTGATCCAGGTGCAGCCATATTGCAGGCGGGCGGCAGTTTTCATGCCGCGGCTGATGTCCTTGGTCCAAACCGACGAAGCGAGGCCGTAGTCGCTGTCGTTCGCCCAGGTGACGGCATCCTCGACATCGGTGAAGCGGGTGACGGAAACGACCGGACCGAAAACCTCGCGGCGAACGATCTCGTCATCCTGCGTGGCGCCGGCGACGACCGTCGGCGTGTAGAAAAAGCCCTTGTCGCCGGAGATCTTGCCACCGGTGGTGATTTCCATGTGCTTGTGTTCGAACGCGCGGGCGACGAAGCTTTCCACGCGGTCGCGCTGGCGCTTGGAGATCAGTGGGCCGATCTCGTTCTCGGTGTCGTCGGCCTGATTGAACTTGATCGAGGAGACGGCTGAGGAGAGGTCGGCGACGAACCTGTCGTAGACCTTCGCATCGGCGTAGATGCGGCAGGCGGCGGTGCAGTCCTGGCCGGCATTGTAGTAGCCGAAGGTGCGAATGCCCGCGACAACAGCGTCGATGTCGGCGTCGTCGAAGACGATGACCGGCGCCTTGCCGCCGAGTTCCAGGTGGGTGCGCTTCACGGTCTTGGCGGCTGCCTGCAGAACTTTCTTGCCGGTAGCGACGTCGCCTGTGATCGAGACCATCGAAATCTTCGGATGATTGATCAGGGCATTGCCGACGCTCTCGCCGCGGCCGAGGATGACGTTGACGACGCCTTCCGGCAGGATATCGGCAAGCAGCTTCGCCATCTTAAGTGCGGTGAGCGGCGTCTGTTCGGAGGGCTTGAAGACGACGGTGTTGCCGCCGGCGATGGCCGGAGCCAGCTTCCAGGCCATCATCATCAGCGGATAGTTCCACGGCGCGATGGAGCCGACGATACCGACCGGATCGCGGCGGATCATTGATGTATGACCAGGCAGGTATTCGCCGGCGACGGGGCCGTGCAGATTGCGGACGGCGCCTGCAAAGAAGCGGTAGCAATCGACGATCGCCGGGATTTCGTCGTTCAACACGGCATTGATCGGCTTGCCGCAGTTCAGGGCTTCCAGTGCGGCAAACCCCTCGGCATCCTTCTCGATCGCATCGGCGATCTTGAGGAGGTAGCTCGAGCGTTGGCCCGGTGTCGTCTGCGACCAGTCCTGGAATGCGGATTCTGCGGCATCGACGGCAGCGTCGATCTGGGCAAGCGAGGCTTCCGGCAGGTCAAGCACGGTCTCGCCCGTCTTCGGGTTCAGGATGTGCTCTTCCGTTTCCGTGCCCGCTTCGAAACGGGACCCAATCAGCATCGCGGTGTCCATAATGTTCTCCCTTAATTATTTGCCGGCTCCGGCGACCTGGTCGCCGTCGCGAGTGAGGTAGTAGGCTGCCAGGATCGGCAGGAAAGTGACGAGCACGACGACCATCGCGACCACGTTGGTGACCGGGCGTTGGCGTGGGCGGATGAGTTCTTCGAGCATCCAGATCGGCAGCGTCGATTGCTGGCCGCCGGTGAAGGTGGTGACGATGACTTCGTCGAAAGACAGCGCGAAGGCGAGCATGCCGCCGGCCAGAAGCGCGGTCCCGATGTTCGGCAGGATGACGTGGCGGAAGGTCTGGAAACCGTCGGCGCCTAGATCCATCGATGCCTCGATCAGTGAACCCGAGGTGCGGCGGAAGCGGGCGACGGCGTTGTTGTAGACGACAACGACGCAGAAGGTCGCGTGACCGAGCACGATCGTCCAGACCGAAAATGGAATGTCGAACAGGCTGAAGGCCGAGCGCAGTGCAATGCCGGTGATGATGCCGGGCAGCGCGATCGGTAGGATGACGAGGAGCGAGATTACTTCACGGCCGAAGAACTTCGTCTGGCTTACGGCGGCTGCGCAGAGCGTGCCGAGCACTAGCGCGATCGCGGTGGCGATGCAGGCGACCTGCACGGAGAGGCCGAGCGCTGACCAGACATCCGGGCGGTTCCACGCGATGGCGAGCCATTGCGTCGTCAGTCCCGGTGGCGGCCATTGATAGCTCTTCTCTTCCGTCGTGAAGGCATAGACGAAGATCAAGAGGATCGGCAGGTGTAGGAAGAGCAGGCCACCGGCTGCGGCGATCTTTAGAAGCAGCGGTGAACGCTGGGAACGGTCAGAGCGCATCGAAGGCCCCCTGTTTCTTGGCCAGCCAGAGATAAACGGCCATGATGACGATCGGGACGACGGAGAAGGCGGCCGCGAGCGGGACGTTGCCCGCGGTGCCCTGCTGGGCATAGACCGCCTGGCCGATGAAGAGGCGCGACGAACCGATGATCTGCGGGATGATGTAGTCGCCTAATGTCAGCGAGAAGGTGAAGATCGAGCCGGCGACGATACCGGGCAGCGCCAGCGGGAAAAGTACAGTGCGGAAGGTCTGGCTCGGTGTGGCGCCGAGATCGGACGACGCCTCGATCAGGTTGCCTGGGACGCGTTCGAGTGCTGCCTGTGTCGGCAGGATCATGTAGGGCAGCCAGACATAGACGAAGACGACAAACGTACCGAGATAGCTGACCGACAGCGAATTGCCACCGACAACGGGCAGGTTGAGGATGCCGTCGAGCAGCCAGGACAGGTGCAGCTTCTCGAAGATCCAGGTGAGGATGCCTTCCTTCGCGAGGATGAGTTTCCAGGCGTAGATCTTCACGAGATAGCTCGACCACAGCGGCAGCATGACACCGAGGTAGAACAGCGCCTTCCATTTGCCCTGCGCATAGCGAGCAGCGTAGTAGGCGATGGGAAAGGCGACGACGGCAGAAGCCAGTGTCACCAGCGCCGCCATGATGATGGTGCGGATGATGATGTCGAAATTCGTCGGGCTGAGGAGTTGCGCATAGGTCGCAAGCGTGAACTCGTAATTCACCAGGCCCGAGAAATCATCGATCGAGAAGAAGCTCTGCAGGAGCAGCGCGATCAGTGAGCCGATGTAGATGATGCCGAGCCACAGGAGCGGCGGCGTCAGCATCAGGAAGAGCAGCAGTCTAGGATGGCGCCAGAAGGCGTCCGAGAGCTGTCCGAAGAAACCGCCGCGACCGGGAAGGATCGAGGTCTCGCGCAGTTCCGCCGGTTTGGTGAGGGCAAGCGCTGTCATGCTGCGTCATCCATGTAATGCACGTCGACGGGCTGCCAGACGAGGCGGACGCTTGTGCCGACATCCGGCACGTTGGCGCCGGCCGGCAGCATGACGTGCAGGCGGGTGCCGCGGATATCGACCGAGAGGCGGGTTGCCGCGCCGAGGAAGCTTGCATGCTCCACACGCGCCTCAACGCCTTCGCCGGCGACGTGGATCGCTTCCGGACGCAGGCTCGCCCAGCGCTTCTCGCCGCCGAGCGCGGTCATCATATCGGGCGCAATGACATTGGAGGAGCCGACGAAATCCGCGACGAAACGCGTCTTCGGGCGCCGATAGATGTCATGCGGCGTACCTTCCTGGACGATGCCGCCGTTGTTGAAGACGGCGACGCGGTCGGCCATCGACAGGGCCTCGCCCTGGTCGTGGGTGACGAAGATGAAGGTGATGCCGAGCGCGCGCTGCAGGCTCTTCAATTCCTCCTGCATCTGCTCGCGCAGCTTCAGGTCGAGCGCGCCGAGCGGTTCGTCGAGGAGAAGGACTTTCGGCTTGTTGACGAGGGCGCGGGCGAGCGCCACACGCTGCCGCTGGCCGCCGGAGAGCTGTCCGGGTTTGCGCGCGCCGTAGCCGGGAAGCTTCACAAGCTCTAGGGCCTGCTCGGCGGCTTTGGTGCGCTCTGGCTTACCGACACCCTTGACCATCAGCCCGTAGGCGACGTTGTCGAGGATGTTGAGATGCGGGAAGAGCGCGTAGTCCTGGAAGACGGTGTTGACGTTGCGGCGATAGGGCGGGATGCCTTCGGCGGTCTCACCGAAGATTTCGATGTGGCCGCCCGTCGGCTGCTCGAAGCCTGCGATCAGGCGCAGGCAGGTTGTCTTGCCGGAGCCGGAAGGGCCAAGCATGGCGAAGAACTCGCCGGGCGCGATTTCGAGATCGACGCTGTCGACGGCGCGGACCGGCCCGAAATGGCGCGAGACCTGTTGGAAACGGACGGCGGGAATCATTGTAAAACTCCGGGATGTTGCGTCTTTCATCTTCCCAGCGGGAAGGATGCGGCCCAAGGGGCCCCGACGAGGGGACAATTCGGCGTTCCGTCGTTGCCCCCAGCGCTCGGACGTTTCGCTCTTGTCTTCATTGTCCCCTCGCCTTGCCCTCAGCGGGCGCCTTCTCCGCTTGCGGAGAAGGAGAGGGTGTGCGGGCGGATTATCGTCCGCCGATCACACCGATATAGTCGGAGACCCAACGGTGATACGGTACGCACTCGCCCTGCGTTGCGCATTTGGCCGTCGGCGTTCTCCAGAACTTGATCTTGTCGAAGTGATCATAACCGTTCGTTGAGCAACCCTCGTCGGTCAGCAGCTCGTTGCCCTTGCAGGCAGCGGGAACGGAAGGAACGGCGCCGAACCAGGCAGCGGCATCGCCCTGGACCTTGGCCTGCAGCGAATGCTCCATCCACATGTAGGCGCAATTCGGGTGTTCGCTGTCGACATGCAGCATGGTCGTGTCAGCCCAG
Source organism: Rhizobium altiplani (assembly GCF_001542405.1). Lineage (GTDB taxonomy): Bacteria > Pseudomonadota > Alphaproteobacteria > Rhizobiales > Rhizobiaceae > Rhizobium > Rhizobium altiplani. The sequence continues at coordinate 70,570 of NZ_LNCD01000124.1, forward strand.
CCGGTGGCCCCTTCTTCCGGGAAGGTGGAGGCGATCTTCTGTTTGTCGGCTTGCATCAGGTTGACCTGGAACGGCCAGGAACCGGAGGCCACGACGCCTTCGTTCTTGAAGTCGTCGATCTGGATCATCGCGTCGTGCCAGTAGCGGGAGACGAGCTTACGCTGGCCGCGCAGCAGGTCGAGCGCCGCCTTGTACTGGTCTTCGTTCAGTTCATAGGGATCCTTGATGCCGAGTTCCGGCTTGTGCGCCATCAGGTAGAGAGCGGCATCGGCAACGTAGATCGGACCATCATAGGCCTGGACACGGCCCTTGTTGGACTTGCCGTCGGGAAGGGTTTCTTCCTCGAAAACGACCTTCCAGCTGGTCGGTGCCTTATCCTTGAAGGCATCGGTGTTATACATCAGCACGTTCGGCCCCCAGAGATAGGGAACGCCGTAGTGGACGTCTTTGACCGTGTACCATGCGCCTTTCTGCAGGCGCGGATCGACGTTCTTGAAGCTCGGGATGAGATCGGTGTTGATCGGCTGGACACGCTTGCCTGCGATCAGGCGAAGCGACGCGTCGCCGGAGGCCGTGACGAGGTCGAATCCGCCTTCGTTCATCAGCGAGACCATTTCGTCGGAGGTCGCCGCCGTCTTGACCGACACTTTGCAGCCGGTTTCCTTTTCGAAGCCGGTGACCCAGTCGTAGCTCTTGTCGCTTTCACCGCGTTCGATGTAGCCCGCCCAGGCTACGATGCTGACAGCACCTTCGCCCTTGCCAAGCGCCTTCAGCGGTTCGGCTGCGGCAACCTGCGTCACGAAGCTCACGCTCGCGAGGGCAGCAGTGCACGATTTCAGAAGATATTTCATCTGATGTCTCCCGGTTGTTGCCACTTTTCGTGGCGTTATGTTCCCGGTCGAAAGGTGCGCTGAATTTTCCGGTTTCGCAAATTCATTTATCAGAAAGGCGATATCGGAATTTCCGATATCGTGTCCGACGGATCACCGGGGCCGGCCGGATCGCAGGGCTTCTGCGATGCCCACGAAGTCGCGCGCCGCTTGCGGCAAACTCGAGCCCTTTCGCCAGACCATGCCGACCTGGACGACCGGAAGGGAGCCGGACACGTCACGGCTCTCGATTCGGTCGCCTTCCAGCGACCAGGGGCGATAGACCAGGTCGGGCAATAGCGCCACGCCGGCACCGGTCGCAACCAGACTGCGTACCGCTTCCACCGAGCGCGTGCGGAAGGCGACATGCGGCCGTGCGCCAAGCGCCGACAGCAGCTTGCCGGTGTTTTCCTCGATTTCGTCGACAGTCAGCATGATCAGCGGTTCGCGAGCGATGTCCGCCACGGAAATGATGTCGGCGGAAACGAGTGGATGGCCCATGGGCAACCACAACCGGTAAGGTGACGTCTCCAGGATCTCTGCCTGCAGGGCCATGCGGTCGCGCAGGTTGGAAATGACCATGACGGCCACATCCAGTTCGCCGCCGACCAGCAGGTGCTCGAGATAGCCGCCATTGTCTTCGATGGCGCTGACTTCGACGCCCGGGCAGGCGCGGCGATAGCGGGCCAGGAGGTCGGAGAGCACATAGCCGGCGACGAGCGAGGTGACGCCGATGTTGAGTTTGCCGGAGATCTCGTTCTGCTTGCCGGAAAAGCTGGTGCGCGCATCCGTCACGCTTGCCAGGATTTTCGTCGCATGGCGAAGGAACTGATGGCCATTGTGGGTGATCGTCAGGCCGCGTGGATGACGCTCGAAAAGCTCGACGCCGAGGTCGGTTTCAAGCTCCTTGAGGGCCTCCGTGACCGACGATTGCGAGATCGAAAGGTTCTGCGCGGCGCGCGTTACAGAGCCCTGCTCGGCGACGGCAACGAAGTACTGGATCTGGCGAAGCGTGAAGGCCATCAGCCGTTAGAGCATGGCCGCGAGGACATTGGCAAGCATAGGGAAAGCTTGGACCTTTTTTGGTGTTAATCCCATACTGATGCAAACTTAGAGCCCGCGTTTAAGCATTCGGAAACGTCATTTCTCTAGCGTCGAAACCACTCGTATTGCGTTGGAGCTTGTTAATGGCGGAGCAGTTGGCGTGAAGGCCCTACTGCGCATCTTCCGGCCTTCCCGGAAATTGGTGTTTATCATCGCTGGCGTCGCCCTTCTCGGGGGCGTCTCCGGCGGTGCCGCGCTTTTTATCGGCAAGGATAGGCTCCTTGGCCCTTCCGCAGAGACGATGAACGGCCTCTCCTGCACCGACGTCAATCTCGTCACCATCAAGAAGCAGAACCGCGTCTGGATCCGTAAATATATCAAGACCGAGCCGACCGATGGCATGACTCGCGTCAAGACCGCGCTTCGCGTCGCCAAGACGATCTACGATGCGCAGAGGCCCGATCTCGTGCAAGTCGTCGTTCTCGATACCAACGGACCGACGCTGCGCTCGGATATTCGCGGCAGGGCGATCGGCGCTGACGTCGTCTATATTCCGCATCCCGATCCCGTCCTCGAAAGCACGGAAGCCAAGACCTACACCGCCCGTTATTATGACGGGGAGGCGGCGGACAACGGGCTGTTCTTCGGAGAACGCGTCGATCTACCCGAGGACGAGATAACCGCGATGAACGCGTCCTTCACGGACTATTCGGACTGTATCGATCCCATCGCCGTTGCCGCTACCAAGGGCGGCGAAGGAGAGGGCAAGAAAACTGCGAAGACAGCAGAGGCAAAGGAAGTAAAGCCCGCGGAAGGCGGCGAACATGGCTCCGCACCTGCCAAAGAGCCTGCTGCGCCGGAAGCCGCGCCCGAAGCCGGCCACTAACCATTTCCAACAAAAAAGGCGGCGAGCCCAACGGGTCGCCGCCTTTTTCTATTCCAGGTAAGCCGGCTCAGTCGGCCTTGCTGCGTCGAGCCGGGAAGAGGATGACGTCGCGGATCGATGGGGCGTTGGTGAGCAGCATGATCAGGCGGTCGACGCCGATCCCGAGACCGCCGGCGGGCGGCATGCCCTGGTCGATCGCATCGAGGAATTCGTCGTCCAGCTGCTTTTCCTTTTCGCCGCGGGCGTGCGCCTGTTCCAGCTGCTCGACCATGCGGCGGCGCTGCTCTTCCGGATCGTTGAGTTCCGAGAAGGCGTTGCCGAGTTCCCAGGCGTTGCAGTAGGTCTCGAAGCGTTCGACAAGGCGCGGCTCGCCTGGCACTTCCTTGGCGAAGGGCGAGATGTCCTTCGGAAAGTGGGTGACGTGTGATGGCTGAATGAGCGTGGCCTCAACCTTTTCTTCGAAGATGAAGGCAAGGCATTCGCCCCAGGTCCAGTCCTTCTCGACTTCGAAGCCGGCGGCCTTGGCAGCCGCGCGGGCTTCCTCGTCGGTCTTCATGGCGAGGAAGTCGATACCGGTCACTTCCTTGACGGCGTCTGGCATCGGCACGCGCTTGAACGGCCCCTTGAAGGAGATCGTCTTGTCGCCGAAGGGGAATTCCGTCGTGCCGTGGATCGACAGTGCCAGGCTTTCGAACAGCCGCTCCACGAGGTCCATGATGTCCTCGTAGTCGGCATAGGCCCAGTAGCACTCCATCATCGTGAATTCAGGATTGTGCCGGGTCGAGACGCCTTCGTTGCGGAAGTTGCGGTTGATCTCGAATACCTTGTCGGTAAGGCCGGAGACCAACGTCCGCTTCAGGTACAGTTCCGGCGCGATGCGCAGGTACATGTCGAGCTTCAGCGTGTTGTGATGCGTCTTGAACGGCTCGGCGGTGGCGCCGCCATAGACCGAGTGCAACATCGGCGTTTCGACTTCCATGAAGCCGTCGTTTTCCATGAAGCGGCGGATGCCGGACATGATCTTCGAACGCTGCTGGAAGCGGAGCTTCGATTCCTCGTTGGTCATGATGTCGAGGTGGCGCTTGCGATAGCGGATCTCGACGTCGGAAACGCCGTGCCACTTCTCCGGCATCGGGAGCAGCGACTTCGTCAGCATGGTGATTTCGCGAGCGTTGATCGACAGCTCGCCGCGCTTCGTGCGGCGCACCGTGCCGGTCACGCCGATGATATCGCCGATATCGATCATGCCAAGCATGTTGCGGGCTTCTTCCGGCGTCACGTCCTTGTGGCTGAAGATCTGGATCTTGCCCGAGGCGTCATGGATATCCATGAACATGCCGGAGTTGCGCGAGGAATAGACGCGACCGGCAACGGTCACGACATCCTGCGTCTCGACGTCGGATTCGAGATCCTTGTACTTCTCCGCCAGTTCGGCATTGGTCATGGTCCGGTGGAAATGCGCCGGATAGACCTCGCCGATCTGTTCGCGCAGCAGCTTCAGCTTCTGGGCGCGGACCTCGGTCGCGTCGGAGGAAAGGGTCGCTGTTTCGGTCTTTTCAGTCATGATGCAAACGTCCGGTTCAGTTCTTCGGGCCGACGAGGGAGGCAACTGCCTGGGCGGCCAGTTTCAGCCGCTGACGCACGACGGAACGGCCGAGGATCGCCATCGAGTCGAAGAGCGGCAGCGAGCGCGACGAGCCTGATACTGCGACGAAGAGCGGGGCCACGACGACCTTCAGCTTCTTGCCCATGCGGTCGGCAATGGCGCGTAGCTCGGCTTCGATCGTCTCGACGTTCCATTCGAGGATCTTTTCGAGATCCGGCTGGACGGTGTTGAGGATCTCGAGGATCTCTTCCGGCGGTGACTTGATCTTGGCGAAGGCCGACGGGTCAACGCCGAGGTCGGACTTCAGCAGGAAGCCTGCGAGGTCAGGTAGTTCGCCGAGCTTGGAAATGCGCGACTGCGACAGGCGCAGGCCCGCCTTCAGGCGATCGTTCTCCATCGCCCAGTCGAGCACGCGGGCCTGGAACTCCTCTTCGGACAGCTTCTCACGAATCCAGCGGCCGTTCAGCCAGTCGAGCTTCTGGATGTCGAAGATGGCGCCGGCCTTCGAAAGGTTTTCGGGATCGAACTTCTCGGAAAGCTCGTCCATATCAAGCAACTCTTCGCCTTCGGCGATCTGCACGAAGAACAGGCCGAGGAAGTTCATCAGCGCTTCCGGGATATAGCCGAGAGCGGAGTAGTAGGAGATTGACGTCGGGTTCTTGCGCTTCGAGAGCTTCGATTTGTCGGCATTGCGCATCAGCGACAGATGCATGAACACCGGCTGCTCCCAACCGAAGTAGCGGTAAAGCAGGATGTGCTTCGGCACGGATGCCAGCCATTCTTCGCCGCGCGCGACATGGGTGATTCGCATCAGATGGTCGTCGATGACGTTTGCCATGTGATAGGTCGGCATGCCGTCGCCCTTGATCAGGACCTGCATGTCAACGGAATCCCACGGAATGCTGACATCGCCATAGACGCCGTCGGTGAAGTCGCAGGAGCCCTCGGTCGGGATCTTCATGCGGATCACGGAGCCTTCGCCGGCGGCCATCTTCGCGGAGACCTCTTCGGCCGAGTACTTCAGGCAGAGGCCGTCATACTTCGGCGCCTTGCCGGCGGCGCGCTGCTCTTCGCGCATCTTCTCCAGACGCTCAGGCGTGCAGAAACAGCGGAACGCATGCCCCTTGTCCAGCAGTTCCTGGCCGTATGGGGTGTAGATGTCCTTGCGGTCGGACTGACGGTACGGGCCGTAGGGGCCACCGATGTCAGGACCTTCCTTCCATTCGAGGCCGCACCATTTCAGCGCGTCCAACACCTTGGTCTCGAATTCCGGGGTCGAGCGCGTCGCATCGGTGTCTTCGATGCGCAGAATGAACTCGCCGCCGTTCTTCTTGGCGAAAAGGTAGTTGAAGAGAGCGATGTAAGCAGTGCCGACATGCGGCTCGCCGGTCGGCGAGGGAGCAATGCGGACGCGGACGCCGGAAGCTGTCATTTTATGTGCCCGTCAAATGAATGCCGGACGGCTTTCCTGAGAAAGCGACGTTCGGCCGGAAAGAATGCAGATAACTGGATCAGGAAACCGGCCGGAAAAGGGCACTGCCCCCGTTCATCCGCCGATTGCCCATTTGGCTGGCCTTAAGGCCATATTCGACCGCGCGCGTCAAGGAAAATGGGCGATCGCATCAATGGACAGGCCAGACGTAGAGCAGGACAGGTACGCTGACGAGGACGATGACGAATGACAGCGGCAGGCCGAGGCGGGGGTAGTCGCTGAAACGATAGCCGCCGGGACCGAAGACCAGCGTGTTGCATTGGTGGCCGATCGGCGTCAGGAAATCGCAGCCAGCGCCGATGGCGACCCCCATCAGAAAGGCCTCCGGTCTATAGCCGAGCGTGTGGGCAAAGCTCGCCGCAATTGGCGCCATGACCAGAACCGTTGCCGCATTGTTGAGGAACGGCGTTACCGCCATGGCGGTGATGACGATCAGAGTCAGCGCGCCGAAGGGCGGCATCTGGGCGGCGAAGTGCCCCAGCCACCCGGCAATCAGATCGCTTCCGCCGGTCGTTCGCAATGTGTCGGAGACGGGGATCAGCGCGGCAAGCATGATGAGGATCGGGCCGTCCACCGCCTTGTAGACCTCGGCAAGGGGGATGGCCCGAAAAACGACCATCGCCAGCGCGGCGCAGAAGAAGGCGACCGAAACCGGAACCATTCCGGCCGCCGTCACCCCCATCGCTGTCGCAAGGATCAGCAGCGGTGCGTAAGCTCTGCGCGGCGTGCCGAGCATGATTTCGCGCTGCGCCAATGGGAGACAGGAGAATTCCTGCAGGAAGGCCGGCAGGTTTCGACGGCTGCCCTGCAGCACAAGAACATCGCCGGCGCGCAGGGTGACTTCGCTCAACCGTTCGGTCAGCCTGTGCCCGTGCCGGCTGACCGCAAGCAGGTTGATGCGCCGGCGATTCCAGAGCGAGAGCTGGCGCGCGGACCACCCGATCAGCATGGACTCGGAGGAGACCACTGCTTCGATCGAAGTCACGTCGCCCTCCGTCTTTGCTTCGGGGATCGGTTTGCCTGAAAGTTTGAGTTTGGCGTTGGAAACGACGCGATCCAGGGCTTCAGGACGCCCCTCCAGCAGAATCGTGTCGCCCGGCTTCAGGAGAACGTCGGGGAACGGCGCGAGGCGCGAATGCCCGCGAAGGATCGCGGTTGCGACCACTTCTCCATCGCCGAGCTGCAGGAGCTCGTTGAGCTTTTTGCCTTCGAAGCCGGAGCCTTCGACCACCGTTGCTTCGGAGAAATAGTTCTTCAAATCCAACGCTTCCTCAAGCGATGGGTTCTCGTTTTGCCGTTCGGGAACGAGCCAGTGGAAAAGGATCAAGAAGACGATGCCAACCAGAGCAAGCGTCGCGCCGACGGGTGTGAAGTCGAACATCGTGAAAGGCGTCCCGGTGATTTCGCCGCGAAGCCGCGAGACCACGATGTTCGGTGAGGTGCCGATCTGCGTCATCAACCCGCCGAGTAGCGCGGCAAAGCTCATCGGCATCAGGTAAAGCGACGGAGGCCTCCCGCTTTTTCGGGCAAATTGGAAGGCGACTGGAATCATGATCGCAAGCGCGCCGATGTTCTTGATGAAGGCCGACAGAAGCGCGACGACAATGAGCAGCAGCGCGAGCTGCGCATGCAGCTTGGTCAGGTTCGGAAAGAAGCGCTTGATCGTTGTATCGACGATCCCCGAGCGCGCCACGCCGGCGCTGACGATGAGGGCGCTGCCGACGATGATCACGATGTCGTCGCTGAAGCCCGAAAATGCCCGGTTGAAAGGCACGATACCGACGCAGATGGCCAGCACGAGAGCGCAACAGGCAACCAGGTCATAGCGAAACCGATCCCAGATGAAGACTGCCATCATCAGGCCGATGAGCCCGAAGGCGAGGATCTGCTGCGTTGTCATGCGATTCCAGCAACTTGAGGTCGGCACCGGCGAGTGCCCCGCCGTACCGATAACTGTAAGCTCCGCTGGACTAATCAATGCCGCGCCGCGCGCAAAGTTCCTAACGCCGCCCGTCGAGGACACGGATCGTTTCAGTGAGGATTTCGTCCGAGAGGGCAGGGTCATCGACGGCGCGCGCCATGACGAGGGCTCCGACGAGGCTTGAGAGATCTGCTATGGCCTTGCCGCGATCGACCGTTTCCCCCTGCTGCGCCTGGATCTGTTCGACCTGCTCGATGCGTGCGCGAACGTAGTCGGTGATCCCGCCGCGCTGCCCCTTGGGGAGGCGGGCGATTTCCGGGCCAAGAGCCGCAACCGTGCAGCCGCTGTCCGCCGCATCTCGATGAGCCCTCGATAGATAATTCTTCGCCAACGCACCGAGCGTGGCGTAGGCGGGTTCGGAACGTAGGCTTTCCAAAAGGGCGTGGCTGACGGCTTCCGCGGCAAGGTCGCCCTTCGATTTGAAGTGGCCGTAGAAACCACCATGCGTCAATCCGGCGCCCTTCATTACTTCGTCGACGCCGACAGCATGAATTCCTTTCTCTCGAAAGAGCCGACCGGCCGTGTCGATGATCCGTTGGCGGTTCTGGTTCGCCTGTTCCTTTGTTGGGCGCATTTGAGGCTCTCATCATTTGTTCTTGACAAATTATATGACGTCCGTCATTTAAATGCAAATGAATGACGATCGTCATTTAAAATTGACCAAGGAAGCACGGAAGGCAAGGACAATGCGCTATAGGATTTTCGGACGAACCGGACTTCGTGTCTCCAGCCTGGCACTTGGCACAGGCAATTTCGGGACAGGCTGGGGTTACGGTTCCAGTCGCGAGGAGGCCAAGGTGGTCTTCGATGGCTACCGCAACGCCGGCGGCAACTTCATCGACACGGCCGACCAGTATCAATTCGGCCAGTCGGAAACGATGGTCGGCGAGTTCATCGCGAGCGACCGCGATGACATGGTCGTCGCGACGAAGTTCTCGCTCGGTGATCGTCACGCGGCCGGCCTCCAGCGTACCGGCAACAGCCGCAAGGCCATGGTTCAGTCGGTCGAGGCAAGCCTGAAGCGGCTCGGCACCGATCGGATCGATCTTCTTTGGGCGCACATGCCGGATGCCGTAACGCCGATCGACGAGATCATGCGCGGTTTCGATGATCTCGTCCGGTCGGGCAAGATCCTCTATGCCGGACTTTCCGACTTCCCGGCTTGGCGCGTGGCGACTGGTGCCACGCTTGCCGAGCTTCGTGGCTTTGCGCCGCTGTCGGCTCTGCAGCTGGAGTACAGCCTCGTCGAGCGTACGTCCGAGCGCGAGCTGCTGCCGATGGCGGCGGCCTTTGGCCTTGGTACTGTCGGCTGGTCGCCGCTCGGCGGCGGGCTGCTGACCGGTAAGTACCGCAAGGGCGAAACTGGCCGCCAGCAGGGGCTTGGCGTCGTCATTCACTCCGAAAGCGATGCGCGCAAGACGGCAACGGTCGATACAGTTCTGGCAATCGCCGAGGAAACCGGCGTGCCGGCCGGCCAGATCGCCATCGCCTGGGTGCTGCACAAGGGCACGCTGCCGATCATCGGGCCGCGAACGGCTGAGCAGCTTGCCGACAACCTTGCCGCGCTGGACGTGAAGCTTAGTGAGGAGCAGGTTCGGCGCCTCGATGACGCGAGCGCGATATCGCTCGGCTTTCCCCACGATGTGGTCTCCCAGAGCCGCAACACGCTGGCCGGTGCAAAGGCCGACCTCATCGACTGGCCGACGATTGCGGTTCGCTAACTGTGATGCCGTGGCCACACCGCGTCGCTCCTTCCAGGCCGACGCGGTGCTTCGCAGTTGCTATTGTTGAAGCTCGGCAAGCGCCCTGCGAAGAGGTGTGTCGGAGATCTGGATCCAGCCCGAGAATGGAATATCCATATCCAGCACGATGAAGATCGATAGCGATATCAGGAGCGCGGAGATGGTGAACATCAGCACGACAATGATGTTTCTTGGCGCGCGATAGCCGAAGCTCGCAAAGATTAACGTCAGCCACGCCGTCAGCATGCTTATGAGCGGCCTTGGGATGACGCCTTCCGACTGTTCCACGATGACCCAACGCTGCTCGACGATCCGTTGATATTGCTGGCGAGCGTCGTTCCACAACACCACATGGCCCGGGTCGGAAGGCACGATCAGTGCCAGACTGTCTCCGACGGCGTTGAGGGCAATCTCGCTTGTGCGGTCGCTTTTGACCAGCGGATCCGGCGCGGCGCGTGCCGGATTGGTGAGAGCCTTTTCGACGTAGTTCTCCAGACGCTTGCGAGTTTCCGTGGCCTCGAGGCCATAGGTCCGCAAGGTCCGGTCGAGAAGGATGATCTGGGTTGCGAACGCGTGAACGTTCTTGTCGATCTCGCCGAAAGTGTTCTTCGAGGAATTGATCATCAGGCCGAAGACCAGCGATGTCATGACGACGAAGATGTTGGCGACGAGCCGAACGACGGTGTTGGTCTCGTCCTGCCGGTGATGCACAGGCAGCTTTGAATAGGTCAGCATCGTTCCGATCGAGGCTGTCATGAGCAAAGCAAAGACAACGGCCGCCACCAGCGATTCCAGTGCCATCTTCTCGTCGCGCCCTCCCGTGCTCTCGACGGCAAACTAGCTGTTTTAATTGATTTTGTCAGTGGACCGGATCTGCCCGCTGGACAAACGCTCCGTTGGGTATAGCTTCCGCGGCGGAATTCATGGTGGAGATAGCGATGACGGATCTTTTGAATATACCGGTGAAGCTGGCCGATGGTCGCGAGACAACGCTGAACGATCACCGCGGCCAGGTGATTTTGGTCGTCAATGTCGCCTCCAAATGCGGCCTCACCGTTCAATATGAAGGGCTTGAGAAGCTCTATGAGGACAAGCGAGAGCGCGGCTTCGTGATTGCCGCCTTTCCGGCAAACAATTTCAAGGGGCAGGAGCCGGGTACGGATGCCGAGATCGTCGAGTTCTGCACGCTGACCTATGACGTGAAGTTTCCGATCTTCTCGAAGATCTCCGTCAAGGGCGGGGACAAGCATCCGCTCTACCAGAACCTGACGGCGGCTGCCGGGACTGCCGTCGGCGAAGGTCCGATGCGGGAGCGGCTGCGCAGCAATGGCCTGGCGACCGACGATAAGAGTGAAATTCTCTGGAACTTCGAAAAGTTCCTGATCGGTCGCGATGGCAAGATCGTGGCGCGGTTTGCGCCTGACGTGACGGCAGATGACCAGCGACTGGTTTCGGCCATCGACAAGGAACTTTCAAAGACCGAATAAGACCGGGTATTAAGCCGGAGCGACTGCTGCGCCGTTCAGAAACAGGTCGGCGCACATTTTCGCCCGGGCCGCGATCTCCTCAATCCCCGGCGCCGGCTGCTGGCGCAGCATGGCGGCGCGCTGGGGCTCCATGGCCATCATGCCGCGCAGCATGCCGCAGGCCGCATGCGGGTCTTCGAGAGCGATGACGCCGCGATCAACCTGCTTGCGCAGCCACCCCTCCATCAGCGCATTCGTTCGGACGATGGCTTTTTCGTAGAAGGAAGCGGAGATCTCGGGGAAGCGGTCGGACTCGCCGATCACAAGCCGCATCATCGTGATTGTGTCGTCCGAAAGCGTCAGCATGCCGTAAGCCATCAGCATCCGCTCCAGTCCCTGGCGAAGATCGGCCGCGGCAAGCGTAGTCGGGTCGAGAGCCAGCAAAAAGCGTCCAATGCGATCGGTGATCAGGTCCGAAAAGAGGTCGGCTTTCGTCGGAAACAGCCTGTAGAGCGTCTTCGTCGAGACGCCCGCTTCCTGCGCAATATCCGCGATGCACGCCGTTGCATATCCGTTCGCGTGAAACTGCTTGTTGGCAGCCTCGATGATGACGCTCCTGGTGTCCTCGTCGCACCGCGCCTGCGGTCTGCCGCGCGGCCTTCTCTCGATCTTGTGATTTTGGACCATCGGTATTTTCCAAATTCAAGTTGACATCGATTTTATAGAGCATATTTTGGAAAACGTCAATTTTCCATTTTGTGCATCAGAGGCTGCATCGCTTGCGACGGCGGCCATGATCCGGAGAAAACAATGACCGCCCAGAAGCTGCATGCTCTGAACAACAACGCCGATCCAACCGCCGTAGCGGTCGCAGAGGTGACCCCGGAAACGCTTGAAGCGAGCAAGCGGCCGCACGCGGAGGCGCCACGCGCTGCCGCTGACGTGCCGCAAGCCCGCAAGCGACCCGGCCGGTCGCTCCTGCTTGGCGCAGCCGCCCTCGCGATTGTGGCCGCGGGTGCCTACTACGGACACGATTACTGGACGGTCGGTCGCTTCCACGTGTCGACCGACGACGCCTATGTGAAGGCGGACAACAGTGCGATCGCGCCGAAGGTTTCCGGCTACATCGCCCGGGTACTCGTCAACGACAACGAGACCGTCAAGGCGGGTCAGCCGCTTGCGCGTATCGATGATCGCGACTTCCGAGCCGCGCTCGACCAGGCGAAGGCCGACGTTGCCGCCGCGGCGGCGACGCTGAATGCGAAGGAGGCGGCCCTCCAGATCCAGCAATCGACGATCGCCGCCGCCCGCGCCACGGTCGAGGTCGACAAGGCCAACGAGACGTTCGCCGAGCAGAACAACAAGCGCTATTCGAGCCTGGCCACCAACGGTTATGCCCCGGTCCAGACCGCGCAGCAGGCCGCCTCGCAGATCGCGGCAGCACAGGCGACCATCGTGCGCGACAGCGCCGCCCTCGATGCAGCCGTGAAGCAGGTCGATCTTCTGAATGCCGAGCTTGCCCAGGCAAAGGCTGCGCTTACCCGCAGCCAGGCGCTTGAGCGCCAGGCCGAACTCAATCTCTCCTATGCCACGATTGTGGCGCCGGTCGATGGCTCAGTTGGCAACCGTACACTGCGCGTTGGCCAGTACGTCCAGGCAGGCACGCAGCTGATGTCGGTCGTTCCCACCAGCGCGGCTTATATCGTTGCGAACTACAAGGAAACGCAGCTGACCGACGTGCATGCCGGCCAGCCTGTCGAGATCGAAGTCGATACGTTCCCGGGCCGCACTTATCACGGTCACGTCGACAGCATCGCACCGGCCAGCGGCCAGGAATTCGCGCTGCTGCCGCCGGACAACGCCACCGGCAACTTCACGAAGGTCGTCCAGCGTATCCCGGTCAAGATCGTGCTCGACGGCAATGGAGCGGCAGCCGGCGACCTTCGCCCCGGCATGTCGGTGCAGCCAAGCATCAACACCAAGGCAGCCGATGCGGCCGATGGGGCCTGACCGGAGAGGATGAGGGTGGTGCCATGTCTACCACAACTGCAACCGTTGCCCCCGTCTCCCAGCCGGGCGCCAGCGTAAAGGATTGGATTGCCGTACTTGCCGGGATGATCGGCGCGTTCATGGCAATCCTCAACATCCAGATCACCAACGCCTCGCTCCTCGATATCGAGGGCGGCATCGGCACCGGCGTTGACAACGGTGCCTGGATCTCGACGTCGTATCTGATCGGTGAGATCGTCGTCATTCCGCTGACGGCGTATTTCAGCAACGTCTTTTCCTTCCGCCGCTACATTCTCGTCAATTCGGTTCTCTTCCCGATCTTTTCGATCGCCTGTGCCTTCGCCCACGATCTCGGCACGATGATCCTGCTGCGTGGCCTGCAGGGATTTGCCGGCGGTGTCCTCATCCCCATGGCGTTCACCATGGTGCTTACCAAGCTGCCAAAGTTTCAGCAGCCTCGCGGCCTCGCACTCTTTGCCCTGTCCGTCACCTTTGCCCCGGCCATTGGCCCGACGATCGGCGGCTATCTCACGGAGAACTACGGCTGGCAGACGATTTTCTTCATCAACGCGCTCCCGAGCGCCATCATGGCCGCTGCGCTTGCCCTGACGCTCGAGAAGCAGCCGATGCAGCTCCACCTGCTGAAGGAAGGTGACTGGGCCGGCATTGTTACCATGGCGATCGGCCTTTCCGCCCTGCAGACGGTGCTCGAGGAGGGAAACAAGGAGGACTGGTTCTCCTCGCCTTTCATCGTCAAGCTCAGCATCGTGGCGTTCGTCTTCCTCGCTGCCTTCATCTGGATCGAGCTGACGGTTCAAAAGCCCCTGGTGAAGCTCAGTCTCCTGAAGCAGCGCAACTTCGGCATTGGCGTCGCCGTCAATGTGCTCGTCGGCGTCGCGCTGTTCGGGACCGTCTACATCCTGCCGCAGTATCTGGGACAGGTGCAGCGTTACAATGCCGAGCAGATCGGCAATGTCCTGGCCTGGACCGGCCTGCCGCAGCTGCTGCTCATTCCCCTCGTTCCGCTGCTGATGAAGCGCTTCGACGCCCGCTATATCGGTTTCCTCGGCATTTCGATCTTCGCGATCAGCTGCTTCATGAACATCACGCTGTCACCGAACAACGCCGGTGATCAGTTCTGGATTCCGAACATCGTGCGGGCGATCGGCCAGGCCCTGGTCCTGACCCCGATCACCGCAATCACGACCGCTGGTATTGCTGCGTCGGATGCGGCGGCTGCCTCAGGCCTGACGAACATGCTGCGCAACCTCGGCGGCGCGGTCGGCACGGCGTCGCTTGGCACGATCCTGACCGAGCGCGAGCAGTTCCATTCGAATATCATCGGGCAGTCTGTCACGCTGGCTCGCGATGAGGTTCGTGATCGCCTCGCCCAAACCACCAACTACTTCCTGGCACACGGCGTCTCCGATCCGGCAGTCGCCAGCCAGAAAGCCGTCGTCGCCTTGGGTCAGATCGTCAGACGCCAGGCTCTGATCCTTGGCTTTAGCGACACCTTCGCTGTGATCGGCGTCGTGCTGGCCATTGCCGCCTTCGCCCTGTTGCTCACGCGCAAGGCGCAGCCCGGTGGCGGCGCCGGTGCCCACTGAAGAGCGCAATTGAACCGAATCAATGCATGACTGCGGCCGGACTCGATCCGGCCACAGTCATGTTCTGCGGTAGTGACGGCGGAATTCGCTTGGCGAACAGTGTTCGCGATTCTGAAACAGCCGCGAAAAGTAGAAGGCATCGTCAATACCGACAGCATACGCAATCGCCTCGATCGACCGATCCGATGTCGTCAGCAGCTGCTTGGCCCGATCGATACGAAGGCGCAGCTGGAAAGCCTTCGGCGACAGGCCGAGGGCAGCCTGGAAATGTCGCCGCAGTGTTGCCGGCGACATGCCGAATTCTTGTGCCAGCGAATGCATGTCCACCGGCTCGAACGCCCGGCGCTGCAAGGTCTCGATGATCAACTCGATCTCGACGTTCGCCCCGTTGTCGCCGCCGGCGTTCGCATGGCGCGCGGATTGGACGGCGATGCGGTGAAGCGTCGCTGCCGCCGAAGCGAGGCTGAGCGGATCGCCTGCGGCAAAGTCCGAATGAAGCGCGCCAAAGAGGTGCTGCATCTCACGCAGGTTCTGTAGACGCACCACCGGTTCTGTCGGCGAGATCAGGCGCTGGCGGATCAGGTCTGCGATCAGCGTCCCCTCGAAGAGAGCCCATCTCTCCTCCCAGCTCGTTCCGTTCGTCGGGCCATAGGAATGTAATGTGCCGGCCGGCAACCAGAAGAGCGACGGCCCGTTGATCTCTTGAAGGCCCGCCTTCGCTGTCTGCAGCGTGCCATCCCCGGCCTCGACAAGGACGACCGCGTGCATTGGCAGGCGGCGGTTGGTGATACGCGTTCCGATGCGCTGCCGGCCAAACCCCGTGACGGCGAGCGCCATGCCTTCGGAAGAGGGCGAACGATAGAGAGCGATCGGCGCTTCAGTCATGAGCGAAAAGTCCAGTCGCTCTTTCCGTCCATGGCAAGTTTATCTCCAGTGTCTCACATATGCAGCGTCCATTTCGCTTTGGGAGTGATCGAAATGTCAAGTCTTGCCCTGGATCAGCGGCCAGCTCAACCACCGGCGATCGACTTGGTCGCCAACGGGAAAGTCCTTTCGACCGCAGCGAACCGGTTGGGCGAACTCAAGCCGACGGATCCGTCGATCGGTGTGCAGGCGATCCGCAGGCTTTATCACGAAAACGGCTATGTCTGGTTGAAGCGCTTTCTCGATCCCCAAGTGGTCAATGCGTTTCGCGGCTGGGTTTTTTCGCATCTGGCGCGCGGCGGGCTCGTCGCGCCAGGCACCGATCCGATGCTCGGGCTATCCGCCGGCACGGGTTTGGACAAAGGCCAGGTGGATCGCATTTTGATGTCGCTCGTCCGCTCGGTCGCCTTCGAGGGTTTTTGCGCGCAGCCGCGGCTTGCGCAGTTCATGGATGAGTTTCTTTCCGGCATCTCCTACCTGCACAAACGCAAGATCATGCGCTTTACCCAACCCGGTACGACGACAGCGACGCCGGCGCATTACGATCTGGTCTATCTACGTGGCGGCACCAACCGGCTGGTGACGGCTTGGATTCCGATCGGCGACACCCCAGTCGACATGGGTGGTCTCGTGTACCTCGAGGGCTCGCATGCCATCGGTGTGCGCATGGAGGAGGAGTTTTCCAGAAAGAGCCTCGACCTGTCTGCGGAAGAAAAGATCAGTGCCTTCAACCGCAACATGACCGAGGGCGGCTGGGTATCGAAGGACCTGCCCGACATGGCAGAGCGCTTCGATACGCGCTGGCTGGTCGCCGACTACGAGGCCGGCGATGTCGTGTTGCACAGCCCTTACATGATCCACGCCTCGACCACGAACCAAAGCGCCTCGAACAGGATCAGACTGTCGATGGATATCCGCTACCAAAACGTCGATGACGAGATCGATGCCCGATGGGGCAACCACTGGACCCTGGGGGACATGCTCTAGGGCACGGCCTCATTGCCGTGCCCATGGCGGCTCAGTGGCCGCCCTGCTTTTTCCGCTGACGGGCATTGCGGGCGAACATGTTGAGCACCTCCACCAGCGCCGAGAAGGCCATCGCGGCGTAGATGTAGCCCTTCGGCACATGGTAGCCCATGCCCTCTGCGAACAGCGTCATGCCGATCATCATCAGGAAGGCCAGCGCCAGCATGACGATGCTCGGGTTCCTCTCGATGAAGTTCGCGAGCGGCGTTGCCGCGACCAGCATGACGGTTACGGCCACAACGACGGCGACGACCATGATGGGGACGTGTGGGGTCATGCCGACGGCGGTGATGATACTGTCGACCGAGAAGACGATATCCAGCAGCAGGATCTGGCCGATCGCTGCGGTAACGCCTCTTGTTGCTGATGAAACAATGAAATCCTCGTTGTGATCGGCCGGATCGACGTTGTGATGGATTTCCTTCGTCGCCTTCCACAACAGGAACAGACCGCCGACAAGCAGAATGATGTCCTTCCAGGAGAAGCCGTGACCGAACAGTTCGAAGACCGGCGTCGTCAGCGTAACGATCCAGGCAACCATGCCGAGGAGGGCAAGTCGCAGCACGAGGGCAAGGCCGATGCCGACCTTGCGTGCTCTTTCGCGATGCTCAGGTGGCAGCTTGTTGGTGAGAATCGAGATGAAGATGAGGTTGTCGATCCCGAGGACCACTTCCATCACCACCAGAGTGATGAGGGCCACCCAGGCGGCCGGGTCCTGAACGAGCATCATAATGTCTTGCATCGGCGTTTATCCCCTTGCGCCACACAAATTGACGCTCGCAATGTACGGACGCGGCCTGCCTTGGCAAGCGCGCAAGGGGATATACGAAAGCAAGGCGCGTTTTATTCCTTTATGGGAATCCAGATTTCCGTCAGGCCCATGCCGGTATAGGGGTCGAAGCGGTCGTCGTAACGCTCGAACATGTCGGGCATGTTGCCGAACTCCATGCCTGCGTTCGGCATCCAGCTCCCGAAAATCTGGTGCATCGTAGCGGGAATGCCGGAGACGTGGCCGCGATGAGCAAAGACCGCATAGCGCTGACCGGGTATCTTCAACGTGGCAAAGCCGTCCGGCAGGTCGCTGCTGTCGTCGACAGCCACGGCCGCCATGTAGCGGAATTTCTCTGTCTCTCCCTCGATGTGCGTGCAGAGGCCATAGGCGACATTGCCGACCTGGCCGGGAATGCTGCCGAAATGAACATTGAATTTTTGCCAGAGCGAGGGAATCGCGGCATTGCCGCCATAGGGATATGTCTCCTGCAAGCCGGCAAATAGCATCGGCGGCAAGGTTTCAAATCGTGGCGGCTCGAGTTCGGGAAGGCGGGCGGGATCCATTCTGATCGGCTCCAGTAGTGCGAGGTTGCGCGTGTGCCCCTGCTTGCGGACGGCCTCAGGTGTCAGGCCGAACTGGTCGCGAAAGGCGCGAGTGAAAGCCTCGTGCGAGCCATAACCCGCGTCGAGGGCAACCTCGAGAATGCTCTCCGGCTGATCGACGAGCATCCGTGCCGCGCCGCTCAGACGGCGGGCGCGGATATAGCCGCTGATCGAATGCCCGGTGACGAGTCCGAAGACGCGCGAGAGGTGGTAGCGCGAAAGGCCGGCAACGTCCGAAATCTCTTCCAGAGTAATGTCGTTGCCGAAATGACTTTCGATGAACCAGATCGCACGTCCGACGGCGCTCATTTCTTCTCCCTGGCTGCATTCCCTTCATAGCGAAGGGCAGCAGGCCGCGTTTGATCCCTGTTGCGGGATTCTGGCGCGGACGGAGAAAGAAATCAAAGGTGTGGGTTCAGGATCGCTTCTTGGTTCCGTACGCGGCGGTGAAGACGCGGATGGCGCCGTTGACCACGCGATCCATCTCCTCGCGCGGAGGAGGGGCGTCCATGTCGCCGAACAGCCGCAGCTTGAAGAAGCTTCCGCCGCAGAGCTCCAGGAACTGGCGGGCGGCAAGCTCTATGTCGTCGATCTCGAAACGGCCGGCCTCGACCTGGCTCGTCAGGAAGTCCTTCAGCACCGTCCGGATGTTCTCGGGGCCGGTGAAAAAGCGCTGACAGAGATGCGGCATGCGGTCGCGGACGCCGATGACCGTACGCATCGCATTGATGACCTTATCCTCGGTCAGATGGCTGACAAAGGTCATCCCGAAGTCGTGCAGCGCAACGTCGGGATCATTGGATTCCTTGAGAGTATTGCGCACGCTGGCGACGAACGCCGCGCGCTCGCTCTCCATCATCGCGGTGAAGAGCTCTTCCTTGTTGGCGAAGTAGACGTAGAGCGTTCCTTTTGAAACTCCCGCCTCGCGCGTTACATCGTTCATGCTCGCGGCATCGAAGCCAAGTTTCATGAAAACGCGGCGGGCGCCGTCGAGAATTTGTTTGCGCTTGGCAGGGTCTTCGCCCGCGGCCCATCGGCCGCCTGACGAGGGAGACTCATCCACGCGCGTATCGGAAAGCTCTGTCATAGCTCCTTAACCATATCCGCATCAGCGAACTTTTCGTTAATAAAATCGAACCGGGTGGTTCGATACAGCTTGATATGAATGGAAAAAGGTTCTATGTCAACTGAACCGAACCGTTCAGTTCGATTAAATTCACTCAATTTGCCGGTAGTCGCCCATGTCGTCCAGTCCAAAAGCCAATGTTGCCCGCATCGTCAGCGAACCTGCTGAAACCGAGGGCAAGGCTCAGGAAGCAGCAGTCCCCACCGCGGAAGCACCGCGCGCGCCGCAGGCTCCTGCCGACACGCAGGCCGTTCCCGCGGAGAAGAAGAAAAAGCGCAGTCTTGCCCTGCCAATCATCGGCCTTGCGCTGCTCGCAGGTGCCGCATGGTACGGCTACGATTGGTGGACGACGGGCCGTTTCCTGGTCTCGACCGACGACGCTTACATCGAAGGCGATATCGCGACGATCTCGCCGAAGGTTACCGGCTATGTCGCCAAGGTGAACGTCGTTGCCAACCAGAAGGTCAAGGCCGGCGACGTTCTGGCCTCGCTGGACGACGGCGACTACAAGCTCGCCCTCGATCAGGCGGTGGCTTCTCTCGATACCGAAAAGCTCTCGCTGCAGCGTATTGACGCGCAGATTGCCGGTGGTCAGGCAAGCCTCGACCAGGCCAAGGCCCAGAAGACGGCGTTGGAAGCCACCGTTCGCGGTGCGCAGATCACACAGACCCGCGCCGCGGAACTGCAATCCAAGTCTGTCGGTACGACCGCTAACCTCGACGCCGCGAACATTGCTCTCGACCAGGCAAAGGCAAACCTGATTGGCGGTGATGCGGCGATCGCATCCGCGGAAGCAAATGTAACGCTGCTGCAGGCGCAGCGCCGCGAGGCCGAAGGCACGATCCGCCAGCTCGAGCTTGCGCGCGACAAGGCTGTCCGCGACCTCTCCTTCACGGTCCTGAAAGCGCCCTATGATGGCGTCGTCGGCAATCGCTCGGTGCAGGAGGGCGATCTGGTGTCGCCCGGCCAGCGTCTGATGGCGCTCGTCCCGGTTCGTCAGCTCTTTATCGACGCGAACTTCAAGGAAACGCAGATCCAACATCTGGTGCCGGGCTCCAAGGTCAACGTGCACGTCGATGCTTATGGCGACCATCCGATCGTCGGCACGGTTGAATCGATTTCGCCGGCTTCCGGCTCCGTCTTCTCGCTGCTGCCCCCGGAAAACGCCACGGGCAACTTCACGAAGATCATTCAGCGCGTGCCGGTTCGTATCTCGCTGCCGCAGGATGCTCTCGACAGCGGTCGCCTGCGCGCAGGCCTGAGCGTGGTTGTTGATGTCGACACGCGCACGGCGCCGGATGCGACCAAGTAAATCCTGACGAGGTAGGCCGATGGCCGCGAGCGCAACAGTTGGAACCGTTCCGGCCACTCCGGCGGCCACGGATCATATGGATCCACGCAAGCTCATCGCGTTCTTCGCGATGGTGCTCGGCATGTTCATGTCGATCCTCGATATCCAGATCGTGTCGGCATCGCTTGCCGAAATCCAGGCTGGCCTCAGCGCTGGTTCGGACGAGATCGGCTGGGTGCAGACCTCCTATCTGATCGCCGAAGTCATCATGATTCCGCTGTCGGGCACGCTCGCGCGCATCGTCTCGACACGATACCTGTTTGCGGCTTCCGCTGCTGGCTTCACCATGGCGAGCGCGCTCTGTGCGACGGCGACGAACATCGACCAGATGATCGTCTACCGCGCCATCCAGGGTTTCATCGGCGGCGGCATGATTCCGTCGGTCTTTGCGGCAGCCTTCACGATCTTCCCGCCCTCCAAGCGCAGCATCGTCTCGCCGATCATCGGCCTGATCGCCACGCTTGCTCCGACCATCGGCCCGACGGTCGGCGGCTATCTCAGCCACGCCTTCTCGTGGCACTGGCTGTTCCTGGTCAACATTGTCCCGGGCATCATTGTGACGATCGTCACTTGGAATTTCATCGATTTCGATAAGCCGGAATTCGCGCTGATCAAGAAGTTCGATTGGTGGGGCCTGTTGTCGATGGGCGTCTTCCTCGGCGCGCTTGAGTATGTGCTGGAGGAAGGCAATTCCAACGACTGGTTCAACGACAGCTATATCTTCATGGGCGCGATCGCCTCTGCAATCGCTGCCGTTGTCTTCTTCTATCGGGCCTTCACCGTTGATTTCCCGGTCGTCGACCTGAGGGCCTTCACGAACCGAAACTTTGCCTTCGGCTCCGTGTTTTCCTTCGTCATGGGTATCGGCCTCTATGGCTTGACCTATATCTACCCCGTCTATCTCGGGCGCATTCGCGGCTATGACTCGCTGATGATCGGCGAAACGATGTTCGTATCGGGCCTCGCGATGTTCTTCACCGCGCCAATCGCCGGAAAGCTGTCGACGAAGATGGATCTGCGGCTGATGATGGTGATCGGTTTCGCCAGCTTCGCGGCCGGTACCTACATCATGACGCATCTGACCCAGGACTGGGACTTCTACGAGCTCCTCATTCCGCAGATCTTCCGCGGCTTCGGGCTGATGATGTGCATGGTGCCGATCAACAATATCGCGCTCGGCACGATGCCGCCGGCCCGTATGCGCGGCGCGTCGGGCCTCTTCAACCTGACTCGTAACCTCGGCGGCGCCGTGGGGCTGGCGATCATCAACACCGTGCTGACGAACCGGCAGGATGTTCATTACGAGCGGCTGCGCGAGAATATCGATTGGGGAAATCCCGCCGCGATCGACCAGATGAACAACATGGCGGCGAACTTCGACGCCTACGGCATGGATGGCGCGGTTGTTGCCATCAAGCAGATGGTCGGGCTCGTGACGAAGCAGGCAATCGTCCTGTCCTTCAGTGATGTTTTCCTGATGCTGACCGTGCTGTTCCTGGCGATGATCCTGGGCGTTGCGATGCTGGACAAGCCTGCACCCCAAGGCGGAGGTGGCGGCGGCGGAGGCCACTGACCACTCTTGAAATCAGGTTTTAGGGCCGGCCTGGGACACCACGCCGGCCCTCATTTTTTGCATAAAGATTTGACGTGAACGGAAACGTTTGCAGTTTTTGATTTACGTACATCAAATTTGGAGCTAAAGGTCTCGTCAGGAGGAGAGATGAGGCCAACAGTCCACGATATCGCTGCTGCGGCAGGCGTCAGCCTGGCAACCGTTGACCGGGTTTTGAACCAGCGGCCGGGCGTGCGTCACGTGACGCGCGAGAAGGTCGAGAACGCCATTCGCGAGATCGGCTATGTCAGGGACGTTGCCGCTGCCAATCTCGCCAAGGGCCGGACCTATCCGCTCGTGTTCATCCTTCCGACCAGCGACAATTCTTTCATGCATGGGCTGAACGACGAGGTGCAAGCCGCGATTGCGCGGTCGTCCGTGGAGCGAACGCAAATCCGCACCGTCGAGGTGCCGGCGTTCGATCCGGGCGCGCTCGTCAGGGTTCTGGACGAACTTGGAGAAGAGCGGCCTTCGGGGGTCGCGCTTGTCGCCACCGATGCGCCTGAGGTGCGCGACGCTGTCGATCGGCTGGTGAAGGACGGTATTCCCGTCGTGACGCTGGTTTCGGATCTCACCGGTTCGCAGCGGCATCACTATGCCGGTGTCGACAATATTGCCGCCGGACGCACAGCCGCACGGCTGCTGGGGCGTTTCTTGGGCGGCAGCAAGGGGGAGGTCGCGGTGCTCGCCGGCTCGATGCTGGTCCGCGACCATCGCGAACGCCTCGAGGGTTTTGCTGCCGTCATGGCCGCGGAGTTTCCATCGCTCTCCATCCTTCCCGTCATTGAGGGGCGCGACGATCCTGACATGGCGCACATGCTGGTGGCGGATGCGTTGTCGAAGAAAAGCGGCATCATCGGCGTCTACAGCCTCGGCGCCGGTAATCGCGGCCTGATCAAGGCACTGAAGGAAAAGGCTGTCGACCGGTCGCTGACGGTCGTCGCGCACGAATTGACGGCCCATACTCGCGCCGCGCTCCTTGATGGAACGATTGATGCAATTCTGAACCAGAATGCAGGCCATGAGGTGCGCAGCGCTATCCGCGTCCTCAAGGCGAAGGCGGACGGACTTTCCGTCATCGAGGCGCAGGAGCGCATCCGCCTCGACATATTTCTGAAAGATAATCTGCCGTAACGGCAAAGGGAGAAACACATGTATCTGGGTCTCGATCTCGGAACCTCCGGCGTCAAAGCCATGCTGATCGATGGCGATCAGAAGATCATAGGCTCGGCCAATGGTTCGCTCGACGTCTCGCGCCCGCATTCCGGATGGTCGGAGCAGGAGCCCTCGCACTGGATCCGCGCGACGGAAGAGGCTGTATCCGGGTTAAAGGCAAAGCATCCGAAGGAACTCGCTGCCGTGAAGGGCATTGGCCTTTCCGGCCAGATGCACGGCGCAACCCTGCTCGATGCCGAGGATAAGGTGCTGCGCCCCTGCATTCTGTGGAACGATACGCGCTCTTTTGTCGAGGCAGCCGCGCTGGATTCCGATCCGCGTTTCCGCAGGCTGACCGGCAACATCGTTTTCCCCGGCTTTACCGCGCCAAAGCTTGCCTGGGTCGCCAAGCATGAGCCGGAGATCTTCGCCAAGGTCGCCAAGGTGCTGCTGCCGAAGGACTATCTGCGCCTCTGGCTGACCGGCGAGCACATTTCGGAAATGTCGGACTCTGCCGGCACCTCGTGGCTTGACACCGGCAAGCGCAAGTGGTCATCAGAGCTTCTTGCGGTCACCGGCCTCGATGAAAAGCAGATGCCTCATCTGATCGAAGGCACGGAGCAGGGCGGCAAGCTGCGCGGCGAACTGGCCAGCAAGTGGGGAATCTCCGGAAGTGTCGTCGTTGCCGGCGGCGCCGGCGATAATGCCGCTTCCGCCTGCGGCATGGGCACGGTCAGCGATGGCGCGGCCTTCGTGTCGCTTGGTACCTCGGGCGTTCTCTTCGCGGCCAATGCGGCCTATTTGCCGAAGCCGGAAAGCGCCGTGCATGCGTTCTGCCATGCGCTGCCGAATACCTGGCATCAGATGGGCGTCATCCTCTCGGCTACGGACGCGCTGAACTGGCACTCCAGCGTCACGGGAAAGTCGGCGGCTGACCTGACCACTGAACTCGGTGAAACGCTGAAAGCGCCGTCGGGCGTCACCTTCCTTCCCTATCTCTCGGGCGAGCGCACGCCGCACAACGATGCCGTCATCCGCGGTGCGTTCATCGGCCTCGAGCATGAGAGCAGCCGCGTGGTGCTGACCCAGGCTGTTCTCGAAGGCGTGTCCTTCGCGATCCGCGACAATCTCGAAGCGCTGCGTTCTGCGGGCACGGATATTTCCCGTGTCACCGCGATCGGCGGCGGCTCGCGCTCGCGCTATTGGCTGGCCTCGATTGCTACGGTGCTCGGTGTGCCGGTCGACCTGCCGGCTGACGGTGACTTCGGCGCAGCGTTTGGCGCGGCCCGCCTCGGCCTGATCGCCGCGACTGGCGCAGATCCGGTTGGGGTCTGCACACCACCGAAGACGGCGGGCACGATCGAGCCTGTCGCGGCGCTCTCCGGCGCTTACGAAGATTCCTACAAGGGCTATCGCGCTCTCTATCCGGCGATCAAATCGCTGCAGCACTGAACCCAGAACAACAATCCCGAAACCCAAGGAGACATGGACATGAGCACCGGATTTTTCGGCGACATCCAGAAGATCAAATATGAAGGCCCGGACAGCAAGAATCCGCTGGCCTTCCGCCACTACAACAAGGACGAAGTCGTTCTCGGCAAGCGCCTGGAAGATCATCTGCGCTTCGCGGTCGCCTACTGGCACACCTTCGCCTGGCAGGGCGGCGATCCCTTCGGCGGCCAGACTTTCCTACGCCCCTGGTTCGAAGATACGATGAAGGCCGCCAAGCTGAAGGCCGACGTTGCGTTCGAACTTTTCCAGTTGCTCGACGCGCCCTACTACTGCTTCCATGACGCCGACGTGCGCCCGGAAGGCAAGAACTTCGCCGAAAACACCAAGAACCTGAACGAGATCGTCGACTACTTCGCCGAAAAGCAGGCCGCATCAGGCGTCAAGCTGCTCTGGGGTACCGCGAACCTCTTCTCGAACCGCCGCTTCATGTCGGGTGCGGCCACCAACCCGGATCCGGAAGTCTTCGCCTACTCCGCTGCGACGGTTAAGACCTGCATGGACGCCACGGCCAAGCTCGGTGGCGAGAACTACGTTCTCTGGGGCGGCCGCGAAGGCTATGAGACCCTGCTCAACACCGACCTCAAAAAGGAACTCGACCATCTCGGCCGCTTCCTCAACCTCGTCGTCGAGTACAAGCACAAGATCGGCTACAAGGGCACGATCCTCATCGAGCCGAAGCCGCAGGAGCCGACCAAGCACCAGTACGACTACGACGTCGCGACGGTCTACGGCTTCCTCAAGAAGCACGGCCTCGAAAACGAAGTGAAGGTCAACATCGAACAGGGCCACGCGATCCTCGCCGGCCACTCCTTCGAGCACGAACTGGCACTCGCGAACGCGCTCGGCATCTTCGGCTCGATCGACATGAACCGCAACGACTACCAGTCGGGCTGGGATACCGACCAGTTCCCGAACAACGTTCCGGAAATGGCGCTCGCCTACTACTACGTCCTGCAGGGCGGCGGCTTCACCACCGGCGGCACCAACTTCGACGCCAAGCTGCGCCGCCAGTCGCTCGATCCGGAAGATCTGCTGATTGGCCATATCGGCGGCATGGATGCCTGCGCCCGCGGTCTCAAGGCTGCTGCCAAGATGATCGAGGACAAGGCTCTGTCCGGCCCGCTCGATGCCCGCTACGCCGGCTGGGATTCGGCCGAAGGCCAGAAGCTCGCCCGCGGCGAATACTCGCTCGAGCAGATCGCCGAGTGGGTCGAAGCCAAGGACATCAATCCGCAGCCGAAGTCCGGCAAGCAGGAACTGCTCGAAAACATCGTCAACCGTTACGTTTAATCGGCGGTTGATTGTGGAGGAGAGGGCCGGGAGCGAGAGCTTCCCGGCCCTTTTTCGTTGATGGGGACGGCGCGCGGTCGTCGCCTTGACGGTTCAGGCGAGATAGGATGCCAAGGGTACACTGCGGGCGGCCGGATGGCGATCTGAAAAGAAGGGCATGGCTACGATGACCTATCTCAGACAGGGCATGCTTGCCATAGCAGCGATGTTGGCAGCGGCGATATCTGCAGGGGCAGCTTCCCCCCGGCCCTGCGTGCAGGATACCTTCGGAGGGGAGGCCTATATCGTCTGCACCGTCGAGAAAGAAGAAGGCGATCTGCGCTTGTTCTGGAAGAACGCGGATGGAGAGCCTTATCGGGATTTCTCCAGCGTCGCCGAGGCCGTTCGCAACAAGGGACAGACCTTGGCGTTCGCGGTCAATGCCGGCATGTATCTGCCTGATTTTTCGCCGATCGGCCTCTATGTGGAAGACGGCCAGGAATTGCGGCCCGTCAACCGCACCGAGAGAGACGGCGCCGCCTCGGGTCCCGTGCCGAACTTCCATAAAAAGCCGAATGGCGTGTTCTTCATCGATGGCGCCGCCACCGGAATACTTCCGACGCAAGAATTTTTGAAACGCCGGTCGGAGGTCCGGTTCGCCACCCAGTCCGGTCCGATGCTGGTCATCGGCAACAAGCTGAACCCGATCTTTATCGTCGGATCGACGGACCGCACCCGTCGTGGCGGGGTCGGCATCTGCGCCGATGGCGCGGTGCGCTTCGCAGTCAGTGAAGACAGGGTGAATTTCCACGACTTCGCGCGCTTGTTCCGCGATCATTTGTCCTGCCCGAATGCGCTGTTTCTCGACGGTGGCCGCGGTGTCGGGCTCTACAGTCCGGCCCTTGGGCGCAACGACAAGTCCTGGCATGGCGGGTTCGGCCCTATGTTCGGGCTGGTGGAGTGACGCAGGGGCTGCGTCGTGTTCGAAGCGGTCGGATCATCCCGATATGCGGTTGCCAAATTTCGGCGTCATCCTACTTGGCCTCGGGACCATAACACCCGGAGGCGATCCCGTGTCCAAAGCCGACCTTGCTGCCGTCTATCGAGACTACATCGCCTGTCTGAACCGCCAGAATTGGACCGCGCTCGACCAGTTCGTTCATCCCGATGTTCACTACAATGGAGTGCGAATCGGGCTGTCCGGCTATCGCCAGATGCTGGAGGGCGACTTTCTTGCGATTCCGGACCTCCATTTCGACATCGATTTCCTGATTTCCGAGCCGCCCCGCGTGGGAAGCCGCCTGCGGTTTGATTGCACGCCGAAAGGGCTCCTGTTTGGCATGCCGGTGAACGGCAAGAGAGTCTCGTTCACTGAAAACGTGTTCTATGAGTTCCGGGACGGGCGGATCGAGGAGGTCTGGTCTGTCATCGACAAGGCGGCAATCGCATCGCAGCTGCAGCAATGACGCCGCCGCTTCGATCATTCGCGCTTGCGCAGCAAAGGCTCGAGAGCGTAGACCGCCTTGCTGCGAACGGGGGGTCGATAAATGAGCGACAGTGAACGTGATTGGAGCGCCCTCGTGCAGGCCGTCGCCGATAGTCCCAAGCGCGACAACAGCGCCTATCACGCGGCCATGGCCGAGGCACGCCAGGCGTTTGAAGCCGCCGAGGCTGCTCTGGGCGGGCCGGTGCAGGTCAAGACAAAAACCAAGATGAAGCGAAGCGGCGAATACGTCGTGAAATGGGTGTTCAAGCGGGTGAAATGACCTGCCGGCGGTCGGTCGGACGACCGAGGAACGCTTGCCTAGAGATGGTCTGCGGACGTATTCTTGGCTTTCGCGAGCCTGCCCCAGCGCTCAGCCGAGGTTGAAGGCCCGGCGAGAGGGAGGATATCATGAAGATCGCATCGATATTCGCAGTCGGCTTGATTGGATTTTGCGGGGCTGCATCGCTCGCTCTGGCGGAGGATGCGCACACTATATTCGCTCCCGGTGATATCAAGTGGGTCGAGGCCCCCAAGGTGCTTCCGGCCGGAGCACAAGCGGCGGTCTTGTTCGGCAATCCCACCAAGAAAGGCTTGTTTGCGCTTCGGCTAAAGGTGCCGT
This sequence comes from Rhizobium altiplani, assembly GCF_001542405.1. Lineage (GTDB taxonomy): Bacteria > Pseudomonadota > Alphaproteobacteria > Rhizobiales > Rhizobiaceae > Rhizobium > Rhizobium altiplani. Next base: position 98,727 of record NZ_LNCD01000124.1, read on the forward strand.
CGGGATATGCGATCCCGCCGCATACCCATCCTGGCTATGAAGTTGTGACGATCCTATCCGGGACTGCCAAATTTGGCATGGGCAAAACCGCTGATCGGAGTGCCACGAAGGCACTGGCTGCGGGTAGTTTCTTTGCCCTGCCGCCGGGCACGGCGCATTTCGTCTACTTCGACGATGAGACCGTACTCCAAATCAACACGAACGGCCCGTGGGGCATCAAGTACGTCAACCCGGCGGATGATCCCCAGAAGTCGCAATAGCCAGTTGCCGAGTGAATGCCAATTGCTCCCGCCGCCAAGCGCGGCGGGACGTCCCGGCCGGTGTCGGATGGCGGCGTCACGTTGCCTCTTGGCGCGGACGGTGGGAGAACCGGCGCGCCTTCCAATGCAGTCGTTACGCCTTGGGCAAGGCCGCAATCACTTCGTCGGTCGTCAGGATCGCATGTGCGAAGGTCGGCGCGCTGAGCTCGTGTGCGGCGTGCATCAATTCATGCGAGAAGGCGGCCGTCGCATCGCGCACGAGAGTCACGTGATAGCCAAGCTCCATGGCGTAGCGGGCGGTCGTATCGATGCAGGTATTGGCCAGCAGTCCGACCACGATCACGTGGGTGATGCCCTTCTGCTTCAGTCGGAAATCCAGGTCGGTGTTGGCGAAGCCGCTTTGCCCCCAATGTTCCTTGGCAACGATGTCGCCAGGTTTCGGCGCAAAATCCGGGTGCCATTCGCCACCCCATTCGCCGCGCGCGAACTGGTGTTGGTGCATGATCCGTTGTTGGGTGGGGTTGGGATGATCCCAATCCTCATAATCACCCGGCTCCCACCGCCGGTGCGGGGCGATGGCTACTTGAATGCCCGCCGCGCGTATGGCGCCATCCAGCCGGCGGAGGTTATCGAGAAGCGCGACCTCATCGGCGATCGGCTTGAGGCGCGGATAAACCTTCCCGCCCTCGGACAGGAAGTCGTTGAAGGGATCGACGAGGAGCAAGGCGGTCGTTTGCTTGCTGTAATTCGGCTTTGACATGACTGTCTCCAATAAGCTGAGGTGTTTCGGGATTTAGTTGCGAAGTGCGGCACGCTCGATGCTGGCCGCAAAGAGCGGCGTTTCGCCCTTGTTGTGCGCAATCGACATCGGTTGACGCTGTGCGCGAAAGACGTCGAAAGGAATGCCCTGCCTATCGAGAAAGGCCTTGAATTCTTCCGTTGCTCTGGACCGAACGTGGTTCGTGAATTCGCAGGTCTGATCGTCGATTCGTTTGACGCTGAGTTCCCAAAGCACATGGATCGTCGTGCGGCCTGTCGGCGTGACTATATCCGAAACGGATTCCAGGATCAGGTGATCCTTTTCACCCAGGGTCTCGACATAGTGCTGAACCATCAGGCTGCCGCCGATCGTCTCGACATTGATCGACATGCGCCTACCGTCGGGGGCCGTCGTAAAGCCGGCGGCGATGTGTGCCGGAGAGCAGCGTTGGTACTCGTCTTCGGGGAGCGTGAAGCACCATTTCGGAATGTCGACCTTCTCGATCGGTGCGTTGATGACGGCGGTAAAGCTTGAATCGACGATTTCATGATCACTCATGACGGGTTCCTTTCGCTGCTGGATGAGCTTGATTTCGGCGCGACGTCGCCACGCAACTCGAGGCGGGCAGTGCTATGCGCCTGCATTGCCGATGCTCCTGCTTGGGCCATGTCGCTCCTTTCAGCGCGGGCCAGATGGCCGGTTGCGCTTGCCTTAATGACGCCTTATATTAACTATGAAAATCATATCTACAAATAACTATGAAAAAGAAAGTTACGCTATGGAGAAAGATTCTGCACCAGACACGCTGTGCCCGGTTGCTCGCTCGGAGGCGGTTGTCGGGGATCGTTGGACCGTGCTTGTTCTGCGCGAGCTGTTCATGCGCAGTCACCGGTTCGAAGAAATTCAGGCGCAAACTGGCGGGACCCCGCAGATGATCGCAACGCGCCTGAAGTCATTGGAAGCCGAGGGCATTGTGGAGCGCCGTCGCTACAGCGAGCGGCCGCCGCGCTACGAGTATCACCTGACGGAAAAGGGCGAAGCATTCTACCCGGTGATAATGGCGCTGCGCGCCTGGGGCGAGACCTGGCTGAAGTCGGGTGACGAAGGCCGCGCCGTGCAATACACGCACCTTTACTGCGGCAAGCCGGCGGGGCTGGGGCCGACATGCGAATCGTGCGGCCAGCCGATAAGACGGGAAGATTTGAGTACTGAGCTCAATCCGGCCTATCAGCGCGAACGGGAAGCGCGATGGGAGACATTCAAGGGCAGTCGATAATCAATGTTTGATTGTATCGACGGTGCGGACGCTACGCCGTCCGCTTTAGCGATTCGTCCAGCGACGCGATGGTGCGCCAACGGAGTTGCGTACCACAAGGTCCGGGCGCAGCAGGATTTCGGTTTCCGCCGGTTGGCCGTCGGACAGGAATTCCAGGAGAAGCGCCATGGCCTGCTTTCCGATCAAGGTTCGCGGCTGGCGGATGGTGGTCAGCGGCGGCGACATGAACACGGCCTGCGGCACGTCATCGAAGCCGGTCACGGAGAAGTCCTTCGGAATGTCGTAACCGCGGGCATTCAGTCCGATCATCACGCCGATCGCCGTCTGGTCGTTGACGCACATGAAGGCGGTCGGCAGCGTGTCGCGCATGAAGAGCTGCTCGACGGCATGGCGGCCGCTCTCTAGCGTTCCATCGCCTTCGAGCACGATGCGCATATCTGGTGCAACGCCCGCCCCATCGAGCCCCGCGTCGTAGCCCTGACGCCGGCGGCTATAGGCAAGGCGTGTGCGCGAATCGCCGATGAAGGCGATCTTGCGATGGCCCTCTGCCAGCAGCAGATCGACGGCCTTTCTGGCGCCTTCCACATCATCCACGCCGACATAAGGAATGCCGCCGTTGAAAACCGGCTCGAAGACCCCGACGCTGGGCGGCAGGCGGGCGGTCATCGTCTGGTGGCCGAAGGGCAGGATGCCGGTGAAGAGGATCAGCCCGGCGGCCTGGTTGGAATTCAGGAACTTCAGATATTCGAGGCCGCGCTGCGCATCGTTCTGCGTGTGACCGATCAGGATGCCGTAGCCGTGGGCGCGCGCCTCGTTCTCGAGGCCGACCAGAATGTTGGAGAAGTTTGGGTCGCCGATGTCAGGAGCAACCACGAGAATCATATTCGACCGACCGAGCCGCAGGCTGCGCGCCATGGCATTGGTCGTGTAACCGGTGATGGCGATTGCCTGGTTGACCTTCAGGCGCGTGGAGTTGGCGACCTTCTCCGGCGTGTGGATCGCCCGCGATACCGTCGCGATCGAAACCTCGGCGATCCGAGCGACGTCTTCTATGGTTGCGGGCGTGGAATTCGACACTGCGTCCTGCCTTGGGATGCCTTCGCCGCGACACTACACAGACTTGCCGGGAGGTCAAACGCGCCGACCTGCAGATCTGTGTGTAACAATGATGTAAACCTTTACATAAGTCGTGTAAAGGTTTACATATGGCTTCAAGCGGATGGGAGCCGCAGGGAGGAAATCAGTCAATGAGTGTGGATTCTGCCGACACCGCGCCCGTGGTGTTGTCCGCGCGGCGCATCTGCAAGTCGTTCAGCGGCGTGCAAGTCCTCTTCAGTGTCAATTTCGATCTGCGTGCCGGTGAGATCCATGCTCTCATGGGTGAAAACGGCGCGGGCAAATCGACCTTGGTCAAGGTCATGTCCGGTTTCGAGCAGCCGAGTTCGGGCGAGATCCTGCTCGACGGCCAGCCGGTTGTCTTGCCGGCCAACGGCGCGGCCGAAGCGCTCGGCATCGTTCTCATCCACCAGGAATTCAATCTTGCCGAACATCTGACGGTGACCGAGAGCCTTTTCCTTGGCCGCGAAGTCACGCGGTTCGGCGTGCTTGACCGCAAATACATGCGCGCCGAGACCCGCAAGGCACTCGATCTGCTCGGTTCGCATGTCGACGAGAATGCCATCATCGGCACATTGTCGATCGCCGACAAGCAGATGGTGGAAATCGCCAAGGCAATCAGTCGCGATGCCCGCGTCGTCATCATGGATGAACCGACAGCCGTACTTTCGCGCGAAGAGACGAACTTCCTGTTCCGGCAGGTGCGCAAGCTGCGTGACAAGGGAACAAGCTTTATCTTCGTATCGCATAAGCTCGACGAGGTGATGGAAATCACCGACCGGGTGACCGTGCTGCGCGATGGCCAGTGGGTCAAGACTGCGCCGACGGCGATGCTCGACGGCGAATCCATCGCGCAGCTGATGGTCGGGCGCGAGCTTTCCAGTCTCTATCCGACCAAGGTCGAGCCCAATGTCGACGAAGAAATCGTCCTTCGGGTCGAAGGTGTCTCGACGGGTTATGTTCAGGATGCCAGCTTCGAGGTCCGCAAGGGTGAGATCATCGGCTTCTCAGGCATGATTGGCTCCGGTCGCACGGAGCTGATGGAGGCGGTCGCCGGGCTTCGGAACCGTGCCGCGGGCGAGGTCCACATTCGCGGTGAATCGATTCCGTCAGGCGATGTACATGCCGCCAATCGCGCCGGCCTTGCCTACATGACGAAGGATCGGAAGTCGAAGGGCCTGCTTCTGCGCTCCGGCATGATGACCAATCTGACGCTGCAATCGCTCGGCCAGCATTCGCGACACGGCTATCTCAGCCCGAGCAGCGAGGCGCAGGCGCTCGCCAAGGCAAGGCGGCGCTTTGATATCCGGGTTCGCGACACCAACATCGTTGCCGGGCGTATGTCGGGCGGCAACCAGCAGAAGCTGCTGCTTGCTAAGGTCATGGAGACCGAGCCCGAGATCATCATCATCGACGAGCCGACGCGGGGCATCGACGTCGGCACCAAGCAGCAGATCTATCATTTCATCTCCGCGCTGGCGCGCGACGGTCGATCCATCATTGTCGTCTCCTCGGAGATGCCGGAGGTGATCGGCCTTTGCACGCGCGTCGCCGTGATGCGCGAGGGACGGATCGTCGGCTTGCTCGAGGGCGACGAGATCTCCGAGCAGGAGATCATGCGCTACGCCGCCGGATTGAAGAAGAAAGCCGCCTGACGGTGGCGGGGAGGCGCTGCGCTCGGCGCGCCGTAAAGGTATGATGCCCATCGAATTGAGGGCGGGAGGTTGGTTTGGAGATGAGTGTGAACGAGGAGACCAGGGAAATCAGCCGTCGCCCCTGGCGGGATATCGATCTCAGGGCGGTCGCGCCCTTTGCAGCCCTGATACTGCTCTTGATCGTCGGCGCGCTGGTCAATCCGAACTTTATCGGCATCACCAACCTCGCCAACGTCGCGACGCGCTGCGCCTTTATCGCCATTATCGCTGTCGGCGCCACATTCGTGATTTCCGCAGGCGATCTTGATCTGTCCGTCGGCTCGATGGTGGCCTTTGTCGCCAGCCTGATGATCCTTTTGATGAATTCCGGCGTGATTGCCGACCCGACGCTGATGCTGGCGGCCGCGGTCGTGTTTACGCTCGTCGCCGGTGCGCTCTGCGGACTGGCCAATGGTCTGATCACCACGGTCGGCAGGATCGAGCCGTTCATCGCCACGCTCGGCACCATGGGCATCTATCGCGGCCTGACGACATGGCTTAGCCAAGGCGGCGCGATCACGCTGCGCTCGGCCGACATCCAGACGCTTTACCGTCCGGCTTATTTCGGCAACATTTTCGGCGTGCCGGTTCCGATCGTCGTGATCCTGGCAGTTACCGCCGTTGCGGCCTTCATTCTCTACCGCACGCGCTATGGTCGCCATGTCGTTGCTGTCGGTTCCAATAGTGATGTCGCGCGCTACTCCGGCATTGCGGTCAATCGCGTGCGCACGATCGCCTTTGTCATCCAGGGGCTCTGCGTTGCCATCGCGGTGCTGCTTTATGTGCCGCGCCTCGGCTCGACCTCGGCAACAACCGGCATTCTCTGGGAACTGCAGGCGATCACCGCCGTAGTCGTCGGCGGCACGGCGCTCAAGGGCGGCGCTGGCCGCGTCTGGGGGACCATCTGCGGTGCCTTCATTCTCGAACTCGTCGGTAACATCATGCTGCTGTCGAACTTCATCAGCGAATATCTCATCGGTGCGATCCAGGGTGCGATCATCATCATCGCCATGCTGGTGCAGCGCTCGCTGGTCCGCAAATCGTAAGCGGACTGGTTCCAGGAATTGGCCGGGATCACAGGGCGTCCGGTTGACGGGTAGGAAAAGTCCCTGACGTTTATTGGGAGGAAATAGAATGCGCAAACTCATGTTGGGTCTTGCGGTTGCGGCCGTCACGCTGGCGGGTACCGCATACGCACAGGACAAGAAGTTCACCATCGGCGTCTCGATTCCGGCAGCCGACCATGGTTGGACCTCGGGCGTCGTGTTCCACGCCGAACGCATCGCCAAGAAACTGATGGAACAGCATCCGGGCCTGAACGTCATCGTCAAGACTTCGCCGGATGCCGCCAGCCAGGCGAACGCTGTGCAGGACCTTGATACACAGGGCATCGACGCCCTCGTCATCCTGCCGTCGGATCCGGATCCGCTCGTCAACGCCATCAAGGAAGTCAAAGGTAAGGGCAAGTACGTCGCGCTCGTCGACCGTGCGCCCTCGACCAACGATGACACCGTCCGTGACCTTTATGTCGCTGGCAACAACCCGGCGCTCGGTGAAGTCGCTGGCAAGTACATCGCTGCGCAGACGCCGGACGCCGAAGTCGTCGTCATTCGCGGCCTGCCGATCCCGATCGATCAGCAGCGCCAGGACGGCTTCGACAAGGGCATTGCCGGCTCCAAGGTCAAGGTTCTCGACCGCCAGTACGGTAACTGGAACCGCGACGATGCCTTCAAGGTCATGCAGGACTATCTGACAAAGTACCCGAAGATCGACGTGGTCTGGTGCCAGGACGACGACATGGCTGTCGGCGTGCTGCAGGCGATCGAGCAGGCCAAGCGTACCGACATCAAGTATGTTGTCGCCGGCGCCGGCTCCAAGGACATGGTCAAGAAGGTCATGGACGGCGACAAGCTGATCCCGGTCGACGTTCTTTATCCGCCGGCAATGGTTGGCACGGCGATGGAGCTGACGGCTGCTGGTCTCTACGGCCAGGTTCCGGTTCGCGGCACCTTCGTCCTCGACGCGACGCTTGTCACGAAGGACAATGCGAAGGACTTCTACTTCCCGGATTCTCCGTTCTGATCCGAAGAATCTAATGCGGCGCCCGTTCGACAGGACGGGCGCCTTTCTTTGACAGTGTCGCTTGCTAGTCCGGCAGGCCGGCCTTGGCGAGGTCCGTGATGCAGTGGTCGATGAAGGCTTCGGTCATGACGGGATTATCGCCGAAATAGAACTCTCGGCGGGCGTCAGTGCAGGTCATCCCCGGCCGGAAGCGATGAAGCCTCGCAACTGCTTCTCGCGCCTCGTCGGTTTCGCCACCCACCCTTCCGAGGGCGGCAGCCAGAAAGATCGCTGGCCAGAAGGTGGCGTTCGGCGAGCGGAGCGATGCGCGCGCTGCCTTGGCCGCTTCCGCCATGTTGCCCAATTGATAGTTTGCGATGGCGAGAACGTTATGGAAGGTCCACAGATGCGGGTCGCGAGGACTGAGCCGAAACGCTTCCTTGATCTCCTCTATGCCTTCCGCGGGGCGTTCGACGTAGCAGAGGACCTGACCGAGCGCGAAGTGAGCCTGCGCGAAGCTCTGGTCCAGCTGCAAGGCGTTGCGCAGATGCACAAGCCCGGCCTCGGTCGCGCCATCAAGCGCCAGCGCCCTTCCCAGGGCGAGGTGCGCCGCGGGTTCTCTCTGGTCGGATATGATCGCGCGTTCGGCAAGCTCGATCGCATCGCAGATCCGCTCCGCGCGTTCATTGAGGGGGCCATACCAGCCGAGCTGAATGTGAACATAAGCCAGTCGCGCCTGCGCCTGCGCGAACGTCGGGTCAATACTGATTGCCTGCTCGAAGAGCGCCTTGGCGGTCTTTAATTCATCAAGCGTGAACCGATAGAGATGCCAGAGGCCCTTCAGGTAGATTTCCCAGGCATCCATGTCGAACACCGTGCGGCCACGAAGGGCGGCGAATTCGATGGAGCCCAGTTCCGGCTCGATCGTGCCGGTGATTTCCGAGGCAAGCTGGTCTTGAACCTCGAAGATGTCGGCCAGCGTCCGGTCGTAGCGTTCTGCCCAGAGCAGCGTGCCATCCGTGCCGTTCAGCAATTGCGCGGTGACGCGAACGCGATCTGCCGCGCGGCGCACGCTGCCTTCCAGCACGTACTTGACGCCAAGGTCCTCCGCGACCTGTTGCGCATTGGCCTGCCGGCCCTTGTAGCTGAAAGACGAGTTACGGGCTGCGACCAGCAGCCAGCGACAGCGCGCCAACGTGGCGATCAGCTCGTCCGTGAAGCCATCCGAGAAATGTTCCTGGCCCTCGATGCTCGACATGTTGCTGAAGGGCAGCACCGCGATGGAGGGCCGATTGCGGACGGGGCCTGTGACCGGATCCTTCGGCGCGGCAGGCGAGGGAAGCGGTTCGCTTTCCGCCGTCCACCGCCAGACACGGATCGGTCGCTCGATGTTCTTGAGCTTGCGGTTGCCGAAATCAATCGCCCTGAAGTCAAGCTTCGACCGGATCTGGTCATTGACCTGCTGGGAGACGCAGATGCCGCCCGGAGGCGCCAGCGCCTGCAGGCTTGCGGCGACATTCACGCCGTCGCCGAAGATGTCCTCGTCTTCGACCAGCACATCATCAACGTGGATGCCGATGCGCCACAACATGCGCCGATCCGGCTCGACGGCCTCATTCAGCGCAAGCAATGCTCTCTGGATGTCCATGGCACAGCCGACGGCATCGACGACGCTCGCAAATTCAGCCAACGTGCCGTCGCCGACGAATTTGACCACCCGCCCATGATGTCTGCCGATGCTGGGGACAATGACTTCGCTGTTGTGCGCTTTCAGCATTGCGAAAGTGCCGCTTTCGTCAAGGCCCATCAGCCGGGAAAAGCCGACCACATCCGCATCCAAGATTGCTGCCAGACGCCGCGTCATGCGCCACCCTCCTGGTTTCAAGACAGTAACACGGCACTGCGCGATGTCCACCGCAGTAAGTAGCGATGGGTTCGCCGGCCGGCGTCCCCATCGTGACAGTGTGGCGACGAGAAATGCGGTACGTACATCTTGCGGCCCGAGACCGACCGTGGTTAAGTCGGCCGCCTTCGATCTCCGCCCGGTGGGGAAGATTTGTAGTTTCGCCGAAATCGGCTTGCAGACTTCAAATCGCGTGCTAGAACACTATCAGAAACGTTTACGGTCATCTTTTAGGGAGGAATTGACATGAAAACGATCAAGGGTCCAGGCCTGTTCCTTGGCCAGTTCGCGGGCGATGCCGCGCCTTTCAATTCGTGGGATTCGATCACCAAATGGGCAGCCGACATCGGCTACAAGGGCGTGCAGGTTCCGACCTGGGCGGGCCAGCTGATCGATCTCAAGAAAGCAGCGTCCTCGAAGGATTATTGTGACGAATTCGCCGGCGTCGCACGCCAGAACGGCGTCGAAGTCACCGAGCTTTCCACCCATCTTCAGGGCCAGCTCGTCGCCGTGCATCCGGCCTATGACGAAGCCTTCGACGGCTTTGCAGCACCTGAGGTGCGGGGCAATCCGAAGGCGCGTCAGGAATGGGCTGTCGAACAGGTCAAGATGGCGCTGACGGCGTCCAAGCACCTCGGCATCAAGGCACATGCGACCTTCTCCGGCGCGCTCGCCTGGCCCTTCATCTATCCGTGGCCGCAGCGCCCGGCCGGTCTTGTCGAAACCGCCTTCGACGAGCTTGCCAAGCGCTGGACGCCGATCCTCGACCATGCCGACGAAAACGGCGTCGACGTCTGCTACGAAATCCATCCGGGCGAAGACCTGCACGACGGTATCACGTTCGAGATGTTCCTCGAGCGCGTGAAGAACCATCCGCGCGCCAACATGCTCTATGATCCGTCGCACTATGTGCTGCAGTGCCTGGATTACCTCGACAACATCGACATCTACAAGGACCGGATCAAGATGTTCCACGTTAAGGATGCCGAGTTCAACCCGACCGGTCGCCAGGGCGTCTATGGCGGTTACCAGGGCTGGGTCGAGCGTGCCGGCCGCTTCCGTTCGCTCGGCGACGGCCAGGTCGATTTCGGCGCGGTCTTCTCGAAGATGACGGCCAACAACTTCGACGGCTGGGCCGTGGTCGAATGGGAATGCGCGCTGAAGCATCCGGAGGATGGCGCCCGCGAAGGTGCCGAGTTCGTCAAGGCGCACATCATTCGCGTCACCGAGAAGGCGTTTGACGACTTCGCAGCGGGCGGTACGGACCAGGCGGCCAACCGCCGCATGCTCGGTCTCTGAGGCCGCGGCCCTCTCGACAGGAGGGCTGATTGGAACGCAGCGGGAAGGGCTCTCCCTTCCCCAGTCGACCGAGGGAAGGGCTGTTTCTTCCCTACGCAAATTCAGGAGGAACCAATGGCAATTGAAGCATCTACAGAACAGGCGCGCGAACCGCGCATCCGTCTCGGCATGGTCGGCGGCGGTGCCGGCGCGTTCATCGGCGCCGTTCACCGCATCGCGGCCCGCATCGACGACCAATACGATCTGATATCAGGCGCGCTGTCGTCAACGCCGGAAAAGGCGATTGCATCGGGTCGCGACCTCGGCCTCGATCCGTCGCGCACCTATTCCAGCTATCGCGAGATGGCGATCCGCGAAGCCAAGCTGAAGAACGGCATCGAGGCGGTTTCGATCGTCACGCCGAACCATGTGCACTATGACGCCGCGAAGGAATTCCTGCGTCGCGGCATTCACGTCATCTGCGACAAGCCGCTGACCTCGAACCTTGCCGACGCCAAGAAGTTGAAGAAGGTCGCCGACGAGAGCGGCGCTCTCTTCATCCTCACACACAACTACACCGGCTATCCGATGGTTCGCCAGGCACGCGAGATGATCGCCAATGGCGAACTCGGCGACATCCGGATCGTTCAGGCCGAATATCCGCAGGATTGGCTGACCGAGGCCGTCGAGCAGACGGGCGCCAAGCAGGCCGTGTGGCGCACCGACCCGGCGCAGTCGGGTGCGGGCGGCTCGACCGGCGATATTGGCACGCATGCCTATAACCTCGCGTCCTTCGTATCAGGCCTCGAACTCGACAGCCTGGCTGCTGATCTCGACAGCTTTGTGCCCGGCCGGCGGCTGGACGACAACGCTCACGTTATGCTTCGCTTCAAGGCGAAGGGGTCGGAGAAGGCGGCCAAGGGCATGCTCTGGTGCAGCCAGGTGGCCCCCGGCCATGAGAACGGTCTGAAGGTCCGCGTCTATGGCACCAAGGGCGGTCTCGAATGGGTTCAGGCCGATCCGAACTATCTGTGGTTTACGCCGTTCGGCGAGCCGAAGCGCCTGATCACCCGCAACGGCGCCGGTTCCGGCCCGGCGGCGGCCCGCGTTTCGCGCATCCCGTCCGGTCACCCGGAGGGCTATCTCGAAGCCTTCGCAACGATCTACACGGAAGCTGCGCACGCCATCAACGCGCACAAGAAGGGGAAGGCGGTCGACAAGGCCGTCGTTTACCCGACCGTTGATGACGGCGTGAAGGGCGTTGCATTCGTCGAAGCCTGTGTGGCTTCTTCGAAGAAGAACGGTGCCTGGGTCAAGGTCTGATCCTCACTCGACTACTCTGACGGATACAACTAATGAGCGCGTTTCCTAGAATATTAGGATGCGCGCTCATTGTCGTTTAACAATACTATGGCAGAAAATGCGCGCAACCACATGGAGAGATGGTCGATGAAAGTTTCTGCCAAAGTTCTGACATGCGCGTTTGCGCTCGCTGCGTTTCCGGCATTGTCGCAGGAAGTCCCCAACCGCGCACCGAACTTCTATGCCGGCGAGCGTGCTCTCGGCACGGTCAAGGTGCAGACGACGATGTCCCTCTCGGTGCCTGTTGAGGCCGGGCAGGAAATCGGTGAACAGATCAAGGCAGCCCAGAAAGGGCTCTACACGATGGCTAGCGAGCAATGTGATCTCATCCTGCAGGCACTGGCCGAAAGCTGCCAGATCACCAACCTCACCAGCAGCGTGGATCTCAATCGCGGTGGGCGCAACGAAATCCTCGTGAATGCCGCAGTGACAATGGCCGTGAAGGTCAAGGACGCAGCGAAGGGGCCCTAACCAACACGGCGTCATTGAGACGCCGAAGTGCAAGCCCGCTTCGATTTATCCGGCAAAGGGTGGCCAGGTCAGGCACGGACCGTCACCGGTTTGCGGTTCCACCCGATATCACCTTGATTTCAGCCCTCTGCCCGCCTAGATTGCGGCCATCGCCAATACCAACAGGATGTGTGCAGCAATGGATTCCACGCCGATCGCAACGCCAATTCGCCTTGCCATTCGGGAGTCCTTTATCCATGCCTGCATCCATTACCCTATCCAATCTTTTGTGGTCCACGCCTGACGGGCGACCCCTTCTTTCCCATCTCGATCTGAGCTTCGGCGCCGAGCGAACCGGTCTTGTCGGCCGCAATGGTGTCGGCAAGACGACGCTGCTCAAGCTCGTCTCTGGCGAACTGCAGCCGCAATCCGGCAGCATTGCCTTTGGCGGACGGCTCGGCATCCTGCGCCAGTCGGTCCAGGTGGAGGAGAGGGCAACGGTCGCCGATCTCTTCGATGCCAGTGACGCGCTCGCAATCCTTCGCCGCGCCGAAGCTGGCGACGCCACTGCCGACGAACTCGCCATTGCTGATTGGACGATCGAGGCGCGTATCGCCGCGGCGATCGAACGCGTCGGGCTGGATGCAGAACCGGAGACGTTGCTTATCTCGCTTTCCGGCGGCCAGCGGACGCGTGTGGGTCTTGCGGCCCTCGTCTTCTCCGATCCCGATTTCCTGATCCTCGACGAGCCGACCAACAATCTCGACCGGGATGGGCGGGAGGCTATCATCACGTTGCTTTCCGGCTGGCGCGCCGGCGCCATCGTCGTCAGCCATGATCGGGAGTTGCTCGATACCATGGATGCGATCGTCGAGATCACCAGCCTCGGTGCCCGGCGATATGGTGGAAACTGGAGCGCCTTTCAGGTGCGCAAGGCGCTTGAGCTCGCCGCCGCCGAGCACGACCTCGCGGACGCGGAGCGGCGTGTTGCCGATGTGGTCCGCAGCGCCCAGGTCGCGGCGGAACGACAGGCCCGCAGCGATCGCAACGGCCGCAAGAAGGCGGCAAGAAGCGATATGCCGCGTATCGTCGCCGGTGGCCTCAAGCGGGCGGCGGAAAACACCAGCGGCACCAAGGTTCGCCTTGGCGAAAAACGCCGCGAGGAGGCGATGGAGGAGGCGGCCGCGGCGCGGCGGCGGATCGAGATCCTGCAGCCCTTTTCAGCGCAGCTCGCGTCATCCGGGTTGCCGCCCGGCAGGCATGTCTTGCGGTTGGAGCGCGTCACCGCGGGCTATCGGCCCGAGGCGCCGATCATCAGAAACCTCTCTTTTGCCATGACCGGCCCCGATCGCGTCGCGATCGCCGGGCCGAACGGCTCCGGCAAGACGACACTGCTGGCGCTGATCACAGGCGTGCTGCAGCCGTGGTCCGGGACCGTTTCCGTCATGACCGGTTTTTCACTGTTCGATCAGAGTGTCAGTCTGCTCGATCGATCGTTGTCGATCCGCGAGAATTTTAGCAATCTCAATCCCCAGGCCAATGAGAATGCCTGCCGTGCGGCGCTGGCGCGTTTCATGTTCCGGGCGGATGCCGCCCTGCAGCAGGTGTCGACGCTCTCGGGCGGGCAGTTGCTGCGCGCCGGTCTTGCCTGTGTTCTCGGTGGCGCAAAGCCGCCGCCGCTGCTCATCCTCGACGAACCGACCAACCATCTGGATATCGATTCCATTGCAGCCGTAGAAGCGGGGCTGCAGGCCTATGACGGAGCGCTGCTTGTCGTCAGCCACGACGAGGTGTTTCTGGAGAATATCGGCATATCGCGTCTGCTTCAGCTTCCGCTTGGCGAAGAGCTTCTTCTCTAGGCGGGCCGGGTGCGGGGTCAGATGTAAAGGCCGGCCATCTTGCGCCAGGCGCCTGCCCGGTGAGCGCGGCCTTCCCAGACATGCAGCTGGTGGCCGACCTGCTTCTCCGCCAGCAGCCGGCTGAGGTGATAGTTGTTGTCGAGGAAGGGGTCGGCGTCACCGATGGTCAGGACGATCTCGACCTCGCGCAGCTTATCCAGCTGCCAGCCGCCGTTTAGCCCCGGCAGGGAGTGCGTCGGCGTGTGGAAATAGACCGTGTCGTCGTAATAGCCGTCGAACAGATCGCCGAAGGAGTCGACCCTGATCGTCAGGTCGTAGCGGCCGGAGAAGGCAACCAGCTTGCGGAACAGATGCGGATGCCGGAAGACCAGGCTGGCGGCCTGGAAGGCGCCGAGGCTGCAGCCATGCACGATGGTACACTCATGTCCGTTCTTCGATGCCATCAGCGGCAGGACTTCGTTCAGGATATAGTCTTCGAAGGCCGTGTGGCGGCGGATACGGTCAGCCGGATGCCGGTCGAAGCCGTAGAAGGTCTCTGTGGCCAGCCCCTCGATGCAATAGAGCTGCAGATGGCCGGCTTGCAGCTTGTCGGAAAGGCTGTCGACAACGCCGAGCCTTTCGTATTCCCAGAAACGTCCCTCGCGGGTCGGAAACATCAGGACCTTGGCGCCGGCATGGCCGAACACCAGCAGTTCCATCTCGCGATGCAGGCGTGGACTATGCCAACGCAGATATTCCCGGTTCATAACACCTTGAAGAAATCTCGGACTATCTCGCGCAGAATCGCGTTCTGCTCAGTGCTACCGGGATAATCGAAGTGCCCCGCATCCAATATGAAGGTTTCATTATATTTTGATGTCGGAAGGGCGTTGGCCACCGCGAACTGGCAGGGCGGCGCGACGGCGGGGTCGAAGAGGGCGACGGCTGCGAGCATCGGCACCTCGATCCGGCTTGCGGCACTGGCCGCGTCGAACATCCGCAGGGTCTCGAGAACGCTTCCATGTGTCGTCTGGTATGTCTGCACGGAATCTGCGCTGCCGACGGTCGGAAGCGTCAGCCATAGCTCCCGGTCGCCGAAGGTCGGGACGACGAGGTGGCCGCGATCGATGCGCGGATCGAACGGGATCGCCAGCGCGCCGATGCCGCCGCCGAAGCTGACGCCGCTGTAGCCAATGTGGCCTGAGAGCCATGGATAAAGTGTGAGAAGCGACGAGACGGCAAGCCAGAGATCATCGACGCAGCCGCCGATGATGTAGGTGTTCGGGTTGTCGATACCCTGCAGAACATGCCCCGACGCATCGGCCGGAATGGGCGGGCGGGCGCTGAGCGACAGGCCACGGGCGCAGGGGAAGAAAATGGCAGCTTCCTCGACAGGCAGGTCGAAATCGGGCACATCGCGGCCGCCATAGCCGTGGCCCACCACCAATCCGCGGCGCACCGGCAGCCGCCGTGGCAGGAGCAGCCAGCCGCCGATCTCGAATCCACCGGTCGAGGTGTAGGTGATGTCGAGGACCTGCCAGTCGGGATGCGTCAGGCTGCTCTTTCGAAGCACCGGCTGCGGGTCGGTGGCGATCGCTCGTTCGTATCGGGCCTGCCAGAACGCATCGAACCCCGGCGGCGCTTCGGGCGGAACGATCGCTCGGAGGTCGGCAAGGGTCATGCCGTAGGTGGGGTTAAAGGCGAAGGGGTGTGTGGTGGGAATGCTCATGGGAGGGTTGTTTCGCGAAAGGGCGCGCAATGCAAGGCGGGAGCGCCTGATGCGCAAGGCGCCCCCCGGAATGGCTAACCTGAAACGTTACAGCATTGTCATTTCCACGCTGTACAACATCGGTCCGCTTGGCTAAACCGCCTCTCGAAACCATGAAGAACGGGATTTCCATGATCGATCCGAAGACCCTTGCTGCCCGCTTCCCGGGCGATTTCACGTTCGGCGTTGCGACGGCGGCGTTTCAGATTGAAGGCGCTTCCAAGGCAGACGGCCGCAAGCCCTCCATCTGGGATGCCTTCTGCAACATGCCGGGTCGCGTATTCAACCGCGACAATGGCGATGTCGCCTGCGATCACTATAACAGGCTCGATCAGGACCTCGATCTCATCAAGTCCATGGGCGTCGAAGCCTACCGCTTCTCGATCGCCTGGCCACGCATCATTCCTGATGGTACCGGCCCGGTAAACGAGGCGGGCCTCGATTTCTACGATCGTCTCGTCGATGGCTGCAAGGCGCGTGGCATCAAGACTTTCGCAACACTTTACCATTGGGATCTGCCGCTGCTTCTCGCCGGCGACGGCGGCTGGACGGCGCGCTCGACGGCCTATGCATTCCAGCGCTACGCCAAGACAGTGATGGCCCGCCTCGGCGACCGCCTCGATAGCGTCGCGACCTTCAACGAGCCATGGTGCATCGTCTGGCTCAGCCATCTCTATGGCATTCATGCGCCGGGCGAACGCAATATGCAGGCAGCGCTTCACGCCATGCACCACATGAATCTCGCGCATGGCCTCGGCGTCGAAGCGATCCGCGCGGAAGCGCCCAACGTGCCTGTAGGCCTCGTGCTCAACGCTATGTCCGTCATGCCGGGCTCCGACAGCGCTGCCGACATGGCGGCTGGCGAACGCGCGCACCAGTTCCACAACGGCGCCTTCTTCGATCCGGTCTTCAAGGGCGAGTATCCGAAGGAGTTCCTGGAAGCGCTCGGCGAGCGCATGCCTGTTGTGGAAGAGGGTGATCTCAAGATCATCAATCAGAAGCTCGACTGGTGGGGCCTCAACTATTACACGCCGTTGCGAGTTGCTGATGATCCGGCAAAGAACGGCGACTTCCCCTGGACTGTCGAGGCGCCACGCGTCAGCGACGTGAAGACCGATATCGGCTGGGAAGTGTATGCGCCTGGCCTGAAGAACGTCGTCGAGGATCTCTATCGCCGCTACGAGCTGCCGGAGTGCTACATCACCGAGAACGGCGCCTGCTACAACATGGACGTCGTCAACGGCGAGGTCGACGACCAGCCGCGCCTCGACTATTACAGCGAGCACCTCGATACCGTCGCCGACCTGATCAAGGACGGGTATCCGATGCGCGGCTACTTCGCCTGGAGCCTGATGGACAATTTCGAATGGGCCGAGGGCTACCGGATGCGGTTCGGCCTCGTCCATGTTGATTACGAGACCCAGGTCCGCACGCTAAAGAAGAGCGGCAAGTGGTACAGCGAACTTGCGGCACAGTTCCCGAAGGGCAACCACAAGAGCAGCTGACGAGCGCATGGCGCGAATCGGCGCCGTGGCTTAAACCGTGCGCATGGAAAAGCCGCTCTTCCTCTATGCGCTCTGCGGCAGCCAGCGAAAGGCTTCGACCAATCGCCGGCTGCTCGAAGCCCTGCGGGATAATGCGCCCGCAGGCGTCGTAGTCGAAATCTGCGAGCTGATCGGCGAGCTGCCGATCTTCAACCCGGACCGCGAGGGCGAGAACACGCCAGCGATCGTCGAAGAGTTTGCAGCCAAGATCCGTGCGGCCAACGGCATTATCGTCGCATGTCCGGAATATGCCCATGGCCTGCCCGGGGGATTGAAGAACGCGCTTGATTGGCTCGTTTCCCGCGACGAAGTGCCGTTCAAGCCCGCAATGATTGCGCATGCCTCGCATCGCGGCGATTTCGCCCTCGAGCAGTTGACCGAAGTACTGAAGACGATGTCGCTGCGGCTTGTCGACGAGGCTTTTCTAAAGATCTCGTTGCTTGGCAAGACGGATGGCGGACAATCTGACGTCCTTGCCGAAGCCGTGAAAAGTGGCCTTCTCGTATCTGTGCTTGTAAAATTCTGCGCTGCAATCAATCGCGTTGGCGTCTGACTCATTCCATCAAGCTGCGGAAAACATTGCGTAATCAATGTATTTTCCTGATGCTTTGGGGGCTAGCGGTTATGGCGAAAAAATCGCCGATGATTAATCGTTACATCGATCCCTTAACCGTTTTTTGAGCCCTGGCTGGCAGACTTCCGTGATCGGGGAGCAATGAATGCGGGCAATTTTCGGGGGCAACAGGAAAGTATCGGGCATCGGTCGTCATGCGACGGTCGCCGGCGTGCTTTTCTCCTTTGCCATTGTTGTCGCAATTGTCACGACGCTCGTGTTGAGCGCGCTCGAGCGCGTTGCGGATCGATCCAACGTGCTGGATGACGAGCGCTCCCGTGAAACTGTCTCCGGCGCCCTGAAGACCTTCGAGATGCAGTTGGGCGCGACGCTCAACGATTATGCAGCCTGGGACGATGCCGCGGTGAACGTCTATGCCCCCGATGGCATGGCCTGGACGATCAGCAATTACGGCGAAATGTCGGTCAACAGCTCCCTCTTCGATATGGCAATCGTGATCGATGACGAGAAGAAGTCGATCATGGCCTATCAGGAAGGCAAGCCGATGGAAGGCGCGCTGGACGATTTCTTCTCGCCCGCGCTCTGGTCACTCTTCGACAAGGTGAAAGCGGCGGGCCTGCAGGACAACCCGGAGGCGACAGGTTTCGTCGATACCAAATCCGGTATTGCGGCGGTCGGCGTCGCTCTGGTGCGCGAGAAATCCGGCGCGCTCGATATGCCGGCAGGAAAACATCGCTATCTCATCTTTGCCCGCCACCTAGGTTCCGAGAGGGTGGCCGAACTTGGCGCGACCTATGTGGTCGACGGTTTGAAGCTGGTCGCCCCTGATTTCGAAGCCCCGTATTCGGTGGCGATCGCCGACGCCAAAGCGGCCATGCTCGGCAAGCTCATTTGGCTGTCGCGGGGGCCCGGCGATATCGGCTATGGCGAAGTTCGTCCGATGGTCGTCAAGGCACTCGGACTTGTCGGCTTGTTCTTCATCGTTCTGCTCATCATCGGTTGGCTGGCGCTACGCCGCCTCAAGGCCGAGGAAATCATTGCCCGAGAAGAAGCCAATCGTGACCGGTTGAGCGGCCTGTTGAACCGAGATGGGCTTGGAACCGCGATCGACGCCTTCGTTGCCGAGGCAGCGCAAACGCATCGCAATGTCCTCATCCTCTATCTCGATCTCGACGGCTTCAAGGAAGTCAACGACGCTTATGGTCATGGCACCGGCGATCAGCTGATCCGCGCGGTCGCAGCTGGCCTCAACGTGCTCATTCCTGTGGGCGCCGTGCTCGCCCGCATCGGCGGCGACGAGTTCGCCATAGCCTTTGTCTCCGAAAGTGAGCACGCCGTTGCCCTGCAGCTTTCCGAGCAGATCCTGGACTTCCTCGCAGAACCGCTGGAGATTGGCCGGCGCGTCGTCGTCATCGGTGCAAGCATCGGCATCGCCATGTCGGAGGGTGGTGCGATCGACCGCGAGGAACTGGTGCGCCGGGCTGACCTTGCCATGTACAAGGCCAAGGAAGCCGGCCGTGCACGCATGACGCTTTACGATCCAGCCATGGACGCCGACCGGGCCGAGCGCAATGCGCTGGAACTCGATTTGCGGATGGCGATCGAAGGCGGTGATTTGCAGATTGCCTATCAGCCGCTGATCGATGCTGCGACCCATGAAATGACGGGCGTCGAGGCGTTGGTGCGATGGAACCGCCCGGGTCACGGGCCGGTCTCGCCTGAAGTGTTTATCCCCATTGCGGAAACCAGCGGGCTTATCGAAGCGCTGGGGCTCTTTGTTTTGCGCAAGGCCTGCGAGACAGCCAAGCAATGGCCGGAACTGCGCATCTCGGTCAATGTTTCTCCGGGGCAGTTCCGTAATCCGGCCTTTGTCGACTATGTCCGATACGTGCTGAAGCAGACGGAGATCGAGGCCAAGCGGGTGACCCTTGAAGTCACCGAAGGTTACATGATCCAGAACCCTCAGCGTACCCGGCAGGCGATCGAGCGACTGAAGACACTCGGCGTCAAGGTTGCGCTCGACGACTTCGGCTCGGGCTTTTCTTCCATCGGCTACCTGCGCCAGTTCGGCTTCGACCGCATCAAGATCGACCGCTCGCTGGTCATGGACATCCTGGAAAGCGACAGCCAACGCGAAATGCTGCAGGCGACGGTGGCACTTGCCCGCTCGCTCGACATTCCGGTCACGGCCGAGGGTATCGAGACCGAAGAGCAGGGCATTGCGGTGCGGCTCTTCGGCTGTGATACGTTACAGGGCTACTTCTTTGGCCGGCCGATGCCGGCCGATCAGATCACCGAACGGCTGATGCGGTCGCGCGCGGCAAAGGTCACCACCCGCCGCACCAACGCCGCCTAATCAGGTTCCGATGTGCTTTTGGCCACGCTTCTTGGCGAGCGCGATCTGATGCTGCCGCTGGCGGTAGCGCAGGCGGTCGTCTTCGCTGCGCGTGCTGTAGCAGTTGCTGCAGGAAACGCCTTCCTCGTAGTGAGGTGAGGTGATCTCCTCAGCTGTTATCGGATTGCGGCAGGCGTGGCAAAGCTTGTGTTCGCCTTCCTTTAGGCCATGCTCGACCGAGACGCGCTCGTCGAAGACGAAGCAGGCGCCATCCCAGAGGCTTTCTTCCTGCGGGACTTCCTCGAGATACTTCAGGATGCCGCCCTTGAGGTGATAGACCTCCTCGAAGCCCTGCTCCTTCATGAAGGCGGTTGCCTTCTCGCAGCGGATGCCGCCGGTGCAATACATGGCGATCTTCGGCTTGTTGTGCAGGCCGGTATTGTTGCGCACCCAGTCCGGAAACTCGCGGAAGGTCTTCGTATTCGGGTCAACAGCACCGCGGAAGATGCCGATTGCCGTCTCATAGTCGTTGCGCGTGTCGATGACGATCGTATCGGGATCGGAGATCAGCGCATTCCAGTCCTCCGGCGCGACATAGGTGCCGACCACCTTGTTCGGATCGATGTTCTCGACGCCCATGGTGACGATCTCTTTCTTGAGCTTCACCTTCATGCGCAGGAATGGCATCTTCGATGCGTGGCTTTCCTTGTGCTCGAGCGCGGCAAATTCCGGCTGCGCGCACAGGTAGGCGAGCACTGTCTTGATGCCCGCGTCCGGTCCGGCGATCGTGCCGTTGATCCCCTCGTGCGCCAGAAGCAGCGTACCCTTCACGCCATTGTCTTCGCAAAGTGCCTGCAGCGGCTCGCGCAGGCTTTCGAAGCGCGGCACGGAAACAAAATGGTAAAGCGCCGCGACGAGAAAAGGGCTCGCCGCTGCCGTCGGTTGGGTCAGCGTGTCTGTCATGCGGCTGGAAATACAGGTTTCGGCCCGCGAACGCAATCGGCGGGATCGTCGCGGTTAGCAACGGCCCTCCAGAGCAGCGCGATCCGGTCCGATTCCTTGTCATAATCTTTCGGGAACACATCCTCGGCACGGTCCAGCGCTGCATTCCGATCTTCCTGCTGGCGGAAGATGATGGCGTCGAGCAGACGGGCGAGATCGTCGGCACTCGGAAAAAAGTGCGGCTCTGCCTCGACGAGTTCGCAGAGCACATCGAGATCGTGGACGTGACCGAGCAGATCAACGAGTTGGCTGGCCGCTTCGTACTTCGCCTTCATTGCCGTCGGCCACAGGGAGCGGAGAAGAGTGTGATAGGCGCGGTAGTCCTGCGTCCGTTTGCGCAATGTATGGAAGGTTTCCGCCGAGGCTTCGTCATGACAGGAGGCAATTGCTTTCTGCGCTCCGCGGACGGTTTTTCGCCAGCCTTTGGCGATCAGTCGCGCATTCCTGCTCTGACGGCCGTTGAACTCGATTGTGTCGAGCGCGGCGATGGCCTCCCCAAGCATGCCGGGTATTTCCGATAGCCGCTGCTCCAGGCCGCTCTCGGCGGCCCCAAGCATACGATCGCGGCGCATCTCGAGTGCAGAGACGATGCGCTCGAGTGTCTCACCCTCCTCGGCATCGCGCGCGTTCTCCTTCAGGTAGACGGCAGTGTCGATCAGCGCCGCGGCATCACGGATTGTGGAGACGGATTTGGCGACGTCGCGGAGCCTGGCGTTCTCCCGCTCGCGAAAGGCCGGGATGTCCCTGGCGACGAGGCGATAGAGCGAGCGAACGCGTTTCAGGTTCTTGCGGAAGTCATGGATGGCCTCGTGCGTGCCATTCGGCCTCTCTTCAATAATGTCTATCGCCTCTCGCAGGTGGCCAGCGGCCGCTCTACGAAATTCGTCTGTGAGATGGTGGTCAGGCCGTATGCGAAAAGGCATGCCTATCGTGCTCGAATTCGGTGGCAAGGGCCTGATTTGAGTAGCGGAAATCACCTGTAACTTCACGGCCGATCCAGGCGGGCAGCGTTGGATTGTCGTCTTCCGAATCCATTTCGACTTCTGCGATTACCAGTCCGTGGTGCTCGCCGGCGAAGACATCGACCTCCCAGACAAAACCATCATGGGGGACGCGGTGGCGCGTCTTCTCGATGACAATGCCGACTGCCTCCTTCAAGAGCTCTTCAGCGTCGCCAACAGGGATATCGTACTCGAATTCGTCGCGCGTCATCGTGCTGCGGCCTATCTTGACCGTCAGCCGTGCTTTCTTGTCATCCAGCACACGAATGCGGACCGATCGGTCGTCCATGGAGGCAATGTAGCCCTGCCGTAGCTTCGATTTCGTCTCGGCTTCGGAACGCCATGCATCGCTGCGTACTAGAAACTTCCGCTCGATTTCTTTCGCCATTTCCGATGACCTTTTGTGACGATTTTATTACGCTAGCCTAATTTTCCCGCTATGGGTACCCATTCTGTTACGAGGATAGGTTTTGTCTCGACAAAGCGCACCCTTGGAGGTATTTCGAGACCCGAATTCAATCGTTTCAAAAGGATCACGCGGCCATGGGCGAAAAGACAGAAAAGCTCCTTTCCATCCTGAAACTTCAGCCTGTTGTACCGGTTCTGATCGTCGATGACGTCAAGTCCGCGGTTTCGCTGGCGCGTGCTCTTGTCGCAGGCGGCCTGAAGGCGATCGAAATCACCATGCGCACGCCAGCCGCCCTCGATGCCGTTCGCGCCGTTGCCGACGAGGTCGAAGGCGCTGAGGTGGGTGCCGGCACCATTCTCAACGCCGCCCATTGGGATGCCGCGGTCGCTGCCGGCTCGAAATTCGTCGTCAGCCCGGGCGCGACGCAGGAGCTGCTGGATGCGGCCCGCAATTCCTCCGTTCCGCTGCTGCCGGGTGCTGCAACCGCAAGCGAGGTCATGGCGCTGCGCGAGGAAGGCTACAAGGTGCTGAAGTTCTTCCCGGCAGAACAGGCTGGCGGCGCTGCCTATCTCAAGGCGCTGTCCTCGCCGCTCGCAGGTACAGTCTTCTGCCCGACCGGCGGCATCTCGCTGAAGAATGCGATGGATTACCTGTCGCTGCCGAACGTTATCTGCGTCGGCGGCTCCTGGGTGGCTCCGAAGGAATTGGTTGCTGCGGGCGATTGGGCCGGCATCACCAAGCTCGCGTCGGAAGCCGCTGCACTGAAGGCTTGATTCCAGGATAAACGGCATTTCATGCAGGCGGAATTTCCGCCTGCATTTGTATTTTGGGCGTCAGCACCTATCTCCCATTTGGCCTCTAGACAGGGAGATGATGAGGAATGATCGACGCGAAGAAGCTTCTTGAGCAGTTTCTGGGTTCGCAGGTGCCGGGTGTCGGCGGTACCGTCAAGGACCGGGCGGGCGACGCGATCCAGATGGCCAAGGACAATCCGTGGAAAGCCGGTGCGCTGGCAACCGTTCTGCTCGGGACCAAGGCTGGACGCAGCATTGCCGGCAATGCGCTTACTATCGGCGGTCTCGCTGCGATCGCCGGTCTCGGCTATCAGGCCTATAAGAATTATCAGGCAGGGCAGGCGCCGGCCACTCCTTCCGATGCGCCCCCACCAAGGACGGCCGTGCTGCCGCCCCCCGCCGACTCCGGCTTCGGCACCGGTTCCCCCACCCAAAGCAACGAATTCGTCCTCGTTCTCATCCGCGCCATGATCGCCGCGGCCAAGGCCGATGGCCATGTCAACGATGACGAACGCGCCCTCATCCTCGAGAAGATCAGGGCCGCGGATGTCGCCGCCGAAGCCGCCTTCTTCATCGAACGGGAGTTGTCGCAGCCGACGGATCTCGACGCACTGGTTGCCGCCGCCGAGACTGAGGAGCAGCGGGTGGAGCTCTACACCGCGTCACGCCTGACCATTGAGCCGGATTCGCGCGCCGAGCGCGGCTATCTCGACCTGCTGGCTGGTCGCCTTGGCCTTCCCGATGCTTTGGTCGACCACATCGAGGCGACGGTGTCCTCCGCCAAGGTCAGCCTCTAAAAGCATCATTCGGCCAGTTGCCTTTCCCAGGCGGCTGGCCTAAGCCATGTCTCCTTACCCGGAGGAGCGTATGCGCGATCTATCGAATTTCAAGGGCTGTCCGGCACCCCAGCCGGTGACCCTCAGGGGGCGTTTTGTCACCGTCGAACCCTATGTCCGCGAGCAGCATCTGCAGGCGTTGTGGGACGGACTTGGCGGCATGGCCATCAATCCCTTGCTGCGCTACTTCTCGCAGCCCGATTTTACAGGTACCGAGGACTTCGCCGCCTGGCTTCAGTCGGTCGCCAAATCGGGTTGGCTGACGCATGTCTTCCGAGACAACAGCTCCGGCAAGATCGTCGGCATGGCGAACTACATGCGGGCCGATCCGGCCAATGGCGTGGTCGAGGTCGGCGGCGTCGCGCACGGTGCCGACATGAAGCGCTCGCCGCTCTCCACCGAAGTTCACTATCTGATGGCCAAGCATGTCTTCGAGGATCTCGGTTACCGGCGCTACGAGTGGAAATGCGACAATCTGAACGAGGCGAGCAAGACGACGGCGGCCCGCTACGGTTTCACCTACGAAGGCGTGTTCCGCCAGCACATGATTTCCAAGGGCCGCAATCGCGATACGGCCTGGTTTTCGATGCTCGATTCCGAATGGCCTGTCCTCAACGCAGCGTTCGAGGCCTGGCTGTCTCCCAGCAATTTTGATGCAGACGGCAAGCAGAAGCGGCGGCTGGAGGAAATCCGCGCCGAGCTGACCAAGGAATCGGCAGAGTGACGGATCCGAGATCGGAAGGCCGTTCGCAGGCAATTGCGGCGGCCATCATCCTTATGGCCGCCGGCCTCGTGCTCTATTTCATGCCGGCCATCATTCTCGCACTTGGCAGCTACTCGCCGTATCTGGCGGCTGGTGTCGGCGCGTGCCTGGTTCTGGCTTTTTTCGTCGTCTTCTGGCTGAGGGCGCGATATCAGCGCCAGCGCGGTAAATAGCGCCGTAGGCTCTAGCCCTGTAGCGAGGCGCCGAGCAGCAGTGCGCCCATGGCAATCACCAGCAGGGCGCCTAGGATTTCGATCGTATTCCCAATCCACACCGACGCGGCTGAGCCGCGCCCGGCGAGGCGCATCGCAGTGCCCTTGGCAGTGACCGCGAGCGTTGCCAGCATCGCGACCGTTATCGCGGTGCCAAGCGACATCGCGATCACCGATAGCACGCCGCCGAGATAGAGGCCGTTCAGCAGCGAGAATGTCATGACCAGCAGCGCGCCGGAGCAGGGGCGTAAGCCAACGGCGATGATGGCCGACCAGGCTTCGCGGACATTGAACTTCTCGGCCTTGAGCAGGGACGGATCGGGCATGTGCGATTGGCCGCAGGTCTCGCAGGCCATGCCGGCAATGAACTTGTGCCCGGCTCTGAGCGCCTGTGCTTCACCGAAGGCGAAGCTCGAACCTTGCTTCTGCGCTGCATTGTCCTGCCAGTCCAGCATCATGCTGACGGGGCCAGACGACGTTGCCATGACCTCACGGCGTGGCATGCCTGCAATGATCCCCCGCAGCTTGCGGAACAACAGCCAGCAACCGAAGAGGATGACCAGGATGAAGCTGGCGATCTCCATCGCCTGCGTCGCGGCCGTCAGGGTTATGCCGGTGCCGCGCAGCACCAGCCATGCGCCGCCGACAAGTGCGATTGCGACAAATCCCTGGAGGAAGGCGGAGACGAAGGAGATGGATACGCCGCGTTTCAGCTCGATCTCATTGGCGATCATGTAGGAGGAGATAACAGCCTTACCGTGCCCGGGGCCGGCGGCGTGAAAGACGCCATAGGCGAAGGAGAGGCCGATCAGCGCCCAGAGATGCCAGGAATCCGCACGCATGGCTCGCAGCGCACCCGTCAGGGCACGATAGAAGGCCTGCTGCTGTGCATTGACATAGAGGAGGAGGGGAGCAAGCGGGCCGCCCGTCGGCTGGAAGCTCGGTTCCGATGTGCCGATGCCGAGCGGCGACTGCGCATGCGCAACGGCCATGCCCGCGACCAGCACGAATGCGGCGCCGAGCGCAATCGGCCGAAGCCGGTGTCTCAGCATGTGAGATCCAGTCGCGTCGCGAAGAGCTTCGACATGTTCGTCCCCGTCGGGTCGTTGAAGAAAGCGTCGGTCAAGGACTGCTTGTTCTCGGCGATCACCTGGTCGGCATCGGGACGGACGACCTGGTGCTTGCAACTTTTGAACCCGTCGCCGACCAGAACCAGCTCGTTGTCGGTCGGGAAGTCGATCGAGGTGTAGAGCGTCGGGTCGTAGACACCGAAGGTAAGGCCTCCCTTGAGCGGCATCTTTTCTGCCGGCTTGACGGCGAAGAACATCAGCAACTGACCCTGTTTGTAGTCCACATGGATCAGGTCGGGCTTCTCGACCTTTATATTCTTACCGTTCATCGTAAGGTTCATGTAGTAGTCGTAGTCGACCAGCGAATCCCGCACGGTCTTGCCGACCTCGGCCAGCTCGTTCGGGTCCAGCTTCAGATCGGTGTTCTTGTCGAAATCCATCACGACGGACGACGAGAAGACCTCGTCGAAGCGCCAGACGTTGCGCAGTTCAGCAACGTTGCCGTCGTCATCGGCGACGACCTCCAGCCGCGCTTCGACAAACACATGCGGGTGTGCAAAGGCTGCAGCTGGCAAAAGCGACAGGAGCGACGCCATCAGGAATGTCGATTTCTTCATGCGTGCTCTTACTGCGGGATCCCAAACTCACCTGATTCCTCGCCAGTAAATGGGACGGAATTGGGACCGGCCCCAGACGGGAAGCGGTCAGGAATGCTTCTTGAACCAATTGTGAAGGTAGTCGACGAAGATGCGGACCTTGGCCGGCAAGTAGCGGCGATGGGGGTAGACGGCATAGATACCGCGATCGGTCGGAATGTAATCGTTGAACAGCGTCACCAGCTCGCCGCTCTCGATCGGCTTGCGGGCGATGAAATCGGGAATCAGCGCGACGCCGATGCCTGACAGTGCGGCGCGCAGCGTCGCATGTGGGCTGTTGACCTCCATGGGGCCTGTCACCGCAACGGCAAAAGATGTGCTGTCCGGATTGTAGAAGCGAATGCTGCCCTGGCTGCGCGAGTTGGTGTCGACGATGAAGGGGACGTTCGACAGATCCGATGGGTGGGCAAGATCCGGATGGCGCTCCACGAAGTCGGGTGTCGCGCAAAGATGGACGCGGAAATCCGAGATCTTGCGGGCGATCATGCCGGAGTCCTCGAGCTTGGTCACGCGAATGGCGACATCGAAGCCTTCTTCGATGAGATCGACGAATCGGTCGTCCGCGGCGATCTCCAGCGCGAGATCCGGGTTTTCCTTGGCGAAGTCGATCAGCGACTGGCCGACCTCGGCATCGACGAAGGTGCGTGGCACCGAGACCTTCAGTCGGCCCTTCAGTTGGGCGTTATTCTCGCGCACGAGATCGGCGAGGTTGTCGATCTCCTTCAGGATGTCGGATGCCGTGCGGTAGTAGGTATGACCGGCCTCGGTCATGGAGAATTGGCGGGTCGTCCGGTTCAGCAGCAGGGCGCCGAGTTCGTCCTCCAATTCACGCACATATTTCGACAAAAGCGCCTTGGAGCGGCCGGTGCGCCTCGCCGCAGCCGAAAAGCCTTCTGCTTCAACGACATCGATGAAGGCGCGGATGCGGGTGAGGGTGTCCATGACGATCTCCTGAAAAAGCGCAGAACCACCATTCAAATCAGTCGGTTGCGGGCCGTTTTACCACGTTGAACAAATTGCGGTGTATTGTTCAAATATTTTCTGCCGGGAGATGCGAAAAAACCGCTTGATTATGACGGCGAATATTCCTATCTCGTGGTCAGCCCAAAGTCGCACGTGCCCATGGGTGTCCGCCGAACCCTCGAATTGGTGAGGAAATCGGTAAGGTACCTGGAATTAACCCCTCCAGTCGCTATTCTGGCCAACCGGAAAATGCGAGGACGCCTGAAGCAACGACGGTGCGGGCCTTTTTGTTCTCTCCCTGCTTTCCATCAGCGGGGGTTACTGAAGAGGCACACCTTCATTGCCGGAAGTGCGGTAGGGAACTCCCTCCAATCCATGGCAGACAAAGCCGGATCCATGTCGCTTTCGCGGCGTTGATCCATCATTTGCGCTATCAAGCGCTTGCTAAGGTTCCGGGGTCTCCACCGGCTGGTTCCTATGCGAGCGATTGATTGCCCTTTGTCCTCCGGTTTTCCGGAGCTCTGGAATTGGAAGAGGGAATCGATATGACCACCCAGCGCATCCGCGACTTTCTCGCAACCCGACGTCCCGACGGTCCCTGCCTCGTGGTTGACCTCGACGTCGTGCGCGATAATTTCTCTGCTTTCCGTCACGCCATGCCGGACAGCGCGATCTACTACGCCGTCAAGGCAAACCCGGCTCCGGAAGTCCTGAAGCTGCTCGCCGACATGGGCTCGAGCTTCGATTGCGCGTCAGTCGCTGAAATCGAAATGGCGCTCAATGCCGGTGCAACCGCTGCCCGTATTTCCTTCGGCAACACGATCAAGAAGGAACGCGACGTTGCCCGCGCGCATGCGCTCGGCGTCAGCCTCTTTGCGGTCGACAGCCACGAGGAAGTCGAGAAGATCTCGCGTGCCGCTCCCGGCGCCCGCGTGTTCTGCCGCGTCCTGACGGATGGTGAAGGTGCTGAATGGCCGCTGTCGCGCAAGTTCGGCTGCGTCCCGCAGATGGCTGTGGACGTTCTCGTCTACGCGCATCAGCTCGGCCTCGAGTCCTACGGTGTGTCGTTCCACGTCGGTTCGCAGATGACCAAGGTCGATGCCTGGGATTCGGCTCTCGCCGACGCCAAGCGCGTCTTCGTTCAGCTGGCCAAGCAGGGCATCCACCTGCAGATGGTCAACATGGGCGGCGGCTTCCCGACCAAGTATCTGCGTGATGTTCCGTCGGCGGAAGCTTACGGTCGTGCGATCTACCAGAGCCTACGTGACCACTTCGGCAACAACCTGCCGAAGACGATCATCGAGCCGGGCCGTGGCATGGTCGGCAACGCCGGTGTCATCAAGACTGAGGTCGTGCTGATCTCGAAGAAGTCGGACAACGACGCAGCCCGCTGGGTGTTCCTCGACATCGGCAAGTTCGGCGGTCTCGCCGAGACGATGGACGAAGCCATTCGTTACCCGATCCGGACCGAGCGCGACGGCGACGAAATGGAGCCTTGCGTGATTGCCGGCCCGACCTGCGATTCCGCAGACGTGCTCTACGAGAAGAATCTTTATCCGCTGCCGATCTCCCTTTCGATTGGCGACGAGATCCTGATCGAAGGCACCGGGGCCTACACAACCACCTACTCGGCGGTCGCGTTCAACGGCTTCGAGCCGTTGAAGGCCTACGTCATCTAATATTGCCAGCCCCGTAGCCAGCCGGGGCGGCATTCTCACAATTCATATCAATCGCCGCTCATATCGGTTTTGGGTACGGGAGGCCACGATGGCCGCTGTTCTTGATTCTGTCCGCGCATTTTTTGCGCCTTCTGTCTTTACCATCGACGCCGAGAACGCTGGCGACGTCGTGGCTCGCGAAAACCTGCTGGATCGTGCCATGGGCGCGAACCGCCGCAAGAAGTCGTCGGAAAAGATCCGCCGTGGCCGTGTGCCGGCTGAAGGCCTGGCGCTGGTTGCACGCGATCGCGACGGCCATGTCATCGGCACCGTGCGCCTGTGGAACGTCGAGGCCGGCGTCAACGCCGAAGGCACGCCGATCAACGCGCTGCTGCTCGGGCCGCTGGCGGTTGATGCGAGCTTCGAGGGCAAGGGCGTCGGTTCGGCGCTGATGCGCGCCGCCATGCTGGAAGCGAAGAACCGTGGGCATGGCGCGATCCTGCTCGTCGGCGATGCCCCTTACTACGAGCGTTTCGGTTTTTTTTCCGGGAAGGCTCAACATCTCGTCATGCCGGGTCCCTTCGAACGCTCGCGCTTCCTGGCGCTGGAGCTCATCGAGGGATGGCTTGACGGTGCGGCCGGCATGATCGTCCCCTCGGGGCGGATGCTGGCAAGCGCCCCGGTCCGCAGGGCGGCGTGATCGGCAAGGCCTCTCCCCTGATGGGGAGGGGCCTTTTGTTTTCTCGTTTTTCGGAAATCAAGTTTAGGAGGCGCCGGAAAACCGGACGAACGCTTAGCCAAAACTTTTATGACTGCGTGCCCCCTCAGGCTTCAATTATTTGACGACGCTTGTGTCGACCAATTGAGTTCCGGCAGTCTGAACGACATTTTCAGGTATAGCGGCGATGAAGAACATCGTGAAAGCATAAACCGCGAATATAGTCGCTGCGGCAGTGGCCCTTAGAATCATTCATGCACTCCTATTCTCAGGAGTTCAATGTGGGCTCAAAAAGTGGCTTTCCAAAGAGTTTTCTGAACGCCAGATGAACAAAAAACTGTGAGAGCAAAAATTAATGATATTTTAGCAACACCTGAGTTTCGCCCCAAAGTGGGCGAAATTCCTGATTTGTTCTCACGAATTTGCAATTATTTCAAGCATATAGATGAAAGTTTGGGCATTGGTTTTCCTCGCTGGCGCGTGGTCGCCCTATAATCTCCTCGTCATCTGGCAGGGAGCCGGGTTCATGAACCGGTCCGCCTTCCGTTCATATTTCGGCGCTCGATGATGGTTGCCGAGGCTGGGTCGGATACCGTCAGGGTTGAAGATCCATCGGGGAATCGGGATCGGGAGGCGCTCCTGTCGAACTTGAGAAGCCGGAAAGCTCGCCGCAATCGGGCAGGCGATGCAGCCTGACATCCCATTCCGCTACCCCAAATCGCCTGCCCACTCCTATCGAGAAAACCGTCACGAAGCATGGCTTCGCGCGGCGCCTTGGGCTGCCTGCGGGATGGCGGCCTACGCCTGTGGTCGTGTTCATCAGACGCGTCCCCGCCGATCATAAATTTTCACGTCCGCGTGAGCCGCATCGGGCGGACGATGATTATGCGTTCTGCCTACGCTAGCTCAGCGAAATGATCACGCGCCTCGCTTTGCTCGTCGCTTTCCTACTGTCGCCGCTCGCTGCCGTTGCACAGCCGGAGAACGGCCGGACGGCAGTTTTGCTCGAGAGCTTGTCCTCACGCGTGGAGTTGAAGCCGCTGAGAACCGTGATCGTCGCCAGGGATGGGCGGACGGTGGCGGAACAGGGCTACGGCGACCACGCCGCGACTGAGTCAGTCAACATCAAGTCCGCTTCCAAATCGATCATTTCATGCCTCGTCGGCATCGCCATCGAAAAGAAACTGCTGGAAAGCCCCGACCAACGGATCGCTCCGATCCTGAAAGCTGATCTGCCTGCCGATCCCGATCCGCGGCTTAACGAGATCACCATCGGCAACCTACTTTCGATGCAGGCGGGGCTTGGTCGCCTGTCTGGTCCCAATTACGGGCGCTGGGTTGCCTCGCGCAACTGGGTGCGTTTTGCCCTTGCCCAACCTTTCGACGACGCGCCTGGCGGTCAAATGCTCTATTCGACCGCCTCCACGCACCTTCTCTCGGCGATCCTGACGAAGGTCAGCGGGAGGTCGACGCTGGCGCTCGCCCGCGAATGGCTGGCACCCGTTAGCGGCTTTAGGATCGGCGCCTGGGAGCGCGATCCGCAGGGCATCTATCTCGGCGGGAACCAGATGGCGATGACGGCCCGCTCGCTGCTGGCTTTCGGCGAACTCTATCGCAACGGCGGCAAGGCTGCGGATGGTACGCAGGTCGTGCCTGCGGA
Source organism: Rhizobium altiplani (assembly GCF_001542405.1). Classification (GTDB taxonomy): domain Bacteria; phylum Pseudomonadota; class Alphaproteobacteria; order Rhizobiales; family Rhizobiaceae; genus Rhizobium; species Rhizobium altiplani. The sequence goes on from NZ_LNCD01000124.1 coordinate 130,688, forward strand.
CTGGATCGCGCAATCGTGGCAGCACCGCACCAATTCGCGCTTCTCCGGCGACGATTATGGCTACGGCTGGTTCTCGCGACAGATTGGCGGCGAGGAGGTCCATTTTGCCTGGGGATATGGCGGCCAGATGCTCTACATCGTCCCCTCGCTCGGCATGACTGTTGTCATGACATCGGACGAGAGCGGCCCATCGGCGCGCACCGGCTACCGCGATGCGCTGCATGGTGTTCTTGCGGAGATTATCGAGGCGGCGCGGCTGTCCTGATAACACAGCCGCGCAAAAGCTTAGGCTGCGATATCGACGACACCGCAATCGCCGGCTTCGGAAGCGAAGGCCAGCAGCTTGCCGTTCTTGCTCCAGCTCATCGACGTGATCGCGCCTTTGCCGGGTCGGCGCAGCAGCGCTTCCTTGCTGTCGGCAATGCGGACGGCGAGGATCATGCCGTCGATGAAGCCGATCGCCAGGATGTCTTCGACAGGGTGGAACTTCACTGAGGTCGCCATGATGTTGGCGCGGGTGCCGAGCTCGAGCGGCGCTTTGCCCATCGGGCCGTCTTTGCCCTGGAATGGCCAGACGATCGCAGCCGGCGCACCTGACGAGGCAAGCCACTTGCCCTTCGCGGACCACGAGAGAGACTTCACCTTGGCGGGGTAGCCGGTCATGCGCATGTGCCGGGCTTCAGCGCCGGCCTTGCTGTCGAGCTTCCATCCGTGCAGTGCATTCTCCTGCATCGTCGTGACGAGGAAGTTGCCGTCAGGCGAGAAGGTGACGCCGGTATGGGCGCCCTTCCATTCGAGGTCGACCGGCTTGGCAGCGGTGCCGACCCAATGCAGCGACACGCCGTTGTAGCGCGCGGCGGCAATGCGCATGCCCTTGGGCGCGAAGGCGAGGCCTTCGACGGTCCGCTCTTCGGTAAATTCCTTGGTCGTGCCGTCGGCGAGGCGCACGAGAGCGCTCTTGCCGTAGGAGTAGGCGACGGCGCCCTGCGGGCCGGCGGCAAGCTGGGAAATCCATTTGCGCGGCGCGTTTGCAAGCTCGGTCACCCCGGCATCGGCTCCGATGCGCAGCACCTTGCCGTCCTCACCGCCGGAAATCAGGCTTCCGCTATACGGGTCGTGGATGCAGCTCAGCATGCCCTGATGGGCCTCGGTCACCTTCTCGCCGCCGTCGAGGCGGTGGATGGTGCCAGCGGCATTGGCGAAGAAGGGGGTGTCACCTAAAAATTCGACGGCCAGGATATGGCCGTCGAGATCAAACGGGGCAACTGTGGGCATCAGGCCGCCGCCTCGCACGCCTTGAAGGAAGCTTCGAGCTTTTCGTGATCAAGTTCGCGGCCGATGAAGACAAGACGGGTCTCATGCTTCTCGCCGTCCTTCCAGGGGCGCTGGTGGTCACCTTCGATGATCATGTGGACACCCTGAACGACGTAGCGTTCGGGATCGTCCTTAAAGGCGATGATGCCCTTGAGGCGCAGGATATTCGGCCCCTGAGTCTGCGTGATCTTCTGGATCCAGGGGAAGAAGCGTTCCGGGTTCATTTCGCCGCCACGCAGCGAGACCGACTGCACCGTCACGTCATGGATCGGCGACATGGCGCCATGATGATGGTGGTCATGATCATGATCATGGTCATGGTGGTGATGGTCATGATCGTGGTCGTGATCATGCGCATGATGATGATGGTGGTCGTGGTCGCAATCCGGACCGCAGACGTGATCGTCATGGTCATGATCAAGAAAGTGCGGATCGTTCTCCAGCGCGCGTTCCAGGTTGAAAGCCCCCTGATCGAGAACGCGGGCCAGATCGACGCCCGAGCGGCTGGTCTTGTAGACGCGGGCCGAGGGATTGATGGCGTGAACGATATCCTCGATCTGCGCCAGCTCTTCCGGGGTGACGAGGTCGGTCTTGTTAATCAGGACGACGTCGGCAAAGGCGATCTGGTCTTCGGCCTCGCGGCTGTCCTTCAGGCGCAGCGGCAGATGCTTGGCGTCGACGAGAGCGACAACGGCGTCGAGTTCCGTCTTGGCGCGCACGTCGTCATCCATGAAGAAGGTCTGGGCGACCGGCACAGGATCTGCAAGGCCCGTCGTTTCAACGATGATGCCGTCGAAACGGCCTGGGCGGCGCATCAGGCCTTCGACAACGCGGATCAGGTCGCCGCGCACGGTGCAACAGACGCAGCCATTGTTCATCTCGTAGATCTCTTCGTCGGATTCGACAATGAGGTCATTGTCGATGCCGATCTCGCCGAACTCGTTGACGATGACTGCATACTTCTTGCCGTGGTTCTCCGACAGGATGCGGTTGAGCAAGGTCGTCTTGCCGGCGCCGAGGTAGCCGGTGAGAACGGTAACGGGGATAGGCTTCTGCTGGGTGGGGATCGCGTCGGTCATAAGAACCTCGAGAGATGGCACGCCCGGGGGCGGGGCTGAAAATTCGTCGGTCTCATATAAGGAGTTGCGGGCGGCAGTTCAAAGGGTTTTGTATGTTATAAGATCACATCGCACCGGCGATGGTTTCAATCGAGCTCCGCCGCGTCGAATGCATCGACGTCCTGCAGCAGTTCGGCCAGCCCCCTCACGGACTGCGCAATCAGCGCCTCGCCCTTCTCCGCCGTCGCCAGCGACGCGTTGCCCGCCACGCCCGATGGGCTAAGGTCAGACATTTTCCATCCGAAGGCGTGCGGGCCATAGGCACGCAGATGCTTGAAGCGGGCAGCGAAATCCGACTGTCGGGACGGGAAGTCTGCAGCCTTGGTCATGTCGACCTTATCCGGGTGAAGCGCCAGCATCACCGACGTCTCGATGTCGCCGCCGTGGATGTCGATCGCCTTTGCCTCGGGCGAGATGACATCGGCGGGAACGCCGAAGCGCGTCCAACTCGTGGCGACGGCGAGCATGTTGAACCGGACGCGGGCCTCCGTCGCAACGATCGTCATCAGCGGTGAGTTGCCGCCATGGGCATTCAACATCACCAACTTGCGAATGCCCATGTCCGAGAGCCTCCGGGCAATGCCGAGCCAGCGTTGGATGGCCTCTCCATATGTCAGCGTTTGCGTACCCTTCACGTCCATGTGCTCGATCGAATAGCCGACTGTTTCTGTCGGCAGAAACGTGACCGGCGAGGCGGCGGGAATTGCAGCCTTGAGCCGGGCAACGATGCCGGCTGCAATCAATGCGTCGGTGTCGAAGGGCAGGTGAGGTCCGTGCTGCTCGTGGGCGCCAAGCGGCAGGATTGCGATCCACCGACTGCGGTCCGAGGGGGAGAGATTCGGATCGTTGTGTTCGAAGTCGCGAGAAGGCACATTCATCCGGCTAAGCCCTCTTGTTTATGACGAGATGATGCGCAATGTGATAGCGCAGCGTTCTCAATGCTTATCGCATAAGCCCTTAAACCAAAATCGATTTAGGGGAGATGATTATGAATGTTCCGGCTCCCTTGCAAGGCGAGGGATGCGCAACACGGCAAAGTCAAAGGAATCGCGATGGGGAAGAAGCACAAGGACGGTAAGAAGCAGAAATCCAAGAAGAAGGACCAGACCGAATATACGGTTGTAGATCTTTCGCCGGCTTTGACACAGGCGGCCCGCTCGATGCGCACCGTGCTGTCTCGCAACCTGCTTGAAAGCGGTCTCTATGCCGGCCAGGACGGCGTGATTTTGCTGCTCGCGGAAACCGACGGGATGACGGCAGGCGGGTTGGCACAGAAGCTCGGCGTCAAGGCGCCAACCATGACGCGCACGATCGGGCGCATGGAAGCCCAAGGCTTCCTCGAACGCAAGCCGGATGCCGACGATGCCCGCCTGACCAAGGTCTATCTGACTGAACTCGGTCGCGGTAGCGTCAAGGCAATCGAAATGGCGTCCTCGGCGTGCGACAGCATGGCCACCCAGGAGTTCTCCGAGAAGGAAATTCGCAATCTTGTCCGTCTGTTGAAGGCAATCGACGGCAACCTGCAGTCCGCCGCCATCCCTCTCGATGAGCCTGAGGAAATCTGACAGATTTGTGAAATTACGAATTGCTTCGTTGCGTTTAATCTTTTAATTAAACATTTTAATAGTGCTCGACACTTGAAATGGTTGGGCGCAAGGACAACCGCGCGTTGCCTGGGGAGGACACGTGGCTCAAAAGATAAAGCTTTCGACGATCGCCGAAACGCTCGGCATTTCCACAGCAACCGTATCTCTTGCCTTACGTGACAGCCCGCTCGTGGCTGGCGCCACCCGGGACAAAATCAAGGAACAGGCCCGCGCACTCGGCTATATCTATAACCGCCGCGCCGCCAGCCTGCGTACGTCCCGCTCTGGCATCATCGGTGTCGTCGTCCACGACATCATGAACCCGTTCTATGGCGAAATCCTGAAGGCGATCGAAAGCGAGCTCGATCGCAGTCGGCACACCTTCATTCTGTCGAACCATTACGACTCCGTCGAAAAGCAGCGCACCTTCATCGAAACGCTGCTGCAGCTCGGTGGGGACGGTGTCATAATGTCCCCGGCGATCGGTACGCCGCCGGAGGATATGCAGCTTGCGGAAGACAACGGCATGCCGGCGATCCTGGTGGCCCGCTCGCTGGACGGATTGGACCTTCCGACCTATCGCGGCGACGACAGCTACGGCATTTCGCTCGCCACCAACCATTTGATCGGCCTTGGCCATCGCTCGATCGCCATGATCGGCGGTACCGACCAGACGTCGACGGGACGCGATCGCTATCAGGGCTACGTCAATGCGCTGCGCAAGGCCGGCATCGACGTTGATCCGGGTCTACGCATTCCCGGTCCGCGCTCGATGCAGGGTGGTTTCGAAGCGGCGGTGCATTTCCTGTCGCTGCCGCAAAAGCCGACGGCGGCGGTCTGCTGGAACGATCTCGTCGCGATCGGCCTGATGAACGGCATTTCCCGCGCCGGTCTCGTTCCCGGCAAGGACATTTCCGTCACCGGCTATGACGACCTCGAGGAAGCGTCAATATCGATGCCGGCGCTGACCACCGTCTGGAATGGCCAGGCGGAAGTCGGACGCCTTGCTGCCCGCGCGCTTCTCGATCGCCTGGCGGGCAGCCACGAGCCCGACGGCATCCATCTGATCAAGCCCGAGATGCGCATCCGCCAGTCGACCAGCCCCTACCGACCGCGCCCGTAGCAAGCCAAGAGGAAGTGCCATGTCCCGCATCGCCGTTCTCGTTCCCGGGAAGATACACGAACGCGTCCTGACACGCCTGAAGGAGAGCTTCGACGTTGTCGAAGCCAATCCCTCGACGCTTGACGCGGAGGCCGCTGGAAAGATTCGCGGTGTCGCCGTTTCCGGCACATTTGATTCGGCAGCAATCGACAGTCTTCCGAAGGTCGAACTGATCTCCAGCTTCGGTGTCGGCTATGACGGCGTCGATGCCAAGCATGCGGCAACCAAGGGTATCATCGTCACGAACACGCCCGATGTGCTGAACGACGAGGTCGCCGATACGGCGATCGGACTGCTCCTCAACGCGGTGCGAGAGCTTCCTCGTGCCGAGAACTGGCTGCGGGCCGGCAACTGGAAGCCCGGGCAGAACTATCCGCTGTCGCGCTTCTCCCTGAAGGGGCGGCATGTCGGGATCTATGGCCTTGGCCGCATCGGCCAGGAGATCGCCAAGCGCCTGGAACCGTTCAAGGTGAAGATCAGCTATCATACTCGCACGCGCCATGCCACCGCGCCCTATGGCTACTACCCCTCGCTGAAGGACCTTGCGGAAGCCGTCGACACGCTGATCTCCATCGTCCCGAAGACGCATCAGACGCACAAGACGATCAATGCCGACATTCTTTCGGCGCTCGGCCCCGACGGCGTGTTCATCAATGTCGGGCGCGGGTGGACTGTTGACGAAGAAGCGCTTGCTGCGGCACTGAAGTCGGGAACGATCGGCGCGGCCGGCCTCGACGTCTTCTACAACGAACCGAACGTGCCGGCTTCGCTGCTCGATCTTCCGAACGCCGTGCTCCTGCCGCACCTCGCCTCAGGCTCGGTGCCGACGCGCAATGCGATGGCGGATCTGGTGGTTGACAATCTCGTTGAGTGGTTCGGGAAGGGCCGGCCGCTGACGCCAGTTCCGGAAACACCAGCGAAGGGCTGATTGTCTCAATCTCGGGACGGGATGAGGCGCGCACGCGGACAGACCGTCGGCCTCACCCCAGTCTACTGTGCCTGGCTACTTGGCGACGTGCCAGACGCCGCCGACGCCATCGCCTGTCATATCGCCGGGCTTCTTGTCTCCGGCGAACGTGTAAAGTGGCTTACCTTCGTATGCCCACATTTCCTTGCCGTCGGCCGCCTTGACGAGTGTCCATTCGCCTTCGGCCTTGGCCTTGGCGGCGGCGTGGAAGGCTGGCCACTTCTTCAGGCAAGCCTCGTCGCAGTTCGATTTGCCCATGGCGTCCTTGTCGAACGTGTAGAGCGTCATGCCTTTGGCGTTTGCCAGAATCTTGCCCATCTTCGTATCGACCATTTTGGCCGGTTCCGCCGCAAACGCCGCAAAGGCGGTTGCAGCCAACAGGCCGGCAGAGACGATCAGCGTTTTCATGGTTACCTCCTGTTCAGGAGTGCCAGCGGGATGCTGGTAGCGCCCGATGTGAGCAAGAAACGTTCCTGCGACTTGGCGGTTCCATGGTCTTGCTGACAGCGGTGCGCATTCGGATTTGTTTTACTCGATCGCACGCAACGCGCATCTTTCTGCTGGAAGCGCCCAGGGCATTGTTCGCGTATGCGTTGAAAAGTGTGGTCAGCTATTGCAGAACTTTCGAATGGGGAAATCTCCCTGTCAGATGGCTGCTGCTGCAAACTGTCTTGCCAAACCCAGGGTGGATCGCAATCCGATGAATGAAATGCGACGCAAGCTGACGACCATCTTCTCGGCCGATGTCCAGGACTATACGCGGCTGATGGGCGCCGACGAGGAGGGTACCCTTGCCATGCTGAAGTGGTCGCGCGATGCGATGTCGCGGCTGATCGGCGCGCATGGCGGTCGGGTGATCAATACCTGGGGCGACGGCCTAATCGCGGAATTTCCGAGCGTCGTCGAAGCGGTGCGCGCTGCCATCGATGTCCAGAACGAACTCGTCGGAATAAACGCCGCCCGGCCGGCGGAAGGACGCATGCTCTATCGGATCGGCATCAATCTCGGCGATGTCATCGCCGAGGGTGACGACCTCTACGGCGACGGCGTCAATATCGCCGCCAGGCTTCAGGCTTCCGCAGCAGCGGGCGGCATCGTGATCTCCAACACGGTCTACGACCAGGTCCGCAACAAGGTCGCCGTCGGCTTCGATTTTCTCGGGCCACTGACGGTGAAGAACGTTAGCGAGGCCGTGCCGAGCTATGCTGTGCGGATCGGAGACGACGTGTCCACGACGCCCGCACCACCGGCTCGTCCGTTGCCGGCGGCTGCGGCGGCTGCGGCGCCTGCGCGGGGGCGCCCCCTTGCTCCGAAGGTGCGGAAGATTGGCGGGGTGTTCGCGGTTGTCGCGATCGCGTTGGTTGTGATCAATCTTTTGACATGGCAGGGCGAGTTCTGGGCCGTCTGGCCGCTCCTCGGCCTTGCCTTCGTCGCTGCGATGGCCTGGAACCGGAATCAGAGCCGCTTCGACCAGCGTCTTGCCGGCTTGGCCGCCATCGGCATTGGTATCGTGATCATCAACTTGCTGACATGGCACGGGGTGTTCTGGGCGATATGGCCGCTGCTGGGCCTGGCGGTCGCCGTCGGCCTGCGGTGGGCGATGCGAAGGTAAACGCAGGAGCTCCTATCCGCCGTGCTCGGATGGGACAAATTGATTCGACTGCCTGCGGTCGCTGTGATCCACTCGCCAAGTTTTATTGCCAATCTCGAAGTATCCAAACCAGGGAGCTGAACATGGGCAATACCTCTGTGCACAGCGAGACTGCGGCCAGGACCCCGGCAATGCGGACGGCCGACATGAAGCTCGAGGTCATCGTCATCCCGGTCTCGGACGTCGACCGTGCCAAGCAGTTTTACAGCAATCTCGGTTGGCGGCTGGATGCCGATTTCGTCACGGGCGACGACTTCAGGGTCATTCAATTCACGCCTCCGGGCTCGCCCTGCTCCATTATCTTCGGCAAGAACGTGACGGCGGCCGTGCCCGGCACGGCGCAGGGCCTCCATCTGATCGTTTCCGATGTCGAAGCCGCTCGTGCCGAGCTCGCCGAACGCGGCGTCGCGCTGAGTGATGTCTTCCACGATCCCGGTGGCGTCTTCCATCATGCCGGCGAAAATGCACGCGTGAGAGGTGTGCATCCCCAGCGCAAGAGCTACGGCTCGTTTGCTTCATTCAGCGATCCGGATGGAAACGGCTGGCTGTTTCAGGAAATCACGACCCGACTGCCTGGGCGCATAGATGCTGATGAAACGATGTATTCGTCTGCCAGCGATCTCGCCGCCGCCTTGCGCCGTGCGGAAGCCGCTCATGGAGAACATGAGAAGCGCATCGGCAGGCGCGATGAAGACTGGCCGACCTGGTATGCGGAATCCATGGTTCGCGAACAGGCGGGCAAGCCGCTGTCATCGTAGGTTTTCACCGTGCAGCCATAAAGGGCCGCGCAACTGGCAGGCCAATCAGGCGGGGGTTTTTTCCGCCGCCTTGGCGAGCTTGCCTGCCGCGTAATCCCTGACCGCATCGCCGAAAGCAGAGAAGATCTGGTTGGACGGCTTGTCGGTCTCGGCCCAGTACTCCGGGTGCCACTGGACGCCGACCGCAAAGGCCGGGGCATCGATCACGGACACGGCCTCGATCGTGCCGTCCTCGGCGACGGCCTCGACCTGCAGGCGCGGCGCGGTCTTGGCGATCGCCTGGCGATGCAGTGAGTTCACCCTGATCTCGCCGGGGCCGACGATACCTGCGATGCAGGAGCCTTCCTTGACGAAGACGCTTTGGCGGATCGCGTACTTGCCGTCACGGTCTACCTCGGCCGGGGTGCGATGATCCCATATGCCCGGCTGGTCCTGGATTTCGCTGGCAAGCGTGCCGCCCATTGCGACGTTGAGTTCCTGAATGCCGCGGCAGATTGCGAGCAAGGGAATGGCGCGGTCGATGGCACGGCGGATCAACGGCAGAGCGGTGGCGTCACGGGCGATATCGAAGGGCCCGTCGGCATCGGTCGCCGTTGCCCCATAGTAAGACGGGTGGACGTTGCTGGCCGAACCTGAGACGAGAACGCCATCGACGCGGTCCAGAATCGCGTCGGTTCCGTATCCTTCCTCGAAGGCCGGAATGATGAAGGCCATGACACCGGCGGCGTTCAGCGCAGCGCGGACATACTGATGCTGGACGGCGTGCCATGTGGCACCGTCGAAGGTGCGGATATCGGCAGGAACGGCGACGATCGGCTTCGTCATTTTAACCCCGGTCGGAAGATGGAATTGGCTATTGAGAGAGCCGAGAACGGCCCGGAAGTCAACGTCTCGGCGCAATCGCGGGCGGAATTACGGCAGTCGTGGCCGCCGGCTCCGGCAAATTACCGCTAACCTGCTGATTCTCATGGAAATGCCCTTCGCCGCCATATTGCCGTTGTGATGCCAAAGACTAATGGCACAGTGCTTGAAACACGGTCGCCACCGTGCTTAGCTTCCCGCCATTGCTGCGGGTAGAGACGAGGGTTCGCCTCGCAGTGCCATCTATACGGGAGGTTTTTGATGGATCGTCGTTCATTCATGAAGAAGGCAGGAACCGCCGGCGCCGGCGCCGTTGCTGCTGCGGGTGCACTGGCAGCACCCGCCATTGCACAAGAGAACCCTAAAATTTCGTGGCGCATGACGTCGTCGTTCCCGAAGAGCCTCGATACGATCTATGGCGCTGCGGATGACATTGCCAAGCACCTTGCCGCGGCAACCGACGGCAACTTCACCATTCAGCCTTTTGCGGCCGGCGAAATCATTCCGGGCCTGCAGGCCGCCGATGCCGTCAGCGCCGGCACGGTCGAGGCCGCGCACACGTGCTCCTATTACTTTGTTGGCAAGGATCCGACTTACGCGATCGGCACTGCCATTCCATTCGGTCTGAACGGACGCCTGACCAATGCCTGGTTCTACGAAGGCAACGGCAACACGCTGATGAATGAGTTTTACGCCACGCAGGGCATCTATGGCCTGCCGGCCGGCAACACGGGCGCCCAGATGGGCGGCTGGTTCCGGAAGGAGATCAATACGCTTGACGACTTGAAGGGCGTCAAGATGCGTATTGCCGGTCTTGCCGGCCAGGTCATCAGCAAGGTTGGCGTCATTCCGCAGCAGATCGCCGGCGGCGATATTTATCCGGCCCTTGAAAAGGGCACGATCGACGCTTCAGAATTCGTCGGTCCCTATGACGACCTGAAGCTCGGCCTGCACAAGGTCGCGAAGTATTACTATTACCCCGGCTGGTGGGAAGGCGGCCCGACGGTCCACGCCTTCTTCAACCTCGAAAAGTGGAACAGCCTGCCTAAGCACTATCAGGCGGCACTGACCGATGCCTGCGCCTTTGCCAACACAAACATGATGGCAAAGTACGATGTGAAGAACCCCACGGCACTCAAGCAGTTGGTGGCGGAGGGCGCCACGCTTCGTCCCTTCAGCCAGGAAATCATGGAAGCCTGCTTCCAGGCTGCCCTCGGGATCTACGCCGAGATTTCGGCCTCGAACCCGTACTTCAAGAAGATCTACGAGGATCAGACCGCGTTCAAGCGCGATGCGTATCTCTGGGCGCAGCTGTCGGAGTACACCTTCGACACGTTCATGATGATCCAGCAGCGCGCCGGCAAGATTTGACCGACAGTCCAGTTCGGACAAACAAAAAGCCCCGGATTTTGGTCCGGGGCTTTTTGTTGTCAGTTTATCTTCGGGGGCTGGCCGAGGTCCGTTGCAGGCGGCGCGGGCGTTGCGGGTGCCGGCGCGGGCGGCTGGCCGGGCAGGCCGTTCATCGGCGGCAAGCTCAGTCCGGGCATTTGCGGTGGGCCGCCGCCCGGGGCTCCCAGCGGGGGCAGCGACAAGCCGTTGCCGCCGAAGCCCGGCACTTCGATCTTGATCGAGTTCGGATCGACTTTCGGTCCCTTGTCCAGCCAATACGTTACCGATTGTGGCCAGAAGATCACGATCGCGACGAGGACCAGCTGCATGCAGACCCAGGGCAGGGCGCCCATGTAGATGTCCGACGTCTTGACGCTGCGATCGGCAATGGAGCGCAGGTAGAAAAGCGCGAAGCCGAAGGGCGGGTGCATGAAGCTCGTCTGCATGTTGACGCAGATCAGCACGCCGAACCAGATCAGGTCGATGCCGAGGGCTGAGGCGACCGGCGCCAGCATCGGAATGACGATAAAGGCGATCTCGAAGAAATCGAGGAAGAAGGCCAGCACGAAGATGAAGATGTTGACGAAGATCAGGAAGCCGACCGGGCCGCCGGGGATGCCCGACAGCATGTGTTCGATCCAGCGCGAGCCGTCCATGCCTTGGAAGACCAGGCTGAAACAGGTCGAGCCGATCAGGATCATCACCACCATCGAGGTGATGTGCATGGTGGAGCGCATGGCCTCCTGCATCAGCGGCCAGGTGAGGCGGCGGTGCATGGCGGCAAGCACCATTGCGCCGACAACACCGAGCGCACCGGCTTCGGTGGGGGTTGCGAGCCCCATGAAGATCGTGCCGAGAACCAGGAAGATCAGCACGATCGACGGGATCATCCCGGACAGAACCCGCAGGAGCAGCGCCCAGTTGAAGTCGCCCCGCACTTCTTTCGGCAGCGGCGGCATAGAGGCCGGCTTCAGGATCGACAGGATCAGGATATAGCCCATGAAGATCGCGACCTGCAGGATCGAGGGGCCGATGGCGCCGAGATACATGTCGCCGACCGATTTGCCGAGCTGGTCGGCAAGGACGACCAGCACCAGGGACGGCGGGATGACCTGGGTAATGGTGCCGGAGGCGGCAATGACGCCGGTGGCCAGCCTCGGGCTGTAGCCGTAACGCAGCATGATCGGCAGCGAGATGACGCCCATGGTGATGACGGATGCGGCAACGGTGCCGGTGATGGCGCCAAGCACGGCGCCGACGAGGATTACCGCGTAGGCAAGGCCGCCGGGAACGCGGCCGAACAGCTTGCCTGTTCCCTCGAGCAGATCTTCAGCCAGTCCGCAGCGCTCCAGTATGGCGCCCATGAAGGTGAAGAAGGGGATGGCGAGCAGCAGGTCGTTGGAAACGATCCCGAAGAAGCGCAGCGGCAGGGCCTGCAGGAAGGCCTCGGTGAAATGTCCCGTGGCGATGCCGATGATGCCGAAGAACAGGCCGACGGCAGCCAGCGAAAAGGCGACCGGAAAGCCGTAGAGCATGAATAGAACCATGCCCACGAACATCGCCGGCGGAATAATGCCGAAATCAAACAATGGTGTTCCTCCGGTCCGGCTTACTGCAGCGGTTTTTCGTATTTCGTATCGATCAGGATGTAGCCGGTCAGGGCGGCGATCCGCTTGATCAACTCGGAGATCCCCTGAAGCGACAGCAGCCCGAAGCCGAGAACGAGGATGAACTTGACCGGCCAGCGGATCAGGCCGCCGGCATTGGCAGAGATCTCATGCTGTTGGTAAGAGGACAGGAAAAAGGGCCAGCAGAGCCAGGTCAGGAAGATGCAGGCCGGGATCAGGAAGACGATGAGACCGATGATATCGATCCAGATCCTCGCTTTGTCGGAAACGGAGCCGTAGATGAGGTCGACGCGTACATGTTCGTTCATACGCAGCGTGTGTGCTGCACCGAGCACAACGATGAAGGCGAAGAGATACCATTGGATCTCGAGCCAGCCGTTGGAGCTATAGTTGAACGAGTAACGGATGAGTGCATTGGCGGCGCTGATCAGGCAGCAGAGCAGCACCATGTATTCGGACAGTTTGCCCATGAATTGGCTGACCGCATCGATCAGCCGGCTGACCGTCAGCAAAGCCGGCATGCCTTTCCCCCTTTTTATCGTGCCTGTTTCGACACGTTCTCCTCTCTGGATTGGTAGACTAGGGTGTTTCAAATTGGAAGATTAAAGGGGGCGTGTTGGAATATAGTCTTATTCGAAGCGCACGCCGCAGGCACTGCCGACGACTCCCTGGCACTGCCGACAATCGAGCATGGCAGGCCCGGAATCAAAGATCTCCTTGTAGCTGCGCAAACCTTTATGAAACCAGGATTTTCGCGTTATGGTTTTAAAAAATTCAACCAAATCTATGGTTTGGACGAAATCAATTTTTAAAGGGTTCGCAGTAAGGTCTCGCCGCACAGGAAAAGCATGGATGAAGCCACATAACCCGGGCAGGGTTCCAACGGATGTGTATCTGTCGTTTGTGAGTTCCCTTTCTGGGAACCGCATGACGTTGCTCGTCGGTGTTATCGTTCACGCGGCGACTTGCCTCGCAATCGCCGCCAAGACGCAGTCTTTCCTGTATCTCATCCTCGCCGCTGCCTTTGTCCTTGTGTTCGGCGGACGCATGGCGATCTTCTGGCAGTTCGATCGCGTCGACAAAGAAAGACTCTCGTACGCCGGAATACAGCATTGGGAGCGAATTCTCGTGGCCGGCGCAGCCGGCACCACGACACTCCTGGGCATTGCCAGCGGTTATGCCATATTTTTCTTGGGCGATGGTTTTGCGGAGCTCGCCTGCATTGCCGTGACCATGGCCACCATGGTTTCCGTCGTTGGCCGCAACTACGGTTCGCGCATGGCGATCGACCTGCAGACCTTCTCTTGTTGCCTGCCGATGATCATCTGCAGCCTGATGGCGCTGGACTTCTATCGTGGAATCCTGTCGATTTTTCTCATCCCATTCTGGCTGACGACACGGGCCATGGCCAACGGGGTGCGCGAGTTTCTCTACGAGAATGTCATTGCGCGCCGGGAAATCACCGTGATCGCCGACCGTTTCGATACAGCGCTCAATAACATGCCGCATGGCCTCGTCATGGTCGATCCCGAAAACCGTATCCAGGTGATCAACCGCAAGGCCTGCGAACTTCTGAAGATCGGCGACCCCGAGCGCTTGAAGGAGCGCGACCTCAGCGCGGTCCTGCGTTACGGCGCCCGCTACAGCTTTATGGATTCCACGCAGCCGGAGCTCATCCTCCGCCAGATGACCCAGGTCGCCGATGGCAAGCTGTCACGCATGCTCATCCATTTTCCCGAGGATCTGTCGCTTGAATTCTCCGCAAGCCGCCGGCCTGATGGCGGCGCGGTGCTGATCTTCGAAGACGTGTCCAGCCGCGTGAAGGCAGAGCAGAAGATCTTGCACATGGTTCGATTCGATGCTCTGACCGGGTTGCCGAACCGCGAGTATTTCAGCCATCTCGTGCAGGACTATCTGAACAAGCACCCGAAAAAACGCGGGCCTGTTGCGTTCATGGTGCTTGATATCGACGAGTTCAAACACGTCAACGACATGCGCGGCCATATCACCGGCGACCATCTTCTCTGTGCTATCGCCAACCGCATCGAGGAGCAGGCGCGCAAGGCCATCGTCGGCCGTCTGATGGGTGACCAGTTCATCCTGTTCTTCCCGCATGCGAAGGATATGGAAGCGCTGGACGCCGAAGTTCGTCGTTTGCATGCTGCGATCCAAGGCAACTACGAAGCCGATGACGTGACCTTCTTGGTTTCGCTGAGCGGTGGCTTTGCGCTTCTTGAAAGCGATGCCTTCGCGATGGAAGAGTGGAGCATCAAAGCCGACCTGGCATTGTTCGAAAGCAAGTCGAAACAGCGCGGCGGTATTGCAAGCTTCGAGCGCGAGATGGATGGCCGCTACATCGAGCAGCAGAAGCTCAAGGCCGATCTGCGCGAAGCGGTCGGGATGCAGGGGCTCAGCATTGCCTACCAGCCGATGTTCAAGGCCGACGGCTCGCGTATTGAATGCGCCGAAGCGCTTGCTCGCTGGGTGCATCCGGAAAAGGGTGCCATTCCGCCCGACGTGTTCATCCGCCTGGCGGAAGAGATGGGCATCATCTCGGACATCACACGCTTCATCCTGATGAAGGCCTGCGCTGATTGTATGACTTGGCCCGAGCATATCGCGGTCTCGGTGAACCTTTCCGCCAGAGATCTGCGGGATGCAGACATTCTTTCCGTGGTTTCCGAAGCACTGAGCGCCTCGGGTCTGGGGCCTGAGCGACTGCATCTCGAAATCACCGAGAGTTGCTTGATCGACGAGCCGGCCGCTGTGCGCGCCATCCTGGCGGACCTGCGGGCGCGCGGCATCACGATCGCCATCGATGATTTCGGCACGGGTTTCTCGAGCCTCAGTTACCTCGACACGCTTCCGCTTGATATCGTCAAGATCGACCGGTCCTTCCTGCGCAACATCGTCGAGGACGACCGCCGCCTCAAACTGCTGCGCGGTACCGTCAATCTGGCGCGTGAACTTGGCCTCAAGATCGTCACCGAAGGTGTAGAGACGACCGAGCAGTTGGCCCTTCTCAACAAGTATCGTGCGACCGATCTCGTGCAGGGCTATGTTTTCTCGCCGGCCGTTCCGGCGCAAAATATCGCGATCCTTTCGCAGAGCCTTGCGGGCGGCCCCACCCCGCGCCGCCGCCCTAAGGTAGCCTGAATCTCAAATTTTCAGCTTGTGGAAGCGGCCCATGCCGCTCCGTTCCCTGGCGAACACCGTTAACCTTAACAATTCAAATATAACGCAAATTATCGTTGGTTCCTTGCCGTCGGCTGTTTTTTCGGATGATTAATGAATTATTAACCGATCAGCCGAGGAACCATGGTGGATACTCCTGTAACAACGAGCGATTTCAGTAATAAGCTTCTTGGAATTCTAGATCATATTGAATACCGCCGCATGGAAAGCAGCGAGGACATGATCGAGGTGGAGCGCCTGCGCTACAAGGCTTACAAGGCCCATGACGTGCTGGCACTGGCTCCGAAGGGACTGTTGGACGCGACCGATTTCGACAGTCACGCGCATGTCTTCGGTATCTATTATTACGGCGAGTTGGTCAGCACGATACGGCTCCATTATGTTACACCTGAGCATCGCGTCAGCCAGTCCGCGGGTGCCTTTCCGTGGGCGATGGACGCGCTGCTCGATGCCGGGCTGACACTGATCGATCCGGCGCGGTTTGCAGCCGATCCTGATCTGACCGCCGATCTGCCTTGGATTCCCTATCTGACGTTGAGACCCAGTATCGTCGCGGCCGCATACTTCCGCGCGGACCGCGTCCTTCAGTTCTGCCGGCCTCCGCATGCCGCTTTCTACAAGCGGGTCTTCTATGCCGATACGATCGTGCCCGGTCAGCTGGCAAAGAACTACGGAATCGACATGACGTTGATGGCAACGAACGTGATTGAAGTGGGGCGCAAGCTGCTGACGCGCTATCCGTTCTTTATCTCCAGCGCCAGCGAACAGCGCATGATGTTCTCGCGCATTCCGGAGGACACGCTGCCGCCCCTCACGATCATCCCCACAGCTCGCTTCGTGCCGAACGGTCAGCTTGGGACGGATCTCCCCCTCTGATCTGCGATGCATCGCGAAATGGAGAGTGTCGCACCAACTGCGGCATTCTCCTGCATTGCGCTTTTCCCAGGCTTTGTGTAATGCCTGACAAGGGAATTTCCAGGCGCAAGCCTTGGGAAATAATGGCATTCGTGGCCGTGTCTCAAACCGGCTAGGCATTTTGAGGGAGACGATATTCATGGCTGAGCATCACACCGGACCTGCAGAAGTCGGCGCGCCGATGGACTATAAGGAACACGAGCAGACCTACCTCATGTTCCTTGCCGCTGCTAAGTACGGCACGCTGTTTCTCGTCGCTCTCCTGCTTGGCATGACGGCTGGCTTCTTCACCGGTGCTGGCTTCCTCGGCGGCCTCGTTGTCCTGCTAATCGTCTTCATCGCCGGCCTCGTTCTGCTGCGTTAAGCGCGGCGCGGGGAGGGCGCTTTTCCAAGCTTTGACTGAATGTTCGGGCTGAGCAGGGTGACCTGCGGCAGGCTGGCTGACCCGGAGGAGGGGCGGTTGGGCAATATTGTTTTTGTGGCGAAGGAAACCACGGGGGATGAGACGCGCGTCGCTGCGTCCGTCGAGACCGTAAAGAAGATGATTGGGCTCGGTCTCGACGTCGTCGTCGAGTCCGGAGCGGGCACCAAGTCGAAAGTTCCGGATGCGGAATTCGAAGCGGTCGGCGCGCGGATTGGCTCGATCGGTGCGGCGGCGACCGCGGATGTGGTATTGAAGGTCCGTCGTCCGTCAGACGAGGAGATCGGCGGCTACAAGAGTGGCGCGGTCGTCATCGCGGTCATGGATCCCTACGGCAATGACGAAGCGATCGCTGCCATGGCCAAGGCCGGGCTCTCCAGTTTCGCCATGGAGTTGATGCCGCGCATCACCCGAGCGCAGTCCATGGACGTTCTTTCCTCGCAGGCAAACCTCGCAGGCTATCAGGCGGTCATCGAAGCGGCTGCGGTTTATGACCGTGCCATGCCGATGATGATGACGGCGGCAGGCACCGTTCCCGCGGCCAAGGTCTTTGTCATGGGCGCTGGTGTTGCCGGCTTGCAGGCTATCGCCACGGCGCGTCGTCTCGGCGCCGCGGTGTCGGCGACCGACGTTCGCCCCGCGGCCAAGGAGCAGGTTGCCTCTCTGGGCGCCAAGTTCATCGCCGTCGAGGACGAAGAGTTCAAGGCGGCCGAGACGGCCGGCGGCTACGCCAAGGAAATGTCCAAGGAATACCAGGCGAAGCAGGCCGCCCTTGTGGCCGATCATATCACCAAGCAGGACATCGTCATCACCACGGCCCTGATCCCGGGGCGTCCGGCTCCGAAGCTGGTCTCACGCGAGATGCTGAAATCGATGAAGCCGGGTGCGGTCGCGGTCGACCTTGCCGTCGAGCGCGGCGGCAATATCGAAGGCGTCAAGCCGAACAAGGTCGCCGACGTCGACGGCGTGCGCGTCATCGGCTTTTCGAATATGGCCGGCAGGATCGCTGCCAGCGCCTCCCAGCTCTACGCCAAGAACCTCGTCACCTTCCTTGAGACCATGGTCAACAAGGAAACGAAATCGATCGCCCTCAATCTCGAGGACGAACTGATCAAGGCGACGATGCTGACACATGCGGGCAATGTCGTGCACCCGGCGTTTGGCGCAAAGAAGGGGGATAACTGATGGCCAGTGAAGCAATGGATAAGGCGCTGGAGCAGTTGAACCAGGCCGTGAATGCCGTGGCGGCCGCGGCCGCCCATGCTCCAGAGGCGGCAAGTGCTGCAACCGGCGGTGCGATCGATCCCTTCGTGTTTCAGTTCGCGATCTTTGTGCTGGCGATCTTCGTCGGCTATTACGTCGTCTGGTCGGTGACGCCGGCGCTGCATACGCCGCTGATGGCGGTGACCAATGCGATCTCGTCGGTGATCGTTGTCGGTGCGCTTTTGGCGGTCGGCATTTCGACCAGCGGGCTTGCGACCGGCTTTGGCTTCATCGCCCTGGTCCTCGTCTCCGTGAACATCTTTGGCGGCTTCCTTGTCACCCAGCGCATGCTGGCGATGTACAAGAAGAAGGACAAGTGAGGACCGCATGAACAGTATCGCAGCCTTTCTCTATCTTGTTTCCGGCGTGCTTTTCATCCTGGCATTGCGCGGTCTTTCCCATCCGGCCACCAGCCGCAAGGGCAATCTTTACGGCATGACCGGCATGGGGATCGCGATCCTCACCACGTTGACGCTGGCGACACCCTCGTTCGGCGGGCTGGTGCTGATCATCCTCGGTCTTGCGATCGGCGGCGGCGCCGGCGCCTATATCGCCCGCGTGATCCCGATGACCTCGATGCCGCAGCTCGTCGCCGGTTTCCACTCGCTGGTGGGGCTTGCCGCCGTGCTGGTGG
The DNA here is from genome assembly GCF_001542405.1 of Rhizobium altiplani. Classification (GTDB taxonomy): domain Bacteria; phylum Pseudomonadota; class Alphaproteobacteria; order Rhizobiales; family Rhizobiaceae; genus Rhizobium; species Rhizobium altiplani. The sequence continues at coordinate 149,550 of NZ_LNCD01000124.1, forward strand.
CGGCCGCGGCGCTGTATACGCCGTCATCCTTCGGCATCGGCAATATCGGCGGTATTCACACCGAGGCGCGGATCGAAATGGCGCTCGGCGTTGCGATCGGCGCGCTGACCTTCACCGGCTCGATCATCGCTTTCCTGAAGCTCGACGGGCGCATGTCCGGCAAGCCGATCCTGCTGCCCTTCCGCCACCTGATCAACATCGCCCTGCTGGTGTTGATCGTGCTCTTCATCATTGGCCTCGCCGCAACGGAAAGCCATTTCGATTTCTGGGCGGTCGTCGCGCTGTCACTGGCACTCGGCGTACTGCTGATCGTGCCCATCGGCGGCGCCGACATGCCTGTCGTCGTGTCGATGCTCAATTCCTATTCGGGATGGGCCGCCGCCGGCATCGGCTTCACGCTTGGCAATCTGGCGCTGATCATCACCGGCGCGCTGGTCGGTTCGTCCGGTGCGATCCTCTCCTACATCATGTGCAAGGGTATGAACCGCTCCTTCGTTTCCGTCATCCTCGGCGGCTTCGGCGGCGAGACGGTCGCGGGCGGCGCGGATAATTCCGACAAGACGGTCAAGCTCGGTTCGGCCGAGGATGCCGCCTACCTGATGGCAAATGCCTCGAAGGTCATCATCGTGCCGGGTTACGGCATGGCGGTGGCGCAGGCGCAGCATGCGCTGCGCGAAATGGCCGACAATCTCAAGAAGAACGGCGTCGAGGTGAAATACGCGATCCATCCGGTCGCGGGCCGTATGCCGGGTCACATGAACGTGCTGCTTGCTGAAGCGAACGTGCCCTATGACGAGGTCTTCGAGCTTGAGGACATCAACTCGGAGTTCGCGCAGGCTGACGTGGCCTATGTCATCGGCGCCAACGACGTCACCAATCCGGCGGCGCGCGATGACAAGACCTCGCCGATCTACGGGATGCCGATCCTCGATGTCGACAAGGCCAAGACCTGCCTCTTCGTCAAGCGCTCGCTCGGCTCCGGTTACGCCGGTATCGACAATACGCTGTTCTACAAGGACGGTACGATGATGCTGCTCGGAGATGCCAAGAAGGTCACCGAAGAAATCAACAAGGCGATCGGCCACTGAAGCGTCGCCAGCATGCTTGATCTCGATTAAACTACAAGGGCGCGGACTTGGACCGCGCCCTTTGTTTTGCACGGTGATGTCATGTCCCTCGAAACGCTGCTCCTCTACGTTCCCGCCTGTTTTGCGCTGAACATGGCGTTTGGTCCGAACAACCTGCTCTCGGTGACGATCGGTGCGCGCGCAGGAATGGGCATGGCAATTGCAGCCTCCGCCGGCCGCATCGTCGCCTTTGCGATCATGATCGCCATCACGGCCTTCGGTCTCGGCGCCCTCCTGATGGCTTCAGGCGTGGCCTTCTCGATCGTGAAGTGGCTAGGTGTCGCTTATCTGCTCTGGATTGGTTTCAAGCTGTTCCGCGCGAAGGTGGATGTGTCGGAACTGGCGGCTGCCCATCACCCTTCAACGTTCAGGGCGTATGTGCGGCAGGAGTTTCTTGTTGCGTCGAGCAACCCCAAGGCGATCCTGATCTTCACGGCTTTCTTGCCGCAGTTCGTCGAACGCAATGCCTACTGGCAGAGTTTCTTCACGCTCGGAGCAATCTTCCTGGTCTTGGAGGTCGGGGCGATCAGCATTTATGCCTTCGTCGGCTCGCGACTGCGTGGCGTCATGCGCAATGCCTGGGCGGTTCGCCTTGTCAATCGGATCAGCGGCTCGATGATGATGTTGTTCGGCGGCGCTCTTGCGCTGACGCATCGTTCCGCTTGACACGGAAAGGAGAGAGGCGGGTGCCTCTCTCCTCTTCGGCGCGACCTGAGATCAGGTGGCGGCCGGCGCCAGCGTCAGTTTCTCCACGCCGAGCGCGAGATTCAGGCCTTCCTGAGCCTGAACGTTCAACGGCTGGAGCATGAAGGATTGGTTGGTGCCGCCGGCGATGACCTTGGCACCAGCGCCGGCGCCGAAGCTTGCATCGACCCCTACGCCGTAATACTCACCGGCCAGCGCGTAATCGGGAATGTCGGTTCCGGTCTTGGCCAGAACCTGCCAGATCATCACAGTCTTGCCGGTCTGGCCGACATCCAATCCGAATTTCTGGATCGTTCCGGCATAGACGACCTTCGGGCCACCCTCCGCCGGCGTAAAGGTGCAGAGCAGGTTCTTCTGCGAGGTGACGATCAGTCCCTGACCACCCTGCGATCCGCAGACGAGCTGGCCGAGGGTGATGTAGTTTGCGGCACTTGCCGGGTTTGCGATGGCGGCTACTGCGGCAGCCGCCGCGGCAATCATCGTTTCCCTGAACATGGACTTCTCCTTTCGAGTAGCCTGTCGGAAACGAAGGTCCAGTGTTAATTGTTCCGTGCGCTATGCACGCTCGAGGTTGCGACGAGGAGCCGTCAACGCCCAGTAAAAGCCTTCTGGCGGGAAGTCGATTTCCACGGTCCCACCAAAAGCGGCGGCGGCGTGATTCTTGATGATGGTCGTCCCAAAGCCGGAATTCTCGGGAGCGCGCGCTACCGGACCGTCACGCTCCTCCCACGTGAAGACAACAAGAGGTTCGTTGCGCTCCTCGTTCTGGGCATCCCGCCAGCTCAGCCGAACGCGGCCATGCGGCACGGAAAGGGCACCATACTTTACCGAGTTCGTGGCAAGTTCATGCAGGACGAGACCGAGATTTTGCACCACGTCGGGTTTGAGGACAAAATCCTTGCCAGATATCTCGGTCTGCTCGGCAGCCTGCGGAAAGCCCTTGAAGTGGATGTCGATCACGCGGCGCAGCGATGCGCCGGCCCATTGCTCGCTTGTGAGCAGGTCGATCGACCGGGACAGGCCTTCGAGGCGATCGACAACCGCTGCCTGGTATGCCTCCACGCTGTCCGCGCGCTTGGCGACTTGGCGCATCATCGCTTGCACCAGGGTCAGCAGGTTCTTGGTGCGGTGCACGAGTTCGTTCATCACGAAGTGCAGGCGGTCTTCCGTCTGACTCCGGTCGAAGGAAGCGTTGGAGAGCGCGACAGCAACTTGGTTCGCTTCGATGACGCTGGTCTCGATGGGGGCCACGATGTGGCCTTCGCCCATCCGAATGGCCATGTCGGCGATTGAGCGGATCGTCGTGCGCACCTGACGCGCAACGATATAGGCGGCCAGGATCGCGACAAGCATCAGCGCCAGGCCGCCGATGATCAGAAAGCGCCATGTCGTCAGGATAGAAGACTGCGCCGTGGCGACAGGCCCCCATATCACGGTCTTCCAGGACCAACCCGGAATCTGCGCATAGCCGAGCATCGCGTTCGGCAATACCTGCTTGTTCTCGTAGACGCCGCTGAAATTGACCAGGGAAGGCAGGATGTCTGGATTGAAAGGTTGGCCGAAGCCAATATTCGTGGCGCCGGCGGAAGCCACCACATGCCCACTCTGATCAATGACCGCCGCAGACCAATCGTTCGGCAGGCCTTCGGTGGTGACCAGCTTCGCAAGGTCCCCGGCGTTCTGTGTTATGATCAGCGCCCTGACCTTGCCGGCCTGCATCGGCATGGTGACGTTGTAGACGAACTCGCCGCTAGTTCGTCCCATGAACACATCGGACGCTTCGATTCGGCCGGATTTGATCGCGGCCTCGACGGACGGGAGATTGCCGGCCTTGCCCAGCGGTTCGCCATAGTCCCGACGGGTGTTCAAAAGCTGTTGCCCGGTTTCATCGACGGCGATGACGTAGAGATTGTCTGTACGCAGGGACGTCTCGGTGCGAGCGTGGAAGGAGGCGAAGTCGTTATTTTCCAGTTCCGGCGAGTTGGATAGCAACCTTAAAGTTGTAGCCATGTCCTGAAGCTGGCGATCGATGGAGCGGGCGAGAGCGGTCGCATCCTGGGCCGTTTCACGCCTCAGAGTTGAGCGCTGGTTGTCTTCCAGCTGCGCGAGCAGAAGTGCCACCAGTGCGAAAATCGGCAAGGCCGTCGCAAGTGCCATCGCGATCAGGTAGGTCCCGATCGAGGCCTTCGGAAAGAAGCGGAAACGGCCTTTCATGAGCCGGTACTCCGCTGACTTATGCGGCGGAAATCACCGGTTCGCCAACCGTTTACAGGCATGAAAGCAAAAATCTGGACCACCGCAATTGCCTTCAACGCGCCCCCGGCTCTCCTGATAGCCTGCTATCGAAACCCACGGCAATGTTAGGGACAGGTAATGCTGCTTGCAACACACTAAAACATGTCGTCCGGCAATTCGCAAATTTTTGTTCAACCGTGGCGTCAAACGAAGCTTCCGAGGCGGAAGGGAACGAAAAACGGCGGCCGCATCGCTCATAAAAATCTCGTAAGAGGCGAGTGGTTGACAAACGGCGCCAAGCTCACTCCGGAGCGCGCCACGGCACCGCAAGCCGTGCTGGCCCGATCGCGATGAGGGGGAGGAAAAGGCCGGGGCAGCGAAAGATCCACGCCGAGCCGCGTGCTGCCGGCACCAGGTGCCGCTGAGCCGGCGATGATGTTACCGTCGGCCCGTTTGGCGCAGGTCGCCTGTAATGCCTTAGCCGGTCGCCGCGCCGACGCGGGCAAGACCGTCCTTCGCCGGCTGGTACTTCGGGTCGAGCCCGATTGCATGGCGGTAGGAGCGGGCGGCCTTGTCCTTTTCGCCACGACGCTCGTAGACCAGCGCCTGGTTGGCCCAGGATTCGGCGACGTTGCCGTTGAGCTCAATCGCGTGATTGAAGTCGGCAAATGCGTTGTCGTCGTCGTTCAGCGCGATGTAGGAAATGCCGCGGCCGTTATAGGGTTCAGGCGCATTCGGCGAGAGCGAGATCGCCTTCGAGAAGTCGTCGATCGCCTTATCCTGCTGATTGCGCTTCTGATAGATCAGACCGCGATTGTGATAGGCGCGGCCGTCGGTCGTGCCGTTCTGGATCGCCTTGTTGAAGTCGTTGTAGGCGGCATCGTCCTGGCCGGCGGAGCGGTAGACATTGCCACGGCCGATCAGCGCCACGTCGTAGTTCGGGTTGATCTGCAGGGCGCTGTTGTAGTCCTGGATCGCCTGCTGCTGCTGACCCATGTTGCGGTAGACCAGCGCGCGGTTGGCGTAGGCCTGATAGAAGCGTGGGTTGATCTGCAGGGCCTTGTTGAAGTCGTTCAGCGCCGCGCGGAAGTCGCCGCCGCGACCGTAGGCCGAGCCCCGGACGTTGTAGCCTTCCGGATCCTGCGGATTGGCATTGATGACTGAGGTCAGCGAGGCGATGTTTTCCTGCGAACCCTGCGCCTTGTCGATGCGGATGACGGCATCCGAGGTGCTGCCTGTCGTGCAGCCGGCAAGGCCTAGCGCGGTGACGATTGCGAAAACCGGTAGAACGGCGATTTTCGGCGAACGCAGAGAGCGGGTCTTGGTGATGTCAGCCATGCGGGCTCGTTTTCCCCCAGTGCAGCCGGTCCGCTTCAAGGACGGGCAAGCTTCAGCAGCAATAAAAAGGCGGTGGCGAATAGTTCGCCCCCGCCAACATGCATCTGAAAACGTCGAAATAACGACAGCTACGCTTAGCGTGCGACGAGACCTTCGCGCTGTGCCCGCTTGCGAGCCAGCTTGCGAACACGGCGAACGGCTTCGGCCTTTTCGCGAGCGCGCTTCTGCGACGGCTTTTCGTAGTAGTCGCGCATCTTCATTTCGCGGAAAATACCTTCGCGCTGCATCTTCTTCTTGAGAGCGCGGAGAGCCTGATCGACATTGTTATCGCGGACAAGTACCTGCACGAGAATCACGTTCCTTTGGTTTGGTTGATGCCGGCGTCAGCACGGCGCCAGAGGCAAAAAATATACAGTTCGCGCGGCAGCAGCCTTGCGATTGAGGATGCGGATAGCAGAACGGTGGGGCGAAGTCCATATGTTCCGGCGTTCTTGCCGCAAAAAACGGTTTCTTATCCCAGGGAAGGCGCTTTTATGGGAGCGCAATGGGGCCATTCAGCGTAGCTGGGTGTTTCGGAGTGCTGTCGATCCGCGTTGCGCGAACTGCCCAAAACCCCGATAGCCTGCTTCCTTGCCTTGTTTATTTCGTAGTTTGCGCTATATGTAGCTAATCGACTATTGGTTGTGACCTTTGTCAAAGAGCGTCAAGCTCCGTCAGATTTCCTCTCAAAATCGATCTTAGCCTTGTGAATGAACGCATGGCAGTAACGACTATGAAAGGAGATCGTTATGAATTCAGGTACCGTTAAGTGGTTCAACAGCACCAAGGGCTTCGGCTTCATTCAGCCGGATGACGGCAGCACGGACGTTTTCGTCCACATTTCCGCTGTTGAGCGCGCTGGCTTGGGAAGCCTGTCCGATGGACAGAAGATCACCTATGATCTCGTTCGCGACAAGAAGTCTGGCAAGAATTCTGCCGACAACCTGCGCGCAGCCTAATTCTCATTCGGCCCGGCTGACCACGGATGTACTGGCAGCTGAGAGCCTGATGGCGGAGGTCGGGGTCAAACCCGGCCTTTTATGTTTTTGACGCTCAAGACAGTTCGGTGGAACCAAATGGCACGAATGCCAAGATACGCTGTCGGCGACACTATCGTTCTGAAAGACGGTCTCGTTCGCACCGAAGAGGCGCGCAGGACCTGCAAGATCGCGGTAGTTCTACCGTCAGACGGGAGTCGCCCGCAGTATCGGGTCCGGTTCGAGACGGAAAACTTCGATCGGCGGATTCTTGAGAGCGATATCGACGTGAACCAGTCGGTATCCCCTACGCCGAGAGTTGACGCCGACGCGGATATCCAGGGCGGATCCTGGTTGAAAACTTCAAGCATCAGGGTACGGAAGTAGCTTCCACTCTGACCAACCGGCAAACAGATTTGCCGCACGAAAGGAAAGAATTTGCAGGTTCTCGTTCGAGATAACAATGTCGACCAGGCACTCCGCGTCCTGAAGAAGAAGATGCAGCGCGAAGGTCTGTTCCGCGAGTTCAAGGCGCGTAGCGCTTATGAAAAGCCGTCCGAGAAGCGTGTTCGCGAAAAGGCGGAAGCGGTTCGCCGTCAGCGCAAGCTGGCGCGCAAGAAGCTGCAGCGCGAAGGTCTCCTTCCGGCTCCGAAGAAGGCAGTCCGTCCGGCTCGCTGAGCTACCATGAGGCGAGCTCCGTCTAGATAGAGAGACCAGATGACTTCAAAAGACGAACTCTTCAATCCGGCCAAGCTCTCCCCGCGCGACAAGGCGGCTGCCACTGACACGACAGCGAAAGCAATCATCACGGCAGAAGCCGCGGCTCGCGAAAAGAAGACGGAGAAGCTCAGGGCGCTACGCTTGCAGCAAGAAGCCGAAGCACCAACAGCCGCCGCCCCTGCCAAGAAGCGGCGGACTGCGCCCAAGTCGGTTTGATCCTCCCAGCAGCCTCGCGCCAGCGCGCGAGGGCCCTCTCAACCCAATGGGTATACCCATGTGGATCGCTCGAGGCACGCGCGCAATCGCTACTGTGCTGTCACCTGTTGGAGCGCGGGCACCAGTTCGACGACCGGCGGGTTCCACTTTCCTGTCAAGGCTTCGCTCTCCGGTCCGTAGAGGCGCATTGTCAGGTTGAACGGCCCGGCAGGCGCCGGTAGCCAGTTCGCTTCCTTGTCCTCGCCCGGGCTCTTGTTCTGGAAGTAGAGATCAAGAGAACCGTCCGCATTGTAGGCGAAGGGCATCCAGCTGCTGACGGCAAATCGGTTCAGGCTGTTGGCGACTTGAAATCCCTCGGGATCGTAGAGCGTGACGGACCAGAACGCTTTGACCGGTGGCAGGTTCGCCTTGTCGAAGTGGATTTTGTAGCTGTTCGCTCCGTTTAGCGGGTTTCCCTTCTCGTCGCCGAGGTTGAGCGGATAGATCGCGTCCTCTGGCAGGTTTGCGCCCAGCCCGAGCTGCGCGACGATCGCCCGCTTCAAGTAGTAATTGCCGTAGACGCCCATGGTGTCGGTGTTCATCGACCAATTGTTGGCGACGCGGGCAAGCGTCGGAACTTTCCAGTCCATCAGCTTCTGGGCTTTGGCGGGAACCGCTTCCAATGCCTTGGCGACGGTTGGATCGATCTTGGTCTTATCGAAGCTCTTTCCCGGCTCTATGCCGATCCGTTTCATTAGCGCGATGATCGGTTGGTCGGTGATGTGAGGCGGATTATGTTTCATGACCTCGGACGCATAGGCGAAGAAATCCGCCGCGGTCATGCCGTCGACAGTCTTCTTCGGAGGCGTCGTCATATCGATCTTGGGATCGATCGTGACCTTCACCGGTTCTGCCGCCTTCCCCCATTGCGACAGCGGCGTGACCTTGTAGCCTGCCTGGATCTTGTGGACCGCGTCATAGTCGGCCGGCCCATCCGTTTTCGTGCGCCCAATGACCCAGACGAAGGGCGTCGGTGCGTCAATGCGCTGTACGCCGGCCGGCAGGTCCTTGCCGCTCCATCCAGGCGGCACAATCGCGAAATCCGCCTTCGCGGTTCCGGTCGTCCGCCATCCGGGCGAGGCGAATACGTCACTCCACATGTCGAGCATCGGCAGCAGGTAGTAGCGACCGTCGGTATCAGGCGCCGACACGATGACTGGTTCCTTGGTCATGTCGAGCCACGCAACGGAATAGAGCGTGTCAAAGTTCGGTCGGACGACATCTCGAAATTCAGCAGTTGGGAATTCCGGTACATTGGTGAACGCATTGGCCGGTCCACGGCCCATCTTCTTGCCCGCTTCGATATTTGTCGCCTGCGCACGGGTCACATCCATGGTGACTAGCGGATAAAGATAGACGTAGGCATCAACCCCGATGGCCGCGGCTTCCGCCTCGGTTATGGGGTCGGCGGCCATACCTGGCCCGGCAATGCACGCTCCGGTTAAAAATAGACCGGCAGCGAAATTGATAGCACGCAATGTCATTGCAACCCTCCCAACGACCGGCACAACAATCCTCCTTGTTGAGGCGGTCCGTTTCCAATTGATGCAAACCTGGGGTGGTGGCGCGTGTTGAAGATTATTCCCGAGGCTGCACCGGTTCGACTCATGCGAAAGACGTGATTTTCTGGTGCGCGAGGGCGATCTCGCGCTGACTGAAAATATGCGCTCAGGAATTGTAAATTCAAGTGTTCTAAAATGCATTGAGGGTTGACCACGGTTTGCACGGGTCGGTTTGCGCCGGTCGGAAGGTGACTCAACGTTTTTCAAGTCGGGGGGAGAACGACCCGACGCCTCCTGCTGCATTCTCCCGTCGTGTCAAAACAAAAGCCGGTCCGCGTCGCAAAAGAAACGTTGTGCCGCTTTTGGATTTGCGATTTGTATGGCCGACGAGAAGGGACCTTTCCCCTGAAGGAGATGAACGCGGATGCGCAGATACTCGGTTTTTGCCGTGGCGAGGGAGGCCCTGAGGGGTCACAAGGGCTGGGAGAAGCAGTGGACTTCGCCGGAACCGCGCGCCGAATACGACGTCATCATCATCGGTGGCGGCGGGCATGGTCTGGGTGCGGCCTATTATCTCGCCAAGGAGCATGGCATCACAAATGTCGCGGTGCTCGAAAAGGGCTGGCTCGGCGGCGGGAACACGGGTCGCAATACGACCATCATCCGCTCGAACTATCTCTACGAAGAGAGCATGCACATCTACGAGCATTCGATGAAGCTCTGGGAGAACCTCTCGCAGGATCTCAACTACAATGTTATGTACTCGCCGCGCGGCGTGATGATGCTATCGCACAATGTGCACGACCAGCAGTCTTTCAAGCGCCACATTCATGCCAACCGCCTCTACGGCATCGACAATGAATGGCTGACGCCGGAGCAGGCGAAGGCTTATTGTCCGCCGCTCGATATCTCAGCCAGCGCCCGCTACCCGATCAACGGTGCCGCCCTCCAACGTCGCGGCGGCACGGCGCGTCACGATGCTGTGGCCTGGGGCTACGCGCGTGCGGCGTCCGATCGCGGCGTCCACATCATCCAGAACTGCGAAGTCACCGGCATCCGACGCGGCCCTGATGGTCGCGTCACCGGTGTCGAGACATCACGTGGCTTCATCGGCGCCAAGAAGGTCGGCGTTTCGGCCGCAGGTCACACGACCACGGTCATGAAGATGGCCGATGTGCGCGTGCCGCTGCAATCGAGCCCGCTGCAGGCGCTGGTGTCCGAACCGCTGAAGCCGATCTTCCCCTGTGTGGTCATGTCCAACACCGTGCACGCCTATATCTCGCAGTCCGACAAGGGTGAGCTCGTCATCGGCGCCGGCACCGACCAGTACAATTCCTACAGCCAGACCGGCGGCCTGCAGATCATCACGCACACGCTCGATGCCATCTGCGAGCTCTTCCCGATGTTCCGCCGCGTCAAGATGATGCGCCAGTGGGGCGGCATCGTCGACAACACGCCGGACCGTTCGGCGATCCAGTCGAAGACGCCGGTTCCGGGTCTCTACGTCAACTGCGGCTGGGGCACCGGCGGCTTCAAGGCGACGCCGGGCTCGGCCAATCTCTTCGCGCACCTCATCGCCCGCGATGAGGAACACAAGTTCAATGCCGGCCTGACGCTGGACCGCTTCCGCACCGGCCGTCTGATCGACGAAGCCGCCGCCGCCGCCGTCGCGCACTGACACGAGGACATCATGCTTCTTATCTACTGCCCATACTGTCAGGAAGAGCGTTCCGAGCTCGAATTCCGCGGTGCCGGCGATGCCCATATCGCCCGTCCCACCAATATCGCCGACATCTCCGACGAGGCGTTCGAGGAATATTTCTTCCTGCGCGACAACCCGAAGGGGCTGATCTTCGAGCGCTGGCGCCACCAGCACGGATGCGGCCGTTTCTTCAATGCGGCGCGCGATACCATCAGCGACAAGTTCATCAAGACCTACAAGGCAGGCGAGCCGAAGCCCACGATCGGCGAAGCAGCCGTTCCGCATGCTCCCGTCGAGACCTACGAACAGCTCGAAGGAGAGGCACAATGAGCGGCACGAACCGTATTGCAGGCAAGGGTCGCCTGACGCCGGCCAGAACCGCGCGCTTCACCTTCGATGGCAAGAGCTACACGGCGCTCGAAGGCGATACCGTCGCCTCGGCGCTGATCGCCAACAACATCCATCTGGTCGGCCGCTCGTTCAAATATCACCGTCCGCGGGGCATCCTTTCGGCCGGCGCCGAGGAGCCGAATGCGCTGATCGACGTTGCGCGCGACAGCGCCCGCAAACAGCCGAACGTGCGTGCCACGGTGCAGGAAGTCTTCGACGGTATGATCGTCGAATCGCAGAACCGCTTCCCATCGCTCTCCTTCGATATCGGTGGCATCAACAATCTGATGTCCCCGTTTTTCGCGGCGGGCTTCTACTACAAGACATTCATGTGGCCGAAGGCGGCCTGGAAGCACCTCTACGAGCCGATGATCCGCCGTGCGGCGGGCCTCGGCGTTGCGCCGAAGGAAGCCGATCCCGATCACTATGCCGGCCGTTATGCGCATTGCGACGTGCTCGTCGTCGGTGCCGGGATCGCCGGTCTTTCGGCGGCACTGGCGGCGGCGCAATCCGGTGGCAAGGTGATCCTCTGCGACGAGCAGGCGGATGTCGGCGGCGCGCTGCGCTACGACAGCGGCGTCAAGATCGACGGCCTTTCCGGTTATGAGTGGGCGCAGAAGACGGTCGCCACGCTGAAGGCAATGGACAATGTGCAGGTTCTGACCCGCACCACTGCTTTCGGTTACTACAACCACAATTTCGTCGGTCTCGCCGAGCGCGTGACCGACCATGTCGCGAACCCTGGCCGCCACCTGCCGCGCGAGCGTCTGTGGCAGCTGCGCGCCAAGCGCGTCATCCTCGCCAACGGCGCGATCGAGCGCCACATGGTGTTCCCGAACAACGATCGTCCGGGCATCATGCTGGCATCGGCTGCGCGCATGTATCTCAACCAGTATGGCGTCGCCGTCGGCCAGAAGGTCGGCGTTTATACGGCGCACGACTCGGCCTATGAGGCCGCCTTCGACCTGAAACGATCAGGCGTCGAGATCGCCGCGATCGTCGATTGCAGGCAGACGCCGGGTGCGGCCGTTCTGGCGGAAGCCCGTTCGCTCGGCATCGATGTTCTCACCGGTCAGTCCGTGGTCAATACGTCAGGCAAGCTCCGCATCTCGTCGATGACCGTTGCCCGCAATGGCGGCGGCTCGCCGCGCAAGATCGCGGTCGACGCGCTGCTGGTCTCGGCCGGTTGGACGCCTTCGGTGCACCTGTTCTCGCAGTCGCGCGGCAAGGTGACGTTCGAGCCCGAGACGCAGCGCTTCCTGCCCGGCACGTACGCGCAGGATTGCCTTTCTGTCGGCGCCTGCAACGGCACGGACGATCTGCAGCAGACGATCGAGGAATCGCTGGCGGCCGGCGAGCTGATGGCGCAGGCAGTTGGGAAGCCCTCCGGCGGCAAGATCAGCATCACGGCTGAGCAAGCCCATCAGTGGACGGGCGGCATGATTGGCGCTGCTGAAGGCGCAGGTCCCGAGACCAGCGCCAAGGCGTTCATCGATTTCCAGCACGACGTCTGCGCCAAGGACATTCGCCTTGCCGTGCGCGAGGGGATGCACTCGATCGAGCATATCAAGCGCTTCACGACGAACGGCATGGCCTCCGACCAGGGCAAGCTCTCCAACATGCACGGCCTGGCGATCGCCGCCGAGATGCTGGGCAAGGAAATCCCGCAGGTCGGTCTCACCACCTTCCGCGCGCCGTACACGCCTGTCACCTACGGCACGCTGATCGCGCATTCGCGCGGCGATCTGTTCGATCCGGCGCGCAAGACGCCGCTGCACCAGTGGGAAGAGGCCCATGGCGCGGTGTTCGAGGATGTGGGCAACTGGAAGCGTGCGTGGTTCTATCCGCGCGCCGGCGAGACGATGCACCAGGCGGTCGCCCGCGAATGCAAGACGGCGCGCGATGTCGCCGGTGTGTTCGATGCCTCGACGCTCGGCAAGATCGAGATCGTCGGCCCCGATGCGGCCGAGTTCATGAACCTCATGTACACCAACGCCTGGGACACGCTGAAGCCAGGCAAGTGCCGCTACGGCGTCATGACGCGCGAGGACGGGTTCGTTTATGACGACGGCGTTGTCGGGCGTCTGGCCGACGATCGCTTCCACGTGACGACGACGACGGGCGGCGCGCCGCGCGTTCTCCACCACATGGAAGACTATCTGCAGACAGAGTTCCCGCATCTGAAGGTGTGGCTGACTTCGGTGACGGAACAGTGGGCCGTCATCGCTGTACAGGGTCCGAAGGCGCGCGAGATCATCGCCCCGCTGGTCGAAGGCGTCGATATCTCCAACGAGGCCTTCCCGCATATGAGCGTTGCCGAGTGCACGGTCATGGGCGTGCCGGCGCGGCTGTTCCGCGTGTCGTTCACCGGTGAAACCGGCTTCGAAATCAACGTGCCGGCCGACTATGGCCAGTCCGTTCTGGAAGCCGTGTGGGCCAACGCAGAGCCGCTCGGCGCCTGCGTCTACGGCACCGAGACGATGCACGTTCTTCGCGCCGAGAAGGGTTACATCATCGTCGGCCAGGACACGGATGGCACCGTCACGCCTGACGATGCTGGTCTTTCCTGGGCGGTCTCGAAGAAGAAGACTGACTTCGTCGGCATTCGTGGGCTGAAGCGCCCGGATCTGGTGAAAGCAGGCCGCAAGCAGTTGGTCGGCCTGGTCACCAAGGATCCGAAGCTGGTGCTGGAAGAAGGTGCGCAGATCGTCGCCAATCCGAACGAGCCGAAGCCGATGACGATGCTTGGCCATGTGACCTCGTCCTACTGGTCGGAAAATCTCGGCAAGTCGATCGCCTTCGCGCTGGTCGCCGATGGCCGCAAGCGGATGGGCGAGACACTTTATGTGCCTATGCCCGACAAGACGATCGCCGTCGAGGTGACTGACATGGTGTTCTTTGACAAGGAAGGAGGCCGCATCAATGGCTGATACGGCAGTTCGCAAGTCGGTGCTCTCAGGTCGTCATGGCGGCTCGGCGACGGTACGGCTGACGGCAGCTCCGGCCGCCACCCGCATCGCGCTCCGTGCGCCCGCCGCGTCCCTCAAGGCTCTGTCCTCCGCTCTTGGCGTCACGGTTCCGTCTTCGCCGAAGACCTCCGGCCGCAAGGGTGGCCGTGCCGCCCTCTGGCTCGGGCCGGATGAATGGCTCGTTATCGATGAGTTCGGTGCAGACCTGATGGGCGCGCTCACGAAGGCGGACGTGCTGCATTCGGCAACTGATGTCTCGCACCGCAACGTCGCGATCATCGTCTCCGGTCCCGGGGCCGAGGCGACGATCTCCGCGGGTTGCCCGCAGGATCTGTCGCTTGATGCCTTCCCGGTCGGCGCCTGCTCGCGCACGATTTTCGGCAAGGCCGAGATCGTGCTCTTCCGCACCGAGGACGATACGTTCCGTGTCGAGTGCTGGCGTTCGTTCGCCGATTTCGTATTCGGCCTGCTGGCCGAGGGTGCCGAAGACGCCGCGCATTAAGCGCCACGGAACTGGAATTCCCGATTGGGGGACGGTGCTCTTGTGCCGTCCCCATTCGGCTTCAAGTTGCAAGACCGGTGTCATTCATGCCATCATTCGCCATCGCGTGCGGCTTTGTCGGAGCGTAGCCGCAACGTTGCGGGGTGTCCTCAATGATGCTGCATCACGTTTCCATCGTCACGACGGATCTCGACCGATCGGTTGCCTTCTATCGCGATATCTTCGGTCTCGAGCGGATCGAGAGGCCTCCTTTCAGTACCGACGGAGCCTGGTTTGCCTGCGGAGCGCTGCAGGTCCACATCATCGTCAATCCGGTTGGGACGTTCCGGCGGGTGGCGACCATCGATACCGCCGACGGACATTTCGCCTTCCATACCGATGACTTCGAGGGATGTATCCGGGGACTGATCGCAAAGGGTTTTCGCGAGGATGCGCCCGAGGGAGATCCCCGGCGGCTGCGTGTGAGGCGTACCGGGCCGGCCGGTTTTCCGCAGGCCTACCTGCTCGATCCTGATCGCAACATCGTTGAAATCAACGGTGCACCATAGCGCAATCGCCGCAGCCTAAAGTCCTGTTGCGGTTGGCTTTTGCGAGCGATTAGTCTGCCGGAACCGTTCGCGGGAGGAGTTCATGAAAACACGTGCCGCGGTTTTGCGCCGATCGCCGGTCGCGCCGCCATTTGCGGTGAGCCGGCCGCTCACGATCGAAGAACTCGAGCTCGCGCCGCCCGGGCGGGACGAGATCCTTGTTCGTATTGGCGCGGCCGGGCTCTGCCATTCCGATCTCTCCGTCATCAACGGCGACAGGCCGCGTCCGGTGCCGATGGCGCTTGGACATGAGGCGGCCGGCACCGTGGAAGCGGTCGGGCCCGATGTCCATGACCTGACGCCCGGCGATCATGTGGTGATGAGTTTCATGCCGAGCTGCGGCCATTGTCTGCCCTGCGCCGAGGGACGCCCGGCGCTGTGCATTCCCGGCGCCGATGCCAATGGAAAGGGCACGCTACTATCGGGCGAACGGCGACTGAGCTGCGAGGAGGTGCCGATCCATCATCATCTCGGCGTCTCGGGCTTTGCCACCCATGCCGTGGTCTCGCGCCATTCGGCGATTCGCATTGACCGCGATATCCCGTTCGCTCATGCCGCGTTGTTTGGCTGCGCCGTGCTGACGGGCGTTGGCGCCGTGGTGAATACCTGTCATGTGCAGCCGGGGCAGACGGTCGCTGTTGTCGGTTTGGGTGGTGTCGGCTTGGCCACGGTGCTTGGCGCCGTGGCGGCCGGGGCCGAACGCGTTGTCGCGGTAGACCTTGCTCCTGACAAGCTCGAGATCGCGCGTTCGCTTGGGGCGACAGACGTCTTTCGCGCCAGTGACCCTGACGTTGTGGAGCAAATCCGCGAGGCGACAAAGGGCGGCGTCGACCACGCGCTCGAGATGGCCGGAGCCGTCAAGGCCTTTGATCTCGCCTACCGCATCACGCGGCGCGGCGGAACGACGGTTACCGCAGGGTTGGCTAATCCATCCAGTCAGTTCGCAATCCCCGCAGTCAGCCTGGTCGCCGAGGAGCGGCGCGTGCTCGGGAGCTATCTCGGCAGCTGCGTGCCAAGCCGGGATATTCCGCGCTTTGTCGGGCTCTTCAGGCGTGGAAAGCTGCCGGTGGATCGCTTGTTGTCTTCAACAGGTCCGCTGGAGGGGATCAACGAAGCCTTCGACCGGCTGCATGCCGGGGAGGTGATCCGGCACGTCATCGATTTCGAAGCGCACTAGGCTTCTTCGGGCCGGTCTTTTGGGTCGAATTGGATGATGGTGATCCACCGCGCGGTGAGCGCCGGCTTCTTCTCGTTCTCGATCTCGATCGAGACGTCGTAGGTCGTCATCAACATGCCGGCGCCGCGAAAGCGGGCTTCGGCAAGGATAAAGTGGCCGCGGATGCGTGCCCCCGATTTGACGGGCGAGAGGAAGCGGACGTTCTCGAAGCCGTAGTTGATGCCCATCGTCTGCTCACGGACTTTGGGCAGGCTGTTGTAGTTCATCGCTGAAAGCAGCGAGAGGGTGAGGAATCCGTGGGCGATGGTGCCGCCGAATGGGCTCGTGGCGGCGCGCTCTGGGTCGACGTGGATGAACTGATGATCGTCGGTTGCATGCGCAAAGGCATCGATCATTGCCTGATCGACGACAATCCAGTCCGAGAGGCCGGTTTCAGTGCCGATGAGCCCGCGCACATCCGCGAGCGAAATTTCCTTGACCATTGATTCCTCATGAGAAAGCGGCTGCGCAAGCCTTACAATGGGATTGTGACAATTGCGACAAGGAATTGCAGGCAGGGGCCTGGCCGGTCAACTTCCGAGATAGAAAGCGACCGAACGGCGCGGCACGATGGCCGATGTCGCGGATTTTTCCTGACCATTGGGGGCGAGAAGCCGCCATGAGGACGGCCCGGGCAATGCAAAAATTTCCTCGCCGCCCGAGCGATTGAAAAGCACGGCCAGCCGTGCGGGCTTTCCGCCCTGCCCATCGCGCGTCGACAGCACCATTCCAAGCGTGGAAAAGTTCGGGGTCTCCCACTCCTGCACGCTCATCGGCTGGCCCGAAGGCGATATCCATTCGACGTCGCCATGGCCATCGAAGAAACCCGTTTCCGAGAACACGGAGAAGCGCTTGCGCAGGCTTGAGATGAAAGCGGTATGGGCGATGAGCTCATCGTCGAGCGCCGCCCAGTCCATCCACGTGATCTCATTGTCCTGGCAGTAGGCATTGTTGTTGCCGCGCTGGGTGCGGCCTGCTTCGTCGCCTGCCGTCAGCATGATGCTGCCGCGCGTAGCAAAGAGCGTGGAGAGCAGCGCCTTCAGGTCATCGCGGCGTCTGCGAATGATATCGGGGTAGTGCGTTTCGCCCTCGGCACCGTTGTTCCAGGAGTGGTTCTCGTTGTGGCCGTCGCGGTTCTGCTCGCCGTTCGCCTCGTTGTGCTTGCCGCTATAGGAGACGAGATCGCGGAGCGTGAAGCCGTCATGGGCGGCAAGAAAGTTGACGCTGCGCGTCCCGGTCGCACCGTTGCGGGAAAATATGTCCGAGGAGCCGGCCAGCGCAGTTGCGAGCGGTCCGGTCTTGTGATCGTCGCCGCGCCAATAGCACCTGACGTCATCACGTACGCGGTCGTTCCACTCGAGGAAGGGGGCTGGGAAGTTACCGAGCTGGTAGCCGCCAGGACCGATGTCCCAAGGCTCGGCGATCATGACGCGGTCCGACAAGACGTCATCGGCGAGTATTGCCATCAACGTTTCGCTGTTGGCCTCGAAGCCACCAGCGGTTCGGCCAAGAACGGGGGCAAGGTCGAAGCGGAAACCGTCAACGCCCGCGCCGAGCACGAAGTGGCGGAGACTGTCGATGATCAGTTGCCTGACATAGGGGTTATCACAGGCGACGGTGTTGCCCGTTCCGGTATCGTTGACCAATTCGCCTGGCCGGTCGGTCAGATGCCGATAGAAGGAGAGGTTGTCGAGGCCGCGCAGCGACAGCGTCGTGCCAAAGCGGTCGCTTTCGCCGGTGTGGTTGAAGACTAGGTCGAGGACGACACCAATGCCTTCGGCGTGGAGCTTCGCCACTGTGTCGCGGAGCTCCGCCATGCCGCCGGGCACGAGCCGCGGGTCGAGCGCCATGAAGGCGACGGGGTTATAGCCCCAGCCGTTTCTGAGGCCGAGCGGCGGCAGGTGGCGCTCGTCGATCCAGGCGGTGATCGGCATCAACTCGACCGCATCCACGCCGATGCGCTTCAGATGCGCGATCACGGAAGGATGCGCCAAAGCCGCGACGGTGCCGCGCTGCGCTTGGGGAACATCCGGATGCAGCATGGTGAACGGTCGGACGGCAACCTCGTAGATGAAGCCACCCGGCTTGAAGAGCGGCTTTCCCGGCTTCACGGGGACATCGCGGGTGACGATCGCCTTCGGCACGAGGTGCTGCGTCTCGGCGCCGGAGGTGCCGAGCAGGGGATCGTAGTGGAAGGGGCGATCGAGTTCCTTGGCGTAGGGATCGACCAGCAGCTTCGACGGGTCGAACCAGAGGCCGTCGTCGGGCGCATAGACGCCGCCGGCGCGGTAGCCGTAGCGCGCACCTTCCTTCAAGCCGTCGACGAAAAGGCGATGAACATCGTCATCGCCTCGTTTCATCGGCAAGCGGGCCAGTTCCTTGTCGTCGTCGCCGAACAGACACAGCTCGATCTGTCCTGACTTGCGCGACCAGACGGCGAAATCAACGCCGGTCTCGAGGATGGTTGCTCCGCCTTGCCCGGGTCTGCCCGCCGCCATGCCGTTCGGTCAGGTGATCACGGAAGGAGCGTCACGGCCCGTGCGGCTGCGAATGCCCGCGATGGTCTCGGCGGCAGCAACAAGATCGGCGAGCGCTTGCTGCGTCTCGATGTTGTGGCGGGTCGAATCCGCCTCGTACCGCTCGAGATAGACACGCAGCGTGGCGCCGGATGTGCCGGTACCGGAGAGACGGAAGACCACGCGCGAACCGCCTTCGAACAGGACGCGAATGCCCTGATGCTCGCTGACCGACTTGTCGACCGGGTCGTGATAGGCAAAGTCGTCGGCCTTCTCGACCCTCAGCGGGCCGAAGCTCTGGCCCGGCAGCGACGCAAGCTGGCTGCGCAGGTTTGCGATCAGGCCGTTTGCCGCGTCGGTATCGACGCCTTCATAGTCGTGGCGCGAATAGTAGTTGCGGCCGTAGGTCTGCCAGTGCTGGGTGACGATGTCCTGAACGCTTTCGCCGCGAACGGCAAGGATGTTCAGCCACAGCAGAACCGCCCAGAGGCCGTCCTTCTCGCGCACGTGGTTGGAGCCGGTGCCGGCGCTTTCCTCACCGCAGATCGTCGCCATGCCGGCGTCGAGCAGGTTGCCGAAGAACTTCCAGCCGGTCGGCGTCTCGTACATGCCGATACCGCGGCGCTCGGCGACGCGATCTGCCGCGCCTGAGGTCGGCATGGAGCGAGCGATGCCGGCGAGACCCCCGGAATAGCCGGGCGCGAGGTGGGCGTTGGCGGCAAGGATCGCGAGGCTATCGGAGGGTGTGACGAAGATGCCGCGGCCGATGATGAGATTGCGGTCGCCGTCGCCGTCGGATGCCGCGCCGAAGTCGGGCGCATCATCACTCATCATCTCGTCGTAGAGTTCCTTGCAGTGAACCGGGTTCGGGTCCGGATGGTGGCCGCCGAAGTCGGGCAGCGGCATGAAATTGCGGACCGAACCGGACGGCGCGCCGAGACGGTTTTCGAAGATTTCCTTGGCATATGGGCCGGTGACGGCGCTCATTGCGTCAAAAGCGATGCGGAATCCGAGGCTGATGAGGTTGCGGATCGCGGGGAAGTCGAACAGCTCTTCCATCAGAGCCGTGTAGTCTTCCACCGAATCGAGCACCGAGAGGATCATGCCGCCCGGCAGTTCGTCCTTGCCGATGCGGTCGAGGTTGACGTCCGCGAAATCGGCGATCTTGTAGGTGTCGATCACCTTCGTGCGCGCATAGATCGCGTCGGTGATCTTCTCCGGCGCGGGGCCGCCATTGTTGATATTGTACTTGATGCCGAAATCTTCGGTTGGACCGCCGGGATTGTGGCTGGCCGAAAGGATGATGCCGCCGAAGGCCTTGTATTTGCGAATGATGTGGGAGGCTGCCGGGGTCGACAGGATGCCGCCCTTGCCGACGATCACCTTGCCGAAGCCATTGGCGGCGGCCATCTTGATCGCCTTCTGAATGACTTCCCGGTTGTAGTAGCGTCCGTCGCCGCCGATGACGAGGCACTTGCCATGAAAGCCTTCCAGCGAATCGAAGATCGACTGGATGAAGTTCTCGGCATAGTTCGGCTGCTGGAATACCGGAACCTTCTTTCGCAGGCCGGAGGTACCGGGCTTCTGATCCTGGTAGGGCGTAGTGGGTACGGATTTTATCATTTTCTCTCACTTGCCTTTAGGGGCGAGGCTTGAATAGAGGGCGGCATAGCGCTCGGCGCTCTTCTCCCACGAAACATCCGATTTCATGCCCTGCTTTTGCAATTGGGTCCAGACTTTTTGATCGGCGTAGAGATGTAGCGCGCGGCGGACCGCCTGCAACAGACCGGATGGAGTTACAGGCGAGAATTGTATCCCGGTTGCCGCTTTCGCCGCAAGCGCGGCATGGTTGGCGTCAATAACGGTGTCGTTCAACCCGCCGGTGCGGGCAACGATCGGCACGCATCCATAGCGCAATCCGTAAAGCTGCGTCAGGCCGCAGGGCTCGAATCTGGACGGGATGATGATGGCGTCGCAACCGGCCTGCATGAGATGGGACATCGGCTCGTTGTAGCCGATGGAAACGCCGATCCGCCCGGGGTGACGGGCGGCCGCGGCAAGCAGCGCCCCTTCGAGCGCCGCGTCTCCGGAACCCAGAATGGCCAGCTTGCCGCCCATGTCGACGATCTGGTCGGCGGTGGCGGCGATGACATCCATGCCCTTCTGCCAGGTCAGGCGGCTGATGATGCAGAAGATCGGCGCGTTGTCGTGGTGAAGTCCGAAGAACTCAGCGATCGAGCTGCGGTTTTCGACGCGGCTCTTCAGAGTGCTGCTGTTGTAATGCGTGTGGACAACCGGGTCGGTCGAGGGGTTCCAGACGTCGGTATCAATGCCGTTGACGATGCCGTGCAGTGAATCGATTCGGCTTGCGATGACGCCCTGGAGACCCATGCCGAACTCGGTGGTCAGGATCTCGCCGGCATAAGAGGGGCTGACAGTGGTGATGGCGTGTGCAGTCTGCAGGCCGCCCTTCAGGAAGCCGATATTGCCGTAATATTCGATGCTTTCCGTTGCGAAGGCGTGCGGCGGCAGACGAAGACCCGGAAAGATATCGGCGCCGAACTGCCCCTGGAAAGCAATGTTGTGGATGGTCAGGACGCTCGGCAATTCCGGCGTCGGATTGTAGCGCATGTAGACCGAGGTCATCGCCGACTGCCAGTCATGCGTATGCACGAGGTCCGGCCGCCAGTCCGGCATCAACCCCGCGGCAATCTCGGCGCCGGCCAGGGACAGAGCCGCGAAACGGCGCCAATTGTCGGGGTAATCCTTGCCGGTGGCGTCGAGATAGGGGCCGCCCGACCGGTCGTAATAGGCGGGGGCGTCGAGCACGAGGATATCGAGCCCGTCGTGCTTGACTTCGAGCACGGTTGCCGGTTCGCCGAGCAGATCGTCGAATTGGAGTCGGACTACAGGATTGCGGATAGCCCTCATGACGGCCGGATAGCCCGGCATGAGGGTCTTGGTTTCGATGCCGAAACGCTCAAGGGCGATCGGCAGGGCACCCGCCACATCGGCGAGGCCCCCTGTCTTGACGAGCGGGAAGACTTCGGACGAAACCGAAAGAACTTTCATGGCTTACAGGCCCAGCTTGTCGATCATCGGTTGGGTAATGAGGCAAATGCCGCCCTCGCTGCGGCGGAAACGCTTGGCATCTAGAACCGGATCCTCGCCGACGATGAGGCCTTCAGGAATGACGACTCCGTGGTCGATCACGACGTTTCTGAGTTGGGCGTGCCTTCCGATCTTGACGCTCGGGAGAACGACGGCACCTTCGAGCTTGGAGTAGGAATTGGCGCGAACGCCGGTGAAGAGGAGGCTCTTGTTCAGCGTTGCGCCGGAAATGATGCAGTCGCCCGCGACGACGGAGGATGTGGCAGAGCCGCGGCGGTCTTCGTCGTCATGGACGAACTTCGCCGGGGGCGAGATTTCTGCATAGGTCCAGATCGGCCAGGACTTGTCGTAGATATCCAGTTCCGGAACGATCGCGGTCAGGTCGATGTTGGCCTGCCAATAGGCGTCGATCGTTCCAACATCGCGCCAGTAGGGCTCGTGCTCGAAATCCGACCGGACGCAAGAGTTGGCGAAACGATGGGCGACGGCCTTACCGTTCTTGACGATGTAAGGGATGATGTCCTTGCCGAAATCCTTGCTGGAGTTCGGGTCAGCGGCGTCGCGGCGCAGTGCGTCGATCAGGAATTTCGTGTGGAACACGTAGATGCCCATCGAGGCAAGCGCGAATTCCGGCTTGTCGGGAATGCCCGGCGGATCGGCGGGCTTCTCGACGAAGTCGATGATCCGGTCGGTCGTGTCGACGTGCATGACGCCGAAGCCGACGGCTTCCATGCGCGGGACTTCCAGGCAGCCGATCGTGACGTCGGCGCCGGAATCGACATGCTGCTGCAGCATGTATTCGTAGTCCATCTTGTAGACATGGTCGCCGGCGAGGATGACCATGTATTCGACGCCATAGTCCTCGATGATGTCGATGTTCTGGTAGACCGCATCGGCGGTGCCTTCATACCACTGCGTCTCCGAGACGCGCTGGGAGGCTGGCAGAATGTCGAAGCTCTCGTTCCGCTCGGGGCGGAAGAAGTTCCAGCCGCGCTGCATATGGCGGATCAGCGAGTGCGCCTTGTACTGGGTGGCGACGCCGATGCGGCGGATGCCCGAGTTCAGCGCGTTCGACAGCGCAAAGTCGATGATGCGGGTCTTGCCGCCGAAATAGACCGCCGGCTTGGCGCGGCGATCGGTGAGTTCCTTCAGGCGGCTTCCCCGACCACCTGCGAGAACATAGGCCATTGCGTCGCGGGCAAGTGGCTGAACACGTTTTTCTACCATTTTTATCCTCCCACCAGTCGTCAGTTCTCAGGTTCAAGCATGATCGTCGCCAGAGGCGGCAAGGTGATCGATGCGGCGATGGCGCCACCGGCGTTGACGGCCTGCACGCGGCCACCATTGCCCTTGCCGCTGCCGCCATAGATGTCGGCATCGGTATTCAGTATCTCGCGCCAGCGCCCCTCGGTCGGCAGGCGCACGGAATAGTTCTCGCGATAGACAGGCGTCAGATTGCAGATGACGGCGACCGGCTTCTCTCCTGGCGCCTTGCGCAGCCAGGCAAAAACGGAGTTCTCGTGGTCGTCGGCGATCAGCCATTCGAAGCCATCGCCCTCGCAGTCGCGGGCGTGTAGGGCCGGCTTGCTGCGGTAGGTGAAGTTGAGGTCGCGCACCAGCCGGCGCATGCCCTCGTGCATGCGGTACTGCAGCAGGTTCCAGTCGAGCGAGGTTGCCTCGTTCCACTCGCTCCACTGCGCGAATTCCTGACCCATGAAGAGCAGCTTCTTGCCCGGATAGCCCCACATGAAGGCGTAATAGGCCCGCAGATTCGCAAATTTCTGCCAGTCGTCGCCGGGCATCTTGGCGATCAGCGAGCCCTTTCCGTGCACCACCTCGTCATGGGAGAGCGGCAGCACGAAGTTTTCCGAATAGGCGTAGAGCAGGCCGAAGGTCAGCTCGTTGTGATGATGCTTTCTGTGGATCGGCTCACGGCTCATGTAGCTCAGTGTGTCGTGCATGAAGCCCATGTTCCACTTGAAGCCGAAGCCGAGGCCGCCTTCATGCACCGCCTGCGACACCTTCGGCCAGGAGGTCGATTCTTCGGCGATGGTCATGACGCCTGGATGCTCGGCGTAGATACGGGTGTTCATGTTCTGCAGGAAGCGCACAGCCTCCAGGTTCTCATTACCGCCGTACTCGTTCGGGATCCATTCGCCGTGCTTGCGGGAATAGTCGAGGTAGAGCATCGAGGCCACGGCATCGACGCGCAGACCATCGAGATGGAACTTCTCGGCCCAGTAAAGCGCGTTGTTGACCAGATAGGAAACGACTTCGGTGCGCCCGAAATTGTAGATTGCCGTATTCCAGTCGGGGTGGAAGCCCTGGCGCGGGTCGGCATGCTCGTAGAGCGCCGTGCCGTCGAACCAGCCGAGACCGTGTTCGTCGGTCGGGAAATGGGCTGGCACCCAATCGAGGATGACGCCGATGCCGACCTTGTGGCAGCCGTTGACGAAGCGGGCGAAACCCTCCGGCTCGCCGAAGCGGGCGGTCGGCGCATAGAGCCCGGTCGTCTGATAGCCCCAGGAGGGATCATAGGGATGCTCGGTAATCGGCAGGAACTCGATATGGGTGAAGCCCATGTCGACGCAGTAGGGGATTAGACGGGAGGCAAGCTCGTCCCAGGAGAGGAACGAGCCATCGTCGCGCCGCTGCCAGGAGCCGGCATGAACCTCGTAGATCGAGATCGGCTGACGACGCTTGTCGGTTTCGCTCCAGTGCTTCAGATGCGCTGCGTCGTCCCATTCCTGCAGCAGCTCGGATGCCGCGACCGAGGCCGTCTGCGGGCGTAGTTCGCTGCGTCGGGCGAAAGGGTCGGCCTTTAGCGGCAACAGCACACCGTCGTGGCCGCGGATTTCGAATTTGTAGGCGACACCGGTCGGAACGTCAGGAGCGAAGATCTCCCAGATACCGGCGCTGGAGCGGAAGCGCATTACATGGCGGCGACCATCCCAGCCATTGAAGTCACCGACAACCGAGACACGCTGAGCATTCGGCGCCCAGACGGCGAAATGGATCCCCTGCGCGCCCTCGTGCTTGATCCAGTGTGCGCCCATCTTGTCGAAGAGGCGCAGATGGGAACCTTCCCGCACGTAATAGTCATCCATCGGGCCGAGGACGGGTCCGAAGCTGTAAGGGTCGGTCACCGCCCATTCGGCATCGCCGCGTCGAGCGCGATAGCGCACCGGCTGCTGCTTCGTCACCGAAACCTCGCCGGCGAAAAAGCCGTCAGAATGCTGCTGCTTCAATTCGCCGATGACGCTGCCATCGAGCGCCATCGCGGTCACCTCTTCGGCGCCCGGAATGAAGCAGCGGGTGACGTAGGCGTTTCCCGATTTGTGAACGCCGAGAACGGCGAAGGGATTGGAATGCGACCCTGCGAGGATTGCCGCTATCTCGTCTGCCGAAATCTCCCAGGGAAGTCTGACTTCAGGGGTGGCTTTCGGCGCTTTCATCCGGCTCTCCAGATTTCCTTGGCATATTGCCGTATCGTGCGGTCGGATGAGAACCAGCCCATCCGAGCCGTGTTGCAGATCGCTTTCTTGTTCCACGCCGACGGATCGGTCCAGAGCTGGTCGATATCGCGCTGCGCCTGCGCATAGGCATCGAAATCGGCCGCAACCATGAACCAGTCATGCGCGTAAATGCCTTCGATCAGCGCCGCGTATCGGCTTCGATCGTCGTGCGAGAAGACGCCGGAACTGATGGCCTGGAGTGCCTGAGACAGTTCACGCGACGCTTCGATGATGGCGCGGGGATTGTGGCCATCTGCACGGGCGGCGGCGACTTCGTCGGCACGCAGGCCGAAAATGATGATGTTGTCCTCGCCGACATGGTCGCGCATCTCGACATTGGCGCCGTCGAGTGTCCCGATCGTCAGCGCGCCGTTCAGCGCGAACTTCATGTTGCCGGTGCCCGATGCTTCCATCCCAGCAGTCGAGATCTGCTCGGACAGATCGGCGGCCGGCACCATGACCTCGGCCAGGGAAACGTTGTAGTTCGGCACGAACACGACCTTCAGCAGGCCGCGGACGGCCGGGTCGTTGTTGATCGTGCGGGCGACGTCGTTGATCAGTTTGATGATCAGCTTGGCGTTATGGTAGCTCGGCGCCGCCTTGCCGGCAAAGAGCTTGACGCGCGGCACCCAGTCCAATTCTGGATGTGAGCGGATCTGGTCGTAGAGCGCGACGGCTTCGATAATGTTGAGCAGCTGCCGCTTGTACTCGTGGATGCGCTTGATCTGGATATCGAACATAGCCGACGGATCGAGTTTGATGCCCATGCGGCTGGCGACGAGATTGGACAAGGCCACCTTGTTGGCGCGCTTCACCGCCGCGAACTTCTCCTGGAAGCTTGCATCGTTCGCGAACTTGTCGAGCGGCTTCAGCTTTTCGGCGTCATCGAGGAAGTCGTCGCCGATCGTTTCGCGGATCAGCGAGGTCAGGCTGGGATTGCACTGCTGCAGCCAGCGGCGCGGCGTGATGCCGTTGGTCTTGTTGTTGATGCGGTCGGGATAGAGCTTATGCAGGTCGGCAAAGACGGTGACCTTCATCAGGTCGGTGTGCAGAGCCGAAACGCCGTTGATCGAATGAGCGCCGACGAAGGCGAGATTGCCCATGCGTACACGGCGCTCGCCGCTTTCCTCGATCAGGGAAATCGAGCGGATTTCCGTTTCGGAGAAGGTCTTGGTCTTGCGCGCCTCCAGCAGGACCTTGGCGTTGATCGCGTAGATGATCTGCATATGCCTCGGCAGCAGGCGCTCGAACAGTGGGATCGGCCAGCTTTCCAGCGCTTCTGGAAGGAGGGTGTGATTGGTGTAGCCGATCGTGCCGCGGGTGATGTCCCAAGCCTGGTCGAAGTCGAGACCATGCACGTCGCACAGCAGGCGCATCAGTTCCGCGACCGAGACCGCTGGATGCGTGTCGTTCAGTTGGACCGCCACCTTGTCGGGCAGCGAGGTGAAATCGTCATACTGCTGCAGGTGACGGCGCAGGATGTCCTGCAGCGAAGCGGAGGAGAAGAAGAATTCCTGGCGCAGGCGCAGTTCCTGGCCGGCCGGCGTCGCGTCGGCTGGATATAGAACGCGCGTCAGGCTTTCGGCCTTGTTGCTCTCGCGCAGCGCGCCGATATGGTCGCCGGCGTTGAAGGCGTCGAGCAGGATCGGGTCGATCGGCTGCGCGGACCAGAGGCGCAGCGTGTTGACGCGCTTGCCGCGCCAGCCGACCACCGGAGTGTCGAAGGCGGCGGCGATGACACGCTCGGCGGGTTTCCACACATAGCGCGGCTCGCCCTCGGGGCTATTGACCACGTCGACGGTGCCGCCGAAGCCGATTTCGTAAGCGCTCTCGCGACGCTCGAATTCCCAGGGATTGCCGTGCGCCAGCCAGCTTTCCGGCAACTCCACTTGCCAGCCATCGGCAAGCTGCTGCCGGAAAAGACCGTGGACGTAACGGATACCGTAGCCATAGGCCGGGACATCGACGGTCGCCATGCTTTCCATGAAGCAGGCGGCGAGACGGCCAAGGCCGCCGTTGCCAAGAGCGGCGTCAGGCTCGAGGCCGGCGATGACAGAGACATCGACGCCGAGCGAGGCGAGCGCGTCGCGAACCTGTTCCATGAGGCCGAGGTTCGAGACGGCGTCGCGCATCAGGCGGCCGATGAGGAATTCGAGGGAGAGGTAGTAAACGCGCTTGTCGCCTGTTGCGTAGACCTTGCGGGTCGACTCCATCCACTTGTCGATGATGCGGTCGCGTATGACGAGGATGGTCGCCGTCAGCCAGTCATGCGGCTTGGCGACCTTCGCATCCTTGCCGATGCGGTAGGTCAGGCGTTCGATGATTTCTTCGGCGAGAATTTCCGGCTTGGAGCTGCGCGGCGCGGGGGAGGGGATTGTCGGCTTCGAAACGGTGTTCATCGTCAGTCCTCGCCAATTCTGTTTGGTTTCAGTACGTTATGCCAATTTCAATCGGTTTGCCGCGCACTAAACACGCAGTTTATGCATCGTTACAACGCACTTGCAACAAAGGAATTACCCAAACGAAAAAATTGCCGAGGCTTGGCGCACCGCTGCGGAAAGAGCTTGATTTCAATCGGTTTTCCGAATTTGATATGCGCGTTTTTGCAGGCAAACGAAAAGCCGCTCCGGTTTGTTCCGGGGCGGCTTTTGTTGTTTGCGGGTCCTTGCTGTTACCAGTTCGTCAGGCGGGTCGCGAGCTCGTCGCCTTGGCGGCCATGGCCGAAGTCCGCAACCAGCTGAGCCATGCTATTGGGCTGATAGGCGTTGCTGGGGATGGTCCCGCAGGAGGCAAGGAGGTCCTTGACCTTTTGCGGCACCATGAACGCCACGGTAAAGATCTGAATTCTATCGGCTATTCAATTATCCCAACGGAATGACATCCACGGCCTGGACAGCGCGTTGGCCGCCGTAGCTCTTCAGCACGCCGATGACCGGGGCGACGTCGGCGTAGTCGCGGCCATAGGCAACGACGATGTGGTCGGTGCCGGCCGGGATGTTGTTCGTCGGATCCAGTTCGACCCAGCCGATCGTTTCGCCGCACCAGACCCTCACCCACGCATGCATGGCGTCCGCCCCCTCCAGCCGTTCCTTGCCGGGCGGCGGAATGGTGCGCAGGAATCCGGAGACATATCCGGCGGGAATGCCGAGGCTACGCAGAGCAAGGATCATGACATGGACGAAGTCCTGGCAGACGCCGCGCTTTATTTGGAAGGCTTCAAGCGGCGTCGTATCGACGGTCGTCGCTTCGGCATCATAGGTGAAATCCTGATGGATTTTCGCGCATAGCGCAGTGGCGATCTGCAGCACGGTCAATGACGGTTCGGCGCAGGCCTTCGCATAGTCCGAGATCGCGCGTGTTTCCGAAAGGCGGGGGCTATTGCCGAGGAAATGATGCGGGGCGTCGGGCTTCAGCGACCAGACGCCTGCGACCTCATTCGGAAGCTTTGCGAGCACGGGGGAAAAATCCGCTGCGATCGAATGGCTCTCCACCTGCACGCGGGCATGCATGCGGATATCCAGCTTTTCATGCGGCGCGCGCAGCATGAAGGAAGTCGCGGGGTGCTCGAAGAAATCGACGAAGTGCGCCTGTTCATCCGGCGTCGGCGAAACCTTGATCGAGCCGGCCACCAGCCGTTGCCGGTTCGGCAGCGACAGCGGCATCAGCCGCATGATGTGGCGGGCGCCAGAGGCCGGCGTGTCGTAGATGTAGCCCATGTGCAGCGAGAGATCGTAAAGCACCTGGGTCATCCGAGATATGTGTGGGCAAGGAGGTCGGACAGATGCTCCAGCTCGCGTTCGAGGCGGCGGTAGACATCGACGCTCATCGTCTCCGGCGTCATCACGGCAAGGCCGGAGTGCAACCGCATCGCTTCGCGATAGAAGGGCGACATCTGGCCGTTGACGAGTGCGTTCGGGAGCTGCTCCACCTCGCGGTGGATCTCGTTCATCTGGAAAAGAATTGAGCGTGGATTGAGCGGATCGAGCGCGAGCAGATCGGTGACCGTGAGGCGAGCGGTGTTGACGTTGTAGCGGCGGCGATGGGTCATGACGCTGTCGCCGATCTCCAGCAGCATGTCGAGCGCGCCATCAGGGGCGTCCGGCCCCGACATGTGCCCGAGCAGCCGTGTCATGTGCAGCCCGCGCTCGATATGGCGGCCGAGCGAGAGGAAACGCCAGCCGGTGAAGCGATACATGTTTTCGTGCACCAGACCGGCGAAGCCCGCGAGCTTGCGCAGCAGAATCGTCATCGCGTGGCTTGCATCGTCGCCGGGAGAAATCGTCTCGTGGAACCGTCGCGCCGTCTTGGCGAGATCAGTGAGCGCCAGCCAGCCATCCGGCGAGAAACGGTCGCGAATGTTGCTGGCGGAATAGACGGCGCTGTCGATGTTGCGCATTAGCGTATCCGGGACTGCTTCCTCGGTGTCGATGTCGACGGCGGCCAGATAGGCTGTCACGTCGGCCAACAGGGGCTGGTTCGGATCGGCGGCTTCCGCAAAGCGGGCGTGCCAGGCGCGCAGGATGCGCAGCGCCCCTTCGGCGCGCTCGATGTAGCGGCCGAGCCAGAAGAGATTGTCGGCCGCGCGGCTCGGCAGGCTGCCCGGCATGTTGCGGGTGAAGCTGCCTTCCGCCGGCAGCAATGTGTGCTGCTCCACCGGCTTGTCGCTGACGATCCAGACGTCGGCGGCGGCACCACCCGATTGCATGGCGATGGCCGAAACATCGTCGCTGCCGCCGATGCGGGCAAAGCCGCCCGGCATGATCTGCCAGCCATTGGCCGTACGGGCGGCAAAGACGCGCAGCGACATCGGCCGCGGCGTCAGCTTGCCGTCGATCCAGGCCGGGGTCGTCGATAGCGTTACGACTTCCTGCCCGGCAAGTTTGGCGCCGTCGGAGTTCAGCCAATCGCCGATCGAATCCTTGGTCGTGGCGCGCAAGGTCGAGCCGAGCACGGATTCGCCCCTGTCGTCGAAGAACGGTGCGCGCGAATAGGCCGGACCGATCACCATCTTTTCGATGTTGGCCGCCACATGCTCGCGTTCGCCCTTCTGGCCGCACCACCAGGTGGCGATCGAGGGGAGCTTCAACTCTTCGCCAAACAGACGACGACAGATGGTCGGCATGAAGGCGAGCAGCGCGCGTGTTTCAATGATGCCGCTGCCGAGTGCATTGACGATGGTCACGCTTTCGGCGCGCAGAGCCTCGACGAGGCCGGGCGTGCCGATATGTGAATTCTGGTTCAGTTCCAGTGGATCCGAATAGGCCGAATCGAGGCGACGCCAAAGCACGGTGATCGGCTTCAGGCCCGACACGGTGCGGACCATCACCTTGCCGTTGACGACAGCCAGGTCTTCGCCCTCGAGCAGCATGAAGCCGAGATAGCGGGCGATATAGGCGTGCTCGTAATAGGTTTCGTTGGCGGGGCCTGGCGTCAGCACGGCGATGCGGTCGTCGCCGCTGTGCTTCATGCCCTGCAGCGCATCGCGGAAGGCGCCAAAGAAGGAGGCGAGGCGATGAACCGGCGTCTCGGCGTATATATCGGAGAAGGCGCGGGTCGTCGCCACGCGGTTTTCAAGCGCAAAGCCGGCGCCAGACGGCGCCTGCGTACGGTCAGCGAGGACCCACCAGTTTCCGTCAGGACCGCGGCCGATCTCGAAGGCGCAGAAATGCAGGTAGTGACCGCCGGCCGGGGTGACGCCGACAAGCGGACGCTGGTATTCGGGGTTGGCAGCGATCAGGGCCGGTGGCAGCACGCCCTCCGCGACAAGGCGATTTTGGCCGTAGACGTCGGCAACGATCGCTTCCAGCAGGTCGGCGCGCTGGACGAGCCCAGCCGAGACCGCCTCCCATTCGCGCGCATCAATGAGGACCGGAACGTGCGAGAGGGGCCAGGAGCGCTCGGCGCTTCCGGTGCTGCCGTAGGCTCGGTAGAAAACGCCGGCGTCGCGCAGGTAACGGTCGGCGCGGGTGAAGCGTTCGGTCAGCTCCTTTTCGGGCATTCCGCTCAGATGCGAAAAGAAGCGCTGCCAGACCGGGCGGATGGCGCCGTTGGTGTCGACCATCTCGTCGGCGACGCCGGGCAGAGGAGTATAGCCAAGCACGGCATCGTTTCCGGTGCGGATCGCTGGCTCTTCCCTCAGTTCTGCCGTCGGTTTCTTGCCCATTTCGCCCTAGTGCTTAGATTCCCACCGGTCGTCGAAGATCGAGCGTCAGCGGGAATTCCGGTGAAACTGTCTCGGCACGCGGAATGAATGCGCCTGCCGTATGCCCCCACGGCTCGAATCGCGCCAGCCGTCTCGCTTCCGCTTCGTTACCATTGACCGGGAAGGTCTCATAGTTACGCCCGCCCGGATGGGCAACATGATAGATGCAGCCGCCGATCGAACGCTTCGACCATGTATCATAAATGTCGAAGGTGAGCGGCGTATTGACCGGCAAAACCGGGTGCAATCCCGACGCAGGCTGCCATGCCTTGAAGCGAACGCCAGCGACCGAGACGCCCGCCGTGCCGGTCGAGCTCAACGGAACCGTGCGGCCGTTGCAGGTCACGGTGTAGCGGGAGGCATTGCTGGTTTCCAGCCGGACCTGCAGGCGCTCTACGGAGCTGTCGACATAGCGGACCGTGCCGCCGATCGCGCCCTCCTCGCCCATGACGTGCCAGGGTTCCAGCGCCTGCCGCAGTTCGAGCTTAGAGCCTTCGTATTCGACCTCCCCACAGAAGGGGAAGCGGAATTCAAGCTGTGCCTTGAACCATTCCGGGCTGAGGTCGAAGCCATTCTGCTTGAGGTCGCCGAGCACGTCGAGGAAATCGGCCCAGACGAAGTGCGGCAGCATGAAGCGGTCGTGCAGCGACGTGCCCCAGCGCACGAACTTGCCGTCCGCAGGGTGCTGCCAGAAGCGGGCGATCAACGCGCGGACCAGCAGTTGCTGGGCAAGCGACATACGTGCGTTCGGCGGCATTTCGAAACCGCGGAATTCGACGAGGCCGAGCCGTCCGGTTGGGCCATCCGGCGAAAACAGCTTGTCGATGCAGATCTCGGCGCGGTGCGTGTTGCCAGTGACGTCGGTCAGCAGATTGCGGAACAGCCTGTCCACCAGCCAAGGGAGGGGTTGCGCGCCGCGACCCGGCGCGGGGACCTGGGCGAGCGCGATTTCCAGTTCGTAGAGGCTGTCGTGACGGGCTTCGTCGATGCGCGGCGCCTGGCTGGTCGGGCCGATGAACATGCCCGAGAACATGTAGGAGAGCGAGGGATGGCGCTGCCAGTGCAGTACCAGGCTCTTCAACAGGTCAGGGCGGCGCAGGAAGGGGCTGTCGCCCGGATTGGCGCCACCAACGACCACATGGTTGCCCCCGCCGGTACCGGTGTGGCGCCCGTCGATCATGAACTTGTCGGTGCCGAGGCGGCTTTGGCGGGCTTCCTCGTAGATCGTCATCGTAATGTCGACGCAATCCTGCCAGTTGGAAGCGGGATGGATATTGACCTCGATGACGCCGGGATCGGGGGCGACGCGGATGACATTAATGCGCTCGTCCTGCGGCGGCGAATAGCCTTCGATATGGACGGGCAGGCCGAGTTCGGTCGCTGCATTCTCCGCGGCGGCGATCAGTTCGAGATAGTCCTCGATGCGCTCGACCGGCGGCATGAAGACGCAGAGCCTGCCGTCGCGCGGTTCGACCGAGATTGCGGTGCGCACGGCGCCGCCGATCTCGCCGACGGTTTGCTCAACGCGGTTCTGGCTGCTGTCGTCGCTGTGGCGGGAGGCTTCCGGCATGGCGCGGCCGGATGGCACGAAGACTTCGGGCAGCGGATTGCGCGGAATCGACGGGTCGGCGGGGTGGATATAGGGGAAACGCGCCGGCGGCACATAGGGCAGGGTGCCGAGGGGCAGGCGATAGCCGACGGGGCTGTCGCCGGGAACGAGGAAGATCTTGCCGCGGCGGGTCTTCCATTTTTCGCTGACCCAGCGCGTGCTAGAGGCGCGCGCGTTCCAGGCCTGGACCGGCAGGATGTAGCCGGTCGGTACGGTCAGGCCGCGTTCGAAGACGCGGGCGATGCGGCTGCGCTCTTCCGGGTCCTTCAGCTTGGAATTGGATGGGTCGACGTTTTCGGGCAGGCTGCCTTCCTTCATGATCCATTCGGCTGGATCCTCGTAGGCGGGCAGCACCATGTCGGTCTCGATCGCCAGTTCCCTGGCGATGGCATTCAAAAGGTTGGCGGCGTCATCTGCCTTTGCACCGGTGTCCTTGCCCTCGCCGGCGATGAGGTCCGGGTTGCGCCAGATCGGCTTGTCGTCCTTGCGCCAGTAGAGCGAGAAGGTCCAGCGCGGCAGGCTTTCGCCGGGATACCACTTGCCCTGGCCGTAATGCAGGAAGCCGCCGGGGGCGAAGCGCTCGCGCAGCTTGCGGATCAGCAGGTCGGCTTTCTCGCGCTTGGTCGGGCCGACGGCGGCGGTGTTCCATTCCTCGGATTCAAAGTCGTCGATGGAAACGAAGGTAGGCTCGCCGCCCATGGTCAGGCGGACATCCCCGGCCTGCAGGATGCTATCGACCTTGGCACCGAGCTCGTTGAGCTCCTTCCAACTTTCGTCGGAGAAAGGCTTGGTGATGCGCGGGTGCTCCGCTACCCGCGAGACCTTCATCTCGAAGGCGAATTCGGTGTTGGCCTCGCCGTAAAGCGCGCCTGATATCGGCGCGGCATTTCGGTAGTGCGGGGTGGCGGCGAGCGGTATGTGGCTTTCGCCGGTGAGCAGGCCAGACGTCGGGTCGAGGCCGACCCAGCCAGCGCCGGGGAGATAGACCTCGCACCAGGCGTGCAGGTCGGTGAAATCGACCTCGGTGCCGGAGGGCCCGTCGAGCGCCTTCAGGTCGGGGGTGAGCTGGATGAGATAGCCGGAGACGAAGCGGGCGGCGAAGCCGAGATTGCGCAGGATCTCGACCAGCAACCAGCTCGAGTCGCGGCAGGAGCCAAGCGCCAGCTTCAGCGTTTCCTCCGGCGTCTGGACGCCGGGCTCCATGCGGATGACGTATTCGACGTCGTTCTT
This sequence comes from Rhizobium altiplani, assembly GCF_001542405.1. Classification (GTDB taxonomy): domain Bacteria; phylum Pseudomonadota; class Alphaproteobacteria; order Rhizobiales; family Rhizobiaceae; genus Rhizobium; species Rhizobium altiplani. The sequence goes on from NZ_LNCD01000124.1 coordinate 183,997, forward strand.
CAGCCGCGCATTCAGCCCTACGATGAAGTCGGTGGTCCGCATGGGAGTGCGGTCGATGCCGGCGAGATAGGCAGCCAGCGCCGGCTCCACCGGCTGCGGTTGCATGTAGATCTTCAGGTCGTCCCTGATCTCCTCGGGATAGGAGAAGGGCCACATCTCGGCGCTCTCCTCGATGAAGAAATCGAAGGGGTTATAGACCGTCATGTCGGCGACGAGGTCGACCTCGATCTTGAACTCCGTCACCGGGTCAGGGAAGACGTAGCGGGCCAGATAATTGCCGTAGGGATCCTGCTGCAGGTTCACGAAATGGTTCGACGGCGAAACCTTCAGCGAATGGCTGATCACCCGCGTCTTGGAATGCGACGCGGGCTTGAGGCGTATGATCTGAGGTCCGAGGCGGACCGGCTTGTCGTATTTGTAATGCGTCAGGTGATAGATGCTGGCTTTGATCGACATGGACGGCCTTATCCGCTGCCGTATCGTTGTACGGCATTTGCTGTTCCCGAAGGGTAGTGTGTGCAATGCAGCGAAAGAATGCAAGGCGGTAAGGCCGAGCCGGCTAAGCCTTTACGTCGCCTTCGCAAACGTCACGGAGGCCGTGAGACCCCTGCCATGTGCGCCGGGCTCCAGCGTCAGCGATGCGTTGAAGAGGCCGGCGATTTCCTCGACGATCGGCAGGCCAAGCCCGGCGCCCGGCGCGCCGGAGTTGCTGGCGCGCGAGAAGCGCTGCCGGACGGCCGCGAGCTTCTCTGCGGGAATGCCGGGGCCGTTGTCCTCGACTTCGAGGCGGACGGCATCGTCGGTCGCGGATATCCGAACGGTCACCTCAGCGCCCTTGCCGGCATAGGCGATGGCGTTTCCGGCAAGGTTGCGCAAGAGTTCGCCGATCAGCAGCGGCTCGGCATGGACGAGGGCAGGGCGGTCGCCTTCGAAGCCGAGGTCGATGCCGGCCTCGGCGGCGGTCGGGATAAGTTCTCCGGTGATGTCCTGGGCAATGGCTGTCAGGTCGATCGACGATGCGGTCAGCGCCTCCTTCGCCGTTGCAGCGTCGATTTTCGCCATCAGCAGTAATTGCGCGAGGATGCGTTCGGCATGGGCGACGGCCTGATCGCCTTTCAGGGCGGAGCCCTGCGCTTCGGCCAATGTGCTCGCGCGAGCGGAGAGGGCGAGCTGCGTGCGGATGATCGCAAGCGGCGTGCGCAGCTGGTGGCTGGCGTTGCCGGTGAAGTTACGAAGTGCATCGAGCGCCGATTGCAAGCGCACCATGAAGCCGTTGACGGTATCGACGAGCGGCTGGACCTCGCTTGGTACTGCCTGTTCGATCGGGTGCAGGTCGTCGGGACTGCGTTCGCCGATCGCATCGCGCAGCTTGTACAGCGGACGGAGCGCGACCGTGACCGAGATCCAGACGATGACGGCGGCGCCGGCGATCATAAGGGAGAGACGCAGCGCCGAGCGGAAGAGGATGGCGCGGGCGAGCTGACGGCGGGCGATCGTGGTTTCGGCAACGGTCACGGCGAAGGGGACGGAGCGAATGCCTGTTGAGGCTGACCGCTCGAGCGTTGCGACACGGATCGGTTCGCCGCGGAAGGTATCATCGGCAAAGCCTGCCGTGTCGCCTACGGTTTCGGCGAGGACCGGAAGCGCCTGATAGCCGGTGATGAATTTTCCGGGCGGTCCGTCGACGCGATAGAAGACACGGTCCTGCGCGGCCGATGTCAGCATCTCAAGGGCCACATAGGGGATGTCGACCTCGAGAGTGCCGTCTTCCGCCACGACCACGCGTTCGGCGATGGCGAGTGCCGAGCCGGCCAGCACGCGGTCCGAAACGATGTTGGAGGTCTGCACCGCTTCGCGATAAGTGTCCGCGAGCGCGACCATGCCGATGATGGCGGTCGAGATCAGCAGCCAGAACAGGAGTCTTCGTCGGAGCGAATAGGCCGTTGTCATGAGGCCTCTGGCAGTTTGTCGAGATAGTAGCCAATGCCGCGCGCAGTCTTCACCGTCAGCCCATAGGGCGACAGGCGCTTCCTGAGGCGGCTGACATATTGCTCGATGGCATTGGCCGAGATGTCGTCGTCGAAGGCGGTCAGCGACTGAATGATCGCTTCCTTGGCGACAACCTTGCCGGCGCGCATGAAGAGGATTTCCAGCAGGCCGAGTTCGCGGGCGGGAATGTCGAGCGGCGTCGAGCCGGCGGAGAAGGCGCGTGAATTGAGATCGAGTGAAAGGCCGCCGAAACTGACAGTCGCCGAATGCAGACCCGCCTGGCGGCGCAGGAGCACGCGGACGCGGGCCTCGAATTCGGAGATATCAAAGGGCTTGATAAGGTAGTCGTCGGCACCAAGATCGAGACCCTTGACGCGCTCTTCCGGCGTGCCGCGCGCCGTCAGGATCAGGACTGCCGACTGGTTCTGCCTGGCGCGCATGGCGCGCAGCACCTCGAGGCCATCCATTTCCGGCAGGTTCAGGTCGAGCACGACGAGATCGAAATTCTCGGCCGCCGTGACAGCGTTGGCGGAGGCGCCATCATGCACGACGTCGACGGCATGGCCGGTGCCTCGCAGGATGGCCGAAAGCCCGTCGGCCAGCGCGATATTGTCCTCCACCAATAGAATGCGCACGGATGTTCCCTTGATTTTTGAAGAGGATACAGGGTGGCGGCGAAGATGTCATAGCCATTTTTTGTGTCTGGTGAGTGTGCTGCTGCTGCGGTCGTACCAGCAGCCTTCGGGGCGCTGCGGGTGGATGCGGCTCGCTTGCCGGATCCCGGTTGCTGGTGCATTGTCCTCTCATGAGGAGACTTTCTTTACTTGCGTGCCTGTTGCTCTGTCCCGGCTTAGCCACTGCGGATGAGGTGTTCTACCCGGCGCGTTCCGGCAATGCCGAGGCCCCGACGCTGGTTGTCTATTCATCGCTCGACGAGCCACTGGCGCAGCCGATGATCCGTGGGTTCCAGGAAGCCAATCCGGACGTGGCGGTCAGGTACGAGGATATGCTGACCGGGGAAATTTATGACCGCATCGTGCGGGAGACGGATGCCGGCCAACGCACTGCGGACTTCGCCTTCTCCTCGGCCATGGATCTGCAGGTCAAGCTCTCCAACGACGGCTATGCGCAGGTGAGCAACCTGCCGATGAGCGCGCGCTGGCCGAAATGGGCCAACTGGCGCAACACCGCCTACGCGCTGACCTTCGAGCCGGCGGTGTTCGTCTACCACAAGCCGAGCTTCGTGACGGAGCCGCCGCCGAGTTCGCGGGCGGAATTCGTCGATTACCTCAAGCGCAAGGGTGACGCGATCCATGGGCGGATCGGCACCTATGATATCGAGCGCTCCGGCGTCGGCTTCCTGTTCATGGCACGCGACCAGGAACAGTTCGGTGACATATGGTCCGTTATCGGCGCGATGGGGGCGGCCGGCGTCAAATTATACTCCACCAGTTCGGCCATCCTGGAGCGCGTATCGGACGGCCGCTTCGTGCTCGGCTACAACATCCTCGGGTCCTACGCCGCCGATTGGGCCAAGCGTCATCCCGATGTCGGGATCGTGCTGCCGAAAGACTATACGGTCGTGATGTCGCGCATCGGCCTGGTGCCGCAGGCGGCGGGCGAACCGGAACTCGGACGGCGCTATCTATCCTTCTTCATGTCGAAGGAGGGCCAGACGATCATGGCGCGGGAGTTGCAGATTCCCGCTGTCAGCCCGGAGGTCGCCGGCGAGAATACCGCCAACACGATGCAGGAGCTCTTGGGCGCACAGTTGCGGCCGGTGCCTGTCAGCCCGGGCTTGATGGTTTACCTGGACCAGGTGAAGCGCGCGCGATTGATCGCGCACTGGAACGAAGTGCTGCGGACGCAGTAAAATCGCCGTGGATGATTAGCGGAAGATGCAGGGCCGCTGGGCGTTGGCCAGCAGTTCCTGCTTCGTCGCGTATGACCCAAAGAGCGAGCGAAGACGTTTCTCCTCCTGCTCGTCCAACCGGTGCCGGCGTGCAAAATCGTGCACACTCCACACCTGGCGTAAGCCCTCATTTTCGATCTGCTTGTTATCGACGTGAGAACTCATGGGGCAATCCTCCTGAGCGCCATAACGCACAAACCGCCTCCAGGTTCCACGGATGGTGGCATTTTGCGTCTGTTTTCGCCCAGGGTAATTGCGGCAAAAAAGTGTCATCGCGGGCTGGATAGTTGATCGATGTCAGCTAAATGACAGCTTGTTGTGGTCCGCTTTGCAGAACTTCAGCTCCGTGGAGGCGGAGAGGTGAAGTTTCGGGAGGAGCTTGCCAGCCATATCGGACCTTGGAGTCCGTCTGCGGTGTCCTTCCCGATTCCATCGAGAACAACGCGCGGTTTCTAAGCCGCGCACACGGAGGACACACTCGTGAAGCATACTCTTCTTGCAACCATTTTCGCGGCTGCGGTCGCCCTGCCGGCCTATGCGGCGGACTACACCATCATGGCGCCGGCCGCTCCCGGCGGTGGCTGGGACCAGACGGCCCGCTCGCTGCAGACCGTGATGCAGAAGGAAGGCATCTCAGGCAACGTTCAGGTTCAGAACGTTCCGGGCGCCGGCGGCACCATCGGTCTCGCGCAGTTCACCGGCCAGAACAACGGCAACCCGAACGCACTGATCGTCGGCGGCTATGTCATGGTCGGCGCTATCCTGACCAACAAGTCGCCGGTCACGCTGAAGGACGTCACGCCGATTGCCCGCCTTACCGGCGAGTATGAGGCGATCGTTGTCCCGGCTGCGTCCGACATCAAGACGATGGCCGATCTCGTTGCCAAGCTGAAGCAGGATCCGGGTTCGGTTTCCTGGGGTGGCGGCTCGGCAGGCGGTACCGACCACATTGCGGTCGGACTGATTGCCAAGGCTGCCGGCGTCGATCCGACGAAGATCAACTACGTCGCCTTCTCCGGCGGCGGTGAAGCCCTGGCCGCTATCCTCGGCGGACAGGTGACCGCGGGCATTTCCGGCTACGGCGAATTCGAATCGCAGGTGAAGGCTGGTCAGCTCCGGCTCCTGGCTGTCTCCAGCGACAAGCGCATCGAGGGTGTCGACGCGCCGACGCTGAAGGAATCGGGCCTCGATGTCGCTGTCGAGAACTGGCGCATGGTTGCCGCCGCCCCTGGTCTTTCGGCCGAGCAGACGGCTGCAATCACCGCTGATTTCGATAAGCTCTCGAAGTCCGCCGGCTGGCAGGAAATCCTGAAGAGCAAGGGCTGGGCTGACACCTACCTCGCCGGCGACGCCTTCAAGGCGCAGCTTGACAAGGACGTTTCGGCTACCGAAGGCATCCTTAAAGAGATCGGACTTGTTCAATGAGCAGGGGTAACGAACCCTTGGCAACGAAGCGCCGCCCTGACTGGGCGGCGCTGGTCATTGCCATCTGTCTTTTCGTCGTCGCTGCCGTCATGCTTTGGGATGCCTCGCATATGCGCGCCATTGCTCAGTATGACCGCATCGGTCCGGCAACTGCGCCCAAGGTGGTCGCCTTCGGGCTGATCGGCCTCGGCATCTGGACCATCTTCGAAGCCTGGCGTGGCGAGTTTCCCGAGCGCGAGCATCAGGAAATCGCGCCTGTAGTTTGGGTCGTCGCCGGCCTTGCCGCGCAGATGCTGCTTCTCAAGACGGCAGGCTTTTCGATCGCAACCGGCCTTCTCTTTGCCTTTACGGCTGCCGGTTTCGGACGCCGCAAGCTCTGGATCTCGATCCCTGCGGGCATCGCTTTCAGCTTCGTCGTCTGGGTGATCTTCGCAAAGCTCTTGCAGTTGACCCTGCCGGCCGGGCCGTTCGAACACATCTTCTTCTAGGATTGGATGCGATGAGCACCTTCGAATTCCTCTTCCAGGGCATCCTGGTCGCCATGCAGCCGATGAACCTGCTCTATGCGCTCGTCGGCGTGACGCTCGGCACCGCGGTCGGCGTGCTGCCGGGGATTGGCCCCGCCCTGACCGTCGCCCTTCTTCTTCCTGTTACCTACAAGCTCGATCCGGCTGGCTCGCTGATCATGTTTGCCGGCATCTATTATGGCGGCATGTACGGCGGCTCGACGACGTCGATTCTTCTCAATACGCCTGGCGAAAGCGCCTCGATCGTTACGGCCCTTGAGGGCAACAAGATGGCCCGCGCGGGCCGCGGCGGGCCGGCGCTCGCGACAGCGGCGATTGGTTCGTTTGTCGCCGGCCTGATCGCGACGCTCGGCCTTGCCTTCATCGCTCCCTACATCGTCAAGCTGGCCCTGATTTTCGGGCCGCGTGAATATTTTGCGCTGATGGTACTCGCCTTCGTGACCGTCTCGTCGGCCTTCGGGGATTCGGCGCTGCGCGGGCTTACATCGCTGTTCATCGGCTTTGCCCTTGCCATGGTCGGCATCGACCAGCAGACAGGACAGGCGCGTCTTTCCTTCGGCGTCCCCGATCTGCTCGATGGCGTCGAGGTGACGACGCTTGCGGTCGCGATGTTTGCGATCGGCGAGACACTCTATATCGCCGCCCAGGGCAACAGCATCGAGGAGAAGGTCGAGGCGGTCAAAGGCTCGCTGTGGATGACGGCGCAGGACTGGGGCCGTTCCTGGAAGGCGTGGCTGCGCGGCACGCTGATTGGCTTCCCGATCGGCGCGATGCCTGCCGGCGGTGCCGAGATCGGGACCTTCCTTTCCTATGCCACGGAAAAGCGCCTGGCGAAGAACCCCGAGGAGTTCGGTCACGGCGCAATCGAAGGCGTGGCTGGTCCGGAGGCCGCGAACAATGCGTCGGCGGCAGGGACCCTGGTGCCGCTGTTGACGCTCGGCCTGCCGACGACGGCGACGGCCGCGATCATGCTCGCCGGCTTCCAGCAATACGGCCTGCAGCCCGGCCCGCTGCTGTTTGCGAACAACCCGCAGATCGTCTGGGGCCTGATCGCCAGCCTGCTGATCGCCAACGCGATGCTGCTTGTGCTCAACCTCCCGCTGATCGGCCTCTGGGTGCGCCTGCTGACGATCCCGAAGCCGTGGCTTTATGCCGGCATCCTGCTGTTTGCCACACTCGGCACGATCGGCGCCAACCCGTCGGTCTTCGAACTGGGCATGCTGCTCGCCTTCGGCATCCTCGGCTACATCATGCGGCTCTTCGGCTATCCGATCGCGCCTGCTGTTGTCGGCCTCATCCTTGGCCCGCTGGCCGAGCAACAGTTGCGCCGCGCGCTTGCGATCAGTCAGGGCGACGTGACGACGCTGGTGATGTCGCCGATCGCGGCCGGCCTGCTCATCGTTGCTGCGGCCGCCTTCATCATCCCGCTGATCCTGCGCCTGCGTGGACGCGGCGAGGTTCTGTCGCAGCTTGCGGCGAACGAGGACTAAAGAAAAAGACTGCCCGAACCCCACAACTGCGGCCGGCGATGGAAACATCGCCGGCCTTTTCGTCTGGTGACGATAAGGTGTTATTGGTGGTTGCTGCGGACGGCACGGGTGCTTCTGCGGCGCATCCAATGCGGAGTTTCTGCTGTTCGGCAGTCACCTATGCTGGCCGCGCCGTTCAGCTGTTAGGCCGCTCGGCCAACTTCATTTCCATCACCAGGTCGCTCTGCAAAAAATCTGACCGACCACGAAGATCGTATTGCCCGTCACGACAAAGCCGGCCCTCTCATAAAACGCAATGGCTCGTGCGTTTCGCTCGTAGACGGTCAGCTCCAGGCGAGTTGCGCCACGTTGATGCGCGTCGTGCAGGACCGTTTTGAGGAGGGCCATAGCCAATCCGCGTCCCCTCCAATCGGTGTGGACATAAATTCGATTGAGGAAGGCCGATCGTCTGTCGACTGTATCCAGCATGAGGTGAGCATATCCGATGACGCGATCATCAGGCATGGCGAGGAAAACAGCGACTGAGGGGTCGCCAATCTCCGCATTCTGCTGTTCGGCGCTGATATTCGCCTGGATGTAGGACTCGAGATCCGATGCGGGCGTGTCGCTGCCGTAGGTCGCTCGAAACTGCTGGCCGCAAATTCGCAAAGCGCTTCAGCGTCCGATGGGCGCGCGCGTCTGATTGTGAACGAGCCTGTCAATTTGATGCCTCCATTCATTTTGTCGCGTGTTCTCAACCACATGGCGCGTTTTGCGCTCGATCGCTTGTTCTTGCATGGCAGGGCTGAATTTCTGTTGCTTGTGAAGACGCGCTTCCGTTCACATGTATGAGTGGTCAATCATAAAGCAAAGCGAGAGAGAAAATGTCCTTCCGTAAGTCCATTCGCGATGGTTTCCTTGGCCGCGCCTTTGCGATGATCGGTGCTGCGAATGCTGTGAGCGCCACCATCGAAGCTGGCCGCCGCCCGAAGGCGCGCGATCTGCGCGAACTCGGCATCGACCCGAGCATGTTCGGCAGAATCAACCACTAGCTTATCCGCGCCTTAGGCGCGGCTGGCGGTCTCTGATCGCCGGATACGAAACAGCCCGCAACCGGATGGTCGCGGGCTTTATTTTTGTTCTGATGAAGCCGCATCGGTGAATGCGGCTTGCAAGCTCAGGCGTGCAGTTCCTTATGCGCCTCGGCGCGCTCTTCCGCCTGTTCCTTCTTGTTGTAGCGGATGGAAGACCAGAGTGAAATGCCGATCAGGGCGGCACCGCCAAGGCCGGTAATGACCTCGGGAATATGGTACATCGTCTGCACATACATGATCACCGAGAGGATCAGGATTGCGTAGAAGGCGCCGTGCTCGAGATAGCGATACTCCGCGAGCGTGCCCTTTTCGACGAGCATGATTGTCATCGAACGCACATACATGGCGCCGATGCCGAGGCCAATCGCAATAACGAAGAGGTTCTGCGTCAGCGCGAAGGCGCCGATGACGCCGTCGAAGGAGAAGCTGGCGTCGAGCACTTCGAGATAGATGAAGGCACCGAGACCGCCTTTGGCGGCGGCGCTCATCGTCTGCTGCGACGCATCGAGCAGGCCGCCGATCACCTCGACCGCCAGGAAGGTCAGAAGACCATAGATGGCGCAATGCACGAAGGTTGTGGCCTCTTCTTCTCCGAGGAACGACGAGAACACCAGGACCAGCGCCAGCACGAAGGCAATCTCGATGCCCTTGATCGTGGCCGAGCGGGCCATGAGCTTTTCAAGCCCTGATATCCAGTGGACGTCCTTCTCATGATTGAAGAAGTAGTTGAGACCAACCATCATCAGGAAGGTGCCGCCGAAGGCTGCGATCGGCAGGTGTGCGTCGTTCATGATGCGGGCGTATTCCGCAGGGTCGCGGGCAGCGAGCACCAGGGCTTCCCACGGGCCGATTTGGGCGGCGATCGCGACGATTGCGAGCGGGAAGACGATACGCATGCCGAAGACGGCGATGACGATGCCCCAGGTGAGGAAGCGATGCTGCCAGACCGGTGTCATCTCCTTAAGCTTGTTGGCATTGACGATGGCGTTGTCGAAGGAGAGCGAAATCTCCAGCACGGCGAGCACCGTGCAGATGAAGAAGACGGTCGCCATGCCGCCGATCGTGCCCGTCGTCTGCCAGCCGAGGGCTGCGCCAAGGACGAGGCCGAGGAAGGTGACGATGAAGGCCCAGCGGAAATAGCTGAGCGTCGATTTTTGCGGGGAACCGCTGGTCATGGCCGCACCTCGCAGCCACGAAGGTTGTCGAACAAGGATGTGCGGGAAAAAAGCGACATACCACAAAGGGCATGCGCGTGAGGCATGGTGAGCTTTTTCATCAATGAAAAATCCGCCGGCTTAAGCTGCAGGCGGTACCGACATCACGAGAGCGCCGTAAAAACTCTCGCCAGAGGGGCCCGGCACCAGGTTGACCCGTCGGCCGATGTCCGAGGCCTCGGGATAAGTCGAAGGTAGTGAACTTGCCACGCCAGTCAAGGCGGCGCGATGCGGTTTGTTCTTTTCCTCGGAACTATTCGGCGCCGAGGTCGTTAGTCCTTCGTTCACCAGTGGCATGCGCAATAAAAAGGAGGCCGATGATGCACCCCTCGACCCACACTCCCGACACGCGCACGGAAAAATCGGACCGCATGAAGCGGGCGCGCCCCAACCGAATGCAAAAGGCACAAGTGCTGCCGCCGCATCACGTCGACCTGACGCTGCCGCATGGCGTTTTCGATGACGTCCATATCCCCGCTCACTGCACCGGCGGCGATCTTTCGAAAGGCGGGCCGAAGCCGGCCGCCGAGGAGGATTCCACGATCGCAAGGCCGATCCGCTGACCTATTGACGCCTGCTGCCCTGTATTACCGACAACCGGTGAGGAAAGATGAAGACGACTTTGGTGCCGCACGACATTTGCCTGAAGCACGAGATCGAATGGCAGGCGCTTCGCGCGGCCGCTGATATCCAGATCGATCTGGAAAGAATCGAGATCACGAATTCACTGAGGTCTCGTTGGAGCCCGCCGACGCACTCAAGGCCTGACTCCACGTTCCCGGGCGCCCGGCTCTAGATATCTTGTACTTTTGCGACTGCGCGCCCGTTCGCAGGAGCGTCGGATCATCACGTCTGTACCAAAATGACGTGGTCGCCAACCTTTCGGAAAGGATTGCCCGGCGATAATCCGTGTGTTCAGGGGAATCGGATAGATGGCAAAGACTGCGACACGCCGCCGCAAATCATCGGCACGATCGAAGGCAAGGGGAGGCGGAAGCGCTCTCCCCTGGACAATCATCGGCGTCATCGCCGTTGGGGGCATTGCGACTTACGACAATTGGAAGAGCGTGAAGCCGATGCTGGCCACGCATGCGCCAGCCTCGATCGTCTCTCGGGCAGCGCCGGTCGCGCGAAGCGAACCTGCACGCGATCCGAGCCCGAGGCAGACCGCTTCAATCGCGCCAGTGTCCCGCATGGTGCCGCCTGCAGCCGTGCCCATTCCGGCCAAGGCACCTGTCGTCCTTGAAAAAGCGGTGCCGGTTTCCCTCTCCCCCGCGCAGGCGCAGACCGGCAAGGCCGCCTTCGGCTATTGCGGCCAGGGCGAGCACATCAACTGCGTCGCGGATGGAGGCACGTTCTGGTACAAGGGCGAGAAGATCGCCATTGCCGACGTCGTGAGCCCCGGCATTGAGACGGCCCGTTGCGACAACGAGAAGCGGCTGGGCTTCGCCGCGAAGCTGCGGCTCCTGAATATCCTGAACTCCGGATCCTTCGCGATGAACCCGGCAGGGCAGCCTGGCAAGGGCGGCGTCCCGCATGTCGTGTCTCGCGATGGTCGGTCGATCGGCGCGCAGATGATCAACGAGGGATTGGCCCGCAAACCCGGCGCAAATGGCGCGTGGTGCGCCTGAGGCAAGCCCGCGGCGTATGCCGGCCTACTTCTGCTTCGGCGCCTTGCCGTTGGTGCGAAAGCTGCCGGTAAAGGCGGTGTCCTTGCTCTCGGCCGAGCATTCGATGGCGACCGGCTTTCCGCCGTAGGGGTTACCCATCGTGCAGGTGCCGGCAACTTTGACCTGACCTGTCATCTTCTGGCCGACGCCCGTGACCACCAGGTTGAGCGGCATGCGGGCATTGCCGTTGGCAGCAGGCTTGATGGCCGTGCCGTCACCCTGGAAGCCCAGCATCTTGCCGCCCGAGGTGAAGATGAAGGTGACCTGTCCATTCACGAGCGTCACGCTCGCGAGTTCGCCTTCGCAGCCCTTCGTCGCGTCGACCTTGCCGACGACGAGCTTGGCGCATTTGCCGGTGAGCGTCAGTGCCCCCGGAGCGCCGGGGAAGTTCTGCGGGGCTGCGTCCGCTGCGGTTGTCAGTGTTGCGGCGAGCAGCGAAGCGGCGGCCAAAGTTGCCAGTCTCATCTCTTTACCTCGTAGTGCTTATGTCGGCGGTGCAGTGTGTCGGCAGCGGCTTGCCATTCTTCTGTGTTCGAAATTGGTCGATAGGCTTGGCCGGTGGACTTGGCAATCGACTGCCTTCCTGCGCGGTCCTTGGTCCGGACATGAGGGGCATGCGGTGAAATGCCGCTTCGTCAAATTCATCGGGCGCGATAGCTACGCCTTGGTCTGGCAGCGAGACTGCCGGCCGATTCAAGATGGAGGAATGCGATGATCAGGAAAATCGCTCTGAGCGTAGCTATCCTGGCCTTCGGCGTCGCACCGGCGCTGGCCGCAAGCAGCCACTACTACGTAGAACATTCTCCGAACAACAGTAAATGCAGCGTCGTGTCGAAGCGTCCTGATGGCAAGACCGCCATGGCTATCGGCGGCGCGCACAAGACGAGGGCGCTTGCCGAGGCGGCAATGAAGTCCGCGTCCGCCTGCATGTAGCATGGGCTGCTGTTGCGCACGAAAGCCGAACGAAGCGCCCGCCCCTTGGCGGGCGTTCCGCATTGGCAAGGAATGGAGCGCCGTTTTGTTGCTTCGCCGAAAACGAGTATATTCAAGCTTCGGTCACACTTACGGGCAGGGCGAGATGGGCACGCCATTCAATAAGGCTTTCGGTGCGGGGGGCTTGGCCGCCGCGTTGATGCTTCCGTCCGCGGCATGGTCTGCCGGAGCACTGAACGTAGATGCCGGCGCTTACACGTGCAGCCAGATTTCCCAGATCATCCGCCAGAACAAGAAGGTTTTCGTCCGTTCCGGTTTCGGCGGCAGCAGCTTTCGCTATCCGCCCGCCAAATGCGGCTTGGGCTACGCGCGCACCACCGCGAATTTCCGGGATAAGACCGGCAAGCAATGCGCGCTCGACTACGCCTGCACTTACGACAGTGGGTCCTTTTACAATAACCCGTAGGTGCCGACGCAAAGGCGAAGACGGCCATCCGTCTCTTGCCGCGCGTCGGCTGCGTGCAATCAATGTTTGGGCTGTCCCGAAAACGAAAAAGGCTTAGCGGTTTCCCGCTAAGCCTTTGAATTCGAATGGTGGGCGTGACAAGGATCGAACTTGTGACCCCTACGATGTCAACGTAGTGCTCTCCCGCTGAGCTACACGCCCATCCGATGGCGGCGCATAGACCACAAACCCTTTTTGCCGTCAATAGGCTTTTTTCGGTTTTGTGACATGCCTTGCCGGAAGCCTTATGCGGCAAGCATTTTATTTACTTCCTCGACGAGGTCGCGAAGGTGGAAAGGCTTGGAAAGGACCTTCGCGTCCTTCGGTGCCTTCGAATCAGGGTTGAGGGCGACGGCTGCGAATCCGGTGATGAACATCACTTTCAGGTCCGGATCGAGTTCGGTGGCGCGGCGCGCCAGTTCGATTCCGTCCATTTCGGGCATGACGATATCGGTCAGGAGCAGCGAGAAGGGTTCTTCACGAAGCCTGTCATAGGCGCTGGCGCCGTTGTCGTAGGAGAGGACCTTGTAGCCTGCCTTTTCAAGCGCCTTCACAAGGAACCGGCGCATGTCATTGTCGTCTTCTGCAAGAAGTATCTTCTGAGTCATTATCCAGACCGCTAATCAGTAATTTATGCGTTGGGCTCCAGCCATTTACACTAGAGTTCGCCCAGTAAACAACCGGTGAAGAGGCCATCCGGGCCGTCATCCCCATGAGATAGTATGGACTTGGAGTGCTGCAACTGGCAACATGGGCGAAGCAATGGCCTCCTGATGTGGTAAAGAGGGAAAAAAGGGTGCACGAAATCCCTGAATACGCACTTTTCGAGGTCCGGGAGCCTGCGTCGCACGCCATTCCATTCGTCTACAACTCGCCGCACAGCGGGCGCATCTATCCCCCCGAATTCATCGCTCAGTCCAGGCTCGAGGGCATTTCCATCCGCCGCTCCGAGGATCACTATGTCGATGAGCTGTTTGCCGATGCGAGCGCGCTTGGGGCGCCGCTCCTGCTTGCAAACTTTCCGCGCGCCTATCTCGATGTGAACCGCGAGCCCTACGAGCTCGATCCGCGCATGTTCGACGGTCTGCTGCCGCCCTACGCGAACATCAATTCACTGCGCGTGGCAGGCGGGCTCGGTACCATTCCGCGCATCGTTGCCGAGAACATGGAGATCTATGCCCGTCGGCTGTCGGTGCAGGAGGGGCTCGATCGAATCGAAGCCGTTTATAAGCCATATCACGCGGCGTTGCGGCGGCTGATCGCCCGCACGCATGTCCAGTTCGGCTTCGGCGTGCTGATCGATTGCCACTCCATGCCGGGCAACGTTCGCGTCGCCGGCACCAATGCGCGGCCGGATTTCATCATCGGCGATCGCTACGGCACCAGTGCCTCGGCCGAGCTGTCGCGTGCGGCTGTCGCCATCTTGGAGGAGATGGGCTTCACGGCAATCCGCAACAAGCCATATGCCGGCGGGTTTATCACGGAGCATTATGGCCGCCCGTCGCGTGGACTGCATGCGCTGCAGATTGAAGTGAACCGCTCGATCTATGTCGACGAAGTTACGCTGGAGAAGCGCTCCGACTTCGCCTTGGTTGCCGCAGCGATCACCGCCTTCATGCGCCAGATGGCGGTCTATGTGGCGCAGTTCGCGACCGACACCGCCCTCGCTGCCGAATAGGCCTTCAAGACATCAAAAAGAGACCGCCTCGCGGCGGTCTAAGTCTAGGGAGGAAACACCCAAGGAGGGCATTTACAGTCAAAGACTGTGGGCAAAAGCTACTATTGCGGTGCACAATTGTCAATCAAAATTTTGCAGTGCAAAAAAATTGTGCAGCCGGCTAAAAGCTGCCGCTCTCGTTTGCAACGGGCGGCAATTCGGCTATGAAAAGCGGCACTCGCGCGCCACCAATGGATTTCCCCATGTTGCCTGATCGCTCGTTCTTCAATCGCCTGGCGGAGGCCGCCAAGGCCGAAACGCTGCCACGGTTCCGTTCCGGACTTGACGTGACCAACAAGCTATCGAGCGGCTTTGACCCCGTCACCGAAGGCGACAGGGCGGCGGAAGTCGCCATTCGGGCGCTGATCGAGGAGCATTTCCCGGATCACGGCATTCTCGGCGAAGAGCACGGCAATGTTGGCCTGGACCGCGAATATGTCTGGGTGATCGACCCGATCGACGGTACGCGCGCGTTCATCTCCGGTGTACCGGTCTGGGGAACGCTGATCGGTCTGCAGCGAAACGGCCGGGCCGTCATGGGCATGATCGACCAGCCCTTTACTGGCGAAAGCTATTTCGCAGATGCGAACGGTTCGATCTATAACGGCCCGGAAGGGGAGCGGCGGCTGCAGGTTCGCGATTGCGGCGCACTGGCGAACGCCATTCTCTTCACCACCTCGCCGCATCTGTTTGCCGGTGTCGAGATGGAGAAATACCGTGAGATCGAGAGCCAGGTGCGGCTCTTCCGCTATGGCACGGACTGCTACGCCTACGCGCTGCTCGCCGCTGGCCATGTCGATCTGGTGATCGAAAACGGCCTGAAGCCCTACGATGTCGGTGGCATCATCCCCGTCATTGAGAATGCCGGCGGGATCATCACGACCTGGGATGGCGGGCGTCCGGAAAATGGCGGCTCGATCATTGCGGCCGGCAGCCGCGCCGTCTACGAGCAGGCGATGGCGGTCCTCAATCGATAGCATCCACCGGCATTTGTCGCGGTCGCTTGGATAGAGACCGGGCTAGGTACCAAACCCTTCGACTTCCTCGACGGCCTCGGCGTCACTGCCGGGGATGAAGGCGTGAAAGGCCGCAAGCGCCGCCTTGCGGTAGACGTCGCGTTCCTGCAGCACCTCATGCCGCGCACCATTGATCGGCACGAACTGGGCGGCGCGGAAATAGCGCGAGATCCGCTCCTGCGCGATATAGGGCACGATGGCGTCGCGCGTCGGCGCGATGACGACCGTCGGGATGGTGATCGAGAACAAATGGCTCGGAGCGGTTACGCGGTCGATCGTCAGCAGCGAGTCGTGCAGCCAGCGCGCTGTCGGGGGGCCGAGCGTCAGCTCCGGATGGGCGGCGGCAACAGCGACATTGCGCTCGAAACGGGTCTCGTCCGATGTCAGAGGGTTGTCGCTGAACGGCTTCTCCTTGAGCTTGGGCGTCAGCGGGAACGAGCCGAGACCGAGCGAACAGGCGATCCCGGCAAGCGCCCGGATCGTACCTTCCGATGCTGCCTGACCTGAAAGACCAATAAAGGGTGCCGTCAGCACCATCCGCTCGATACGTGTCGATAGGTACGGGGCGGCGGACATCGCGATCAGCGCTCCGGTCGAATGCGCCAGTAGAAAGAACGGCAGGCGGGTATCCGGCAGCACGATTTTCTCGAGGAACGTGTCGAGGTCGTGCTCGTAATCGACGAAGCGGCGGACATGGCCATAGGTGCGCGTCTTCAGAAGCCGGTCCGAGCCGCCCTGGCCACGCAGATCGAAGGTCGCGACCCACAGGCCCTTGGCCGTCAGGTCGCGGATCGTCTCGAAATACTTCTCGATATACTCGTTGCGGCCCTGGAGGAGGACGACCGTACCCTTCGCCACCGGCGCGTCGGAGCGGAAGACGGCATAGCGCAGCCGATGGCCGTCATGCGTTTCGAAGAAGCCTTCGGTTCGGTTCTCCGGAGCCGGATTTTCGGGGGTCGAGAAAAGAACTTGTTCCATGGCCGATCGATCGTGTGCTTCGCGGATTCGCCTATTGAGTAAAACGGATAGCTGATTGGGCTGTCAAATCAAAGAAAAGAGGCTTGGTAACAGGCGGTGAACGTAAGCTGGCCGTTTTGCCGTCACGCCATAAAAAAAGCCGGCATGCTGAACTTGAGGTTCCGCGATGCCGGCTGGAGATCGGGCTGAAGACGAAGGGACGATACACTCCAGCCATCGGGCCAGTGTCACCCGATAGGCACGATTCCTAATCCCCTGCGCATGAATGGCTTCCGAACCGGCTGTTCATGCGGGGTTCACGCTGCGTGAGTTCCCTCCCAACGCCAGGGTCTTGAACTGCGCAAAGGCCATCCCCATCTCAATCCTGCGGGTGCCAAACGGGCCTGCTAAACCGTCCCGAAGCTGCCGATCAAGGGGTTTCAGGGGCAACTATCGCAACACGTCGCTTCCTTAAGGAGGACATCATGCGTCACGTAGACTTCTCTCCCCTTTATCGTTCGACCGTCGGTTTCGACCGTCTCTTCACCATGCTCGACAGCCTCGGCCAGCCTGACCAGGGCCAGACTTATCCGCCCTACAACATCGAGCGTACTGGTGAAAACACCTACCGCATCACCATGGCCGTTGCCGGTTTCGATGAGACCGAAATCTCCATCGAGGCACAGGCTCACGCTCTCACCGTCAAGGGTGAAAAGAGCGAAGACAAGGTTGATGGCAGCGAGTTCCTCTATCGCGGCATTGCCAAGCGCGCCTTCGAGCGCCGCTTCCAGCTTGCCGACCATGTCGAGGTTACCGCCGCTTCGCTGAAGAACGGTCTTCTCCACATCGACCTGCTTCGCAGCATTCCGGAAGCCATGAAGCCGCGCAAGATCGCGATTGCGGCTGAGCCGGTCAGCGCGCCGAAGGCCATCGAGGCACAGGTCACCAACTAACCCAATCGGTCCTCCCAAGACCAAGCATGCCGGCGGCGCTCGTTTGAGCGCCGCCTTTTTGTTGTCTGCCATCAAGCCGGGCTTGCCGCTTCCTCGGTTTCTTCCGTGGTGATGCGATGTGCCGTCTTTGCCGCGTACTTCTGTGCGATGACCGCGCAAACCATCAGCTGGATCTGGTGGAACAGCATCAGCGGCAGCACGATCGCGCCGATCGATTGCCCGGCAAAAATGACGCTGGCCATCGGCGCGCCGCTGGCGAGGCTCTTCTTCGATCCGCAAAAGGTGATGGTGATCTCGTCGGCCTTGTTGAAACCGAGCAGGCGGCTGCCAAACATGGTGAAACACAATACGAAGGCAAGCAGCGCCGTGTCGGCGATGATGACGGCCGCGATGTCGGTGACCGAGAACTCGTGCCACAGCCCTTCAACGATTGCCTTGCTGAAGGCGAGGTAGACGACCATCAGGATCGAGCCACGATCAACAGGCATCAGCAGCGTCTTTTTCGCGCGGATCCAGGCCCCGATCCATGGCTGCAGCACCTGGCCGACGATGAACGGCAGCAGCAGTTGCATGAGGATTTGCCCGAGCACCTCCCATGAGAAGCCGCCATGGCCGCCGACGGAGAACAGCAGTCCGACCAGCAGCGGCGTCAGGAACATGCCGAAGATGTTCGATGCCGATGCAGAGCAGATGGCGGCCGGTACGTTGCCACCTGCCATGGAGGTGAAGGCGATCGACGACTGCACCGTCGAAGGCAGTACACAGAGATAGAGTATGCCGAGATAAAGAGGCTTCGGCAGAATCCACTCCGGCACAAAGCCAAGGCCTAGGCCAAGGATGGGAAACAGGCCAAATGTCGTCAGCAGGATCACGAGATGCAGCCGCCAGTGCAGAACGCCGGCGATAACGACGTCGCGGGACAGGCGTGCACCATGCAGGAAGAAGAGTAGGGCCACCGCGAGGTTCGTCGCTATGCCGAAATAGCCGGCAAAGGTGCCCGTGGCCGGCAGGAATGAGGCGAGGATGACTGTGCAGACGAGCAGGATCGTAAATGTATCGGGCAAGAAGCGGCGCATGGCTTTACTCATCGGATCGGTGGATCATTTCTCTTTCTTCCATTATGATACAGGATGCAAGGAATAACAGTTATCGTATTTCTGGATCACCATGCTCGATCTTACCCAACTCCGCAGCTTTGTTGCCGTCGAACAGATGGGAAGCTTCACGCTGGCTGCCGAACGGCTCGGTCTCGGGCAGTCGACCGTCAGCCAGCACATCCAGCGGCTCGAAAGCGCGGTCGGGCGGCGATTGCTGGCGCGCGACACCCACAAGGTAGTCATGACGACAGACGGGGAAGCGTTGCTCAGCCACGCGCGGGCGATGCTGGCGATCGAAGCGCAAGTGCAATCGCAATTCAAAGGGCAAAATCTGCGCGGCAACCTGCGGCTCGGCGTCTCCGAGGATTTCGTGACCAGCCAGCTTCCGGCGGTGCTCGAGGATTTCGTTCGCTCGCACCCCTCCGTCGATCTCGAGCTGACGGTAGCCCTGTCAGGAACGCTTTACGAAATGCAGGACAACGGCGAGATCGACCTCGTGCTGGCGAAGCGCCGGTTGGGCGATGCGCGCGGACGGCTGGTCTACCGTGAGCCGCTGGTGTGGCTGGCGCGTGATCCGGAGCATGTCCTAAGCGGTGGGCCTCTGCCGCTGATCGCGTTTCCGCCGCCGAGCGTGACGCGCAGCATCGCGCTCGAAGCCCTGGGCCGAAGCCAGGTCGCCTGGCGGATCGTCTGCACCTGCGGCAGCCTCAGCGGACTGACGGCGGCCGCACGGGCCGGCATGGGCGTGCTGGTGCAGCCGCGCAGCATGGCACCTTCCGGTCTGAAGGAGATCGGGCGCGATAGGCTTCCCATCCTCGAGGAGGTGGAGTTCGTCCTTGTGCCGCGCAAGGGCGCCGACCAGGCGCTGGTGCATGCGCTGTCGGAGGACATCCTCGGCAAGGTACGTCGTCTTGGTTCCGGCGGATGAGACCTGTTAAGGCGTCTTAAGTGGCGGTGAAGGCGTCGTGATAGCAGACTTTGCCGACAGGCAGCGGGCCATCGAACCGTTGGCGCATGAAATATTCCGCCGGCACGCCCTCGAAAATCAGATTGACGTCATTCTCGAAGCCGAAGCGCTCGTAGTAGCCGGGGTCGCCGAGAACAACGCAGCCCCTGGCGCCGATATCGGTCAGCCGCGACAGGCCGTCGCGGATGAGGTTTCCACCGATGCCCTCGTTCTGGCGGTCGGGTCGCACCGAAACCGGACCAAGTCCGTACCAGCCGTAGTCGCCACCATCGATCGTGACGGGCGAGAAGGCGACATGTCCGATGACTGCGCCACCGTCGACGGCGACGAGCGAAATTTTCAACGCGTTGGCCTTGCGGAGCGCGTCGATGATTTCCGCCTCTGTCTGGCTACTGTATTCCATAGGCGCGAAGGCCGCCTTTGTAATCTGGCGGATCGTCGCGATGTCGCTCGGCTGTTCAGGACGGATTTCCATCGGCGTTCTCTCGTCGTCTTCAGGTATCAGGGCATGGCCGGTGATAGCGCGACCTCGGCATGGTGGCCAGCAGATCGGCAATCAATCATGGTCCGATCACGCAATAACGCTTCGTTGCCGCGCAATGTTCATTCGCTGCCTCGCCCAAAAGTTAATGGCCTGCTTGCCATCTTAAGGTGCCCTCAACCGTGTCACTTAGGCATCTGGTTAGGTTCGGAGCCTAGGCTCGGATCACCATGGTCGATCTTCGGGGCAAGGAGAACGGACCGATGACGTATGGTGTACTCTTCGTATCCGGGCTGGTTGCCTGTGTGATGCTGATTGTCGTGGCAGGACACGACGCGAAAACGACGGATGGTGGCAAGCCGCAATCCGCCGTGACAGGCCATCAAAATTGAGGCTCATAACTCAGTTTGCGAGGCAGTCCAGGAAACCATCGACATCTGCCTCGCTGGTCGCAAAGCTGGTGACGAGGCGGATCAGCGTCTCATCCCGGCCGACAAGCTCGGGTTTGGCCGGTGGCACCGGCCATTCATAGAACTTCGCGCCCTTTTCTTGTGCCGTTTTCGCCGCGCCTTTCGGAATGACGGCGAAGACTTCGTTGGCCGAGGTCGGCCACGCCAGCCGGGACGCGTTGCTCGCGGTGATGCCTGCGCGCAGACGATCGGACATACCGTTCGCATGGCGGGCGAGATCGAGCCAGAGATCGTTCTCGAAGTAGGCATCGAACTGGGCGGCGATGAAGCGTGACTTCGAGAACAGCTGGGCGGCGCGCTTGCGGATGAACAGCATCTCCTTGGCCCGCTCCGGGTTGAAGAAGACGATCGCTTCCGCACACCAGCAGCCATTCTTCGTGCCGCCGAAGGACAGCATGTCGATGCCGCGCTTCCAGGTCATCTCGGCCGGGCTGACACCAAGGGAGACGAGGGCATTGGCAAAGCGCGCGCCGTCCATATGGAGGGGCAGCTTGTCCTTTCGGGCGATCGCAGCGATCTCGTCGATCTCCGTGAGCGAGTAGACCGTTCCGGCTTCCGTTGCCTGAGTGATCGTGACCGCCGTTGCCCGCCCGTGCTGCACTGCCGTTTGCGGGAAGGCCGCGATCTTCTCCTTGAGCTTTTCCGGATCGATCTTTCCCTCCGTGCCGGGAACGCCAAGCAGGCGGGCACCGCTGAAGAAGTCGGGCGCGCCGCATTCGTCCGCAATCACATGTGCTTCAGAATGGGAGAAGGTGATGCCGCCCGGCCGTTGGACGCTCGCGAGCGACAAGGAGTTCGCTGCCGTGCCGGTGCCGACGAAAAGAACGGCGACTTCACGCTCGAAGACTTCTGCAAAGCGGCGCTCGACACGCCGGTCGAGATCACTTGCGCCATAGGCCGCGGCAAAGCCGTCGGATTCCCGGAGCAGACGTTCGGCGATGGATCGATGGGCGCCTGCCCAGTTGTCGGATGCAAAATACATGAAAGGAGACCGCTTGGGATGTGGTGGGGGGATCAGGTTCGGCGGCGACATTACGCCAACACTCCGGCTGGTCAAAGGGGCGGCGTGGAATCATCACAAAAATTGACCTCGGCAATCAATAAACAAAATAGTGCGTAATCGTGTAATTTTATGTCTCTATGGTAGCTATTTTCGGTAATATTAAGTCGTAAACCGCCGATTTTTTGAATCTGCACTCTTGCGAAGGCTGGATGTTTCTGGCATAGATCAAGTGAATTAGGACAGTGTTGTTGTCCTATTTTGGCCGCGACGGCCGAAGAGGCGCCAAAAAACCTTACACTCGTGGGGTTTCACGCTATAGTTCTTCAAAAGCGGGTAAAAGCCCGCATGCGGAGGCGGATGGCAGGCGCGGTAGCGCAACGGTGCTTTCCCTGGAGAGCCTGCCGCCGGCGACCGGATCTTCGATAATGCAACAGCGCTGTCACGCGTCGAACCTAGGATCAGGGACGGCGCGGGACAAGAAGCCGCCCGCGGCCCCGCGGGCTCTGACAGGAGGGAAAGATGACGAAGACGCCATCCACGGGTTTTGACCAGTTCGCAGCAGCAACGACGCGCGCGACGGCCAATACGCGTAAATTCGCCTCCGGTCTGCCGCGAAAACAGGGGCTTTACGACCCACGCAACGAGCACGATGCCTGCGGCGTCGGCTTTGTCGCCCATATGAAGGGTCAGAAGTCGCACCAGATCGTCAAGGACGGTCTCTTCATTCTCGAGAACCTGACGCACCGCGGTGCCGTCGGCGCCGACCCCCTTATGGGTGATGGCGCGGGCATTCTCGTTCAGATCCCGGACCGCTTCTTCCGTGAGGAAATGGCCAAGCAGGGCATCACCCTGCCGAAGGTCGGCGAGTACGGCATGGGTCACATCTTCATGCCGCACGACGAAAAGCAGATCGCGCATTTCAAGAAGGTGATCCAGGACGTCATCACCGATGAAGGCCAGGTCTTCATCGGATTCCGCGACGTGCCCGTCGACAACTCCTCGCTGTCGAAGGCGCCCGACATCGCCGCCACCGAGCCGCATCACGTTCAGGTCTTCATCGGCGCTGGCAAGGACGCGGCGACGAACGACGAGTTCGAGCGCCGCCTGTTCACGCTCCGCAAGGTGATCTCCAACCGCATCTACGACGAGTTCGACGGCGAGGAGAGCAACTTCTACCCGGTGTCGCTGTCGTCGGCGACCGTCGTCTACAAGGGCATGTTCCTGGCCTATCAGGTCGGCGCCTACTACAAGGACCTGTCGGACCCGCGCTTCGAGTCCGCGGTTGCCCTCGTGCACCAGCGCTTCTCGACCAACACCTTCCCGTCCTGGAAGCTGGCGCACCCTTACCGCATGGTCGCCCACAACGGCGAAATCAACACGCTGCGCTCCAACGTCAACTGGATGGCGGCGCGCCAGGCATCGGTGTCTTCGCCGCTCTTCGGTGAGGATATCTCCAAACTCTGGCCGATCTCGTATGAAGGCCAGTCGGACACTGCCTGTTTTGACAACGCGCTCGAGTTCCTCGTGCGCGGCGGCTACTCCATGGCACATGCCGTGATGATGCTGATCCCGGAAGCCTGGGCCGGCAACCAGTCGATGGCGGCCGAGCGGAAGGCATTCTACGAATACCATGCGGCCTTGATGGAGCCGTGGGACGGACCGGCTGCTGTCGCCTTCACCGATGGCAAGCAGATCGGCGCGACGCTCGACCGTAACGGTCTGCGCCCGGCCCGCTATCTCGTCACGTCAGACGACCGCGTCATCCTCGCTTCGGAAGCCGGCACGCTGCCGGTGGCTGAAGAGGATATCGTGCAGAAGTGGCGCCTGCAGCCGGGCAAGATGCTGCTGATCGACATGGAGAAGGGCCGCATCGTTTCCGACGAGGAAGTGAAGTCCGAACTCGCGACCAAGCATCCTTACCGCAACTGGCTGGATCGCACTCAGCTCATCCTCGAAGACCTGAAGCCGGTCGAGCCGCGTGCGCTGCGCCGCGACGTGTCGCTGCTCAACCGCCAGCAGGCTTTCGGCTACACGACCGAAGACACCAAGATCCTGATGTCGCCGATGGCGACCACGGGCCAGGAAGCCGTCGGCTCGATGGGCACGGACACGCCGATCTCGGCCATGTCGGAAAAGTCGAAGCTGCTCTACACCTACTTCAAGCAGAACTTCGCGCAGGTTACCAACCCGCCGATCGACCCGATCCGCGAAGAGCTCGTCATGAGCCTCGTTTCGTTCATCGGGCCGCGTCCGAACATTCTCGACCATACCGGCATGGCAAACGCCAAGCGCCTGGAAGTGCGTCAGCCGATCCTTACCAACGGCGATCTCGAAAAGATCCGTTCGATCGGTCACACGGAAGACCGCTTCGACACGAAGACGCTCGACTTCACCTATGATGTCGAGCGTGGCGCCGAAGGCATGCCTGAGATGCTCGATCGCCTCTGCGAGCGCGCGGAAGCGGCCGTCAAGGGCGGCTACAACATCATCGTTCTCTCCGACCGCCAGATCGGGCCTGATCGTATAGCGATCCCGGCACTGCTGGCGACGGCTGCCGTGCACCATCACCTGATCCGCAAGGGTCTGCGCACCTCGGTCGGCCTCGTCGTCGAGACCGGCGAGCCGCGCGAAGTGCATCACTTCTGCCTGCTCGCAGGTTACGGCGCCGAAGCGATCAACCCTTATCTTGCCTTCGACACGTTGCTCGACATGCATGCCAAGGGCGAGTTCCCGAAGGAAGTGGACGCCTCCGAAGTTGTCTACCGCTACATCAAGGCGGTCGGTAAGGGCATCCTCAAGGTCATGTCGAAGATGGGCATCTCGACCTATCAGTCCTATTGCGGCGGTCAGATCTTCGATGCGATCGGCCTGCAGCAGGAACTGGTTGACAAGTACTTCTTCGGTACCGCGACGATGATCGAAGGCGTCGATCTCACGGCGATCGCCGAAGAGACTGTTGCGCGTCACACCTCCGCCTTCGGCAAGGATCCGCTGCTCGCGACCACGCTCGATATCGGTGGCGAATATGCCTACCGCATGCGCGGTGAAAGCCATGCCTGGACTCCGGATGCGGTGGCCACACTGCAGCACGCCGTTCGCGGCAATGCCGAGGACCGCTACCGCGAGTTCGCCGAGATGGTGAACACCTCGGCCTTGCGCATGAACACCATCCGCGGCCTCTTTAACATCAAGAGCGCCGAACAGCTCGGCCGCAAGCCGGTTTCGGTCGACGAGGTCGAGCCTGCTGCCGATATCGTCAAGCGTTTCTCGACGGGCGCGATGTCCTTCGGCTCGATCTCCCGCGAGGCGCACACGACGCTCGCGATCGCGATGAACAAGATCGGCGGCAAGTCCAACACCGGCGAAGGTGGCGAAGAGTCCGACCGCTACATGCCGCTGCCGGATGGTTCGTCGAACCCCGAGCGTTCGGCGATCAAGCAGATCGCGTCGGGACGTTTCGGTGTCACGACCGAATATCTCGTCAACGCCGATATGCTGCAGATCAAGGTCGCGCAGGGCGCAAAGCCCGGCGAGGGTGGCCAGCTGCCCGGCCACAAGGTCGACGCGACCGTTGCCAAGACACGTCACTCGACCCCGGGTGTCGGCCTTATCTCGCCGCCGCCGCACCATGACATCTATTCGATCGAAGATCTGGCGCAGCTGATCTACGACCTGAAGAACGTCAACCCGACGTCCGATGTCTCGGTCAAGCTCGTCTCGGAAGTCGGCGTCGGCACGGTTGCCGCCGGCGTTGCCAAGGCGCGCGCCGACCACATCACCGTCTCCGGCTTCGACGGTGGCACCGGCGCATCGCCGCTGACCTCGCTGAAGCATGCCGGTTCTCCGTGGGAAATCGGCCTTGCCGAGACGCAGCAGACGCTTGTCTTGAACGGCCTGCGTTCGCGTATCGCCCTGCAGGTCGATGGCGGTCTGAAGACCGGCCGCGACGTCATTATCGGTGCACTTCTCGGTGCCGACGAATTCGGCTTCGCGACCGCGCCGCTGATCGCCGCCGGCTGCATCATGATGCGCAAGTGCCACCTGAACACCTGTCCTGTCGGCGTTGCCACGCAGGATCCGGTCCTGCGCAAGCGCTTCAAGGGCACGCCTGAGCACGTCGTCAACTACTTCTTCTTCGTCGCCAACGAAGTGCGCGAAATCCTGGCCTCGCTCGGCTTCACCAAGCTCGATGACATCATCGGCGCTTCGGAGCTGCTCGAGAAGGACGAGATGCTGGCGCATTGGAAGTCCAAGGGCCTCGACTTCAGCCGCATCTTCCACAAGGTCGAGGCGCCGAAGGATGCGACCTACTGGACATCACGCCAGAAGCACCCGATCGACGACGTTCTCGACCGCAAGCTGATCGCGGAGGCCGAGCCGGCACTGTCTTCGAAGACCCCTGTGTCCTTCGAGGTCGATATCAAGAACGTCGACCGTTCGGCTGGCGCGATGCTGTCCGGCGAAGTCGCCAAGCGCTACAACCACCGCGGCCTCAAAGACGACACGATCAACGTGACGCTCAAGGGCACGGCCGGCCAGTCGTTCGGCGCCTTCCTGGCACGCGGCATCACCTTCAATCTGGTCGGTGACGGCAATGACTATGTCGGCAAAGGCCTCTCGGGCGGCAAGATCATCGTCCGGCCACCTGAGAATTCGAAGATCGTCGCGGAAGAGTCGATCATCGTCGGCAACACCGTTCTCTATGGTGCGACCGAAGGCGAGTGCTACTTCCGCGGTGTCGCGGGCGAGCGCTTCGCGGTCCGCAACTCGGGTGCGATCGCCATCGTCGAAGGTGTGGGCGACCACGGCTGCGAATACATGACGGGTGGCGTGGTGGTCGTTCTCGGCCAAACGGGCCGTAACTTCGCGGCCGGTATGTCCGGTGGCGTTGCCTACGTACTCGACGAGGCCGGCGATTTCGCCAAGCGCTGCAACATGGCGATGGTCGAGCTCGAGCCGGTTCCTGAGGAGGACGACATGCTGGAGAAGCTGCATCATCACGGCGGCGACCTCATGCACAAGGGACGCGTCGACGTCTCCGGTGACATGACGCGCCACGATGAGGAGCGCCTCTACCAGTTGATCTCCAACCATTTGCACTACACGGGCTCCACCCGCGCCAAGCAGATCTTGGACAACTGGGCCGACTACCGTCCGAAGTTCCGCAAGGTCATGCCGGTCGAGTACCGCCGTGCGCTTGAAGAAATGGAACGCGCCCGCATGGGAATTGCGGCCGAGTAAATACGCTTACTTCCGTTGCGCCGGCGAAGGCTGGCGCGGCGGATGACCGAAATATCTCAATGACCCACGGATCGGCAGCAGCCTCAGGCAGCGCAGACGCGTGGATAGCACTCAAGGGATATGCTGGATGACGGTCGAAAGAAGCAACTTGCCTCCACTGTCGAGGCTGACGATGGACAACTGGCCGCAGGCGAGGCGGTCATGAGTGTAAGGGACGAAAATATGGGTAAGGTCACAGGGTTTCTGGAAATCGACCGGCAGGTGGCAAAGTATCAGCCTGCCTCGGATCGCATCCGGCATTTCCGCGAATTCACGATCCCGATGTCGGACCAGGAAGTGCAGAAACAGGCAGCGCGCTGCATGGACTGTGGCATTCCCTATTGCCATGGGCCAACCGGCTGCCCTGTTCATAACCAGATCCCGGATTGGAACGACCTCGTCTACAACAACAACTGGGAAGCGGCGATCCAGAACCTGCATTCGACGAACAACTTCCCGGAGTTCACCGGCCGCGTCTGCCCGGCGCCCTGCGAGGAAGCCTGCACGCTGAACCTCGAGGACACGCCGGTTGCGATCAAGACCGTCGAACAGGCGATCGCTGACAAGGCCTACGAGCTCGGCTTCATCCGTCCGCAGCCGGCAACGGTTCACACCGGCAAGAAGGTTGCGATCGTCGGTTCCGGCCCGGCCGGCATGGCGGCTGCACAGCAGCTCGGCCGCGCAGGGCATGAGGTTCACGTGTACGAACGCGAAAGCAAGCCCGGCGGCCTGCTGCGCTACGGTATCCCTGACTTCAAGATGGAAAAGAACTTCATCGATCGCCGCGTCGAGCAGATGAAGGGCGAAGGCGTCACCTTCCACTGTGGCGTCAATGTCGGTGTCGACGTGAAGGTCGAGCAGCTGCTCGCAGACCACGATGCGGTTCTCTATTGCGGCGGTTCTGAAACGCCACGCGAAGCGGGTATCCCGGGCATCGAGCTTTCGGGCGTCCATGACGCGATGCCCTACCTCGTGCAGCAGAACAAGCGCGTCGGCCGTGAAAACATCGACAGCGTCGGCTGGGCCTCTGACCCGATCCTCGCCGGCGCCAAGCATGTCGTCGTCGTCGGCGGTGGCGATACCGCATCGGACTGCGTCGGTACGGCGTTCCGCCAGGGCGCGGTGAAGGTCACGCAGCTCGACATCCGCCCGCAGCCGCCGGAGAAGGAAGACAAGCTCGCTGTCTGGCCGTTCTGGGCAACGAAGATGCGCACGTCGTCCTCGCAAGCGGAAGGCGCAATTCGCGAGTTCCAGGTGGCAACACTCGAGTTCGTCGGTGAAGATGGCGTTCTGACCGGCGTGAAGTGCTGCGAAGTCGACGAGCGTCGCAAGCCGATCGCCGGCACCGAGTTCATCATCAAGGCCGACCTTGCTTTCATCGCGATCGGTTTCAGCGGCCCGTTCAAGGACAGCGTGCTCAAGGAACTCGACGGCAAGCTCACGCTCAACACCGACCGTCGCGGCTCGACCAACGTCGTTGCCGACGACCGCGACTACAAGACCTCGGTCGACAAGCTCTGGACGGCAGGCGACGTGCGCCGCGGTCAGTCGCTGGTGGTCTGGGCGATCCGCGAAGGCCGCCAGGCCGCCCGCGCCATCGACGAAGCCCTGATGGGCTCGACGGTTCTGCCGCGGTAAGCGACACAGTTGATGATTGGATTTTGGGCCGCTCTGAGCGGCCCTTTTTCGTTTGGTGAGCCTCGCGTTCGACTGAGATCAAGAGCGCGTTTTTGGAGCGCGGCTTCATGCAGCCGGGCTATTTGATGGTGACCTGAGCGGTGGGCTTCACAGGAGCCATGCGATAGTCATCGACGCGGCCAACAGGGGGAGCCGCCATCTCGCCATCCTGAACCAGAAGATCACGTGGCGACTTGGTGGCACTGACCGGGAGTGCCCTGCCGCCAAGAAGTTCCGCGCCGCCATCCAGGTTGGGATCGGAGAGGCTGATCGGCTCGGTGCGGCCGGGCATTGCCACAGCGTCGATCACCGGCGCATTGCCCGTGTCAAGGCGGACGAGGTCCGGGCTTGCCTGTACCCCGAGAATGCGGCGCACGGGCTTTTCGACATAGAAGGCAAGCTTGCGTCGGCCTGCTTCCGTGAGGTTTATGCCATCCGAGGTGCGTAGGCGGACCTGCTGGCCGTTGATATCCGAGCCGGTGACGATGAAGTCGCCGCCTTCGCTGACGAAACCGTCCCAGATGTCGACGAACTCGCCGCCGACGCTCTCCATCTGCTTGCGGAACAGCTGGTTAAGCTGCACGGCATCGGCGGTCATCGCAGGCGAATCGAAGGCGGGCAGTCCGACCCAGAGCAGCGGAATCTTGCGGCTGGTGACCTGCTGGCCGAAGGCCACGACGCGGCGCTGATATTCGGCATACCAACCGTCGGTCCTGAATTTCTCCTTGCCGATATCCGTCACCATCTGCTGGCGGTCATTCGCGCCGAGCATGACGATGACCATGGCGGGCTTCGCCTCGTCCATGAATTTTGTCAGCTGTTGCGGCCAGTCATAGTAGTCGTCTCGGACCAGACCCGAGGCGACGTTGCTATGTGTCTCGACCACGACGCCGGGAGAATCCTTGAAAGCAGCGTCCATGCCGACGCCAAGACCGCCGGCGAGAAAATCGCCGACGACGAGGATCTTCTGGGCGTTGGCAAGCTTCTCGACCGCCTTTTCCTCAACGACGACGGGAGCGGCGGGACGGGGAGCCGCAGCCGCCTTCGGCGACGGCGCTTTCCTTCTCGGCGCAGGCTGTCGCTGCGGCGCGTTCTGAGACGGTGCCTGTGGCGGATATTCCTGGATGTAGCGACGGCCAAAGAAAAAATCGAGAATCGAGCGGCGATAGTAATACCGCTCCTGCGCATCGGCCACGTGCACCGGCAGCGCGCTGAAGACGAGCACCAACGTTGCGGTGCCAATCGCACCCCAGCGGAGCGTTGCCCAGTGTACTCGTTTACGCATAATCAGCAGCCTCGCATCTGCCGGCATTCTCGCATGGAGCGGGAACTCGCGTCCACACCACAAAAGTGTATGTTGCCGATTATTCCGTCTACTTGCGAAGCGCGTTCAGGAGCGGCAGCGATGGCTCACCGTCCTGCTGCATTCCGATGCGAGCCTGGACCGCGGCAATCGCGGCCTTGGATCCGCTGCCGAAGTTCCCGTCGACCTCGCCGTCGTAATAACCGAGTGTCTTCAGGCGCGTCTGCAGTTCGAACTTTTGCTTCATATCAAGCGTACCGTTCGGTCGTGGCCAGGGCTGCTTCATGCCGCCGTAGCCGGCGATCTCGTCCGCCAGCAGTCCGACCGCAATCGCGTAACTGTCCGACGCGTTGTAGTTCTTGATGGTGAAGAAATTGCTGGTCATCAGGAAGCCCGGGCCATCGGGGCCGGCCGGCATCTTGAGCACGGCCTTGCTGCCGCCATCGCGGAAGCTCTTGCCGTTCGGCCGGCTAAGGCCGAGGGAGGCCCACTGCGCCAGTGTATGCGTTTTACCGACCTGTTTTCGGGCATTCGGCGGCACCACCACTTCATAGCCCCAGGTTTTGCCGGCATCCCACCCGTTTTTCCGCAGCAGGTTGGCGGACGTGGCGAGAGCATCAGGCACGGAGTTCCAGATGTCGCGATGTCCGTTGCCGTCGGCGTCGACCGCATAGAGCAGGTAGCTTGTCGGAATGAATTGGGTGTGGCCCATGGCGCCCGCCCAGGAGCCGGTCATGCCATCGGGCGAGATATCGCCATTCTGCAGGATCTTCAGCGCCGCAATGAGTTGCTTCTTGGCGAACTTCGCGCGGCGTTCGTCGGCATAGGCGAGGGTCGCCAAGGCGCGCGGCACGTAGTGCAGGCGGTCGTCCTTGTCGAGAACTGCGCCATAATTGGATTCCATCGACCAGATGGCCAGGAGAATCGTCTTGTCCACACCGAACTGGCGTTGGACCGCATTCAGCGTCGAGGCATGTTTGGCGGCCATCTGACGGCCGATCTGCACCGTGTACGGATTTACACGGGAATCAACGTAGTCCCAGATTTTCGTTGTAAATTCAGGCTGATAGGCAGCCTTTTCCAGCACTGTCGGATCCGGATCGCTGACGCCTGAGAAGGCTTTGCGATAGGTTGCCTTGCTGATGCCATTTTGAGCGGCAGTTTGATAGAAGTCCGCGATCCACTTCTGGAACCGCTGATCTGCTTTCGCGTTGATGGGGGCCAGGCCGGCGGACGCGGTCACGATGAGTGCAATAGCAAGACCACGAAGGGAATTTCTGTGATTTTGAGTCATCGGCGGTCATCCGTCCTTTCGTTTCAGGCACAGCGGAGCGCAAATTTCCGCTCAGGCCTGAGACTACCTGAACGAAGTCAACAAATTCTTTACCATGACGTAGGAACGCAGTCACCATTTGCAAAACTGTAGCAAATCGCATCTAGTTCAATCAAAAATGCCTTTATTTCAAGCGGTGTAGTTATCGCAGGAGGATTGTGTGGCAGAGCATAAAAAAGTTCGCAAAGCTGTATTTCCGGTCGCGGGTCTCGGGACTCGCTTTCTCCCGGCCACCAAAGCCGTGCCGAAGGAAATGCTGACTGTCGTCGACAAACCGATCATTCAGTATGTGGTCGACGAAGCTTTGGAAGCGGGCATCGAGCATTTCGTTTTCGTCACAGGTCGTAACAAACACATCATCGAAGACTACTTCGATATCCATTTCGAGCTTGAGCAGACGCTGCGCGAGCGCAGCAAGCAGGCGGAAATGACGCTGCTTGCTGGCCAGCTTCCCAAGGCTGGTACGGTCAGCTTCACTCGTCAGCAGGAGCCGCTTGGCCTCGGCCATGCCGTCTGGTGTGCTCGCGAGATCGTCGGCAACGAGCCGTTTGCGCTGCTCTTGCCCGACATGATCATGAAGAGCGAAGGCAAGGGATGCATGAAGGGCATGATCGACCTTTATGCCCAGAGCGGCGGCAACATCATCGCCGTCGAGGAATGCGCCCCGGATCAAGCTCACAAGTACGGCATCGTCGGCGTCGGCGAAGCGATCGGTGATGGCTTCCGCATCACCGGCATGGTCGAGAAGCCTGCCAAGGGCACGGCACCGTCGAACTATTTCATCAACGGCCGCTATATCCTGCAGCCTGAAGTCTTCAAGATCCTGGAAACCCAGGAACGAGGCGCTGGCAACGAAATCCAGCTGACCGACGGCATGCTGAAGCTGCTGAAGGACCAGACGTTCGCGGGCTATCACTTCCGCGGCACGACCTATGACTGCGGCGCCAAGGACGGCTTCATCCTGGCCAACGTGGCCTTCGCCCTGGAACGTGCGGACATCCGCCCGACCGTCGAGGAAGGCTTCAAGGCGCTGCTGAAGGGCCTCTGAAACCAGCCTGCCTGTCAAACGAATCAGTCCGCCTCCAAGGCTCCCACTTGGAGGCGGATTTCGTTTCAGTGCTTCAGTTTCAGACCGACGCCGGCCCGCCATTGCTCGGAATCGCTGCTTGTCTTGCGGGACGTCAGCTCGTAGCCAATGGTGCTGGTCATATCGAGGTAGCGGTTGATGTTCCAGGTCAGCCCGGCGCTCGTGGTGTAGACCGTCTCGTCGCTGGTCGGGCTATCCGACGGATAGTCGCGATAGATGATGCCGCCGAGGACAGTGCCTGTCAGATTATCACGCAGTTGATGCGTGACGCCCGTCGTCAAAGCATGCGAAACGTAGCCGGATTCGCCAGCTGTCGTCGACGGGTTGATGCTTGTCAGCAGGCCGATGTTGACGTCCGTACCTCTGAGCGGCGACCAGAATAGCTGAGCATCCACCACGGCCGCGTCGATGTCCGAGAGGCGGTCGTCGTCGAAGGTGGCAGTCTGATAGCCAACCCCAACCTCGCCGCGGAGCTTTTCACCCAAATCGAGCTCGACGCCGACCTTGGCGCCATAGCTATCTCCCGACCTGCGGAAGCCGGCGGAATCGATACTCTCGTCATAGACCGTCTTGCCGACATTGCCTTCGATGAAGGGGATGAGAGCCGGGGAAAGCTCGTAGCCGATGCGGCCGCGGATCGTGCCGCTCGTCTCGTTGCGATCGGCCAGCGAAACGGTCGTTCCATCGGACAATGTCGCGTCGGAATAGATCGTACGGCTGACATCGATAGCGGTGCTGCCGCGCAGGATGCCGAAGTCGCGTTCGATCGAGGCGCCGGTGCTGAATTCCTGAACATCCGATTGCTGGTCCGCGTTCTGGATGGCATTCGGATCATCAGTGTCTTCGCGGTAGAAATGGTAGCCGCCGATGATATGTGCGGTCGTATCCTCGGGAAGATCGAGCCGCAGGTCGCCGTCGATCCTGAAATCCGGCTGTTCCTCGCCTTTGCCGCTGACGTTCTTCTGCCAGGCGCCGTCGGTGGTCACCGTGAGTTGGTGCAGCGCCCAGTCGGAGGTCAGCGTGGCGTGCAGATCCGTTTCGAGGAAGCCACGCGTCTGTTTGATGCCGGCGTCCTTCTGCGTCTCGGTGTTGATGCTCTGGGTAACGGTCGGACGCAGGACGAAGGTGCCGATGCGGATGCCCGGCGTTTCCTCGGCCGCCGGATTCGGCTCCGGCTTGCGGGCCGGCAGCCGCTCGTCGAGCGGCGCTTCGCGCGTGTTGAGGCGTATCATGTCCTCATCGAGGATCGCACCGGTCGTCTCGTCGCTCGGTTTTTGATCGGCAGCCGCAATCGGCGCAGCAGTGGCTGCTGGCGCCGCATTGTCGGCCGGTGACATAGTGCCGGCCGGTGTTTCAGGGATATCGCCTTCATCCTCCACCGCCGCAGCAGCAGGTGCGGTCGACGAGCGGATCGAGCTGTTGGAAACGGGCGTCGACTGCGCAAGTACGGCGTGGGGCGCGAGGAAAGTGCCTGCCATCAGAGCCATGGACACGGCAAAGCCCGTCGCGCGGAGCGGCGTGAGACTGCTCGTGTCCTTCCAATGGCTCATGTGTATCCTGGCATGCGTCGAAGCGTTACCCGAACGTAAAGTCTATTGCTGTTTTACATACACAACGAGAAACTTCTAAGCGTGTGAAAACAAATAGAAAATACGCTTCAGATGTATGCAGCGCATAATGCGCGGGAAACGTTATTTTATGGTTAATCCTTCGTAAAAAAGAGTTGGCGTCCGACCAACTCTGCGCTCGCAATTCTGGACAACGGCAATAGTGTTCTCGTGTTAGTTGAGTATGGAGAACGCAAATGCAATTCAAAGTATGGGGCAAAATTGATGGCGTGGAGTTTTCACAGACCTACGCAACCGTAGCTGAATGGAAGGCCGAGCGTAGATTGATCGAACAGCGTTTCACCGTTGAGGTGAAGGGGATGGCATCGGTATGATCCTGTTGACCCCGGAACTACGTGCGCAGTTGATCCGCAATAATGTCGAGGCACGCGAGGCCGATCATATCCCGGTCGTCAAATGGTTCACCCCCTGGGCGAATGCGACATGGCTGGTAACCGAAATGGAACCTGATGGCCGTTGCTTCGGCCTTTGTGATGTAGGCCAAGGCACTCCCGAACTCGGATACGTCAGCGTTGAGGAGTTGGAGAGCATCAAAGGGCCATTCGGGTTGACGATCGAGCGCGATTTGCACTTCCGCCCAACACGCCCACTATCCGAATACACCTACGCTGCTCGTGCAGCTGGCCGTATCGTAGAAATCTAAGAACGAGGATGGCCCGATTAGCTCGGGCCACTTCCATTTCACCTTTCAAGATCGGATAAGTCGATCTGCCACATCCCGAACTCACGATCTTCATACCAACTTCCTTCAAGGGTTTCCGCACCCTCGAATCGATGCAGCGTGGCGCTACCTGTGGCGTTTTCAGTTGAGGTCAACTTGAAATGTCCCGGCTGTAGTTCAGTGCCTTTGTAAACGACATGGCCTTCGGGAGACGAGTACGACACGACAATAATTCCTTCGTCGATGCGTACATCACATGGCCATCTCTCTGAGACCGTCTCCTCGGGAAAATACATGGTCATCTGCGAATTGCGATACAGCGGCAAGGTTTTCTCCACGAATCATCCAACCATAGCCTAGTCGGCGCAGTTGGATATTCAATGATCGACTATGTAGTTGTTGCGAGCGTATCAAGACTCTAAAGGCCGGGGTTCTGACGCCCCGGCCTTTCTTGTCAGTCACATTACACGATAGCCTTGAAGCCGTCGCGAACGCCCTTCATTACGAACTTGTCGGCCAAACGAGCATCGTAGAGGACTTCTGCGATGTCATTAGCACCCTTGCGGACAACGGCCAGAGCGAAGCCTTCCGAATTGAAGTTCAACTCGATAGGCGTTGCACTCTTCAAGATCGGAGGCAGAACCTCGATCTGTCCCTTCGTCACGGCTTTCCCATACGGCGAGGACTTCTTCAAAGTGGACGACTTCGGCTTGTGAGCCTGCTTGTCCAGTTCGTTGAGCGCGAGCAGTCTCGTAAGAGTCTGACCGTTGCTGTCCCTAGCCACAGCCGCTGTGATCGTCGCAGGTACGTCTTGTGGACGCACGTTGCTTTCGACCAGATATCGAACAGCGCGAAGGTTGTTCCTCCACTTGCCATCCAACTTCGGCGTCTGACCC
This sequence comes from Rhizobium altiplani, assembly GCF_001542405.1. Classification (GTDB taxonomy): domain Bacteria; phylum Pseudomonadota; class Alphaproteobacteria; order Rhizobiales; family Rhizobiaceae; genus Rhizobium; species Rhizobium altiplani. Next base: position 219,261 of record NZ_LNCD01000124.1, read on the forward strand.
ACCCGATGAGTGCCCATGAGCAATTCAGCGTGGCGGATATACAGGTTAGCGTCCTCCTTCGGAACGCTTACCCCCTTCTGGTGGCACGCGTCGTTGAAGGCCTGCCAAACGTTCGGGTTCTTCTGCACTTCCTGCGCCAAGTGGACGATGCGAGCAAAGTCCCAATAGAGCAGTTTGGTGCTGAGCCCGGCGCTTGCCAAGTTCGCACTTTCCATCTCCTCCCCGAACGCAATCGCGTCCGCGATATCCTGAGCCGAGGTGATCGGCTTGAAGGCCATCGTGAAATCAGTGTCCGCGAAGGACTTGATTGCAGCTACGTTGTTGAGGTCGATGGTGAGAGCATTGGTAGTCATTTGAGAGTCCTTTCCCTTTTTCTGCCGCTCTCGGAATTGAGAAACGACCCCCAGTCACACCAGCATTTGCGCCGTGCTGTGCGTAGGCTAGCCAATGCCCCTACGCAGCCACCTTTCGGTAAGCGGGAAAGTCAATCCGGGAAACTCCAGGTCGGCCGAACCGCTACCAAGAGAAGGAAAAGTCTCCATCTGCACATCATGTGCTGACGTTTCGGTTCTATCCGATGTGTCTGATTTCGCAACACAATCAGGTTTGCGTAGTCAACGAGAAGTGAATTCACTCGTCGTTCACTACCACATGCTCTGTGATGCAAGGTCGATTAGAACTCGGTGATATTTCCAGCACGATTCATGCTGACATGGAAAACCCTTCCCAATGTGAAGATCGGGAAGGGCCGAGGAGGAATATCAAATGAGAAAGCCCATGCCTGAACCTTCCACGTATTTAGCGGATGAGTAAGCATCTGGTGAGCACCGCATCAGGCTCTGATGCGTAGATTTTAGCTGTGTTCCCTCTCAGAGGTCTGGTCGGAATGCAGCGACTGCTCTTGCTGCCTTGTCGCAACGTTCTGCCAGTTGTGTATACGAAAGCCCCATATGCTCCGTCGCGATTTTGAAGAGATACTGAGCAACGTCATCAACGGAGGCGTTTTGGTTGACTAACATGCTGAAGACGGTGTCGGCATAGGCATCATACTCGTCTGCCGCTTCAGGAATGTCCGATACCCCGATCGGGTCCCAATCGGAGAGCAGTGTCTTGCGAATGATAGCTCGGTTGGCTTTGCGGTCCATCGTTGATCCTATGCCGCAACGGCTGTTGTCGGTGTCAGTTTCCAATTCCACGGAAGCAGTTGTTCCAGCCTGGTGATCGGCGTGTCGGCGCGACTTCTCACCGTAGAGCAGTGGGTTTCCGAAATCAGGCAATAAATACGTTGTGGTCTTGGTCATGGGATCACAACTCCAAGCAGCCCCTTCTGTCAACGCTCCGACAGGAGGGGTTTTTCGTTGGTCTGATAAATACGCAACAACAACAAGAGGAGCGAAATCCCAATGACCGACAAGCCCGAATTCACCCGCAACGATCAAACCGCTGTCGCCTTCCTCAAGAAGATCATGGATCGTCTAGACACTGAGCGGCAAGCCTACGAGGATCGTGTCCAACAAGCGGTCCTCACCTTGAACTCCTTTAGCGCCCCATATGGCCTGACCTACCAGAATGCAGCTATAGCAGCGCAGTACGGCAATCATTCTCACCGCGTTTCGACGCCCGGTCATTCGCACAGCATCGGCATATCCGTTCCACAGTGGGAACCGTATCTGACACTTGCTGAATATGACACGCTCCGTGCGTGGGCCAATGGCGAAGACATTCTCGTTCATATCCTCAGCACTGAGCGATAAACCGAATTTTATTCAATTCACCGATACCTAGAGGGACATTCAGGTATCGGTGTTTTCATGGCAAACAATCCTCGCTGGCTCTACCTTCTCGAAAAGATCGCTGAGAGTTGGGACGACGGCGACAGAAGTCTTCGGGATAATCGCACGGACAAGGAAGTGCATCGCACGATCCTCGATACGCTCGTTCTCGGGAAGCCACTCAGCCCCAAGCAATCGGCTGCGCTGATCCGCAGCATTCAGCGGCGAGTGCCGTTTCAATCGAAATTCACGTGGACTGGCGAAATCGTATTGACCCGGAAGCAGGTCCGATACGCGGATAAGAATACCCTAGCACGAATCCGACAGGCATTCTCCGTCGAGCCACAAGGCTTTTCCAGTACTGGAAATGGCCCGGATTTGTCACCGAATAGTCAGCCATTTGTCACGCAAATGTCCGCGAATAGTCAGCCGTTTGTAGCGGATTCGCCATCGATTTCTCCCGATTTTCCGCTGAATGAGCTGAGCCACAAGGATTCTGGCGATCCTACGCAACGTTACCCTCATTTCGCTGCGCTCTATTCAGATACAAAACGACACGAGACGAGACCAAGCGAATACCAGCAAAGTGATGTCCCTACGGGCCATGATGCTCCTTTGTCGCATCATGACACCGGCACTTCCACGCTTACGCGTGTAGTGCATGAGGCGGCTTCGCCTAAGGGGATTGGGGATTCCAGTGGTGGAATTGAAAAGGCGCGGCACAAAATCGGCGAGGTCGCGCTGTGGCTCGATCAGGGACTAACCGGCACGATCAATGTGAACGGCATCAAGGCGCAGCTGGTTTTCGGAACCTACTACGCGTTCGAGCACCGTTTCTATCAGCGGCATTCTAATGAAGGCTATCGTGACTGGTGGCACCTGTATTCGGAACTCATCGCTGATCTGGTCGCGATTTTCGAATCCGGGAAACGGGATGACAGCATGGGCTATCAGTTCGCCGTGAGTGCGATCTTCAAGGATAGGGCAGGGTCCGAGCTGCTGGATATGCGACTAGCTGCGCGGCTCCTCTATGGCGCAAATGGCGAGCCTGATCGAATGCTGCTCATCTATGGGAGAGAAGTTTACAAGGTCTCGATCTCCGAGAACAAAGGTACCGGCACAAACGCTCCGCTTTGGCGAGGCGGCAAATGGGAACTGTTAGAAGCCCTATAGAGTGTTCGCAGCACGAATCCTGTAGCTGTAAAGCGTAGTGCGTTTTCGGCTGCGGCCGCGTTCCTGATGCATCTGAGCGTCTAGCTGAACGCGTCTAGTACCCCGCCTTACGCCATCCCGCAGCGCGTGCCTCTTGCTCGGAGCAGAACCATCGCTCGCCATATTCGTACCGGATAACAGTATCCGCATAATAGTGCTGGCCTGGAACGTGAAAAATGCGTTCGCCCGAATTGATGCTGATATTGCCCTTGATGTTGCAGGCCGGATTGAACGCGTTGGTGACCGCGGTCGGCAAGACCGTGTAGCCACCGGCTCCCAAGAACGCCGCTGCCGAACTCAATGCTACAACCGCTGGAAACTTCATATCTCAACCCTCTGACTTCTCAGGGTTGTAACACGTGAATTTTATCGGCTAGTGTATGGGATCGCTAAAATTCGCCGGACTGCAATTTTGCACGTTGATTGATCGCATAGTGACCGCATGATCGGCTTGTTGATTCAGGAGAGGCACAACAATGACCAAACTGAAAACACCCGCCGATGTCCCGGCGCTCGTGGATGCGCTGATTGCGGAAAGTCCCGACGTCGCGGCGATTGGCGATGACAGCTATTGCGTTGTCGATCTGGACGAAGAGGTGAATGCCCGTATCCAGAAGATCCTCAATGACTTCGGGCCGCGCGATCATCTCTTCTTCGATATCATCGACCGCCTAAAGGCAAAGGGGCGCGACTACGTGCTACCCGAGAACATGCGGCATTGAGGCGGCGGGGTCCGGTTCTTTGCGCGCCCATCTTTCTCGATAACCCAATGGCCGACGAGCCTTTCCCCAAGAACCCAAAACGGGAACGCGGAGCGTAGCGACCAAGCCCCAACGGCTATGCCAAAAACTCCAATTGGGAATTCCCAATTCGGAAGGAGCGTTAGCGACCGCGAGTAGTCCGAGCGAGCGGGTTTGAGTGCCAACGAAAAACGCGAAGCGAGGCGTCAGCCGCCGTTGAAGTACGGAGTAGTAGTAGGGGCGTTGCGTCTATCTACTACTACGTAGTAGATGGATGTAATGTTCTTATTACTTCTTCGTGCTACTGCGTAGAAATAATATATGGGACCAGAGTTCTAATTATTCTTGGCCGCATTCAAGGTACGTTTGAATCTAAATCCAGGCATGCAACGATGTAATAATCTATGCCGCAACCTGCGTAGGCAAAGGACTGGTCGGGATTTCGGATTCGGAAATACCGGCTTCCACCACAAGCCGCTTGAGAGCGGCTATCCTTCTCAGCATCGCTCACGCAGCTCCATCGATATCCCGGGAGACCGCCATCGTCGCCTTTGTTTGCATTGTAGAATCGAAATACGCGAACTTTTGCATTGGAGATACGATCCTGCAACGTGGCGAAACGACCCTGCTCAGTGGTGAACCGCTCTGTCTGTTTTGCAACTTCTGTTTGCAGTCTGTCATTGAGCTCCTTCGCTTGGTTGGCGGTAAAGAAATCATTTAGAGCATCGCCATCGAAGGAAGCAGAATAGCCACCTTCATTCGTTTCAAGCCTTACTGAAACGGGAGGATAGGTGATATTTTGGCCGACCTTGATGCCTTTTCGGTCGCAGGTAATCGCGAAGTTTTTGTTGAGTTCAAATGCCTCTCGCCTCTCCAGGTTTGGCGAGCGAGTTAGACCCTCGGCGCTAACGCGGCAAGACAACAGGTTGGGATCGTAAACGACAGCATTGACGTACAGGTTAGTCGTTCGGTTCTTAAACGTCGCTGCAATTGTTCCACTGGAAATGCCTACCTGCGAGGCTGCAAATTCGATCCCTCTCGTGGCGAAATTAACGCACTCGTTTAACGATTGCAGAGCTGCAACTTGGACGTCATTCTTATAAGAGGTGTAACGGCTGAAGTTGTACCGATCGTGAGCGTACGCTCTGCAAAATTCCTTCTTTCGCTCTTCAGTAGCCCCTTTATTGGAAGTGAAGTTGAATTTCAGATTGTCGAACGTGAAGCCTGCGCCTGTGTTATCGGTAAAGTTGCGAGCCGTTCCCTCTCGATCGCAGTATTTGTCAAATGTCCAATCTAATTCTTGATTGGTTGCAGTTTCGTATGAGATATTTCGAATGGCATTCTGATAAGTTGCTCTACAAATCTCTTGTGACATTACATAAGTTGGGAAAAACGTTGCCAATGTGAGAATAGCCGTCCCAGCAAAGAGTGATAATGCTTGAGTTCGCATCAACGGAACCTCCCAACGAAGAATTGAGGTTTCGTTGTATACTATAATAAATTGTATATTGGAAGATGCTAAAATAGGTTTTGTTTAATTTTATAAATAGTTCGCCGCAAGGCAAGTCATAAATCTCCGCCCGGATCGATGGCCCAACCGTTGATCCGGGTTTTCTGTGATTCCACCAAAGGATGACACCTCCAGGCATAAATAGAACTGAACGCAGCCGTTGGGAATTGGTGCTGCCGACAGGAGTTTATGATGACAATGCATTTCAATCCGCGAGATGTCCTCGCGTCTATTCAATCAGATTTTCAAGGTCACTCGATCAGCAAGCCGCTGATGACAATCCTCTGCCGCATGTATGAGAGTTCGCACCGCCGACAGGTGGCTGCTGGCATTGGCTTTGAGCTGACCTTCGATCAATATCTTTCACTAATCACCAAGGCTCGTCGCCAGCGCATGGAGCAGGAGTTCAAGAGCGGCACGTTCAAGCAGTTCATGGAAAGCGCGACCGGCTACGTGCTGACATGGAGAAATCGCGAGGCGAGGGCGACCGGAACCCTAAATATGGAAACGGCAGTATTCGTGAACCGCGAGCAAAGCCGTCGCAACCAGCATTTCAAAAAGGGCGACAAGCATACACAGGAATCGAAAGATGCGATTGCTCTGGCGCGTACTGGCACGAAACATTCCGAGGAAACGAAAGCCCGCATCAAGCAAAGCAACCTTGGTCAGACGCGCTCAGAGGAGACAAAGGCGAAAATCAGTGCTGCCCGAAGGGGGCGCACGATGAGTGAAGAAACTAAGGCGAAGATGGCCGCGAAGCGTGCAGCGTATTGGGCCGCGAAGCGTGCCGAACAACAATAAGAAGGAGAAAATCCCATGCAAACCCTAGACACAGAACTTTTCGAAACAGCCCCGGCAACGTCCAGCACGAATAATGCTAATGGCATCGTCAACTCGGTTGCGACCAGTTACATCATCGAGCGGCCATCGCAGACCGGCAAGTCCAGCGTCTACTACGTGCGTCTTTCTGATGACGAACATGCCGAGCTATCGGTTTCAGTTCGTGCTCTTGATGTCCTGCGCACGAGCAAGGACGATCCAGCAACCTATGTCAGCGTGAATCTGATCCTCGACAAGAACAGCGGGATTTGGGGCTCGAAACTGCGCAAGTACAGCACGCTTCGCGAAGTCCTGGAGGGCGTGGCTGCGAAACTGAGAAAGCCCCACAAGTACGTTCGCGGTCGTGTTGGCGAAGACCTCAGCGTGAAGCAGCTAACAGCGATCAATCAAATCCTCAGTGCAATCGGCGTGTCTCAGATCGCCGTTCCAGCGAAGTGAGGTGCGATGATGGCAACGTTCAAAACTACATCGGTTAGGAATGTACGCGAGGATTTCGAGACCTTATGGAACTCGATCATCGCAAGCGGTGGTGCGCCATCTCCTTTAATGGTCGTTATGGCAAATAAAAAACGGCTAGATGAAAAGTTGAGTGAAACAGATTTCCGCAATCGCTATCCGACCCGCAAGGATGCTGATCATTGGGCAACACTCGACAGTGATATCAGCGCACAATTTACCAAAGGCATGATTACGGAGCGTACCGATTTCTTCGTTCACATGCTAACCGCGTTTGCGAATGGCGAACGCTTCATCGTTGCGAAACTCGCCTGGAATGGAGGTGCACAGTGAATTTGAACGAGGCGAGGGCGGGACTATCAGCCCTTATCCATATCCGCGACAACGGCAATCAATCGCAGTGGGTGCAAACGTTGATTCAGCAATACGAGGAAGAAATCACACGCCTCATGCTTCTCGACGGTCAACCAGATCCTTCCGTTCTCGACGCGGACGGCCTGCTTACCTATTCGGAAGTGCTGAAACGCACAGAGTCGGAAGACGAAGGTATCTGAGGTTTTTCATTTATTCGCCGATCTTCCACGACGTACCGGCTTCGAAGCCTGTCTGTGCCACAGAATAGTTCTCGTGATCAGATACAGAGCTAGCAGCCCTAAGAGACCCGCAACAGGTAACGTACCCAAAGCGGTTGCTTTGACGCCAAAGCCTTCAAACATAAGGGAGTTTTGTTCCATGCGCGCACTTTTCCTTAAAAAAAGAAAATGTGCCGCTGCTGCTGCTGCGCAATATGAAAGATTCAGGGAGTCAGCGCAAGGGGTTGTCGAGTCGTAGGCTCGCGTATTCGATATGTTCTCGTAAGTGTTGTGGGTCGGTTTTCGCGCTTACACATTGTTTTCGTTTGGTGATTCCGACTTACTAACAAGTCTCGTTGATCCCGACAAATCTCAGTAAATGTCCAGCATTTTGGGGGAGTTTTACCGAATCAATCTCGGAAACCTAATAACCCGCCGATCCCGCACGAAGGATCGATAGTAATCCGGGTAGGTAATCTGGGGCACTTATAGTAGCGGCCACAAATCCGACAAGGCCGAGCGCAAGTCTCGGAGTAACCGAGAACTTAAACCCGACGCCCTTTTTCCATATGATTTCCATATGCAGACCTCATCATAGAATGCTTCTCCGTACCTTGTGGTGATGATGGCTGCAAACACGAAATATAGTAGTAGCGGATTCTTAACGCCAGCCCCGAATATCGCTTTTTCTCCGATGTCAACAACCGACTGAAAATTCGCAAAACCTAATAAATACGTGCACACAAATTCAGAGGTGCACTAATGGCAACAAACACATCAATCTCAATCTCAGCTACGAATACGGAGTGGACACTGGTTGCCGATGGCGCAGCGGTCGCCTCGATCAGCATTCAAGTAGACCCCACGACACCAAGCATTTACGTGGCAATCGCCGTAGCTGAACCGGAAGTCGATTCCGACGACTACATTGTCTTGCAGCGCGAGCGCGACACGTCCTTTAGCCTGAACCTGAACGCGACGGACAAGGTTTACGTGCTGACCCCATCCTCGAATAACTCCAAGATTCGCGCGGTTCTGGGCTCTCGCTAACATGGGTTTCGGATGGCACTTTTCTATGAGCCCGACTGGCGCGTATGTGCCACCGGCTCCACCGACAGAGGTTCCCGTTAATTCGGTAGTCCCTTCGATCACCGGCCTAGCGCAGAGCGGCCAGAAACTAACGGCAAGCACTGGCGTATGGGCACAAAGCCCAGACGGCTATGCGTACCAATGGAAGGCCAATGGCACGAATATTCCAGGCGCTACAGCCCGCACGTTCAACGTTACGGATACACAGATCGGCACCACCCTGACCGTCACCGTTACGGCAACGAACTCGTTTGGTTCAGCCGCAGCTAGTTCCGCAGCTACGGTTGCGGTCAAAGCAAAGCCGATCACGGCAAAGCCAGTCAACACCGTTACCCCTGCGATCACCGGCAGTGCGCTTGTCGGCTCTACGCTTATGGTCAGCGACGGCACATGGCAGAACAGCCCTTCGAGCTATTCGTATCAGTGGTTCCGCAACGGTACTGCACTGAGCGGAGCAACCGCCAATATCTTTGCGCTCATGGCCGAGGATTACGGCACAACGTTCTCCGCGACTGTAACGGCTACCAACGTGATTGGCTCGACAACTGCCAGCACGAATAATGTTGGCCCGATCTCGCAGAATGCTCCGGTCAATATGGTCGCTCCAGCTATCACCGGCACTGCGCAGATGGGCGAAACTCTCACCGGTAGCAATGGCACGTGGAGCAACAGCCCAACGGGCTTCACCTACGTCTGGACACGCGATGGCATTGCAATCGACGGCGCTACCTCAAACACGCTGGCTCTTACGGCCATCGATGTCGGGTCGCTGATCGGCTTTAAGGTCACGGCTACAAACTTGGGTGGTTCGACCACAGCAGAGGCCGACGAGGTTGGTCCGGTCGTATCTGGCGAAATCCCGCTCAAGATTAACATTGTCGCGGAAGGTGACTCCATCAGTAACGGCTACATGAGCCCCGACCCGGAAACGATGGCCTACCCGCAGGTCGCCGTCAGCAATCTTCCAGCTGGTCCCAACTACGTTTTGGACAACATTGCGACCGCAGGTATTCGAGCCGAAGACATTGACACGCCTTCATTCTGGCCGGGACGTGGTGGGGCATCGTTCGACCCGGAAGCAGACCTCAACATCTATACGATCTTGGCAGGCGCCAACGACAAGAACGACTCTTTCACGGACAAGCAGATTTACCGGAACCTACGTAGCATTCTGCAGAAGGCAAAGGTCCAAGGCTACGACCGTCGTTTGATCGGTACTCTTATCGCCACGGACGAGGGGAGCCCACCGGATCACCAGTGGGGCGGTAATGTTGAGTTGAACCAACTCATTCGCACCTACTGGAACTCCGACTTGGACGCCGATGGCCTATTCGATTTCGGCGCAGACACCCGTTTCGATACGGTCGCGGATGCTTCCAATTACACCTACTACAACGAGGACGACATCCACTTGACGCAGACCGGCTACGCCGCGCTAGCTGAGATTTACGAGCCGGTTCTTGAGGGCGCTATCGATGGGCCAGGTACACGCTCGGCACTCCCAGCGACATGGTTCCCACTGGATACAAGCCCAAGTTTCCAGCTGTCCAATGGCAATCGCACAGTCAATTGGCCCGGAATGGCGGGTTGGTCGAACGCGAACGTTCGCGGTGCAATCGGCAAGGACAGCGGCAAGTGGTATTGGGAGTTGAAGTCCGAATTGGTGGCTTGGAACGCATTCGGTATCTGCAATCTCGAATACACGAGTAATATCGCAGCGGATGACGCCGACCCAACGACTTCACCGAATGCAATCGGCTATTCGGCGTGGAGCGGTGCTATCAAGCACAACGATGTCGACTACCTATGGCTCGCGAACATTGTTGATGGAGACGTGATCTCCTTCGCGTTGGATATGGACAACGGTCGTTTCTGGATGCGCGTCAATGACGGCCTCTGGAACGGAGCGACAGCTGAAGGCGTGCCCGCGCACGATCCAGCCGCAAATACAGGCGGTATCGACGTAAGCGTGCTCGGTCCCGGCAAAATCTACCCGGTTGGCTTCATCTACGACGGCGGACAGATCACATCGCGCTTTGGTGCGGGCGAAACGACCGGCACGATCCCAACGGGTTTTACGGTGCTAGGTGGCTAACACAAATACGAAAAGCCCGGCTCCGAGCCGGGCTTTTCGTTCATCAAAATGTCTCAGGCCGATTTTGGGGCCTCAGCAGTTGCGGTCGGAGCAACTCCTGGAACGTTAACGTGGACGTTGAAAACGGGAGCAACCGTGTTCACGTTGCTATTGGTGTTATTGTTGAGGCCAGCAGCCTGCAGACCATTGAGCAGGTTTGCTTGGCGCACCATCGAGCCCAAGAAGAACAAATCAAACAATTGCCCGAGACCGAGCAGGCCAAACGTGAAGAGCCAGATTAGCCCTGTCATCGGTCTTCCAACATAAAATCGGTGTATTCCACAAATCCCAACCAGACACAGCGCCCAAAATAGGAACGCAGTGAAGCCCTTCTTTTGCATGATTCGATCCCCAGACTGAAATACTTGAGCAGATTATCTGCGGCCACGAAATCTTCAACATAAAATTGATAAAAGCCGTACAGTGAACACAGCGGCTAGTAGACATCGACCTCGATGCTTGGATAATTGACTACGGAGTAGGTCATACCGGCTCCGTAGTTATGTCCCTCGACGATATATTCGCGCTTGCAGCCCAAGCATGTAATGCGCGTGCTCGAATAGCCGGCCATATCAGATTCATTCTCAGCGGAAGTGTCGTAGTAGGCGGGTTCAACGGAAGCCTCAACGATCTCATCGCATTGGGGAGTGGGGCATTCAAATCCCACGTCGATACTTTCGGGCTCCATCATATAGTCTTTTGCGATACCCACGATTCACCTCTGAGTTTCAATGAGTCGAATCTACCAGTCAGATGACCCATTGCCTAGAAGCGGCTATCCGAGAGGCGACAGGGACTTCGCGTTATCCGCTAAAAATTTACGCAACCGCTCCTTGAAACCAGGCGAGGCCGATCATACGTTCGGATTATGTTGGTGCTTCGGCACCCCAAGGAAAAGGCCACGACGGTTCCTCGCAAGGGTTTCAACAACGGCCATTTATAAACTGGTGAAACTCTTGCGAGCGTCGGCTTAACGAGCATGGGATGGTCCGCCTTGGAGGCTCTCATGCAGCAATGAAAGGGCATCGAGTGGTTTCACTGGTTGCTTGGGAATATAGCAATACCAAGGGTGAGAAGTGGAGGATGATCGGTATCAATCTTGATCCGAAAATATCCGAAATTATCTCGCTGCTTACGCGGTTCTTCATCTAGAAAGCCGCTCGAACAAGAAGCCTCCCGGTTAACTCTGGGAGGTTTTTTGTTTTCGGCTAACCTATGGTTTCTTGCCTCGTGGTAAGTGAATGAAATGGCATGTCGCGGGGTTCGGACCAACAACACGCCATTTCAACACCTTAGCCCTTAGCCGCAGCAGCGATGATGGCTACGAACATGTTCGAAGCGACCAAAGCGGAAGCGAATGTAGGCACGTACCATGTGACAAGCACGATGGGACATGATGCCCTCCATTCAGGCACTGCGCATTGACCAGATCTGTCGAGAATGCTAGATACACCTTGTCTAAGAGGTGTTTGTCGCATTGCCGACAACAATCCGCCGGACGAGACCCGCAGGACGCCTGTCGTCTATTCGGTCTTCCCGGTCTGCTTGAATTAGGGCTCGTATCGAATTGCAGTCGATACGAGCCTTAATTTCTTAAGCAATGATTAATCCTACCGTATCTCCTGTATCTTCGCAAGGGGCGGATTTCAGATTCAGGTTGAGATTTTCTGTATCTTGTGCGATTGTGTTTCCAGCACGGGATACACAGGATGACAGACGAATTCGAAGCCGACATTGCCAAGAGGCTGGATGACGCACGCGCAAGACTCAATGAGGTCCTGCAGTTAAGGCGGGATAGTCAAAAGCGTATCGCTGTACATCGTGAGCGTTTGGCGCAAATCAATGAATTCCTACGCGAGGAATTGATCCTTGCCGCTCGTATTGAAAAACTCGTAACGGGCATGAACCAAATACTCACTACGCTTCAGTCGCTAGATGGAAAAATTCAAGACGTAGTGGCGGAGAGTATCGAGGCTCAGAACAAAGATACGGAAGATACACCTCAGAAACCCGCCTTGGTTTTTCCACGGACCGCAATAGCAACGCATAATCCCCGGAAAGAGGAAATCGCCAAGATTTCACGAGAGATTATTGAGGCTTCGGATGCTCCTGTATCTCGTGCCGCATTATTCGAAGCGTTAGCGGACCGTAGCATAATCATATCCGGAAAGAATCCGCATATGGTACTTTCTACAATGCTCTGGCGTGCTGGGGCGGAGGAGGGAATTATCAATCTCAAAGGATACGGCTATTGGCTGAAGGATAGGGATTACCCTGAAGGTAACTATCGCGCCGGGGATAGTTTAGATGATGAATGAGGCTTGGAGGCTCGGAAGTAACAGCACGCGAAGGGATCAGTAGTGGATCAGTGTTGCGACAACGCTTGTCGTGGACAGCTGCGTATCAACACATCCACCCGCACCAGCCAGCCTATCCCACGATATTTCCGTCCGAACCCGTGAAAACCGTGGGGTAGGCCACTTTAAGCCTTTGCAATCAAAGGGCGAGTGAAAAGATTGCTCGCCCTTTAGTTTTTTCGGCTGCAACTTCCGCTGACATTCAACGTGCGTCTAATGTCAGAGGTTTTCATGCAGTACGTCGCTTATTTCCGCGTATCCACACAGAAACAGGGCCGGTCAGGTCTGGGGCTTGAAGCGCAGCGTGTGGCGGTCGCTCATTACAATCCGATTGCTGAGTTTGTCGAAATCGAATCCGGGAAGAACGATGATCGTGCGCGGCTACACGAGGCGATGAAATTCGCCAGCACGAATAATGCTGCATTGGTGGTTGCCAAGTTGGACCGGCTGTCACGCAATGCGGCATTCCTGCTCTCGCTGATGGAGCGTGGCGTCCGCATTCGTTGTGCGGACATGCCGGATGCCGACGAGTTCCAGCTCCACCTGTATGCGATCCTGGCCCACAAGGAACGCAAGATGATCTCGGAGCGGACGAAAGCCGCGTTAGCTGCTGCGAAGGCGAGGGGCGTTAAGTTAGGTGGTGCTCAGAAGTCCACGCAGGATCGAGTAGATGCTTTCACCCAAAGCATCCTGCCGGTCCTTAGGACGCTCATAGACAGCGGCATCGACACGCCAGCAGCAATTGCTATGGCCCTGAACGAACGCGCTGTACGAACGTCACGCGGAGCCCAATGGGGTGCAGGGCAGGTGGTCCGGCTCCTCAATCGGTTGGGGATGGAGGCCAGGTAGGCCCCCCTTCTCGCTGCTGTAAAAACCTCTATAGCTGCTCAACCAATTGATATGATATCGCAAACTTCCAACCGAGGCTTGCTTTATTGGAACAGCGTCAGAATCGTCTGGGGCGACGAATTTGCTATGGAGAGCGACTGTACTGCCAACTGCTGCTGAGTCTGAAGTGCAGCCAACCGGGACGATTCCTGCTCCATATCTGCATCGACGAGCCTGCCAATACCGCGATCATTCGCGTCCGTTAGCCGGGATAGATGATCGGAAGCCATATCCAGACCTTTTTGGGCTGATCCGACTATCGATGCCGCTGTGATGATCTTTTTTTGAATCTCGTCCACCCCAGCCATCATCTCACTATAAACGCGCGCACGGTCTATGGTTGCACTGCTTCCTCCTCCATGGCCTACATATTCGATGCCTAGGAGAAAATTCTGAGTGCCCATCTGTTCAACCGTACTGCCACTATTGTAGTAGGGGTCGATGTGTGCGCCAGTTATCAAGTGACTGTTAATATTCCAGTCTGTACCCGCATCGGTGTTGACATACGAGGAAAACGCCCCATCGATTATACCGGTTTGCGCAATCCATTCCGTGGGGTCGCCGGGATCGTAGTATTGACCGAGGTCCAAGTTGAAGAGAGTTACGTCTTTGACATCGAGTCCATTCATTAATACCCCACCGTTTGAGTAGCTAACCGGATATTCCCAGGGAACGGTCTGGTCACGGCCGCCGACTGGATTAACCAATAAGTTCAAACCGTTGAAAGAGGCTGAGTTAGCCGCAGTAAGAATCTGCGCTAAGTGCTGATCGATCTCCGAACTGATTTTGCCGAGCGGACTCTTTTCGAAGTCGGCGAGAAAGCGGTCCCGCTCCGCGAACGAATCGTAGGGGTTCGCATCGGAGAAATCGGGCAAGTCAGCGGCGTGCACCAGTAGGCTTTTGATGGTCGATATCTCATCGATTACCGTCTCCAGAGCCTCATAGGTGACCGAAAAAAGCGACTGCGTTACCCCTAATGTTTCACTGACAGCACCAATCGCCAGGTTGTCGCTACGCATAGTGGTTGCAATCGACCAGTATGCGGCGTTGTCAGACGCCTTTTGAACCCGCAGCCCGCTGGAAACACGGATTTGGGTGTCTTGGAGGCTGGAGCCGACCGAGCGAAGTGTTTGAAGAGCAACTGCTGCCGATGTATTCGTAACAAGCGACGTCATGATAGCCAAAAATGAAACTATTGGTAGGAATGATCGAGAAAACAGCCGCGTCATGCAGCCTTGAGCTGCTAGACTAAGAGGTTGTTGGTTAACGAATGGTAGATCGAACCGGTAAAAGTGATTGATATTCACAACGTCTGCGGGGTCAAAGCACTGCGCATGTAAAATCTTAGGTTGCTCTGAGTTGCCAGCGGCTATTGATCGGATAGCACAGCAGCAATGGCGCTGCTGGTGCAAAGGACTAGCAAATGGCAAACGCAATCGATCTCCTCAAGGCAGCTGCAACAACTGGCGTAGTGGGTGGACAAAGCCCACTGGTTATCTTCATGGGCAAACTCGCTGCACAGATTGAATTCGCCAAGCAGATCAAGGACGGCAAGGAGATCAACACGCGGTCGCTGTGGTTCCGCAAGGACGCACAGGGCTACGTGGTACGGATCGGTCGTAATGCTTTCGAGATCGCCGGCAGCAAGTTGTTCCGTGCTGCTGATCTTGACAAGGTTGTCGATATCCTCACGGCGGCAAAGGCTGCCATCGAGCAGGACAAGAAACTGCAGGACGCGATTGCGCTGCACTCGATGGAGCGTTCGGAGCGGCTCAAGAAGGGCCGTGCAAAGCGCAAATAATCAACGCTCCGTTTGCGCAATCGGAGTTAGCCCGCTGGAAACGGCGGGCTTTTCCATGCCTGATGCACAGCCAGGCCAAAGCAAGGGCTTGCTACCACCGAGTCCTTAGGAGGCTCTTCCGCTGGGTTACGCTCGTGCTTTGCATTGCGCTGTGCGTGAGGGCTAGCGCGTGCGGACGATACGTCTCTGCGTCTTTACGACTACAAGCCGCAGGAGGCCGGGAAGCAGTCAAGGAGTACGGGAAGGGCAGGGCTTATTGCGCAACAGCGGATATAGCTGCGCTATCATGCTGAGCGTCCGTGCGTCTTGCTGACTATATTTCCATGCAGGACCGCACTCTTAGGTCCCTCTAAAAACCTCTATACTTACTCAACCATTTGATACGTATTTGAGAGTTTTCAGCTGTCGACAGGGCGCACATAGTTGGGATCGATCCGATAGTCACGGCCGATCTCGTGATCCAGCCGAAATCTCTGGGCAAAGCATCGTTCGCTAAAACAGACAAACATGAAATGCGTATTCAGCAAGTTGGCCTTCTCCAAAAAGTTTGCCCAGACCATATCGATGCCACCGTAATACGATCTGATCTTTTTGATGTAGCGATGATGGCCAAAACCTGCATCCCACTCGAAGGCAAGCCAATGAGGTGATCGGTTGGCGAAGTCGTCAAGATATCGGATGATCTTGGGACCGTCTTCTGCCCACTGCTCCGCCGTCTTGGGCCGGAAATGGTCCACATCATCTTTGTCGCGTTCCAAGGCCACGAACAGATGTTCGCGCTCCTCTTCTTCCGCGAGGGCAAGTCCAGTACGGAACCGCTCAAGTGCATCTCTTGCATCTCGCGGCTGAGTGAAATCCCGCATAATAAAACCCGCAACAGTTGTTAGGTTGCAGGAAATCAAGCATATCCCTTTCATAGCTACAATCGGTATCTCTCCATGAACGCAGAGACTGACAGGCAAAATCGGTTAAAACCAAAGACGAAAACCTTTGGGCTCGAAACACCCTACGATCTCTACAAGAAACTGCTCTTCGACATCGAACGGCTGCAATCAAGTGTGGCCTCCGCGAATGTCCGATACGCGGCTTTCGATTGCGCCGTTACAGCTAATCACATCGTTGATTGGGTCCTGCATTTCAGCAACGACGCTCAGCATTTCCGCTTAACAGGCAAAAATCGGCTCGATGCGAAGGGAGAGCCATCGAAAGGCATTCTAAAGGGGTTCGGCAAGATTAATAAGGACCGCCTCTTAGCATTGGAGTTCTGTCGCCAGATCGCCAACAGCGTCAAACATGTCGAGGTCACTCGTGGACCTCAAATGCCTAACATGGTGACCGGAGCGGGTGTACGGCTAAAGCCGGAAGTCGCCCCCTATGCCTTCATTATATACAACGACGTGAAATATCCGATTCTTGAAGTGTTCGAGGCGATGGCGAGCCAATGGAAGAGGTTTCTTACTGAGGAAGGCTTTTTCAATCCCGATAACGAACCGGACGACGAATAGTAGATCCCCCAAAATTTAAGGGTATTTGGTCCCAAACCGTTTTCAACCATATTCCGCGTGCTAGCTGGCGTCGGGAGCCCCCCTGCGGGCAATGTCAGTTAGCGTCTTGGCCTTGCCGCCGCAGAGTTCCGAGCCAACGCCTGCACCAATTTGCCATTCCAAAGCAGATACGGACAACTGGCCAAATTGCGTGAAAGGCCCAAAACAGCCAGAACAGCGAATAGGCGAGCAGCAAAAACGGATCGACTTCTTCGCCCGCCTTGGTCGGAAACGCCCATGGGAACGGCAGATAGATCAGGAACGGCAGAACTATCATAAGCCATGCAAATTCGAAGAATAGCAGCGGGTGGGGAGCACTGCGAAGGAAGCGATCTTTCTTTTCGGTTGGAGGCGTCTGATTTTCATCTGCCGGAAAAACTGAGCTCGCATACATAAGGCCCGCTACTACGCAGATGTACCCGATCCAAAACCACCCCGTTGCTGTCATTGTTCCCCCAGTGTCGAGCGAATTGCGACGGAACAATACTCGCACCAAAATTGTGGAACGGGAAGCACGCAATACGGCTTATCAGTTGGGGTCGTCTGGCTTCTCGAGTAGCTCGGCCTCGATCACCAATGGTACTTCGGCAATCCCTACCAATGTCTTTGCCGCAGTGTGTGCGTCCAGCGCATTCAACAGTGCTGACCAATCCTGCTTGTGGGTGACGTCGACCTCGACGGCTTGTGTTGGTGCGCCCCATCCTCGATTCAGGGCAGCGACTGCCGCAGCTACTCGGCTCGCGTCGTTTTTGCCGTTCACCATGACATCAAAAAGAGTGTCGCGTGCGGTGAATGTTAGCGCCTTGAAGGCCTCCTTCACGTCAGGGTGAACCGGTGTGCGTCCAGCTGGATTACCCGATTGGCCTTTTTTGAACGAGTTACGCTTCTGCGCTTCGATCTGCGCGGGCGTGCGCGGCTTCTTTTCCTTCTTCTCGGCCATTATGGAATGATCTTTCCACCCACATTGCGGACGAAAAAGTCTTCGTCATTCGGGTTCTCGAAATCGATAATGAAACTGCCAGCTAGATCCGGCGGCACATTCGTTGGGCTACCAGTTACGATTACGTCGGTGATGATGAATGGCTTATCCATGTGCTTGCGCACCCAACCCCCATAGCGGCGGTCAATCCAGTCCGTGACCGTCTGTTCGTGGGTTTGCGTGGGGTTATCGTCAATCAACGCTTTGATCTCGCCGCGCATATGACCGCCAGCGATGTTCATTAGAATTCTGCTCATATTTGCACTCCCTAAAACGGTATTTACCGAGGAAGTACTTTTCTGACGCGTCTTAGCGATTGGCGTCTGTTTGGGGCCTCAAACCGACTGTTTCCCGTAAATACCGGAAGTAATCTCACAGATCAGGCAGGGCAGAATGTTTCGAAAATCAAATCCAAAGGTTGCATTCCAGGTGGTGTGCCGTGTTTGAAGGTATCACCGCGTTTCTCATCGGCATCGGCATCAACCCCACGCATGTTACGGCCGGGTTAGCCGGTGCGCTTGTTCGGTCGCTGCTAAACAAGGGCGCGTCCAAGTGGGAGAAAATCTCAGGTGGTTTCGTTGGTACGCTTTGTGCGGCCTACCTGACACCCTTGGTTGTGCAGTGGATGGCCCTCGATATCACACAGTTCAGCACGATTAATGCTGTAGCGTTCGGCATCGGTATCGTCGGCATGTCATTGGCCGAGGGTGCGGTACGGATGGCTCAGAGTTGGGCAGAGAAGCCACGCTTGCCGAGTGAAGCGAGTCTGAAGGGGCTAGCCGACGCAATCAACGTGGACGAGGGCCAAGAGACCCCTGAC
Source organism: Rhizobium altiplani (assembly GCF_001542405.1). Classification (GTDB taxonomy): domain Bacteria; phylum Pseudomonadota; class Alphaproteobacteria; order Rhizobiales; family Rhizobiaceae; genus Rhizobium; species Rhizobium altiplani. Next base: position 237,975 of record NZ_LNCD01000124.1, read on the forward strand.
CCAAAGCCCGCGTCGGCACCAAAAATCGACCCGAAATGAACTTCAAAGGTGACGGCTTCGTGCTACCGCGGTCATGTGTGGCTTCTAATTATCTATCCGGAAAGAGCCCGCTCCCAAAGAGTTTGCGAGCTGATTAGTTGCCTTAATGGTACGTATCGTCCTGCCATCGAAAGCCTTGTCCCGGTACTGGTCAAGCCATGGCAGTATCGGATCAATCACACCTTCGGTAACATCGTCGTCGACAATGCTGAGTGTAATGGACCGTATCGAGTATCCGGGGCCGAATACTCGAGAGAGGTCACGTGGCTTAGCGACGGTTGGGAAATCTAAGCCCTTGAAACTGACCGGCCCTGGGGCAACGACACTCATCGGATTGGATAAATCGCGAAAACTAACAAGCAGTGGATAGTACTCGACGGGAAGAACGACAGTTTGCCGTGAAGCCACCATCTCATCGATCCGCCTGTAGTATTCCTCCTCTTCCATTCCGCGCGGTTTGCCGCCCATAGGGAACATCTCGAGAGCTGTGGACCCGTCGTAGTTATCAAGGAGTGCGAACAAATATTTGCCCCGCGAAACTTCGACGGCTGCCGCCTCGCCCCGCATAGTCAATCTCCCCGCATCGATGAGTTGCGACCATCGCGGTCCTACGCTCATCTCGATCCCGACAACGGAACTCCCAGTCTTAAGTCCATTGGGAGTATCGACGATCACCGTCAGCTTTTGATGCCATTCCCAATGGTGAAAACCCAACTTCTCGCATTGCACGAGGCAAGCAAGTATCCCGAGCACTGCAGCTGCTATAAAGTAGCGCATCATTTGAGACCAAAGTGGCAACCTGTATTTGGTTGTACTAAGTGACCCTTAAGATACCATGAGTTTATTATCGAGACTTATGCTTCTACCGGTGCTTCAACCGGCAAATGACTGGTTTGGACCGTTTGCAGTCAATCTCGTTCGTACTTGGGCGACCATCCACGAGCCATCCCGCGACTCATCAGGGTTTCCGCGAGAGACAGCTGAAGGCGAAGATGCCGGATGTCCGCGAGCAATGTCGCGATGGTGGCTTTCGGATCAGCGTCGTGCCACGCGAGCGCTGCCTCAACCTCATAATCGAGATCATGCTTCGTGGCGTGGTCATGTGTTGCGGCGGGTAACATCAATGCAAGTCCAGGCTAAGTTGGGTTCCTTTCGGCAATGAGGGCTTGAGGCCAATCTCGATCCTGCCGAATACCCGCCCACGTCGTTCTTGGTCGCGTTCACGTTCTGCACGAGCAGCCGCAAGGACGGCCAACGCATTTGCGATCACTTCTTCTGTGCGGGTCATAGGAACCTCCATGTGAATGTTCCTATTTTGTTCTATTTCTCTCCCGAGTCAACCGCTTTGCTGATGGGCACGCAGAAGTAGGTGTTTTGTTGTAAATCAGCGGAATTCAGTAACCCTGAATAAATAACCGGAACTAACAATTCCGGTATTTTATGGCTAAACTTACAAATGAGCAGAAACAAAAAATCGTTCTGGCCTGCAAACAAGACATTACATTTTTCGCGAAGCATATCTGCGGTAGCGAACTTAGTCCGAAGCAGATCGAATTTGCGATTAAGTGGTTGGTGAGCCTCCGCACAACGTTCAAAGGCGGTGTCGGCTTCGGCAAAACCCACATCATGGCGATCCTGATCCTGTGGGCACTGTTCACCCATAACGACGTACAGGTGACGATCTTTGGCCCCGGCGAAAGCCAGATCAAAGACGGTATCTGGAAGGAGATCGGCATCATTTGGGGCCGCATGGACCCCGAGTGGAAAGACCTGTTCGACTACCAAGCCACGCGGCTTTCCCGCAAGGACTCTCCTACAGGTGCATTCGCCGCGTACCGTCTGGCAAACAAAGACAACATCGAGAGCGCACGTGGTATCCACATGCGCAACAATTTTGTCTTCGTGGACGAGGCGTCAGGTGTTCCCGACGAAATCTTTCAGGTTCTCGGCAACATCTTCACGGACCAAAATCCGAAACTCTGCCTGATTTCCAACCCCGCCCGCACGACCGGCTTCTTCTACGACACGTGGGAGCACGAAGATATCTCGACCATCTGGACGAAAGTCCACGGTAAGATGTCGGATAATCCACGTCTTGCGAAAGAAGCCTACGAAGCCATGGCTATCGGCTACGGCGGCAAGGGTTCTCGCGACTATCGTATCAACGTGGAAGGTGAGTTTCCGCTTGATGAGGTCGATGGCGTTATTCCGGCTCATTTAGTCCGTGAGGCAATCGAGAACACTCTTGCAGTTGCCCCGTTTGAAGGTGAGCGCGACGAACAGCCCACCTTTTCTTTTGTGAATGAGGCCTCGAGATAAGCTCTATCATTGATAGGAGTGGACCGGGATGGTTGGAGATCGCGCTGATGCCATGCTTGAAGTCATGGATGAAGGCATGCATGAAGCCAGGCATGAGGGAAAGTATCGGCGGATCGAGGTGATCACCGGTCGGCGGCAGCGGCGGAATTGGACTGACGAGGAGAAGGCGCGGATTCTCGCGGAGAGCGCAGAACCTGAAGTGAACATTTCGGCTGTTGCGAGGCGCTGGGGCGTCAATCGCGGCTTGCTGAATGTGTGGCGACGGGAAGCCGGACTAACCTCTCAACGGTCGGCAAAGACTAGTTTGCCGCCTGCCGTGTTCGTGCCGGTGACAGTGGTTGGGGATGGCGCACGACACGAAGGCTCGCCATCGAATGCCCCAGAGGTTCTCGCTGGCCGAATTGAGATCGAGATTGCGGGCGCACGCATGACGGTCATCGGCTCGGTAGCGCCTGAACTGGCGCAGGCGATGGTAGCGGCGTTGCGAGGGCGCCGGTGATCGGAGTTTCGCCAAATGGCGTGAAGATCATGGTTGCGACGCAACCCGTCGACTTCCGGCGCGGCATGAATGGCCTGGTAGCTTTGGTGGCGTCAGCCCTTGCGGCCGATCCCTATTGTGGCGACGTGTTCGTGTTCCGCGCCAAGCGTCTTGATCGGCTTCGCTGCATTTATTGGGACGGATCAGGCATGATCCTAGCGACGAAGTGGTTGGAGGCGGGCAAGTTCGTTTGGCCTCCGATCCGCGATGGCGCTATGCAGATGAGTGCCCAGGAGTTCTCGCTTTTGCTGGCCGGCATTGACTGGACGCGCGTCAAACGAAACGCGGTGAGGAGGCCCTCAAAAGCAGGCTGATCCTATTGGTTTTGCTTGAAGATTCAGACCCGTGTGGTAGGGTCTGTCATGCCGCTTCGACCCGATCCCTTGCCCCAGGATGCTGCGCAATTGACCCGGATCATTCTCTCGCTCGACGAAGAGAATGCCGATCTCAAGGCGCGCGTTGCCTTCCTTGAGCGCCAGCTCTTCGGGACGAAATCGGAGAAGATGACGACGATCGATCCAACGCAGGCAATGCTCGATCTTGGCGATCTAGGCGACATTCCCGTTGCTGCCAATGACGATGTCGCGCCGGTCGATGAAGACAAAACGCAGGCACGGCGATCGCCAGCCCGCAATATCGGCCGTTTGCCGAAACACCTTCCGCGTTATGACGAGCTCATCGAGCCAGCGAGCAAGACTTGCCCCTGCTGTTCGTTCGAACTTCATTGCATCGGCACTGATGTCAGCGAGGCGCTCGACATCGTGCCTGCAGTAGTCCGGGTGAAACGGACGATCCGGCCACGCTATGCATGCCGGGCTTGCGAGAGTGGCATCGTGCAAGCACCCGCACCAGCACGCATCATGGACGGCGGCATGGTGACCACGGCGTTTGCAGCCCATGTCGCCGTTTCGAAGTTTGCCTGGCATTTGCCGCTGCATCGCCAGGCGCAGATGCTGGCCTCCTGCGGCGTCATCATTGATCGCGGTACGCTCGGGGCATGGGTCACGCGGGTCGCCTGGTGGCTCGAACTTCTCTACGATGCACTCACCGCCTTCATCCGCTCGCAGCCGAGGGTGTTCTGTGACGAGACGCCACTTCCGCGCCTCGATCCGGGGCGCAAACGAACCAAGGTCTGCCAGTTATGGGCACAAGCGGTTGACGATCGGCCATGGAACGGTCCGGCGCCGCCGGCGGTGGCCTACATTTTTGCCGAAAGCCGCAGCGCTCGCGAGATCGAGGGGCAACTGTCGTCGTTCGCCGGCGTGCTTCAGGTTGATGGATATCAAGCCTATAAAACCATGGTCAAACGACGCGGCAAGAGCAACGTTGCCCCCATGCGGCTGGCCTTCTGCCTCGCTCATGCACGGCGAAAGTTCGTTGACGTCGTCAAACTGACCGGCTCTTCGGAGGCCTTGTCGATCCTTGCCAGGATTGCCGAAATCTATCGCATCGAAGCAAAACTACGAGGGGAAGATGAAGATACCCGGCTTAGCGGCAGGCGTCGTGAGGCAGCTCCCATCATGAGAGAACTGAAGGTCCATCTCACCGAACTGAGCGACGAGGTGTCGTCGAAATCGGCACTTGGCAAGGCAGTCACTTACATGCTCAACCACTGGAGCGGATTGACAGCCTTTCTAGAGGATGGCCGGATCGAGGTGGACTCCAATGTCGTCGAGCGTTCCATGAAATCCGTGGCTTTGACGAGAAAGAACTCATTATTCGTGGGCAACGAGCGGGGTGGAAAGACCTTCGCTGTCCTGGCATCGCTCGTGAACACGGCAAAGCTTAACGGCGTGGACCCCGACGTCTGGCTTGCCGATGTGCTGGAGCGCATCATCTCCGGCAAAGTGAAAGCCAACGAGATGGAGAGCCTTTTGCCTTGGGCCTGGAAGGCGGAACGCGAAGCGATGACACAGCAGGAGCGACAAGCGGCATGACACAGAACAGCCAGGAGATGACGCCGCGACCGAAGCTCGATGACGACGCATTCGAAGCCTTTATCAGGAGACGTCGTCCGCCATCGCCTATCTGGTCAATGAGCAGACTCGATGGTTATCTTACGGCCCTCATCATCGGCCCCAGGTTCATCGACCCACGGCAATGGATCCCGGAACTGACCGGCCCGGATGCCCTAAACCTGCCGATGGAAACAACCGAACATCGGGCCGTGCAGACGATCGTTGCAGAGTATAATCGGATATCTGCAAGCCTTTCCGAGAGACCGAAAGACCACCGGCCAAGGTTCACCCAGATCGATGATCAGACCCTTGATCCATTTGATTGGGACATCTGCTTTCTCATTGGAACACGACACGCGCCAAGGCTTTGGCAGCCTGTCCTTCGAGGTCATGCCGTCACTGGGGATATCATTGCGCCGATCCGCAAGCTCGGCGAGGTAAAACGGAAAGCGACCCACCAGGATGCTGCTGCCGTCGCCGAAGCACTCGTCAATATCCGAACCTATTTTATGCCGAAGCGGGCAAAGCAGAAGTTCTGACCGAGAGCCAGAAAGCCAGAAACCTATTTAGTCAAATCACGAAAGCCGTGGGCCATTCGTTGCGCTCAC
>NZ_LNCD01000125.1 GCF_001542405.1 Rhizobium altiplani
ATGTCCCGCCGTGTGGCTGTCGATGACGGTGAAGAGACGGTTGGTACGCATGTCAGCAATACTTTCCCGACTGCGGAACTACCTTCATGTCGATGCCGCGGTCGAGCAAGCTGCGGGTAATGCGCGAGCAAGCGAAACCCAGTGTGTTCTGCTGCGACATCCAGTTGGCCAGAAAGTTCTGAAAGCCTTCATTGCCCGGTTCGCGGCGAATCCCGATGGTTGAAGGACTACGCAGGAGCGGCATGGGCACGACGGCTTTGGCGATGCCCTTGGCATCCAGCAAGGCAGCATCCTGATCCGCGAGAATGATGGCGTCTACTTTGCCCGACTGGAGTTCTAGAACGGCCTGATCGCGCGTAGGAACGACGTCGAGAGTGGCGTTGGGGATGACCGCCTCGGCAATGACCTGCATCGTGCCGCCCTTTTGTACGGCAATGCGGGTTTCCTTGTTGTCCATTTCACGCCAGGTCTTGGGCTCGAAGCCCGGTCGGGCGGCCAGCACCCAAATTCCTTCGACGATGGCTCCTGGTACGTAGTCGACAACGAGACCGCGACGGGGATTGGGATTCAGTCCCACTGCGAGATCAATCTTGCCGGCTTGGAAATCGGCAGCAAGGTTGCCCCAAGTGGTTTCGTAATATTCGAGCTTCACGTCGAGCAGGGTGGCGATATCCTTGCCCCAATCCACAAAGAAGCCACTCCACTCCCCTGTGCGCGGATCTTTGATGTAGCCCGGCTCCTCTGCGACCATAACCGGAAACTTCAATTTTCCACTCGCCTTTATGCGCTCGAGTACCAGAGAGAGGTCCTCTGCTCGAGCCGGGACGGAGGCCGGGCCGATCACGGTTGCTAAGCTGATTGCAGCAGCGACGAGTGCACTTGTCCAACGGTTCATAGACGTCTCCTCCTTGGTCCTATTGAAATATGTCATTTCATTATTGAAATATAACATTCGCGGAAGGCAAGGCAAGTCAAAACTTTGCTCCATTGCCTTTATCGGATGCGATAAGGAGCGCAGGAGAGCCGAGGCGTGCGGCCAGCAACGAGATCGCTGATGATGGCTGCGGTCATCGGAGCGCCGCTGATGCCCATGTGGCCATGGCCGGTCGCGAACAAAATGCTGGCGTGTTTTGGGTGAGGACCGATGATCGGCAGGCTGTCAGGCGTCGACGGTCTCACACCCATCCAGTCAGTTACCTTGTCGATCGCAAGGTCGGGCAACATCATCTGTGCGCAGGTCTGAAGTTTGCTGCTTTGGCGTTCATCACGCGGTGCGTCTGGCGCAGCAAATTCTGCGATGCCGACAATTCGCAATCCTTCCTGGAGAGGAGTAGCAACGAAGGCCGAAGCTGCATCGGTGACCGGACGGCTGATGGTGCTCGAGTTTTCCGGCAAGGTGATATGGTAGCCACGCTCGCTGGCCAGCGACAGCGAAATTCCAAGCGACTTTGCAAGGTCCCGACTGGCAATGCCCGCCGCGATCACCGTGGCATCACAATGGTGGGAACCGGCGCTGGTCTGCAGCGTCAATCCTTCTGTCGAAGGTTGTATTGCGAGAACTCGCGCCGTCAGAAGTGCTGCGCCAAGCCCGGCGGCCCGCTCCATCAGACCTTCCACGAGTGTGGGAGGCGAGTTTACATGGCCGCTGTCAGGAAAGAATATCCCGCGCTGGTAATCTACGGACAAAGACGGCTCTAGCTCGCGCAATTGTCGGGCGTCGACCCTTTCGAAAGACACGCCATGCCGTGACCTCAGACCTTCCACCAAATGGTCCAGTTCGCCAAGTGAACTGTCGCGCCAAACATGAAGGGCGCCGTTCGGCCGAAACAATCGGTTCCAATTCGTGTCGCCCAGCATGTCGCGATAGAGAGTGGCGCACGGTGCGTTGAGGGCGTGCAGCGCTCCGTAAGCAGTCTCCCAAGCCTTGGGTCGGCCCGTACTCAGGAAGTGTACGAGCCAGGGAAGGGTGCGGGGTAGCTCCCAGGGGGCGAGACGGACCGGGCCGTTTCTATCGCAGAGCCAGCCCAGCGCACGCCACATGACTCCAGGATATGCCATGGGGAAAGAGGATCCCGCATTGTATTGGGCGCCGTTCCCCCAAGAGCATCCGTGACCGACGCGACCCGCCTCGATTACGGTGACGCGATGTCCCTCCCGCGCAAGCATGAGGGCGCAACTCACGCCAACTATGCCCCCACCAACGACGGCGACGATACGACGTTCAACCATGTGATATCTTCTCCTCGATCTGCCCCTTAGGTCAGGATTAATGTTTTGAAGGCATGGGAGTCGTGTCTACGACTCGTCGTCTCCGATGTGAAATGCAATGGCTCAATCCGCACGATACCGTCGATTGATATATTACAATATCTAAGAGCGGCGTTCAACGCTCTATTTCGTTGTTGTCCGCGACGCAAGACTCCCGCTCGGCATCCGGTTGATTAGAGACGCCTTAAGAGGATGAAATGTATGGGGCTGGGTTGTTGAGCCCAACGTTGAGACTCGGTTACAGGTGCAGGAGCGGCGGAAGTGCCGTCATCCGAGTAAGCCTCTCGTCGCGTTCGGCAGCGCCTTGGCCGAATCGAGCTACCAGCATGTGTCGGCCTAAATGATCGATTGGGAGTCGCTGGGCCCCATTCGACGAAATATAGCCATCACTTTGGATGACTTGCCCGAAGCACGAAATTTGGCCTCATAAGTACGGGCGCATCCCACATTTAGAAAGTATTTCAAGAAATCGTTCATGACGGACCGGGTCAATATTCAGATCCCATGCGCGGATGGATAGCGGCGAGTACTCTGGCAAAGTGATGTTGCTAGACAAACAGTTGATCACGTCGCTTTCGCCAGGTGGGGGCGAGAAGTTGTCGAAACACAGTGTCCCCAGTGGTGATTTATCCGCCTTGTTCGGTCGCTTCGATAGCCTCCGAGAGAAGGCAAGAGCGCGCATGGGGCGAGACTTTCCGGTCGTCACTATCCAGGAGGCCGGGCTCGATGGCTTCTGGATCCATCGGGTTCTGGGCAAGGCGGGGATCGAGAGCTACGTCGTTGATCCCGCTTCTATCGCAGTGTCTTGTCGCAGCCTCCGAGCCAAGACCGACAAGATCGATGGTGAAACGCTCGTTCGCGCTCGTCGATGCCGAAGGTCGGCCAGTGACGCTTCGCCTTACCGCGGGCAGATTGTAAGATTGCACTGAAGCCGATGCGCTGACGGACGGCCTCAGCGAAGGTGACATCCTGCTTGCAGATAAGGGCTATGATAGTAAAGCTATCCGAGCCAAGGCGGCAGAGCGCAAGGCCTGGGCCAACATTCCGCCGAAGGCAAACCGGAAGGGCTCTTTCTCAATCTCGCGCTGGGTTTACAGGCAACGAAATCGGTGGAGAGTTTCGAGGCACCGCTACACGCTACGACAAGCGTCCAGAAAACTATCTCGCTGCTGTTAAAATCGTCGCGGCAAGGATCTGGTGTCAGAGCTTATGAGTCGACGGCCCAGTCACCTGGAACCAAAGTAAGCTTCATTTTGTTTTGGCTTCTGTTAGAAGAGCAGGAGTTGATTGATGGTTGGCAGGCAAGCAGGCCTCGTCGTTCTGAGCGAGGCGGATAGAAATTTCCTGGAATCTCAGGTGCGCCGGCATAAAGCGCCGCGCTCCTTGTCGGATCGATGCCGGATGGTCTTGCTGTGTGCGCAGGGTCTGCAAAGTAAAGACGTTGCCGAGCGTCTTGGGGTCCACGAGCATACGGTTGGCAAGTGGCGCCGCCGGTTCATACAAGATGGCATTGAAGGGCTGACAGATGAATATCGTGCCGGTCGACCGCGAACTGTCTCTGATGCCCAGGTTGCTCAGGTCGTCGAGCGTACATTGAACACCACCCCCAAGGATGCCACGCACTGGTCCATCCGTTCGATGGCAGCCTCCAGTGGACTTTCGCATACCACCATCCGTCGGATCTGGACCGCCTTTGGCCTGCAGCCGCATCGTGCCGAGACATTCAAGCTTTCCTCTGATCCGCTCTTCGTCGATAAGGTGCAGGACATCGTCGGTCTTTACATGTC
>NZ_LNCD01000126.1 GCF_001542405.1 Rhizobium altiplani
ATGTCCCGCCGTGTGGCTGTCGATGACGGTGAAGAGACGGTTGGTACGCATGTCAGCAATACTTTCCCGACTGCGGAACTACCTTCATGTCGATGCCGCGGTCGAGCAAGCTGCGGGTAATGCGCGAGCAAGCGAAACCCAGTGTGTTCTGCTGCGACATCCAGTTGGCCAGAAAGTTCTGAAAGCCTTCATTGCCCGGTTCGCGGCGAATCCCGATGGTTGAAGGACTACGCAGGAGCGGCATGGGCACGACGGCTTTGGCGATGCCCTTGGCATCCAGCAAGGCAGCATCCTGATCCGCGAGAATGATGGCGTCTACTTTGCCCGACTGGAGTTCTAGAACGGCCTGATCGCGCGTAGGAACGACGTCGAGAGTGGCGTTGGGGATGACCGCCTCGGCAATGACCTGCATCGTGCCGCCCTTTTGTACGGCAATGCGGGTTTCCTTGTTGTCCATTTCACGCCAGGTCTTGGGCTCGAAGCCCGGTCGGGCGGCCAGCACCCAAATTCCTTCGACGATGGCTCCTGGTACGTAGTCGACAACGAGACCGCGACGGGGATTGGGATTCAGTCCCACTGCGAGATCAATCTTGCCGGCTTGGAAATCGGCAGCAAGGTTGCCCCAAGTGGTTTCGTAATATTCGAGCTTCACGTCGAGCAGGGTGGCGATATCCTTGCCCCAATCCACAAAGAAGCCACTCCACTCCCCTGTGCGCGGATCTTTGATGTAGCCCGGCTCCTCTGCGACCATAACCGGAAACTTCAATTTTCCACTCGCCTTTATGCGCTCGAGTACCAGAGAGAGGTCCTCTGCTCGAGCCGGGACGGAGGCCGGGCCGATCACGGTTGCTAAGCTGATTGCAGCAGCGACGAGTGCACTTGTCCAACGGTTCATAGACGTCTCCTATACTTTCATCGCGGCCCGAGCGGCTCAAGCCTTGTGCGAATGGCGTTCTGCAAGGTGGCCGTCGCCGTTCGTCAACGTTGGATACAGGGCTGCCCACCCGAGGGCGTTCAGGAGCCAGATGATCTTTGCCAAGGCGCCGGCGGTGGGTTGTAGAGGCAAGAAGAGACGCCGAGGAAAGCCCACTTCACATCGCTGATGTCAGCGTCAAGGAGGGGTGTCATGCCCCTTCGGACGGGCTCAACCCGATTTACCATACATCCTTCCTCTAGTAGGACACGATCGTCCCCAAGCCGTGCTGCTCTGCAATGTCGAGTATTGCTGAACCCATGGCGACATCATGCAATGCGAGGCCGACATTGAACACGGCAATGCGGTCAGCGTTGCAGCACCTGCCGGCGACCCGTCCGGCGATGACATCGCTGACAGATCCAAGAACTCGGGAAATATCCCCATAAGGAGAGCCTGTAGCAATGATGTAGCTTTTGAATTGCTCAACGTCGTCAGTCAACAATACATCGGAAGCCGTCGTTATATCCTGTGACCATCCGCGGACATGGACAGGCAGAACTAGGCTGGCCTCTTTGACCCATTCGAAACGGAATGCAACGTCTTCTAATCGACTAGTGGCGGTCACTACGACGTCGGCGGTGCGGATCGCGGCCTCAGCCTCTTTCACGTGAACTACTGTTGCTGCGGAATTGGTCTGTTCAACCAACCGTCTCACGGCACTATCGTTAATATCCACGATTTGGAATTCGGCAGCAGGATGAATCAAAGACATCATTTTTACGTGGTAGAGGCCCTGAAGACCAGCACCGATTACCGCTATGCTGTCCACGTGCGGCGGCGACAGATACTTGCTGGTGATAGCCGACACTGCCGCTGCACGAACTGCAGTCAGATAGGCCGCATCCATCACGCAGATTGGAAGGCCAGTGTCCGGATCGTTTAACACTAAAAGCCCTGTTATGTTTGGCAAGCCAATTCTATGGTTGCTGGAGTAACCGGCAAGCCATTTAAGACCGGCTCGGCGTTGCTTGGTAAGCCAGCCAGCCATTGCATGAATGAATGCGTCGTGCTTCGGATGGACGCCGATCTTGGGCGGGTTCTCGAATGCGCCATTGCCGTGATCACGAAGCGTCGCTTCGACGACCTCTAGAGCTGAGGCGAACGGCAAATTCGTCTGTGCGACGTCATTTCGGCTCAGCCATCTTACAACAGACGTCGTCATATAACTCATCTCCTCTGTGCTGAGACCGGCGCTGGAATAATTTCGGTCTCCAGTTTGGAACGGGTAGCTCCGCATGTGCTACGCGAGTTATCGTTCGGCTACGTTGCCGCCGCGGAAAGCTCGGCCTGTGCCGTTCGGAGCGTTGCCTCGATGTCGGAAAACACCAGTGGCAATTTCGGAGCCAGCTGCCTATTGTTTTGTTCGATGAACCGGAGGAATTCTTCGTGGTACATGCTCACATAGTTGAGCTCCCCGATCGTGTCATCCGACAGGACCGGGATTGACGAAAGATCAATAATGGCGCGCGGCTGCAACCGCAGAAGAGCGTTCTGAAGAGTGGCTTCGTATTCATCATTTACATCGGCAGTTGCGATGACAACGACCGACCGTGGTTCGCATCCGTACCCAATCTCTGCCGGGCGCATGAGCGCAACTTCTATGTCATTCCACGACCGAAGTCGTTTGCGAAGATTCTTAGGGTTCCGCGTTACGACTATTGTGGAACGGAATCGCTCTCCAACGCCACTCCTGATCAGCCCGCGCCCAAGCATACCTGCCCCAACAATATAAAGGCGATCGGGTAGTTCTCCACTCGAAAATCGATGAGCTATGATATCTCGGACGATCTGATCGTAGTTGAACGATGCGATGAATCGTTGGCGCTGGCGTGCGGCACGACCCATATCAATTGCTAACGATGCAATCTTGAACACCGGGAGATTTGGATTAACAAATTCGATAGCCTTCGCGAGCTGATCGCTGATGTTACTCTCACCGAGGATCTGGGAATGAGCGCCGGATGCAATCTCGGCGAGACGTCGAGCAATTGCTGCTACACCTTCAATGCGTTCGCATGAAAAGCCGGAAAATATAGTGCGATCGATGTTTCTGAGTGCGGCCTCCTCGCCATAGACCTCGACTCGCGCGCAGGTTGTAACCGAGAAAACCCCACTTCTCGCAAGGTGGGTCGCAAGTGGTTTAATCTTCGCCGAATGCTGCGCCACGGCCAAAGGCGCCGTCATCTGGTGGTCAATATAAAGGCCAAGGAGTTCGCTCATTATTCCCTCCTGAAGTTGATTGAAGCCCAAGCGGAAGTCGACTTGGAAAGCCTTCGATTTCGAGAGCTTCCACTCAAGTTCGCCCCGAGATGCAGGATTGTATCCTGCGCCTTCGAGTACAGGATTAGGCGGGTGGGGTCGGCTTTGGGACCGCAGCCAGCAATGAGGAAGGGCGGCGAGCGTGTTTTCGGAGGGTGGTGGATTTGCATGAAAGTGATGCAGATCTGACATGTTGATTTCCTCTGGTACATCGAGCGATGTCGTAGCAGTCAGCAGCTTGTGCTGCCTCACAACGAGAGATTCCCAAGAAGCGTGCCAACTACGCGGAAAGAGCTCAGAAGGAATTTTTCTGCATGTCAGTCCAATTGCTTAATGAGCCTGCGGCAGGACGCGCGGGGGCTTATCCCACTGTCCCCGACAAACCTGAGAGTTGTCGGTTTCATGACGTTTTCGTAGGACTAACGCCCTCCAGATTCCCCGCAGGCGAGTAGAACTCACGCGCATCCCGCCGCACCCGCACGTGCCCTGTCGAACGATACCTGATATGCAACATAGCTGGTGGGGGATCCACCCCATTGCTTGAACGGCGTCTCTCTTTTGGCACAGTAAATGCCTCTGGCGACGCGAAGCGTGTTCGAGCTCGCGTCCAACGTGAAAGAGATTAGCAAGATTGTGCCTTGATGGTTTCCCTCAGTGTCGTGCCCGGATAATCCCTGCGGAAAACTCCGCGCTTCTGGAGGATCGGGACGACTGACCGAGCAAAGGCCTCAAAGGAGCCGGGCATTACGGTCGGCGTCACAATAAAGCCATCGCAACCGTTGTTTCCGAAGATATCCTGAAGCTCGTCGGCCACACTCTCTGGCGTTCCGACGATTTGAGGGCAACGGTCGCTTGTAGCGAAACGCCTGGCCACTTCGCCGAGCGTGAGGCCAGCCTTAGTCCCTTGAACGAGGGCTTCGAAAGATTCGCACGAACCGGCTTCCGCCTGGATGTCTCGAATTGGCCTGTCTGTCGGATGGTGCGACAGGTCAAGGCCAGTATGGGCCGACACGAGGGCGATGCCGAGGCGAGTGTCGACCAGAGCATTGATGTAAGCCTGCTTCTCGAGGGCGATTGATTCTGTTTCGCCTAAAATGGGGTCCACCAAGACGAGGACAGCGCAATCACTGGGATTTCGCCCCGCCTTATCGAGGCGATCCTTCATGTCGGCATAGAAATTCTGCATGTCCGGCAACGAATGCTGGAGCGTAAAGACAAGATCCGCGTAGGTAATAGCAAAATCGCGCCCGCGCGGGGAGGATCCAGCCTGCATTATGACAGGGTGCTGCTGAGGACTGGGCGGAACGGGAAGCATGCCCCTTGCCCCTAGGAATTTTCCGGCGATCTCGGTGCGGTGCATCTTCTTCTCGTCAAGGAAATCGCCACTTTCCTTATCTACGACAATCGCGCCATTTGCCCACCCCTTCCACATATCAAGAGAGATTTTTAGAAGCTCCTCGGCGCGGTCGTAGCGTTCATCGCATGGCAAGAGCTCCTCCTTACCGAGGTTCTGTGCTGCCCATACGGTTGGCGCCGTCTCTATATTCCAGGCCACGCGGCCGCCGCTCAGCACATCCAGTGATGAAAGCAGGCGAGCAACCGTGTAGGGATCCTGGGAATTCGCCGGTATGGTCACGCAAAACCCAATTCGCGATGTCGCCCGGGCCATAATGGCTACGAGGGGTACAGGATCGAGCAGCGACATCTGCCCGCCTCGCGCCATGATGGTTTCGTCGTAGAAGGATAGGGTATCGGCCAAGAAGAGTCCGTCAAATCTGCCAACCTCGAGCGTCCGCGCCAGCGTTTCCCAGAATGCCGGGTCGAGAAACCTGTTCTCTGTTTCGGGATGCCTCCACATAGCGTGGTGATGGCAAGTTGGCCCCGCCATGAGGAACGCTAGCAATTTCATCTGGCGCGACATTCTGGGCTCCTTCGGTATCGCTTTGATCTATATATGGGGCGCACCGACGCAAGCGACGTGCCAGCCAAAAACGTGTAGCTGCGCAAGCACAAAGGTGCCACTGTCCGCAACGTCGAATCCTTGTAGCTCTCGATAGATTCAGGACATTCCTTACTTCCCCGACGTCCCGGTCTCGACTGCGCTGCGGATCACACAGGCACCGTTGCCGGGTTCCGGTAATTCTCCTGTTTCGTCAGCATGGCCCAGATACCGCGCGCCATCTTGTTGGCCAGCGCGCCACCAGCATACGCGATTTCTTCACCATTAAGCGGGCAAGCCAGGAGCCGTCGGGCGCGCCCCTCCGAGATGCCCATCGAACCACAGCCATTGCGCCGATAATGAGCAGCCGCCGAATATCGCGCTGGCCCATCTTCGAACCTTCCCTCATCGTTGCTTGCCGCCGGTCGACTTCTGCCGCGGGACCGGCCCGAGCCAAGCGGCAAAATCGCGACCGCATTTGAAGGTCTGCATCGGCGGTGGAAAGGTTTCGATGGCTAGGGCAGTGATAGGGCCGACATGGTTTGCAAGCGTCGAGAAGTCGAAGCTTCCTTGGACAGCGCGTCGATCCTCCTCTTCAATGCCGCGAGCCGAGTGCTCAAACTGGTCGATCTGGTCCGGTATGTCGCGGCAGATGTCGCGGACCAGAACAGGCAGTTCTGTGCTCTCGTCCTCGACAATCTCTGCCAGACGCCATAGGTGGCCGATGCCCTGCGGAGCAACATAACCGAACTCATAGAGGTGCGCGCGCAACGCATTGACCAATTCGGTTCGCTGATTCACCAACTGTTCTCTGGTGCGAAACACGATGGCCCGGGACTGCTGCCCCTCGGTTTTCGGTTCGACAAAGCGCATCGTTGTGTTGCTCGACGATCGCCTCCGCATCTGCGGCGTCGTCCTTCTGGCGCTTGATGAAGGGTTGACATAGCTCGGCGCAATCAGCCTTGGCGCATGGCCAAATCGAGCCATTTGCCGGGCCCAGTAGGGGAGCTGCCACACGCTTCCATCGCCACAACACAAGGCGGATGGCTCGCCATGAACTTGCAAATTTGCAGGCGCGACAGCTTCCTGCGGAACACGACAGATCCGTCTTCTGCGGCCCCGTGGAGCTGAAAGACGTTCTTTGCCAGATCCACCCCGATGATGGTAGCTGTTTCCATGAGCCTGCCTCTCCCTTGCGTGGCGCTAACACCACAACATGACCCATTGCGATGCCGTCGGGGAAGGCTGGCATCCACCCCATCAGCAAAATTGGGCGGCCACGGGACTGGTTCAGAGCAGGATAGTCATCGCCGAGCGCCACGGCTCTATTAACCCGTCCTTTTGAGAGGCAGAGGGAGATCAGAGTTTAGAGTGTAGGCTGGTCTGAGTGATACAGCGCCTGCCATCTTGTTCACCGTCATATCTCTTCAAACAACAAAGGTTGAATGGATAGGCTTGCGGTTTTTTGGCCTTGCCATGCATCGGACCGTGACCTGCTTTAGGTGCTTGCATGCACGGCCTTGTCCAGAATGTCCAGACCACGCTGAACCGTCTGCTCGTCAATCGTTAAAGGCGGAAGAAGCTTTATAACCTGGTTCTCCGCACCGCATCGCTCTACCATCAGCCCATCTTCAAATGCCCTGCGGACGATTTTCTCGGCCAGCTCGCCTGTTTTGCAATCTAGCCCCAGCATCATGCCTCTTCCGCGCTCAGAAAGGCTATAGACGCGGTTGCTTTGAGCGACGTGCCGAAGGCGCTCGCTCATGATGCATCCGGTCTCCGTAACACGCGCAGCCAGCTTTTCAGTAGTCCAGTATTTTTTCAATGCAGCAGTCGCCGTCACGAGCGCAAGATTATTGCCTCTGAAAGTCCCGATGTGTTCGCCGGGTCGCCAAACGTCTAATTCGGATTTAAGCAGCAAAACGGATAGCGGCAGCCCACAGCCACTGAGGGACTTCGACAAAAGAACGATATCTGGGGATATATGCGCGAACTCAAAGCTGAAAAAATTGCTCGTGCGTCCGCAGCCCGCCTGGATGTCATCAACAATCAGGAGGATGTCGTTCTTTCTGCAAAGCCGCTCGACCGACTGCAACCAGTTTGCGCTCGCAGGGTTGATGCCTCCCTCGCCTTGTATAGTTTCCAGGATGATAGCTGCCGGCATATCGACACCACTGCTGGCATCAGCAAGTACGCTGGCCAGATATTCCGAAGTATCATTATCGGCTCCCCAATACCCGTCGTAGGGCATAAACACTGCACCGGTTGGAGGAAGACCCGCTGCACCTCGGTAGTATCGATTGCCGGTCACCGCAAGCGCCCCCAAGCTCACTCCATGAAAGCCATTTGTGAAGGAAATTATGCTGTGCCGCCCAGTAGCCTTGCGTGCGAGTTTCAACGCAGCCTCCACGGCATTGGCGCCGGTTGGACCGGTAAATTGCAATTTGTATCTCAGATCACGGGGTCTCAATATTGTACTATTGAAGTACTCCATAAACTCTCTTTTGGCTGACGTAGCCATGTCTAAGGCGTGGATGATTCCGTTATTTTTTAAGTATTGAATGGCATCGCCCAGAACATCGGGATCGTTGTGCCCGTAGTTAAGGACGGCCGCACCAGAGAGAAAATCGATAAACTTACGACCATTCTCGTCCTCGAGAATGGCTCCCGCGGCCTTCCTGAATACAGCAGGAAAGAAGCGCGAATATGAGCGTACGTTTGACTCCAGGGTTTCGAAGGCAACGAGTGAGCTGGAGCTATTCTCTTGAAACATAATCTTCCTCCCACCAGAGCGATGGCATTGCGACGCCCCAGCCCATACGGGTGAACTGGTCAATGCGAGCTGGGCGGCTCCACGCGCCAGTTTTCCAACCGGAATTCCGGCGATCACTTTGCCAATATAAACGTCAACCTCGGCTCGTGCGCCTACCTAAGATGGTAGGATCCCTATTGGTCGGTCTTCGTCTTTGCCTCATGCCAACTAGGTATCGAGACAAGCTCAGTTGCACCTGCCCGCTGCGCACGCCCCCTGCAACCCCAGAACTATGGTGCATAAGCGAGGGCCGCGACGGGGTAGTCAACCCCATAGGCTCGGTTAGGCAGGTTGGCACTAGTTTTGCTTTGGTTGCGAGTAGGCAAATCTGCCGCTGAACATCCATCTCACGGGCGACTGGGGAATCGACCGAAGCAACGGCACATGTCAGGTCTGCCGGATGGCGCTCCGTAACCAGAAGAGGATATCGTAGATGAGAAAAGTAGTCGCAGCCAAGCTTCATGGCATCACCGTGACCGGCGCGGATCTGAACTACTACGGATCAATAACTCTAGATCCAGATCACTGTGATGAGGCGGGTATTCTTCCGCTGGAATTCGTTGAGATCTGGAATAGAGATTCAGGCGCGCGAATCAGCACATATGTCATTTATGGCGAAAGGGGTTCTCGTTGCTGTGTGCTCAACGGAGCCGCTGCACGTACCTGCCAAGTCGGTGATGAGATAATCATTTGCTCATCCACTTACATCGAGGAGCATAAGATCGCAATAATCAAACCGCGAGTGCTGACGTTCGACCGAGATAATTCCATCCGCGACCGCATGTTCTACGATGCCAGCACCCGGGATGATGGAACCATGACATTCGCGGTTAACAAAGGCTCTCCCGGCGTAAACGCCCTGAAGGTTCCGGGGCGGGGATAGGGTGACTGATCACATTTAAGGCGTAGGACATCAAGAACTGGTCGAGTAGCTATCTCAGTGGGCTTCGCCCTCCCAGGTCCGGGCCTGCGGATTTCCCGGACACCGGCTCCTTCTGACTTCGCCGTCTCAGGCAGCGCCCCGAGCGGGCGCTGGTGGCGACGTTGGCGGATATGTAGGTGCAAGGCGTGTCGACGCGGAACGTCAAGGCGACCATCGAGGAGCTCTGCGGTAATGCCTTCTCGGCATCATCGATCCGTTTAACAGCTGGACGAGAGACTGAAGACCTTTGCCGAGCGCCCGCTGCAAGAGCCGTTTGCCTACCGGATCTTCGATGCGCTTTATCAGAAGGTGTGCGAAGCCAGTGTGGTGATGAGCCAGAGTCCGCAGACTTCCGACCCTGAGACCGCAGAAGTGCCGAAGTAAAAATCCCCAGTTTATGGCGCTCCGGACCACGTGGAGAATTGGGTATTTTTGGGTGGCCTTACGCGTGGGCAGCGTGGCGGGGCGAAAGACGGCGGTGTGATTAAAGCCTTGGATCGCAGGTGTTCAGGCATCAATTCGGCATGTTGGCGCAGCCTGTAGCTTGAACCCTCGATTTGAACGACGACGGCATGATGCAAAAGTCTGTCGAACAAGGCTGTGGCGACCACGGCGTCACCGATGATTTCATGATGCCTGTTTCCTCGATCGTCTATTGCGTTGAGCGCGAGCGCGTAGAATGTCGATCTGGTCCTCCATCAGTTCGATCTGCCATGGTTGTCCTTTCACTAGCTGCCGGCCTTGAATCAGGCCTCGTGCCAGGTATTTGAAGATGGTCTGCGGCGTAATGCCAAGAGCTGCAGCAGCTCCTTGAACGGAATAGGTTCCGTCTGGCCACCTGACGGGGTTGGAGCTCGTTCCGTTGATTTTGACGGTTGGAATGCCCCAACGCCTGCGCAAGAGCCAGACATTGTCACCTTTGAAGGCGCAATTCTGTGCGGCACGGAAGCCTTCCGCGTTCAGTACCGACGCAATTTCCTTGTCCATTTTGCCTGCGGCGTTCAGCTCCGTCACGCGCGCTCGTAATTTGTCGATATCGATATAGTCGCCATAGGTATGAACGCGCCTTTGGACAGAGTGCTCGCTCGTCGCTCCCGTTTGCCACAAGATCTTGATCCAGACCTGTCCTTGCAGCCGTTTTTGATCGAGAACGACCTCGCAGATAATGAGGCGTAAGATGCTCTTTCGCTCGGCCGCCGTGGTCAATGGGGCATGCCAGATGCCAGGCAGGTTCTCTCCGAGTGCCAATAACCCGTCGCGATCTGCCTCGCTGAGAACCAGGGGCTCGTCGGACCGCCACCGTTCATAGTCCTGCTCGATGGCCGCGGCCGCGCGCAACTTTTCCTCCCATCCGCGTTCCAGCGAACGGGCCACCAAGCGGTTCTCTGGCTCGACTGCATCATATTGGCGCCGTGCCCTTTCCGCCTCGTAGCGCGCACGTTCGCGCCGCAGAGCCCATTGACGCTCGAGTTGACGGGCCTCCTCTTCCATCTGGCCCAGTGCGGCGACGGCGATAGCAATCCTGTCCGGCGTCAGAGCCTCGAGTAGAATGCTTTCGACGCGTGCATCGACCGGCAGAGCGCGCACCTCCTGGCATAACGGCCCTCCGTCGTGGCCGCGGTCGGCGCGGCATGCGTAGACGGGATAGTTTCCCGCAGGGCCGCTATAGCGCAAACTCATCCGGCGACCGCACCGCCCGCAGACAGCGATGCCCTGCAGCAGCGCGGCGCCCTTGCGCGGCAAGCCCGAATGGCCGGCTTCGTAGCGGTTGATGTTGTTCTCCAATCGCCGTTGGTTCTCCATGAACTGCTCCCAGCCGATGTAACCAGGATGGGCCGCTTCCAAACAGACCTCCCAGTCCGCGATGGGGACCTTAGTCGTCCGCGGACGATAAACGTCCTGGCGAACGCGTCCACCCGTCTGCCGCCGCCGACCATAGACATAGGCCCCAGCATAGCCGGGATTATGGAGAATGCTGAGCACCCGCGGGTTGCTGGCCTCACGCCAAACCACTTCGTGCGGCGCCGGACCACGAAGGGGGCGCATTGGCAACGGCAAATTCTCCTTGCGTAGGTAGCGCATCACTGCCCGCGCGCTTCCTAACTCGCGGAATTTGCTGAAGACCAGGCACAGCCTTGCCTGCACCTCCTCATCGGGGTTGAGGATGATTTGGCCTGAGCGGTCGTAAGCCAATCCGGCGGGAAGGCCAAGGCGCAATTCGCCGCGTGCCGCTTTCTGGCGCTCACCCTGATGCAGGCGTTGCTTGATCTGGTGCAGCTCCGCCTCGCTCATGATGCCGGACAAGCCCAGCAGCAGGCGGTCGTGATAAGCGCACGGATCGTAGAGCCGTTCGCCGTCAGCGATGATGACGCCAAACAATGAGCACAGATCGAGGAGTTGATGCCAGTCGCGGTTGTTACGGGCGAGCCGGGAGGCGTCAAGACTGATGACAAGCCCCGCGTTTCCCAGCCCGATCTCCGCGATTAGCTTCTTGAAGCCCTCTCGCTCGACGCAGCCCGAACCGGATTTGCCGAGATCTTCATCGATGACGTGCACGCGTTCATGTGGCCAGCCAAGAGCGACGGCACGATCGATCAGACGATACTGCAACTCCGTGCTTTCCTGATGATGGCGCACCTGGTTTACGGAAGACTGGCGGACATAGATGTAGGCGAGCTTGCCGCGATGCTCGGCCGTGACGCGCTCGTCCGGGTTATTCGTCGCTCTCAGCATGCCGATCCACCTTTGTCGGCGCGCGTATTGACCGCATCCGCATCAACAGGGGGGCAAGTTTTTGAGCAAGTTGTTTCCGCGTCTCCGGCGGCAGATCGAGCCACGGACGCGGGACTGTCGTGCTCGGGGTAAGAAGCTTTACGAGGGACTGAGACGCTACGCGGTACGGTTTTGATTGCACGTTCATCGCGAATCACCTCCTTGGAACGGGAGGTAACCATGCTGTTCAAATGGTGCATCAATGTGAGCAGGGTTCGAACGCTGATGCGAGGCGCCGACTTCGACTCGCTTCGCGCTTCCGGCGAAGCGGTTACAAGATCGGTTATCGATCGGCGAATTGAACGGCGGCGTCCGTCAGGTAATCGAACGACAACGAATGCCGCACCGCGGCCGGACTGGACCGACACCAGCTC
>NZ_LNCD01000127.1 GCF_001542405.1 Rhizobium altiplani
AGGAGACGTCTATGAACCGTTGGACAAGTGCACTCGTCGCTGCTGCAATCAGCTTAGCAACCGTGATCGGCCCGGCCTCCGTCCCGGCTCGAGCAGAGGACCTCTCTCTGGTACTCGAGCGCATAAAGGCGAGTGGAAAATTGAAGTTTCCGGTTATGGTCGCAGAGGAGCCGGGCTACATCAAAGATCCGCGCACAGGGGAGTGGAGTGGCTTCTTTGTGGATTGGGGCAAGGATATCGCCACCCTGCTCGACGTGAAGCTCGAATATTACGAAACCACTTGGGGCAACCTTGCTGCCGATTTCCAAGCCGGCAAGATTGATCTCGCAGTGGGACTGAATCCCAATCCCCGTCGCGGTCTCGTTGTCGACTACGTACCAGGAGCCATCGTCGAAGGAATTTGGGTGCTGGCCGCCCGACCGGGCTTCGAGCCCAAGACCTGGCGTGAAATGGACAACAAGGAAACCCGCATTGCCGTACAAAAGGGCGGCACGATGCAGGTCATTGCCGAGGCGGTCATCCCCAACGCCACTCTCGACGTCGTTCCTACGCGCGATCAGGCCGTTCTAGAACTCCAGTCGGGCAAAGTAGACGCCATCATTCTCGCGGATCAGGATGCTGCCTTGCTGGATGCCAAGGGCATCGCCAAAGCCGTCGTGCCCATGCCGCTCCTGCGTAGTCCTTCAACCATCGGGATTCGCCGCGAACCGGGCAATGAAGGCTTTCAGAACTTTCTGGCCAACTGGATGTCGCAGCAGAACACACTGGGTTTCGCTTGCTCGCGCATTACCCGCAGCTTGCTCGACCGCGGCATCGACATGAAGGTAGTTCCGCAGTCGGGAAAGTATTGCTGACATGCGTACCAACCGTCTCTTCACCGTCATCGACAGCCACACGGCGGGACATTCCACGCGAACGGTCACAGCCGGTATTCCTCCGTTGCGCGGGCAAAGCGTGCGCGAACAGCGTGATGATTTCAGCGCGGTCCACGACGGGTTGAGGGGGCTGCTGCTTCGCGGCCCTCCCGAGCATGCGGCCATGGTGGCGGCGGTGCCCGTACCCTCGCGCAAGGCAGACCAAGGGCTGTTCTTCATCTCCTCCTATCTCTATCTCGACATGTGTGGGCATGCCACGATGGGCTATATCGCTAGCCTCTCGGCTTTGGGTGCTTTGCCTGAACGCTTTGAGGAAAACGGCATGTCGATCGAGACCCCGGCAGGTATCGTCCATGTAACCGGCACCTTCGAAGCTGGCCGGCTCACGTCGGTGATTTTGCGTAACGTTCCCTCCTATCTCGCCTGCGCAGATATCACTATCGATGCCGAGAGTCTTGGCACGGTGACGTGCGACATTGCGTATGGCGGCATCATGTACGCCGTGGTCGATGCACGCCAAATTGACCTTCCTTTCGACATCGACCATGCCAACCAATGGTGCCGAGCGGGCATGGCGATCAAAGAGGCTATCAACTCCGGCACCGGACGCCCGCAGATTAGCAGCGTGCTTTTCCATTGGGCGATTGATGACGGAAGCCGCCACCTGGTGATTTTGGCAGTCAACAAATTCGACCGCTCGCCCTCCGGGACGGGTACTTCAGCACGCCTCGCTCAGCTTCATGCGCGCGGTGAGTTGGCTATCGGTGCCCCATACCGTGCCGAGAGCATCCTCGGCATTCCCTTTGCTGCGAGAGTCGTCGAGTTGAGCCAGGGTGCGGAAGGCCAGCCAGCCGTGGTTCCCGAGGTGCGTGGCATGGCTCACATCAGCGCATATTCGACCCTCGTGCTGGAGTCGGACGAACCGCTGCCAACTGGTTTTCTTCCAGCGCCATGAAGTTCGATCCGTCAGTTGTTTTCCGCCGCACGGATACCGAACGGCTGAAACTTACCAGTGCACAACTCAATGCTGCGCGCGGCAAAACCGGCATGGTCTTCCAGAGCTTCAACCTGTTCCCGCATCGGACCGCGTTGCAAAACATCATCGAAGCCCCGGTGGTGGTGAAGCATGTGCCCCGCACTGAGGCAGAGGCACAGGCTCGCGAACTCCTTGCTCGTATGGGCCTTCCGGACGCGGGCCACAAATATCCGTCACAGCTCTCGGGTGGTCAGCAGCAGCGTGTCGCAATTGCCCGGGCTCTAGCCATGCAGCCCACCATAATGCTCTTCGACGAGCCTACCTCGGCGTTGGACCCGGAATTAGTGGGCGAGGTGCTGGCTGCAATCCGCCAGCTCGCCGCCGAAGGCATGACCATGGTCATCGTCACGCATGAGATTGGCTTGGCTTATGAGTTGGCCGATCGGGTGATCTTCATGGACCAAGGGGTCGTCGCCGCCAGTGGCGATCCGCGTGAACTACTGCTTTCTGACGCCAATCCGAGGCTAGCGGCTTTCGTCGGGCGCTTCACGGAGCAGGCCCGTCTTCTCAGTCCCCTGGTGGGTTCTACAGTCCCACCTTCATGCTGTCTGAAAACAAAGGATAACCGATAATGGCCAATGTAAACTGGGGCGGTATTTTCCCCGTTCTCGTCACTCCCTTCGGAGCCGATGGCTCCATCAATGAGACCCGCTACAAGGAACTCATCGACGAGGCTATCTCGAATGGCGCGCAAGGGGTCGTGGCGGCTGGTAGCACCGGCGAGTTCTATGCACTCACCACAACCGAACGCGCCCGCCTCTACAAATTGACCGTTGAGCATGTGGCTCGTCGCGTGCCCGTACTGGCAGGTGTTGCCGACCTCCGTGTCGAGGATGTTCTGGAAGCGTGCCAGTCGGCCGTGGCTTCGGGCTGCGCGGGTGGCATGATCCTGCCGCCGATCTACGCCATGCCGAGCCCGCGTGAAATCGTGGCCTTCTTCCAGTACATTTCCACCAACACGCCGCTGCCTCTGATGCTGTACAACAGCCCAAAACGTGCGGGGATCGACATCACGCCGGCCCTCGTGGAGCAACTCTCCGCCCTACCGACTGTGGTCGCGATCAAAGACAGCTCTGGTGTCATCACACAGGTAACCGAGCTTGTACAGCGCGTCGGTGAGAGGCTTCGTGTTTTCGTCGGCTACGAAACAATGATCGTTCCAGCTCGCGCCGTGGGTGCTCATGGGGTGGTCGCAATGGCGCATCAGATCGCCGGGCCGTTGATCCGCGACTATTGGGACAAGGCGCTGACGGGCGATAAGGCCTTGGACGATCTCGGCCGCGATGTCTTCGCCTTTTATCGGTGCTTCCAGTCAGGAGCATACTATGCGGCCATCAAAGAGACCATGAGCCAACTAGGTCGCGACGCCGGTGGCCCACGTTTGCCGTTGCTCCCGCTGGCGGAAGAACAGAAAGCGGCCATCACAAAGATTATTGCCGATGCGGGTCTTGCGCGCTGGGCTAACACG
>NZ_LNCD01000128.1 GCF_001542405.1 Rhizobium altiplani
TGGACCATCGATGAACTAGCGAAATTCGGTGGCATCGGCGGGATGGGGCCAGTCTTTGTCGGCTCGGGCGAGCAGATTGCCGATATTCTGCAAGAATGGGTGGCTGAAACCGGCGTCGATGGTTTCAACATCGCCTATGCCGTGACGCCCGGCAGCTTCGAAGATGTCGTCGAGCACGTTGTGCCACAACTTCAAAAACGCGGCGCCTATCCGACAGCCTACCGTCCCGGAACGCTCCGCGAGAAGTTGTTCGGCAACGGTCCCTATCTGCCAGCCACCCATCCGGCCAACGCGTATCGGGACATCGAGGCGGTCAAGCGCCGCGAGGCCGCAGCCCTGACGCCCCAGCTGAAAACGATTGGCGCGTAATCGCTGCCACAGCCTCTTAACATTAGGTGCATCATGTCACAGGTTGATCAAGCTTGGGGAGCGGGGCCGAGTGCCCGCTACGAGGACCTCGCCAAGAAATTTCGTCCGCTTTTCGAGGAGATCAGACAAGGCGCCATAGCTCGCGAGTTCAACCGCATCCTTCCTGATGCCCAGATCGCGTTGCTAAAACGTGCGGGCTTCGGTGCACTTCGCCTGCCGGAGGGCGAAGGTGGACTTGGAGCGACGCTGGCGGAGTTCTTCAATCTCTTGATCGAACTGTCCGCCGCCGACTCGAACATAACGCAGGCACTGCGCGGCCATTTTGGTTTTGTGGAAAACGTCGTCAACACAGCACCGAGCGCTTTCCGTAGACGTTGGGCTGAGCGCATTTCTAACGGTGAGATCGCTGGCAACGCCTGGACCGAGATTGGCAATGCCAGCCAAGGCGCCTTTGCAACCCATATCGCCCGCAAAGGCGATGGCCTCGTGCTCAACGGCGAGAAATACTACACGACCGGTTCGCTTTTTGCCGATTGGATCGATGTCGGCGCGACAGGCCTGGAAGGCGAGGGCATCACCGTGCTCGTGCGCCGCGACGACCCGGGTGTGCGCGTTGTCGACGACTGGGACGGGTTCGGGCAGAAGCTGACCGCAAGCGGAACCACGACATTTTCCGATGCGAGGGTAGATCCCCTTGACGTCGTGGTCGACGACACGAAGTTTGGCTACAGCCCTGCGTTCTACCAGACTGTTCATCTGGCGACCTTGGCCGGGATAGGCCGCGCTATCGCCATTGAGACCGCCGCTGCGGTTTCGGCACGAACACGCCAATTTTCGCACGCTGCCGGTCCCCGATCGAGCCAGGATCCACAGGTGCTCCAGGTCGTTGGCCGCATTCGCTCCAATGCCTACGCCACCACTGCAATCGTGTTGCAGGTTGCGGCGGCCCAAGAACGCGCCCATGTCGCCAATTTGGCGGGCAATGACGAGGCCGTGGAACGCGCAAATGCGGTTGCCGAACTGGAAACATCACAAGCCCTCGGCGTGGTCACCAATCTGGTTCTCGAGGCGTCGACGATCCTGTTCGACACGCTGGGCGCCTCGGCAGCGAAATCGTCCACCGCGCTCGACCGTCACTGGCGTAACGCACGAACGATATCGTCACACAATCCCCGCATCTACAAAGACCGGATCGTCGGTGATTTCGCGGTGAATGGAACGCCGCCGCCCGGTCAGTGGCGCATCGGGCAAGCACCGGCATTAACGGCAGAGAGCCCGGACAAAGTCGACGAAAGTTCCGCTGCGGCCTGACCGCCGTCAAGGGGATGCGCGCTCGTGGCGCGCTGCAAGGTGCAGGGCGCGTGAAGTGCATTCAACCTCCCGAGCCTCTCGGGCACCAATTTCGCTATTGTAGGAGATGTCCATGATAGAAAGTCCAGATCGCGGTCTCGGCCGCCGTGAAGTCCTGAAACTCACCGCGCTTGCCAGCGCAACGGTCGCCGGTGCCGCTTTGGTCGGCGTCAGCCCCGGCCTGGCAAGCGGCGAGCTGTCTCTTAAGGGCAAGCGCATCGGCATCAGTACCGTGGGCACAGACCACCACGCCGATCTCCAGGCTTATAACGCCCAGATCGAGGAGGTGAAACGCCTGGGCGGCGTTCCGATCGGCGTTGATGCCGGGCGCAACGACGGCAAGCTCATCTCCCAGCTTCAGACACTGATCGCGCAGAAGCCCGACGCCATCATCCAGCAGCTCGGCACGCTCACGGTTATCGATCCCTGGCTGAAGAAGGCGCGTGATGCCGGCATCCCCGTCCTCACCTTGGACGTCGGATCGACGAACTCGCTGAACAACACGGCATCCGACAATTGGGAAATCGGCAAGAACCTCGCTCTGCAGCTGGTCTCGGACATTGGCGGCGAGGGCAAGATCGTAGTCTTCAACGGCTTCTACGGGGTCACGCCCTGCGCGATCCGCTACGATCAGCTGGTGAATGTGATCAAGTATTTCCCGAAGGTGGAGATCATCAAGCCGGAGCTACGCGACGTTATCCCCAATACCGTTCAAGATGCCTTCACCCAGGTCACCGCCATCGTGAACCGCTACCCGGAAAAAGGCTCGATCAAAGCGATCTGGTCGGCCTGGGATATCCCTCAAGTGGGAGCCACACAGGCTCTCGTGGCCGCCGGCCGCACGGATATCAAAACATACAGCATCGACGGCAGCCCGGAAGCGCTGCAATTGCTCGCCGATCCGAACTCCCCTGCTGCCGCCAATGTGGTCCAGCAGCCGGCCGAACTTGGGCGCACCGCGGTCCGCAATGTTGCCCGTGTCCTGGCTGGCGAGACCTTGCCGCGGGAGACCTATGTTGCGTCCATGCTTGCGACCAAGGACAACGTCAAAGAGGTCATCGAGAAACTCGGCGTGCATTAGGTCGGGGCTAAGACGGTATTCCAGTGCTTCCGCGGTATGTCGTCTTGTCTTTCAACGATCAACAGCGCGTCGTTTTGAAGCTGCGAGACAACAATGATGGCCTTGCCAGCTGCAACTGCCACGATCTCCGCCTCGCATCGCAACAGCCAAAGCAACCCACAATCAAAGGAGTAAATCATGACTGAAAAATCAGCCACAGGTCTCGGCCGCCGCGACCTTCTGAAGTTTACCGCACTGGCGGGCGCAGCGGTCGCCGGTGCCGCAGCGATCGGGATTCGTCCGACACTTGCTGCTGAAGACCTGCCGCTCAAAGGCAAGCGCATCGGCATCAGCGCCGCCGGCACTGACCACTTCTTCGATCTCCAGGCCTACAATGCCCAGATCGAGGAGGTAAAGCGGCTGGGTGGCGAGCCGATCGCCGTGGATGCGGGGCGCAACGACGGCAAACTCGTTTCGCAGCTCCAGACCCTTATCGGGCAGAAGCCGGACGCCATTGTCCAGCTTCTTGGAACGCTGACGGTCATCGACCCCTGGCTCAAGAAGGCCGGCGATGCAGGCATACCGGTTTTGACCATCGACGTCGGCTCCACTTATTCACTGAACAACTCGACCTCAGACAACTGGGGTCTCGGCAAGGACCTCGCCCTGCAGCTCGTGTCCGATATCGGCGGCGAAGGCAAGATCGTCGTGTTCAACGGCTTCTACGGCGTCACGCCTTGTGCGATCCGTTACGATCAGCTCGTAAACGTCGTGAAATATTTCCCCAAGGTGGAGATCATCAAGCCGGAACTGCGCGATGTCATCCCCAATACCGTCCAAGATGCCTTTACCCAGGTGACCGCGATCCTCAATCGCTATCCAGATAAAGGTTCGATCAAAGCAATCTGGTCGGCCTGGGATGTGCCGCAGCTTGGCGCAACGCAGGCTCTTGTGGCTGCTGGGCGAACCGAGATCAAGACTTATGGCGTCGATGGCAGCCCGGAAGTCCTCCAGCTGGTCGCCGACCCCAAGTCTCCAGCCGCAGCCGACGTTGCACAGCAACCGGCAGAGCTCGGGCGCACCGCCATTCGCAACGTTGCCCGCCTGCTTTCTGGCGAAAAACTGCCACGCGAAACCTACGTGCCGGCGCTTCTCGCCAACAAGGCGAACGTCGGCGAGGTCACCAAAAAGCTGGGCATCGGCTGACTTTAGTGACCAGGCCGCGCCTCTGTTCAAAGGTGCGGCCATCGTTCAGCGTGCGGAGCACCCATATGAGCCAAATAATCGCAGCGGAAACTGACCCTGCCGACATTCTCAAGCTGAGCCAGGTCGTCAAGACCTTCGGGGGGGCGCGCGCTCTTGATGGCGCGGGACTGACTGTAAGACGGGGAACAGTGCATGGGTTGGTCGGCCAAAATGGAGCTGGCAAATCCACACTGATCAAGGTCCTCGCCGGTCTCCACCAGCCAGACGATGGCGCAATAGAGATCGATGGCACGACACACGCGCGGCTGACCCCGAAGCTTGCGGAAGAACTTGGCATCCACTTTATCCACCAGGATCGGCTCCTGCCGCCAAGCTTCACTGTCGGGGAAGCGCTTTTCTTAGGTGACGAACCAAGCCTTGGGGCGACACCCTTTCTCGATCGTCGGCGCATGCGACACGAAGCGGCGCGCCTGCTCAAGTTCTATTTCGAGATCGAACTGCCTCAGAACGCGCTGATCTCGGAGCTGACCACGGCGGAAAAGCAAATCATTCAGATCACTCGTGCATTGATCCGCAAGCCCAAGGTTCTCGTTTTCGATGAGCCAACAGCAGCGCTCGTGCGCCAGGAGGCCGATATTCTGTTTCGGCTGATCAGGCGGCTCGCCAACGAAGGCGTCACAATCTTGTACATCTCTCATTACCTCAGAGAAATCGAAGACATCTGCCAGACCGTCACGATCTTGAGAAATGGCCGTGATGTTGCGACGCTTGCCCTGTCCGAAACCTCTGCCGAGGAAATCGGTCAGTTGATGATAGCGCGCGAGACAGGTGATCTCTTTCCCGCTCGTCAGGTGCGCCTCGGCGAGGAGTTTCTTCGCGTGCAAGACCTCGCGGTGGCAGGCAAGTTCGAGCCGGTTTCCTTCACCTTGCGCCGCGGTGAGGTGCTCGGAATCACCGGGCTTCTCGGATCGGGTGCCAAGGACCTGATGCGTGTCCTCTTTGGGCTGGAACGGGCAACATCGGGGACAATTGTCCACGAAGATCGTAACGTCGGACTTGCCTCGCCGCGAGACGCGGCCAAGGCAAGATTTGCCCTGGTCCCGGAGGATCGTCGTCGCCACGGGGTGGCACTCGATATGAGTGTGAGAGAAAACGTGACCATCGCCAGCCTCGGCCGATTCTTGCGGTTCGGGCGGCTCGACAGGAAGGCTGAAGCAGGAGAGACGGATAAACTCGTCCGAAAGCTTCAGATCAAGGCTGACGGGCGAGAGGCCTTGGTCCGGTCACTATCTGGCGGCAATCAGCAGAAGGTGGCGATAGCGAAATGGCTGGCTCGCGACACCGACCTTTATCTGCTGGACGAACCCACAGTGGGCGTTGATATCGGCGCAAAAGCCGAGATCTATGCACTGATCGCCGACCTCGTTTCGAGCGGAGCAAGCGTCATCCTTCTCTCCACCGATCTCGATGAACTCGTCGGCATGACGGATCGGGTCCTCGTGATGTTCCGCGGGCGCGTTACGCGCGAGCTTCAATCCAGCCACACCATGGCAAACGACATATTGGCCGAGGCCACCGGCGCTCGGGAAAGGTTGCGTCATGTCAGTTGATATCGAAAGCTACGCTCCCGTTTCCGGAGCGGAACCGGAGACGCCTCAGCAAAAGACCCGGCTCGCTGCCACTTTGCTGCGTTATGGCGCCTTAATAACCTTTCTGTTGATCCTGGTCATATTCTCCGTTTCGGCGCCCTTCTTCCTTTCGGTGTTCAACATCGGCAACATCCTGGGGCAGACGGCAATCACCGGGGTTCTGGCGATAGGCCTCACGGTCGTCGTGATAGCGGGAGGCCCGAATGTCGTGACCGGCGGCATCGATCTGTCGCTCGCCGCCAACATGGGTCTTAGTGCAGCCATTTACGCGAGCTTGATACAGGCAGGCTACGGTGACGGCGCCGCCGTGATCGCGGCGCTCGGTTCAGGCCTTGCGGTCGGTGCGGTAAACGCGATTGCGGTGGCCGGGATCGGCATCGTGCCTCTTTTGGCGACGCTGGCGGTCATGAATGTCATTGCCGGGCTCGAGCTTGTGCTGACCGAAAACACGGTCATTCCTGCCTCCGGCGATGTGCTCACAGCACTCTCCTCCCAGGGGCCTTTAGGTATCCCGGTGCTTGGCTATGTTCTGATCGCCTTTTCGCTTGCGATGTCTCTTCTCGTGCAGGGTACGCGCTATGGGCTGCGACTTTATGCGGTTGGTGAATTTCCGGAAGCCGCGCGCTCCGCAGGCATTCCGGTGAAGGCCTATCTCGCCGCAGCCTTCCTGATCAGCGGTCTTTGTGGTGGTCTCGCCGGCATCCTCAATACAGCATATCTCAGTGGCTCAAGCACGGGTTCGGGCGAGATGCTCCTGCCTGTGGTCGTCACCGCGCTGCTCGGATCGGTGTTTTCCCGCCGACTTGTTCCGACCGTCGGCGGCACCCTGCTATCGGCTTTGTTCGTCGGTGTTCTTCTCAACGGCTTTCAGCTCCTCAATCTCTCCAGCACGCTGGTCAGCGGCGTCCAGGGTGTACTGATCCTGCTGACCGTATCGGTTACGACACTTATTCGCAGGGACGTTTGACCATGGCGACCAAATCTCTTTCCAGGAATGTTGTCGCGCTCGGCGGCCGAACGGCTCTGATCATCGCGCTGATCTGCGTCTTTTGGCTGTTTGCCTCGCTAGCGCCGAGCTTCCTGACAGCTGGCAATCTTTCAAGCCTGCTTGCCAACAATTTCAGCTTGCTGGCAATCGTAGCCGTCGCCATGACCTTCGCCGTGGCTTCCGGCGGTATCGATCTGTCGATCGGCGCGGCGATCGATTTTTCCAGCCTCGCTCTCGTGTCATTGGTGCTGACTGGCCATTCCGTCGGTGTTGCGGCCTTAGGCGGGCTTGCCGCGGGAGCGCTTGTCGGTGTGTTCAACGCGATCCTTATTTCCTGGGCAGGCCTTTCGCCTTTTCTTGCGACGCTTGGCACGCTCTTTGTCGGCCGCAGCATTCAGCAGCTGCTCACCAATGGCGGCAACCCGATCTACCTCCCGCAAAATGCGATACCGGGTTCTTTCCGTGCTATCGGGCATGGCACGATCCTCGGTGCCCCGGTGCCGCTGATCATCGCGCTCGCCACGGCGGCGGCCGCCGCCTTCCTACTTTCGCAGAGCCGGTTCGGCCGCGCGGTCGTTGCCGCAGGCGTGCAAGCCGATATTGTGCGCTATTCCGGGCTGCCGCTGCGCCTCATTCTTGCAGGAACCTATGTCCTGATCGGCGTCATCGCAGCGGTGGCAGGCCTGGTCCTGACCTCGACCGTGACAGTCTACGTACCCAATTCAGGCAACGCATTTTTGCTCAATTCCGTTGGCGCCGCATTCATAGGGACAACCATCCATATCCACGGTCGCCCCAATATCGTGGGGACCGTACTCGGCGTTTTGCTGCTTGCTATCGTCGCAAACGGCCTGCTCTTGAGCGGCCTGAATTTTTACTGGCAGCAGGTTGGAACGGGCACCTTGATCTTTCTCGTCCTGGCGCTCAGCTTTGCGACACGAAAGGCCAGCTAAACGGTAGGCGCGGCCAGCTCCTCCATTGTCAAAATCGGCGTTGACCACCAAGACCGCGAAGCATACGCCTTCTCCATCTAAGCCGAGTAACACGGTGGTATGCTGGGGGCCGCGCGTAGGCTGGGCTGTCTTCGCCAAGTGCCGCCATGCTGGCGGTGATCGGATTTGCCTCACGTGGCTCCGTGTTCAAGATGTTCAGCAATCTGCTCAACGACGAACAAGGCATGCTCGCTTACCTCTGGCAGGCCCATCAGCTCGAAGAGGCGTTTCGGGTCTTGCAACTTCTCTTCCCGGAAATTGGCATTGCTGGACCTCGTAATGCTTTGCGTTCCTCGTTGGCACCCAGCAAGTGTTTGGCGGCGCCGGCTAGGCCCGCAGGGGCTTTGCCGCCGTTGCCCAGGAGATCCGGGAACTCGCTAACGATCGGCCCAGGCGGCACGAGAGATCAAGGAACTGATCCGCAATTCCACCGACGAAGTGACCGCCGGCGGATCGTCACGGAGTTTCCGCTTCGACGGCACTGAGGACCTTTCGCAAGCGAAGGCGAGAAGCCGCTGACAGCGGTTCACGGCGAGCAACACGATTAGCGTGACAGTTTATGCATCCGGCTCATTTTGATGATGCGCATTATTAATTTGATTGAATAGCTTAGCCGTCTCAGAATGCACAAGAGGCAATAGATATTGAGGAGACGTTACCTATCAATTCGGCCAGATCAGTCCAGGGTGCGTGCGGGTTTGTCCATTTTCCGAGCGTGAGCGGCGTCCTTGGATCTGGCTGCTGGTGAAACGAAACTCATTGAGTGCCACAGCTAGGCGCATGAAACTCGCATGCGTGAACAGCCACGCGGAAGACTGCAGCTTCGGGCTTGGGTGGTTGTTGGACCGCCGATCTCAGATTGCAGACACAACACTAAGGGAATAACGCGACACGCCGGGACTACTCGCTGCATTGGCGCGCTACCGGCTACGCGCAAAGCGGAGAGGACAGGTATGACACGTAAGCAGTCCGAAGCACAGAGGGTCGACGGTTTTGACCCAGAGCCGATGGTTATCGTCCCACTTAAACACCCCTGGAGATGGACGGCGATCATCGTGGTGTCTGTGTCGATTGCCGCGGCAGCGAGATCTGCAATTTCTAACCCCGAGTTCCAATGGCCAGTCGCTGGACAGTATCTGTTCAATCCGCTCATACTCGATGGTCTTGCGCAAACGCTCCTGATTACGCTGGTCGTGATGATCCTAGCCGCCATCGGGGGGACCATTGCTGCATTGATGATGCTTTCCAAAAGCAGGTTGCTTTCTGCCCCTGCAGCAATCTTCGTGTGGTTCTTTCGAGGCACGCCGGCGCTGGTTCAGCTGATCCTCTGGTACAATCTCTCGATAGTCGTGAAAAACTTGACGCTCTGGCTGCCGGGTCTTGGTACAGTGTATTCCATTCCAACGAATGACGTCATGACGCCGCTCGTCTCGGCCATTGTTGCGCTGTCTCTGCATGAATCCGGCTATATGGCAGAGATTGTGAGGAGCGGGCTCAAGTCGGTTAACCGGGGCCAATATGAGGCTTCGGCATGTCTGGGCATGAAGCCCAACCTGGCATTGAGAAGGATCGTTCTTCCGCAAGCAATGAGGATGATTATTCCGCCAACCGGTAACGAGACGATCAACCTTCTGAAGACCACATCTCTGGTCAGCATTATCGCGGTCGGGGATCTGCTTTACTCCGCGCAATCTATATATGCCCGGACTTTTGAAACCATTCCCCTGCTTCTCGTCGCATCCTTTTGGTACCTCGCGGTGGTGTCGGTCATGTCCGTGGGGCAATTCCATTTGGAAAGACACTTCAGCCGGGATGAGCGGCGCAGCAATCCGAGCATCACGAAGGTGATCTTCGGCAGCCTGATAAAGATGCGCCAGAAGGAGATCCTGGCATGACCAGATCAGGAAACCACCATGATCGCTTTGGAATCGCACCAACGACAATGGTCCACGCCAAGGGCATCCGTAAATCCTATGGCCATCTCGAGGTCCTCAAGGGCGTTGACATGACGGTACCTGCGGGAACGGTTGCGTGCATCATTGGCCCATCTGGATCCGGAAAGAGCACATTCCTGCGGTGCATCAACCACCTGGAAGAAATCAACGGCGGTTTGATGCTTGTCGACGGAGACTTTGTTGGCTACCGCCTTGAGGGAAATAGACTCTACGAACTTACGCCGAGTACGATTTGCAAGCGCCGTGCCGAAATCGGGATGGTGTTCCAACAGTTCAACTTGTTTCCTCACATGACTGTGCTCGAAAATCTGATTGAGGCTCCTGTACGGGTGAAGCTGGAGCCCGTCGATCAGGCAACGTTTAATGCGATCGAACTGCTTAAGCGAGTGGGCCTTGCCGATAAGCGGGACGCGTATCCAAGACAGTTGTCGGGCGGCCAGCAACAGCGGGTCGCCATCGCCCGGGCGCTCGCGATGAACCCAAAGGTTTTGCTGTTTGATGAGCCGACATCCGCCCTTGACCCAGAACTGGTGGGCGAGGTGCTTGAGGTGATGAAAGGCCTGGCGCGTGAGGGCATTACAATGGTGGTCGTCACGCACGAAATCGGATTTGCGCGAGAGGTGGGCGATCAACTGATTTTCATGGACGGCGGTGTCGTCGTTGAGGCGGGCGACCCGAGGGAAATGATTGCCAATCCTCAGTCTCCACGGACACGAGAATTTTTGGCACGAGTCCGTTGACGACAGTGAACCGGTTAGTCCGAACCGTCGATCGGAATTGCCGGAATTAAGTCGGTTAATCGGTCCACATCATAGGGTCTACATATGACTTCGTCTTTCGAACAGCGCATCGTCGAACTGGGTATTGAATTGCCCAAACCGCCGAAACCGGTGGCGAGCTATGTTGCGACGCATCAGATCGGAAAACTCCTTTATATCTCGGGGCAGCTGTGTTTGGCGCCGGACGGGAAGCTTGTGGCGACAGGCTCACTCGGGGATAATGTTTCGGTTGAAAGTGGCATCCTTGCCGCGCGAGCGGCCGCAATAAATGTCGTGGCTCAAGCCAAGCAAGCACTTCAGGGCCTGGATAAAATCAAGCGGGTTGTTCGACTGGGCGGGTTCATTTCGGCATCCCCTTCGTTTTCAGAGCACGCACGCGTCATGAACGGTGCCTCCGACCTCATTGTTGAAATTTTTGCCGAGCAAGGGCGCCATACGCGAAGCACAATTGGCGTTTCTTCCCTGCCATTGCAGGCCGCTGTTGAGGTCGAAGCGCTGTTTGAACTGCATTAACTCGCTGCCTAATGAAACGGTACCTCCGATCTCGCACGAAGATCGCTTGATAGGGGCTTTGCGTTGGCGAGCTGCAACGATGTGCGGTTTCGTCACGCCGGCTGTTAAAGCTCCAGACGCTTGTACACGCCCTGTTTCAGCATCCTCTGCTTCTCGGAAACGGTTCTGATCAAGTCGCGGAACCATCGGTGCCCGGGGTCGAGTTCATTTGCCTTGTCGAAGATCAGCGAAATCGTGACATCGGGAAGGGCCATTGGTGGAGGAACGATTACAGTCTCACTCTCTTCCGTGAGGGCAAGCAGCACACCGTCACCAAATACGGAAATCAGGTTGGTGCCTTTCATGACCCAGGGAGCGACCAGGTAATGAGGTATGGTTGCAACGACTTTCCTATTAAGACCGAGCCGCTGCAATGTGATGTCCGCTACCCCCGCCGCAATTCCGTCCGCTGATATTTGAAGGTGTGGCGACGTGAGATAGCGATCCAACGTCATGTTGGTGAAGGCTGAATTTCCCTTCCAGCCGCCGCACACCATTGGATCCCGCGAAAGCTCCATAACCTCGAAATTCTCAGCATCGAGCCTGGCGTTGCCAAGGACCGCGCACTCCACTTCGCGGCTCTTCAATGAACCGAGGGCATCCGGTTCTCTGGCGTGAACAACATTCAAGGATGCCTTCGGGGCGAGCTTCGAGAATGTTTCGATCAATGCCGGCAGATAGGTGATCGCGGTATAGTCGGACAGTCCTATGCGGAAATTCCTTGATGTGGTCGACGGGTCGAAATTCAGATGCCGGTCAACAGCAATCCGGATTTCATGCAGAGAGCGGGAGATAACCTCAGCCAACTCCTTCGCCCGGGCGGTGGGCTCCATAATCCCGGACTCTCGAGTGAAGAGCTCATCCTGAAAAACTTCGCGAAGTCTGCCAAGTGCATGGCTTATAGCGGATTGCGTCCGTCCGAGCCGGTCGGCGGATCTCGTTACGCTCCGTTCCCGCATAAGGACATCAAACGTTCTCAGTAGGTTAAGATCGATATGGTTGAGGGAGAACTCGGTCATGCAGCAACCCTGGAAAGACGCATTAAAGGTCGACAGCTATACGGTGGCGCCCAAATTAGCAATGAATCTTGCTCATGTTGTCAATGCATATTTTCAATTCGATTCACATCATACGATGTGGTCTCCTCATGGTGCCAACGCCACCGATCAGATAAAAGGGGATCATCATGAAGGCAGCGCATCTTGGAATTTTCTTCGCAGCAGCGCTTGTGCAAAACGCCGTCGGAGCGGAGATTCCGCTGATCGACTCCGTCAAGTCATCGGGCACGTTCAGCATAGCGAGCGGCCTGGACTACGCGCCCTTCGAGTTCGTCGATCCTAACGGTCAGCCGGCAGGATTGGACGTAGATTTGGCGAATGCGGCTGCAAAGCTCATTTCGGTCAAGCTCGATATTCAGCGGATACCGTTTGCGTCCCAAATTCCCTCACTGGCAGCTGGAAGAGTGAAAGTCGCCTGGGCAACCTTCACTGTTAAAGAAGATCGCTTGAGGCAGGTCGACTTCGTCACGTTTCTCCAGTCCGGGACCGTGGCAATGGTGCTTCCAGACAAGAAGGATAGCATCTCCGGCGCTCAAGACCTCTGTGGCATGCGAGTTGCAGTCCAGACAGGCTCGGCCGCCGATTTCACGGCCGACAAGCTCAGCGAGAGCTGCACGAAATCCAATCTGCCGAAAATCGAAAAGTTGATCTTTCCCGAGCAGAAAGACACGATCCAAGCGGTCTTAACCGGTAGGGTCGATGCCCGCTTCGACGATTCCACAGCAGCAGGGTACTACGAGCAGACAAGCAAGGGAAAGCTCGTCGTGGCCCCGGGTGTCTACGACATACTGCCGTTAGGTGTTGCCGTCCAGAAGGGCGATAAGGCGACCGCCGAAATGATGCAAGCCATCTTTCAGCAACTAATCGCCAATGGAGAGTACAAGGCTATCCTTGATAAATACGGCATGACTCTCGCGGCGGTCGAGAAGTCCCGTATCATCACGTCGGTCAATGAGATTGCGGAATGACACGATGGCGAGCGGATTCTCACGAGTCCGCTCGCTGTCCCCAACGCTTCGGCATGGTCTGCTGCGCCCGCGCTCACGAGACAACAGAACCTATGGAGATTCTGGGTGCATTTTGGACTGAGGTCACTATGAACGCTGATGCTTACATAAAGCTCGACAAGTCTGAGCTCGCTAATATCCGCGCGCAGTATCCGATTGTTGAAAAATGCATTTACTGGAACAATGCGGCCGTGTCCCCTATCTCGATCGGCGTGAGGGATGCTATTGCTCGGCAGGCGGCGCTCCATACCCTGGATACGTCCGGGATTACGGTCGCAAGCGGGCCGACACGAGATGAGGGCCGTCGCCTCGCAGCAAAGCTCGTAGGCTCAACTGCCGACCGGGTTGCCTACATTCAAAACACTTCGCATGGTCTATCGCTCGTCGCATTGGGTATTGACTGGAACGCTGGTGACAACATCGTTGTGCCGGAACTAGAGTTTCCATCGAACTACCTAATCTGGGAATCGCTTTCCCGACACGGCGTCGAAGTTCGTAAGATGAAAGCGCGTGATGGAGCGCTGGCTCCTGATGACCTTCGCCCGCTCGTTGACGTTAGGAC
Organism: Rhizobium altiplani; assembly: GCF_001542405.1. Lineage (GTDB taxonomy): Bacteria > Pseudomonadota > Alphaproteobacteria > Rhizobiales > Rhizobiaceae > Rhizobium > Rhizobium altiplani. The sequence goes on from NZ_LNCD01000128.1 coordinate 13,528, forward strand.
AAAGCTGGTGGCGGTGAGTCATGTCCAATTCTACAGCGGGTTCCGTGTCGATCTTGCGGCGTTTTCGCAGATCTGCAGCGAATTCGACGCGCTTTTGGTGGTGGACGGTACGCAATCAGTTGGAGTGCTTAACATCGATATGGCGGCGGACGGGGTCGACGTGCTCGCTGTGAGCGCACATAAATGGATGCTCGGCCCAGTTGGAATCGGCTTCATCGCCTTCTCCGAGAAGGCATTCGCTCGCATCCGGCCAAGCATAGTGGGTTGGCTGAGCGTGAACGACGCGTTTTCGTTCCATCGCGTGCTCGATTTTCTTCCGGACGCTAGGAGATTTGAGCCTGGCACCGAAAATGGTCCCGGTGTTTTCGGTCTTGCCCGTCGACTTGAAGAGATCGACTCCATCGGCATGAAGCAGATCGAGGACTACGTCATGGAACTCGGAAACAAGATCCGGACGCAGGCGAAACGTGCAGGATACAACGTCATGAGCGATTGGCCGCCCCAATCCCAATCTGGCATCATTTTGGTCAGGAATTCGGCTATCCCGACGAGTGTCTTGTTCGAGCGCTTAAATTCCGCCGGCATAAAGTGCAGCGTAAGAAACGATGCAATCCGCTTTTCTCCTCACTGCTACAGCAATGACGACGAACTCTCGTCGGTTTTCGACGTGCTACGGAGCGCGTCGCAGTCTTATGCTGGGTAAAGAGCTGTTAAACGGTCATCGCTGAGCGGCCTTGATCGTCTGGACGTGGTCCAGGCCCACTTCCACTCCAAGGACCCTAAGAACACGGATTATCAGATCACCGCTGTTTAGGATCCGGACTGAAGGGTTCCCCCAGAGACCGAGCAGGGCAGGACAGTCTGCTCGGTCATCTTTGCCCGTCTTGGCAAAAGCTTGCCAACCACACCAGACTATCTTGACGCTCGCCGATGCTCGATATACTACTTGGTCTAATTACATACCGTTTAGTTTGCGCGGCTTGTAATCGTGATTCGGCCGGGGTATCTGGAGCGAAAACCTATGCAGCAGGAATACGATTTTATCGTTGTAGGCGGTGGCTCGGCCGGATGCGCGTTAGCTTCTAGATTGAGTGAGGTCGCCTCCGTGGACGTCCTGCTGGTTGAAGCAGGTCCGGACGCGAACCCGTGGCAGATCCGCATGCCGCTTGCAGTCGACGGCCTCCTGAACGCCACTACGTATAATTGGAACTTCCAGTCAGAAGCAGAAGCAGGCCTTGAGGGCCGGAGAATAACACACCCCAGAGGACGTGTCTTGGGCGGCTCCTCCGCGATCAACGGAATGGTCTACACGAGGGGAAATCCTCAAGATTACGACAGTTGGCGCGATGAGAACGGATGCACGGGTTGGGGCTATGCCGATGTGCTTCCATATTTCATGCGAATGGAAACCGCCAAAGCCGGCGACGACCGCTATAGAGGAAGAAGTGGACCGCTGGAAGTAACTCGCCCCAAGCCCTCAAACCCATTGAACCAAGCGTTTCTAGATGCCGGCAAAGCTCTCGGATATCCATTGTCAGACGACTCCAATGGACCTCAGCATGAGGGCTTTGCCGTGGCCGAGCAGACGATCGTCAACGGTCGGCGAAACAGTTCCGCAGCCGCATTCCTAAGCGCAGCTGTGAGAAGCCGGCCGAATCTGACGATCAATTCTGGCAATCCCGTTGAAAGGGTTTTCTTCGAGGGAAGGCGGGCGGTCGGCGTCAGATGCTGCACTAGAAACGGGCCGAGAGACTTTCGCGTTCGCCGCGAAGTCATTCTTTGCGCAGGGGGTGTCGGGTCGCCTCATATTTTGCTTCTCTCCGGCGTCGGCCCTGCAGAGCAACTCCGCAAGAATGGTATTCCTGTGGTTCACGATAGAAGTGCGGTGGGAGCGAACCTTCAAGATCATCTCGATCTGCCAATCCAGTACCGATGCAAGCAGCCTATCAGTCTAAGGCGGAGCGCGGAATGGCCTCGGAAGGCATTTGTTGGGATAAATTGGTTTCTATTCAAACGGGGCGTAGCCGCAAGCAACCAATTTGAGGTCAGCGCATATGTCCGCAGCCGCCCCGGCATCTCGAAGCCAAATTTGAAATTTGAGTTTTTTCCGCTCAGCATTTCGCACTCGAACTACAAGCCCTATCCGGAGGAGGCGTTTCAGGTGCACTGTACCTTGGAGACGTCCCATGCCCGTGGGAGTATAAGCCTCCGCACCGCTGATCCTTCGGACAAGCCCGTCCTGCATTTCAACTATCTTTCGGACGATCGTGACATGGAAACGTTTCGCGAGGGGATCGGGTTGGTTCGCGAGTTAATAGCTTCGCCCCCGTTTGACGAATTCCGAGGCGCCGAAATCGAACCAGGAAGAGACGTACAGAGTAAGGAAGCGCTGGACCAGTGGATCCGGCATCGCGCCACCACCGCTTACCACATCTCCAGCACATGCAGTATGGGACGAGCGGACGACCCCAACGCGGTGGTGAGCCCCGAGCTCAAAGTGCATGGAATCGAGGGGCTGCGAGTCGCAGATAGTTCTGTGATGCCGGTGATCGTGACGTCCAACCTGAACGCGACCGCGATCATGATCGGTGACCGAGCAGCGGATTTCTGTCTCGGCCGACCGCAACTTAGCCCGTCTAACGAACCGTATTGGGTGAACCCTGATTGGCAAAGTAGCCAGCGGTGACAGCGCAACTTTCGTTAAGCAAGCACTCCAGCGATCACGCCAAGTGGGAGACATTTAATGATCAAGACAAATAAGGTTCCGGAAAAGATGCGTGCCGTTGTCCTTACTGGCTTTGGAGGAATCGACAAGCTTCAATATCGAGACGACGTCGCCGTCCCAAAGCCCGGTCGTGGAGAGGTATTGATACGCGTCGGTGCTTGCGGAATGAATAACACTGACATCAATCTTCGCACCAGATGGTACGATCGCGAGGTGAACGAGAGCCTTTCCGAAGATGTCGGACTGAAAGGAGCGGGCGATGCAAGAGGGGACACGAGCACGCGCGGTACTTGGAAAGAAGAGACAATAGTATTTCCGAGAATCCAGGGCGCTGCCGTGGTCGGTACGATTGCAGGTGTAGGAGTAGCTGTTGCGGAAAGCAGGATCGGCGAACGTGTGATTATCGACCCGCAGGTTCGCGATCTCTCACTGCCTAACCGTGCACAACTCGTCGCCTATCTCGGCGGCGAGAGGGACGGGGGGTACGCTGAATATACCGTGGTGCACGATGAAAACGCTCACGCGATCCAATCACACCTCTCGGATGCAGAGCTTGCAACCTTTCCGACGTCCTACGATACCGCGGAGGAGATGCTTGTTAGAGCACGATTGCAAGAAGGTGAAACCGTGATTGTTACCGGAGCCGCTGGAGGTGTGGGTACTGCACTCGTTCAGCTTTCCCTGATCCGTGGCGCTAAGGTTATCGCCATCGCGGGAGCTGCTAAAGAAGAACGACTACGTGCCCTCGGTGCGAATCATTTCGTGGCACGTGAGAAGGAAAATGTCCGCGAAGCCATCGAGGCGATCGCAGGGGACCGTGCCATCGACGTTATCGCCGATGTTGTCGGTGGGCCCTTCTTTACCGACAGCCTCAAACTGCTTCGCCGGGGCGGGCGCTATACCACCGCGGGTGCTCTAGCGGGCCCGATACAGTCCATCGATCTTCGGGACCTGATCTACAAAGATTTGGAGATGTTCGGCATCACATGCCCGACGCCCGACACCTTCAAAGCGGTAATCGATCATGTAGTCGCTGGCAGACTCAAGCCTTTGATCGAGAGAACCTATCAGCTTCAGGAAATGGCGCTAGCCCAAACGGAGTTGCTCAAGCGTAACCACGTAGGCAAGCTCGTTATCGTTCCGTAACAGGAACGACACGAGTGCAAAGACAGACGCACTTCGCGTGAGAAAATCATGAACCCTACCGAAACAGCCGTTGCAAGCTTACCGCCCGAAATCGTAGTGCTCGACCAAGACATTATCAGCAAGTACGTCACTGACTTCCGCCAGCTCTATTCTGGACGTACTTATGCAGTATTGCGGCCGCGCAGCGTGGAAGAGGTGCAACTTATCGCCTCAACACTGTTGAAACACCGGGTTCCAATTGTTCCGCAAGGGGGCAACACTAGCTACTGCACGGCCGCCACGCCCGATCGCAGTGGAAGCGAGGTGGTGGTCAGTCTCGAACGGCTGAACAAGGTGAGGGAAGTCGATGCCGGCAACCTGTCAATGACCGTAGACGCTGGTTGTATACTTAGTACGCTACACGAGGCGGCTTTTGATAAAGACCTGCTGTTCCCACTTAGCCTAGGCTCACAGCAATCGTGTCAAATCGGGGGAAACATCTCGACCAACGCGGGGGGAATTGCGGTCATAAAATATGGCATGACCAGGGACATCGTCCTGGGCCTCGAAGTCGTTCTCCCAGACGGATCGCTATTGACTGATCTCAGCCCGCTCAGGAAGAACAATTCCGGTTATGACGTGAAGCAGCTGTTTATCGGGGCAGAGGGAACGCTCGGAATCATCACTGGCGCATCGTTGAAGCTTGCGCGAAAGCCGAGGACCATTGTCACGGCTTTTCTTGCTATCGCCGACGTATCCGAACTTCCGAAGTTGCTGGATAGGGCTCAAAGGTTCACCGGTGAATCGATTACCTCGTTCGAATATATTTCTCGAAACTCCTTGGAACTGCTGATTGCCAAGCGCACGAGCCTCCGTCACCCACTTGCGGCACCCTCCGAGCACTACGTCCTTCTAGAAGCAGCGACTTCGTCTCACCTCCTCGACATAAAGGGCGCTTTGGACGCCTTGTTGGAAGAGCTGATGATCGAAGGGCTTGTGGTGGATGGCGCGGTTGCTTCCAGCGAGGAACAACGGAATCACTTCTGGCACCTTCGGGAGAATATACCGGAAGGCGAGGTCCTGAACGGCGGTTCTGTGAAACACGATATCTCTATTCGAACCTCACGGCTGGGCACTTTCATCGAGCAAGCATCGCAACTCGTGCTCTCTAACGCGCCGGATTCAATCCTTTCGATTTATGGTCACGTCGGAGACGGCAACGTGCACTTCAATGTCGTCCCGCCCGCAAATGCCGTGCCCTCGGAATTCAAGAAGAAATTTGAGCTAACCGTGTCGCCGCTCATCTACGATCTGGTTGCCTCGACAGGAGGCTCGTTCAGTGCCGAGTACGGCATTGGCCGGGTCAAACTGCATCTGCTTGCAAAATATGGCAATGCTACAAAAGTCGCGACAATGAAGAAGATCAAGGATGCGCTCGATCCGACTGGATACATGAACCCCGGCAAAGTGGTTGCGCCGAGCTAAGCCGGAGTCCGGAACAAGCGCGTTGCCGCCGCTGAAGGTTTGGCGTCAAGGCCATCAGCAGACGCAGCTGACGATCGTTGCCGCCTTGGCCGCGGGACCGCGACCAAAATACGATCTGCGAAAAGGCATCGCAAACGCACGCGCAGGCTAAGGAGGAGGTAGCATGGTATCCAGTGACAGAAGCCCGTTGTACGCCCTTGGACACTGGGGTATGCATCGCGTTATCCGAGACACTCAAGGGCAGCCTCAGCTCTTGGCTTGGGAGAAGGACGCGAACCCAAGCCCAATCGGTCTCGATCAGCTCAGCGTGGACGTCGAGGCACTTCGCATCCGTAGGCCGGCGTTTCGCGAAAGCTGGTTGCGACATGGCCCGGGGTCTCGAACAGACCTCAGAGGGAGTGATCGTTTCGTCGAAGTCTCGTGGGATAAAGCGTTTGAGCTTACCGGTGCTGAACTCCGGCGCGTCACCGAGACCTATGGCAACAAGGCGATTTTCGGTGGCTCTTATGGCTGGGGAAGTGCCGGCCGCTTCCACCACGCATCAAGCCAGATTCACCGGTTCCTCAACGTGATTGGCGGGTATGTCCGTGGTCAGGATTCCTACAGTTACGGCGCGGGATCAGTCATCCTTCCGCACATCATCGCGCCGATGGAATATCTCCTCGATCAGCATACGGACTGGGCTACACTCGCCGATAACAGCGATCTTTTCGTTGCTTTCGGCGGCATTCCTCTCAGAAACACACAAATGACAGCTGGAGGCCCGAGCCGTCACCGGGTACGCGATGCGCTCGCGCTCATGCGGTCGCGTAATGTCCGCTTCATCAACATTAGTCCTCTGCGTCAGGACATCGATGGAGATGCAGAATGGATAGCTATCAGGCCGAATACCGATGTGGCGTTGATGCTTGCGCTGATCCACGTATTGTTATCGGACAATATTGAGGACCGCGATTTTCTCGCGCGCTATTGCACCGGCGCGGCGCAAGTGCGGGAGTACGTTCTCGGAAGGAAAGACGGATTGCCAAAGAGCCCCGAGTGGGCCTCCACGATAACGGGCGTGCCTGCTAGCCGGATTAGGTCGCTTGCAAGAGAAATGTCCGGCTCCAAGACAATGATAAATGCGTCTTGGTCTCTGCAACGCCAAAGCCACGGCGAACAATCCTACTGGGCTTTAGTAACCCTGGCGTCTCATATTGGTCAGATAGGACTGCCCGGCGGTGGTTTCGGTCTCGGCTACGGCACATTGAACTCTATCGGTTCAAGCGAACTCAGGGTTTCGGGACCGAGATTGTCGCAGGGAGCGAACTCCGTCGAGGAATTCATCCCCGTTGCCCGGATTTCCGACATGCTGATGAACCCTGGCGCAAGGTTTGACTATGACGGAGGCACTTACGAATATCCAGATATCCGTCTGGTCTATTGGGCAGGAGGAAATCCCTTTCATCACCATCAGAACCTGAACCGCCTGATGACAGCGTGGCAGAAGCCCGAGACCATAATCGTTCACGAGCAATTCTGGACGAGCACCGCAAAGGCGGCCGACATCGTCATGCCGGTTAATACAGCTTTGGAGCGAAATGATCTTGGTTTTGCCTCACGAGAGGGTCAACTGGTCGCGATGCGGAAGATAAAAGACGCCGTTGGGGAGTCCAGAAGCGACTTCGAGATCTTTGCAGGTATCGCGTCCGTGATGGGCGTCGGTGAAAAGTACACCGAGGGGCGCACGGCGGATCAGTGGCTGGAGCATATGTACGACGATTTCAGGTCACGCGTCGGCAGCCAGATACCGCTTCCGTCATTCCACGAGTTTTGGGAGATGGGGCGAGTAGAGTTTCCCTCGCCCGGAGGTCCTGTTATTCTTCTTGAGCAATTTAGGGCGGACCCAGACGAGCATCCCCTCAACACTCCGTCGCATCGCATCGAACTCTTTTCAGACGAAATCGATGGCTTCGGTTACAGCGATTGCCCTGGACAGGCCACCTGGATAGAGCCCTTCGAGTGGCTGGGGGGCGATAAGGCGACTCGATACCCGTTGCATCTCCTGACTCAGGAACCGCGACGCAGGTTGCATAGCCAGCTCGACCACTCACCATATAGTCGGGAGGGGAAAATCAAGGGGAGAGAACCAGTCCTTATGAACGCTCGAGACGCGAAGGTACGGGGCATCAGTGAGAATGATATTGTTCGGATTTACAACGATCGCGGTGCATGTCTGGCCGGCGTGAAAGTCACGCAAGATCTTGCAGAGAACGTTGCCGTCATGGCGACCGGCGCATGGTTCGATCCCGAAAATTGGGGCGACGGCAACCCGCTGGAGAAGCATGGCAACCCGAATGTTCTAACGCTTGACGTCGGTTCGTCCTCCATGACCCAGGCGACGGTGGCTCAGTCGTGCCTTGTGGAAATTGAGCTATTCAACGGCCCTTTGCCCGAGGTAACCGCTTTCGAGCTTCCCGTATTTACAACTTGCGTATCTAAGGCCTGATCAGAAATCGCTCGCGGCTGGTCAAGGCGGCTTCTGTGAAATGGCTCTTGGTTGCATAGAGGCTTTGAGGGCAGGTTCCGTTTGATAGCATCCGTCGCTACCGCGGCAAATGTCTTCGAGGGGGCATCACTAGAAGATGGCCGTCTATTGGATACTGAGTACAGGCCTCCCCCGCAATATAGACATTCAACTGATTGGCATGTAAAGATACCCATGAGTATGAAGCTATCTAGCGGTAGCTGCAACGTCACGTCGCTCGTGAGCAGCAATGGAGAGTTACATCATGAAAACTGCGAGTTTGTTCTACATCGATGGGAAATGGGTAGAACCCGCATCCGCCGAAATGAGCGATCTAATCGATCCCGCTACCGAAACGCCCTACGCCCGTGCTGCGATGGGGTCGGCGGAGGATGTAGATCGCGCGGCAAAGGCAGCTCGTAGAGCGTTTGCAAGTTACTCCAAGTCTTCCGTCGAGGAACGTATCGCCCTTCTGGAACGCATTGCAGTGATCTTTGAGCGTCGGCAGCGGGAGTTCGCCGAAACCGTCACTCAAGAGGTGGGCATGCCGATATCGATTAGCGGCACCGCTCTGATCGATTGGTGCAAAGCCCACACTGCTGCCACCATCGAAATTCTCAGGAAGTTCGAGTTCGCCGAGAAGCTCGGGACAACCACGGTCTACAAGGAGCCGATTGGTGTCGTGGGCATGATAACCCCGTGGAATTGGCCGATCGGGCAGATCTTCACCAAAATTTTGCCGGCACTTGCAACCGGCTGCACCATGGTGTTGAAGCCGAGCCAGCTCACTCCGCTTGATGCTGTCCTTGTTGCCGAGGTCTTGGATGAGGCCGGGGTGCCTGCGGGTGTATTCAATCTCGTTAACGGCGAAGGTCATACGGTCGGGGATGCGATCTCAACGCACCCGGAGATTGACATGGTCTCGTTTACGGGGTCGACCCGAGCCGGTATCCAGATCGGAAAGGCGTCAGCCGATACCATAAAACGTGTCGTGACTGAGCTTGGTGGAAAGTCTGCAAACATTATCCTGGATGACGCGGACTTCCCGACCGCTATCGAGAGTGCTGTTGCAGGCTGCTTCTTCATCAACGGTCAGGCCTGCGACGCTGGAACTCGTCTGCTGGTTCCGCGCGGTCGCGTGGAGGAAACCCTCAAACTCGCAGCCGCCGCGGCTGAGAGGAACGTTATCGGTTCGCCGGCCGATCCCAAGACGACGCTTGGGCCGGTCATAAACAAAAATCAGTTTGAACGGGTACAACATTTAATACTCACTGCGCTCGACGAGGGTGCCAGCCTAGTCACTGGCGGGTTAGGACGTCCGGACGGACTTAAGGCCGGGTACTATGTGAAGCCGACGATTTTTGCGAATGTCGAGCCATCGATGACGGTTTATCGCGAGGAGATCTTCGGCCCAGTGCTGAGCGTCATAGCCTATGACGATCTGGATGACGCTATCCGAATCGCAAACGATACCGTCTACGGCCTGGCTGCGCACATCACCGGGAAAGACATGGATGTAGTTCAACGTCTAGCCAGGGAAGTCCGGGCCGGATCGGTATTCGTGAATTCCCCCGATCTTGATCCCATGGCTCCGTTCGGTGGCTACCGCCAATCAGGCAACGGGCGCGAGAACGGCGAATATGGCTTTCATGACTTCCTCGAGGTCAAAGCCGTCGTAGGCCACGGCTAGGCAGACGAGCCAAGCGGGTTGATGAAGCGTGGCGGGCCCCTGACGTATTATGCTTCGTCAGTACACAGTTATAGTAGGAAGCCCAGCCATTCCCGGATTCATACCGTCTCTCGGAGGTTGGAGGCTTTGGCCGCTCTCGTCCAAAAGAACTTGGTGTTGCCTCTTGATCGTTCGAGCTAATTTCGGGAAACCAGACCTTCGGAGTATCGGGCTCGCTTCCTCTGTCCCGTCTCGAACGGCAATGATGCATCAACTAGGTCATCTCGAAAATATCGCCGTCTCCGTTTGCCATGGAGGTCGTCAAGGTTGAGATGGCATCTATCGCCAGCTTATCCCCATCGAGACCAAAATGAAGCATGATGTCAACTAGGCGTAGCTGACAAAGGAGCCGGCATACGCTTGCTCGTGGATAGTAAACTCCTATCAGTGGATTGCGGCCGCAAGCCCCGCCATCTGCGTGCTTACGCCTGCATCGATGATTGATGATCGTTGTGTGGAGACATGCTGCCGGGACGGTTTTCATAACCGACTTGGAGGCTAAACCATGTTTCCCGAAGCGCAGTAATCCTCCTTTAAGATAGTTGACATTCAGGTAATCAGCGCTAAGCTGACTAGCGCGTTCAAAAAAGCTTCTGATTAGTATGTAAATGGTCGGATAGCGTACGCAGGGGACATTGACTAGTTCGATCGGCGGTTCTGACCCGCTTGTTCGACAAAACACGGGAGAAAAATGATGTTGAGCAGCGTCAAAATGGCCGTCACCACAGCCGTGAGCGTAATCGCGTTGTCTGTTGGTGCTGCGAACGCGGCAGAAACGATCACTTTCATGACGTTCAGCGGATACTATCCACCTAAGATTTTCGAAGAGTTCGAAGCTGCCACCGGTATCCACGTCGATCTCACTGAAGTCGCAACGAACGAGGAGGGTATGGGCAAGCTGATGGCATCGAACGGCACTGGGTTCGACGCGATTATCTTCTCGTCGCCGTTTGTGACTGCGCTCCAGAAGCTCGACATGCTGAGTGAAATCGATCACTCCAAGATTCCGAATATGAAGAATCTATACCCTGAAGCTGAGAAGCTGGCGTTCGACCCGGGTCTTAAATACTCCGTTCCCTACGCTTGGGGAACCTTCGGCATTTGCTATCGCGACGATATGCTCAAGAAGAAGCCCGTCAGCTGGAACGATCTTCTCAAGCCCGACGATGAGATGAAGGGCAAGTTCACTCTCGTACCCGACGAGCGCTGGTTCTTGGAGCCGGCTCAACTGGTGAGCGGGCTCTCGATCAACGACGTTTCCGAACAAGCTCTAGAAAAGATTCGTCCGTTGCTCATTGAAGCCAAGAAGAACGCTCTCGCGTTCGATAACTTCACCATGGGAAGCCGTCTGGTTTCGGGCGAGATCGTTGCGGCGGCAACCTGGGAAGCCTGGTGCACAATGGCCATGCGCGACGGCGGTGGCGATAACCTTAAGTATGTCATACCGAAGGAGGGCACCGATACCTTCGTCGACGGCTTCGTCATTCCCAAGAAGGCAGAGCATAAAGAGGCCGCGGAGAAGTTTATCAATTTCATCCTCGAAGCTGACCACCATGCGTGGATGACTACGCAGCTGCTTTACAAAATTCCCAATAAGGCAGCGATGGACTCGGTCGATCCCGAACTCATTAAGAAGTACCCACCGCTTCAGATGTCCGCTCAGGACCTCTTGAAGAACGAGATACTTTCCGATCTCGGCCCGGATGCGCCGCGCGTTTCGAAGTTCGTGACCGAGATCATGTCTCAGTAACCGCCTTGCGGGGACGGAGTTTGACTCCGTTCCCGATTGCCAAGGTTGAAAGGCGAGGTCACGGCCGCGGTTTCGACCGGCTTTATGCAAAAAATTGGTGCCGATTGAGCAATGTCTCCGACGTTCGCGGATCAGCATGGGAACAAATCTTATGAACAGGAAACTGGGTCCATATCTGCTGGCCGCGCCCGGTCTCGCGTGGTGGATGTTCTTTTTGATCATCCCCTGCGCGCTTGTACTGGCGTACGCCTTTATGGAGCGGGGCACCTACGGTGGTGTCATCCCGAACTTCAATCTCGAGAACCTCGTCCGCGCATTCAACGGGCTCTATCTTGAGATTTTCATACGGTCAGCACGGATCGCCATTGAGTCTGCCCTAATATCTCTGCTCATTGGGTATCCCGCTGCGCTCGCGATCTCGCGCGCTCCGAGAAGATGGCAGATGCCGCTTCTGTTTCTGGTTATCCTCCCTTTCTGGAGCAACTACCTGATCAGAACCTATGCCTGGATTGTACTTCTCAACCGCGCAGGCATCGTGAACCAGGTCATGATGGCCACTGGGATCATCCACGAGCCGTTGACCCTGATCTACAACGAGTCGGCGGTTGTCATAGGTTTCGTCTACAACTATCTGCCATTCGTCATTCTGACGGTGTTCGCGTCTATTCAGCGCCTCAACCCGGAGCTGACCGAGGCGAGCGAGGATCTTGGTGCAAGTGCGTGGCAAACGCTTCGCCGCGTAACCATCCCGCTTACGATGCCCGGCATCGCTGCGGGCGGCGTCTTCGTTTTCGTGCTGTCGATCGGAAACTTCGTCACGCCGCAGTTACTTGGTGGTGGACGAATGAAGATGGTCGGCAATCTTATTCAGGATCAATTCGCGTCTGCGCGTGACTGGCCGTTCGGATCTGCGCTAGCTCTGGTCCTTATAACCATCATGTTGGCACTGCTCGCTATTCAAGCCCGAATACAGCAGGGTGTCCGGAACGTCGAGAAGGAGCAGGAGGTTGCGTAACAAAAATAGACTTCTCTTCATTCATCTCGGTGCGACGCTCGCGTTTCTTTACGTGCCGATCCTCATCCTCGTTGTCCTGAGCTTCAACTCCTCGGGTTTGCCTACGGTCTGGGGCGGCTTCTCGCTTCAATGGTACGTGAAACTGGCAAATGATCAAAACATTATTCGTCCGATGATCCATACGCTGATCGTTGGTGGGACAGCGGCGCTGCTTTCAACCATCATTGGTACGATGTTGGCGCTCGGGGTTGAGCGGATGCGACCCTCTGTTCTCCTTGACGGCCTTCTACTGACTCCCATGGTCATCCCGGATATCGTCCTGGCAATTTCACTGCTGAGCTTCTTTGTTCTCGTCAATTTGACGCTTGGACTTCACACCATCGTCATCTCGCACGTAGTTTTCTGCATTGCGTTCGTCACTGCCATTGTCAGGGCCCGCCTTGACGGTTTTGACTCGTCGCTATTGGAGGCCTCCACCGACCTCGGTGCCGGAAGCTTCACGACGTTCCGGAGAGTGACGCTGCCGTTGATCATGCCTGGCATCGTCGCAGGTGCGCTACTATCCTTCACGATGTCGTTCGACGAATACATGATCGCGTCCTTCACCGCCGGCTCTTCCAGCGCATCGGAGACGCTTCCGATGCACATCTACTCGATGCTAAGGTTTGGCGTGAAGCCCGACATCAACGCTCTTGCCGCTCTGACGCTGGCTATCAGCTTTCTTTTGGTATTCGCCGCTCAGCGGTTCAATAAGGGGGTCTTCGAAGACCTATGACCACACCCAAAGTAATCCAACTCAACAACATTGTCCTCAAGTACGGCAACTACACCGCGATCGACAATGTCTCCGTCGATTTGGCAGAGGGCGAGTTCTTTGCGCTGCTGGGTCCTTCCGGCTGCGGCAAGTCTTCGCTCCTGCGCATCGTCGCGGGGTTTGTCGAGCCAAATTCTGGCGAAGTTCTCCTTGATGGCAAGGACATGACAAACGTCCCAGCCCGGCGTCGCCCTATCAACATGATGTTCCAGTCCTATGCGCTGTTCCCACACATGAGCGTCGAGCAGAACGTGCGCTATGGTCTTGAAATGGCAAGGCTACCCTCGGCTGAAATTAAACAGAGGGTCGCAGAGATACTCGAAACTACCCATCTGACCACCATGGCGGGTCGCCGTCCGAACCAGCTATCCGGCGGACAAAGACAGCGTGTTGCCCTTGCGCGGGCGTTGGTCATGAGGCCGCGAGTCCTGCTCCTGGATGAGCCTCTTGGAGCACTGGACAAAAAGCTCCGCGAAGCAATGCAACTGGAACTCAAGCGCCTGCAGCATGAGATGGGACTGACGTTCGTTGTCGTTACCCATGACCAAGAGGAGGCGCTCGTTATGGCCGACCGCATCGCACTCATGCGTGCCGGCAAGATCGAACAGGTCGGAACCGCCGCCGAGCTTTACGAACGGCCAGCTTCTAAATTTGTCGCGGACTTCATTGGGCGTACGAACTTCTTTGACGGCGTCGCAAAAGGCCGAAAGATCGGAGTCCAGCAGCTCGGTGAGCTTACGGGCGACGTCGATGCAGTTGGGACGGTGACCTATTCGATCCGACCGGAGTGGATACGCCTTTATAACGACCGTCCGGCAGACTTCGACAATTGTCTCGAGGGTGTTGTCGAGGAAGTCAATTACCACGGCCAGAACGAAAACGTACTGGTCCGCCTGCCAGGGCAGTCACAACTTGTGACGGCCCTGAGGCCTGCTAATCAAATGCTTCCCGTCACGGTATCTCGTGGCGGCAAAATCTGGCTCGCGTGGAACGGCAAGGACTCACGCGTTTTGAGCCAGTAAGGCGGGGGAGGCAGGCCTCGCGAAAATGCCGATGTCAGCTCTCTTGCCCGAACGAACCGGACCGGACCATGCAAACTTTGATCCCATTCGCCTCCGGGTGTCGTTTGGCATTTAATCGTAAGAATAAGCCTGCGAGCAGGTGATGGCACCTAATTTGAGATTCTTCGGCGCGATTTTCGGCGCTTGACACCCTCTGAGTCGGCCATAACCATTTGTGCTATCTTAGCATTTCTGATGAAGCTTAGCCGCGTCCAGGCATCTTTTCTATGGCGGCGAATCTCACATTAACTGCCAAAATCGAAGCCGGAATCTCAAATTAGGTGCCCAATCTCAATTCAAGTGCCGCGCTATGTGATCATGTCCCAGGGAGTGGTGTAGGTGGCGGCTTTGGTCGCCGCGTTCTCCGGCATGGGCCGGGATGATCAGCGCGCCACGGCTGCCAAGCTGATGAGCGGATCATCGCTCATCTGGCTGATGGTTCCCAGCGTCATGTATCTGGCGCGCTGGACAGCCCATTTGATGGCATGGACCGCTCCCGTCCCCTCAGCGAAGATGGCGGACGTCTTTCAGCCAAGAAGGAACGTTTTCATGCCTGTTGTTACCGTTGGTCTTGATCTCGCAAAGACAGTCTTCCAAGCTCATGGCGTTGATGACGTCGGCCAAACCGTTCTACGCCGACGCCTTGGACGAAGCGAGTTGCTCGCGTATTTCGCTAAGCTGCCGCCTTGCCTGATTGCGATGGAAGCATGCTCGAGCGCTCATCACTGGGCTCGCGAGCTGGTCACTATGGGTCACGACGTTCGGCTCATTCCGCCGCAATACGTCAAACCGTATGTCAAACGGAATAAAACCGACGCGGCAGACGCAGAGGCGATATGCGAGGCGGCCACTCGGCCAAACATGCGCTTCGTTCCAATCAAGACCCGAGACCAGCAAGCCGTGCTCGCTTTGCATCGATCTCGTTCATTGTTGGTTCGCCAACGAACAGCATCGATCAATGCTGTTCGTGGATTGGTTGGTGAGTTTGGGCTCATCGCCGCAAAAGGCCGCTACCGTATGTCAGAGCTGCGGCAGCGAATGAACGCAATGACGCCAGACCACCTGCCAGCGATCGCCTGCCAAGCTATCAATACCCTGTTCGATCATATCAATACGCTTGAAGGACAGATCGCTGCTGTCGAACAACAAATTGTCGAGTGGCACAAGAACAACGAAGATAGCCGGCGGCTGGCGACTGCACCCGGCGTAGGCCCGATCACTGCGAGTGCCATCGTCGCAGCTGTGGGAGACGGTCGTCAGTTCCAATCCGCACGGCACTTTGCGGCCTGGCTCGGGCTGACTCCGAGGATGCATGCCAGCGGGAAGAAGGAGCGTATCGGCAGGATCAGTAAGGGGGGTGACAGACATCTGCGGGCGCTTCTCATCCATGGCGCGAGAGCGATTGTCGGAACGCTGTTCCGCAAAAACGTGCCGCCTCGTCCGTGGTTGCTACCATTGAAGCCGCTGCGTCTTCTACTGTTCGCATCGGTCGACATAGGTGATGATATATAAATATCGGTGTCTATGAAATATTATTCAACTATCATTTCTCCCAAACGCTCGTTAAAGTGCGCACCCGGAAATCTAAATAGACGAGGACACCAATGGAAATTACACACCGACTGACACCTGATGCGCCGTCGAGGCCGCGCGCGACCTAGGATTGCCGTTTTCTGGAATAACCGGTCCTTTCAATGCCATAACCGATGTAGCCGGCGTGGAAGTGGGCTATTCGACCGTAGTCAGCGACTCCTTAACGTCGGGCAAAGGCCCAGCGCGTACAGGGGTTACCACCATTCTTCCGAGAGGCCGCATGGGTCCTCTGCGGGCTCCCGTGTGGGCGGGGTTCCACTCGCTTAATGGAAACGGTGAAATGACGGGGACGCACTGGATCAAGGAGGCTGGTTATTTTACAGGACCGATCGCCATTACCAACACCCACAGTCTTGGAACCGTTCATCAGTCGATCCTGCGATGGATGATTGGGAAGCCGGATACCGGAGTTGGGCCCTACAAGTTCATGCTGCCCGTGGTCGGCGAGACCTGCGATGCTTATCTCAACGACATGAACGCTTTCCATGTGACAGCCGATCATGTGACGGAGGCCCTGGATAGGGCTTCCAGCGGGTCGATAGCCGAGGGCAATGTCGGCGGCGGGACGGGAATGATCTGCTTCGAATACAAAGGTGGCACAGGAACGTCGTCTCGCGTTGTGGACTTTTTTGGCTCACGCTATACCGTAGGCTGCCTCGTGCAGGCGAACTTTGGAATTCGACCGCTCCTCAAAATTCTCGGTGTGCCTGTCGGCGAACACCTGACCGCGAACCGGCTCTGGGCCGGTGAGCAGGGTTCCATCATCGCCCTGGTGGCGACAGACGCGCCACTCATGCCGACCCAGTTGGAGCGGGTCGCACGACGGGCGGGTCTCGGTATCGGCCGAACGGGCACACCGGCCGGAGACGGCTCCGGCGACCTCTGCCTTGCCTTCTCCACGGCAAACCTGACTATCAGCGAGTCGGCCATAGCACCCGCTGTCGGCGATCTGGCCTTTTTGCCGAATAACATGCTCGACCCACTTTTCGAGGCAACGGCGCAGGCGGTGGAGGAAGCGATTATAAACGCCATGGTGGCTGCCGAAACGATGGTGGGGCGCGAGAACAGGCTTGTTGCCGCTATCGAGCACGATGCGGTAAAGGAGGTTATGCGCAATTATGGACGACTGAAAGCATGAACAGCAAGCAAGCGCCCCAGCCCGCACCGGCCTCGTTTCCCTTCATGGAGAAGATCAAGGAACGGCAGGCGGCCTTCTCGAAGGCTGAGAGCGCCATCGCTGCTTATCTTGTTACCAATATTCGCGATATCCCCTTCGAGACAGCGGCGTCCATATCCAGCAAGCTCAAATTGAGCCCTATGACCGTTGGGCGTTTCCTTCGTTCGCTCGGCTATGAGAACCTCGCCGCGCTCAAGGAGGAACTGGGGAGCACCATCCATCAGATCACCTGGCTTGTCGGAGAACGATATGAGCGCATCGCTTCCAACGAGCATTCGAGGGGTGAGACGGACAGTACAACATACGATCTTTCAGCAAATCTCGATCTTGAATTGAAGGCCATCATCAGCACCTATGAGCTCGCGCGTACCGAGCAGTTCAGCCATGCGGCCGAGCTGACCGCCAAGGCTGATCGGGTTTATGTGGCTGGTTTCCAGACCGTGCGCGGCCTGGCGATGGACTTTGCCTTGCGACTCGAATACGCACGACCGAATGTGCGCTTTATGGATGGCGGCAGTGGCACCTATAGCGAGTTATTCGCGGACGAAATGGGAAGGCCGCTCCTCATTGTTATAGACGTTCGACGCTATGCAAAACAGGCCATGTTGTTGGCTCGGCAGGCCGCGCAATCGGACGTTGATCTAATCATAATCACCGATTCGGTATGCTACTGGGCGCAGGAACTCACGGAAAATGTATTTCGAATTGCCACAGACGTCGATATGTTCTGGGAAAGCAACGCACCGGTGACAACATTTCTCGGTCTTCTCGTACATGACGTGATCCGCCGTTTAGGCCACTTGGTCAAGGAGCGCAGCGAGCAGATGCAACTCCTGCAAAATAAGTTCGGAGGCTTTGCTGACTAGGTGCTGTCACATTGATTGAGCGGTAAGGAAATTGAGGTAGCAGCGCGCCCATGACCGTGAGTGCACCGACCTACAAGAACCACCGTTATCCGATCGAAATCGTAGCCCGTGCTGTCTGGCTCTACTTCCGCTTTAATCTGAGCCTGCGCGATGTCGAGGAAATGCTGTTCGATCGCGGGATCGTCGTTTCCTACGAGACCATCCGCCGATGGTGCCGAAAGCACGGCCCTGATTATGCGCGCCGCATACGCCGCAAGGCGCCGACGAAAGGCGATGTCTGGCACCTCGATGAAGTCGCGGTGCGCATCAACGGTCAGAAATGCTGGTTTTAGAGAGCGGTTGATCAGGATGGATATGTGCTCGACGAGATCGTCCAGACGCGCTGCAACACCGAGGCGGCCAAGCGCCTGCTGACGCGACTTCTGAAGAAGCAGGGCATGCCGCCAAAGCGTATGATCACCGACAAATTGCGCTCCTACGGGGCGACCAAACCCCAGGTCATGCCGAACGTGGAACACCGCTCGCATAAAGGCTTGAACAACCGAGCGGAGAATTCTCACCTGCCGTTCAGAAAACGGGAGCGAACGCGACAGGGTTTCCGGTCGGTCGGCTCATTGCAACATTTCGTGTCGATCTTCTCCGCCGTCCGAAACCTCTTCGTTCCATTCCAGACCAACCGCTCCGCAGTACAAATTCCAACCCATCGACGCCAGGCCATGGCCGCGTAGGAAGCCGTAAGTGCACCGCCTGCCTGAAAAGCGCCGTGTCGGCTCACGTGGCCACATTTCAAACAACGTGACAACGCCATTTCACGAGGTCGCCAGTGGGCTTTGGGATGCTCTCGTTGTGAAATCGCAGTCGCTTGACTTCACATTTAAAGCTTGTCGCATCTAAATCGCCTCATACCCTGCGGCCTTGAAGTAGTTTCGACATTCGTCAACGGAGAACAATGCGCAGATGTCGCTGAGGGCATTCGATATTGCGTCGAAGCTCCTTGCGGCTTTCTTTCGTAGGAGCGACTTGAGTTTCGAGAAGGCCATCTCGATTGGGTTCAAGTCGGGCGAATAGGCCGGTAGGAACAGCAGCCTTGCACCGGTTTGTCTGATGAGTTTTCGGCCTTTTGGCTTTTGTGGAAACGGACATTATCGGCAATGACGATGTCGCCCTTTGATAGAGTTGGGACGAGTTGCGTTTCGATCCAAGTCTCGAATATCTCGGCATTCATTGGTGCGTTGACAATCCATGGCGCGACCATGGAATGCGATCTGAGGCCAGCGATAAACGTCTGCGTCTTCCAGGATCCGAAAGGCACATGACTGCGGTAACGGTGACCCCGTAACGACCAACCGGAGCGTTTTGTCAGCTTTGTGCTCGTCGACGTCTCATCGATAAAAGTGAGGCGTGCCAGGGCCTTATCAAAAAACGGCTTGCGCCTTTCGATCCATAGACTTCTCGCCCGGGCGATTTTTGGACGAAGCTGCTCGCTTGCCATCAGGCTTTTTTTTGTGGCTTAACCCGAGCCGGTGCAACATGCGGCCGACGCTCGAGCGATGCACAATTACGCCGCGCTCGGCAAGCTCGACGCACAATTCATCAAGCGTCAATTCACCCTTCTCAGCCATACGTTCACGAAACCACGCACCATGGTCACTTAACTTGCCGCCACCAATATGACCCTGTCGTCTCGGCGACAGAGAGCCCGTCTACCACTTCAGGATAACAAGGTTATTCACAAATCGAGGCGACACAGGAAATGACGGGACGCCTCGCGATGGGTGTTGCCCTCTTCAACGAATGCAATAACACGGGAACGCAACTCGATCGGATGTGATTTGCCCATGATCGGTCTCCTTCCAGCTAAGAAGGAATCACAAATCGGCCGATTCGAGAACCTGAATCAAAAAACGGGCGACGCGCTTTAGGCCCAGTTCCGAAAGCTTTCGAGGCCGTCCCCCCGCTGGGTGGGCGGCGGCCGAAATTTCGGCAAGCGCCAGCATACGCTCGGTGACCGAAGGGCCTGGAGCTACTGCTATAGCCGATTAGCTCGCGGATCATGGTAGAATTCTGGCGTTGCTGAACTGGACGGCAGTCACCCCTAAGATTGGAAATGCCCGCCACCTGATTTGGTTTCGGCATCGCCGTATTCGCGTTGGCCGGCGTAGGCGAGCGATCCGTAACCTCCCAAAGCTGGTAGTTTGCAACTGCAGCTGAATAATTAAAAATCAGGAAAACCGATCAACGGTTATGACACTGAGTTTTGCCGCCGCCGGAGCGTGCAGCACGTTCGCGAAAGACGTCTGATGTTTTCGTGATCTACCAGCACCAAATTGAAGGAGGGGTGACAATGCAAGCTACGGCTTCGTCCACTTTTAATGCATGCGCGACGAACCCGGTCGATGCGCGGTTGTCCGAGCAACGGGTGGCGATCCGGCATCTTGCAGTTATCCTGGATGGCAACCGACGGTGGGCGGAGCGTTGCGGGCTGCAGTCGATCGACGGCTACCGAGCAGGAGGGCGCAACGTTCATGCCCTTTTATCGTGGTGCAGTGAAGCTGACATTCCGATGGTCACGCTTTGGCCGTTATCCGCAGAAAACCTGAGTCGCGATCCAGAAGAACTACAGGCACTGCTGACGGTCATCGCCGATGTTTTTGAAGAACTTGCATGCACCGGCCGCTGGCATCTGCGCGTGATCGGCGACCTCTCCAGTCTTCCGCCCGATGTCAAGCGCCGCATTCGCAATGCCGAGTGCCATACCGCAACCGTCGACGGGCTCGACGTGAACATCGCCGTCGGATACAGCGGCCGCCTCGAATTGTTGCATGCCATCAGAACTCTGATCGCGGATCACCTTTTGGCCGGCACTGTGAACACGTTGCAGACTGACCTAAGTTTTGAATCGATCACGAGTCGGCTCTATACAGCAGGGCAACCCGATCCGGATCTCGTCATCCGAACGTCCGGAGAGCAGCGGCTGTCGAACTTTATGCTTTGGCAGTGTGCGTTCTCTGAATTTTATTTCACGCCCGTTTGCTGGCCGGATTTCAGGCGCACGGATTTCGAGGAGGCTCTCACCGTTTATCGGTCGCGTCATCGCAGGTTCGGGCAATGAAAGTTTCCCTGCACATTCAAGCGGAAATGCCCGTCATGAATGCGCCGTGCAACATCGGTATCGCACGCGCATCGGCCACCTATACTGAAGGGCGGTTTGCGATTTTGGCCAGCGACAGGATCCTGGCTGGCGAAGTCGCTGTCGCGCATCTGATGCACCAGGAACGTCATGTTCTACCGCATGTGAGCTGCCGGCGCACGGGTGTGGCGACTCGCCGCCGCGCGTCGCGCCCAGCGACTGCTGTCTGTGCACGAAGTCAACGACCTGCTGCACATCTGGCGTCGCTACGTGGGCTCGCCACCAGAGTAGGAGCGACAGTATGGAAGGCAAGGTCACTTCCGGAGCGGACATGAATCAATCGAGACGGTCGGGCAAGCCCGAAAGCATGCTCCTCCCCAACAGCGCACTTCTGGCCACCAAGCTGAGGCTTCCAGCGTTTCACTATCCATTTCCGGACGGTCGCAATCCGAATACCGACGCCGTGGAAGTGGAAGTAGCGGAATGGGCGGTCGGCCATGCCCTCGTCGAGTGTGGCGGCAAGGGGGAAGCCATGCTGCGCAGCCTCGGCCCGGCCGACGTAATCGGTCGGATGTACCACCACATGAACCGCGAAGCGTTCCTGGCTGCGTCGATCTGGAGCGCGTGGATGTTCTTGGTGGACGAGCACTTCTGCGAGGTTGGCGCGTATCATGGATCGCCGGGCGGACTTGCACAGTTCCATCTCTGGCTAAGGGCGATCTTGACCGATCCGCGCGGATGCGACTGGCGGTCGATGTGTCAAGAGATTGTCCGCGACCTTTCGACCGAATATGCCGAACTCTGCATCAGGACGGGGGAGGCGACTGCCGACATGGCGCGGCGCATTGAGAATGTCAGCAGCCCGATGCAATACGCGCGATGGATGGAAGGCATGACCTTTTACTTTCTCAGCACCATCTGGCAGGTGGGTCTCAACATGAGCGGTCCGCCGCCAAGTGTGAGGGAGTATTTGCTCGGTCGCGCAAGCTTTGCCGGCGCGCCGCCCACCTACGCGCTGGCCGATATCGTTGCGGGATACGAGGTCCCGGGGAACGATTACCAGCACGTCCAGGTCAGGCGGCTACAGACCCTCGTGGGCACCGTCCTCAGTCTATGCAACGACGTCATGTCGTTCCCGCGCGAAATCGGCGTAATCTGGAATTTGCCGAACATTCTCATCGCACAAGGCCTGTCGCAACAAGAAGCCATCACGAATACTGTACGGATCCACAATGATGTAGTGGGCGACTATCTCGACCTGGAGGCACGGATTACCCCTTGGGCGGGCGCCGAGCTTCGTCGTTTCCTCAACGACATGGGCACACTGATGCGTGGTCACTACGACTGGGCTCGGCGGCAGAAGCGGTATGCGGCGACTGAGAACTATATTTTCGATACAACGGCAGAACCAGAAGATTTTCCGGCCGCCCGCCAGGAGAACGTCAAAGAAGATTGAGCTGAGGCAGGCCTATTCACTTATAAGACGGCGGTCGATGACGTCGATCACCTCGTCGCTTTTGACGAACGAGCCCACGTCACTGTGCAGCAGCGCCAGGACGCTCGCTTTCGAAATGGGAGGGTTTCGACCGGTGCTGTCACATTGATTGAGCGGTAAGGAAATTGAGGTAGCAGCGCGCCCATGACCGTGAGTGCACCGACCTACAAGAACCACCGTTATCCGATCGAAATCGTAGCCCGTGCTGTCTGGCTCTACTTCCGCTTTAATCTGAGCCTGCGCGATGTCGAGGAAATGCTGTTCGATCGCGGGATCGTCGTTTCCTACGAGACCATCCGCCGATGGTGCCGAAAGCACGGCCCTGATTATGCGCGCCGCATACGCCGCAAGGCGCCGACGAAAGGCGATGTCTGGCACCTCGATGAAGTCGCGGTGCGCATCAACGGTCAGAAATGCTGGTTTTGGAGAGCGGTTGATCAGATGGATATGTGCTCGACGAGATCGTCCAGACGCGCTGCAACACCAAGGCGGCCAAGCGCCTGCTGACGCGACTTCTGAAGAAGCAGGGCATGCCGCCAAAGCGCATGATCACCGACAAATTGCGCTCCTACGGGGCGGCCAAACGCCGCCCTGCCAGTAGCCGCACAGGTTCTCCGACGGTGGCATCGCCTTAACGGATTTTGCTGATCGAGGTGAAATTCGACCAGCATGACCGAAGAACCGTTTACCCGTTACCACCTCCAACGTTTTCCAGCCGAGATTATCGCCCATGCCGTGTGGTTACCGATTTCCGCTGAGCCTTCGCGATGTCGAAGACCTGCTTGCCGTAGTTTCAGACAGTGTCGGAATGGGTGGTGAAATTTGGTCTCAAGTTCACTTATCATCCGCCGACGATCAAGCGGCAACTTTGCCGACAAATGGCATCTTGATGAACTTGTGGTATCGATCAAGGGCAGGAAATACTGGCTGTGGCGTGCCGTCGATGCCTAAGGCTTTATTATAGATGCGCTTTTACAAAACCGTAGGAACAAGAGCGCTGCGCTGCGGCTGATGCGCAAGCTGCTCAAAAGCCAGGGTGCCACACCAAGGGTGATTGTCACCGACAAGCTGCGCTCCTATGCTGCCACGAAAGCTGAGTTGATATCCGGCGTTGAGCATCGATCCCACAAGGGTTGAACAACCGCGCCGAAAATTCTCATCTCCCGCTGCGGCGACAAGAGAGGCGGATGATGCGCTTCAAATCGGCGCGGCAATGTCAACGTTTCGTCTCGGTTCATGGCCAGGTCGCCAACCTCTTTCATCTCCATCGGAAACTCTCACTGCCGCAGACCACCGCCAACCCCGCGCCCGCGCCGTCAACACCTGGCGTGAATTCGCATTGTCGACCGTGCTCTGAAATTCGGGACGCGTGCCTTGCCGCGGCTACGATCCGTTAAGGCGACGCCGCCGTCACGCCCTGCCGGTCACAGGTCATGGGCCTTCACTGGCTGACACCTGGAAGAGGCATGGGATCGCGGGCCTGCCTGGAAGCTGGCGATCTCGGAGGCAGCCGAAACCATGCACAAGGAATATTGGGGCGCTGTCAATCGGATGGTGGGAATTCTCAATAGATAAAGAATAGGCCCGCTCGAATGAACTGACCCCCGAAGGTTGTCGTCCAACTTTCGGGGGTCAGTTCGAAATCGGCGGGTTTGTCAGCAGACTGAAGGGCAGCGATTGCTGCCCTTCGGATTTTATCTTAGGCCCGAACCGGAGCCCTGGCTGGAAGCAGGGCGTTGACGACGACCGCGACGCCGATATTTGCCGCGAGCGCCAGCAGTCCGGTGTAGACGGTGAAGGGTTCACCGCCAAGGCTGATCAGGTGCAGCGGCTTCCAGCCGGCATCCCAGACGAGGAAGGTGCCGCCGCAGAAACCGACGAACCAGCCTGCAAGCAGGCCGGGCGCCCGGAACGAGTTGGTGTAGAGGCCGAAGACCAGGGCCGGAAGCGTCTGCAGGATCCAGATGCCGCCGAGCAGCTGCAGGTCGAGGGCGAACTGTGTCGGCAGGAAGATGATGACGAGAAGTGCGCCGACCTTCACCACCAGCGACGTCACCTTCGCGACCTTGGCTTCGCCCGCATCGCTGACCTTGGGGTCGACATAGGCTTTCCAGAAATTGCGGGTGAAGAGATTGGCGGCGCCAATGCTCATCACCGCCGCCGGCACCAGTGCGCCGATGGCGATCGCGGCAAAGGCGAAGCCGGAGAACCAGCCCGAAAACAGCGTCTTGAACAGCGTAGGAACGACATCATTGGCGCTGTCGAGCTTCAGGTTGGCGGCATGGCCCATATAGCCGAGCAGCGCCAGCAGGCCGAGCAGCAGCGTATAGGCGGGCAGCATGATCGCGTTCTTGCGGATCGTCTCGCCGCTGTTGGAGGCAAAGATGCCGGTCAGCGTATGCGGATACATGAAGGCCGCGAGCGCCGAGCCGAGAGCAAGCGTGGCATAGGCGACATACTGATCGCCGCCGAGCAGGAGGTTGCCGGCGCCCTTGGCCTGGAAGGCCGCATCGGCTGAGGCGAAGACATTGGCATATCCGCCGAGCTTCGACGGGATGAGCGCGACCGCTGCGATCACCACGATGTAGATCATGATGTCCTTGACGAAGGCGATCAGCGCCGGGGCGCGCAGGCCCGCCGAATAGGTATAGAGCGCCAGCACGATGAAGGCGATCGCAAGCGGCAGTTCGCCATGCAGCCCGAGCGCCTTCAGCACCGCCGTCATTCCGACGAGCTGGAGGGCGATGTAAGGCATGGTGGCGATGACGCCTGTTGCCGCGACGGCGAGTTCGAGACCGCGTGATCCATACTGCCCGTGAACGACGTCGGCGGCCGTGACATAACCAAATTCCTTGGCGCGTTTCCACAGGACCGGCATGACCATGAAGACGAAGGGATAGACGACGATCGTATAGGGCAGCGCGAAGAAGCCGAAGGCGCCGACCGTATAGACCAGCGCCGGGACCGCGATCACGGTATAGGCGGTATAGAAGTCACCGCCGACGAGGAACCAGGTGATCCAGGCGCCGAAGTTGCGTCCGCCGAGGCCCCATTCATCGATATGGGCGAGCGTCTCGGGCTTGCGCCAGCGGCTGGCGACGAATCCCATGACGGTGACGAGGGCGAAGAAGAAGATGAAGACGGCAAGCGCCGTGCCATTGATGTCAGTCGTCATGGCGAACGCTCCGATAGGCAATCCAGGTCAGCGTCGCCGTGATCGGCACCCAGAGAAGCTGATACCAGTAGAAGAAGGGGAAGCCGAAAAGCGACGGCTCGCGGAGATTGTAAAATGGCGGCCAGAGCAGACCTATGTAAGGAATGATCAGCAGCCACAGCGCTGCCTTGCTACGTGGTTTTTCCATGTCGGAGTACCTTTCAGGCGCCGCAGTTGCGGTCGCCATGTTCCAGTTGTCGGCGTGGAAGGCAGGTCTGTCAGCCGGCGGCGGCAGCAGGCCCGGTTCGGGTCGCTCGAGCTTTTCCGGCGGATCGGAAGCTGATGTAACACATGTGAATTCCTCCCAACGGCTTGGCACTTGGCAAGCCGCGAATGGAGTCCTAGGACGTTGGTTTTGCACTCACAAGATGGGCGCGGCGGCGAAATACCGGGGCCTACCCAGAAGTGGGTAGGCGCGAATTCGCGTCGACTTTAGAGGCGATGCCGTGGTCGAGCGCGTAGCGGATGAGGCCCGCCGTTGTGGCGATGCCAAGCTTTTTCTTCAGGTTCTTGCGATGGGTTTCCGCCGTGGCGGCGCTTATCCCGAGCGCCTTAGCGATTTCCCGGTTGCTCCGGCCGGCAACAATCAGCCCGAGCGTATCGCGCTCGCGCGGCGTCAGGGGATCGCTCCCCTCATCCGCGCGTTCGCCCATCAATGCGTCGAAGACGCCCGACGAGAAATAGGTGCCCCCACCGGCGACGGTTTCGATTGCCGCGACGATCTCGTCCGTCGAGACGTCTTTGAGTACGTAGCCGGCGGCGCCATGCATGACGGACGAGGAAATATACTCGCGGCTGTCATGCATGGAGAGCATCACGACGTGGGTCTGCGGAAGTTCGCTCATGAACAGCTCGATTGCATCGATGCCGCTGAGCTTCGGCATGTTGATGTCCATCAGCACCACCTGCGGCTGGATCTGCCGGGCGATATCGAGCCCGGTCTGCGCGAGGCCGGCGGTGCCGGCGACTTCGATGTGATCGAAGGTTTCGAGCACGGCTTTCAGCCCGTCCAGCACCAGCGGATGGTTGTCGATCAGGAGCACCTTGATTTTCCGGCGTTCCGTCATGCGGCTTCCGCCTGCTTGCCGGCGGCAATATTTGCCGATCTCGGCATCATTGCCGTCAGCGTCGTGCCGGCCTCGCTGCTGTTGATGAGGAGCAGGCCCCGGAAGTGCGCCATCCGTTCCTGCATGTTGCGCAGGCCGAGGCCCGAGCCGCCGGACGCGCCATCCCCGGCGCCATCGAAGCCGGTGCCGTTGTCGGAGATGGTCATGCGGGCGCGGCCGCCGTCGCTCCAGAGCTTGACCGAGAGCTTCGAGGCTCCCGAATGCCGCTCGACATTATTGAAGGCCTCCTGGGCGACGCGATAAAGGGCGGTACTGGCTTCCGCCTTCAGCGTGCCGGCGAAGGCCGAGGCATCGATCTCCGTCTCGATCCCCGTGCGCTCGGCAAAGTGATGACACAGTGCCTCCAGCGCAGCCGTCAGGCCGAGGTCATCGAGCACGCGGGGGCGCAGATCATGCGAGAGCAGCCGGATTTCCTTGATCGCGCCATTCAGCGCCTCGACGCCGCGCTCGATGGTCAGCGCCGCCTCGTCGACATTGGTCCTGACCTTGCGGCCGGCGAGATCCATCGCATAACGCACGCCCAGAAGGGTCTGGGAGATGCCGTCATGCAGCTCGCGCGCCAGCCGCGTGCGCTCTTCCTCCTGGGTGTCGATCACCCGCTGCGTCAACTCCTTCAGCCGGCTGTCGGCCATGCGGCGCTCATGGAAGGTCAGCAGCATGCAGGTCGTGAACACGACCAGCACCGAAGGCACGGCGATCAGCGCGACGATGACGAAGGTCCGTCTGATGTTGGCGCGCGTCACCGCATTGGCGGCAGCGCTCTGGGCAAAGACGTCATCCAGATAGACGCCGGTGCCGACGACCCAGTGCCATTTGTCGAGGCTGACGACGAAGGAGAGCTTGTCGGCGATCTGTCCGGTCGATGGTTTCTGCCATTTGTACTGGTGCAGGCCGCCGCCGGCCTTGGCCGTGACGATCAGTTCTGCAATGACCTTATCGCCATCCGGATCGGTGAGATCGAGCCAATTGTGCCCATGCCGGAAACTCTGGCGCGGATGGACGATATTGTTGCCGTCGTAATCATAGACGAAGAAATACCCGTCCTTGCCGTAGTCGAGCGAGGTCAGGATCGCCGCCACCTGCTGCTTGGCGGCTTCGTCGTCGGCCCCGGCCTCGTCATAGATCGTCTGGATGGCGGATAGGGCAAGATTGGTCAGGTTGAGGATCTCGGCTTCCTTGGCCTTCAGCATGTTCTGCTCGAACATGTCGATGCTGTTCTTGGCAAGGTTTGCCGATTGCCAGGTAATGAAGGTGGTGATCGCGAGGATCGAGATGACAAGCGGAACGATCGCCAATGCGATGATCTGGTGTCGTAGCGTCAACGGTCATTCCTCCCAAGGATCTGCGCCCGGAATTATGCCGTTTGCCCGATCTGAGTCCAGTCGCTTGCCCGGGCGCGATCCTATTTCCAACGGCACGAACAGGCCGAGCTCGACGTCGCGCAGTACGACATTGGTGTGCATGCGCCGGATCTGCGGATTATCAGCCATGATCAGGGCGGTGATGTCGTCATAATGCTCGACATCGCGGGCGGTGACGATCGCGATCAGATCGACCGCGCCGGTGACGTAATAGACCTGCTGTATATGATCCTGCTTCTCGGCCCAGACGCGGAATTTCGCCAGCGCGCGGCGCATTCTGCCGTGTTCGCCGCGTGAGAAAGTTCATTTTGCATAGAAAATGCAAAAGAGATCGAAATTGCGCGAGGAACCGCGCAATTTATCATTGTCCTTCGCATCTCAAGTTCAGCCGGAACCATGGATGCTCCCGCGATCCGGCGTTTCCAGGAAATGATGCATCGCAGAAAAGATGACATCCGACTTGTGGGCCTCGGTTGAGATACCGAACGGCTGCGGACGGGGCTCGGCATGGACTTTCAGAGTTTCAATCTTTGGGCCCATCGCACCGTATTGGAAAACGTCGTCGAGGCGCCAGTGCATGTCATGGGCATTTCCAGGCGCTAGGCGATCGAAAAGGCGGAAGCCCTGCTCCACAAGGTAGGGCTCTTTGACAAGCGCGACGCCTATCCCGCTTTCCTTTTCGGCGGCCAGCAGCAGCGTGCGGCGATTGCAAGAGCGCTCTGCGTCGATCCCGCCGTCATGCTGTTCGACGAGCCGAGATCGGCGCTCGATCCGGAACTGGTCGGCGAGGTCCTCAAGGTCATCCGCGATCTCGCGGAGGAAGGCCGGACCATGCTGATCGTCACGCCCACTGATCCACGTCAGCCATCATCGACAACACACGAACCAGGAGAATCCCGCGAATGAAACTGCTCCCTACGCTTTTTGCCGGCGCGGCCCTTGCGCTTTCGACGGTCGCCGCGCAGGCCGAAGTCCGCTTCGGCGTCATGAACGAATCCTATCCGCCCTTCTTCGCCAAGGATGCGTCGGGTGAGTGGCAGGGATGGGAAATCGACCTGATGAACGCCGTCTGCGCAGAGATGAGGGAACAATGCTCGATCGTCGACATCTCCTGGGACGGTTTCATTCCGGCTCTTGAGAACAAGAAGTTCGACGTGATCTGGTCGTCGATGTCGAACACCGCCGGGCGCTCGAAGGTGATCGATTTCACCGACAAATATTACAACACGCCGAGCACCCTGATCGGTCCCAAGGACCGGAAGCCGGGCGCCACTGCCGAAGAGGTCAAGGGCAAGACCATCGGTATCCAGGTGTCGACGATCCAGTCGGAATATTACAAAAAGTATTTTGCCGGGGCTGCCGAGGAGAAGACCTACCAAACACTCGATGAGGCTTTCCAGGATCTGGCTTCCCCCCGCATTGACTACGTCTTGGGTGATTCACTGGCGCTCGACGCACTCCTGAAAAGCGACGGCGGCAAGGATTGCTGCGTGTCGTTTGGCATTTAATCGTAAGAATGCGCCTGTTCGAGCAGGTGATGACACCTAATTTGAGATTTTTCGGCGCGATTTTCGGCGCTTGAAACCCTCTGAGTCGGCCACGACCATTTGTGATATCTAGCATTTCTGATGAAGCTTAGCCGCGTCCAGCCATCTTTTCTATGGCGACGAATCTCACATTAACTGCCAAAATCGAAGCCGGAATCTCAAATTAAGTGCCCAATCTCAATTCAAGTGCCGCGCTATGTTGTTGAAATTATTGCATGCGGAGTCTCGCGATTAAATGCAAAACGACACCGGGCGACCATGGGCGACTTCAAAGAGACGTGCTGACTTTCGTAGGCCGATCCTCCTAGAGGATCGGAGATAGACGGCGGGATGCGTAATCTTCCACAAAAAGTTCTTGTACTTATGCGAATGTCTTTGTACTAGAGAGTATGGCAAGGACCGATTGTGGAACCTCGTCCGATCCTTCAAGAGGGAGACAAACATGAAAATACTGGTCCCCGTGAAGCGGGTGGTCGACTACAACGTTAAAATCCGCGTGAATCCCGACGGCTCGGGCGTCGACCTCACCAACGTGAAAATGTCTATGAATCCCTTCGACGAAATCTCAGTCGAGGAAGCACTTCGTATTAAGGAAGGTGGCGACGCGAGGGAAATAGTCGTCGTCTCGATCGGCCCGGCCAAGGCCGAGGAAACGCTGCGCACCGCGCTCGCCATGGGTGCCGACCGCGCAATTCTCGTCGAGACCGACGATGCCGTCGAGCCGCTCGCCGTCGCCAAGATCCTGAAGGGCGTCGCCGACGCTGAAAAGCCCGGCCTCATCATCGTCGGCAAGCAGGCGATCGATGACGACTCGAACCAGACGGGCCAGATGCTCGCGGCGCTGGCTGGAGTCGGACAGGCAACCTTCGCCTCGGCGATCGAATTGTTCAGCGATAAAGCGCGCGTCACCCGTGAAATCGATGGCGGCTTGCAGACGATCGAGATCAAGCTTCCTGCTGTCGTCACCACGGACCTTCGCCTCAACGAGCCGCGCTATGCCTCGCTGCCGAACATCATGAAGGCTAAGAAGAAACCGCTCGAAAAGAAGAGCCCGGCTGATTTCGGCGTTTCTACCGCGCCGCGCCTTAAAGTGCTGAGGACGGAAGAACCATCGGGCCGCAAGGCAGGCGTGAAGGTGAAGTCGGTCGCCGAGCTTGTCGACAAGCTCAAGAACGAAGCTGGCGTACTCTGAGATCTGGAAAGGGAGAACACGATAATGGCCATTCTTCTTCTGGCTGACCACGACAACGCGGGCCTTTCCGACCAGACCGCTAAGGCCCTGACGGCTGCAACGCAGATTGGCGGCGACGTGCATGTGCTTGTAACCGGCAAGGGCGCCAAAGCTGCGGCCGATGCCGCTGCGAAGCTCTGCGGCGTCTCCAAGGTATTGCTCGCCGAAAGCGACGATCTCGCCAACAACCTTGCCGAACCGATCGCCGACCTGATCATTTCGCTGGCCGGCAGCTACGACGCAATCATCGCGGCTGCGACCTCGAGCGGCAAGAACGTCCTGCCGCGCGTTGCTGCTCTGCTCGATGTCGCGCAGGTCTCCGAAATCGTAGAAGTTGTGTCAGCGGACACTTTCAAACGACCGATCTACGCAGGCAACGCGATCCAAACGGTCCAGGCGACCGATACGAAGAGGGTCATCACCGTTCGCACGGCGTCGTTTACTCCAGCCTCCCAAGGCTCCTCTGCTGCCGTCGAGGTTATCTCGACGGCAGCCACTTCCTCGGAGTTGTCACGCGAGATCTCAACCGCCATTGCCGCATCAGAACGCCCGGATCTCAATTCTGCCAAGATCGTAATCGCCGGTGGTAGGGCGTTGGGATCCGCTGAGAGGTTTAACGAAATCATTCTTCCTGTCGCGGATAAACTGGGTGCCGCCGTGGGCGCGTCGCGAGCCGCCGTCGATGCAGGCTACGCCCCGAACGACTGGCAGGTCGGGCAGACCGGCAAGGTCGTGGCTCCGCAGCTTTACATCGCCTGCGGCATCTCGGGTGCGATCCAGCATCTCGCCGGCATGAAGGATTCGAAGGTCATCGTCGCCATCAACAAGGACGAGGAAGCTCCGATCTTCCAGGTCGCCGATTACGGCCTCGTCGGCGATCTCTTCGAGGTACTCCCCGAGCTGCAGAAAGCTCTCTGAGCGGGAGACATCATTGGCCGGTATCAGCGCCTCAGGGAAGCTTGGCGACGATCTGCTGATCGAAGACCGTCACTTGCTCGACGGAACACCGCGCAGAAAATGGGATTCCGCGCGGCCAGCCGAACTTCAAGCAATCATTCTGGCCCTCGGTGACATCTTATTGGCTGAGCCGGTGCCGCTAATGGCAAAGTTCACTGCCGGCAAGATCATCAACCTGCTCGGAGCACGGGGAGCAGCAACGGTTGAGTCTTGCACTTCTGATGAACTCTCGTGTCTCCAACAGATCAAGGCCCTGCTAGCAGAAGCCAGCGCGACCTCACCGTCTTACAAGAGTTTGACAGACGGTCTTCTGGCGGTGGTCGACCGGGTGGATTGGTTCAAAAGAAGAGCCGGTGCCTTTGCAAGCGTCAACTTCGAGCAGAGCCATTCCCAAGGAATATTGCTCGGCCCGGGTGCACTGGAGCACCGGCTTGATGTCGTTCTCGGTCTGACTTTTCTCGGTCCATACACCCGTTTTCCTGATCATATGCAAAAACAGGCGCGTGTATTCTTGCCGCTGTCGATTGGAGAATTTCGTTTCGGCGAAGAGGAATGGAAGAGCGCTGGAGTTGGGGACGTTTTGTTCAACCCCGCGAGCAGCACATGCGCCATGCGGTGCACACAAAAGTCACTACTGGTGCTCTGGTGCCATCTCGAAGGCCAGCGGCACACACCCTAATTGAAATCATCGGAGAGAACTTAATGCGGCTTGTAATGCTTGGACCGCCCGGAGCGGGGAAGGGAACGCAGGCACAGCGTCTGTCGGAGCGCTTCAGCGTGCCCCAACTGTCGACCGGAGATATGTTACGCGCGGCGGTCGAGGCTGGCACCCCGATGGGAATGGCTGCTAAGTCAGTCATCGATGCAGGAGGCCTTGTCCAGGACGATATCGTGGTAGGCTGCGTAGTGGAACGGCTGGCCAAACCTGATGCCTGCTCGGGATTTATTCTTGATGGATTTCCGAGGACAGTTGCCCAGGCCGTAGCTCTCGACGAGGTTCTGCGGCAGAGCCGCCTCAAGCTGGACGCTGTGCTTGAGCTTGTTGTCGACGAGGATCTGCTTGTGAGGCGGCTTGAGAAGCGCGCTCAGGAGGCTATCGGGAAGGGAGAGTCTCCCAGGTCAGATGATGATCCGGTGATAATCAAGAAGCGGCTCCAAACATACCGCGAAAGCACAGCTACGCTCTCCAACTTCTATTACAACCAGGGTCGGCTGGTTTCAATTGATGGAATGCGCGAAGTGGACCAGGTGACGGCTGAGATCGTGGAGGCTCTCTCATGAACCGCATATTGAACCGCGAAGCGGGTAAGCCCATAGGGCTTTGGAACGGTCGTGTTCTGCCAGAATGGCTGGACTACAACAGCCACATGACCGAGCATCGGTATCTTCAGGTTTTCGGAGAAAGCTCTGACGCGCTCTATAAAGAGATTGGTGTGGATTTCGAGCATGCCGAAAAGGGTGCCTACTACACACTGGAAACGCACATCAAACATCGAGCCGAGGCCAAAGTCGGAACGGAGCTGTGGAGTGAAACGGAGGTTCTCGGTTACGACGAGAAGCGATTACACATCTACCACCTGCTTTTCGACACCCATGGTAAGCTTCTGGCTACAGGAGAGCACCTTTCTATTCACGTGCGCGCTTCCTCGGCCGAGCCAGCGTCTCAGGATATGATCGAAAAGATTAGATGCCTCTTTGAGGCACAGCGCTCTCTTCCTGTTCCAGAAGGTACTGGCTCCGTCCTGCGCAGGCCTCTTGTATTCAATCGAACTCGTTAGTAACGAAGGATGCCTCGTATTTCCGGGTGAGTGCACGTCTGAATAAGCACATCGTCGGTCCTAACGCCCAGGTCAGCTCCTGGCCAAAGCTCAGTTGGTGGAGCTGCATTGATTCGCAGAAGCAGGGTCAAAGACGAACAGGGTGGTGGGTCTATTCGGAATCGGCTGGGATCATACACTTAGGCAGAGATATTTGATCTCGGTGTAATCTTCTAAGCCGTATTTCGATCCCTCCCGGCCTTGGCCAGACTGCTTGACGCCGTTTCGAACCTGAACAGCGGGGCGACGGGGCCAAATGTTTCTTCACGGGCGACCTTCATCTCCGTGGTTACACCCGTCAGCACGGTAGGTTGGAAAAAGAGAGCACCTTTCTCGTGCCGCTTTCCACCCACGGCGATTTGCGCACCCTTGGAAACAGCGTCCTGGATATGTTCTTCAACCTTAGCCAAGGCCTTGCTGTCGATGAGCGGTCCGGCTGCGACACCGGCTTCGAAACCGTCACCGACTTTGATTGACGAGACCCGATCAGCCAGTTTCCTCGCGAAGGCGTCATAGATACCGGATTGCACGTAAAGCCGGTTCGCACATACGCAGGTCTGGCCGTTGTTGCGGTACTTCGAGACCATCGCGCCTTCAACGGCAGCATCTAGATCGGCGTCGTCGAACACAATGAACGGAGCGTTCCCACCCAGCTCAAGTCCGAGCTTCATGATCTGATCAGCGCCTTGGCGCATAAGAATGCGGCCTACTTCAGTCGACCCGGTAAACGTAAGTTTTCGAACCTTGTCATTATCGGTGAACTCTCGTCCTACCGAGGGTGAGTCCTTCGACAGGATTACGTTGAAAATACCCGCTGGGACTCCCGCCCGTTCCGCCAGAAGCGCTAGCGCGAGTGCAGAGAGCGGAGTTTGAGCGGCCGGTTTGGAAATCATCGCACACCCGGCGGCGATCGCAGGAGCCATCTTCCGCGCAAGCATCGCGTTCGGAAAATTCCACGGCGTGATGGCGGCGACGACCCCAACTGGCTGTTTAATGACCATGATCCGCTTATCCGAGAGATGCCCAGGGATTACGTCACCGTAGAGACGCTTAGCCTCCTCGCCGAACCATTCCACATACGATGCACCGTAGAGGATTTCCCCCTTTGCTTCCGCGAAGGGCTTTCCCATTTCGAGGGTCAAGATGGTCGCAAGGTCATCAACGTTGTCAATCATTAGATCGAAAAGCTTCCGAAGAACCCCCGCGCGCTCCTTTCCCGTCTTCTTCGCCCAGACCTTTTGAGCCTTGTGAGCAGCGGCGATCGCACGCTTTGTCTCAGTGCGGTTCATATCAGGAAGTGTCGCGAGAATTTCACCCGTCGACGGATTGCTCACGTCGAACGTCCCCCCACTATCGCTTACTGGAACCCACTCGCCGGCGATCAGCGCCTTATCGACCGCGAGCGTCGGGTCTTTGAGTTTCGAGGAGAGGTTTTGCCGAACCGTCATCGATCAACCCTCCGCCGCGACTTCGCGAATCGCTTTTTCAAGGATGCCAAGCGCTTCTGCGAACACGCTGTCTTGGATAGTGATCGGCGCGAGGAAGCGAATGACGTTCCCGTAGACGCCGCAGGTCAGCAGAATGAGGCCGTAATCCAAGGCCTTCTGGCGAACCTTGTTGGTGAAGTCGGCGTTAGGGTTCGCCGAGTTCGGCAGATTGAATTCGACGGCATTCATGAAGCCAAGGCCACGAATGTCGGCGATTTGCGGAACCGCATCACGAAGTGAATGCAGGCGCTGCTTGAGACGGTTGCCGAGAAGTTCGGCCCGCTCATTGAGGCCCTCTTGTTCGATGACATCGAGAACAGCATTGCCTGCAGCTACACCGACCGGATTACCACCGTATGTTCCACCGAGGCCTCCGGCCCCAGGGGCGTCCATGATATCAGCGCGTCCCGTTACCGCCGCGATTGGAAAACCGCCGCCAAGGCCCTTTGCCATCGTTGTGATGTCGGCCGCAACACCATAATGTTCCATCGCAAAGTGTTTGCCCGTTCGCGAGAAGCCTGTCTGAACCTCATCGGCCATTAGAAGAATTCCGTGTTTGTCTGCAAGTTGACGGAGTTTATGCATGAGGGCGCGTGGAACTTCGTAGAACCCACCTTCGCCCTGCACGGGCTCAATGATGAACGCCGCAACGCGGTTGGGATCAACGTCAGCCTTGAACAGTTTGCCGAGCACGGCAAGCGAGTCTTCCACCGATGTTCCATGCAGGTCGACCGGGAACGGAACATGGAACACCTCTGGCATCATAGCGCCGAAACCTGTCTTGTATGGCACCACCTTCCCTGTGAGGGCCATCCCCATGAACGTGCGCCCATGGAAGCCACCCGTGAAGGAGATTACCGCCGAACGGTTCGTGGCAGCACGAGCAATCTTTACAGCATTCTCAACAGCTTCCGCGACTGTCGTCACGAAGATGGTCTTCTTTTTGAAATCGCCCGGAACCAGGGCATTCAGCCGTTCTGCCAGGCGCACGTAGTTCTCGTATGGGACGACCTGATGGCAAGTGTGAGTAAAGCAATCAAGCTGGGCCTTAACTGCTTCGATGACCTTGGGATGGCGGTGGCCGGTATTCACGACTGCGATGCCAGCTGTGAAATCAATGTAGCGACGACCTTCGACGTCCCAGATTTCGGCGTTCTCGGCGCACGCTGCATAGACTTGCGTTGTGACCCCGACACCCCGAGAGACAGCGTCCGAACGGCGTGTTGCGAGTTCGGTATTGAGCATTTCGGCCTCCTAAAAAGGGGCAATTTCGATCACATATTCGGATAGACCGGTCCCTCGCCGCCCTGCGGCGGCACCCAGTTGATGTTCTGGTTTGGGTCCTTGATGTCGCAGGTCTTGCAGTGGACGCAGTTCTGGGCGTTGATGACATAGGTGTCCTTGCCGTCCTTCTCCAACCATTCGTAGACGCCTGCGGGACAATAACGCGTCGATGGACCGGAGAAGACATCGTGTTCCGACCTCTTCTGCAGATCCATGTCCCTGACCTGCAGATGCACCGGCTGATCTTCTTCATGGTTGGTGTTCGACAGGAACACGGAGGAGAGACGGTCGAAGGTGAGGACGCCATCCGGCTTCGGATAGTCGATCTGCCGGTGCTGGGCTGCGGGCTCTAGGCTCTGCGCATCCGTCTTGCCATGCTTCAGCGTGCCGAAGAAGGAGAGGCCGAACAGCTGATTCGTCCACATGTCGAGGCCGCCGAGGGCGACGCCCACAACCGTGCCGAACTTCGACCAGAGCGGCTTGACGTTACGCACCCGCTTCAGGTCCCTGCCGATATCGCTCTTGCGCCAGTCGTTTTCGATCTCGACCACCTCGTCATTGGCGCGGCCCGATGCAATTGCCTGGGCGATACGGTCGGCCGCCATCATGCCCGAGAGCACGGCATTGTGGCTGCCCTTGATGCGCGGCACGTTGACGAAGCCTGCCGAACAGCCGATCAGGGCGCCGCCGGAAAAGGAAAGCTTCGGCACCGACTGCCAACCGCCCTCGGTGATGGCGCGCGCGCCATAAGAAAGGCGCTTGCCGCCCTCGAAAGTGCCGCGGATCGCCGGATGCGTCTTGAAGCGCTGGAACTCTTCGAAGGGGTATAGGTAGGGGTTCTTGTAGTTCAGGTGGACGACGAAACCGACGGCGACGAGATTGTCTTCCAGGTGATAAAGGAAGGAACCGCCGCCGGTCGATAGGCCGAGCGGCCAGCCGAAAGAATGCTGCACGAGGCCCTGCTTGTGGTTCTCCGGCTTGACCTGCCAGAGTTCCTTGATGCCGATGCCGAACTTCGGCACGTCGCTGTTCCGCGCCAGATCGAAGTTGGCAATGAGCTGCTTGGCGAGCGAGCCGCGCACGCCCTCGCCAATCAGCACGTATCTGCCGATCAGCGCCATGCCGCGGGTATAGTTTGGACCGGGTTCGCCATTCTTCTCGATGCCCACGTCGCCGGTGGCGACACCGATGACCGCGCCCTCATCATTATAGAGCACTTCGGTCGCGGCAAAACCGGGATAGATCTCGACGCCGAGGGCTTCGGCCTTTTCGGCCAGCCAGCGACAGACGTTGCCCAGCGAGACGATATAATTGCCGTGATTGCTCATCAGCGGCGGCATCATGAAATTCGGCAGGCGGATTTTGCCCGCCGGCCCAAGAAGTAGGAATTGGTCGTCCGTCACTGCCGTCTTGAAAGGGTGGCCCTCCTCTTCGCGCCAACCCGGCAGCAGGCGGTCGATGCCGATCGGGTCGACAACGGCACCCGACAGGATATGGGCGCCCACTTCCGAACCCTTCTCGAGCACGACCACCGACAGCTCGGGGTTTACCTGTTTGAGGCGAATGGCAGCTGATAGACCAGCAGGTCCACCGCCGACGATCACCACGTCAAATTCCATACTCTCGCGTTCGGATTCCATGCTTGCTTCTGCCGATGCGCCCAGCGCGTCAATGTCAGTGTGAAATGTCCGCCACCGGAGAATGGCGGGCGATCGAACTCAATACGCGGTTACGCCTTGAAGCTTCTCGAGAGCCTCCACGTATTCGTTCAGCATGCGTTCAATCTCGCTCTTCACGGTGGTATGTTCATGCATATCGCCAACCACCTGACCTACCGCATACGTCCAGTAGTCAAGATTGCGCCCGCGCTCGGCACGCTTGTAAGGATAGCCGTTCAGGATGCTCTGCATTGGCCACTGGAGCGGCTGCGGTGCGTCCGGCTTCTGCCAGTTTTCTACATATTTAGTATAGAGCATGCGACCCTGCTTACCGGTCATAACCTTGGCGATGCGAGCATCTTCAGAAGCCGCCGCAAAAAGCTTTTCACGCATCTCAATGCTTAGATCGCTTTCCGCTGTGCCCAGCCACAGTGATCCCATCCAGACGCCTTGGCATCCGAGCGCAAGCGCCGCCAAAATCTGTGAGCCACGGGAGATGCCGCCGGCTGCAAGGACCGGCGTCCCGGCGGCTGCTTCCACAACCTGCGGCCAGAGCACCATAGAGGCGATGTTCCCGACGCTACCACCCGCTTCCGTTCCTTGTGCAACTAAAACATCGACGCCAGCTTCACGCTGTTTAGCAGCATGTCGACCTGAACCGACAAGCGCGCCGACTTTCACGCCCTTTGAATGAGCCTCCTTGACGACCCAGTCTGGCGTCACGCCAAGCGCACCGACGACGAGGTTTACGGACTTCTTGCTAAGGACGACCTCAAGCTGTTCCCGGCTCTTTTTGTTGGTCATCGACATCTTCTCAGCAGACTCGGCCAGATACTCGTCGCGATCTTTTTCAGAAAGATCGGCAATGCCTGCGTCGTCAAGCATATGCTTTACGAATTCGAGGTGGCTTTGAGGGATCATCTTTCTGTACTCAGCTGGTGTCTTTTCGACGTCTTCACCACCGGTACCGGGAAACACAAGATCCACGGAGAACGGACGACCGTCGACGCGCTGCTCGATCCATTCAATTGACATTTCGAGTTCCTCAGGCGTCATCCAGGCTGCCCCGAGCGATCCCATGCCGCCCGCCTTGGTCACTGCTGCGACAACGTCCCGGCAATGCGAGAAGGCAAAGATCGGAATTTCGATCCCCAAGATTTTCGTGATTTCTGTCTGCAAGTGTCCGTCCTCCGAGCCAGTAACAAATCGGTATCGCGCTCCAGGTGTTGAGCCTTCCACCGATCGCGCTTGTTTGTCGACCAATGGGTATAATAAACATTATGATCGGTACGTTTGTAAAGAGCCGTATTATTGATGTGCGACTTTTCCCATTCCGTGCCCCGGCTAAGGGTTGCGCAATCTCTCTGGTATTGTATTGTACTTGTCGGTATGTTAACCGACCAGGGGGCGGAGCCGTCGAGGATGTCCGCCACCTCTGGTTGAGAACGCCCGTGTGCTCGTCCGCGACTCGGACGTGAGAATTGAACGCGAAGCTGCAGGAGACATTCATGTTCGACTTTAAGGGAAAAGTAGTGGTTATCACTGGCGGCGAGACGGGAATCGGCCGGGCAACCGTCGAAGCGTTCGCGCGGGCTGGCGGGGATGTCGTGATTGCGGGCTACCTCGAGGACAAGGGGCAGGATGTTGTTTCATCGCTTGCTTCCGAAGGGATCACCGTCGAATTCGTAAAGACCGACGTCCAGCAGGAAAGCTCGATCAACAGCGTAATCGCCCATGTGCTTTCAAAGCATGGCCGGATTGACGTGCTCGTGAACAACGCATCAGTATTCGACGGCTTTGCTGGCGTACTCGATACGTCGAACGAACTGTGGGAGAAAGTCATTAACACCAACCTCCGCGGCACGTTTTACTTCTGCCGCGCCGTACTCAAAGACATGGTTGCGCGAGGCGAAGGAAGAATCATAAACGTCGCTTCCGTCGGCGGCATTCTCGGTGGTGCCGACGGTCTTGCCTACACAACGTCCAAGTTCGGAGTTATTGGCCTAACGCGCCAGATGGCCGTCGAACTGACGAAGACCGGTGTTGTGATCAACTCGGTATGCCCGGGAATGATTCAGACCGATATGCGTGGCAATTCTGCACGCATTCTGGGAGATACCGCTCCCGATATGGCCCGTGGTGTGGGGGTCAACCCCGATGCCCTGAAGCGCGTACCAGCCGGGAAGAAGGGCGCGCCACTGGATATCGCTAATGCGATCATGTTTGCGGCGTCTCCGTACGCTGGCTACATGGCCGGACATTCCCTTGTCATCGACGGCGGCTGGACCATCCAGTAGTTATGATGAAAATCGCCCCTGGCGTTCGAAAATGCCAGGGGTCGTCCCGAACAAATCTCTTTGAAGGCTGTAATCAGCGGGAAGCTTGACCCCCCCCCAATCCATGATCGGGAGGCCACGACGGCCGGGCAAAAGCTCAATTCTTGATTAAAACGCCTAGAATGAGCTGGTCAGCGAACGCAGACGCAACTTCCTCGGCCGTATGTTTCAGGCCTGGCTTGAACCAGGTGTAGGCCCAATTGCACGCGCCGATTAGGCAGCTTACCGCGATGAACGGAGGAGTGTCCCTAAAAACGCCCTCGGTTACGCCCCTAGAATACAAACCCTGGATCTGCTTGTTGTACTTGCGGCGGTTGGCCGTGACGATCGCGTGCTGATCATCGATCAACTCGTTCTCATCACGATTGTAAATGGTAGCCCAGGATTGATGCTGCATTACGTTTAGAGAGTGCATCTTTACGATGCTCGCAAGAACGTCGGTCGTGCTGCCGCCCGACTGCAATGCCTCCTCAAGGCCCTCTGCATAAGTGACATCAATCTTCTCGAAAATCCGCCACAGAATCTCGTTTTTGCTCTTCATGTAATAGTAGATAATGGATTTGGTAAAACCCATCTCGGCGCTAATGTCGTCGACCGTTACCGCGCGGAACCCGCGAGCTGCGATCAAGCGCGATGCCGCTTCCAGAATCTCTTCCTGGATAAGTTCGGTTTTTTGCTGCTTGATTTTATCCCGAATGCTCGGTTTCGCGCTGATTTTCTGCGATTCCATATCCATCGGCCACCTTCTGAAGTATTTTTTCGTTCTCTACGGTATAAGAGCTGAAATGACAAGCCAAGAGCGGCACGCAGAAAAAAAAGCCGACCTGTGCTTTGGCCGGCCTTTCGTTTATTAAGTGTTATAAGACCCCGGCGTCCACCGTTTATCGGCCTTCCAGTTCGGGTTTAGGTTCGCGAACCTGTCCAGGGTAAGCTTCTCAATCGGTGCCCGCGTTTTTCCTTCGAGAGCAAGCTCCGACATGGCAATCCCCACGGAAGGAGCCATACCGAAGCCGTGACCGGCACCGGCCGCGACCAAGAGCCCTTCCGGTTCGTCGAACCTGTGAACGATCGTCTTCTGGTCTTTCGTGATGTCGAGAACGCCAGCCCAGGTTCGGAGCAGTTGCGCACCCGCGGCGACTGGAAAGGCCTCGATCATCCGACGGACGAGGTTGCGGACGATAGGGGTGTTTGGCTTAGCAGGCTCCTCGTCGGCGTTGACATCCACCCATTCGTGCGGGCCGCCGTTAGCATGAAGGTTCCCGCGCTTTGTCTGGCGGATAGAAAGACCATTGAGGCCGATGAAGCCGACGTCATACATATGGGGCAGGGGCGTTGTCACCAACGCTTCAAGTCGCACGGTCGCAACTGGAAAAGCCACGCCAAAAGGCTGAAGCAAAGTGGCGTTGTAGCCGCCAGCGCAGAGCACGACGCGATCGGCGTACACTTTATCGCGCGCCGTCCTGACCCCCTTCACCTTTCCGCCCTCTGCAATAACAGAATAGACAGGGTTGTTTTCGACAATCGTTCCGCCGCGGTCCTGGAACGCCCATGCGTACGCCTGTGAAACGCGTTGAGGATTAGCGTGGCCCGAGCGTGGTGTATAAAGACCAGCGCGCGTTTCAGGAGACAGTATTGGGATCAATTTTCGACATGCATCCGCGTCGATGATTTCGAAGCTATCGTCGGCCCGTTGGAATGCCTTGTACGTCTCATGCAGTTCGTCAACCTGCTTATCGGAGAACGCAACCCAGAGACGGCCCTTGGGCGTCCATTCGGTAGGATATCCAAGTTCTTCATCAAGTGTTCCCCATAGGTCCTCGGCCATTTTCGCTAGAGGAGCTTCATCGGGGTCGTCAGCTCTGACGCTCAGGTAGCCTGTCGCGCGAGACGAGGCTTCGTATGCGA
The DNA here is from genome assembly GCF_001542405.1 of Rhizobium altiplani. Classification (GTDB taxonomy): domain Bacteria; phylum Pseudomonadota; class Alphaproteobacteria; order Rhizobiales; family Rhizobiaceae; genus Rhizobium; species Rhizobium altiplani. The sequence goes on from NZ_LNCD01000128.1 coordinate 55,923, forward strand.
CGGGGCCTCGGTCGACAACCAACACCCCCGCGCCAGCTTTTTGAGCATTGTAAGCAGTCGACAATCCGAGAAGGCCGGAACCGACGACAATAATGTCGTAGTGATTCATCTCAATCCTCCTTACTCGGTGCCTGCCACATCGACCGGAACGACTTCCTCATGCATCCAGTGAGGCCACTTTTCGCGAGTGTGATAATCGTCATCTTCTGCTGCTATCAGGGACATGTCGATAGGGCGGATCGGGAACCGATAACTGCCTGGCCTGATATCTCGCAATGGCACGCCGAATCGTTGCGAGAGCAAGAAAGCCGCTTCGTCGCGGCAACGCTTGCCCTGGCAATGGCCCATGCCAACGCGCGTCATGCGCTTGGCAAGGTCCTGGCTGATTTTCGGTCCGCCTTCACCACCTGTCACAGGATCATGGATCACCTTGAGGCCGGCCTTGAGATAGCGCGGGGGCTGTAGATTTAGAAACTCGCCGCGCGTAACGGTTTCACACTGGCAAAGCACGACGTCAGCGCCGCCCATTTCATGCAGCTTGGCGACCCAAAGATTGATGTAGTCTGCTTGTCTGCCATCCGATTCAGCCAGTGCTGCGTTCGTTCCAGTTGGTCCATTTTCTATCGCCGCCAATGCTTTCGCCGGTTGTTCGTCGGTCGGATCGAAAGAAGAAAGCCAAAAGACCTGAGATATCGACGTTTCGCGGTCCCCCTTGACTTTAGGTACCCAGGCCGGGATCGTGTCGTCGAACCGCATTTCACAGCCCATGGCGGCTGGAAGCTCGACGTTTGGCAACACACCGATAGCGACGCAGATCGAGTCACAGGCAATTTCCGCTAAACTGCCCGAGCCATCTGCGGCGATGATGGCCGCTGACCCAATCTTGTCTGTTCCCTTGGCCTCGAGGATCACGCTCTCGTAGTAGATCGGAATTCCTTCCGACGAGACCCATTCAAGCATTTCGGTTTCTGCCTGGAACGATGCTGTGGGTTCGACGAAGCCCGCGACATCGATGCCGAAATCTCGCGCGGCCTTGGCAAATTCGACCGCCACCGCCGTCGTTCCGAGGACGAGACAGCGGCTGCCGTTGAAACACTGATAGGATTGAAGAAGTTTCAATCCAGCCTTGGCACCAAGAACGCCGGGAAGTTCCCAGCCTTTGAAGGATGGAACAAAGTCACGGGAGCCTGTCGCGAGAACCAGCTGGTCATACTCTAGAAGTTCGTTGCCTTCGCGGGAAACGATGCCGACCTTGGGAACACCTATGTGCTGTGAATTCGGCGCATTGTGAAATGCGCCCCACGCAACGACGCCAATCTTGACGTCCACGTCGTTCTCGACGCATTCGAGAAGGGCTTCGTTGGAGCTAAGGACGTTATCGAAAACGGCTGTCTCGTCGCTAAGAGATGCGGGCAGTCCCGAACCGTAAAAATACGGAGCGTCGAACGACATGCTCTTTAATTCCTGCGGATGCTCATCGACCAGCGTAACTTCATGCCCCGCCGAACCGGCCGCCAAAGCGAAGTCACAACCCAATCGGCTCGCACCAATAACGACGATACGTTTGCCGCTCATTTCGGTGTTCCCTTGTGCAGGCTGCCTTGGGCCGCCTCATGTATTGATCAAGCCGTCGCCGTGGTACCTCCCAGCGGACGGATATTGCGATCCGATTGTTACTACAACTTGCGCATCGCTGCAGCGAGTATATGCTCGTAGTCGCCAACGATGGCGACGTCAGACACCTTGAAGATACTGGCGTCGGGGTCCTTGTTGATGGCCACGATCTTCTTCGCGCCTCCGATCCCTGCTAGATGGTGGACGGCGCCGGAGATGCCAATCGCTACGTAGACATCCGGACTAACCTTCTGTCCGGAGAAGCCTACCTGGCGGCTTGACGGCACCCAGCCCATTTCCACTGCCGCACGGCTTGCACCGACTGCAGCGTCGACCTTTCCGGCGAACTCCTCGATAATCCGCCACTTGTCGCCCGAGCCTACGCCAAGACCGCCCGCCACGACCTTGCTCGCTCCACGGAGCGGAATGCCTCCTGTATCCGGCAATGCTTCCGAGGCAACAAACCGAACCCGGCCTTCGGAAGCTTCATCTGTCGACACGGCCGCCTCGACGTCGGCAAAAGCGGGCGCAGGAAGTGCCTCTCCGCTATAAAGCAAGACTGCTTGCTTGCTGCCGAGGTCGACGGTCTTCACCACCAGCCCTCCCAATGCTGGAGCCGTAGCGGTTATACCGTCGCGACCGGCATTAATCGTCTCGCAAGCCGTCAGGAATTCTGCGCCTTGCGCCGCTGCCACTTGCGGCCCCCAGTTCCTATTCGAAACCGTTCCCAAGGCAACAATGACCGATGAGTCAGACGATGCTTTACGAACTGCTTGCACCAGGTAGTCCGCTCCATCGCCTACGGGCTTCCCGGCCGAGACCGCTGAAATTTTCCGAAATACACCGCCGGCCTTGACCGTAACGGTTGAGGCAGCAGTCGTGTCAAGGATAAACAAGTCGCTGGTGTATCCAGCACTGTTGAGCGAAGCGGCCAGCGAGGCGAGGGTCCCGAATTCGGTGGCCCGGGTGTCCGCAGAGTGATGAAGTACGAATAGAGCGTTTGTCATTCCTGAGCCTCAGTTTTGGAGAGCGGCGACGAGGGCGGCCGCCTTGTCGTCGTCGCTGCCCTCGATGAACTGCGTTGATTGGACAGTGCGCTGTCCCTTCCTAGGCGCATAGGTGGGCTTGGACTCCACTTGACCCGAGGCTCGCTCAACAACATCGATCGTTGCCTTCTTGGCTGCCATTACACCCTTAAGACCAGGAGTTCTCGGCTTATTGATCTCATTCGAGACCAGGACCATCGCCGGCAGAGCCAGTTCATACTCATCGATGCTTACCTCCGACAATTTGCCTACGTTGATGGTCTTGTCCGTGGCGGACTTGAACGCAACAACCGGCGAAATCGCTGGAATTCCCAGTCCGTGAGCGACCAGGAATGGTACATAACCCGCGTCGGTGTCAGACGCCTGTCGGCCGGCAATGATCAGCGACGGAATACCTATCGCTTTGATGGCAGATGCAAGAGCATCGGCAGTCTGGAATGCGTCGTTGCGAACGGCTGGATCAAGTTCCACTCGGACAGCGCTATCCGCACCCATCGCCAGAACTCGACGCAGATATTGGTCCGCCGAAGCGTCGTCCGCCGTCACGACGGTGATGGTACCCCCGTGCGCTTCTTTGAGGCTGATCGCGGCTTCTACCGCGTTGAGGTCATAAAGATTTATCGAATACTGGGACGACGCGTGGAGGATGATATTCTCGTGGTTATCCGAGATCGACACGAAGTGTTCCGGAACATTCGGATCGGGAACTTTCTTGATTAGTACGATGATGTCCATATCTAAAACTGCGCTCCTGCTGCTGGCCCGCTCCCATGTTTTGGACCGCGTGATATTGCGTAGGCTCCAACAATGCGGTCCTGTCCTCATCCAGCATTGCGGGAGTGGAACATGACTTTCCAAATCCCTTGCTGACAAACGTCGCCCTTTTGATTGCGGACCTCGAGCCAGAAGTTGACGATCCCCCGCTCCGGATTGGACGTGCGCCGAACCTCCTCTACACGCTGATACACATGGATCGTGTCGCCCATTTTTACCGGTGCTTTCAGATCCCAGGTCATTCCCAAGAATGCAATCGCGGTGCCTTCCTTAATGCCTAGACGGAATTCAAGACCTGTAACGATCGCGAAAACCGCAGGCCCATGGAGAATACGAGCACCGAACGGAGTGGACTGAGCGAAAATCTCGTCGGTATGGACAGGATTATGATCACCGGTAAGAGCGGCGAACATGACGATGTCGGTCTCGGTGATGGTCCGGCGCGGCGTCGTCCACTCCTGCCCCACCTTAAAGTCGTCGAAGAACATCGCGTTCGGTCCAACAATCAAAGTCGGGCGTTCAAGTGTCGTATCCATTAATTCCCTCCATATGCGCCGCGGCGCTGAACTGTTCGTGGGGCCGAACGAATATGCCCAAGTCTTCGTGACATACTGCGCAGAATGTATTTTCTACTAGCCGGTTTGCTATGTCAAGCGAGCAGTACGGCACGGGTGACATTCGATTGCCGGCTTGCTGCTTTACCGCCATCCCAACTTTGTGAGTTCACCCGCAAGATCCCGCCTCGGGGTTTCGTATTCGACGTGAGAATCTGGGATGAGTCGATTGCGGACACCTGACTGAAGCTCTTCCGACACGTGGGCGATCAATCCCGGCATCGTCGACAGCAGGGCGAGGCCGCACATCTCCTGCGGCGTAAAGCCCATCTGAACCATGATCGCCGCGAGCATTCCGACATCGTTCAATACAAGTTCCGGCTTGTTGGTCGCATCTTGAAACGCCTTATGGACCGCCTCGTACCACTCAATGGCCTCACCCCAGACGCCTTGCTCTTTTGCCAGAGCCTTCAGCCGCTGCGAACGCGGATCGACATACCGAAATACCTGGTGACCAAACCCCGGTACCCTCTTCTTAGCCGCACGGAGTTCGCTCACGAGCGCGGTTGCGGCCTCTTCCTTAGACTTCCCGCTCGCTTGCCATTTGGCGAAAGTTTCAGCAATGAATCGACCCGTGTCCTCCGGAGACAAGGCGTACTCGCCGGCAGCTAGAACGGCAGCGCCAAGCCCCGCGGTCATCACCGGGTTTACGGAGACGACCGCACGAGCAGCGACAGTTCCAGACTTCTGCAAACCGTAGTCGAGAATGGACGAGAGAATGACGTCCATCATACGGGCTTGGCCGGGTGTGGGTAATTCGCCGCGGATCAGCAAGTAGGTGATGGCTGAGAACGGAACCGTCCCGACAAGCTCGTTCATCGCATACCCGCGAATGAAAATGTCGGACTCGGAAATTTCGCTGACCCCGGTTACCCAGTGGGACGGTGTTCCTTTTGGCATGCAATCCCCATCGTAAAGTGTTCAAAGAAGTCGCTGCAACCTGCCGATGTCTCTGCGGCACCTCTTTCGGGCCAGTACTCCGTCGATCTCGGCATCGAAGGCGAGCGTCCACATACTAGAAGATGCGATAAACATACTCAAGAGTATATAAAGAAATCCAAAAAATTTATCGTGCATACGTCCGCAGACAAAATTAGCGGCCGATGACATACTGACAAGTATGCAAAATATCTTTATCAGTCTCCTTGGCGTGCACCACAGCGCGGCTTGCTTCAAACTTAAGGTAAAGGATGTGACACCAATGTTGACCGCAGTGAATCCGCCGGAGGCTGAATGGCCAGGTCTCTCGCAGGGAATGTTGATCAAGGGCTCAGGGTTCTTTGTGTCCGGAGGTCACTGTGGCCTGGACGCGTCTGGAGAGCCGGTAACAAGTTCTATTGAGGATCAGGTCATCGCAATGTTCGAGAATCTCAAGCGTACGCTCGAGAAGGCGGGTCTGGGCTTCGAGCACGTGGCGCGAACGACTTGCTTCGTCCGCGAGTTCTCACCGGAGTTGCTCAGAACGATCAAGGAGGTCCGAGCCCTGCACTACAATCAGGAGTGCCCGCCTGCCAGCGTCATGGTTCAGGCGGGTCTCTACGATCCAAGGCTGTTCGCGGAGATTGAAGTTATCGCCGTCGTTCCGTGATGGAAAAGGCCGGCCACGGGACAGTTCGTCCCGTGGTCCGCGTTGTCACGCTCCTACACCAAGCTCGATCCTGGAGAACAGCTCCCGTGTTCTCGGACCGAAGATATCGGATTCAAGCGCAGAGATTTTGCCAAAAACCATGCTTCGTAGTCCCTCCGCGTCAAACGCGGTCCACTCCGTCTTGTCCTTGAGGTGTGGTTTGCCGTCCTTGGCGAACGACGTCCACGCGGAGATGATGTCGTCGCGCAAAATATACCTCATTCCTTCCGGGTCTCGATCAGCCCTGGCAGTCGGCGCACCCGCTTCGCCCCACATTTCATCCGCGTCCACCCGGCCGAAGACAAACAATAGCTCAGCGCCGTGGATCGACCAGAAGTCACCCTTGTAGGGCTCCTCCCATGTGAACATGTAGTGATAAACCGGAGCAGCCGAGGCGTCCAACGATGCCCGGGTCGCAGCCTTCACTGCATCCGATGCCATCCATAGGTCTGAAATTATCCTTCCCTTGATCCGGTCCAAGGGCTCATTAGGGGATCTTGCTTTGTAATCCGCTAGAAGCTTAGCGATCTCGGCGCTATGCTCGGGCTTGAACTTCGTCTTGAAGAATGCTGCCGTGTCGCGGACAACATCGTCGTCCGATTTTGGAACGGTAAGAAGCCCCGCGAAATCCAGATAATAGGCTGTCTCGTGGGCGTTCGTACCATACATTTTCGGGACGCTGCTCGATAGCTTGAGGGCCTCGTCGTCGGTTGGATTCCAGGGTAGAATCTCACCGTCCATAACCGGAGAGAATGCCGTGGGAAGTTCAGGCGCAGAGCTGCCGTCTTCCAGAACCTTTTTGAACGCAGCGAACAGCTTTTCGACCGGAACGTCGGTTAGCTTGACCGCATCCTTCTCCCCCAGGTTCAGCTCTTTCAGAAGTGCGATCGTATCCTTGGTCGCCTCTTCCCGAGTCCTCAACCTTCGCTGCGCGCCGCTCTGCACGATTGCGCGATGAAAGAGACCTTTTGCAGAGGGCATGGCCATCAAGCATGAAACCTTGCCGCCGCCTCCCGACTCGCCGAAGATGGTGACATTACCCGGGTCTCCGCCAAACTGAGCGATGTTGGCTTTCACCCATTCAAGCGCGTCGACCAGATCGAGAAGTCCAACATTCGTGGCGAAACCAGCTTGAGGCGCGAGGTCGGCGAAATACGTGAAGCCAAGTGCGTGAAGCCGGTGATTGACGGTCACGACGACAACGTCACCGCGCTCCGACAGGTTCTCTCCGTCGTAGAGCTGCGCTCCGCCCGAGCCAAATCTGTAAGCGCCGCCATGAAGGAAGACCATTACGGGTTTGCGCTCTGCTCCGATCGGCGACCAGACGTTGAGCACCAGGCAGTCTTCGCTGCCGTTTCGGTTGTCGACCCACCCCTTCCAGTCTTCGTTGATCTGGTAGCACGGGTCGCCTACCGCATGGGTCACGCGGGGCTCTGACCACGGGCTGGGATGCGTGGAGCGCTTGAATCGTGCGCTGCCGCCGGTTGGTGCGCCGTACGGGATACCCTTGAAGACGTTAACGTTCGCAGTGGCATAGCCCAAAACGGGTCCGTTGACGGTGGTGGCGACCGGTGCTTTCCCGGCTGCCCAGCTAGAGATCGGAATACCCATCGTGACGGCTCCCCCTGCGGCCGCCAGTGAACTCGCCACGAAATTGCGACGGGTAATGAGAAATGATTGATCACTGTTCATTGCGCGCAGCTCTCCCAATTGTCCTTAATTGCGACCTTTATCGCACGCGTACCCTCGGATACGAAAAACATTCTGTCAAGAATGTGAAGCTGCCTTTTGCGTACAATCCGCCGTGGATTTCTTCGCACCTTCCAGAGAAAGCCCAAAGGAACGAGATAGCAAGAGACTGGGGGCGCCTTGAGTTACACACCCGCCACCGTACTGAAAAATACTAGGGAGAATGTATTTTGTGCGCGCCGGCATGTTCGACTTGCAATGTGCAGCCAATCTGGGTAGGGATACTCATAGGACGGAAATAATACGCCTTAGTACAAAAGGTGAGTCTAGGTCCGGAGGCAATATGACGACGGTCTGTCTGACTTTCGATTTTGACGCGGTATCGCTATGGATCAGCACCATGCGCCAAATAAGCGCCACGCCCCTTTCACGGGGCGAGTTTGGTGCGCTTGTGGGACTGCCGAGAGTGCTTGACCTGCTCACTCGGAACAGCATTCCCGCAACATTTTTCGTGCCATCGCATACCGCAGGGGCGTTTCCAACCGAGACAGGCCGAATCCGCGAGCTTGGACACGAGATCGCGCTTCACGGCTATTGTCACGAGACCCCAGTAGGCCTTTCCCGTGCCGAGGAAGAAAGGCTCATCGACCGCTCGATCAAGAAGCTTCGTGGAGTTTTGGGCGAAGACTACAACCCCGTAGGCTACAGGTCTCCAGCGTGGGACCTCACTCCGGATTCGATATCGATCCTCGAGGAGAGAGGGATCCTCTATGACTCGAGCATGATGGCCGACGACTTTCAGCCATACAGAGCGCGCAAGAACTACGTCGCGACCGAAGACGACTACCAACTGGGAGAGCCGAGCAATGTGATCGAGGTCCCTGTCGCCTGGGAACTCGACGATTTTCCTCATTTCACGTTTCTCAATAAGCCAATGTATCTCGGGTTGCGGACGCCTGGGGAAGTCTTCGAACTGTGGAGAGAAGAGTTTGATTTCTGCCACAGCTTAGGAGACGGGGTCTTCACCCTTACTATGCATCCGCAAGTAATAGGACGTGGCCCCCGCCTCAATATGCTTGGAAGACTGATCGATTACATGGCTACAACTCCGGGGGTAGTCTTCCGGACCGTAGCGGACGAAGTGCAGAACCGGTCGCCCTCAATTCTTAAATCCTCCTCTACCAACGAACCCAACCGCCTTCCTAGGAATACCTAATGGAACACCAAACACCCTTTTCGTCGGTTTACAACGTACTATTGGCGGCGGCTCGGGGGCGCATGGAGAAGATTGCGATCGTCCACGAAGGCGAAGCCATTGGCTACGCGTTGCTTTTGTCCCGTATTGAAGATGTTATCGCGCGTTTGTCATCTCTTGGTATTGGGAAAGGCGACGTTTTCGCCGTTTTTGGACAGAACCATCCGGAGCAGATTTATTGCTATTACGCCGCTGCAAAGATCGGCGCGGTGTTTGTTCCCGTAAACCCAAACCTGACGGCTCCGGAGGTCGCTTACAACTTCAAGCACAGTGGCGCAAAGGTCCTCTTCTTTGACGACTACGTTAAGGAAATCGCGAGGCAGGCGGTGCCGGAAGACAAGCTGCTTCCCATTTCCGAACTCACCGCAGAGCCATCTATAGCTGAGCATCCTCACGCCAGAATTGATGTCGAGGACGACTTCATCATTACCTACTCGTCCGGCACGACAGGCAATCAGAAGGCCGTGGTGTTGGACCAACGGTGCCAGATCGGCGTGGCAGCGTCGCTGTCCACGATGTGGGGCGTCTCGGATAATGACGTCACCTTGGTCGCTCTGCCGCTGGGTTATATTTTCGGATTATCAACCGCGGCTGCAACCGCTTTATCTGTCGGCGGAACCGTAGTTCTCTTGCGCCGCTTCCACCCTCGCGACGTGCTCGAGGCTTTCAACACCTATTCGGTGACCGTCTATCACGGCGTGCCAACAATGTTTTCCATGATGATGGAGTATTGCGAACAACGTGATCTATCTTTCGACTTGTCGAATAGCAGGCTGCTCATCTGTTCGGGGGCGCCTCTCCCGGAGGCGGTGTCGGCCCGGTTCGAGGCTAAATTCGGCAAACCGTTGCAGAACTATTACGCGCTTACAGAGGTCACGCCTGTCTTTGGTCGCTACTACGATGACCCAACCCCTCTTCCGGCGGGAGCTATCGGAAGGGCCGGTCCGGGCGTCACAGTCAAGATCATGAACCCAGACGGTACCGAATGCGAGCTGGGCGAGGCCGGCGAAGCTTATGTGCGCGGTCCGTCTACGGTCAAGCGATACGCTAAAGACGAAGCGATGACAGCCGCTGCGTTGCAGGACGGACTCTTTAGAACAGGAGATCTCGTCAGGCAGGATAAGGACGGGTTCTACTACATAGTCGGGCGGATCAAGGACATTATTATCCGAGGTGGCCACAATATCTCACCCGCGGAAGTAGAACAGACAATCATCAGTCATCCATCCGTGCAGGACGCGGCGGTCGTCAGTGTCCTCGATCGCATTTTCGGGGAAGTTCCGATCGCCTTCGTCGTACTGCGCGCGAACACGGTTCTCAGCCCTGAGGAGCTCATCGCGTACCTGGACCAGAAGCTCTCCGATTTCAAAGTCCCGCGCACGATCTACTTCGAGTCCGAACTGCCCCAGGGCAAGACCGGAAAGGTGGACAAAAAGGCTCTCAAAGCCCGTGCGGAAGACGCGCTAGCAGCTGCTTGAAGCACCGAGAAACGCGGGAAAAGACAAAATGAACAACAGCGATTATAGGAAGCACGACGGTCTCGATTTCGCCAGGATGCTTTGTGAGAAGGAGGTGACCCCGCTGGAGTTGATGGATTGCGCCATCGACCGGGCGGAGCAGATCAATCCCAAGATCAACGCGCTTTGCAACGCGAATTACCAGCAGGCTCGCGAGACCGCGCGAGCGGCGACCCTCAAAGGGCATTTCGGTGCACTGCCCTTCTTGTTGAAGGACTCGGGGCTAGGCTATCCTGCGCTGACCAACTCGCTGGGCTCCCGACTGTTCGAGGGGACCGAAATCAACTTCAACTCGACCTTGACTAGTCGATTTCTGGATGACGGGCTTGTTCCGTTCGCGCGAACGACTGTTCCCGAGTTCAGCATGGCTCCAACCACGGAGGCAATCCAGAATGGCGGTCCAACGCGCAACCCCTGGGATCTCGCGCGCTCGACCGGGGGATCGAGCGGCGGGGCAGCCGCTGCGATCGCAGCAGGCATCGTGCCTCTTGCTCACGCTAGTGATGGCGGTGGTTCAATTCGCATTCCAGCCTCGTGCTGTGGGATCTACGGCCTCAAGCCATCGCGCGGTTTGGTCCCGACAGGTCCGGCCAGGGGTGAGGGGTGGGGCGGTCTCGCGACCGACGGCGTGTTGTCCCGCTCGGTCAGAGATACCGCAGCAGCCCTCGATGGCATTGCCGGAATGGAGATCGGGGCACCCTATGCGGCTCCGCCAAAAAGGGGGGCCTACCTCGAAAATTTGGACAAGCCTTTCGCAAGACCTTTACGAATCGCAACGTGGAAAGTTGGTTTCGAAGACATTCCAGTCCACGAAGATTGCATCGCCGCGCTTATCACGGCGAAGACCCTGCTGGAGAGCATGGGCCACGAAGTGGTAGAATCTCCGTTGCCGCCAATCCAGTTCTCGAAGTTCGTGGAAGCGCAAATCAATGTGATGGCGGCCAACGTTACCGTTTCGGTCAACGGGAAAGTCCGCAACAATTTGGGATCGGGCTGGGAGCAGAAGCTCGAGCCGGCCATCTTGGATGCTTATCAGAGGGGTAAAACGCTAAGCGCGGAAACCTATGCACTGGCGATAACACGTTTCCACACGATCGGTCGTCAGCTCGAAAACTATCTCCAGGACTTCGATTTCATTCTCACGCCGACGTTGATGCAACCACCTGCAGAGCTTGGCGCGATCAACATGGACGATGACTTCTTCAGTTTCCGCACGAAAATCAGCCGGTACGCGACCTTCCTTGCGATCATCAATGCGTCCGGGCAGCCCGCAGCGAGCGTGCCGCTGCACTGGTCTTCATCGGACCTTCCCATCGGCGTTCAACTGATCGCACCATTCGGTGCGGAAGACAGTCTTTTGCGGCTGTCAGCACGATTGGAGGAAGCCCTACCGTGGTTCGGAAAACTTCCTGCGATTTGAGCGACTTCGTCTAGCTAATTTGTTTAACGGGAGAGCGAGCGTGACGGATAATGACGAAAGTCGGTGTGCCATTGCGATGGGCGGTGGCTTCAGCATGATCTACCCGGAGACAAGCCACGAAGGAGTGCCGCTTCGCGGGGAGAAAACGGCCGATCTCAAATCGGCCGTCGCCTCGCAGGAGGGGGAAGATAGTTGGGCAGGCGTTTTCGCCTATCTATGGGCCGCTTTAACAGGGTTTATTGGAATTAATAGCCCGGCTGCTTAAGGCGCTCATTTCATTGCATGAGGAGCAGCCGTCTGGGCAGTCCCGTCCCTCGGTCGCGTGGTTCGATATATCGCTTAAGCGATCGTATTTTTGGTTTGCCTGCTCATACATTAATAATCGGGACGCTGAACGTACGCTTGGAATCTGAACGTAATATTCGAGTATCGCGGTCTCTTGCTGAGCGGGCTCCTTTACACCGTCGTCTTTACCTCCTTACCATCGCCGGTGGCTTTTCTTTGGGCAAGCGGGCCTTCGTCAGGATGTCCGAAATTCGGCTTCTCGCGTGGTCTTTGGTCGCATTAACAGAAGCTGTTCCGCTGCACGCCGTTGTTGGTAAGTCTGATCTGGTTCCACTACGCGCTGCCTTCTTTGCTCGGTATCGAAATCAGCGCGCCTGTCGCAGTGCGTACGTATAAGTATTTTCTGCGTACGAATAAGTTTAGTAAATATTTAAGTGCGCCTAAGCAAACTCACGTCCATCTCAGCCATCAATCCCGATGGCGCACGAACTGATGCTCACGGGAGAGCGAGATGCGAAAATTCAAAAACATTTCCTTGGCGACAAAGCTGCTTCTGGTAACTGGCACGATCATCTCTACAGTTCTGGTCGCATCCAATGCCGTGCTCATCTTCGAAACTCGGCACAGAGTGTCGGATCTGGTAACTCGGATTGCTTCTACCGAGGCGAGAGCCATCGCTTCGGAGATCGTTAGCGAAATCTCGCTTCTCAATGGCTCAGTCGGCGCGACAGCCGCCTCCATCGGCAACGGCCATGGCGAGCATACACTGGACCGAAAGGGTTTGATCAGCATGCTCAAGGCGAACATGACGAACCCCCTCGCTCTTGGCAGCTACTTTGCCGAAGCGGATAAGGCGTTCGACGGCTAACGCGATGAGGTGAAGAACCGAACCGACCTTGGCGCAAATGAGGACGGTCATCTTAGTCCTTACTGGACCCGCAACCAAGACGGCACCCTTGGCCTGTCGGCATTTCCGTTCAGTGTTAACGATGACTGGTTCGCTTCTACAGCCAAGGCCGGCCATGCGCTTATGGGCGTCCCGACCATCGGTTCAGGAGAGACCTCCGGAATTCTGATGGTCACCATTGCTCACCCTGTCTTCTCGGCAGGCAACCTGATCGGGGTTGCTGGAATTGACGTCTCGCTCGAAAGTCTTTCCGAACAAGTTGCGAAGGCCAGGCCGTTCGGCTCGGGCCGCGTGATGCTTATATCACAAGATATGAGGTGGCTCGTCGGGGCGCACGAAGCGGACCTGATGCAACCGTACGATGGGGCGCAGAAGGAACGTATCGAAGCGGCCACGGTTAGCGACCTTCCATTCGAAGTCGGACAGGTAGGCGAAGGTGATATCCAATTTACGCGAATTGCGTACCCGTTCGACCTGCCTGGCCTTGGGGCGAAATGGACGCTGGTCCTCGATGTTCCGAGCTCAGCTATTGGTGTCCCGGTCCGCGATCAGACACTTCTGATGCTCGCGGCTGGCTTCTGCGTCATGCTGACCGTCATCGCCGGACTTTACGTGGCGATACGCGTATTCGTTCGACATCCAATCTCGAACCTTGTCACCGCGGTGGGCAGTTTGTCTGATGGCGATTACGAAAGCGAAGTCTCTGGCCAGAATAGAGGTGACGAAATCGGCTCTGTGGCTAAGGCGCTCGAGGGCTTCAGGAACGGCCTCGCGCGCGGCAAGGAAATCGAAGTTAGGGCGGAACTGGAGCGCACTGCGGCTGACGAAGAAAGAGCCCAACGCGATAACGAGCACCAGCGCGCGGAGGCGGTTCAACGGGAAGTGGTGCGATCGCTCGGTGAAGGACTTAGGCACCTAGCGGCCGGCGACCTAACGTACCGTATTCGCCAAACGTTCGAGGCGAGCTACGATCAGCTCCGCGTCGACTTCAATTCCGCAGTGGATGGCCTCATCGACCTGGTGAGTAAGGTCAGTACCGCAGTCGTTACCATTAGCGCTGGCTCCAAGAATATCAGTTCGGCGGCGAACAACCTGTCAAAGCGAACCGAACAGCAAGCAGCAAACCTCGAGGAGACCGCTGCAGCGCTAAATCAGTTAACTGTACAGATCAACGCGGGCGCAGACCACGCAAAGCAGGCAGCAGCCACCGTCGGTAATGCCAGCAGCGATGCGGAGCGATCGGCGCAGGTGGTTCTCCGAGCAATTGAAGCCATGCAAGACATCGAGCAATCGTCGAAGGAAGTAGGTCGCATCATCGGTGTTATCGATGAAATAGCATTCCAGACTAACCTGCTGGCGCTGAACGCCGGAGTGGAAGCGGCCCGCGCCGGCGAGGCCGGTAAGGGGTTCGCAGTCGTCGCACAGGAGGTGCGTGAACTTGCGCAACGCTCCGCTGCCGCGGCAAAGGAAATAAAATTACTGGTTCAAAATTCGTCGTCTCAAGTCGCGACCGGCGCCGCCCTCGTGGCGTCAGCGGGTGACGCTCTGCGTGGCATCGCCCTCCAGGTTGCGCAGATCAATGATGTGATCAGGCAGATTTCTGCGTCTGCCTCGGAGCAGGCAACTGGCCTTCGCGAAATCAACAATGCCGTTGGCCAGCTGGACGAATTCACTCAACGCAATGCTGCGATGGTGGAAGAGACGACGGCAGCGAGCGCCGGCCTTCATCGAGAAGCGCAGTCCCTCAGCTCCCTTGTGGAGCAGTTTAAAACCCGTGGCACTGACGAAGGCAATTTCCCGCGATTAGTGACCCATCGATAAACGCAACCGCTAATCCGCGAGAAAGTTCGTAACATAGCGTGCGGCTGGCGGCTTGCGACTCGGAGCTAACAACGAGCTATTGCCTTCGAACCTCGCGGCGATTCCGCTTAACCTTTTCCTGTTTCTTTAACGTCTAACGCCTCGGTTGACTGGTTGCCTGAAGACGCACCCTATCGAATGATCGCAACATTATTATCAAAATTAAAAAGCACTCGCTGGACAAATTTTTAAACTTGCTAGTATGGTATCGAAGTCGCCGGGGCTATGAGCTGCCGGCGCGGGAAATAGAACCAATATTGGAGGGGTACATGAACAAGACACGCTGGAGAAATCTGCTGCTCGCAGCATGTGCATTGGCAGGAACCGCACTGGGTCCTGTCGTGGCCCGAGCGCAAGACGCGAAGGCAGCGCTGTCTCAGGAGGTGCAGAAGTCGGGAGTACTGCGGATAGCTATTCCGGATCAGGGGAAGCCATTCGCTTATAAGGACGGCGCGGCGCTCAAGGGCATTGATCCCGATCTTGCTATGGCGGTCTCAAAGAAGCTCGGCTTGAAGGCCGAGTTTTCGCTCGTACCATTCACCGCCGCCCTCGCCGGAATGGCGGCTAAGAAATATGACTTGTCGTTCGGTGAGTTCTACGTCACTGCGGAGCGTCTCAAGGTGGTCGACATGGTTACCAGCTGGCACACATTCAGCTCATTCCTTGTGAAGAATGATAGCAACCTCAAGCCGGTCAAGGTTGCCGACATGTGCGGTAAGTCAGTCGCGTCTATGGCGGGATCCGTCGAACTTGCAACCCTTACCAAGGAGGCTGAGAAGTGCGACAAGCCCATAAAAATCAGCGCATTTCCTTCAACGGCTAATGCAGTTTTGGCTGTTACGAGCGGTCGTGTCAATGCTGTGTACGCCGACCGAGGTGCGGTCGAAGAAGCTCTGAGCGGCAACCCTGGTCTTGCCGTGAACGGGCAGATCGGTGGTGGCGTGACCGCGATCGCTGTTTCCAGGGGAGATCGTGCAAAGGGGCTGAACGAGGCAGTAAAGGAAGCAATGGACTCTCTGATTGAATCCGGTGAGTACCAGAAGATTCTTGATGCCAATCATGCGGGCTTCGGAGCAATCACCAAGTCCGAAATCTACGACGCTAGCTCGACCCCGCCGACCTACTAACTCAAATGCGGTCATCCACACGCCGTGGGTGACCGCTCCGCAGCCGGCCGGGCTCTCGGCAGCCGGCATTATGAGAAGTCTCAGGGAGTTGGCGATGTCGATAATCAGTGATACGCATCGGGCTGCCCCCGATTTCGCGGAAATGCAGGTAGTTCCTCTCAAACACTACGGGCGGTGGACCGCCGCGTGTATTATCGGGCTCATTGTATTTGCCTGCGCAACCTCGATGGTCACCAATCCTCGTTTCAAGTGGGACGTGGTTTGGCAGTACATTTTTGATCCGTCCATACTCCAGGGACTTTATGCGACGATCTGGTTGACGATAGCTGCCATGTTGATAGGCACGTCGCTCGGCACTGTGCTCGCGATCATGCGAATTTCAAAAAACCCGTTACTCTCGCGTTTCGCTTCCGCCTACGCTTGGCTCTTCCGCGGATCGCCGCTGCTCGTGCAGCTCATCTTCTGGTACAACCTGTCAGCATTGTATCCGACAATCGACATCGGATTTCCCTTCGGCCCGACTTTCGCAAGTCTCGACGCAAACCAATATATCACGATTTACGTAGCAGCAGTCTTGGGCCTCGGGCTTAACGAGGGTGCGTACATGTCCGAAATCGTCCGCTCGGGACTGAATGCAGTCCCTCAAGGACAACGCGAAGCCGCTGAAGCGCTCGGAATGACCGGACCGCGAATTCTTTTCCGGATCATTCTGCCTCAGGCGATGCGCGTCATTGTCCCGCCCACGGGGAACCAGCTGATCGGTATGCTCAAGACAACGTCGTTGGTAAGCGTGATCGCGATGCAGGAGCTGCTCTACTCAGCTCAGCTGATCTACTCCACCAACTTCCAGACTATCCCTCTGCTGATTGTAGCGTCGGTCTGGTATCTGGTGCTGACTACGATCCTGTCCTTCGTTCAGTTCTTCCTCGAAAGACACTTCGGTCGCAGTGAGCTTCGGGGTACCATAAAGGCCTCGTCGACTGCCGAGGAGAATTCCAATGCGTGATTCCCGCTCTGGTCAGATCAATCCGCAAAACGCCGTCTCTGCACGAGGAGTGCGAAAATCTTTTGGACACCTTGAGGTCCTCAAGGACATCAATTTCGATGTTCCGTATGGCCAAGTCTCTTGCATCTTGGGTCCTTCGGGATCGGGGAAGAGCACTTTCCTACGCTGCATGAACCATTTGGAGCGCATCGATGGCGGCCACCTCTCGGTGGGTGGGAGCCTCGTCGGATATCGGGAACGCAACAATAAGCTCTACGAGCTCCGGCCGCGAGAGATCGCCAAGATCCGCGCGGATATCGGAATGGTGTTCCAGAGCTTCAACCTGTTTCCGCACATGACAGTCGCCGAAAACTTGATCGAAGCCCCGGTCGGAGTGAGAAAACAGTCCAAGCGCGACGCGACCGACTACGCGGAAAGTCTTCTCAAGAAGGTCGGTCTGGAAAACAAGCGCAACGCCTATCCCCGCACTCTTTCTGGGGGGCAGCAACAGCGTGTCGCCATCGCGCGGGCTCTTGCCATGCAGCCAAAGCTGATACTGTTCGACGAGCCTACGAGTGCATTGGACCCCGAACTGGTCGGCGAGGTTCTCAATGTCATGAAGGAACTAGTCACCTGAATCTGAAGTTCGGTTCATTGTCTTCTGGCAAAAGCGTTTGACCGACGCGAGGATCTGGTCGGCGGATTTGACCCACTTGTATGGGGTGGGATTGTCGTTGTGGGTTTCTATGAAAGCGTCGATGTCGGCTTCAAGTTCTGCAGTGGAACGGTGTACGCCGCGCTGCAACTGTTTTCGCGTCAGCTCTGCGAACCATCGCTCGACCTGATTGATCCAGGATGCCGACGTTGGCGTGAAGTGAACGTGCCAGTGTGGGCGGCGCGCGAGCCAGGCCTTGACCCTTGGTGTCTTGTGGGTGGCATAGTTGTCCATCACCAGATGCACGTCCGGCCCATTGGGCATTTCGGCGTCAATCCGCTTCAAAAAGTCGAGGAATTCGGTCGCTCGGTGACGCTTGTAGCAATGACCGATCACGGCGCCAGTCGCGACGTCGAGCGCGGCGAACAGGGAGGTCGTGCCGTTGCGGACATAGGTATGAGTGCGCCGTTCGGCGACGCC
>NZ_LNCD01000129.1 GCF_001542405.1 Rhizobium altiplani
CCGTTTAGCTGGCCTTTCGTGTCGCAAAGCTGAGCGCCAGGACGAGAAAGATCAAGGTGCCCGTTCCAACCTGCTGCCAGTAAAAATTCAGGCCGCTCAAGAGCAGGCCGTTTGCGACGATAGCAAGCAGCAAAACGCCGAGTACGGTCCCCACGATATTGGGGCGACCGTGGATATGGATGGTTGTCCCTATGAATGCGGCGCCAACGGAATTGAGCAAAAATGCGTTGCCTGAATTGGGTACGTAGACTGTCACGGTCGAGGTCAGGACCAGGCCTGCCACCGCTGCGATGACGCCGATCAGGACATAGGTTCCTGCAAGAATGAGGCGCAGCGGCAGCCCGGAATAGCGCACAATATCGGCTTGCACGCCTGCGGCAACGACCGCGCGGCCGAACCGGCTCTGCGAAAGTAGGAAGGCGGCGGCCGCCGCCGTGGCGAGCGCGATGATCAGCGGCACCGGGGCACCGAGGATCGTGCCATGCCCGATAGCACGGAAAGAACCCGGTATCGCATTTTGCGGGAGGTAGATCGGGTTGCCGCCATTGGTGAGCAGCTGCTGAATGCTGCGGCCGACAAAGAGCGTGCCAAGCGTCGCAAGAAAAGGCGAAAGGCCTGCCCAGGAAATAAGGATCGCGTTGAACACACCGACAAGCGCTCCCGCGGCAAGCCCGCCTAAGGCCGCAACACCGACGGAATGGCCAGTCAGCACCAATGACACGAGAGCGAGGCTGGAAAAATCGATCGCCGCGCCGATCGACAGATCGATACCGCCGGAAGCCACGGCGAAGGTCATGGCGACGGCTACGATTGCCAGCAAGCTGAAATTGTTGGCAAGCAGGCTTGAAAGATTGCCAGCTGTCAGGAAGCTCGGCGCTAGCGAGGCAAACAGCCAAAAGACGCAGATCAGCGCGATGATCAGAGCCGTTCGGCCGCCGAGCGCGACAACATTCCTGGAAAGAGATTTGGTCGCCATGGTCAAACGTCCCTGCGAATAAGTGTCGTAACCGATACGGTCAGCAGGATCAGTACACCCTGGACGCCGCTGACCAGCGTGCTGGAGAGATTGAGGAGCTGAAAGCCGTTGAGAAGAACACCGACGAACAAAGCCGATAGCAGGGTGCCGCCGACGGTCGGAACAAGTCGGCGGGAAAACACCGATCCGAGCAGCGCGGTGACGACCACAGGCAGGAGCATCTCGCCCGAACCCGTGCTTGAGCCACTGAGATATGCTGTATTGAGGATGCCGGCGAGACCACCACAAAGACCGCTGATCAGGAAGGCTGCGGCGAGATAGGCCTTCACCGGAATGCCTGCGGAGCGCGCGGCTTCCGGAAATTCACCAACCGCATAAAGTCGCAGCCCATAGCGCGTACCCTGCACGAGAAGAGACATCGCAAGCGAAAAGGCGATCAGAACATAGCCAAGCACCGGGATACCTAAAGGCCCCTGGGAGGAGAGTGCTGTGAGCACATCGCCGGAGGCAGGAATGACCGTGTTTTCGGTCAGCACAAGCTCGAGCCCGGCAATGACATTCATGACCGCCAGCGTCGCCAAAAGAGGCACGATGCCGATCCCGGCCACCGCAATCGCGTTTACCGCACCGACCGCAAGGCCTGAACCGAGCGCCGCGATCACGGCGGCGCCGTCACCGTAGCCTGCCTGTATCAAGCTCGCGTAAATGGCTGCACTAAGACCCATGTTGGCGGCGAGCGACAGATCGATGCCGCCGGTCACGACATTCGGGCCTCCCGCTATCACGACGACCGTGAGGCCTATCGCCAGAACCCCGGTGATTGCCGTCTGCCCCAGGATGTTGCCGATGTTGAACACCGAAAGGAAGAAGGGCGCCGAAACGGAGAATATGACCAGGATCAACAGAAAGGTTATTAAGGCGCCATAACGCAGCAAAGTGGCAGCGAGCCGGGTCTTTTGCTGAGGCGTCTCCGGTTCCGCTCCGGAAACGGGAGCGTAGCTTTCGATATCAACTGACATGACGCAACCTTTCCCGAGCGCCGGTGGCCTCGGCCAATATGTCGTTTGCCATGGTGTGGCTGGATTGAAGCTCGCGCGTAACGCGCCCGCGGAACATCACGAGGACCCGATCCGTCATGCCGACGAGTTCATCGAGATCGGTGGAGAGAAGGATGACGCTTGCTCCGCTCGAAACGAGGTCGGCGATCAGTGCATAGATCTCGGCTTTTGCGCCGATATCAACGCCCACTGTGGGTTCGTCCAGCAGATAAAGGTCGGTGTCGCGAGCCAGCCATTTCGCTATCGCCACCTTCTGCTGATTGCCGCCAGATAGTGACCGGACCAAGGCCTCTCGCCCGTCAGCCTTGATCTGAAGCTTTCGGACGAGTTTATCCGTCTCTCCTGCTTCAGCCTTCCTGTCGAGCCGCCCGAACCGCAAGAATCGGCCGAGGCTGGCGATGGTCACGTTTTCTCTCACACTCATATCGAGTGCCACCCCGTGGCGACGACGATCCTCCGGGACCAGGGCAAATCTTGCCTTGGCCGCGTCTCGCGGCGAGGCAAGTCCGACGTTACGATCTTCGTGGACAATTGTCCCCGATGTTGCCCGTTCCAGCCCAAAGAGGACACGCATCAGGTCCTTGGCACCCGATCCGAGAAGCCCGGTGATTCCGAGCACCTCACCGCGGCGCAAGGTGAAGGAAACCGGCTCGAACTTGCCTGCCACCGCGAGGTCTTGCACGCGAAGAAACTCCTCGCCGAGGCGCACCTGACGAGCGGGAAAGAGATCACCTGTCTCGCGCGCTATCATCAACTGACCGATTTCCTCGGCAGAGGTTTCGGACAGGGCAAGCGTCGCAACATCACGGCCATTTCTCAAGATCGTGACGGTCTGGCAGATGTCTTCGATTTCTCTGAGGTAATGAGAGATGTACAAGATTGTGACGCCTTCGTTGGCGAGCCGCCTGATCAGCCGAAACAGAATATCGGCCTCCTGGCGCACGAGCGCTGCTGTTGGCTCATCGAAAACGAGAACCTTGGGCTTGCGGATCAATGCACGAGTGATCTGAATGATTTGCTTTTCCGCCGTGGTCAGCTCCGAGATCAGCGCGTTCTGAGGCAGTTCGATCTCGAAATAGAACTTGAGCAGGCGCGCCGCTTCGTGTCGCATGCGCCGACGATCGAGAAAGGGTGTCGCCCCAAGGCTTGGTTCGTCACCTAAGAAAAGCGCTTCCCCGACAGTGAAGCTTGGCGGCAGGAGCCGATCCTGGTGGATAAAGTGGATGCCAAGTTCTTCCGCAAGCTTCGGGGTCAGCCGCGCGTGTGTCGTGCCATCGATCTCTATTGCGCCATCGTCTGGCTGGTGGAGACCGGCGAGGACCTTGATCAGTGTGGATTTGCCAGCTCCATTTTGGCCGACCAACCCATGCACTGTTCCCCGTCTTACAGTCAGTCCCGCGCCATCAAGAGCGCGCGCCCCCCCGAAGGTCTTGACGACCTGGCTCAGCTTGAGAATGTCGGCAGGGTCAGTTTCCGCTGCGATTATTTGGCTCATATGGGTGCTCCGCACGCTGAACGATGGCCGCACCTTTGAACAGAGGCGCGGCCTGGTCACTAAAGTCAGCCGATGCCCAGCTTTTTGGTGACCTCGCCGACGTTCGCCTTGTTGGCGAGAAGCGCCGGCACGTAGGTTTCGCGTGGCAGTTTTTCGCCAGAAAGCAGGCGGGCAACGTTGCGAATGGCGGTGCGCCCGAGCTCTGCCGGTTGCTGTGCAACGTCGGCTGCGGCTGGAGACTTGGGGTCGGCGACCAGCTGGAGGACTTCCGGGCTGCCATCGACGCCATAAGTCTTGATCTCGGTTCGCCCAGCAGCCACAAGAGCCTGCGTTGCGCCAAGCTGCGGCACATCCCAGGCCGACCAGATTGCTTTGATCGAACCTTTATCTGGATAGCGATTGAGGATCGCGGTCACCTGGGTAAAGGCATCTTGGACGGTATTGGGGATGACATCGCGCAGTTCCGGCTTGATGATCTCCACCTTGGGGAAATATTTCACGACGTTTACGAGCTGATCGTAACGGATCGCACAAGGCGTGACGCCGTAGAAGCCGTTGAACACGACGATCTTGCCTTCGCCGCCGATATCGGACACGAGCTGCAGGGCGAGGTCCTTGCCGAGACCCCAGTTGTCTGAGGTCGAGTTGTTCAGTGAATAAGTGGAGCCGACGTCGATGGTCAAAACCGGTATGCCTGCATCGCCGGCCTTCTTGAGCCAGGGGTCGATGACCGTCAGCGTTCCAAGAAGCTGGACAATGGCGTCCGGCTTCTGCCCGATAAGGGTCTGGAGCTGCGAAACGAGTTTGCCGTCGTTGCGCCCCGCATCCACGGCGATCGGCTCGCCACCCAGCCGCTTTACCTCCTCGATCTGGGCATTGTAGGCCTGGAGATCGAAGAAGTGGTCAGTGCCGGCGGCGCTGATGCCGATGCGCTTGCCTTTGAGCGGCAGGTCTTCAGCAGCAAGTGTCGGACGAATCCCGATCGCTGCGGCACCGGCGACCGCTGCGCCCGCCAGTGCGGTAAACTTCAGAAGGTCGCGGCGGCCGAGACCTGTGGCTGATTTTTCAGTCATGATTTACTCCTTTGATTGTGGGTTGCTTTGGCTGTTGCGATGCGAGGCGGAGATCGTGGCAGTTGCAGCTGGCAAGGCCATCATTGTTGTCTCGCAGCTTCAAAACGACGCGCTGTTGATCGTTGAAAGACAAGACGACATACCGCGGAAGCACTGGAATACCGTCTTAGCCCCGACCTAATGCACGCCGAGTTTCTCGATGACCTCTTTGACGTTGTCCTTGGTCGCAAGCATGGACGCAACATAGGTCTCCCGCGGCAAGGTCTCGCCAGCCAGGACACGGGCAACATTGCGGACCGCGGTGCGCCCAAGTTCGGCCGGCTGCTGGACCACATTGGCGGCAGCAGGGGAGTTCGGATCGGCGAGCAATTGCAGCGCTTCCGGGCTGCCGTCGATGCTGTATGTTTTGATATCCGTGCGGCCGGCGGCCACGAGAGCCTGTGTGGCTCCCACTTGAGGGATATCCCAGGCCGACCAGATCGCTTTGATCGAGCCTTTTTCCGGGTAGCGGTTCACGATGGCGGTGACCTGGGTGAAGGCATCTTGAACGGTATTGGGGATAACGTCGCGTAGCTCCGGCTTGATGATCTCCACCTTCGGGAAATACTTGATCACATTCACCAGCTGATCGTAGCGGATCGCGCAGGGCGTGACCCCGTAGAAGCCGTTGAAGACTACGATCTTGCCCTCGCCGCCAATGTCCGAGACCAGCTGCAGAGCGAGGTTCTTGCCGATTTCCCAATTGTCGGATGCCGTGTTGTTCAGCGAGTTCGTCGATCCGACGTCCAAGGTGAGGACGGGGATGCCGGCATCACGCGCCTTCTTCAGCCAGGGATCGATAACCGTGAGCGTGCCGAGCTGCTGGATGATGGCGTCGGGCTTCTGCGCGATCAGTGTCTGAAGCTGGGAGATGAGCTTGCCGTCGTTGCGCCCGGCATCAACGCCGATCGGAACGCCGCCCAGGCGTTTCACCTCCTCGATCTGGGCGTTATAAGCCTGGAGATCGGCGTGGTGGTCTGTGCCCACGGTACTGATGCCGATGCGCTTGCCCTTAAGAGACAGCTCGCCGCTTGCCAGGCCGGGGCTGACGCCGACCAAAGCGGCACCGGCGACCGTTGCGCTGGCAAGCGCGGTGAGTTTCAGGACTTCACGGCGGCCGAGACCGCGATCTGGACTTTCTATCATGGACATCTCCTACAATAGCGAAATTGGTGCCCGAGAGGCTCGGGAGGTTGAATGCACTTCACGCGCCCTGCACCTTGCAGCGCGCCACGAGCGCGCATCCCCTTGACGGCGGTCAGGCCGCAGCGGAACTTTCGTCGACTTTGTCCGGGCTCTCTGCCGTTAATGCCGGTGCTTGCCCGATGCGCCACTGACCGGGCGGCGGCGTTCCATTCACCGCGAAATCACCGACGATCCGGTCTTTGTAGATGCGGGGATTGTGTGACGATATCGTTCGTGCGTTACGCCAGTGACGGTCGAGCGCGGTGGACGATTTCGCTGCCGAGGCGCCCAGCGTGTCGAACAGGATCGTCGACGCCTCGAGAACCAGATTGGTGACCACGCCGAGGGCTTGTGATGTTTCCAGTTCGGCAACCGCATTTGCGCGTTCCACGGCCTCGTCATTGCCCGCCAAATTGGCGACATGGGCGCGTTCTTGGGCCGCCGCAACCTGCAACACGATTGCAGTGGTGGCGTAGGCATTGGAGCGAATGCGGCCAACGACCTGGAGCACCTGTGGATCCTGGCTCGATCGGGGACCGGCAGCGTGCGAAAATTGGCGTGTTCGTGCCGAAACCGCAGCGGCGGTCTCAATGGCGATAGCGCGGCCTATCCCGGCCAAGGTCGCCAGATGAACAGTCTGGTAGAACGCAGGGCTGTAGCCAAACTTCGTGTCGTCGACCACGACGTCAAGGGGATCTACCCTCGCATCGGAAAATGTCGTGGTTCCGCTTGCGGTCAGCTTCTGCCCGAACCCGTCCCAGTCGTCGACAACGCGCACACCCGGGTCGTCGCGGCGCACGAGCACGGTGATGCCCTCGCCTTCCAGGCCTGTCGCGCCGACATCGATCCAATCGGCAAAAAGCGAACCGGTCGTGTAGTATTTCTCGCCGTTGAGCACGAGGCCATCGCCTTTGCGGGCGATATGGGTTGCAAAGGCGCCTTGGCTGGCATTGCCAATCTCGGTCCAGGCGTTGCCAGCGATCTCACCGTTAGAAATGCGCTCAGCCCAACGTCTACGGAAAGCGCTCGGTGCTGTGTTGACGACGTTTTCCACAAAACCAAAATGGCCGCGCAGTGCCTGCGTTATGTTCGAGTCGGCGGCGGACAGTTCGATCAAGAGATTGAAGAACTCCGCCAGCGTCGCTCCAAGTCCACCTTCGCCCTCCGGCAGGCGAAGTGCACCGAAGCCCGCACGTTTTAGCAACGCGATCTGGGCATCAGGAAGGATGCGGTTGAACTCGCGAGCTATGGCGCCTTGTCTGATCTCCTCGAAAAGCGGACGAAATTTCTTGGCGAGGTCCTCGTAGCGGGCACTCGGCCCCGCTCCCCAAGCTTGATCAACCTGTGACATGATGCACCTAATGTTAAGAGGCTGTGGCAGCGATTACGCGCCAATCGTTTTCAGCTGGGGCGTCAGGGCTGCGGCCTCGCGGCGCTTGACCGCCTCGATGTCCCGATACGCGTTGGCCGGATGGGTGGCTGGCAGATAGGGACCGTTGCCGAACAACTTCTCGCGGAGCGTTCCGGGACGGTAGGCTGTCGGATAGGCGCCGCGTTTTTGAAGTTGTGGCACAACGTGCTCGACGACATCTTCGAAGCTGCCGGGCGTCACGGCATAGGCGATGTTGAAACCATCGACGCCGGTTTCAGCCACCCATTCTTGCAGAATATCGGCAATCTGCTCGCCCGAGCCGACAAAGACTGGCCCCATCCCGCCGATGCCACCGAATTTCGCTAGTTCATCGATGGTCCATGATTTGTCGCCGCCGGCAATGTGCTCGACGAAGGAGTGGATCGCGTTTGTTTCAATTCGCTCGACGACATCGGTGGGCGCATACTGACCAAAATCGATTCCGCTCCAACCAGACATGAAGACGAGAGATCCGTCGTACGAAACGTATTTCTTATAGTCCTCGAACTTCGCCTGCGCCTTCGCCTCGGTCTCATCTGTTATGATGGTGATCAGCGTGTAGATGAACACCTTCTTCGGGTCGCGCCCTGCGGCCGCGATACGCTCGCGAATATCGGCGACATAGCCCTTCAGGAGAGATTTTGTCGGCGCAGCGACGAAAATGCATTCGGCATGGGCGGCGGCGAAAGCCTTGCCGGGACCTGAGGCCCCAGCCTGATAGAGTACCGGCGTTCTCTGCGGGGAGGGCTCGGACAACTGGTAGCCGGGAACATCAAAATATTTGCCCTTGTGCCCGATCTCGTGGACCTTTGTGGGGTCTGTAAAGATGCGGCGAGCCCGATCCCGCACGACGGCCCCTTCTTCCCACGAGCCCTCAAGCAACTTGTAGAGCACCTCCACATATTCGCTCGCGATCTCGTAGCGGTTATCATGGCGTTTCAGCCCTGCCTGGCCAACGTTCTTCGCGCCGCTTTCGAGGTAGGAGGTCACGATGTTCCAGCCGACACGGCCCTTGGTATGGTGATCGGCCGTCGCAAGCCTGCGCGCAAAGGTATAGGGATGCTCGAACGAGGTAGACGCCGTGATGCCGATGCCGAGATGTTCGGTGGCAAGCGCTATAGGCGCGGCCAGCTGCAGGGGATCGTTGACGGGGATCTGTGCCGCCTGGTGAATGGCGTGGTAGTTGGAGCCTTTGTAGACGTCATAATAGCCAATAACGTCAGCGATGAAGATGCCATCAAAGATTCCGCGCTCGAGTGTGCGAGCTAAATTCTGCCAATATTCGAGATCCTTGTAGGTCCACGACTTATCGTCGGGATGGGCCCAAAGGCCGGGCGACTGGTGGCCGACGCAGTTCATATCGAAGGCGTTGAAACGGATGTGGCGAGTCATGGTGTCCCTCTTCATCGGGTACAACCTAACATCGCGCCATCAATTATGTAGATATTCTATAATTTTTATAGACAAAAAAGCGGAAGATTTTTTCGTGTATGCTGGAAACCATATCTTCGGGATGCCCAATGAGTTCCGGTAGCGTCCGTTATCGACCGGAAGGCACGACCTGGAAAACACATATATCCTCCACCCCCTTGGTCATCCCTGACGCGTATCCATCGCCGAGGTTGAACCGCTTTTGTGAACGGATGAAAGAACAAAGCCATTCGTCTCCAACAAAGCTGCAGGTCGGGGCTCCGCGCCGCCGCCGCTTATCTGAATTTTGGGTCCTTCCTCCATGCCGCGGAGGCAAGTAGAAGGCCTGAGACAAGCTCAATTCTCGCTAGCTGCCGCTTTCAATGCATCCTCAACTTCGCTGATCCCGGGGGGCATTGGGTTCCATAGCGGCGCGCCGCGCCTCCTCCGTGCGCTTGGATGAACTGAAGATTTTTTGGATGACTAATCAAGCGCGGCGCGCCGTTTCCTCGAGTGATACTGCCTGCTGTTCGGTCCGCCTGGAGATCGAGCGCACTATAGCTTATCTCCGGCGCGCCGCCATCAAGCGCTGCCTTTGCGGCTGCCACCGTCCCGGGCCCCTTGCGAGCTGCTCGCCTGCGGCATTGAAGTCGACCTGCAGCTGGTCTGTCGTTTTGCACTTAATCGCAAGACTCCGCATTCAATAATTTCAAGAAGATAGCACGGCACTTAAATTGAGATCGGTCGTTTAACTTGAGACTCGCCGGTCCGATTTGGCACTTAATGTGAGATTCACCGCATAGGAAAAGATAACCACCGATGGCCAAGCTTCATCGGAAAATGCGAAATGTTACAGAACGTTATCTCGGAATCGGAGAGTGCCAAGCGGCTAAAATCGAACCGGCGAATCTCGAATTAAGTGCCATGAGCTGCCGGAACGGGCGCATTCTTACAGTTAAATGCCAAACGACACCGCTTTAAAACGATGGAGCGCAAGTTTGTCTTCCTCGGCCCATATTGCGACTGTTTTCAGCCCCAACTCGTTGGCGGCACGAAAGATGCGGATGGCGATTTCAGATCGGTTGGCGACGAGGATTTTCGAGATCGTCACAAGCTTACCCTCTTCAACGAAGACACTACAAATCGGAGTTAACCAAGCCCTCCCCCCCGGCGCGCATCAAGTTGGGTGAAGCCCCGCTAATGAAGGTCTCACTTTCGCCAATGGCGCACTCGTGCCTGCAGTTTCGTGAGGCACAAAGTAGATCGCTTTTGATTTGATCAGCCGCAAACTTTCGTCAAAGCGCTATCGATCGCATTGGTGATACGGTCGATATCGTCGGCCGTAGCGATCAGCGCCGGCGAAAGGCAAAGCGTATTGTTGAGCCCGCCGTGCAGCGAGCGATTGGTGGCCCCAATAATGACCCCCTGTGCCAGGCAGCCGGCGACGACAGCCTGGACGCGCTTTTCGTCGAGCGGCTCCTTGGTTTGGCGATCGGCCACGAGTTCGGCGCCGCAAAACAACCCCTTGCCACGCACGTCGCCGATGACAGTATGCTTATCCATCAGCGAGGCCAGGTTCGCGAGCATCCGCTCGCCCATGCGGATCGTGTTCTCCAGCAAGCCTTCATCCTCGATGATGCGCATGTTCTCCAGCGCGGCCACCGGACCGGCGGTGCACCCGCCGAAGGTCGAGATGTCGCGAAAATAGCTCATGCCGTCTTCGGGTGCGTCCTTGAACATCTCGAACACACGCTCTGTCGTGACCGTGCACGAAATCGCGGCATAGCCGGACGCCAGCCCCTTGGCCATAGTCACAATATCCGGCTCAATCCCGTATTGCTGGTAACCGAACCAGGCGCCAGTGCGACCCAGACCGCACACCACTTCATCGATATGAAGCAGGATATCGTACTTGCGGCAAATTTCCTGAACGCGCTGCCAATAGCCTTGAGGTGGAGTGATGACGCCGCCGCCGGCGGTGACTGGTTCGAGCACAATCGCGCCGACGCTATCCGGCCCTTCGCGCCGGATCACCTCTTCGATAGCATCGGCGGCACGTTCGCCGTAGTTTTCGACATCCCATTGCTTGCGGTATTCCAGGCAATGGGGGACCATGACGAAACCATCGGGATACGGACCATATTGTTCGGCCCGCTGCGCCTGGCCGGAGGTGGCAAGCGTGCCGATCGTGGTGCCGTGATAGTCGCGTTCACGATAGAGGATCTTCCATTTCTTGCCTCCGTGATGGCGCGCCGCGATCTGGCGGACCATCTTGTAGGCCTTCTCGTTGGCTTCGGAGCCGGAGTTCGAATAATAGACACGGGTCAGCCCCGGCATCTTCTCGATCAATTTTTCCGCGAATAAAGCTGCCGGAACGTTGCCAGCTGCACCAGCATAGTAGTTCAGCTTGACGAGTTGGTCGCGCACCGCGTTGGCAATGCTCTCGCGTCCATAGCCGACATTGACGGTCCAGACGCCGCCGGACACAGCGTCGAGATATTCCTTGCCGTTAACATCCCAGAGCTTCATGCCCTTGCCCTCGACAAAAACCCTCGGGTCGACAGTCTCATATTGCTTGTGTTGGCTCAGGTGATGCCAGACATGTTCGCGGTCGGCGGCAACCACGTGGGACAGGTCGTTTTGTTTCAGGTTGATGGTCATGGAAACCTCCGTATTCGTTCGAGCGATAGAAAGAAGAGGCTGTAGCCTCCCAGCGTCATCTGTCAGGCGACAGCTTGTGCACCTGTGATTTCGACCAGCGAGCCGCACATGAAAGCGGCCTCGTCAGAGGCAAGGAAGGCGACCAGAGCGGCAACTTCCTTCGGCTTGCCGATGCGGCCGAAGGGCACGAGCTTGTCGAGATCGGCAATGGTACGTCCCGAGCGCTTGACCCCGGCCTCGAGCATCGGCGTATGGATTTCGCCGGGGCAGACCGCATTGACGCGGATCTTGCTGGGTGCGTAGTCGCGCGCAAGGTTTTGCGTGAAGCTTGCCACCGCAGCCTTCGTGACATTGTAAGCGATGTGGTTCGGCGCCGGATAAAGTCCCCATTGCGATGCCGTGTTGACGATGGCGCCGCCACCCGCCTCGATCATATGGGGCAGTGCCGCCTGGCAGAGATGAAACATAGCGTCGATATTGACCGCGAAACTCAGCCGCCAATCCTCAGGCGTCAGCGACAGCAGATTGCCGCGACGATTGATGCCGGCATTGTTGCAGAGCACATCGATCCGCCCTTCCGTCGCCATGACGTCTTCGACGATTGCGCGGCAGCCTTGGGCGTTCGAGATGTCGCTGGCGAACGCCCGGGCGTTGCCGCCCTCGGCCGAAATTTGGGCGGCTGTGGCCGCAGCACCCTCAGCGTTCATGTCCGTGAGGACGACCTTGGCCCCCTCCGAGGCGAAGCGGGCGCTGATCGCACCGCCGATACCGCCAGCTGCACCGGTGACGATGACGACTTTGTCTTGGAAACGCATGGTCCTTACCTCATGTAGCTGCCGCCGTTCACGTCCAGCACGGCGCCGTTGAGCGACTCCTGTGAGGGACGAAAGGCGAAGGCGGTGATCTCGCCGATTTCTTCTGGGGCAGCCATGCGGGCGATGGGGATCCCGGCCAGGGCCGCAGCCTCGCCATGCTGGGCAATGTAGGCGTCGGCCATTTCGGTGCGTACCCAGCCGGGTGCCAACGCCACAGCAGTGATGCCTTCATGTCCGTGGCTTTGCGCGATCGATTTCGTGAGGTTGATAAGGGCTGCTTTCGAGGCTCCGTATGCCATGGCGTTGGAGGTGTACCCGCGTTGGCCGGCTCGGCTTGTCATATTGACGATGCGCCCACCACCGTGTTTTCGGAAGTGCTGAATGGCGAGTTTTGAAAGATCGACGGCCGACAGGAAATTGATCCGCATTTCCCGTTCCCAAACGGTTTGCCATTCCTCCATGGGAGCATCGACGGCGACCTCAGAGCGAATACCGGCATTGTTGACCAAGCCTGTCAGCCTACCGGCAGCCGCGATTGCTTGATCCCAAAGAACTTGCGGCCCAGCCTTATCCGACAGATCGGCCGAAACCATCCACCCCCTGCCGCTCAGCGATTTGACCAGCGCCTCAGCGGCATCACGATTGCGGCCGTAGTGTACGACGACGTTTGCTTCCTCTGCCGCCAGCGCCCGGCAAATTGCCCGTCCGATGGCGCCTGTTGCGCCTGTTACGAGGATCGATTGCCCGGACAGGGTCATAGTTCCCCCACTTGCGGACCCCAGGTGTCTGACATGGCAAATCCTTTGATGAACGGGTCCTGCTCCTCAAGGCGCAATTGCTGGCGACCGAAGACATAGCCTTGACCCGTGATCCGCGGCAGCACGGCCGGGCGATCTGCGACCATCGTCTCACCGAGGATCTCGGCCGTGAACTCGCCGCCGATGATGCTGCGCGAAATGCGCCTGTCGCCGGTTCTTGCCTGCCCCCTCGCATACAGGATGGCAAGATTGGCAGAGGACCCTGTTCCACAGGGCGAGCGGTCCACGCGGCCGGGCTTGAGCGTGGTGCAGGTGACGACCGAGCCGTCGGGCTGATAATCGCGGAACATTACATAGGCGATCTCATTGAGGCTCGGGATTTCAGGATGTTCAACCTTGACCTGCTCCGCCAGAAGCGCCTTGATCTCGGTACCTGCTTCGGCAAGGGCGCGGGCGGCCTCGGGAACGATCTTCAGCCCGACCTGATCGACGTCGATTTGCGCATAGAAGACACCGCCGAAGGCGATATCCCCTCTGATCCGGCCCCATTTCGACGTGTCGATCGCGACATCGAGCTGGTGGACGAAGGCAGGCACGTTGTCGAGACTGACCGACAGGCAGCGGCCGTTTTGACAGCGCGCATGCGCCACGATCAGCCCGGCTGCGGTATCCAAGCGGACAACGGTTTCTGGCTCGACCATTTTGACCCGGCCGGTTTCCAGAAGGGCGGTCACAACGCAGATGCAGTTGGAGCCCGACATCGGGTGGGCGCGATCAGGCTGCAGCACGATAAAGGCGGCATCCGCATCCGGGCGGGTTGGTGGCAGAAGCAGATTGGTCGTGTGGACCACCTGCGCCCGCGGTTCGCGCGTCAGAAACAGGCGCAGCGACGGGTCGACGTTGTTCAGATGGTTCATCTTGTCGAGGATGGTCGCGCCGGGAATTTCCGGCGCGCCATCGATGAGCACATTGCCGCTTTCGCCCTGGCAATGGACAAGCAGTATGTCGAGCGCCTTGTCGAAGATCATTTCAGATACCATCCCCACGGCTCCTCGCTGACAAGCCGGGTGATCTGCTTGGTCTCCAGATAATTGTCGAGACCCCATCGGCCGAGTTCGCGGCCGATGCCGGACTCCTTGTAACCTCCCCAGGGCGCTTCGGTGAATGTCGGCTGCGAGCAGTTAATCCAGACGATCCCGGCACGGAACGCACTTGCGACGCGCTCGCAGCGCGCGTCGTCGGCCGACATCACGGCCGCGGCAAGGCCGAAGCGGCTGTCGTTGGCAAGGCGGATCGCCTCCTCCTCGGTCTCGAAAGGACGGATGCAGACGACCGGCCCGAAAATCTCCTCGACCCAGGCGTCGCTGTCCAGCGCCATGTCGGTGAGGATTGTCGGTGAGACCCAGAAGCCCCTGTCGAAACCGTCGTATCTACCGCCGCAGGCGACTGTCGCGCCCTGCTCCATGGCGCGGTCGATGTGGCGCAGGACATCGTCGTACTGACCCTTGTTGACGAGGGGGCCGAGCAGCGTGCCCTCTTCGAGGCCGTTGCCAATCTTGATCTTCTTCGCTTCGGCGACTAGGCGTTCCAGGAGCTTCGGATAAAGTGGCGCTTCCACGAGAACCCGCGAGGTGGCCGAACACACCTGACCCTGGTTCCAGAAGATGCCGAACATGATCCATTCGACAGCCTTGTCGATATCGCTATCGGCGAAGACGATGAACGGCGACTTGCCACCCAGTTCCAGGCTGATGCGTTTGATATCCTTGGCGCCGGCGGCCATGATCCGAGAACCGACGGGACCCGAACCGGTGAAGGCTACTTTGTCGACCTGCGGATGATCGACAAGCGCCTGGCCGACGACGGAACCCTTGCCCGACAGAATATTCAGGACGCCCTTGGGAAGACCGGCGGCCTCTGCGATCACTCCGAGTTCCAGCGCGGTGAGCGAGGTTGTCTCGGCCGGCTTGAGGATCATCGTGCAGCCGGCCGCGAGTGCCGGCGCCACTTTCCACGAGGCCATCAGCAGCGGGTAATTCCAGGGAACGATGGCGACGGCGACGCCGAGCGGTTCGCGCACGGCCTTCGAGACGAAGCGCGCGTCGGCGAGTTTCACCTCTTCCACCTCGCCGTCTAGCTCCTCGGCAAGATCGGCATAAAAATCGAAGCAGCCGGCTGCGTCCGTCAGGTCCCATTCGGACTCGGGCAGTGGTTTGCCGTTGTCGCGCGTTTCCATGCGCGCCAGTTCAGGAAGCCGGTCACGGATGCCCTGTGCCATGGCCCGAAGGTATTTCGCCCGCTCCTTGCCGGAAAGGCGCGGCCAGGGACCGTTGTCGAAGGCCTCGCGCGCTGCCTTCACGGCCGCCTCCGCCTCCGCCGCACCCGCGGCTGCGATATGATGAAACACTTCTTCCGTTGCCGGATCGATGACCGGAAGCATGGCTCCGTCTGCAGGGGCGACCCACGCGCCATTGATGAACAGCTTGCTCTGCATTTTAACCTCACACGTGACGCGTTAGACCGCCATCGACCCGCAGGCTCTGGCCGGTGATGTAGCTGGAATCGTCGCTCAGCAGGAATGCCGCGGCCTTCGCCTGTTCCTCGACTCGGCCGATGCGCTTGAGTGCTGGCAGGTCCGCGAACTTTCCAACGTCGAGGCTATCGGTGAACCCGGGCAACAGGCAGTTCATGCGGATGTTCATCGGTCCGTAGCGGTCGGCATAAAGCTTCGTGAACGATGAGACGCCTGCCCTGTAAACGCAGGATGCCGGAAACCAAAGCGAGGGTTCGAAGGCGGCATAGGTCGTGATGTTGACGATCGAGCCGCCGCCCCGCGCCTCCATGACCGGCGTAACAAGCCGTGCCATGCGAACGACCGATTTGACGATCATGTCGTTGGCCAGATCCCAATTGTCGTCTGTGATATCGAGCAACTCGCCCTTCGGCGGATGACCGGTGTGATTCAACACCGCGTCGATCCGGCCATAGGTCGACATCGCCAGATCGAAAATACCCTTGAGATCGTCTGCACTTTGCGCCACGCCGCGCCAGGCAATCCCACCAAGTTCGGCGGCGAGTTTCTCGCAGTTTTCCGACGGCGACATCAATGCGAGCTTATAGCCGCGAAGCGCCATTTCCCTGGCGACAGCGGCTCCAATGCCCTTCCCGCCTCCGGTGATCAGGCAGATCTTTTCAGTCATGGGTCGCTCCTCTCAAAAGCGGTCGACGCGGTAAGGACGCATATCGATGGGCGGAGTTGCGCCCGTGATCAGATCGCCCATCAAACGGGCGGTGGTTGCGGCATAGGTGACGCCGAGGTGGCCGTGGCCGGTGGCATAGAAGACACCTGGCACTTTGGCCGACGCGGACATGACCGGTACAGTGTCCGGGAAAGCCGGGCGATGCCCCATCCATTCGGTGAAGTTCGCGCAGCGCAGATCCGGCAGAGCCGTCTGCGCGCGCCGCACGGTGATCTTCGACCGGCGATAGTCGGGCGCGGCATCGAGGCCCGCCATCTCGACCGTGCCGCCGACGCGGATGCCGCCGGCCGTGGGCGTCACCATGAAGGCGCGCGCCGGCCAGATGATCGAGTGGCGCATGGTAATGCCGGGCGACATGATCTGGGTGTGATAGCCGCGCTCGGTTTCGAGCGGCATTGGCTCGCCGAGCATCTTCGACAGGCGGCCGCTATAAGCGCCGGCCGCGATCACGACCTCCTCGGCGGCTATCGGATCACCCCCGATGAGCCGCACGGCCGTGATGCGGTCGGATCGCTCGAAACCGGCAACGGCGCCGCGCCGGATTTCGCCGCCAAGCGCGACAAAGCGTTCTGCGAGGCGCTGAACCAGACGAAACGGGTCTCGCAGGCTGCGATTTTGCGGAAAGAGGACGGCGATGCCGATGCTGTCCGACAAAGCCGGCTCAAGTTCCCGCGCTTGCGCGCCCGTTAGAAGCTGATGAGGGAAAGCGAAGCGTTCGAGGATATCGATATGTTCGCGATCGGCGCGGAATTCAGCCTCGTTGCTATAGAGCGACAGGCATCCTTCTTCGGTCAGTTCGCCTTCCAGCCCTGTCTCCTTGAGCAGCGGCATGAGATCGTCATAAACCCGCTTGCAGAGGACGGCGCCCTCAGCCTCGAGCTGCCGCAGCTTGGCCGGGCGTGAGGCAGCAACGAAGCGCGCGAACCAGGGCAGCAATCTGGGCATATAGGCGGGGCGGACACGAACCGGTCCCTCGGGATCGAGCATCCAACCCGGGATCTGTTTCCAGATCGACGGCCGTGAAGCCGGCATGAACTCGGTGACCGCGATCGACGCCATGTTGCCATAGGACGCGCCCCGCCCGACCTCGCCCTTGTCGAGCAGGACGACCTGCCGGCCACGCTTTTGCAGCTCGTAGGCAATGGCCGTCCCAATAATGCCCGCACCGACAACCACGGTGGTCATGCTGCAGTCTCTCCCATCAAAATACATGGAATTGACCGGGCGAGTTTTGTCGCCCGGCTGCCCTGGCTTACCAGTTCAGGATCGGCTCCATGGCGGCACGGAATTCTGCCTTCTCGGCATCGGTCAGGGACCCAAGCGGTGCGCGGCATTCGCCGACCGGCAGGCCCTGCAGTTCGCAGCCATACTTGATCTTCTGAACGAACTTGCCGCTTTCCAGGATATTCATGGCGCGGTAGAGCGTCTTCATCTGCTCGCGAGCCTTGGCGAGATCGCCAGAGCGGAAAGTGCGGTCGAGGTCGCAGCAGGCTTTCGCCATGCAGTTCGACGGACCGCAAATCCAGCTCTCCGCGCCCCAGAACATGAAGTCGAGCGCGATGTCGTCGGAGCCGCTGACCAGCTGGATCTTGCCTTCGTAGCGGCTGGCAATGTCCACG
The DNA here is from genome assembly GCF_001542405.1 of Rhizobium altiplani. Lineage (GTDB taxonomy): Bacteria > Pseudomonadota > Alphaproteobacteria > Rhizobiales > Rhizobiaceae > Rhizobium > Rhizobium altiplani. The sequence continues at coordinate 17,761 of NZ_LNCD01000129.1, forward strand.
GCACGCTGAAGGACGCCGGAGCTTTCCTTGATGCCGATGACGCGCGGGTTGTCAGCGAAATGGTCCATCAGTTCGAAGCTAATGTCCGAGCCATCCTTGGCGGGATAGCTGTAAAGAACCAGATTGACGTCGACGGCGTCGAGCACGGTCTCATAGTGCCTGATAAGTTCTTCCTGCGTCGGACGGGTATAGAAGGGCGGAGCGAGGAGAACCGTGTCATAGCCGATCTCCTTGGCCATTGCGGTCTGCTCGATCACTTCCCGGGTTGCCGGTGCGTTGCTGCCGGCGATCAGGATCTCACCGGGCTTCGCGAAGTCCTTGACGAACTGCAGCACGGCACGGCGCTCTTCGGTCGACTGGCTGAAATATTCTCCGGTCGAGCCGTTCGGCACCCAACCGGTCACGCCGGCTTCGCGCAGGTGGACCAGCAGCTTCTCGAACGCCTTGAAGTCGATCTTGTTGTTTGCGTCGAACGGGGTGACGAGGGCGGGCATGACGCCAGTGAGTTTCATCTTCTTCTCCATCTTGGGTCGGGGCGGGTCAGACGGCAAGACGTCTGAGGATGCGTTGTTCGAGAACCGTCACCGCCCGCGTCAACGGAAAGGCAATGACGAAGTAAATCAGCGCGACGGCTGTCAGGACTTCAACCGGATGGGCCGTGTTGTTGGAAATATTCTGGCCGACGAACATCAGGTCTGCCATGCCGACGGCGGAAACCAATGCCGACTCCTTAAACAGCGAGACGACATTCGACAGAAGCGTGGGCGCGGCGCGCAACACAGCCTGCGGAAGGACGACATTGGTTGTCCTGGTCCAGGCGGAAAGACCGAGCGCCACGCAGGCGTCGAGTTGCTCTCGACCGACCGATTTCAGCGAAGCACGAAAGGTCTCGCTGGTGATCGCGCCGGTGTAAAGGGTCAGCGCGATGACGCCCGACGCCAAGTTGGACAGTTCGAAGCCCAAGAGAAGCGGCAGGCAGAAGAATATCCAGAACAGCTGGATGAGGACCGGAGTGCCGCGGAAGAACTCCACATAAACGCTCGAGGCACCGCGAAGCACCGGATTTTTGGAGGTTCGGGCGAGCGACAAGAGGAAGCCGAGGGCGCAGCCGAGCACCGCACAGATCAACGTCAGCTTGAGAGTCATCCACAGACCGAGCAGCAGCGCGTGCTGGAATTTGAGGATGATGGCGAAATTGTACGTCATTGTTCCACTCCCTCAGCTTGCCATGACTTCGCGGCGGCGTTCGAGATAGCCGACGATTTGCGAGATGGGGAAAGAGACCGCGAAATAAACCAGCGCGACGATGGTAAAGGTCTCGATCGGACGATAGGTCTGGGTTGCCAGCGTCTTTCCCTGGTACATGAGATCCTGGATCGCGACGATGGCCACGAGCGCGCTTTGCTGGAATATGCCGATCCCATTGGTCAGAAGGACGGGGATAGAATTGCGCACGGCGGTGGGCAGGACGATATAGGCGATCCGCTGGAACGGATTGAGACCAAGCGCCACGCCGGCGTCGAGCTGCTCGCGCGGAACCGCTTGAATCGAAGCGCGATACGCTTCGGCGTTGAAAGCCGCGAGGTTGAGACCGAGCGCCATGATGCCCATCGTCATCGGTCCGAGGAAGACGTCGAACAGCATCGGCACGCAGTAGAAGAACCAGACGATCTGGACGATTGCCGGCGTGCAGCGGAAGAATTCGACGAACAGCATGAACGGCCAGCGCACCGCCGCCCAACGGGTCATAATGAGGAGCGCGAGGACGAAACCGAGGGTGAGGCCGACGACATTGGCAGCCAGCGTCAGTTCGATCGTCACCCAAAGACCGTCCCACAGAGGCCCAATGTTTCGGAAAACCGACTGGAAATCGAAACTGTAGTCCATGACGCCGGTCTCCTAGTGCTTGATATGGAAGACACGCTCGATGAATTCACGGGTGCGCTCTTCCTTAGGCGAGCCGAGGACCTGTTCCGGAGGGCCGTCCTCGACGACCACGCCGCCGGCGCAGAAGATGACGCGGGAGGCAATGTTCTTGGCGAACCACATGTCGTGGGTGACGATCACCATCGGCATGTCCTGCTTGGCGAGTTGCAGGATGACCTGCTCGACCTCGGCGACAAGCTCCGGGTCCAGCGCGCTGGTGACTTCGTCGAAGAGCATCAGCTTCGGGTCAAGCATCAAGGCGCGGGCGATGGCAACGCGCTGCTTCTGGCCGCCGCTCAATTGCGCCGGATAGAAGTTGGCTTTCTGAGCAAGGCCAAAGCGGGTGAGAAGCCCCATGGCGCGCTCCTGCGCAGCGGCCTTCTTTTCGCCCCTCACCTTCATCGGAGCCAGGATCAGGTTGCCGATGACGTCGAGATGGGGGAACAATGTGTAGTGCTGGAACACCATGCCGATCGAACGGCGAACCTTGGCGTCTATGTCGGTCTTGCCGTTGCCGTTCGTCGAAATATACGGCTTGCCGCCGAAGGTCACGGAGCCCCGATCGATCTTCTCGAGGCCCATGAGGACCCGCAGCAGCGTCGACTTGCCGCCACCGCTCGGGCCGATGACGACGACGCGGTCGCCGGCTTTCATCTCGATGTCGAGACCCTGCAGGACTTTGACGGCGCCGCCGCCATAGCTCTTATGCAGGCCTTCCATTTTGACAAGCGGAGCCATTGATGGCGTCGACATGGCGCAATCCCCTGAATTCGTTATCGTTGTGAGGCGTAAAAAGGGCCGTCCGCGAGATGGGCGGCCCCGCTAAAGCGTCAGTTGGATGTCTTGAGGGTTTCGTCAACCGCCTTGCGGATCAGGTCGTCGACATGTCCGGTCGCGACGCGTTCTTCAAGGAAGATGTCGACCACTTCCTTGTCGGCCGAGGAGAGCTGATGGGGAAGACCGAAGGCGACACCCTGCTTGGCAAGCGCCGGCTCCGGATTGAGGGCAACGGCCCAGTCGGGATTGGACTGGGTGAAGAGTTGGTTGGTGTCCGAGGCATCGACGAGAATGTCGGCGCGCTTGGAAACCACCGCCAGCCGGGTTTCGTCGTTGGTGGGCAGGCGCATGATCGTCGCCTTCTTGATGGCGGCGGAGATTGCCTTGTCCTGTGCAGTGCCGGACATGACGGCCAGCGTCACGCCTTCCTTGTCGATATCCGCGACGGACTTGGCGCCGGCCGAAACCTTCGGGTTATTCTTGTTGTAGGCAAGCGAGATCTGGTATTCCATCGCCGGGATCGAGAACTGCACCGCCATTGCGCGGGCTGGCGTCCGGTTCAGTGCAAGCGACACGTCCCATTTGCCGGCCTGAAGGCCCGCCACGATATTGTCCCAGGTCGTATCGACGAATTGGGGCTTTACCTGCAGCGTGTCGGCCAATTCGCGGCAAAGATCAGCGAAGAAGCCGGAATATTCGCCGGAAGCCGGATCGCGCATGACGTAAGGTGGTGCAACCGCCGCGCCGCAGCGCAGAACGCCGGCCTTCTGCACGCCTTGCCAATATCCCTCTGCCTGTTGGGCCTGGGCGGCATGGGCAAGGCCAAAAGCAAGCGCAGCAGCCGGCATCGCCCGCAAGGCGGACGCTATCAAAGTTTTCAACATGACAATCCTCATTTGTTGCGCACTTGGGCGCGGTTCCTCCGCCGGCTTGTCGCCGGACTTTTTTTCTTTTGTCGACTGGCTGTCGACCGCTGCATATATGTCGACAGGGAATCGACATTGTCAAGCGGAAAAACTGCGTGTCGACAAAGTTTCTTTGACAGACAACATGTCGACAGGGGCTCAAATTGGCGCTATGCCTTTGATGAGCAGGTAGAAGAGGCGATCCAATGGAAGAGCAAGAGGCCAAAAGGCCACGAGGAAGCGGCTGGAAGGACATCTACACGACGTTGCGAAATGAAATCCTCGCCCTCGTGTTGCAGCCCGGACAGCTTCTTGACGAGATGACGCTGGCCGAGCGGTTCGATATGTCGCGCTCACCGGTCCGCGAGGCGCTGATCCGTTTGGCAAGCGACGATCTGGTCGTGACGCTCGCCAACCGCAGCACGATTGTCGCCCCCATCGAAGTCGCGACTTTTCCAAAATATGTCGAAGCGCTCGACATTGCCCAGAGAATGAACACGCGCCTTGCGGCAGCGCTCAGAACGGATGCCGACCTCAAGGTGATCTCAAAGCGGTCGAAGGAATTCGAGGCCGCGGTGAAGACAGGCAATCATCTCGCCATGTCAGAGGCGAACAAACGGTTTCACATGGCGATTGCCGAAGCGGGCCGCAATCCGTATCTCGCGTCCTTCTACGAAAGATTGCTTTCGCAAGGACAGCGCATGTTGCACCTGCATTTCGAATACCTCGAGCGTACGCACGAAGGCTATCTCTTGACCGATGAGCATCAGCTGATGCTGGATGCGATCAAGGCCAAGGATGTCGACCGCGCAGACGATCTCGCCCACGCTCATACCAGGCAATTCCAAAAGAACTTCATTGAGTTCATGCGGGAAAACTATACCACTGACGTCACCCTGAGACCCTTGTCGGCGGCGGAGTAAGGTGGTTCGGCAGACGAAAGGAACCCCTCGCCTCAAAACTTAAGAACGTGTCTTGAACAGAAAGTCACCGGTCTATCTGAACGCGCTACGTGCCTTTGAGGCCAGCGCACGTCATGGCAGCTTCTCTGGAGCTGCCGAAGAACTCAAGGTCACCTCAGCCGCGGTCGGACAGATGGTGCGCGGGTTGGAGGATTGGCTCGGAATGCCGCTCTTTCATCGCACCACCACCGGAAAGGCGAGGCTCACCCCGACCGAACACGCCGAGCATGCCCTTCCCGACATCAGGGCAGGGCTCGATCAGCTGGTTATTGGACTGGAGCGTCTTCGGGAATCCGCGACAAGCGGCATCCTCAACGTGACCGTCAGTCCTGCGTTCGCCGCCAAATGGCTATTGCCCCGCATCGATCGCTTCCAGGCCAGATCTCCGGAGACCGACATCCGGCTCGAGACGAGCTTGAAGCTCGTCGACTACAAGGCACACGGCATCGATATCGGCGTGCGCTACGGAGACGGAAGCTGGCCGGACCTGATCGCCGAAAAGCTGATGGACGAGGAAATCTTTCCGGTCTGTTCGCCCAGGTTTTCAGACATCGGAAGCCTGAACGTCCCGGCTGATCTGACACGCCAGACGCTCATCCACGATCTCTCCGTGGATCCGGCCATCGGTTTTGTCACCTGGGACCGCTGGCTGCAAGCCGCCGGCGTATCCGACACCCAGCCGCAAAGAGGCATGCGGATCGATAATTCCGCTGCCGTCCTGCAGGCCGCGATCGAGGGGCAGGGCGTGGCGCTGGCGCGCAGTATCCTGGCCCATGACGATCTGGCCGCGGGCCGGCTCCAGCGCCTCTTCCCGGACGTCATCGTTCCCTCGCGGCTCGCATATTATGTCGTCTACCGGGGGCAGTATGCGTCGCTGCCGAAACTGCAGGCCTTTCGCAACTGGCTGCTTGAAGAGGCAGGCACGGCACGATCCTAACCCGGTCGCGACGCAGCGCACCAAAGATTTTCTTTGCCGCGCCCAAGAAACTCTCATTTGTCAAGCCGGCCATCCGGGCGCAACAAACGGCGCACAGGCATTGTCGCGGGACGATCTCCTTGCCGCGCGCCCAGCGAAAGGATGACTCATGGCTTATCTCCAAATCACCCTGCAGATTGCCGCCGAGAACCGTCGCGCTGCCGTGGGCGTCTATCAGAAATACAAGGAAACGTTCCTTACCGAAGTCGCCGGCGCAACCTCCAAGGAACTCCTGATCCGGGACGATGACGTGCAGGTTCTCCACGGGTTCAACAGCGTCGACGACGCCACGGCCTATCTCGAAAGTGCGCTATTCAATGACGACGTCGTCACTGGATTGAAGCCGCTGCTCGCAGCAGCGCCGGACATTCGCATTTACGCCGTCGTCTGAACCGCAGTGAGATCGAGCCGAAGGTCCGCCCATGGCTTCAATGACAACAATATTATCCAAGACGGTAGTCATCGTTGGCGGCGGCCTTGCCGGGCTCACGGCAGCCTACCACCTTCATCGCAACGGACTCGACTTTACCCTGGTCGAGGCACGGGATCGGCTGGGGGGCCACATCCTGACGGCTGACCTGCAAACCGATGTTTCGTCTGACGGATTCGATCTCGGTCCTTCCTGGTTCTGGCCCGACATGCATCCAACGGTCCAGGAATTTGCGCGTGAACTGGGGCTTTCGTTTTTTCCCCAATATTCCGACGGCGCGCTGGTGTTTCAGCGCTCACGCGAAACCGCACCCGAGCGCTACGGCACGATGCGGCAAGAGCCGATTTCGATGCGGCTCTCCGGCGGTACCGGAGCCATTGTCTCGGCTCTCTCGGGGCGTCTCCCGCAGGCGTCATTGCGGCTCGCCGCGACAGTAAGCCGCATCGCACAAACAGCAGATCGACTCAAGGTGCGGCTCGCCGGGACCGTCGGCTCTGCCGACGAGATAACGGCGTCCCATGTGATCCTCGCGCTGCCGCCGCGATTGCTCGCTGAGACGATCGTTCTCGATCCCACGCCGGCGGATCTGATCTTTAAGATTTGGCGGGACACGCCGACCTGGATGGCGCCGCATGCCAAAATCTTCGCTCTCTATGACCGGCCCTTCTGGCGCGAAGCCGGGCTTTCCGGCGCCGCCCGCAGCATGGTCGGCCCGCTCGTCGAGATCCATGATGCGACGACCGCTTCTGGAAAGGCGGCCCTCTTCGGCTTCGTCGGCGTCCCGGCGCCCGCCCGAGGTCAGGCCGGTCGCGATGCCATCATCAGCGCCTCGATTACACAGCTTGGGCAATTGTTCGGACCGCAAGCCCTGGCTCCGATTTCGACGCTCTACAAGGACTGGGCCGACGATCCGCTGACCGCGACGTCTTTGGACAGGATGGCTGGCGATCATCCTCAAGGCAGCCCGCGGGAATGGGTCGATCAGACCTGGCGGAGCTGGATCAGCTTGGCCGGCAGCGAAACAGCAATCGACGACCCCGGCTATCTGGCTGGCGCCATCGAAGCCGGTGCGCGCGCAGCCACGACCCTGATCACCTGGCGAGACGAAGATCGTTTATCACCTATTTTGGAACGCGAGGACAGGAGCAGATCATGACAACAACAACCTACCGGGCGATGCAGGTATCCTCATCCGGCGGCCTTGAGCTTGTGAACCGACCGGCACCGACGCCGGGCGACAACGAGGCGCTGATTGCGGTTGAAGCCTGCGGCATCTGCGGCGCGGATGCCAGCGACATCGACAAGGCTGACAGGAAACTACAGCCGCCGCGCGTTCCTGGTCACGAAGTGGTAGGCCGCATCATCGCGCTTGGTTCAAACGCGCCTTCGATCTGGAGGCTTGGCCAGCGCGTCGGCGTGGGCCGGCTCGGCGGGCATTGCAACGAGTGCAATGAATGCCGCCGCGGCCGTTTCAATCTCTGCCGCAACCAGCCCGTTCTCGGATCCTCCTGCGACGGCGGCTATGCGGAAATGTTGATTGCGCGCGCGACTGGACTCGTTTCCATTCCGGACGAGCTTTCATCGGAAGAGGCAGCACCGATCCTTTGCGCCGGCATCGCCACCTTCAATGCTTTGAAGAAGTCGGGCGCGGAGGCAGGCGATACCGTTGCCGTTCTCGGAATTGGCGGGCTCGGCCACATGGCGCTGCAATATGCCCGCAAGATGGGCTTCCGCGTGGTCGCGGTGGGTCGGGGCGACGATATTGCCGAAGATGCGGCGACGCTTGGCGCCCATCGTTACATCGACACGAACATAGAAAACGCCGCCGAGGCTTTGAATGCGATGGGCGGGGCGAAGGCAATCCTGACCACCACCGGCAACCCGGAAGCCGTCTCGGTTTTGATGCCCGCACTTGCACCGGAAGGCCGCCTGATCGTGCTCGGCGTCGGCAAGGATCCGCTGCCAGTCTCGACCGGATATCTGGTAGGCGCAGAGCGAGGTGTCATCGGCTCGATGACTGGCTCCCCGTTCGAAAACGAGAGGACGCTGGATTTCAGCGTCCTGACCGGGGTGCGGGCGATGATCGAAACCATGCCGTTGGAGCAGGCCGCCGAAGCGGTCCGAAGAATGCGTTCTGGTGAGGCGAAATTCCGGATCGTTCTGACGATGGGAGACCAGACCAATGCGGATCAATGAAGACCTGACCAAGCCGGTCATCGTCCACGCGGCCAATCTCGATTGGGTGCCGAGCCCCGCCGCCGGCGTCGACCGGCGCATGCTCTACCGGGTCGGCCGTGAAGTTGCGCGCGCGACCTCCATCGTGCGCTACGCGCCGGGCAGCGCTTTCCCGTCCCACGTCCATAGCGGTGGCGAAGAGATACTCGTGCTCGAGGGGACGTTCCAAGACGAGCATGGTGATTATCCGGCCGGATGTTATTTCCGCAATCCGCCCGGCACCTCACACGTACCGGCGTCGGAGGAGGGCTGCGTGATCTTCGTGCGCCTCTGGCAGTTTCGTCAGGGCGACAGTACGCAGATCGTCCGGCGGCCGGGCGAGGGTCAAGCGGCCGCATTGCGCGCCAGCGCCCATGCGGCGCGTGTTCTCTTCGAGGATATCACCGAACGCGTTTCGATCGAGACCTGGCAGCCCGACTCCGCCATCGCCGTCGAAAATCGCCGTGGCCTCGAATTTCTGGTGCTGTCCGGCAGCCTTCTATCGCAGGGCGAGCCCCTGGAGCCGCTATGCTGGGGACGCTTGCCTGCAGGCAGTCCACTTGAGGCGGTGACCGGCCCGGACGGCGCCGAAATCTGGATCAAGGACGCCCCTCTTCAGCACGCCGATGTGCTGCCGATGCCTGCCTAGCCCACGCGTCACAAACCAAGCTATTGAGAAGGACAAGCCGATGGGGATCGTCGAGGCGACGTTCCGCGACAGGATAGATGTGGCGGCTTCAAGGAACGTCTGGGTTCTAACGGCGGCCCAGTCGCTCGGAGGCGCCAATTCTCCCAGCGTCATTTCGCTCGGCGGGCTCGTCGGCCAGCATCTGGCGTCCGATCCGGCCGCAGCAACCTTGCCGGTCAGCATGCTCAACCTCGGGCTTGCTTTGGGAACGCTGCCGGCTGCGGCAGTCATGCGCCGGTTCGGGCGGCGCACCGGATATATCCTGGGTGCCACGCTCGGCACGATCGCAGGCATCGTTGCCACGATCGGCATTGTCCGATCGAGCTTCGTGATCTTCTGCTTGGGCACGTTGATGGCGGGTTTCTATTCAGCCTATGTCCAGAGCTACCGCTTTGCGGCGACCGACGGCCTGACTGGCGCCGGACGTGACCGCGCAATATCACGCGTGATGGTGGGCGGGCTGATCGCTGCCATCATAGGACCGCAGCTTGTCATCTGGACGCGTAACGCTCTGCCGGGACATGCCTTTGCCGGCAGCTTCCTCAGCCAGGCGATGCTCGCCTTGCTCGCGGTGCCGATCCTTTTGGCTCTGCGCCGCCCGGCGGCTCCCGCCGCTGTCCATGCCACCGCCGCTGCGAACCGCCCGCTTGCCCAGATGCTGGCCTCACCGCGCTATCTATTGGCCGTGGCGACCGGCGTCGTCTCTTACGGGCTGATGACGTTCGTGATGACGGCCGCACCAATGGCCATGGCCGGGCACGGCCATTCCGTCGATTCCGCATCGCTCGGCATTCACTGGCACGTTCTCGCCATGTTCGGCCCAAGCTTCTTCACTGGCCGCCTCATGGCGCGCTTCGGCAAAGAGCGTATGGCGGCGACGGGACTTCTCCTGATCGGCGGTTCGGCGCTCATTGCGCTCAGTGGTCTCGATATCGCGCACTTCTGGGGATCGCTCATCCTTTTGGGGCTCGGCTGGAATTTCGGCTTCATTGGCGCAACAGCGATGGTTGCTGAGTGCCATTCGCCATCCGAACGTGGCAAAGCGCAGGGTGCCAATGATTTCATGGTGTTCGGGACAGTAGCCTGTGCTTCCTTTTTCGCAGGTTCGCTGCTCCACAGCTCAGGCTGGAGCACGATCAATTGGCTGGTGTTACCGGCCGTAGCTTTTATCCTTGTTCCGCTCGTATGGCGTGCCGCCAGCTTACCCGGCAACAGATAAGGAAGGACTGGAATGTCGGTTTCCGGCCGTCGCATCGATCACATTGTGCTTGCGGTTCATGATCTTGAGGCCGCCGCCCGCTTTTACGAGCGCTTGGGCTTCCGGCTCGGTGCGCGCAACCGTCACCCGTGGGGCACCGACAACCGGCTTGTTCAGTTCGGTTCTTCCTTCATCGAATTGATCGCGATCGGCGACGACCCGGGCATGATACCACCACACGCACCGGGCCGGTTCAGCTTCGGCGGTTTCCTGCGGGATTACCTGCAAGCGCGCGAAGGCTTTGCCATGTTCGTCCTCGACAGCGCAGATGCGAAGGCCGATGCAGCGGCGTTTTTGAAAAAGGGAATCGGTGACTTCGAACCCGTCTTCTTTGAGCGGAAAGGGCGTCGGCCGGATGGCGGCGAGACGCATGTTGCCTTCACGCTGGCCTTTGCCATGGATCCAAACATTCCGAACGCTTCCTTCTTCGTTTGCCAGCAGCATTTTCCCGAGAACTTCTGGAATGCGGAATTTCAAAATCACCCCAATGGCGCAACCAATGTGGTCGCCGTCACTCTGACGACTGAAGACCCCGACAAGCATGCAGGTTTCCTCGCGGATTTTACTGGCGTCTCCGCCACGCAGGACCGCAATCGGACAGGTTATGCCTTGCTGGGCGGCCGGCTGAACGTGGAAAAGTCTGACGAGGATGGTGGGTTTACAGGCTACACGATCGCCATTCCCGATCTGACGCGGCAGCGGCAGTTGCTCTCGACAGCGGGCGTTCCCTTTACCGCCGAGGGCAATCGCATCACCATAAAGCCCGAAGACGCCTTTGGCGTGGCGATCGGCTTTGTCTCGGGCGGCTGAATGCGACAGGCACAAACGCGCGGCGAACGAAACTGCCTCACCAGGCATCCAGCGATCACGCCAGGGGTATGCGGCCCATCTCCCGGGCAAGCGTCAGGAAGCCATTAATGTAGGAGGTCGTCTCCTCGCCGCGCCTGACGCCGAGGTTGATGCTCTTCTGAATCCCTGCCTCGCCCAGGCTGAGTGCCCGTATCGGCATTCCCGCCCCATCCTCTTGCAGCAACCAGTCCGGAAGGACGGTGACCCCCCTGCCCGCGCAAACGAGTTGCAGCATGAGGTCGACAGTTTCGGCCGTCCTGTGCTGACGGGGCCGGCAATGGGCGGGAACGAGAAACCGGGTGTAAATGTCCAGTCGCTCCAGGGTGACGGGGACTGTGATCAGCTCTTCGTCGAGCAGATCGTGCGGTTGCACGCATGTCCTGCCGGCAAGAGGATGGGACTCGTGCACCATAAGGACCAGCTCGTAATCGAACACGGGCGTGAACAGCAGCTCCGGCGCCTCTACCGGGTCTGGAGTTATCAGCAGGTCGATTTCATAACCCAGCAGCGCCTCGACCCCGTCGAAACGAAAAGCGGTGCGCACGTCGAAATCCACGTCGGGCCACCGCGCCAGATAGGGTGTCGCCATTCTCGAGAGCCAGCGCTGGCACGGATGGCATTCCATGCCGACGCGGAGCGCTCCTCGTCGTCCCAATGAGAAGTCGGTGAGGACCCGTTCGGCATGTTCCAATTGCGGCAGAATCCGCTCGGCTACGGTGAGCAGGTATTCGCCCGTTTGCGTCAGGCGCAGGCCGCGGCCGGTTTTCATCCAGATCTTGATGCCATGCCGATCCTCGAACTTGGCGATCGTGTGGCTCAGAGCCGATTGTGTGACGTTCATCTTCTCGGCCGCTGCGGTGACGCTGCCGTGACGATTGACTTCTCTCAGGATCGCCAGATGCTGCCGATCTATCATTATGATCCCCGTTCATGAGCATATGAATTCATACCATTTCCATTCATAATGAACTGCGATTTGGCCGCGCCCATAAGGGCCACGGCGGCGGATTTTACACTCGGGAACTGGAACATTCCGACGCTGGTCTACCCCGGCGACCCCGAAACGGTCTTCCCCGATGACCATATTCCGCACCCAGCAAGACTACGCTGATCTCAGGCATTGGCGTGACGCGGTATCCGCAAAATAACGTGCTGGCCTTTGCCTGGCATCCCAAGGGCTGCGCCCGTGAAGACGGCACCTACGATCGCGATGGCAGTGAACGCTCCGAGCTCTGGGAAGCCGAAAAGGTTCTGGCGCCATTGGGCACCGACATTTGGTACCGTTTCGACATGTTCGTCGATGCAAGCATAACGCCGACCACTGCACGATTTGTGATCGGCCAATGGAGACAAACAAATTCTCTCCGAGATGCCCCTATCCTTGCCCAGGGGTTCAATGGTCGCGCCTTTACAGTCTCGATCGAATAGGACAACGCGGATCCGAACCGTGATCCGAAAAACGTCCTTTGCCGCGTTTTCATCGCCGGGCAGGAGAGCGCGCCGGTGGAACCAGGTTTCGGCAATGCCCATACGCTCGTCAAGCCGGCGCAGCTCTTCTCCCTGATGAAAAATCAGATGCTGTCGGTCGGTCATGACACCGAGGACCTCGCCCATGGAACAGCACCTTTGTCGGCATCAGGCCTAACTGGTTGTGCTCAGGCAATCTCGGTGA
>NZ_LNCD01000130.1 GCF_001542405.1 Rhizobium altiplani
CCGTTTAGCTGGCCTTTCGTGTCGCAAAGCTGAGCGCCAGGACGAGAAAGATCAAGGTGCCCGTTCCAACCTGCTGCCAGTAAAAATTCAGGCCGCTCAAGAGCAGGCCGTTTGCGACGATAGCAAGCAGCAAAACGCCGAGTACGGTCCCCACGATATTGGGGCGACCGTGGATATGGATGGTTGTCCCTATGAATGCGGCGCCAACGGAATTGAGCAAAAATGCGTTGCCTGAATTGGGTACGTAGACTGTCACGGTCGAGGTCAGGACCAGGCCTGCCACCGCTGCGATGACGCCGATCAGGACATAGGTTCCTGCAAGAATGAGGCGCAGCGGCAGCCCGGAATAGCGCACAATATCGGCTTGCACGCCTGCGGCAACGACCGCGCGGCCGAACCGGCTCTGCGAAAGTAGGAAGGCGGCGGCCGCCGCCGTGGCGAGCGCGATGATCAGCGGCACCGGGGCACCGAGGATCGTGCCATGCCCGATAGCACGGAAAGAACCCGGTATCGCATTTTGCGGGAGGTAGATCGGGTTGCCGCCATTGGTGAGCAGCTGCTGAATGCTGCGGCCGACAAAGAGCGTGCCAAGCGTCGCAAGAAAAGGCGAAAGGCCTGCCCAGGAAATAAGGATCGCGTTGAACACACCGACAAGCGCTCCCGCGGCAAGCCCGCCTAAGGCCGCAACACCGACGGAATGGCCAGTCAGCACCAATGACACGAGAGCGAGGCTGGAAAAATCGATCGCCGCGCCGATCGACAGATCGATACCGCCGGAAGCCACGGCGAAGGTCATGGCGACGGCTACGATTGCCAGCAAGCTGAAATTGTTGGCAAGCAGGCTTGAAAGATTGCCAGCTGTCAGGAAGCTCGGCGCTAGCGAGGCAAACAGCCAAAAGACGCAGATCAGCGCGATGATCAGAGCCGTTCGGCCGCCGAGCGCGACAACATTCCTGGAAAGAGATTTGGTCGCCATGGTCAAACGTCCCTGCGAATAAGTGTCGTAACCGATACGGTCAGCAGGATCAGTACACCCTGGACGCCGCTGACCAGCGTGCTGGAGAGATTGAGGAGCTGAAAGCCGTTGAGAAGAACACCGACGAACAAAGCCGATAGCAGGGTGCCGCCGACGGTCGGAACAAGTCGGCGGGAAAACACCGATCCGAGCAGCGCGGTGACGACCACAGGCAGGAGCATCTCGCCCGAACCCGTGCTTGAGCCACTGAGATATGCTGTATTGAGGATGCCGGCGAGACCACCACAAAGACCGCTGATCAGGAAGGCTGCGGCGAGATAGGCCTTCACCGGAATGCCTGCGGAGCGCGCGGCTTCCGGAAATTCACCAACCGCATAAAGTCGCAGCCCATAGCGCGTACCCTGCACGAGAAGAGACATCGCAAGCGAAAAGGCGATCAGAACATAGCCAAGCACCGGGATACCTAAAGGCCCCTGGGAGGAGAGTGCTGTGAGCACATCGCCGGAGGCAGGAATGACCGTGTTTTCGGTCAGCACAAGCTCGAGCCCGGCAATGACATTCATGACCGCCAGCGTCGCCAAAAGAGGCACGATGCCGATCCCGGCCACCGCAATCGCGTTTACCGCACCGACCGCAAGGCCTGAACCGAGCGCCGCGATCACGGCGGCGCCGTCACCGTAGCCTGCCTGTATCAAGCTCGCGTAAATGGCTGCACTAAGACCCATGTTGGCGGCGAGCGACAGATCGATGCCGCCGGTCACGACATTCGGGCCTCCCGCTATCACGACGACCGTGAGGCCTATCGCCAGAACCCCGGTGATTGCCGTCTGCCCCAGGATGTTGCCGATGTTGAACACCGAAAGGAAGAAGGGCGCCGAAACGGAGAATATGACCAGGATCAACAGAAAGGTTATTAAGGCGCCATAACGCAGCAAAGTGGCAGCGAGCCGGGTCTTTTGCTGAGGCGTCTCCGGTTCCGCTCCGGAAACGGGAGCGTAGCTTTCGATATCAACTGACATGACGCAACCTTTCCCGAGCGCCGGTGGCCTCGGCCAATATGTCGTTTGCCATGGTGTGGCTGGATTGAAGCTCGCGCGTAACGCGCCCGCGGAACATCACGAGGACCCGATCCGTCATGCCGACGAGTTCATCGAGATCGGTGGAGAGAAGGATGACGCTTGCTCCGCTCGAAACGAGGTCGGCGATCAGTGCATAGATCTCGGCTTTTGCGCCGATATCAACGCCCACTGTGGGTTCGTCCAGCAGATAAAGGTCGGTGTCGCGAGCCAGCCATTTCGCTATCGCCACCTTCTGCTGATTGCCGCCAGATAGTGACCGGACCAAGGCCTCTCGCCCGTCAGCCTTGATCTGAAGCTTTCGGACGAGTTTATCCGTCTCTCCTGCTTCAGCCTTCCTGTCGAGCCGCCCGAACCGCAAGAATCGGCCGAGGCTGGCGATGGTCACGTTTTCTCTCACACTCATATCGAGTGCCACCCCGTGGCGACGACGATCCTCCGGGACCAGGGCAAATCTTGCCTTGGCCGCGTCTCGCGGCGAGGCAAGTCCGACGTTACGATCTTCGTGGACAATTGTCCCCGATGTTGCCCGTTCCAGCCCAAAGAGGACACGCATCAGGTCCTTGGCACCCGATCCGAGAAGCCCGGTGATTCCGAGCACCTCACCGCGGCGCAAGGTGAAGGAAACCGGCTCGAACTTGCCTGCCACCGCGAGGTCTTGCACGCGAAGAAACTCCTCGCCGAGGCGCACCTGACGAGCGGGAAAGAGATCACCTGTCTCGCGCGCTATCATCAACTGACCGATTTCCTCGGCAGAGGTTTCGGACAGGGCAAGCGTCGCAACATCACGGCCATTTCTCAAGATCGTGACGGTCTGGCAGATGTCTTCGATTTCTCTGAGGTAATGAGAGATGTACAAGATTGTGACGCCTTCGTTGGCGAGCCGCCTGATCAGCCGAAACAGAATATCGGCCTCCTGGCGCACGAGCGCTGCTGTTGGCTCATCGAAAACGAGAACCTTGGGCTTGCGGATCAATGCACGAGTGATCTGAATGATTTGCTTTTCCGCCGTGGTCAGCTCCGAGATCAGCGCGTTCTGAGGCAGTTCGATCTCGAAATAGAACTTGAGCAGGCGCGCCGCTTCGTGTCGCATGCGCCGACGATCGAGAAAGGGTGTCGCCCCAAGGCTTGGTTCGTCACCTAAGAAAAGCGCTTCCCCGACAGTGAAGCTTGGCGGCAGGAGCCGATCCTGGTGGATAAAGTGGATGCCAAGTTCTTCCGCAAGCTTCGGGGTCAGCCGCGCGTGTGTCGTGCCATCGATCTCTATTGCGCCATCGTCTGGCTGGTGGAGACCGGCGAGGACCTTGATCAGTGTGGATTTGCCAGCTCCATTTTGGCCGACCAACCCATGCACTGTTCCCCGTCTTACAGTCAGTCCCGCGCCATCAAGAGCGCGCGCCCCCCCGAAGGTCTTGACGACCTGGCTCAGCTTGAGAATGTCGGCAGGGTCAGTTTCCGCTGCGATTATTTGGCTCATATGGGTGCTCCGCACGCTGAACGATGGCCGCACCTTTGAACAGAGGCGCGGCCTGGTCACTAAAGTCAGCCGATGCCCAGCTTTTTGGTGACCTCGCCGACGTTCGCCTTGTTGGCGAGAAGCGCCGGCACGTAGGTTTCGCGTGGCAGTTTTTCGCCAGAAAGCAGGCGGGCAACGTTGCGAATGGCGGTGCGCCCGAGCTCTGCCGGTTGCTGTGCAACGTCGGCTGCGGCTGGAGACTTGGGGTCGGCGACCAGCTGGAGGACTTCCGGGCTGCCATCGACGCCATAAGTCTTGATCTCGGTTCGCCCAGCAGCCACAAGAGCCTGCGTTGCGCCAAGCTGCGGCACATCCCAGGCCGACCAGATTGCTTTGATCGAACCTTTATCTGGATAGCGATTGAGGATCGCGGTCACCTGGGTAAAGGCATCTTGGACGGTATTGGGGATGACATCGCGCAGTTCCGGCTTGATGATCTCCACCTTGGGGAAATATTTCACGACGTTTACGAGCTGATCGTAACGGATCGCACAAGGCGTGACGCCGTAGAAGCCGTTGAACACGACGATCTTGCCTTCGCCGCCGATATCGGACACGAGCTGCAGGGCGAGGTCCTTGCCGAGACCCCAGTTGTCTGAGGTCGAGTTGTTCAGTGAATAAGTGGAGCCGACGTCGATGGTCAAAACCGGTATGCCTGCATCGCCGGCCTTCTTGAGCCAGGGGTCGATGACCGTCAGCGTTCCAAGAAGCTGGACAATGGCGTCCGGCTTCTGCCCGATAAGGGTCTGGAGCTGCGAAACGAGTTTGCCGTCGTTGCGCCCCGCATCCACGGCGATCGGCTCGCCACCCAGCCGCTTTACCTCCTCGATCTGGGCATTGTAGGCCTGGAGATCGAAGAAGTGGTCAGTGCCGGCGGCGCTGATGCCGATGCGCTTGCCTTTGAGCGGCAGGTCTTCAGCAGCAAGTGTCGGACGAATCCCGATCGCTGCGGCACCGGCGACCGCTGCGCCCGCCAGTGCGGTAAACTTCAGAAGGTCGCGGCGGCCGAGACCTGTGGCTGATTTTTCAGTCATGATTTACTCCTTTGATTGTGGGTTGCTTTGGCTGTTGCGATGCGAGGCGGAGATCGTGGCAGTTGCAGCTGGCAAGGCCATCATTGTTGTCTCGCAGCTTCAAAACGACGCGCTGTTGATCGTTGAAAGACAAGACGACATACCGCGGAAGCACTGGAATACCGTCTTAGCCCCGACCTAATGCACGCCGAGTTTCTCGATGACCTCTTTGACGTTGTCCTTGGTCGCAAGCATGGACGCAACATAGGTCTCCCGCGGCAAGGTCTCGCCAGCCAGGACACGGGCAACATTGCGGACCGCGGTGCGCCCAAGTTCGGCCGGCTGCTGGACCACATTGGCGGCAGCAGGGGAGTTCGGATCGGCGAGCAATTGCAGCGCTTCCGGGCTGCCGTCGATGCTGTATGTTTTGATATCCGTGCGGCCGGCGGCCACGAGAGCCTGTGTGGCTCCCACTTGAGGGATATCCCAGGCCGACCAGATCGCTTTGATCGAGCCTTTTTCCGGGTAGCGGTTCACGATGGCGGTGACCTGGGTGAAGGCATCTTGAACGGTATTGGGGATAACGTCGCGTAGCTCCGGCTTGATGATCTCCACCTTCGGGAAATACTTGATCACATTCACCAGCTGATCGTAGCGGATCGCGCAGGGCGTGACCCCGTAGAAGCCGTTGAAGACTACGATCTTGCCCTCGCCGCCAATGTCCGAGACCAGCTGCAGAGCGAGGTTCTTGCCGATTTCCCAATTGTCGGATGCCGTGTTGTTCAGCGAGTTCGTCGATCCGACGTCCAAGGTGAGGACGGGGATGCCGGCATCACGCGCCTTCTTCAGCCAGGGATCGATAACCGTGAGCGTGCCGAGCTGCTGGATGATGGCGTCGGGCTTCTGCGCGATCAGTGTCTGAAGCTGGGAGATGAGCTTGCCGTCGTTGCGCCCGGCATCAACGCCGATCGGAACGCCGCCCAGGCGTTTCACCTCCTCGATCTGGGCGTTATAAGCCTGGAGATCGGCGTGGTGGTCTGTGCCCACGGTACTGATGCCGATGCGCTTGCCCTTAAGAGACAGCTCGCCGCTTGCCAGGCCGGGGCTGACGCCGACCAAAGCGGCACCGGCGACCGTTGCGCTGGCAAGCGCGGTGAGTTTCAGGACTTCACGGCGGCCGAGACCGCGATCTGGACTTTCTATCATGGACATCTCCTACAATAGCGAAATTGGTGCCCGAGAGGCTCGGGAGGTTGAATGCACTTCACGCGCCCTGCACCTTGCAGCGCGCCACGAGCGCGCATCCCCTTGACGGCGGTCAGGCCGCAGCGGAACTTTCGTCGACTTTGTCCGGGCTCTCTGCCGTTAATGCCGGTGCTTGCCCGATGCGCCACTGACCGGGCGGCGGCGTTCCATTCACCGCGAAATCACCGACGATCCGGTCTTTGTAGATGCGGGGATTGTGTGACGATATCGTTCGTGCGTTACGCCAGTGACGGTCGAGCGCGGTGGACGATTTCGCTGCCGAGGCGCCCAGCGTGTCGAACAGGATCGTCGACGCCTCGAGAACCAGATTGGTGACCACGCCGAGGGCTTGTGATGTTTCCAGTTCGGCAACCGCATTTGCGCGTTCCACGGCCTCGTCATTGCCCGCCAAATTGGCGACATGGGCGCGTTCTTGGGCCGCCGCAACCTGCAACACGATTGCAGTGGTGGCGTAGGCATTGGAGCGAATGCGGCCAACGACCTGGAGCACCTGTGGATCCTGGCTCGATCGGGGACCGGCAGCGTGCGAAAATTGGCGTGTTCGTGCCGAAACCGCAGCGGCGGTCTCAATGGCGATAGCGCGGCCTATCCCGGCCAAGGTCGCCAGATGAACAGTCTGGTAGAACGCAGGGCTGTAGCCAAACTTCGTGTCGTCGACCACGACGTCAAGGGGATCTACCCTCGCATCGGAAAATGTCGTGGTTCCGCTTGCGGTCAGCTTCTGCCCGAACCCGTCCCAGTCGTCGACAACGCGCACACCCGGGTCGTCGCGGCGCACGAGCACGGTGATGCCCTCGCCTTCCAGGCCTGTCGCGCCGACATCGATCCAATCGGCAAAAAGCGAACCGGTCGTGTAGTATTTCTCGCCGTTGAGCACGAGGCCATCGCCTTTGCGGGCGATATGGGTTGCAAAGGCGCCTTGGCTGGCATTGCCAATCTCGGTCCAGGCGTTGCCAGCGATCTCACCGTTAGAAATGCGCTCAGCCCAACGTCTACGGAAAGCGCTCGGTGCTGTGTTGACGACGTTTTCCACAAAACCAAAATGGCCGCGCAGTGCCTGCGTTATGTTCGAGTCGGCGGCGGACAGTTCGATCAAGAGATTGAAGAACTCCGCCAGCGTCGCTCCAAGTCCACCTTCGCCCTCCGGCAGGCGAAGTGCACCGAAGCCCGCACGTTTTAGCAACGCGATCTGGGCATCAGGAAGGATGCGGTTGAACTCGCGAGCTATGGCGCCTTGTCTGATCTCCTCGAAAAGCGGACGAAATTTCTTGGCGAGGTCCTCGTAGCGGGCACTCGGCCCCGCTCCCCAAGCTTGATCAACCTGTGACATGATGCACCTAATGTTAAGAGGCTGTGGCAGCGATTACGCGCCAATCGTTTTCAGCTGGGGCGTCAGGGCTGCGGCCTCGCGGCGCTTGACCGCCTCGATGTCCCGATACGCGTTGGCCGGATGGGTGGCTGGCAGATAGGGACCGTTGCCGAACAACTTCTCGCGGAGCGTTCCGGGACGGTAGGCTGTCGGATAGGCGCCGCGTTTTTGAAGTTGTGGCACAACGTGCTCGACGACATCTTCGAAGCTGCCGGGCGTCACGGCATAGGCGATGTTGAAACCATCGACGCCGGTTTCAGCCACCCATTCTTGCAGAATATCGGCAATCTGCTCGCCCGAGCCGACAAAGACTGGCCCCATCCCGCCGATGCCACCGAATTTCGCTAGTTCATCGATGGTCCAGAATTTGTCACCGCCGGCAATGTGCTCGACGAAGGAATGGATCGCGTTTGTTTCAATTCGCTCGACGACATCGGTGGGCGGATACTGACCAAAATCGATCCCGCTCCAACCAGACATGAAGACGAGAGAACCGTCGTACGAAACGTACTTCTTGTAGTCCTCCAACTTGGCCTGCGCCTTTGCCTCGGTCTCATCTGTTATGATGGTGATCAGCGTGTAGATGAACACCTTCTTCGGATCGCGCCCGGCGGCCACGATACGCTCGCGGATATCGGCGACATAGCCCTGCAGGACAGATTTTGTCGGCGCCGCGACGAAGATGCATTCGGCATGGCTGGCGGCAAAAGCCTTGCCGGGACCGGAGGCGCCAGCCTGATAGAGTACCGGCGTTCTCTGCGGGGAGGGCTCCGACAGCTGGTAGCCGGGAACATCGAAATATTTGCCCTTGTGCCCGATTTCATGGACCTTCCTAGGGTCTGTGAACATGCGGCGATCCCGATCCCGCACCACGGCCCCTTCTTCCCACGACCCCTCAAGCAACTTGTAGAGCACCTCTACATATTCGCTCGCGATCTCGTAGCGGTTGTCATGACGTTTCAGCCCTGCCTGGCCGATATTCTTCGCGCCGCTTTCCAAATAGGAAGTGACTATGTTCCAGCCAACCCTGCCTTTGCTGTGGTGATCGGCCGTCGCAAGTCTGCGAGCGAAGGTATAGGGATGTTCGAATGAAGTGGACGCCGTGATGCCAATGCCGAGATGCTCAGTAGCCAGCGCGATGGGCGCAGCCAGCTGCAGGGGGTCGTTGACCGGGATTTGTGCCGCCTGGTGAATGGCGTGGTAGTTGGAGCCTTTGTACACGTCATAATAGCCGATCACGTCGGCAATGAAGATGCCATCAAACACGCCGCGTTCCAGAGTGCGAGCCAAAGCCTGCCAGTATTCCAGATCCTTATAGGTCCACGATCTATCGTCCGGATGGGCCCACAAGCCAGGGGATTGGTGGCCGACGCAGTTCATATCGAAGGCGTTGAAACGGATCTGTCCAGTCATGGTATCCCTCTTCATTCGAGAGACTAAACCTAACATCGCGCCGCGATAAATATAGATTATCTATGGTTTAACTAGATTGAAGAGCGGAAAATTTTTGCGTGCCTACTAGCAGACCGTAGACAATCTCCGCCGTAATACCCGAAGCACAGAGCAGCCACGACCGCGGCTGCAAGCGGATGCACTCCGAAATGCAAGTCACGAGCAGGAAGGTGATGACCACGCCTGCTGCCAAGGAACGAATTCGCCGAAAATTCCGCCGATGAACCGTGGCTGTCTCACTCGTTGCGAACTGGCATGCGCTTCCTGCGCGCCCTAGCCGCTGTCATGGTACGTGCGGATCTTGGCCTTCCGTAATTCTAGCTTCAGGATGCTCTCTAAGGTGCATCCCTGATCGGAAACATGCCTTCGCCGTAATGGTGAAGGCGCGTGTGATGTCGTCGGCACAACCACCGCACCTTTAAAGGCTCCTCGTATTCATCATGATGGGCATCGACGGCTTCGACACCGCAGACTTCACAGGTTTGCTTCTCCAGCTCGCCCGCCTTTACCGCTCGCTGCACAGCAAGGTGAGCATCGTATTTGCCCGGATTGGCACGACGCCAATTCGCTTGGCGGGTATCGGTTTTCAGCATCGCCGCATCCTGCCTTCCTACCTGTAAGGGCCTATTGGCCGCCATATGGTTTTGTTACCCTCCTCAGTGGGGCCTCAAGACGCCGTTTGATTGCGCGTCGGTTTTTTTCCTGCTTGGCCAGGATCTGGCTGATCGTACTTTGGGAGACGCCGAATTCCTCGGCTAGGGCAGCAAGTGTCGCCCCTTCCCGCCTTTTGCGTTCAATCACAACATTCCGGCTGGCTTTCGATGCTGTCATCCTGCATCACCCCATGAAACGAACTGGCGCGTTCAGGCATACCACGGCGTAAATCGTTCTTCATTTGTTTTCCACCTCATTCCACAGGCATGTCCTGCTCCGCCGCGACTTTGCCGCAGCGGGTATCGGCACATTCGTGTGACGATCCTTCGTGTGAACAGCGAGATCTCGCCGGTACAGATGCGACATCTGGCGCAGGATCGTTTGTCTTAGAGGGGCCGAGGGCTTTGCCCTTGCTCCCTGCCCTGCTGCGTTCGCCCGCCCCTGCCATCCTTTTCCGTCAGCAATCAGATTACAACATCATTGATATCGCTGATCCAACGGGTTTGCCGGGTGGATTCCAGTGTCCCTTGTGCATCAAAGGGGCGAACCGCGGAAAAATCGAGCCCGGTCTCACCTTCAATTGCAGCGATGGTGGTCTGGATCCGGCGCTTGCGCATCTGATCGATGGTGTAGGGCTTCAGCCCGGAGAACACCTTCGCCTCATAGAGCGCCTGCACGTACTGCGTCTGACCGACGATGAAGGCGGCGGCTGCCACCTTGGTGGCGGATTTCTGAAGGACTGCGATCTTCCAGAAAGACAATGGAATTTTCCAAGGCCCACCCTTTCGGCCTTTGCCATACAGAGGATCGTCTTCCCGAAAAATCGGGCCTGTAAAAATGGTCAACCGCTTGTCCGTGCTTTGCGCTTTGTCGAGCAGGTAGTCTTCGAGATTGCCCCAGTCGATGTCGTTGTAGGTTTGGACCTGTGGGGCCGCGTTGGTGTAGTGGAAGGTATCCTCTGCCCCCAATTGCGACTCGACCAGCGCCTGGTTGACATCGTTCATGGCGCTCCAGCAGGGATCAAGCAGCCGAACCTGGTGTCCGCGGCTGAATTGCACCGGATCTTTTCCCTTGTTCTCATAGAATTCTCCGTCCGGCTGGTATTCCGGCGCGATACGCGCATCGCGCCGCCACGTGTCCTTCCCCGGACCGGGATGGACCAGCTTGTTGCCGTCGATATTGACGGCGGTCAGCAGCGGAAACTTCCGGTCTGCACGGATTACAGACGTGAAGTCGTGATAAGCAAGTTCGTGACCGGACCCATCCAGCAGCGGCGCAATCTGTTCTTGCGCGAGCCACGGTGCATATATCTCGGGAAGGTCGATCCGGGTGGTGAGAAAGAGTGGATCATAGCCGGTGACGCCGGCCCAACGCTTGAGCGCGAGAGGCTTTCGGTCCGCCTCGAGAAGAGCTTCGCCCTGGATGCCGCCTTGAGACAGGGACGGCAGCCCAAGCGAGGTATCAAGCCGGTCCAACACAAGGCCCGCCTGCGGCTGTTCAAAGCGCTGTCTTTCGAGCAGGCCAAAAATTGCACTAATGCGGACACCTTCATTGGCGATCCAGACAGTTTTGTTCTCAGGCCTTCCGGGCTTCTTCGGCTCAGGGACTGCCTTGTGGTGCAGGGCCAGGACCTGCCATTGGTCGTTCAGCACCGGGGCGCCGGATGAGCCCGGCTCCGTATCCGTCGAATAGTGGATGAAATGATCAAGGTTGACGTCGGGGGCCGCGTCCTGATCAAGAATAATGATCTGGCTTGCTCGTATAGCAATCTGTTTCGGCTCGCTGTTCGGGTGCTGGATGATCGTCACCCACTCGCCATCGATCGCCTTGCCGGAAAGCGGGATCAGCGGCAGCCGGCCATAACGGTCGATCGGTACGCCCTCATCCGACAATGGCGTGACCGCGACAAACGTGATGTCGAGCTCAGCGTTGGTGTAAAAGATCTCGTGCGGACGCAGATTGAACCTGACGCCTTCGCGAAGAACCCCATCGATATCGTGCTCATAACCGAATTCGGCTTCGCA
>NZ_LNCD01000131.1 GCF_001542405.1 Rhizobium altiplani
GAGCTGGTGTCGGTCCAGTCCGGCCGCGGTGCGGCATTCGTTGTCGTTCGATTACCTGACGGACGCCGCCGTTCAATTCGCCGATCGATAACCGATCTTGTAACCGCTTCGCCGGAAGCGCGAAGCGAGTCGAAGTCGGCGCCTCGCATCAGCGTTCGAACCCTGCTCACATTGATGCACCATTTGAACAGCATGGTTACCTCCCGTTCCAAGGAGGTGATTCGCGATGAACGTGCAATCAAAACCGTACCGCGTAGCGTCTCAGTCCCTCGTAAAGCTTCTTACCCCGAGCACGACAGTCCCGCGTCCGTGGCTCGATCTGCCGCCGGAGACGCGGAAACAACTTGCTCAAAAACTTGCCCCCCTGTTGATGCGGATGCGGTCAATACGCGCGCCGACAAAGGTGGATCGGCATGCTGAGAGCGACGAATAACCCGGACGAGCGCGTCACGGCCGAGCATCGCGGCAAGCTCGCCTACATCTATGTCCGCCAGTCTTCCGTAAACCAGGTGCGCCATCATCAGGAAAGCACGGAGTTGCAGTATCGTCTGATCGATCGTGCCGTCGCTCTTGGCTGGCCACATGAACGCGTGCACGTCATCGATGAAGATCTCGGCAAATCCGGTTCGGGCTGCGTCGAGCGAGAGGGCTTCAAGAAGCTAATCGCGGAGATCGGGCTGGGAAACGCGGGGCTTGTCATCAGTCTTGACGCCTCCCGGCTCGCCCGTAACAACCGCGACTGGCATCAACTCCTCGATCTGTGCTCATTGTTTGGCGTCATCATCGCTGACGGCGAACGGCTCTACGATCCGTGCGCTTATCACGACCGCCTGCTGCTGGGCTTGTCCGGCATCATGAGCGAGGCGGAGCTGCACCAGATCAAGCAACGCCTGCATCAGGGTGAGCGCCAGAAAGCGGCACGCGGCGAATTGCGCCTTGGCCTTCCCGCCGGATTGGCTTACGACCGCTCAGGCCAAATCATCCTCAACCCCGATGAGGAGGTGCAGGCAAGGCTGTGCCTGGTCTTCAGCAAATTCCGCGAGTTAGGAAGCGCGCGGGCAGTGATGCGCTACCTACGCAAGGAGAATTTGCCGTTGCCAATGCGCCCCCTTCGTGGTCCGGCGCCGCACGAAGTGGTTTGGCGTGAGGCCAGCAACCCGCGGGTGCTCAGCATTCTCCATAATCCCGGCTATGCTGGGGCCTATGTCTATGGTCGGCGGCGGCAGACGGGTGGACGCGTTCGCCAGGACGTTTATCGTCCGCGGACGACTAAGGTCCCCATCGCGGACTGGGAGGTCTGTTTGGAAGCGGCCCATCCTGGTTACATCGGCTGGGAGCAGTTCATGGAGAACCAACGGCGATTGGAGAACAACATCAACCGCTACGAAGCCGGCCATTCGGGCTTGCCGCGCAAGGGCGCCGCGCTGCTGCAGGGCATCGCTGTCTGCGGGCGGTGCGGTCGCCGGATGAGTTTGCGCTATAGCGGCCCTGCGGGAAACTATCCCGTCTACGCATGCCGCGCCGACCGCGGCCACGACGGAGGGCCGTTATGCCAGGAGGTGCGCGCTCTGCCGGTCGATGCACGCGTCGAAAGCATTCTACTCGAGGCTCTGACGCCGGACAGGATTGCTATCGCCGTCGCCGCACTGGGCCAGATGGAAGAGGAGGCCCGTCAACTCGAGCGTCAATGGGCTCTGCGGCGCGAACGTGCGCGCTACGAGGCGGAAAGGGCACGGCGCCAATATGATGCAGTCGAGCCAGAGAACCGCTTGGTGGCCCGTTCGCTGGAACGCGGATGGGAGGAAAAGTTGCGCGCGGCCGCGGCCATCGAGCAGGACTATGAACGGTGGCGGTCCGACGAGCCCCTGGTTCTCAGCGAGGCAGATCGCGACGGGTTATTGGCACTCGGAGAGAACCTGCCTGGCATCTGGCATGCCCCATTGACCACGGCGGCCGAGCGAAAGAGCATCTTACGCCTCATTATCTGCGAGGTCGTTCTCGATCAAAAACGGCTGCAAGGACAGGTCTGGATCAAGATCTTGTGGCAAACGGGAGCGACGAGCGAGCACTCTGTCCAAAGGCGCGTTCATACCTATGGCGACTATATCGATATCGACAAATTACGAGCGCGCGTGACGGAGCTGAACGCCGCAGGCAAAATGGACAAGGAAATTGCGTCGGTACTGAACGCGGAAGGCTTCCGTGCCGCACAGAATTGCGCCTTCAAAGGTGACAATGTCTGGCTCTTGCGCAGGCGTTGGGGCATTCCAACCGTCAAAATCAACGGAACGAGCTCCAACCCCGTCAGGTGGCCAGACGGAACCTATTCCGTTCAAGGAGCTGCTGCAGCTCTTGGCATTACGCCGCAGACCATCTTCAAATACCTGGCACGAGGCCTGATTCAAGGCCGGCAGCTAGTGAAAGGACAACCATGGCAGATCGAACTGATGGAGGACCAGATCGACATTCTACGCGCTCGCGCTCAACGCAATAGACGATCGAGGAAACAGGCATCATGAAATCATTGGTGATCCCGTGGTGGCAACCGCTATCCTCGATCGATTGCTGCACCATAGCCACGTGATAACAATCCGTGGTGACAGCTACAGACTGCGAGAGAAACGTCGTAGTGGACTCCTACAGAAGCCCGCAACGACACTCGGCATGGAGAGCAACTAGCAATCCTTGGCGGACCAGATTTGTGTGTCGCCAGAGGACCAGTTCACGATGACGCTTGATAGTTGCTCCAAACGGTTGTCTCGATGTGTGTACATGGAAGGTGCCCCCTGATCCGTTCTCACCGTCGGTTATGAGATCGGTTGTTTTCGGCGCGCCTGGCACCGCTGACCTCCCAGGGGAATGCATCTGTCCGCTTCGCTACTACGACGCCAGTTCCGAAGTCTATTGCTGATTCCATGCTGCAGATCCCCCAGTTTCAATACACCGATCTCGCAACGCCGTTTGAGGGCGCGCATTGGATTCAAGAATGCGGAAATTGAAGAGGGCCGGGCCTGGCGGTCACGATAATCGAGAGTGAGCGCGACGAACAGCCCACCTTTTCTTTTGTGAATGAGGCCTCGAGATAAGCTCTATCATTGATAGGAGTGGACCGGGATGGTTGGAGATCGCGCTGATGCCATGCTTGAAGTCATGGATGAAGGCATGCATGAAGCCAGGCATGAGGGAAAGTATCGGCGGATCGAGGTGATCACCGGTCGGCGGCAGCGGCGGAATTGGACTGACGAGGAGAAGGCGCGGATTCTCGCGGAGAGCGCAGAACCTGAAGTGAACATTTCGGCTGTTGCGAGGCGCTGGGGCGTCAATCGCGGCTTGCTGAATGTGTGGCGACGGGAAGCCGGACTAACCTCTCAACGGTCGGCAAAGACTAGTTTGCCGCCTGCCGTGTTCGTGCCGGTGACAGTGGTTGGGGATGGCGCACGACACGAAGGCTCGCCATCGAATGCCCCAGAGGTTCTCGCTGGCCGAATTGAGATCGAGATTGCGGGCGCACGCATGACGGTCATCGGCTCGGTAGCGCCTGAACTGGCGCAGGCGATGGTAGCGGCGTTGCGAGGGCGCCGGTGATCGGAGTTTCGCCAAATGGCGTGAAGATCATGGTTGCGACGCAACCCGTCGACTTCCGGCGCGGCATGAATGGCCTGGTAGCTTTGGTGGCGTCAGCCCTTGCGGCCGATCCCTATTGTGGCGACGTGTTCGTGTTCCGCGCCAAGCGTCTTGATCGGCTTCGCTGCATTTATTGGGACGGATCAGGCATGATCCTAGCGACGAAGTGGTTGGAGGCGGGCAAGTTCGTTTGGCCTCCGATCCGCGATGGCGCTATGCAGATGAGTGCCCAGGAGTTCTCGCTTTTGCTGGCCGGCATTGACTGGACGCGCGTCAAACGAAACGCGGTGAGGAGGCCCTCAAAAGCAGGCTGATCCTATTGGTTTTGCTTGAAGATTCAGACCCGTGTGGTAGGGTCTGTCATGCCGCTTCGACCCGATCCCTTGCCCCAGGATGCTGCGCAATTGACCCGGATCATTCTCTCGCTCGACGAAGAGAATGCCGATCTCAAGGCGCGCGTTGCCTTCCTTGAGCGCCAGCTCTTCGGGACGAAATCGGAGAAGATGACGACGATCGATCCAACGCAGGCAATGCTCGATCTTGGCGATCTAGGCGACATTCCCGTTGCTGCCAATGACGATGTCGCGCCGGTCGATGAAGACAAAACGCAGGCACGGCGATCGCCAGCCCGCAATATCGGCCGTTTGCCGAAACACCTTCCGCGTTATGACGAGCTCATCGAGCCAGCGAGCAAGACTTGCCCCTGCTGTTCGTTCGAACTTCATTGCATCGGCACTGATGTCAGCGAGGCGCTCGACATCGTGCCTGCAGTAGTCCGGGTGAAACGGACGATCCGGCCACGCTATGCATGCCGGGCTTGCGAGAGTGGCATCGTGCAAGCACCCGCACCAGCACGCATCATGGACGGCGGCATGGTGACCACGGCGTTTGCAGCCCATGTCGCCGTTTCGAAGTTTGCCTGGCATTTGCCGCTGCATCGCCAGGCGCAGATGCTGGCCTCCTGCGGCGTCATCATTGATCGCGGTACGCTCGGGGCATGGGTCACGCGGGTCGCCTGGTGGCTCGAACTTCTCTACGATGCACTCACCGCCTTCATCCGCTCGCAGCCGAGGGTGTTCTGTGACGAGACGCCACTTCCGCGCCTCGATCCGGGGCGCAAACGAACCAAGGTCTGCCAGTTATGGGCACAAGCGGTTGACGATCGGCCATGGAACGGTCCGGCGCCGCCGGCGGTGGCCTACATTTTTGCCGAAAGCCGCAGCGCTCGCGAGATCGAGGGGCAACTGTCGTCGTTCGCCGGCGTGCTTCAGGTTGATGGATATCAAGCCTATAAAACCATGGTCAAACGACGCGGCAAGAGCAACGTTGCCCCCATGCGGCTGGCCTTCTGCCTCGCTCATGCACGGCGAAAGTTCGTTGACGTCGTCAAACTGACCGGCTCTTCGGAGGCCTTGTCGATCCTTGCCAGGATTGCCGAAATCTATCGCATCGAAGCAAAACTACGAGGGGAAGATGAAGATACCCGGCTTAGCGGCAGGCGTCGTGAGGCAGCTCCCATCATGAGAGAACTGAAGGTCCATCTCACCGAACTGAGCGACGAGGTGTCGTCGAAATCGGCACTTGGCAAGGCAGTCACTTACATGCTCAACCACTGGAGCGGATTGACAGCCTTTCTAGAGGATGGCCGGATCGAGGTGGACTCCAATGTCGTCGAGCGTTCCATGAAATCCGTGGCTTTGACGAGAAAGAACTCATTATTCGTGGGCAACGAGCGGGGTGGAAAGACCTTCGCTGTCCTGGCATCGCTCGTGAACACGGCAAAGCTTAACGGCGTGGACCCCGACGTCTGGCTTGCCGATGTGCTGGAGCGCATCATCTCCGGCAAAGTGAAAGCCAACGAGATGGAGAGCCTTTTGCCTTGGGCCTGGAAGGCGGAACGCGAAGCGATGACACAGCAGGAGCGACAAGCGGCATGACACAGAACAGCCAGGAGATGACGCCGCGACCGAAGCTCGATGACGACGCATTCGAAGCCTTTATCAGGAGACGTCGTCCGCCATCGCCTATCTGGTCAATGAGCAGACTCGATGGTTATCTTACGGCCCTCATCATCGGCCCCAGGTTCATCGACCCACGGCAATGGATCCCGGAACTGACCGGCCCGGATGCCCTAAACCTGCCGATGGAAACAACCGAACATCGGGCCGTGCAGACGATCGTTGCAGAGTATAATCGGATATCTGCAAGCCTTTCCGAGAGACCGAAAGACCACCGGCCAAGGTTCACCCAGATCGATGATCAGACCCTTGATCCATTTGATTGGGACATCTGCTTTCTCATTGGAACACGACACGCGCCAAGGCTTTGGCAGCCTGTCCTTCGAGGTCATGCCGTCACTGGGGATATCATTGCGCCGATCCGCAAGCTCGGCGAGGTAAAACGGAAAGCGACCCACCAGGATGCTGCTGCCGTCGCCGAAGCACTCGTCAATATCCGAACCTATTTTATGCCGAAGCGGGCAAAGCAGAAGTTCTGACCGAGAGCCAGAAAGCCAGAAACCTATTTAGTCAAATCACGAAAGCCGTGGGCCATTCGTTGCGCTCAC
>NZ_LNCD01000132.1 GCF_001542405.1 Rhizobium altiplani
CCGTGCGAAGACGATCAGCGAGAGGCCGCCTGCGACGGCGAGCAGGAGCGGCGCGCCCCACAGAAGGATCGTCTTCGTTTCGAAGCGCGGCTTCAACAGCACGAACTCGCCGTAGCGCGAGACGATGTAGTTCATTACCTGTTCGTTCGTATCGCCATTGGTCAACCGCTCGCGCACCAACAGGCGCAGGTCCTTCGCAAGCTCGGCATTGGAATCGTCGATCGACTGGTTCTGGCAGACCATGCAGCGCAGTTCGGCGGAGATCGCCCGGGCGCGCGCCTCGAGCGCCGGATCGGCAAGAACCTCGTCCGGATTGACGGCAAAGGCCGGCGCGGCCGACAGAACTATCGCTATCACCAGGAGCAGACGCCTCATCATTCGGCCGGCTCCATGGCAGGACGCAGCGGCTTTGCCCTGCGGTTCGGCGCCCCGACACGCAGGCGCCGGTCGCTCAGCGACACGAAGCCGCCGATCGCCATGATCACCGCGCCACCCCAGATGCAGAGAATGAAGGGCTTCCACCAGATGCGCACGACCATGCCACCGTCGTTCGTCGGATCGCCGAGCGACACATAGAGCTGGCTCAGCCCGAACGTCACGATGCCGGCTTCCGTCGTCGGCATCTGCCGCGCCGTGTAGATCCGCTTGGACGACCAGACATCGGCAACCTCGACGCCGCCGCGGCTGATGGTGAAGTGACCGCGCTCTTCGCTGTAGTTCGGTCCGGTCGCCGGCTTCATGCCGTCGAACCGCACGGCGTAGCCGCCGGCTTCCACGCTCTGGCCGGACTTCATCTCGATGACATGCTCGGTTTCGAAGGTGGTCACCGCGACGATGCCGAGGACGGCAACACCAAGCCCGGCATGCGCGAGCGCCGTGCCGAAGGCCGAGCGCGGCAGGCCGGCAAGGCGTCTCCAGGCGACGGAGGCCGCGACCTTGCCGACGCCGGCGCGATACCACAGATCGGCGATCGCGCCGAAGATCAGGAACAGCGCTCCAGCCAGCCCGAGCACGGCAAGCACGGGACCGCCGTGCTGGACATAGAAGAAGACCACCGCAACAACAAAAGCCAGGATCGCGACCAGATAGAGCCGCTGCAGAACAGCGAGCAGATCGCCGCGCTTCCAGGCGAGCAGCGGGCCAAAGGGAACGATGACCAGCAGCGGCGCCATCAGCAGGCCGAAGGTCATGTTGAAGAAGGGCGGCCCGACCGAGATCTTGTCACCGGTCAGCGTCTCCAAAAGCAGCGGATAGAGCGTGCCTGTCAGCACCGTGCCGCAGGCGACGGTGAGGATCAGGTTGTTGAGGACAAGCGCCCCTTCGCGCGAGATCGGCGCAAACAGGCCGCCGGCCGAGAGCTGCGGCGCACGGAAGGCAAAGAGCGACAGCGACCCGCCGATGAAGATCAGCAGAATGAACAGGACGAAGACGCCGCGGGTCGGATCGCTGGCAAAGGCGTGCACCGAGGTCAGAACCCCCGAGCGCACGAGGAACGTGCCCATCAGCGACAGCGAGAAGGTCAGGATGGCAAGCAGCACCGTCCAGATCTTCAGCGCCTCGCGCTTTTCCATGACGAGCGCCGAATGCAGCAGCGCGGTCCCGGCAAGCCAGGGCATGAAGGAGGCATTCTCGACCGGATCCCAGAACCACCAGCCGCCCCAGCCGAGCTCGTAATAGGCCCAGTAGGAGCCCATGGCGATGCCAAGCGTCAGGAACGTCCAGGCGGCCAGCGTCCAGGGCCGCACCCAGCGCGCCCAGGCGGCATCGATGCGGCCTTCGAGAAGGGCAGCCACGGCAAAGGAGAAACAGACGGAGAAGCCGACATAGCCGAGATAGAGCAGCGGCGGGTGGATCGCCAGACCGACGTCCTGCAGCACCGGGTTGAGGTCCTTCCCCTCGGCCGGAGCCGGATCCAGCCGCATGAAGGGATTGGAGGTCAGTAGGATGAACAGGATGAAGGCGACCGATATCCAGGCCTGCACGGCGAGCACGTTTGCCCGCAGCGTATCGGGCAAATTCCGTCCGAAGAGCGCGACCAGGGCGCTGAACAGCACCAGGATCAGCAGCCAGAGCATCATCGAGCCCTCGTGATTGCCCCAGACACCTGACAATTTGAACAGCAGCGGCACCAGCGAATGGGAGTTCTCCCAGACGTTGGCGACCGAAAAGTCGGAAACGACATGGGCGTAGGTCAGGACTCCGAAGGAGAACGCCACCAGCGCGAACATAGCCAGGGACCCGACGGAGGCCAGATCCATCATCGCACGGTCGAGGCGCCTTGCACCGATCACCGGCACGACGGAGACCACGAGCGCCGTCGCCA
Source organism: Rhizobium altiplani (assembly GCF_001542405.1). GTDB lineage: Bacteria > Pseudomonadota > Alphaproteobacteria > Rhizobiales > Rhizobiaceae > Rhizobium > Rhizobium altiplani. The sequence continues at coordinate 2,324 of NZ_LNCD01000132.1, forward strand.
GCGCCAGGATCAGGGCATAGTGACCGATCTCGATGATCATTGCGGTTCTCCCGCGTGTTGCCACAGCCCCTGCTCTTTCAACTTGTCGGCGACTTCCTTCGGCATGTATTTCTCGTCGTGCTTGGCGAGCACCGTATCGGCGACGAATTCATGGCTCGCCCCTTCGAACCGGCCTTCGGTCACCACGCCCTGCCCCTCGCGAAAGAGGTCGGGAAGAATGCCGGCGTACCTGACCCGGACGCTCTCTCCGCTGGGGTCGGTGACAGCGAATAGAACTGTCGATCCGTTCCCGCGCACGATACTGCCCTCACCCACGAGGCCACCGAGACGTATGCGGGTTTCCGGTGCCACCGGCGTTTTCGCCAGATCGGACGGCATATAGAAATAGGCCACCGACTGGCTGAAGGCGAACATGACGAGGAGCACGGCGGCAATGATGAAGCTCATGCCGCCACCGATCACCGCCAGGCGCTTTTGCTTGCGTGTCATTCCGTCATTCCCTCTCAATGCCAAGTTCGCGCGCCAGTGCGACCAGTTGCTTTCCTTGTTCGCCCGTCGCAGGGAAGACCGCGAGCCCGCGCTGCAACGCGTCGACCGCGCGTGTTCTTTCGTTCAGCACGGCATAAGAACGCACAAGCCGCATGAAGCCGTCGAAATTGTTGGGCTCAGCCCGAAGCCTGCTATCAAGGCTTTGGACCATCGCCTGTATCGTGTACTGCGGCTCTGCCGCATCAGGGTTCTGTGTGGTCGAAAGGCCGCGTTCGCCTTTTGGTCGGTCCGACCCCTTTCTCCCTGTGGCGGCAACAGGGCCTCCATTCTTGGCAATGTGCTCGTTGACGAGCGGCAGCCAGGGCGCATCTGCCGGAGAACTCCTGGCTATTGCCTCGAAAGCACGCCTTGCTTCAGCCTGACTGCCAGCCTGCTCCTGGCCGAGTGCCAGATAGAATTTTGCGCGTGGGTTGTCTGGTTCAATAGCCAGTATCTGCAAGAGAACCCCATGAAGGTCCTCGGCAACCGCCCCGCCAGACTGCGTTATCAACGCCGCCGCCAGTCCCTCGAGCCTCGAAACCTGCGGTCCGAGGAGACGAAGCGCGTTCCGGTAAGCTCGCTCCGAATCGGCTGCGCGGCCCATTCGGAGATAGACAGGTGCTATAACGTCCCATCCGCGGCCGTCATCCGGGCTGCGAGAAAGATGGTCTTCGGTCTTCCTTACGAGAATTGCGAAATCCTGTCCCGGGTTTGCCAGCCTTGCTTGCAGGGGGCGTGAAGGCATGTCGGGCGAGCCAAGGGAGACGTACAGCCCGACACTCAGCAAGGGAAGAAAAGCGACGACGACAGGACGGAGCCAGTAACCGGGCCGTTTTACCGATAAACGGCGTTCTGTCGCTTCGCTCTCCTTGAAAAGGCGCCGCGCTGTCTCTGCCCGGGCCAACTCGTATTCAGTTGGCAGAATGTCTCCGGATGCAAGCTCGTTTTCGAGTTCCAGAAGCTGCTTTCGGTAGAGCTTGTCGGCTCCCCTTGCTTGTATCGGCCGAGCACGCCCCGAAGAAAATGGATGCAGCAGTATGGCTGTTGTTGCGGTCGTCATCACCGCGAAGAGGATCCAGATAGTCATTTTTCCTGACGCCGTTGCTGGTCGGAAAATAGCCAAACCCGCAAGGCGCACATTGACGAAGATCAAATACTGGAAGAGTAGCTTGGCCGCCCCGTAAACACATAACCCACGCCGCGTACGGATTGTATGAGCTCCGGGCTCTTGGGATCTGTCTCGATCTTCTTGCGTAGCCGGACGATCTGGGCGTCGATCGCCCGGTCGAAGGCCTCGAGATTCCGGTTTCGGGTCAGGTCCATGAGCTTGTCACGCGACAGCACACGACCCCGGTTTCGGACAAACACGAGCAACATGTCGAACTCGCCGGTGGTCAGGGACACGTCGGCGCCCAGGGGCGAGGTGAGCCGCCTTCGCGAGACGTCGAGCCTCCAGCCTTCAAACTCCAGGTTTTCCTCGTCGAGGGCGCCGGACTGGGAAGCCAGGACCGAGGGGGTGCGCCTTCTCAGCACGGTCCTAAGCCTCGCAAGAAGCTCCCTGAGATGGAAGGGCTTGGCAATGTAGTCGTCGGCGCCGACCTCAAGGCCAACCACCTTGTCGGTGACATCGTCCTGCCCGGTCAGCATCAGGACCGGCACGTCAGAGGTGCCACGAAGCTCACGCAGCAGTTCGAGACCGTTCTCTCCGTTCGGCAGTACCAGGTCGAGGAATATGGCCGCGTAGGATTCCCTTGCCAATTCGGAGCGCATGGCTGTGCCGTTACCGACGGCTGTCACGCGGAATCCGTTGTCCTCAAAATAGCGAACTAGCATCTGTCTTATGCGCGCGTCATCGTCGACGACCAGAATACGGTCAGCGTCCATCTGTGCCTTGTGCCCTGCTGTCATTCTTCCATCCAGATACCGTAGGATGAGAGACAATGCCACCGGTTCGCAGGCAGTTGATGCCGGTTATGCTTTTCTGTCCGCAAAACAACTGGCTATACGCTTCATCAAAATCAAATAGCCCGAAAAGGGTCGACCTGGATGATTTGCGTAGATGGAGCACTCTCGCAACAGCACCCCCTGGAACCGCAACCAAAAGTCCCTTGGATGTCGAATGGGCGGGGAGCGTCTGGGTAGAATTTGGTCCAAGCAGTTTCGAGTATAATTTCGTCCGTTACTCCCTCGGTGAACAGGACTGGTCCGGCCGTATTCTTTAGTACATGGGTGATGCTGAGCTGAACTTCGTTCTCTGTGAACGTTATCAGCCCGGCAGATAGTGACCTTATCAGTTCGCCTTTGTCGCGTCCGATAGCCTCTGTCTTTTCCCCGTTGAACTCGAGCATGCGGATGTTGCTCGCCACCTTCGCCGCGAGCGTAGGCGCGCTATGGCATGTCATAAGGATGTGCTTGGTGCGAGTGCCATCATCAGAGATGGCATGCGTCTGGCCCAGAAAATCGCTGTTGATGCGACCACGAGACGAGACATCTCCCGAGGAGACGAACCTTGGCGCTTCTGATTGCCGCAGCATGCGATCCACCTGCCGGAGAACGTCGAAGATACTCTCATTGGTAGTTCTACGGATATGAAACCTGGAACTCCTTCGACACTATTCAAATGGTAAGGACGCGACGTGAGCAAGCGGTGACGTCGGTAAAGAATATCAAATCAGAATAATCCTCTACGTCCTCGCATTCCATTTGCAACGCAGTTTGGAGTGAAAAGATGTACGTCAGAATTGTAAGTCTCGCGCTACAGGTTTTCTGGACTGTCTCATTCACGGTCCTTGCTTGTATTGCGCTGCAATACATCGGAATGAACGTCAACGTGATTGCAATATCAATCGTAGTCGCACTTGCTGTCCTGCTCTATGGCCCCGTCGCGAGATTCTTCAATCAGTAGAAAAATGAGAGGAAGAGACAATGCAGCATGCGCTTTCGACAGACATCACTGTAGATGACGACTTCCAGCTGCTTTCGGATGAGATGCTTGATGTCGTTTCCGGCGGAGGCAGAATTGGCGACGCCGCCAAAGGCGCCGCTATCGGCGGCTTTTCCGGCGCGATCGGGGGAGCGGCTGGCGCTGCGTCCGTCGGTGGAAGTATCGGCCACGGGGCGATAGCTGGTGGCGTCGGAGGCGCCATTGCAGGTGGAATTCGGGGTGGGCTGAGTGGCGGTGGCGGCAAAAAATAGCGCCGCTCTCAAAATAGCTGACGCTGAGCACTGGGGGGACGCGTCCCCTCCCAGTGCAAACTAGCGTTAGTGGGACTGGTTCTTTTCCTAGGCCGCCGGAAGCCCGATTGCAGAAGAACGATTCAGGGCAAAGCCCAGCGGGTCTTGACCCACCCAATGTGTTTCGCGATGAGGTGTTTGTCAGCCAGCGCAACGGCCTCAAAGGCGAGGTACAATTAGCAATCCCGCTGTCTTTCACGCTGTTGGGCGCTGTGCTGTTTTCGACCATTCTAACGGCGGCAGTGTTTGTTGCCACGGCGACCTATTCACGGATCGAGGTTGTTGAAGGGTGGGTTGTGCCTCAAGCGGGCCTGATCCGGATACAGGCGCGGCATGGAGGAATTATTGAAAGCCTCAGCATCGACGATGGGACCGATGTCGACGCCGGTTCAAAGGTTGCGATGATGAAGGTGACGTCATCTTTTCAGTCAAACGATGTTGGCCGAATGCTTTGGCGCAGCGCGGGCGTTGAAATCGACTCTAACCGAGAGCAAGAGAGACTTTCACTTGAAAAGCTCAGAACAGAACAGTTCCGCCTATCGGGACAGATTGGGGTTCTGGAGTCAGCACTGGAGGTGGCAAAACAACACGAGCAGACGATAGTGCAGCGGGTTGCGCTTCTCGAAACCCGAGCAGCTAGAACCGCTCAACTTGTCCTGAAGGGCGCGATAACAGCGACAGATGGAGAAAAGGCGCAGCTCGAACTCCTGATCGCTCAGCAGGATCTCTCCGAAGCCCAAGGAACCACTTTGGATCTCGAAAGTCGGATAACGGACGTCAGAGCGAATTTGGACGGCCTGCCATTCGAGATAAAGGCGTCAGAGGCGAAAGCGCGCGCGATCGATGCCGAATTGGAGCAAAAGCAACTTAAGACGGCGTTGTTGAATTCTTACGAAGTCACCGCGCCTGTTAGCGGCCAAGTTGTCGCCGTCCCTGTGGTGGTTGGACAAGACGTGGCAGCCGGAGCGACGCTTGCTGTCATCGTCCCCGCAGGTAGCGCGCTGGAAGTTGAGTTATATTTTCCATCCCGCGCCGCGGGTTTTGTGGTGGCCGGGCAGGAAGTTCGCGTACGATACCAGGCGTTTCCCTATCAAAAATTTGGGACAGCCAAGGCAACGGTCCGATCCGTATCGCGAACGATACTCGCACCCGGTGAAATTTCTACACCCGGCGTCGCGCCGAATGAGCCGGCCTTTCGAGTAAGAGCCACCTTGGCCAGCTCCCAAATCCGGGCTTATGGGCATCAGATTCAGATCCGTCCGGGAATGCTTCTGTCCGCAGACCTTGTCATTGAGCGACGCACTCTTTTCGAGTGGCTGCTCGATCCCCTATATGCCGTGAGACGGCTGCAATGAACCGTCTATTGCCTCGACTTCCCGACCGCTTGCCGATCGTCCAGACCGCAGAACAAGCTGAGTGTGGTTTGGCATGTGTCGCGATGATTTGCCGGTATTACGGTCACAGCTTGGATCTAAACGGCTTTCGTCAGCGGTTCGAGGTTTCTCAGAACGGGATGACCTTAAGGACCTTGATGCACATCACCAGCCAGATGCATCTCGCCCCAAGGGCATTCCGGACGGAAATCCACACCCTGTCCAAGGTCAAATTGCCGGCGATCCTCCATTGGGACCTCAATCACTTTGTTGTCCTGAAACGGATCGGCCGAAGAAAAGCGGTTATCCACGATCCCGCTTTCGGGATACGGACATTGTCGAGAGACGCCCTCTCTGACCATTTCACTGGCGTTGTGCTTGAGCTCACCCCAAGCGCCGATTTCTCCAGGATAGCCGCACTTTCCCCTCTCAAGCCATCGCATCTGTGGTCAAAGATAACGGGCGTTTGGCCTGTCGGCCTACAGGTGCTGGCGCTTTCTGCCGCTCTCCAGCTGGCAGCCTTCGCTATCCCTTTTCAGATCCAATTGGTCATCGACCAAGCAGTAGAGCAAGGTGACCTCGATTTCCTCGCCGTGGTGGCAGCGGGTTTCGCCCTTCTGGTCGTCGTTTACGCTCTGACCGAGGCCCTCCGCAATTGGAGCCTGCACGTATTAGGGGCCACTGTTCTCTATCAGATCGTCGGTAACATATTTCGGCACCTCCTCCGCTTACCTGCCTTGTTCTTCGAGAAGCGTCATGTCGGAGATATCTTGTCCCGAATGGGCTCGACCAAGTCTATACAGGAAGCCTTGACGCACGGAATGATCGGCGTGGCGATCGATGGCACGATGGCAATTATTGCCGCCATAATATTGCTTGCCTATTCAACGCAACTCACTGTTATAGTGTTGTTTTCACTGCTTATTTATCTGTTTGTCACAGCATTTTTCTATCCTTTTATGAAAGAGAGATCTAACGAGCAACTCATTAGTTCCGCGGTAGAACAGTCCTATCTGATGGAGACTGTGCGCGGCGCCACTACCATCAAGGTCCTTGGCGGTGAGATAGATCGCGAGGCCAACTGGCGGAACCGTTACGCCGAAGCGATCAATACCGCATTGCGATTTGACCGCCTCGAGGTCGTCCTCAAAGCAATTCAATCAGCCGTTATCGGCCTGCAGAGCGTCGCTGTTGTCTATGTCGGCGCTCGGCTAATACTCACCGGCAGTGGCTTCTCGATCGGAATGCTAATGGCCTTTCTCTCATTCCGGCAAACCTTCAGCGACAGGATTGCCTCGCTCATCGGTGAGATCGTTCAGTTCAGACTTCTGAAAGTGCATCTGGACCGCTTGGCTGACATCGTCACAACCCCTACGGAAGCGGCAGACGAGCTGGGAGTTTCTTACGACAAGACGATCGGCACACTTGAAATGGTGAACGTGTCCTTTCGTTATGCCTCGGCTGAACCACTTATTCTGGACAGCGTAAACTTCAAAATCGAGCCCGGAGAATTCGTGGCGATCACGGGTCCGTCAGGGGGCGGCAAAACCACCCTGTTCAAAGTTCTCCTGGGCTTGCACTATCCCGTCGCCGGCAAAGTGCTCGTCAATGGAAGTCCAGTATCTCCGCAACATTGGCAATTGTACCGGCGCCAGATTGGCGCAGTCATGCAAGATGATCGCCTTTTGTCCGGTTCTATTGCCGACAACATCGCGTTCTTTCAAGCTGATCTTAGTATGGATCGTGTTATCGAAGCAGCTATGGCGGCGAATGTTCATGACGATATAATTCGCATGCCTATGCAATATCGATCACTTATAGGCGATATGGGGTCCTCGCTCTCGGGAGGACAACGTCAACGCGTGCTGTTGGCGCGGGCTTTGTACCGGCAGCCGCAGCTTCTTCTGTTGGACGAAGGTACGGCAAATCTGGATGAACAAGCAGAGGAAGCCATAGCGGATATTTTGTCGGAGATGACCATCACCCGCATCGTGATTGCGCATAGGCCAGCACTGATGAATCGCGCGACAACTCTGATCGAAGTCAATAATGGCCGGATAACGGTAGTGCCTAGGGACATCAAGAAATCCTATATGACTGAGCGATAGAATTTGGAGTTGCCATGAATATCGACCACTCCTGCCTTGCAAACGGCCTTCAAGTTGTCTCGATCGCGTTCAGGGATTTTGAAAGCGCCGTGGTCGCAATTATGATCAGGGCCGGTTCCAGGGTGGATGGAGCCGCTCATGGAACTGCCCATTTTCTCGAACACATGGCATTCAAGGGCACACGGCACCACGCGTCCGATGAGATTACACAGCGGATTGAAAGCCTCGGGGCGACAATCAACGCGGTTACGAGCAAGGACTACACGCTCTATTATGTTGAGGGGCTAAAGGAAATGCTTCCTGAAGCGGTCGCGATCCTGGCAGAGGTCGTGACATCCCCTCGCCTCGACCCTGAAGATATGGATGTCGAGAGACAGATCATTCTACAAGAAATTCTGCAAGCCCAGGATGATGCCGCGGTCAGCGCGCTGGCGGGGTTGGCGCAGAGGGCCTATCCCGATCAGAGCCTCGGAAAATCAGTTCTGGGCACCCCAGAGACAGTGGCACGGCTAAGCAGTGCAGATCTGATGGACTTCGTCGTCGAGAACTATCAGCCGGAAAACATGATACTGATAGCGGCTGGCGGCATATCCCACCATGATTTGGTTGTGCTGGCCAACCGGTTTCTGGATCCTATGCAGGTCTCCAGCCGAACGCGTAAAGAAGCACCCAAGGCGGCCTACTCAGGCGGACTTTTTCTGCAGACCCGATCGGAGCTAAGTCAGTCTATCGTAGCCTGCGCGTTCCCAACGGCATGGGCAGGTGACCGTCATCGCTACGCGGTTCAAGTCCTTGCGGAGGCATTGGGAACGGGAATGTCGTCCCCCTTGTTCAGATCAATCCGGCGGGACCATGGTCTGGCGTATGAGGTCGGAGCGTGGTCAGAACACGGTTCCGACTTCGGTTTATTCGGCATGTATGCGGCGACATCGGCAACTCATGTTCGAGATGCCCTCCGGCTGATGGGCATTGAACTTTCGAAGACGGCAGCGGCGGACAATGACGAGGCCGTACATCGTGGAAGAAACAAATGCCTCGTCAACCTCGTCCGCGCCCGGGAAACACCGTTTGACGCGGCCCGCATGGTAGGCACAGCTATGCTGTCATTTGGCGCGATCGTATCCCCGGAAGATGAGATCAATCGAATCCGAAGCGTCACGACGCGAGATGTGAGGGAGGCCGCATCGACACTCATTGGTATGGCGAAACCCACAATCGCTGTTGTCGGTCAACCAGAACCCATTGACTACGAAGAGGTGATGCTGACCGCAATCAGGTCGGTGCTCGGGAGCGCGTCTTCCGATCGATAAATTGGAATATGGGTGACTGTTGGCGACCACAGGTCGGTCGGATCGATGTCGCGTGCCTTGCGGGTCAGCAGGAGCCGGAGTTTGCGACTGACTGGAAAGGAAGGTTTGAACAAGAGCGTTCAAGTCCACAATATCAGACCTTAGTCCGAAACAGATCGGACTCGGGTCTGATGGCTTCAGGACCTTTGTCCACTATCCAAGCCCGCCCTGTCCCGCATAACTTGTGCCGTCCAAACCACCGGACACCGGGATGCTCCGGCACGCCCCCTCGCGGGTAAACCCCTCGGAGCTTCCGGAGCCGGCGTAATTTTCTACGCCGCCCGCGAGATTTTTAATTGGATATGCAGCATGACCACTCGCAGATTAAGCGCATTCGCAGCACTCGCTGTAAGTCCATGGCCGTTGAGTCTTCAAGCAAACATCGGTCGAGAGCAAGTGAACACGCCTTTTGATGAAACCTCACTCGGAAGGGAGTTCGATCTTTTCGCAACTGAATTGACCAAGCTGCCAAAGTCACCGGAGATCACCGCATTGGAGCTTCGCTTTGCTCTCCTGCGAGAAGCCGTGGCAATCCGCCTCGCGGGACCGAGCCGAATAACCGCTGAGTTTCCGTCGTCGCTATTCGATGCCTAGGATCGAAACCGGATCGCGTTCTGTGTACGGATGAATATCGCCCTAAAAAAGCCCCGCTCGTAAGAGGCCGGGCCAAGTGGGCGGCATTTGGAAAGGTGGACAACGAACTAAAGCGGCTAGGCCGCGGTGTGGAGGCGATCTCCTGCCAGGCACTCAAGCGCTGCATGGCGATGCGGCGCCATAAAGTGCATCAATTGCGCTTGAGTTCAAGGCTCCTCTCGGCAAGCGCCCGAATTTTCGGCAAGTCGATCATCGCGATCTCCGTGAAGTCTGCCGCCCAGGGCGCCTTGAGCGTAACAACCTCCCTCGGCAACCTGGTGTTCGCCAAAGATGTCTCCGCGTTCGCAAAGGGAGATGTCGGTCTCACGGCGCGAGCTTTCCGAGCGCGTCACTCGCATCAAGCCGCTCAGACCCATAAGACATGGGTTGCGATCTCTCCTTCCGCGACAATCTGCTCACCGGGGCAAAACTGCGGAATGAGGTGGCAATTGTCACCAGGCTCGAAGCTACCGAACTCTTAGGATCTCTCCGATCCTAAAGGAGCGGTTGTATGGTTCTAGTTGCTGACGAATTGAAGCGGAAGAGTGCCAAAATTGCCGCTGAGATCGATGACCTCCGGAGGCGGATCTCGGCACTCCAACAACAGCGAGCTGCCGTTGATGTCGTCATCCAGACATATGAGCCAGGTTGTCCGCGAAGAGTCGATCGGTCGTTGAATTTGACGTTAGTCGGCCGATGAAGTATCTTCCCTGTATTACAAACAGAGGTAAAAACGATGTCAGAACGTGAGCTGTCAGATCCGATCACCATGCGGCTGCCGCTAGATGTGCTATCTGAAATCGAAGAGATCGCCGAAATATGCGATCGTAGCCGAAGCTGGGTCTTTGTCCGTGCTCTGAAATCATATTTGGCCGCAGAGGGGCGCGAGATTATCGAACTCGCTCAGGCAAGGCGGGATATTGAAAACGGGCTGGGGCATGATCTTGACGACGTGATTGACGAAGTCGATGCGATCGTCAAGGGAGCGGCTGCTTGAAAGTCACCCTCTCTCCTAAGGCACGAGAATACGTAAGGCGCGAAGCGAAATATCTTAAATCGGGAAGTCCCAGAGCAGCTCAACAATTTGCTGATGACATCAAGCGGCTTAGGCAAGGACTCAGTCGCTTTCCGGAGATGGGAAAGTTCAACGACGAGATTCCCGTTCCTGGAGTTTTACGCTTTGTCATGGGACCATATCTCCTTGATTACGAGATTCTGGACGACGAGATTTCGATTTTCGCGATCCGTCACGGCCGCGAACGTCCGCCACGCGTTGAGATCGACGACGATTTCGACCTCGAACAACCTAGTACCGATCCTCGCTTCAAGTAATTCCTTCTCTGGTGGCAGTTGCTACCTCACATGAGGAGATTCCGGACAAGCGTATTATGAAGGGAGCATAGTTCTTTCCAGTTCGACCAGGGCCAGAAGACCGTCGGCTTCCCCCTTGTCGAAACAGCTCCGCCCCCAGTGCGCCGGATTCGTGACAGGCTTCTGTTCCCTCCTTCACCGTTTCGAGCTATCGGCCTCGTCGTCGGCGAGCACTCGCCATGCTGCACCTTGTAAATCGTCATACTGGCCGCTCTTCAGCGACCAGAGGAAAGCCGCGAGCCCTATGCCCCCCATGAAGAGGGCAATCGGTATGAGGTAGATGAGCATGTTCATGCCGTCTTTATCTCCTTGGCGAGCGCAACTGGCTCCCTTGAAAGCCGCGATAAGGGACGGGTTCCAAAGGCAGTGAGACGGAGAGCGTTTGTCACGACGATGATGGAAGAAGTGGACATCGCAACCGCGGCAATCAGGGGCGTGGCGAGACCAGCTATGGCAATCGGAACCGCCAAAAGGTTATAGCCGATCGCCAGGGCGAAATTCTGCCTGATCAATGCCGCCGATTGTCGTGCGATCTGGATAGCCTCGGTAACTGCATCGAGGCGTTCGGTAAAGAACACGAGATCCGCGGCTTGGCGCCCGATATCGGAGGCCGAGGCCGGCGCCATGGAAACATGTGCAGCGGCAAGGGCCGGCGCGTCGTTGATACCATCCCCGACCATAAAGACCCGTCGTCCACTTTCGTTCAGGGTCTCGCATTCGTCGACTTTCTGCTTTGGCGACAAGGCGCCGACTGCACGACGAACGCCAAGCTTGGCCGCCGTAGCGTCGACGACAGACTGACGATCACCCGAGAAGATGAATGTCTCAAAACGTCCTGCATCAAGTCTGGCGATCGTCTCTTCTGCGCCCGGCCGCACCACGTCTTCGAAGAAGAAGCGAGCTTTCACGACGCCGTCGCTCGTAAGGACAACCTCCGAAAGGGGACTATCGGGCGAGGCCGAGTTTGAGGTTTGCGCACAGGCGAAGGCAGCGCTACCCAGACGGTAGTGCCCGTCTCCGTGACGTGCTTCCAGACCACCGCCCGGGATCTCGCTCACGCGGTCGAACGGCATGGGAGCTATCGGGGCGCCGCGCGCAAGGGCTTGAGAGAGCGGGTGCCTGGAGTGGAGTGCCATCCCCGCCGCGAGCGCGACGTCGGCGTCGCCGTCCGCCACGGTTTTCACAAGGCGCGGGGTTCCGAGCGTCAGTGTTCCTGTCTTGTCGAATGCGACCGTGTCAATCTCGGCCAGACGTTCCAGCGCCGAGCCATCCTTCACCATTATACCCTTCCGGAACAATTCTCCTGCGGCAACAACCTGTACGACAGGAACAGCAAGGCCGAGTGCGCAGGGGCACGTGATGATAAGAACGGCCACCGCCACAAGCATGGCCTGCTTCCAGTCTCCGCCCAGGAACCCCCAGGCGAGAAATGAGACGAGGGCAAGCAGATGCACTACAGGCGAGTACAAGGCCGCAGCACGATCAGCGATGCGTCGGTAACGGGCGCGCCCTCCCTCGGCAGCTTCCATCAGGTTGATGATCTCCGCAAGCAGCGAATCCCTGGCGAGCTTCGTCGCCCGAACCACCAGCGAGCCGGTCAGGTTCATCGCTCCCGAACTTACGGCGGCGCCTTCTGAAACCGCCACCGGGTTGCTTTCGCCGGTGACGATCGAAAGATCCAGGTCGCTTTCCCCCTTGGAGACGAGACCATCGACCGGAATACGGTCGCCGGCAGCAACGGCGACTTCGTCGCCAACTGAAATGTCTTCGATCGCGACGTAGCGACGCGAGCCGTCGGGGGACACCACGAGAGCGCCACGCGGAGAGATTCTCGCGAGGCCGTTGATCGCGGCCCTCGCCTTCTCTCGCATGATGTGATCAAGCGTCCTGCCGATAAGAAGGAAAAAGAGCAGCGAGACTGTCGCGTCGAACCAGGCGTGCTCGCCGTGGTGCATCGTCTCCCACAGAGAGACAGCATAAGACAGCGTCACTGCGAGCGAGATCGGAACGTCCATGTTCGTGCGGCCGTGCCGCAATGCGTTCCATGCCGACTGGAAGAAGAAACGACCTGCGTATACCAGTGCCGGTGCTGCGATCATCGCGGAAATCCAATGGAACATATCGCGGGTGGCGGCATCTGCTCCTGACCAAACCGACACCGAAAGCAGCATGATGTTTGCGGCCGCGAATCCTGCGACGCCAACTGCCAGAAGAAGCTGGTTCCTGGTCTTGTCGTTTTCCGCTGCAACGGGCGCGAACAGATGAGCTCGGTAGCCCACCGAATTTACAGCGTTGATGATTTCCGCAGGGTCCGTCGGCCGCCCCTCAACCTCCTTGGCATATACGCAACTGACGCGACGGGATGTTAGATTTACTCTCGCCTTGCGAACGAAGGGCAATTTTGCAAGTGCCCTTTCAATCGTCGCGATGCAGGCTCCGCAGTGAGCATCCGGGACGCTGAGATCGAGCTGGAAGAGACCGGAACCGAGTGGGTGACTGGCCAGGGTAACTTCTTCGGAACTGAAGGATGTCGCACTCATTGCCAGCACGCCGTCGGCGTCCATTGTGCAGCAGGTCATTGGCCGAACCCCGCAGTATCAAATCGAACGGCCTCGTGCATGACGACGGCATCGCCTCGGCGCGAAATCAGTTCGACGATCCAGTCGCCTGAAGGCACGTGACGGCTTGTCGTGAAGCTGCCTTCGCCAGCCTTTTCGAGCGAGATATTGAAATCCTCGTGATCGCCCACGGGGCGCTTGAAGTTGGCGACAACTATATCCGCCGCAGCCGGCGACCCATCGCGGTTCCTGAGGTTGTAGTGGAACACTCCATGCGACATCGAGATGCTGCCGGAGATCCCGGTAGCCGCCAGCGCCTTTATTGCGGCCGCCTTCTTGTTGAATTCCTGGCTGGCCACATAGGTGTTTTCCACGACGAGGCCGCTCCAGCTGGACGAGGCCAACCACGCCATGGTCACGTTCACCCCGATCACCACGGCGAAGAATGCAGACGTGACGAACAACATGTGGCGGCCAGTGAAGCCATGGGTGCGAGCAGTCATCTGTTCTCTCCTGGTGCGTTGAACGCCGCGCGGTAGGTCGCGCGATCGGAATGGCCTTCGTCCTCGATCGAGAACAGAAACTCGTTGACGGCGGCGCCGGTCTGCTTTCGGGTTACGAAGACCTTGAGCGCGGTGACCGCGTCAGGCGCAGCAGCTATGCTGAAGTTGCGGGCCTCCGTCTTGCTCAATTCCGGAATGCGCATCGTCGCACCTTCCAGGCCCGAGATGGAGAGGTCGATCTTCCTCGGAGCGGGAACCATGTTGAGAATTCGAAGCGTGTAGCCGTTGCGAATGGAGCCGTCGCTCTCAAGGACATACTGCGGATTGCGATCGTGGACGACGTTGAGTTCGAGGCGTTCACGCATCGACAGGTGGATCAGCATGGCCAGGCCGATCGAGGCCCAGACGGCGGCGTAGAATAGAAGCCGGGGCCGAGCGATGACCCGCCAGTTGAAGTGGCGGATCCCGGCAATGAAGGTTCCATCAACATTGCGCACCTTCGCCGGCTGGACGGGCGCCCTGCCACCATCAGTGGCGATTGCCATGTTGCCCGCATATTCACTGAGCGTCGCATAGGCGATCAGCCCGCGCGGCTTTCCAATCTTGTCCATGACGCTGTCGCAGGCATCGATGCAGAGCGCGCAGGTGATACACTCCATCTGCTGCCCATCGCGGATGTCTATTCCCATCGGGCATACGGCCACACAGGCGTTGCAATCGACACAGTCGCCAACCGCCTGACCCGCCGCCTGGGCCTTCTTGGCGTGGCGCGATCGTTGTTCGCCGCGCCAGTCATTGTAGGTGACGACAAGGGAATTCTCGTCGAGCATCGCCCCTTGGATACGCGGCCATGGGCACATGTAGGTACAGACCTGCTCTCGCATGAGCCCGCCGAGAACATACGTGGTGAAGGTGAGAGTGGCGACAGTGGCGTATGCGACGACGGGTGCCGTGCCGGAAAACAGTGAGACGGCGAGCGACGGAGCATCGGCAAAATAGAAAATCCAGGCGCCGCCTGTTGCAATGCCGATCAAGAGCCAGACCGTGTGTTTCAGGATGCGCTTGCGCATCTTGCCGAGCGTCCAGGGACCGGCGTCCAGCTTCATTCGCGCGTTGCGATCCCCTTCGATCGCGCGCTCGATAACAAGGAAAAGGTCTACCCAGACGGTTTGGGGACAGGCGTATCCGCACCAGGCGCGGCCGATGGCAGACGTAACCAGGAACAATCCGAAACCTGCCATCACCAGCAGACCGGCGACGTAGTAGAATTCCTGTGGCCAGATCTCGATGAAGAAAAAGAAGAATCGTCGCGACGAGAGGTCAATAAGGATGGCCTGATCGGGCGCGTAAGGGCCACGGTCCCACCTGATCCAGGGAGAGATATAGTAGATGCCGAGGGTAACCAGCATCACGAGCCATTTGAACCTGCGGAAGCGGCCTTCCGCACGCTTGGGAAATATCTTCTTTCGCGGCGCATAAAGCGGCTGGCGATTGCGGCGTGCATTGACCGGCTCGGCATTGACGCGTTCGACGTTGTCTGGATCTGGCGCGGTGTAGAGGTTCATTGGGCTCGTCCGAATTTCACCCGGCCGTTTTCCCATCTTGCCGATCCCGGTTCCTTGACGCAGATCAATAATCCGGGCGGTTCCCGAAAAAGGGAGGGCCACGCCTTGGAGAGCTGGCGTGGCCCGGAGGGATCGCGGAAGGAGGTCCGCGATGTGACCTCCACTAGACACAGCAAACATAGCAGAGCTCGGCCCTGCTCTGTTTGAGCCAGGTCAAACGATCCGCGATCTTGCTGCCTTTGGGGGCCACCGCAGGCAAGCCTCAGCCGCGATGCAAAAAAAGAGGCCGTACCTTCGAAGGTACAGCCCGGAGTTTACTGGGGCGGGATGTGCGCATTTACATCCCGCTGGACAGTCATGCTTCTAACGACTGGTCGGCTTCTGGTCCTTGAGGCAGATCAAACTGACGATCGAATTGCCCATTTTTTGCGCGTCCTCCTGTTCGCTTGCAGGATTCGTCGTCTTGCTGGTGCGTGCGGAGACTCGGGAATGGATCACCGCGCGAGGGGTACCATAAAGGCCAAGCAATGGATTGTGGTCGTGCGTCGTCATTGTGATCTCCTCTACTGACCGCCGCCCAGCGAATGGACGAATACCGTGAGTTCCTTGACGGCAGTGTCACCCAGTCGGCCCGCCCATGCCGGCATCACGCCGTGCCTGGGTGCCATAACCTGACGGACGATGGCATCTTCGCCGCTTCCTTTGAGCCAGATCGCGTCCGCGAGATTCGGGGCGCCCATCTCAAGTTTGCCCTTGGCATCTTCCCCGTGACATGCAGCACAATTATCGAGGAAGATCTGCTTGCCAGCCTCCGCGCCGGACGCGTCGGAAGGCGTGTTCGTCAGGCTCCATACATAGGCCGCAACCTGCTTGGTCTGTACGGGATCCAGCATGTCACGGAATGCCGGCATTTCGGACACATGGGTGTCGGCGTCCGCTTCGTAGCGCACGCCATGGGCGATGGTTGCCTGAATTGAATCGAGGTCTCCGCCCCAGAGCCAGTCGTCGTCGTTGAGGTTCGGGAATCCCGGTCCGCCGCTTGCGCCGGATCCATGGCAGGGAGCACAGTTGACCTTGAATGCCGAGGCGCCGCCCGCGATCGCGAATTCGCGAAGCGAAGGATCGGCATCGATCTCCTGAACCGTCTTTGCCGCGATCATGTCGTGGAACTTCGTCTGCGCGACCTTTGCCTGATTAAGATCCTGCTGAAGCTCCGCGCGGCTGGAAAATCCCAGATAGCCTTTCGTCGCCGAGGTAATCATCGGAATGGCAGGATAGGCGACAGCGTATGCGACCGCCCACAGGATCGTGACATAGAATGTCCACACCCACCATCTCGGCATCGGATTGTTGAGTTCGCGGATGCCGTCCCATTCGTGTCCGGTCGTTTCGACGCCACTGATTTCATCAATATGTTTTTCCGACATCTCAATCGTCCTTTAGGGGAATGCTGGCAGCATCCTTCGCAGTCCGGCCGCTGCCAGGACGAAGGGTGAAGATCACGGCCCCAACGAAGAACGCTGCCATCGCCAGGAGGCCCCAACTGTCGGCGAAGTGCCGCATAGCGGTATAGGTTTCCATCAGTTCACCTCATCGATAACCGGTGGCGTCGTCGTAGGTCGAGAAGTCGACGAGCGTGCCAAGCATCTGCAGATAAGCCACAAGGGCATCCATTTCGGTCAGCTTCGACGGATCGCCGTCGAAGTCGCCAACCTTCGCCTTCGGATATCTTTCAAGGAGTGCTGTGGTATCGCCGTTCGGGTCGGCCTGGACTTTCATGTCGGCTTCGGCGTTGGCAAGCATGTCCTGCGTGTAGGGTACGCCGACATCCTCGTTTGCCTTGAGGTCCATGCCGACGTCCTTCACCGTGACCTCCTGCTCCTTCAGGAAGGAGTAGCTCGGCATGATCGATTCCGGCACGACCGCTCGCGGATTTGCGAGGTGCTGGACGTGCCATTCGTTCGAATAGCGGCCGCCAACGCGGGCAAGGTCCGGACCGGTGCGCTTCGAGCCCCACTGGAACGGGTGGTCGTACATGGATTCCGCAGCGAGCGAATAGTGGCCATATCGTTCGACTTCGTCGCGGAATGGCCGGATCATCTGGCTGTGGCAAAGGTAGCAGCCTTCGCGGATGTAGATGTTGCGACCCGCAAGCTCGAGCGGTGTGTAGGGGCGCATCCCTTCAACCTTCTCGATTGTGTTCTGCAGGTAAAACAGTGGCGCGATCTCGACGATGCCGCCGATGCTGACCACGAGGAGCGAGCCGACGAGAAGAAGCGTCGCGTTCTTCTCGAGGATCTGATGTTTGTCCAGTATCGATGCCATGTTTCACCTCACTCGGCAGGCTGTGCCTGGGGCACGTAGGCGGTGGGAATTGCTGCTTCGTTTCGCAGGTGGCCGCGGATGGTCATGTAGATGTTCCAGGCCATAACCAGACCGCCAGCCAGATAGAGAGCACCCCCGGCGACACGCAGGACATAGTAGGGGAACATCGCTGCGACGGTTTCGGCGAACGAATACACCAGGAAGCCCTGCGAATTGTACTCACGCCACATCAGACCCTGCTGGATGCCGGCGACCCAAAGGACGGCCGCGTAAACGACAATGCCAAGGGTCGCGAGCCAGAAGTGCCAGTTGACCATGCGCAGGCTGTAAAGCCGCTCGCGACCCCAGAGCTTTGGCGTCAGATAGTAGACCGCGCCGAACGTGATCATCCCAACCCATCCGAGCGCGCCCGAATGGACGTGACCGATGGTCCATTCCGTGTAGTGGCTGAGCGAATTGACTGTCTTCACCGACATCATCGGACCCTCGAAGGTCGACATGCCATAGAAGGCGATTGCAACGATCATCATGCGGATGATGGGATCTGTCCGGATCTTGTCCCAGGCGCCCGACAGGGTCATGAGGCCGTTGATCATGCCACCCCAGGAAGGCATCCAGAGCATGACCGAAAACACCATGCCGAGGGTCTGTGCCCAGTCGGGAAGTGCAGTGTAGTGCAGGTGATGCGGTCCAGCCCAGATGTACATGAAGATCAGGGCCCAGAAGTGGATGATCGACAAGCGATACGAATAGATCGGACGGTTTGCCTGCTTTGGAACAAAGTAATACATCATCCCGAGGAAGCCGGCGGTAAGGAAGAAGCCCACGGCGTTGTGTCCGTACCACCACTGGGTCAGTGCGTCCTGCACGCCTGAGAACGCGGAATAGCTCTTCGAGCCGAGGAACGACGCCGGAACAGCGAGGTTGTTCACGACGTGGAGCATCGCGATCGTCACGATAAAGCCGAGATAGAACCAGTTCGCCACATAGATATGTGGTTCCTTGCGCCTCAGGATCGTCCCCAGGTAAACCACGAGATACGCCACCCAGACGATCGTCAGCCAGATGTCCACATACCATTCGGGTTCTGCGTATTCGCGTGCCTGGGTGATGCCCAGGACGTATCCGGTCGCGGCCATGACGATGAAGAGCTGGTAGCCCCAGAAGACGAACCAGGGCAGGCTTCCTCCGAAGAGCCGCGCCTGACAGGTGCGTTGAACAACATAGAACGACGTCATGATGAGGGCGTTACCGCCGAACGCGAAAATGACCGCCGAGGTGTGTACAGGACGAAGCCGCCCGAAGTTCAGATACGGCGCGATGTTCAGATCCGGGAACGCCAATTGCGCGGCGACAACGACGCCGACGAGAAAACCGACCACTCCCCAGAAGACAGTGGCGATCAGCCCATACCGGATGACCTCGTCGAAATAGCCCGAGGTGTCCGGCTTCGCAATTCGTGCCGCAGGAGAGAAGTCGATCCTCCTGATCAGGAGCACGGTGCCCGCCAATAAGCAGAATGACAGGATGCTCATATGGACAGCAAAAAGGTGGTCATGCGCGAATGCAGCGGCCAGCAGTGCCAGAAATGCTGCAACCGCGACCGCCATCGTTTCCGTAGAGTAGTTCATGGTGTCGTCCCCAGTGCGCAGACGACCGCTCCGCGACCGCCTTTCTCGTACTTTCGGGAACGACTGTCATGGCGGGGACCCACGCTCCTTGATCTATGTCAACGACACGCGACTTTGCTGCCGGCCAGGCGCTGCTGTTACAGACTGTTACAAAGTCGCACCAACTCTCACAGTCCGATCATTTCCGTGTGACAGGACCAATGTCTTATGCCCTCACATCAACGAGGGGCACGAACATGCTGATGCAGGGCAACACCGCTTTCGAAAACGTAGAGGCCACAAGCAAGTTGAGCTGTGACCAGCCGCTGGCATCGGTATTTCAGATGTCGGCCACCGAGACGGTCGAGGCTGGCGAGGCGATCTGCTGGGAGGGAGACGCCGCCAAGCACCTCTTCCAGATTGTGGAAGGCGTGGTCCGGCTCCACCGCATTATTGGTGAAGGCCGCCGGGTCATTACAGCATTCCAGTTCGCTGGCGACGTGGTCGGCGCTTTCCTGCAAGGCGACCTCTTGTTCACCGCCGAGGCTGTTACAGACTGTAAGATCCGTCGGGTTTCGCGTAAAACCTTCCACGATGAGGTTTCGCGCTCGGACGCCTTGAGACCAGCCTACATCAACCTGCTCTGCAAGGAGACGGCTGCCGCCCACGACCAGATGGTGCTTCTCTCCAAGAAGAACGCCGAGGAACGCCTTTGCAGCTTCATCTTGAAGCTGGCGTTACGCAGCGAGTCGCAACTCAAGAAGGGTCTCCTGCGCCTCCCCATGAACCGGCAGGACATCGCCGACTATCTCGGCCTCACGATCGAAACCGTCTCGCGGACCATCTCGAAGCTCGCCGCCAAGAATATCGTCATCCCGGAAGGCAGGCATGACCTCCGGATCGTCAGTCAATCCCGCCTCGTCCAGCTGTCCGGCAATTCTGATGATTTTTCGGAGAAGACCTGTCATAGGGGTAGCGTTCATTGATGTCTTGAAAGAGCCGACATGCCTCATCGATTGATAGCGCCACGCACCGCATCGCCCCACGAGCTGGATGCGCTCGTGCACGTGCTGGACGGGGCCGACATTATCGTGCATCGCCTTGAAGGTACGATCACCCACTGGTCGATCGGTTGCGAAAGCATGTACGGATGGGCGCGGGAGGAAGCCGTCGGAGAAAGTGTCGACGAACTGCTCGACACCCGGTTCCCTGAATCCGTGGATGATATAAGGACGCATCTGAAGTCGCGCGGTTTCTGGCAAGGCGAGGTCGTTCACCGCCACAAGAGCGGCTATTACATCAACGTCGCGACCCGTTGCGTCCTGGTCAACCTTCCCGACGGCGAGCCGGCGGTCATCCAGGCCAACAGCGACGTAAGCGCGCTGCGCAAGGCCGAAGAGGTCGTGCGATCGCGAGAGGCCCACCTGACTTCGATCCTGGATACCGTTCCCGACGCAATGATCGTCATCGACCAGAAGGGTATCGTTCTTTCATTCAGCAAGGCCGCTGAAACGCTGTTCGGAATGGCCGCGGAGGATATCTGCGGTCGCAATGTCAGCAATCTCATGCCAAACCCCTACCGTGACGCACATGACGGCTACATCGACCGATATCTCCACACCGGCGAGAAGCGCATCATCGGTTACGGACGGGTCGTCACCGGCCGGCGCGCTGACGGCTCGCAGTTTCCCATGGAGCTTCATGTCGGGGAAGCGACCGCCGATGGCGAGCGCATCTTCACGGGTTTCGTGCGCGATCTGACCAGCCGCTTCAAGATCGAGGAAGATCTACGCCAAGCGCAGAAGATGGAAGCCGTTGGCCAGTTGACCGGAGGCCTCGCACACGACTTCAACAACCTTCTGACCGTCATCAGTGGAAATCTGGAAATGATCGAGGACAAGCTGCCGCCAGGGCCGCTGCGCGACATTCTGCGCGAGGCGCAGGATGCGGCGGCCGACGGCGCCAAGCTGACCGGACAGTTGCTGGCGTTTGGCAGACGCCACCCCCTCAGCCCCAAACAGGCCGACCTCGGCCAACTCGTCACCGGCTTCTCTGATCTCCTTCGCAGAACGTTGGGCGAAAACATCAAGCTGTCCACGGTTCTCTCCGGGTCCGACTTCAACGTGCTGGTCGACAGCTCCCAGCTTCAGAACGCCATCCTCAACATCGCCCTCAATGCGCGGGACGCAATGCCCAGGGGCGGAAGCCTGACAACGGAAATCACGCGCGCTCACCTCGATGCCGACTATGCGAAGATGTATCCGGAGGTGCGAAGCGGCAATTTCGTGCTCATCGCCATGACCGACACGGGTGACGGCATGACGGCGGACGTGAAGAAACGGGCCATCGAACCGTTCTTCACCACCAAGGAGGTGGGCTCGGGAACAGGCCTTGGACTGAGCATGGTCTACGGCTTCGTCAAACAGTCCGGCGGGCATCTTCAGATTTACAGCGAGGTCGGACGGGGCACCACGATCCGGATCTACCTGCCCGCAATAAGCGGCGCCAGGCCGGACGCCGGAAGCCAGGATCGGGGCACGGTCGAAAGCGCCCTCCCCCGCGGAACCGAGCGGATCCTGGTCGTCGAAGACGATTCGCGGGTGAGACGGGTGGCATTGGCGAGGCTTGCCGACATGGGGTACCAGGTGCTCGAAGCCGAGAACGGACGCCGCGCGCTTGAACTGCTCTATGAGAACGATGACGTCGCGCTGCTGTTCACGGACATCGTGATGCCAGGCGGGATGACCGGAGACGAGCTCGCAAGAGAGGTTCGCGACCTCAGGCCCGACATCGCCATTCTTTTCACATCCGGCTACTCGGAGCCGGCACTGGCGACGAACGAAGTCATTCCCGGCGCTGAATGGCTGCGCAAACCGTACACGGCCCGCGATCTCGCCTTCAAGGTTCGAGACATGCTGGATAAGGCTCAGCAGCAGAGCCTATCGTAACCGCTATTCGCGCTATTGGCCGAATCTGTCGTCTTGCCTGAAGAGGGCTGGAAGACTGGCCTTCCTCAGGCGTCAAGCCGACGGGCTGGCGAGTGATGTGGCCTCAATGAATTGCTCGGATATCGTGATCTCGAACGAAGTGAACGCGGCCAGGGCGGTCGTCGAGCACGAGACCCGCTTTTCCCGTCTCTTCGTCTTATCACCGGTCGACTGAACGGTTCATCATCGGTGCGAATATATGCAACCGATGTTGCCCAAATTTGACGAGCGTCAAAGAAGACAGCAACCGCATGCCCTAGAACCGTTCCCGAGGCCAACGTTTCGGCCCCGTAGAATAGGAGATAAGCAATGCGTTTGAAATTCGGCCTGATCGCTGCAACGGTAGCCCTTGTCGCCTCTGCAGCCCCGCTCATGGCAGCAGACCATCAGGTACAAATGCTCAACAAGGGCACCGCAGGCGCAATGGTGTTCGAACCGAGCTTCGTCAAGATCGCTCCCGGCGATACCGTCACCTTCGTGCCCACGGACAAGAGCCACAATGTCGAGACGTTCAAGGGTCTCATCCCCGATGGTGCGGCTGAGTTCAAATCCAAGGCAAGCGAACAGTTTCAGACCAAGTTCGACGTTCCGGGCGCTTACGTTATCAAGTGCACGCCGCATGCCGGCATGGGCATGGTGGCGCTGATCCAGGTCGGCGACAAGCCGGCAAACCTGGACGCGATCAAGACCGCGAAGGTACCGAACATGGTACGCAAGCGTCTCGACGCCGACCTCGCACAAGTTACCCAGTAACCCCCAAACTGCAGGGGCTGGCGCGCTGCGCCAGTCCGCGCAGGGAGACATTTTCATGATCAGACAGGTAGCAGCGACCCTGCTTCTTAGCGTCTTGGCGGCGGGCGCCGCACACGCACATGCAACGCTTGAGCAGGCTCAAGGTATCTCTGGCAAAGCCTACAAGGCAGTGGTCCGGATTGGCCACGGCTGCGAGGGAAAGCCTACCCTCAAGGTTCGCGTGAAGGTCCCCGAGGGCTTGTTGTCAGCCAAGCCGATGCCGAAGGCGGGCTGGACCGTCGAGAAGATAAAGGGAAGCTACGAAAAGAGCTATGACCTGTACGGCAAGCCGGTAAAGGAAGGTCTCACCGAGATCGTCTGGAGCGGCGGAAATCTCGCCGACGACGAATATGACGAGTTCGTGTTCCGTGGGACGGTGGCCAAGGAACTGCCGCTCGGCACGCGGGTCTACGTCCCGATCGTGCAGGAATGCACTGACGGAGCATCCGAACGCTGGATCGAGATTCCCGCAGCGGGCAAGTCGTCCGACGACTACGAGAAGCCGGCTCCCTATTTCGACGTTGTCGAACAGCCGCGCTCCTGATCCAAGGTGATCGCCCATGTGGCTTAGAAATCGCAACTGGGCGACACGTCTATCATTCAAAAACGCGGCTTGCGCACTGCTTGTGGCAGGCATGGGCTTTCTTGCGCCTTCCGGCGCATATGCCCATGCCGTCTTGTTGAACGCCTCACCAGCCAATGACGCTGTCGTGGAAGCAACGCCAGCCAATGTCCAGCTGCGGTTCAGCGAACCGGTCAGCGTTGTCCGGGCAAGCATCAAGATCGGCGAAGGAAACTCGATCGACCTTCCCGCAACATCAGGCTCCGAAGTCGACCTGGCGATCCCGCGGCCGATCTCGAGCGGCACCGCCATTGTCAGTTATCGCGTGGTTTCCGAGGATGGACATCCGGTCGGGGGCTCGATCGTATTTCACGTCGGCGCACCATCTGCCATTTCCGCACCGGCTGTTGCGGACACCTCCGTGCTGCTACAGGGTGCGATATGGTCGATACACACAGTCTCGATTCTATACCTCGCCGTCCTGATCGGCGGAACGCTCTTCACTCGATGGCTCTATCCGGCGAAGTCGCTCACAAGGCGAGCTGATCTTGTCATCGTCCTGGGCGTCCTTCTCTTCTCGTCGGGTGTCTATCTGCAGGGGTTGGACGAAATGGGCCTCGGTCTGGCGTTCGCCGGCCTGGAGCCGCTGCTTGTCGTCTCCAGGAGCGGCGCTGCGATCGCCGCAGGCTTGGCGTTGGTCGCGGTTCTTCTTGTTTCGATACCCGTCGGTCGAGCCAGCCCTGCCTACCTTCCGCTTGCGGTTCTTGCGATGGGTGCGGCCTCCGCGTCCTTCGCCTTCACAGGTCATTGCAACGTCGTAGCTACGCCTTGGCTCGCCCGGGCATGCATTGTTCTTCATGGCGCGACGCTCCTCTTCTGGATCGGTAGCCTGCCTCCCCTTTGGCGGTTAAGTCGAACGGGGCTCACGGATCCACTTGCGGGCTTCTCGCGTGTCATTCCACTGCCGTTCTTCGTGCTGTTGATGGCAGGCGCGGCGCTCGCGTGGCTTGAGCTGCCCGGTGTCCAGACCATTCCGCTGTCGCTTTACGGCCGGCTGCTCGTGTTGAAGGTGGCCCTGGTTGGAATTCTCTGCGCTCTCGCAATATACAATCGATTCTGGCTGACGAGGCCGGCTGCTGCAGGAGATCAGACTGCTTGCCGAAAGCTCCGCCGATCAATCGCCGCTGAAGTTGCGCTTGCTGTTGCAATCGTAGCCACGGCGTCGCTCTGGCGCTTCGCCGGGCCGGATCAGCTGCAATATGCCGCAAGGCCGCAGGCTTTCTCCATTCATCTTCATTCCGGTGAAGTCATGGCTCAGCTGAAACTTGTGCCCGACCAGGCCGCCGGCACGGCGAAGGCGGAGGTTGACTTTCTCACTCCGGACTTCGATCCGATCGATCCGCAGGGCGCAACGCTGCGTGCATGGAATCCAGACGCCGGCGTGGAACCGATCAAGTATGACCTCAAAAAATCGTCCAAAGGTGGATGGGAGGCAAGCGGCCTGCCAACATTCGATCCCACCGGTTGGAAGGTCGACATCGAAGTGCTGATCGACGACTTCACCATGAAGCACCTTGAAGGCGAGCTGCGGCCGTAGCCGGGCCGTCACTGCAATCGTATCGAACTAGCGGATCATCCGGATCTCGAGCGGCCTGGTTGGAGGATTGGCGGGGCAAACCTTGCCCGACATCTGTCGGCCCGCAAAGGACTTTTAAACCGCCTGTTCGCCGCAGTAACGTCGCTGGCCACATGCTCTATCGAAGAGTCGGTCAGACGTTGACTGCCTAATGTCGGGCGCGAGATTGAACCGCCCGCCGGTCGGATTTGCGCTTGCTGCGGTGGGCCGCTGCCGGGTCCGAGCACGACGAGGCACTGGTGCAAAGCGAGAATAAGACGCTCGCTGGATGTTCGTTCGTCGGACGGGAAACCGACAGCTTCCCTGCCGTATCGGTATTCCCGTCGCCCGCAACGGGTTACCAACAGAGGACATCTTCCATGAAACTGAAACTTATCGCCGCCATCGCTATCGCATCCGCAACGCCTGCCCTGGCGCTCGCCAGCCCGAGCTGCACCGGTGAACCAAAGTCCAAATGGATGTCCGAAGAAGCCATGAAGGCGAAGATCGACGCCATGGGCTACAAGGTCAAGACGTTTGAGGTCACGGGCAACTGCTACGAAATCTACGGCAAGGACAAAGATGGAGATCGGGCCGAGGTCTATTTCAATCCCGTTTCTGGTGCCATTGTCCAGAAGGGGGACTGAGATGACGATGGTCTCATCGCGGAAGGAGGGCAAAGCGCCCTCCAACACTGCCCAAAGCATGATCAAGGTGTGGGATCCTGTTGTCCGGTTGTTTCATTGGACGGTGGTTGTGGCATGCACGCTCAATCTCTTCGTGCTTGAGGAGGGAAAGTACTGGCACCGCGTCACGGGATACGTCGTTGCAACCGCAATCCTCGTCCGCATCATCTGGGGATTCATTGGCACGCAGCACTCCCGTTTCGTTGATTTCTTGCCGACGCCTTCGAAGGTGATGGGGCACATTCTGGACATCCTCGATCGGAACGAAAAGCGCTACGTTGGCCATAATCCGTTAGCTTCAGTGATGATGCTTTGCCTGATGGCATTGCTGGCCGCAACGACACTGACGGGCTGGATGACGACGCTCGACGCCTTCTGGGGAGAAAAGTGGCTGGAGGAATTGCACGGCGCAATCGCCAACAGCATCATGGTCCTAGCGTTCGTCCACGCCGGCGCTGCCGTCATCGAAAGCTGGAGGCACAGGGAAAATCTCGTCTGGTCCATGGTTACTGGTCGGAAGAAGGCATGAGAATTCTGCTCATCGAGGACAGCTTACGGCTTCGAGAACTGCTTTGCGAAGCCATCAGAAGCGTCGGTTGGAAAATCGACGCCTTCGCGACCGCGCAGGAGGGACGGCTCGCTGTTGAGGGAGCGGACTACGATCTTCTGCTTCTTGATCTCGGCCTGCCTGACGAGGACGGAATCGATGTCTTGAGATCACTGAGAGGTGCAAAGGTTCAGACCCCCGTTCTCGTGCTGACGGCCCGCGGCGCGATCGATGAGCGTATCCTTGGCCTGGATGCAGGCGCGGATGACTATCTTGCGAAGCCTTTCCACAACGGTGAACTGATCGCGCGCATTCGTGCCCTCATGCGGCGGGCGCCAGTCACCTCGATGCCGATATTGGAATTTGCGAACATCCAACTTGATATCGCTTCACGACGAGTGACCTGCGCCGGCGCCGAGATTGCACTCGCACCGTCGGAGAAGGATCTGCTCGAACTTCTCATGCGCAATGGCGGCAAGGTGATCTCCAAGGCTAAGATGGAGCATGCATTTTCAGAGTACGGTGACGAAAGAAGCAGCAATGCGGTCGAGCTCGCGATTTCGAGGTTACGCAGGAAGCTCGAAGGACATCGGACGGGCTCGTCGATCGAAACCGTAAGAGGCGTCGGCTACATGATACGAGAGAAGAGCGCGTGAGCCACTCACATCCTACACTCGGCGCAATCCTTACCAGACGGATTGCGTTCTTTGCGGTGCTCGCGATGTTCCTGCAACTCTGCGTGATCTTCTCCGACTATTATTGGAACGTCGGCGAGCTATCGCGCCTGTTTGTCGAGCAGGAAACCGAGCGTCTGGCCTCCGGCATAACCGTGGATGAGAAAGGCGCCCGATACCAGCTTCCTGATAATGTCAAGCAGCGCTATCAGGAGCGATCGTCCGGCTATGTTGCCAGAATACGCAATGCTACTGGCGCAATTGTGTTCGAGTCCTGCGACGACGCCTGCGAAAACCGGTTTCTTCCAGCGGATGTGAATCCGCCGGATTTTTGGCAGAGGTCGCTGAAGCCAGGTAAACCCCTGGCCTTGGTCGGCGGTCGCGCATTCGTGGTCGGAAATCAGCGATTCGTTATCGACGTCGCAACGATCGACGATCCGCAAAACGTGGTCTCCTCCGTCTTCTGGAAGGAAGTCATAGAACATATGCTGGTGCCGATGAGCATCCTGCTAGTCCTGGTTCTCGGTGCCACTTTGCTGTCCGTACGGCACGCATTGAACCCGGTGCGCGCTGCAGCCGACGCGGCTGATAACATCGATCCGATGGATGCACGGTCACACCTGAATTTCGACGGGATGCCACGCGAGGTCGCCCATCTCGCTATTGCCGTCAATCGTGCTTTCGAGCGCGTGGGCGAACTGATGACGTCGCAGAAAATTCTTACATCAGGCATAGCGCACGAAATCCGCACGCCACTTGCAGCCATAAAGCTTGAGCTGGGAAACATCGACCATCCGCGTGCCCGCAAAGCGGAAGCCGATCTGGATGACCTCGTGCGCTTCGTCGCAGAACTGACGACCCTGGCCCGACTTGACGGCTTCGACCATGGCATCTTTGAGACCGTTGACCTTGTCGCGCTCTCATCCTCCGTCGTCGAGCAGCTTGCGCCATGGGTCTATGACAACAGCCACACTCTGGAGTTCTGTCCTCAAGTCGAAACCGCCCTTGTTCAGGGGGCGCCGGCGCTATTGAAGGATGCCTTGCGTAATCTTGTCGAAAACGCCGTGCGCCACACGCCGGCCGGCACCGCTATTCGTGTGTATGCAGGGAGGAATATGGTTCGGGTCCAGGATCGACATCCAGGTGGCATGCGACGAGAGGCCGGAACGTCCGATCGCACCGACAGCCTCGGCATCGGTTTGAAGATCGTCAGACGGATAGCCGAATTGCACAGGGGCTCGTTTCGCCAGTCCACCTCGAAGCTGGGGCATGTCTCCGAGATAAGTTTCGCCGATCAACACCCGAAACTCGTCCCCTCCACCACGAGTGAATGATTTCACCGATCAAAAGGCCCGGAGTTCCAAACTTCTCCTCAATCTGGTCTTCCCAGTCTGATGCAAGAGATAAGGCATGACTGGCGGCTAATTCCTTCACAGCTTTAGCAGCATGACATTTGTGATCGGCGCACAAGGAGCCACCATCGGGTCGTTCGAGATCGCCGACGCCGGGCAGTCAGCGATGACACCCCAGGGGCATGATGACCTTCGCGATCTGGCGACCTTGCTACTCGCGACCTTGCCACTTACCGCTGCGTCAGACAGAGACGTGTTCGCGAAGATCTTGACATTGTTCGGAACCCGACGCGGTCAGAAGAAGTCGACCAATCTCGCCCTTGCGCTAAAGCTTTGCGCCACGTCTGCCCAAAACAGTGATCCCCCTGCACTGTTCCTCAGGGCGAGCCAATTTGTCGCGACACTCCTGAAGGGAAATCGGCGTGAGCGTGTTGGCCATTGAAGCGCCAATCGCTGCCGGGATCTCCGCCGGGAGGTCTATTCGTCCTTTTCGTCCTCGACGCCTTTCTTGAAGGCGCGAATACCCTGCGCCACGTCTCCCATTAGTTCCGGGATCTTTCCACGGCCAAATAGAAGCAGCACGATTGCAAGTACGATTAGCCAATGCCACGCGCTGAACGAACCCATTATTGAACTCCTGCCGCCGCACTGTTGATCGGGAGGCTTCCGCGCGGCTTCGAAAGCTTCATCACTCTATCGACTGCCCCTGGCGCATCGTTGGCCTTAAGCAAAGAGAAGCGCTTTGGAACGATGCTGCCAGAGCTCTCAGTGTTCCTTGTTTGCGTAGACGGAGCGCTTGGTCAGGTAGATCAGTCCGGAGAAGATGGCCAGGAAGACCATGACCATGAAGCCGGTGCGCTTGCGCTCCTCGAGATGCGGCTCGGCGGCCCACATCAGGAAGGAAGCGACGTCCTTGGCGTACTGGTCGACCGTCGCCGGCGAGCCGTCGTCATAGGTGACCTGGCCGTCGGAGAGCGGCTTTGGCATGGCGAGCGCAGCAGCACCGGCGAAGTACGGGTTGTAATGCGTGCCCTCGGCCACCTGGACGCCGGCCGGCGGCTGCTGGTCGTAGCCGGTCAGCAGCGAGTAGATGTAGTCCGGACCGCCTTCCTGATAGCCGCCGACGAACGGGATCATGTCGATCAGGAACTGCGGGAAGCCGCGCTCGATGCCGCGCGCCTTGGCGATCAGCGAGAAGTCCGGCGGCGCCGCACCATTGTTGGCGGCAGCCGCCGCCTCGTGGTTCGGGAACGGCGACGGGAAATGGTCCGACGGAATGGCCTTGCGGGTGAACATGTCACCGCTGGCATTCGGGCCATCCTGAACCTCGTAGTTGGCGGCCAAGGCCTTCACCTGTGCGTCCGAGTAGCCGAGAGCTCCGAGCGTGCGGAACGGCACGAGGCTCATCGAGTGACAGGCGGCGCAGACTTCCGTGTAGACCTTCAGGCCGCGCTGCAGCTGGCCCTTGTCGTAATGGCCGAGCGGGCCGGCAAAGGTCCAGTGCTCATGCTTCGGATGCATGAGCGGATAGTGCGGCGTTGCGCCTTCGGCATGCTCTGCCGGCGCGGCCCCGTTCGGGGTGGTTTCCTGGGCAAGTGCCGCGCCGCTCAAACCAGCGACGACGGCCAGCGACAGGAGGCTGGTAACAAGCTTGTTCATGTGTCTCTTCCCTTCCTGTCGCACGCTCAGGCCTTGACCGGCTCGGCGGCCGCCACCTTGTTGCGCTTTTCCAGAACCGCTTCCGTAATCGAGTTGGGCAAGCGGCGCGGCGTCTCGACGAGGCCGAGAACCGGCATGATCACCAGGAAGAAGGCGAAGTAGAAGAGAGTGCCAAGCTGCGACATGATCACGTAGGTGCCTTCGGCAGGACGCGAGCCGAGCCAGCCGAGGACGATGGCATTGGCGACGAACAGCCAGAAGAACAGCTTGTACCAAGGGCGATAAGCCGCCGAACGCACCTTCGAGGTATCGAGCCAGGGCACGAAGAACAGCACGATGATGGCGCCGAACATGACGAGGACGCCGGCCAGCTTCGAGTCGATCGGTCCGATGTTGAAGGTGATCGAGCGCAGCATCGCGTAGAACGGCAGGAAGTACCATTCCGGAACGATATGGGCCGGCGTCTTCAACGGGTCAGCCGGGATGTAGTTGTCCGGATGGCCGAGGAAGTTCGGCATGTAGAAGACGAAGTAGGCGTAGACCAGCAGGAAGATCGAAACGCCAAGCGCATCCTTCAACGTCGCGTAGGGCGTGAAGCGAACCGTGTCGGTCTTGGTCTTCACCTCGACGCCGGTCGGGTTCGTCTGGCCGACGACATGCAGCGCCCAGATGTGCAGGACGACGACGCCGGCAATGACGAAGGGCAGCAGGTAGTGCAGCGAGAAGAAGCGGTTCAGCGTCGGGTTGTCGACGGCAAAGCCGCCGAGCAGGAACTGCTGGATCCACTCGCCGACCAGCGGGAATGCCGAGAAGAAGCCGGTGATGACGGTCGCGCCCCAGAAGGACATCTGGCCCCAGGGCAGAACGTAGCCCATGAAGCCGGTCGCCATCATCAGCAGGTAGATGAGGACGCCGAGGATCCAGAGGATCTCGCGCGGCGCCTTGTAGGAGCCGTAGTAGAGACCGCGGGCGATGTGCAGGTAGACGGCAACGAAGAAGAACGACGCGCCGTTGGCGTGCATATAGCGCAGCAGCCAGCCGTGGTTGACGTCACGCATGATCTTTTCGACGGAGTTGAAGGCAACCGTCGTTTCCGCCGCATAGTGCATGGCCAGCACGACGCCGGTCAGGATCTGCACGACGAGCATGACCGAAAGCATGGCGCCGAAGGTGTAGGCATAGTTCAGGTTGCGCGGAACCGGATAGGCGACGAAACTGTCATAGACCATGCGCGGCAAAGGCAGGCGCGCATCGATCCACTTCTCAAGGCCGGTTGATGGCTCGTAGCTGGAATGGCCACTCATAAATCAGTCCCCCTCAACCGATCTTGATTACTTTATCGGAAACGAACGAATAGGTCGGGATCGCCAGGTTCTGCGGCGCCGGACCTTTGCGGATGCGACCGGCCGTGTCGTAGACCGAGCCATGGCAGGGACAGAACCAACCATTGTATTCGCCGGCCTGGCCGAGCGGGATGCAGCCGAGATGGGTGCACGAGCCGATCATGACGATCCAGTTTTCCTTGTCCTTGCCGGCCGAACGGTCGACGCCGGTCGCCTGCGCGTCGGACGGCAGGTTGGCGTTGCGCGCCACCGGGTCCTTCAGGTCGGAAAGCGGCACCTCATCGGCAGCCTTCACTTCCTCGGGCGTACGGTTGCGGATGAAGATCGGCTTGCCGCGCCACTTGGCCGTCAGCGACATTCCCGGCTCGAGGCTGGAAACGTC
>NZ_LNCD01000133.1 GCF_001542405.1 Rhizobium altiplani
CACTATGCCCTGATCCTGGCGCTGGCGACGGCGCTCGTGGTCTCCGTCGTGCCGGTGATCGGTGCAAGGCGCCTCGACCGTGCGATGATGGATCTGGCCTCCGTCGGGTCCCTGGCTATGTTCGCGCTGGTGGCGTTCTCCTTCGGAGTCCTGACCTACGCCCATGTCGTTTCCGACTTTTCGGTCGCCAACGTCTGGGAGAACTCCCATTCGCTGGTGCCGCTGCTGTTCAAATTGTCAGGTGTCTGGGGCAATCACGAGGGCTCGATGATGCTCTGGCTGCTGATCCTGGTGCTGTTCAGCGCCCTGGTCGCGCTCTTCGGACGGAATTTGCCCGATACGCTGCGGGCAAACGTGCTCGCCGTGCAGGCCTGGATATCGGTCGCCTTCATCCTGTTCATCCTACTGACCTCCAATCCCTTCATGCGGCTGGATCCGGCTCCGGCCGAGGGGAAGGACCTCAACCCGGTGCTGCAGGACGTCGGTCTGGCGATCCACCCGCCGCTGCTCTATCTCGGCTATGTCGGCTTCTCCGTCTGTTTCTCCTTTGCCGTGGCTGCCCTTCTCGAAGGCCGCATCGATGCCGCCTGGGCGCGCTGGGTGCGGCCCTGGACGCTGGCCGCCTGGACGTTCCTGACGCTTGGCATCGCCATGGGCTCCTACTGGGC
Source organism: Rhizobium altiplani (assembly GCF_001542405.1). Classification (GTDB taxonomy): domain Bacteria; phylum Pseudomonadota; class Alphaproteobacteria; order Rhizobiales; family Rhizobiaceae; genus Rhizobium; species Rhizobium altiplani. The sequence continues at coordinate 669 of NZ_LNCD01000133.1, forward strand.
CTATTACGAGCTCGGCTGGGGCGGCTGGTGGTTCTGGGATCCGGTCGAGAATGCCTCCTTCATGCCCTGGCTTGCCGGGACCGCGCTGCTGCATTCGGCGCTCGTCATGGAAAAGCGCGAGGCGCTGAAGATCTGGACGGTGCTGCTTGCCATCCTGACCTTCTCGCTGTCGCTGATGGGCACGTTCCTCGTGCGCTCGGGGGTTCTGACCTCGGTGCACGCCTTTGCCAGCGATCCGACCCGCGGCGTCTTCGTCCTGTTCATTCTGCTGATCTTCATCGGCGGGTCGCTGTCGCTCTTTGCCTTCCGTGCGCCGCAGCTCTCGGCCGGCGGCCTGTTTGCGCCGATCTCGCGCGAAGGGGCGCTTGTCCTCAACAACCTGATCCTCACCGTCGCCTGCGGCACGGTGCTGACAGGCACGCTCTATCCGCTGCTTTTGGAGACGCTGACCGGTGACAAGATCTCGGTCGGGCCGCCCTTCTTCAACATGACCTTCGGCCTGCTGATGGCGCCGCTGCTGGTCATCGTTCCCTTTGGCCCGCTGCTCGCCTGGAAGCGCGGCGATCTGCTCGCTGTTCTGCAGCGGCTCTATCTGGTCGCGATCCTGGCTTTTGTTGTTGCGGTGGTCTTCTTCTATGTCCAGCACGGCGGTCCCGTGCTTGCCGTGCTCGGGCTGGCTGGAGCGCTGTTCCTGATCTTCGGCGCGATCGCCGATCTGTGGTATCGCGCCGGCGTCGGCAAGGTCGCGGCCTCCGTCGCCTGGAGACGCCTTGCCGGCCTGCCGCGCTCGGCCTTCGGCACGGCGCTCGCGCATGCCGGGCTTGGTGTTGCCGTCCTCGGCATCGTCGCGGTGACCACCTTCGAAACCGAGCATGTCATCGAGATGAAGTCCGGCCAGAGCGTGGAAGCCGGCGGCTACGCCGTGCGGTTCGACGGCATGAAGCCGGCGACCGGACCGAACTACAGCGAAGAGCGCGGTCACTTCACCATCAGCCGCGGCGGCGTCGAGGTTGCCGATGTCTGGTCGTCCAAGCGGATCTACACGGCGCGGCAGATGCCGACGACGGAAGCCGGCATCGTGACGTTCGGGCTGAGCCAGCTCTATGTGTCGCTCGGCGATCCGACGAACGACGGTGGCATGGTCGTGCGCATCTGGTGGAAGCCCTTCATTCTCTGCATCTGGGGTGGCGCGGTGATCATGGCGATCGGCGGCTTCGTGTCGCTGAGCGACCGGCGCCTGCGTGTCGGGGCGCCGAACCGCAGGGCAAAGCCGCTGCGTCCTGCCATGGAGCCGGCCGAATGATGAGGCGTCTGCTCCTGGTGATAGCGATAGTTCTGTCGGCCGCGCCGGCCTTTGCCGTCAATCCGGACGAGGTTCTTGCCGATCCGGCGCTCGAGGCGCGCGCCCGGGCGATCTCCGCCGAACTGCGCTGCATGGTCTGCCAGAACCAGTCGATCGACGATTCCAATGCCGAGCTTGCGAAGGACCTGCGCCTGTTGGTGCGCGAGCGGTTGACCAATGGCGATACGAACGAACAGGTAATGAACTACATCGTCTCGCGCTACGGCGAGTTCGTGCTGTTGAAGCCGCGCTTCGAAACGAAGACGATCCTTCTGTGGGGCGCGCCGCTCCTGCTCGCCGTCGCAGGCGGCCTCTCGCTGATCGTCTTCGCACGGCGTCGCGTGGAGGTGCCGACCGGCAGTCGCCTCAGCGAGGAGGAAGAGAAAAAACTCGACCGACTTATGCATGGCGATGGTCTTTGACTGAGATCAATGTTGAATTGCTTTGCTCATTCTACCGTCGAGCCAGCAGCATTCCGGAAGAGCGAGGCATGAGATGCAGGCCAAGGACATAATGACCACCAACGTGGTTTCAATCAGCCCGGCGGCTAGTGTACGGCATGCAGTCGCCGTCATGCTTCAAAACAACATCAGCGGCCTTCCGGTCGTCAGCGACGAGGGACGCGTTTGTGGTATGCTGACGGAAGGCGATCTTCTCCTCCGGCGGGAAATCCGGGTTTCGCTGCGGTCATCTCGCGTGTCCGAAGTCACCTCGGAACTTGACCTTGAGCGCTACATTCGCACTCATGGCTGGTCCGTGGCAGATGTCATGTCTCCCGACGTCATTGTCGCATTGCCGGACAGCGAGGTGTCAGACATCGCCGATAGCCTGCAGGCCCACCGAATCAAGCGGTTACCCATCGTCGAGAACGGGCGACTTGTCGGGATCGTGAGCCGGCGCGACATTCTGGCGATCATTCTCGACGCGCCGCCGACCACGCTTCCTCGGGAGGATGAGAGTATTCGTCTGGCGGTACGTACGCGTCTGAGGTCCGACCTCGGTTTGACGCCGCAAAGGGTGCAAGTCTCTGTCAAGAACGGTGAAGTGACCCTGGACGGCCACCTGGAATCGGATCTGAAGCGAAAAGCAGTGCGCACGCTTGTCGAAAGCTTGGGAATCGGCGGCTATCGCGACCGACTGCATGTCATCACGCCCGACGGTGCAGACCGCGCCGACATTGCCTCGGGTTAACATCGATCTTCGGTAGCAACCAGTCCGTTGGTTTTGCAAACATGACCTTGAGAAGCCGTCGCGAATGGCGCCTCTACTGGAGCCGTTGGGACGAGGAGGCTTGTTCGCTTCGCGCCCCGAAATCGAACAAGCCTCTGTCAAGTTCCCAGCATTGACACGGGCATCGCCCGACCCGCGACAGCAATATAGGACAGCACCGGAACGAAATCTTTGACCGATGTCAAAGATGGCAAGTTCCGATTGGCGCTCGGGTGGCGGTCACAGATCGGACATCGGCCAGGCGAGTTGCAAGTCAAGATGAACGTCACCCGCCCGCGAGGGCCTGGTCCAAAAACGGGCGAATATCTTTGGCAAGCGCAGCTGCGTCGAGTGGACCAACGTGCTTGGCCACGATGCGTCCATCCCGGTTGATGACGAATGTCTCCGGAACACCATAAACGCCCCAGTCGATCGAAGCCCTGCCTCTTGCATCGATCCCGATTGCGGCGAAAGGATTCCCGTTCTCGCGTAGGAACGGCAGCGCCTTTTCGGGAGCGTCCTTGTAGTTGATCGCAACGACGGTGATGCGCGTGTCTTTGGCGAGTTCCATCAGGACAGGGTGCTCCTGACGGCATGGAATGCACCATGAGGCGAAGATGTTGACGACGGTCACCCGCCCCCGGATGCCAGCGTCCGCCAGTCCTGGAGTTGATGAACCGGCGAGCGGCGGAAGATCCACATGTGGATGTGGTTGGCCGATAAGGGAGGAGGGGAGTGTAGAAGGAGTGTATCCGTCGGCCGATTCCCGGTACAGCACGTTGCCCACAGCACTTGCGATTCCGAGGAATGCGACAAGCGGTATTGCCGCCACGAGGTAACTCCGCATCCTAGCGTTCTTCGCGATTTGGCCGGCGACGCACGACCGCCAGCGCCTCGACCTGTCGGCGGTAGCTTCGGCTGGTAATCCAAACCTTCGCCGCCATCGCAAACATCACCGAGAAGGCCAGCGCGTAAGCGGCGAAAACATACTCCTGATGCGTCATCTCAACTATCCCTTTGTGACGCGGCCCTTGCTGCGAGCCTGTAATGAGAGATCAGCTTTCTTCGCCAGATCTCGTTTCGTATCGATGCGACGTAAAGCGTCGCAAAGAGCGTGGTGAAAGCGAGGCCCATGATCAGCAGCGGTCGCAGAAATTCGATGTCGAGAGCGGGCCCGTCAAATCTCAGGACACTTGCGGGCTGGTGGAGTGTGTTCCACCACTCGACCGAGAATTTGATGATCGGAATGTTCACGAACCCGACGATGATGAGAACCGCGGAGACGCGGGCAGCCCGCGTCGGCTCGTCAACGGCGCGATTGATCGCCAGTATACCAAGGTACATGATGAACAGCACGAACATGGACGTCAGCCGAGCGTCCCAGACCCACCAGGTCCCCCACATCGGCTTACCCCAGATCGCGCCAGTGACAAGGGACACGAAAGTGAACGCGGCGCCGAGAGGCGCTGCCACGCGGGCTGAAACGTCTGCCAAAGGGTGTCGCCAGACCAGCGATCCAACGGCGTTAAGCGTCATGACCGTGTAGCACAGCATCGCCATCCACGCCGAAGGAACGTGAACATACATTATTCTGACAGTCGCGCCTTGCTGGTAGTCCACATCGGAACTGAAGGCGACGTAAAGGCCAATCAGGAAGAACAGCATCGTCAGTGCCGATAGAACGGGGATTGCCCGATCTGACATCTCGACGAACCGGGTGGGCTGCGCGAGGCCTTTGACGTATTTTGCGGCGTTTGAATATGAACTCATGCCAGGAGCCATAGCGCCTGATTGCGCCTCTATAATTGATCCTGGTCAAACATTTCGAAGCGACCCGGCGTGATCGATAATATTTTAAGACTCCTTCAGCGGCCGATTGCACGAAGCCTGGCCGGCAGCACAAAAGGCGCGACAGCATGGCGCGTTCCAAATGTTGCCGGGCTTCCTCACGGAGCCTGCGAGATGTTCAGCAACTTGACGGAGATCAAATACGGGGCTCGGGAGCCGGTGTATCGCTGCTTGCAGAATCAAGGAGCATGACATGGATTTCGAAGCGTTTTTCAAAAGCGAGCTGGACGGGCTTCACAGCGAAGGTCGCTATCGCGTTTTTGCCGATCTTGAGCGTCACCGCGGCAGCTTTCCGCGCGCCACGCGACACACGGCGGACGGCCCGAAGGAAGTCACGGTCTGGTGCTCCAACGACTATCTCGGCATGGGCCAGCACCCCAAGGTGGTCGAGGCGATGAAGAATGCCATCGATCACTGTGGCGCGGGTGCGGGAGGCACCCGGAATATCTCTGGCACCACCCACTACCACGTTCTGCTCGAGCGCGAGCTGGCTGATCTTCACGGCAAGGAAGCGGCACTGATCTTCACCTCGGGCTACGTCTCCAACTGGGCGGCGCTCGGCACGCTTGGCGCCAAGATCCCCGGCCTCATCATCTTCTCCGACGCGCTGAACCATGCGTCGATGATTGAAGGCATTCGCTACGCCAAGTGCGAGAAGGTGATCTGGAAGCACAACGACATCCATGATCTCGAAGCCAAGCTGGCGGCTGCCGATCCGAAGGCGCCGAAGCTGATCGCCTTCGAATCGGTCTATTCGATGGATGGCGATATCGCCCCGATCAAGGAGATCTGTGACCTCGCCGACAAGTACGGCGCGATGACCTATCTCGACGAAGTGCATGCCGTCGGCATGTACGGGCCGCGCGGCGGCGGCATTGCCGAACGCGAAGGGCTGATGGACCGCCTGACTGTCATCGAGGGCACGCTCGGCAAGGCGTTCGGCGTCATGGGCGGCTATATCGCCGCCTCGACGGCGCTGTGCGACTTCATCCGCTCGTTTGCGTCTGGTTTTATCTTCACGACGGCGCTGCCGCCGGCGCTTGCTGCCGGTGCGGTTGCCTCGATCCAGCATCTGAAGGTCAGCCCGTTCGAGCGGGCACGCCACCAGGATCGGGTCCGCAAGCTGAGGGCGCTGCTCGATCAGCGCGGCATCCCGCATATGCCGAACCCGAGCCACATCGTGCCTGTCATGGTCGGCGATGCGGCCAAGTGCAAGTGGATCTCCGACCTGCTGCTCGACAATTGCGGTGTCTACGTGCAGCCGATCAACTACCCGACGGTGCCGAAGAAGACCGAGCGGCTGCGCATCACCCCGACGCCGCTGCACAGCGACACCGACATCGAACACCTCGTCGA
>NZ_LNCD01000134.1 GCF_001542405.1 Rhizobium altiplani
CACTATGCCCTGATCCTGGCGCTGGCGACGGCGCTCGTGGTCTCCGTCGTGCCGGTGATCGGTGCAAGGCGCCTCGACCGTGCGATGATGGATCTGGCCTCCGTCGGGTCCCTGGCTATGTTCGCGCTGGTGGCGTTCTCCTTCGGAGTCCTGACCTACGCCCATGTCGTTTCCGACTTTTCGGTCGCCAACGTCTGGGAGAACTCCCATTCGCTGGTGCCGCTGCTGTTCAAATTGTCAGGTGTCTGGGGCAATCACGAGGGCTCGATGATGCTCTGGCTGCTGATCCTGGTGCTGTTCAGCGCCCTGGTCGCGCTCTTCGGACGGAATTTGCCCGATACGCTGCGGGCAAACGTGCTCGCCGTGCAGGCCTGGATATCGGTCGCCTTCATCCTGTTCATCCTACTGACCTCCAATCCCTTCATGCGGCTGGATCCGGCTCCGGCCGAGGGGAAGGACCTCAACCCGGTGCTGCAGGACGTCGGTCTGGCGATCCACCCGCCGCTGCTCTATCTCGGCTATGTCGGCTTCTCCGTCTGTTTCTCCTTTGCCGTGGCTGCCCTTCTCGAAGGCCGCATCGATGCCGCCTGGGCGCGCTGGGTGCGGCCCTGGACGCTGGCCGCCTGGACGTTCCTGACGCTTGGCATCGCCATGGGCTCCTACTGGGCCTATTACGAGCTCGGCTGGGGCGGCTGGTGGTTCTGGGATCCGGTCGAGAATGCCTCCTTCATGCCCTGGCTTGCCGGGACCGCGCTGCTGCATTCGGCGCTCGTCATGGAAAAGCGCGAGGCGCTGAAGATCTGGACGGTGCTGCTTGCCATCCTGACCTTCTCGCTGTCGCTGATGGGCACGTTCCTCGTGCGCTCGGGGGTTCTGACCTCGGTGCACGCCTTTGCCAGCGATCCGACCCGCGGCGTCTTCGTCCTGTTCATTCTGCTGATCTTCATCGGCGGGTCGCTGTCGCTCTTTGCCTTCCGTGCGCCGCAGCTCTCGGCCGGCGGCCTGTTTGCGCCGATCTCGCGCGAAGGGGCGCTTGTCCTCAACAACCTGATCCTCACCGTCGCCTGCGGCACGGTGCTGACAGGCACGCTCTATCCGCTGCTTTTGGAGACGCTGACCGGTGACAAGATCTCGGTCGGGCCGCCCTTCTTCAACATGACCTTCGGCCTGCTGATGGCGCCGCTGCTGGTCATCGTTCCCTTTGGCCCGCTGCTCGCCTGGAAGCGCGGCGATCTGCTCGCTGTTCTGCAGCGGCTCTATCTGGTCGCGATCCTGGCTTTTGTTGTTGCGGTGGTCTTCTTCTATGTCCAGCACGGCGGTCCCGTGCTTGCCGTGCTCGGGCTGGCTGGAGCGCTGTTCCTGATCTTCGGCGCGATCGCCGATCTGTGGTATCGCGCCGGCGTCGGCAAGGTCGCGGCCTCCGTCGCCTGGAGACGCCTTGCCGGCCTGCCGCGCTCGGCCTTCGGCACGGCGCTCGCGCATGCCGGGCTTGGTGTTGCCGTCCTCGGCATCGTCGCGGTGACCACCTTCGAAACCGAGCATGTCATCGAGATGAAGTCCGGCCAGAGCGTGGAAGCCGGCGGCTACGCCGTGCGGTTCGACGGCATGAAGCCGGCGACCGGACCGAACTACAGCGAAGAGCGCGGTCACTTCACCATCAGCCGCGGCGGCGTCGAGGTTGCCGATGTCTGGTCGTCCAAGCGGATCTACACGGCGCGGCAGATGCCGACGACGGAAGCCGGCATCGTGACGTTCGGGCTGAGCCAGCTCTATGTGTCGCTCGGCGATCCGACGAACGACGGTGGCATGGTCGTGCGCATCTGGTGGAAGCCCTTCATTCTCTGCATCTGGGGTGGCGCGGTGATCATGGCGATCGGCGGCTTCGTGTCGCTGAGCGACCGGCGCCTGCGTGTCGGGGCGCCGAACCGCAGGGCAAAGCCGCTGCGTCCTGCCATGGAGCCGGCCGAATGATGAGGCGTCTGCTCCTGGTGATAGCGATAGTTCTGTCGGCCGCGCCGGCCTTTGCCGTCAATCCGGACGAGGTTCTTGCCGATCCGGCGCTCGAGGCGCGCGCCCGGGCGATCTCCGCCGAACTGCGCTGCATGGTCTGCCAGAACCAGTCGATCGACGATTCCAATGCCGAGCTTGCGAAGGACCTGCGCCTGTTGGTGCGCGAGCGGTTGACCAATGGCGATACGAACGAACAGGTAATGAACTACATCGTCTCGCGCTACGGCGAGTTCGTGCTGTTGAAGCCGCGCTTCGAAACGAAGACGATCCTTCTGTGGGGCGCGCCGCTCCTGCTCGCCGTCGCAGGCGGCCTCTCGCTGATCGTCTTCGCACGGAAATGGGTAGGCCGGCCGACGGGCTCCAAGCTGACAGCCGAAGAACAGGCTCGCCTGAGAGAATTGCTCGACGAGTGATCCTACGACCGCCTGTGGAGGCGGCGGCGCACCACAGACGCGACAAGCACCCCCGTGAATGCCAGCACCACACTACCGGCGGCAATAGGTCCTGCCGATGGCGAATAGACGTCCATCATCGCGCCGACCGAGGACGAGCCCGCCGCGCTGCCGACAGCGTAGGCGAGGGCGAAGGCCGCACTTCCCGCGACAAGCGTGTCCCCGGCATAGCGCTCGCCGAGGATCGTCAAGGCGCAGGTGTAGAGCGAAAAACTAGCAGCGCCCATGATGCCGAACATCACCAGGATCGCCGCCTGCGACTGAAGAAACGGGATCGCGATGAAGCTCAGCCCGGCGAGCAGGCCGGAGCAGATGGCGACGCCAAAGCGCGAGGTCTTGTCGAGCAGCCAGCCGACGACAGGTTGGGCAAGCGCGGTCGGCAGCGCGAGCACCGTAACGCTGATGGCGGCGAAAGCCTCGGAATAACCGAGCCGGACGAAATAGACGGGCATCGCCGCAATGGCGGCAATGTCGGCGAATGCAAATGCGACCACCATGCAGATCAGCATCGGTGCGCTTCTGACAAACTTGAAGAGCGCTCCCGAGGCGGCCTGCTCGGGAAGCGTCCGTGCTCTCCGGGTGAGGATGATCGTCAGGAAGGCGACGCAGGCGACGTAGACGGCAAGCAGGGCGAAGGCGAAGCCTTGCTCCGTGCCGAAGATCGGGATCACGAGCGGACCCGCGGCAAAGCCACCGCACATGCCGGCGCCGTAGAGACCGGAAACGCGCCCGCGCAGGCGGTCGGGACAGGCGGTGTTGAGCCAGGCCTCGCTCAACATGAAAATCAGGCTGACGAAGAATCCGAGAAAAAGTCGGGCGACGCACCACACCCAGAACGAGTCGAATGTTGCGAAAGTGGAGAGGCTGACGGCACAGCCGATGAGGCCTGCGACGATCAAGCGATCGCCGCGGACTTTTCGCGACAGCCACGTGACCGCAAACGTTGCGACAGCAAGGCCCGCCGCAAAGCAACCGGCGTTGAAGCCGATGAGGCTGGGCGCAACGTTACGATGCTCGAGGACCAGAGAAATCAGCGGGTAGGTCAGTCCCTGTGCAACCGCGAAGGCGGTGACACCGAAGATGACGGCTGCCAGCGCGGCAGTGTCGGGCGCAAAATCCTCCCCCGTGACCACATGGGCCATTGTCTCGTCCTCCTCCGGTTGTGGAAAGGAGGCTTATCGACTCCCAGAGCCTTAGTCGAGGGCGAGATTGCTGCACGGATCGCAACGCGTCGTATTGCACATTACGAATTTTTCATCGGTCGGACAGTTCGCAGTAAGGTGTGCCGTCCTATATCTTGCTTCATCACCCGATCTGGTCATCCCGATCCTGTAGATGTTGAAGTCAAAGAAGGTGCACTCATGTTTAAGAATATCAAAGCTCCGTCGCTCAATACCGCGCTGAAGGCTTCGACCGTCGCCGGCCTTGCCGCTGCGGTGTTTGCGACCGGTATTCCCCTCGAAATCACCCGTTCTTATGCCGAAGCCGTAAAGGTTCAGGCCCCGTCTGTTCCTAGCTTCGCGAACGTCGTCGATGCGGTTTCGCCGGCAGTTGTTTCCGTGCGTGTCGAAAACCGTGTCAACCCCGTCGCCGATGACGAGGGCAACGGCTTCGCCTTCGACTTTAATGGCCGTGGCTTCGACGATCTTCCGGATGCCCTGAAGCCTTTCTTCCGCCAGTTCGGTGAGCAAGGTCCGCAGGGCCAGCAGGGCCGTCGTGGTCCGCAGGGTCACCATGGCCCGCAGGATGGCAAGGGCCGTCTGCGTCCGGTTGCCCAGGGCTCGGGCTTCTTCATTTCTGAAGACGGTTACATCGTCACCAACAACCACGTCGTTTCCGACGGCGCGGCATTCGTTGCGGTCATGAACGATGGCACCGAGCTTGATGCCAAGCTGATCGGCAAGGACCCCCGTACGGACCTCGCCGTCCTCAAGGTTGATGGCAAGGGCCGCAAGTTCACCTACGTCAACTGGGCCGATGACAACGGCGTTCGCGTCGGCGACTGGGTTGTCGCTGTCGGTAACCCCTTCGGTCTCGGTGGTACGGTAACGGCCGGTATCGTTTCGGCTCGTGGCCGCGACATCGGCTCCGGCCCGTATGACGACTATCTGCAGGTTGACGCTGCTGTGAACCGCGGCAACTCCGGTGGCCCCACCTTCAATCTCAGTGGCGAAGTCGTCGGCATCAACACCGCGATCTTCTCTCCGTCGGGCGGCAATGTGGGTATTGCGTTTGCCATCCCGGCGTCTACGGCCAAGGATGTCGTTGCTGACCTGATGAAGGACGGCCAGGTATCTCGCGGCTATCTCGGCGTGCAGATCCAGCCCGTCACCAAGGACATCGCCGACTCACTCGGCCTTTCCGAGGCGAGCGGTGCGCTTGTCGTCTCCGCTCAGGCTGGTACGCCTGGTGAAAAGGCTGGCATGAAGGCAGGTGATGTGGTCACCGCCGTCAACGGCGAAACCGTCAAGGATGCCCGCGACCTCAGCCGCCGTATCGGCGCCATGACGCCCGGCAAGAAGGTCGAGCTCTCCGTCTGGCGTGCCGGCAAGGCTCAGTCTCTGACGGTCGAACTCGGAACGCTGCCCGCCGAACAGAAGGATGCTTCCGCTGACGACGGCGATCAGGCACCGGAAAGCCAGGCTCCTGCTTCCGAAAAGGCTCTGGCTGATCTGGGCTTGACGGTTGGTCCTTCCGAAGACGGCAAGGGTCTGCAGATCACCGGCATCGACCCGGATTCCGACGCGGCCGACAAGGGCATCAAGGAAGGCGAAAAGATTACCTCGGTCAACAACCAGGAAGTCTCTAACGCTGATGATGTCGTCAAGGTCCTGAACCAGGCGAAGAAGGATGGCCGCACGCGGGCACTCTTCCAGATCCAGTCGAAGGAAGGCAGCCGCTTCGTCGCCCTTCCGATCAATGGCCAGGGTTAATCCGCCAACCCTGACATAGGGGGGAGCCGCGCCTTCTGGGCGCGGCTCCCTTTCGTCCATATCCGTAGGTGATCGCAATGACCTCTTCGCAACAGGAAGAAGCTTTGAGCCTTGCCGAAACGCAGCCGGCAGGTAATGTCGACCGCATGAAGATTCTCATTATCGAAGACGATCTCGAAGCAGCGGTCTACCTCACCAAGGCATTTCGTGAGGTTGGCATTGTGGCCGATCACGCGAGCGATGGCGAAAGCGGGCTCTTCATGGGCTCGGAAAACAGCTATGACGTGATCGTCATCGATCGCATGTTGCCGCGCCGCGACGGTTTGTCCGTCATCAGCGAATTGCGCCGCAAGGGAATTCATACGCCGGTTCTCATTCTCTCCGCTCTCGGCCAGGTGGACGACCGCGTTACAGGCCTCAGGGCGGGTGGTGACGACTATCTGCCGAAGCCTTATGCCTTCAGTGAACTTCTTGCTCGTGTCGAGGTGCTTGGCCGCCGCAAGGGCACGCCGGATCAGGACGTTGTCTATCGCGTCGGCGATCTTGAACTGGACCGGCTCGCGCATGAGGTTCGACGCGGTGGCAAGGAAATACCGCTGCAGCCGCGCGAATTCCGCCTCCTCGAATATTTGATGAAGAATGCCGGTCAGGTCGTGACCCGAACGATGCTTCTCGAAAACGTCTGGGACTACCACTTCGATCCTCAGACCAACGTCATCGACGTTCATGTTTCGCGACTGCGGTCGAAGATCGAGAAGGACTTCGCCCAGCCGCTTCTCAAGACCATTCGCGGTGCGGGGTATATGATCAAGGACGAGGGATGAACCGCTTCTGGTTTCTCTTCAAGTCTACGGCAGTCCGCCTCTCGGCACTTTACATCCTGCTCTTCGCCATCTGCGCCGCGACGTTGGTCTTCTATGTGACCGCGATGTCCGAGCGGCTTCTGACCAACCAGATCCGCGAAGCCGTCCAGCAGGAAGTCGATCAGGTCCAGCGGGCCTATGATGCCGGCGGCATGAACCTTCTTCTTCGGACGATGGAGCGTCGCGCGCGCCAGCCCGGTGCCAATCTCTATATCATTGCCGGTCCCTCGGGCGATATCCTCGCCGGCAACGTCGCATCTGTGCAGCCCGGGGTGCTCGATGAGGAGGGGTGGACCTCCATGCCCTTCACCTATCAGCGTTATGCGGAAAGCGGCATCAGTCGCCGGCACATGGCCGTTGCCAACATCTTCGTGCTGGACAACGGGTTGCGTCTGCTGATCGGCCGCGACCTCGGGGAGCCCGAGGCATTCCGCGGGCTGGTCCGGCAGGCGCTGATGATCGCGCTCGCGATCATGGGTCTCGGGGCGATCATCATCTGGTTCGGCATCGGTCGAAATGCCTTGAAACGCATCGACCGCATGTCCGATGCCAGCAAGAAGATCATGGCTGGCGACCTCTCGCAGCGTCTTCCAGTCGGCGGTTCCGGCGACGAGTTCGATCGCCTGTCTGTTTCACTCAATACGATGCTCGGCCGGATAGAGAAGCTGAACGAGGGATTGCGACAGGTCTCAGACAACATTGCGCACGACCTCAAGACGCCGCTGACGCGGTTGCGCAACAAGGCCGCCGACGCACTGGACACCAAGGACGGCGAGGTTCGACGCGTCGCGCTTGAGGGAATTATATCCGAGTCCGATCAGCTGATCCGTACGTTCAATGCACTGCTGATGATCTCGCGCGTCGAAGCGGGATCGGTCGCCGCAGAAATGTCGGCGGTCGACCTCTCGGCGATCGTGGCAGACAGCGCTGAACTCTATGAACCCGTCGCCGACGAAGCCGGGTTGGTGCTCACATCATCGATCCAGCCGGATATCGAGGTGCAGGGCAACCGCGAGCTAATCGGCCAGGCGATTTTCAATCTCATCGACAATGCCATCAAATATTCCTCGGATGCCGAGGGCCACGGCGATATCGCGCTGAAGCTGCTCCGCCGGGCCGATGGCATTTGTCTCTCAGTCGCTGATCATGGGTCGGGTATCCCGGCCGAGAAGCGGGAGGATGTGCTGAAGCGCTTCGTGCGGCTGGATGAAAGCCGCTCCAAGCCCGGCACCGGCCTTGGCCTCTCCTTGGTCGAGGCGGTGATGGAACTGCACTGCGGGAAGCTGGAACTGTCCGATACCGATCCGCAAAATCAGGAAAAGCGCGGCCTCACGGTCAGTATGATCTTTCCGGTGAATAGCTCTCCGCGAACACGTTGACTACTGATTGAATTCTGTGTTGGCCATCGCTGCCACAGACCCTAGGTTAGATTCCAGTTGCCGGAAGTTGTGTGATTCTCCCCGGCGGTTCTCGGTTCTGTTCGCCAGGGAGGGTGCATGCTGACGGGTTCGAGGCATAGCCTTGTGGAAGTAGCCGACGGGCTGCTGAAACCGCTGAACAAGAGCGAGTTGAAGCTTGCCCAGACGGATCTTCAGAAGATCGGCAAAAGCGAACCTGCCGTGGCGCAGATGCTCAAGGCGGACGGCACGCTTCGCGACTTCATCACAACCGCACTGACCTTGTCTCCCTATCTACGCGAGATTGCCAACATCGATACGGCAATCGTCGCAACTGCGATTTCGGAGCCGTTGGAACCGCGCATCGAGGCGCTGATCGCGGAGGCGCGTTCCTGCTGGAAGCCGGCAGCAAATGGCGAGGCGCCGAGCGAAGCGGAAGTCATGAGCCGCCTGCGCATCATCAAGCGCAAGGTCGCTTTCCTCGTCGCCCTGGCGGATCTGGCCCGGATTTTCGACGGTCGCGTGACGACCGCCTGGTTGAGCCGGCTCGCAGAAGCATCCGTCAGCGCGGCGATCGATCACCTTCTGCTTGCTGCTCACGATGGGGGCAAGGTAACGCTCAAGGACGTGACCGCGCCCGGTGAGGGCTCGGGGCTGATCGTTCTTGGCATGGGCAAGCTCGGCGCATCGGAGCTCAATTACTCATCGGATATCGATCTGGTCGTGTTCTTTGACGAACAGGCGGGGATCGTCGCAGATCGTGATGACGCGATCGAGATCTTTCCGCGTCTGATGCGGCGGCTGGTAAGGATCATGCAGGAACGGACCGCCGATGGATACGTCTTCCGCACCGACTTGCGGCTGCGGCCGGATCCGGGATCGACGCCGCTTGCCATCTCGTTCGATGCGGCAATGATCTATTATGAGGGCAGAGGGCAGAACTGGGAACGTGCCGCTTTCATCAAGGCACGGGCGGTCGCTGGCGATATCCAAGCCGGCGAGCAGTTCCTGCGCGGGCTGGTTCCGTTCGTGTTTCGCAAGTATCTCGACTACGCTGCTATCGCCGACATCCATTCCATCAAGCGGCAGATCCATGCGCACAAGGGATATGGCGCAATCGCGGTCAAGGGCCATAACGTAAAGCTCGGTCGTGGCGGCATCCGCGAGATCGAATTCTTCGCGCAAACGCAGCAGCTGATCGCCGGCGGCCGGATGCCGGCACTTCGTTGCCGCGGTACCGAAGAGACGTTGGCGGAGCTGACAAAAGCGAGATGGATCGACGAGGAGACGCGCGACGAGCTGACAGAGGCCTATTGGTTCCTTCGCGACGTCGAGCATCGAATTCAGATGGTGCACGACGAGCAAACCCATCTTTTACCCGAGACCGAAACCGATCTGAAGCGCATCGCCTTCATGATGGGGTTCGACGACACGCCGAGTTTTGCCACGCGCCTGGTCGAGGTCTTCAAGACGGTCGAGCGGCGCTATGCCCGCTTGTTCGAACAAGAGACCAAGCTTTCAACAGAAACGGGCAATCTGGTGTTCACCGGTCAGGCCGACGATCCCGATACGCTGAACACGCTGCGCAAGCTCGGCTTCGAGCGCCCGTCCGACATTTCTCGCGTTATCCGCACATGGCACTACGGTCGCTACAAGGCGACGCAATCCGTGGAGGCACGCGAACGGCTGACTGAACTGACACCGGAGCTGCTGCGCGTGTTCGGGGAAAGCAACCGCGCCGACGAAGCGATCCTGCGCTTCGACAGCTTTCTCTCCGGCCTGCCCTCCGGCATTCAGCTGTTTTCGCTCCTTGGCAGCAACCCGGCGCTTTTGTCGCTCATCGTCAACATCATGTCCTCGGCGCCGAAGCTGGCAGAGGTCATTGCCGCCAAGCCGCATGTGTTCGACGGCATGCTTGATCCCGGCCTGATGGCGGAATTACCGACGCGATCCTATCTCGCCGAACGCATACGCGGCTTTCTCGCGCCCGCGCGGGACTATGAGGAGGTGCTCGATCGACTGCGCATCTTCGCGGACGAACAGCGCTTCCTCATCGGCATCCGGCTGTTGACCGGCGCGATCCGAGGCGCCATGGCCGGCCGCGCCTTCACTCATCTGGCCGATCTCGTCCTTGAGGCAGTGCTCGATGCCGTCATGAAGGAGATCAGGACGGCACATGGCGATTTTCCGGGTGGTCGTGTGGCTGTGGTCGGTATGGGTAAGCTTGGGACCTTCGAACTCACTGCAGGTTCCGACATCGATATCATCCTGCTCTATGATTACGACGATGAAGCCGCCGAATCATCGGGCCCCAAGCCTCTGGACTCGACGCGCTATTTCACCCGCATCACCCAGCGGCTGATTTCGGCGCTCTCGGCGCCGATGGCGGAGGGCGTGCTCTATGAGGTCGACATGCGCCTCAGGCCCTCGGGAAACAAGGGGCCGGTCGCCACCCGCATCAAGTCCTTCGAAAAGTATCAGCGCGAGGAAGCCTGGACCTGGGAGCATATGGCTCTGACGCGTGCCCGCCTCGTGTGCGGCGACAAGGAATTGATCAAGGAGGCTGAGCGGATCATCGCAGACGTGCTTCGTTCGAAGACCGACGCAGAGAAGATCGCCAAGGACGTGTCGGAGATGCGGGCCCTGATTGAGCAGGAAAAACCGCCGGCCAGCATCTGGGACCTGAAGCTCATTCCGGGCGGCTTGATCGACATCGAATTCATCGCGCAGTATCTGCGGCTCGTGGCCTCCACCAAAGGCATCGCCATCGAGGAGGACGACTTCAATACGGCAGGGCAGGTGAAGTTAGTCGGCGCGGAGCTGATGGACCGTGATGATATGGAACTCTGCCTAGCGACACTGTCGCTCTATACCGATATCTCACAGCTCATCCGCCTATGTATCGATGGCTTGTTCGAGCCGAAGGAGGCGCCGGCGGGCCTCATTGATCTTGTCTGCCGTGCAGCCGATTGCCCTGACATCAAGACGCTTGAGGGAGAGATCAAACGGCTCTCGAAAGCCATCAGGAAAGTATTCCAGATAGTTGTGAAAACTTAGCGGTCGCCGTTCGGGATGTGCAGGGAAATGACGGTGCCGATCGCCTCGCGCGAACGGATCTTCATTTTCCCGCCTTGAAGGATCGTCAGCGACCGCGAGATCGCGAGACCGAGGCCAGAGCCTCCCTTGCTTTTCGCGTACTGGTTTTGCACCTGTTCGAAAGGCTGGCCGATCTTGCCGAGCGCCGCGCGAGGGATGCCGATGCCGGTGTCGGCAATCGTCAGCATGACGCCGCTGCTGGTACGACGCGTGCGCACGGCGATGTGACCGCCTTCGTTGGTGAACTTCACGGCGTTGGAGAGCAGGTTCAGCAGGATCTGCTTCATGGCACGGCGATCGGCGGTCAACCGCATTCCATCGCAAAGGCGCTGTTCGACGAAGATGTTCTTTTGGGCGGCCGGGATTGCTGTGAAGCGAAGGCTTTCCTCGATGAGCGGCGCGAGATCGATCGTCTCGCACTCGAGCTTCATGTGGCCGGCCTCGATCTTCGACATGTCGAGAATGTCGCTGATGACGTTCAGGAGATGCTTGCCGCTGTCGTGAATGTCGCGGGCATATTCGTTGTACTTCGACGACCCGAGCGGACCGAACATCTGATCCTGCAGGATCTCCGAAAAACCGAGGATTGCGTTGAGCGGCGTGCGAAGTTCGTGGGACATGTTTGCCAGGAACTCGCTCTTCGCACGGTTGGCGCCTTCCGCGCGCTCCTTCTCGAGCAGGTAGTTGGAGTTGGCGACAGAAAGGGCCGCCTTCTGGCTTTCCAGCGTCTGGCGGGAAGCGGAGAGGTCTCCGATCGTCGCCATGAGACGGCGTTCGGAGTCGCGCAGGCGCTCCTGGTTGCGCTTGAGCAGCGTAATGTCGGTGCCGACCGAAACCATGCCGCCGTCGCGCGTACGGCGCTCGTTGATCTGCAGCCAGCGCTCGTCGGCAAGCTGTACTTCGGTTGTGCGGGAATAACCGGAGCCATCTGCGTCTGCGATACGGCGTTCGATCACGGGGCGCGCGGCGGCAGCATTGACGACTGTGCGCTCGGTGCCGGGGACCAAGACGCTATCGGGAAGTCCGTACGCCTGCTGGAAGTGCGCGTTGCACATGACGAGGCGGTCGTTCTTGTCCCAGAGCACGAAGGCTTCCGATGTGCATTCGATGGCGTCGGCCAGTCGCTGATCGGCCTCGGCATAGCGCTGGGCGAGGCGATGCTGCTCGGTCACGTCCATCGCGATACCGATCATGTGGACGCGGCCGGAATTGGTGCGGATCACCTGCGCGCGAGCCCGCATCCAGACATAATGGCCGCCGGCATGCCGCATGCGGAAGATCTGGTCGACCTGGCCCGCATCACCGCGAGCGATTGACCGGGCGATTTCGTAGACGCCGCCGTCATCCGGATGCATCAGGCGGGCGGCATCGCTGAAGCACATCGTCCGGTCCGAGCCGGGAAGCCCAAGCATTTCGTACATCGAGCGCGACCAGTAAAATTCGCGGCGGTCGAAATCGAAGTCCCAGAGCCCACAGCGCCCGCGCGACAGCGCGGTTTCGACGCGAAGGTTCGACTCGAGAAAGGTGTCGTCGGCATCGCGGGCGCGCTTCACCTGCATATAGTAGGCGTAGAGGATGACGAGCAGGATCGAGGAGATGCCTGCGAAGAGGGTCACGTTCAGCGTGACCTCGTCTCGCCAGAGCTTGCTGATCCGCTCCAACGACGTTGCCGCGATGACATAGCCGCCGGAGTTGCCGATGAGCGTGATTTCCGCGTAGTGCGGAAGCCCGCTGATTGTTGTCTCGATGACGCCAGCGCGATCGCCGAACCGGCGAACCGCCGAGATCTCTGAGAAGAAATCGCCGACGCTGGCGCCGAGGTAAGCCGAGCCGGCCGCAGTTGCGGCAAACACCTTGCCGCTTGGCTGCACGAGCAGCACGAACGCATCGTCATCCAGGCGGTCCTGCGGAAGGAAGCGCGCCAGCCGAGCCTGCGCCTGCGCGGCATCCGCGGTTTCGAAGATCCGGTTGGCTTCGGCGAAGGCCGCGGCGGCGGTCGCGGCGGCAAGCGCGGTGGAATGACGGGCAGCGGCTTCTGTCCGCCCGTATTCGGAGACCATTCCAAAGAAGTGTGACGCGGCTACAACCGTAAGGAAGGCTACGATCAGGATCGGAATAATTCGCTTCAGGACGATTTCGACCTGCGACAGGCTGCGCGAAGACGATGAAGTCATGGCGGAGCGGCGGACTGAAAAGCTGTCCCGCCAGGCCAGGAGGCCGTCGAAATCGACACGCAGCCGTCCCTCGGCTGCGGTTGCCCGCCGCACGTTCATCATCTCTTCAGCCTTGATCCCTCGTGTGATTCGCAGCGCCGCTCGCCCGAACCTAACTCAATGAATCACTGGTGATTCGCCTTGTCCAGAGGAAAAGGTAAAAATCTGTTAACCGATTCTAGATGCTGAATTTTCTTTGGCGGTCAGAAGGTCGCTGCGACCAGCGCAGCGGCCTTCGACAGCAAATCACCCTTTCAGGGTGCGTTCCACGATGTCGCGGACGTCGGTCGAAAGCTCCGCGGCGCGTTCGATTTCCAGCAGGGCAGCGCGGGCATGGTCCTGTCGAACCGGCTCCAGGGAGCGCCAGGAACGCATCGACGTCAGAATGCGCGCGGCCAACTGAGGGTTGCGCCGGTCGATGTCGAGAATCTCGCGTGCGAGGAAGCGGTAGCCCTCTCCATCGGCCCGACCGAAGCCTGTCGGATTGGCAAAAGCGTAGGTGCCGACCAATGAACGGACGCGATTGGGGTTAGTCCTCTTGAACAGAGGGTTCTCCATGAGCTTCAGCACCCGATCGAGCGTGCCGCCGCCTGGTATCGTTGCCTGCACCGAAAACCATTTGTCGATGACCAGGGCGTTCTCGGAGAACCGATCCCGGAAGGTCGACAACGCTTCGGCAGCTTCCGCGCTGTCTGGGAAACGGTGCGCAAGGAGCGTCAGCGCATGTAACAGGTCGGTCATGTTGTTGGCGGCATCGAAGGCAGCCTTGGCGCGTACCGGCGAATTCTCGGCATAGGAGAGGTACGTCAGCGCGGCGTTGCGCAGGGCGCGGCGACCCGCGCTCGTTGCGTCCGGGCTGAAGGTGCCGGGCGTCGTCATCGAGTGATAGAGTGCAGCGAACGTGTCGCGTCCGGCGTCGGCAACCTGTTTCATGACTGCCTGGCGGCCGGCGTGGATTGCGTCCGGATCGTTATTGCCCCCGAGTTCGCGGGCAATATCGGCTTCGCTGGGCAGCGCCAGGGCCTGGGCGCGGAAGGCGGGTTCCAGGCTCTCGTCAGCCGCCGCGGCGACGAGGCTGTCGACGAAGGTTGTCTCACAACCGACGGGGTTTCCTTCCCGTGCATCGCGAGCGGCCTTCAAAAGGTTCGGAAGTGCAAGGTCCGTCAGGGCCTGCCAGCACGCGAAATGGTCCGTCTCATGGCGGGCGAGCAGCGCCAGGTCGGCAGGCGACTGGTCGAAATGGAGATTGATGGGAGCCGAGAAGCTGCGATTGATCGAGATCACCGGTCGCGTCTGGATCCCGTGGAATACTGCCGTTTGGGTGCGCTCTGTGAGATGCAGAATGGTGCCGGTATATTCCGCACTTTCAACGGAAGTCGGCGCTATGGCTGCTCCATCCTCCGCAAAAAGTTGCAGGTTCAGCGGAATGTGCATCGGCTGCTTGTCGGACTGACCCGGGGTTGCAGGGATCATTTGCTCGAGCGAGAGGCTGAAGGCTTTTGCGGCAGCATCGTAAGAGCCGGAAGCCGTAACCAGCGGCGTGCCGGCCTGATGGTACCACAGTGAGAATTGTGTGAGATCGCGTCCGCTGGCATCCTTGAAGCATTTCACAAAGTCCTCGATCGTGACAGCCTGGCCATCATGACGGTCGAAGTAGAGGTCCATGCCCTTCTTGAACGTCTCCTTGCCAAGCAGCGTCGCGATCATTCGCGTGACTTCGCTGCCCTTCTCGTAGACGGTTGTCGTATAGAAGTTATTGATTTCACGGTATTTTGTCGGTCGAACAGGATGTGCGAGCGGGCCTGCATCCTCTGGGAACTGCTCGGATTTCAGGTGGCGGACCTCGGCGATGCGCTTGACCGGGCGCGAGCGCTGGTCGGCCGAGAACTCGTGATCACGAAAGACGGTCAGGCCTTCCTTCAGGCACAGCTGGAACCAGTCGCGGCAAGTGATGCGGTTGCCGGTCCAGTTGTGGAAGTACTCGTGGGCGATGATCGCTTCGATGTTGGCGTAGTCGCTATCCGTGGCCGTTTCCGGATCGGCAAGTACGTACTTGTCGTTGAAGACGTTGAGGCCCTTGTTCTCCATCGCGCCCATGTTGAAGTCGGAGACGGCGACGATCATGAAGATGTCGAGATCATATTCGCGCCCGAAGACCTCTTCGTCCCACTTCATCGAACGCTTCAGTGCGTCCATCGCGTAAGCGGCGCGCGGCTCTTTGCCGTGCTCGACATAGATCTTCAGGGCGACCTCGCGACCGGACATCGTCGTGAACGAATCCTCGATGACGCCGAGATCGCCGGCGACCAGCGCAAAGAGATAGCTCGGCTTAGGATGCGGATCGAACCAGGCGGCGAAGTGCTTGCCTTCGCCATAGCCCGCGCCGCCGAGGAAATTGCCGTTCGACAGCAGCAGCGGGTTGGCGGCCTTTTCGGCAATGATGTTGACGGTGTAGGGCGCCAGAACATCGGGACGGTCAAGGAAATAGGTGATCCGCCGGAAACCTTCAGCCTCGCACTGCGTGCAGTAGATGCCGCCGGTGCGGTAAAGGCCCATCAGTTTCGTATTGGCTTCGGGGTTGATGATCGTAGTGATCGTCAGCTCGAACGGATCGGATGCGGGTAGATCGCGGACCGTCAGGCTTTCCGGCGTCGCCGTGTATTGGTCGGCCGGCATTTCCATCTGATCGAACAACAGGCCGGACAGCGTCAGTTCATCGCCGTCGAGCACCAGCGGAGCCTTGGGATCGACACCCTCGCGGCGATGGAAAATCAGTCGTGCTTCAACCTTGGTTTCAGTGGGATCGAGTTCGAAGGTCAGATCCACGCGTTCCAGAACGAATTCGGTGGGCTGGTAGTCTGCCAGATTGATGACCTGGCCGGTATCTGTACGCATGGTGTTCCCTGAAGACCTTGAGCGGATGAGTGCTTCGTACGCAGAGTAGGCACTCCGCCACAAATTTTGACAGGCATCTTTACACCAAAGTCTGAACCAAAGTTAAAGCGAAATCGCGGCAACGGCAGATTTGGAGGATCTCGGAACGGCCAAATCTAGGCGGATCCGTGACTAGGATTTTAGGTTGAGGGTTGCCCTTATCGCCTCATCGTCTTCAGTCCGCTGAACGACGACGCCATGCCAGCCCAAGCCATCGTAATCCTCGTAGCCGAGTGTCCTGGCGAAAGCGACAATCGAGCCGTTGTTATCATAGTAGCTACCGCGGGCCGTACCTGCCTGGTTCTGAAGCGCAAAATGGCTGAAGAGAAGGTTGGGATTGCTGGAGGCGATGATCCTGTTTGATCCATCGAGCAACATCACGGTCGTTTTCTCTGCTATCTGCGGAGGCAGGTTGGCTTCGGTTTCGACGATCGCCTGTCCCTGCTTCTGCCAGTCAAAATACACACCCAGTGTTCCGAGAGTTTTGCCGTGGAGCGTGCCGCCCTCGCGCACTGCCGTTGCATAGACAAGGGCGGTGCGGTTGCCATGCAGATGGCTGTCGCGGACATCGTCGACGATGTAGTCGTCTCCCGACGCGCAGCGTACGGATGCTTGGAACCAGCCGTCGCCTGCAAGCGATCTTCCGGCGGTCTTGCGCCGAAATTCAGGGTTTGCCGAGGCGATCACCTGACCTGAGGCATCTGTCAAAACGAGGTCGAGATAGACGCTGTAGAAGCGATTGATGACCCCAAGTCGTTGGGCAGCGAAGGTCGCCCTTTCCTTTGTCGGCTCCTGCAGCGCCTGCCAAAGCGCGGCATCGGTCGCCCACCACCGCACGTCGGCGGTTCGCTCGAAGAGATTGCGGACGATCAGTTGCACGAGAGTTTGGGCGAGATCGGTAAGCCTTACGCCCTCCATCTCGTTCACGAGCGCTTCCGCCATGACGCGGGAATGCCCGATACGCCCAACGACGTTGCCTTCGAATTTCCCTGAAATGTCGCTTGCGACCTGTGCCAGCCGCTGCACCTCGTTGGCAACGACAGCAAAGCCTTTCCCGGCTTCGCCGGCGCGGGCGGCTTCGATCAACGCATTGATTGCAAGAAGCTTGATCTGCTTGACCACATGCGAGTTCGCGGCGCTGAAACTTTCAAGATCGGTGCCGATTCCCTCCGTTACCGCACGCATCAGCCGTGGTGTGGCGGTCAACCGTTGCTGATCGTTGTCCCTGGATTTGAGCTGCGTCATGGAAATTGCCCCGATAGCTATGCAAGCTGAGAGAAAGAGGACTGAAATATCGGCCAATCAATGCGATTCTATGGTTTCCGAAGCGTTAAGGCAGACACTCATCGGATGAACATTTTTGGGCACATCTCAGATTTGATGAAAATTTGTGCGATCCGATTGATTGAGCATCGAAATTTTCCGATTTTCTATCTGTTCATTCGGCCCGGCGACTGTCACAGTCGAGATGTGCCGAGTCTGGCGCGTCCTCCTGCCTCCAAACAGCAATCCAAGAGTTCAAGACATGCGGTCGGCTACGGGAAACCCGATGAGGGGTATTGCGTTCAAGGTCGGCTCGGTGGTTGTTTTCCTGGCAATGCAGACCTTCATCAAGCTCGCCGGCAGTGACATCCAGCCGGGGCAGGTGACGTTCTGCCGCTCCTTCTTCGCACTGTTTCCCATCATGGCTTACCTTGCCTATCGCGGCCAGTTGCGATCGGCATTCTATACGGCCAATCCGATCGGTCATCTGAAGCGGGGAACGCTCGGCATCATATCAATGGGGCTCGGCTTCTATGGGCTGCTGCACCTGCCGCTGCCGGAAGCCATTGCACTTGGCTACGCGATGCCGCTTGTCGCCGTGATCTTCGCAGCTGTGTTTCTCGGGGAAACTGTCCGAATCTACCGCTGGAGCGCCGTACTTTTCGGGATTGTCGGCGTGGCCATCATATCGTGGCCGAAACTGACCCTTTTCCGTGAGGGCGGGATCCATGCCGAGCAGGCGATTGGCGCGCTAACGGTGTTGCTGGCTTCGGTGCTCGGCGGCATGGCGATGATTCAGGTGCGACGATTGGTCGAGGAAGAGAAGACCGCCACGATCGTCCTCTATTTTTCGATCACCGCCACGGTGTTCTCACTCGTGACAGTGCCGTTCGGCTGGCAGGTCCTTGATCTGGCGCCGCAATTGCTTCTCATCGCGGCCGGCTTCTGTGGGGGCGTGGCGCAGATCCTGTTGACGGAGAGCTACCGGCACGCTGATGTCTCGACGGTTGCGCCGTTCGAGTACACATCGATCGTCATCGGCGGTGTCGTCGCGTATTTCGTGTTCGGCGATATCCCAAGCGGGGCCACACTCCTGGGGACAGCAATTGTCGTGGCGGCCGGAATATTTATCATCTACCGCGAGCACCAGTTGGATCTGGAGCGCCGTGAGGCACGGCAGGCCGGATCCTGAAGGCCGCCTGCAATCGCAGCTTTGCGACGACGCAACGGAAGTTCTCGCGTCTTGCGGGAGAAATTCAAACGAAATAGTGAACGACATCCGAACAGTTCTTGCGTCTTATGAACTTGACGAAGCATCATTTATTCGCAAATGCGCATGTTATGGGCTGGTCGGACGTCCTGGTGCCTGGGGAGTGCCGACGCCGGATACGCGCGTCGGGAGAAAAATGCCTCTTAGTGCCGAAGACTTGGTTGCGAACCCGAAGTTCATCCTGGCCCTCCGCTTCCATGCGGGGCGTATGCGCGGCATGTTCAACACCGGCCCGCGATTGGCGCGTTTGCTTGCTTCACAACAACGCTGGTTGCTGACGCAGACTGCCTATGCGCTTGCCATGGAGCGCAATCCCGCAGAACCCACGTCGGGCTTCACGGCGGTTCGGCTGACGCGCGAGATCACATCGCACAAGGTGGCCAGCCGCAACACGGTGTTGAGCTTTATCGACGAACTCGTCACCTACCGCTTCATCGCCTATGCGCCCGGAGCCGAGCGCCGACGTCCCCGCCAGTTCGAGCCGACGGAAATCAGTCATCAGGCGATGTTTGGCTGGTTGGTCTCCAATCTGGGCGCTCTCGATCTGTTGGACGGCGGAAGCCGGGTTGCCCATGTTGAGGCTCACCCGGAACTGATCCGCGTCATGCAGCCGCGAATTGCACTCAATTGCCTCCAGGATCCCCAGTGGAGAGAGCCCCCAGAGCATGTGGCGCTCTTCCAGTGGAACGACGCTGGCGGACTGATCGTCGATCATCTTGTCTCGCGGATCGATCTGGACGGCGACGATCCCGAGCGCGTCGTGGTCGGTCATGTTGACAGTCGCGCACTGGCGGCGGATTTCATGATATCGCGTACGCACTTGCAGCGGCTTTTCGCCAGGGCGGCGCAGCAAGGATGCATTGGTTGGGACACGATCGACAAGAAACCCGTGCTCTGGATGTCGCGTTCGTTTGTCGAGCAATACAGTCGGTGGCAAGCGATCAAGTTCGCCTATGTGGACGACGCGTTCCGCTGCGAGGCGCGCGGCCCGTCGAGGATCCAGGTCGGTGAGAATTGATCAGGCAGGCAACGCGACAAGAGGCCAGCAAATGCCAGCCTCGGCCTCAGTATTGCTGAAAGTCCGCAAAGATCATGGCGGGACGCGCGATGCGTCCGCTGGCGCCAGTCCCGCGAGCAACCATTTGCTCGTTCGTGGCGAAGCCAATGCGGCTGTAGCTTTGCGTTGTGCGGCCTTGCTCGCTAGCAAGGCGAAGGGTTTCAAACCCACAGTGTATAGGACGAAAACGTGCAGTCATTGCCTTGGTTCCTGTTGATTCCTCCCAAGACACAGCAATATATTGCACTGCAACATGAACTTTTCAATGCATTAGAATAAACGGCAGATATGCGAAAATCGCATAGGTGTTTTCACAAAAGATTTGTATTTGCCTATTTTCAGGGCACGTCAGAGCGCTGCCAGTTTGGCCTGAAAAGCCAAAAGATCGTTCCAGGCCAATCGTTTGTTGACTGGTGCCGTCAATAGATCCTGAGGGTGCAATGTCGCAATCGCAGGAATAATGCGGTTTCCGACCGCAATCTCTCGCCATTGCCCGCGCAACCCGTGAATCGTATCGGTTTCGCCAAAAAAGACCCTGGCGGCAAAGTTGCCGAGTACGAGAATCGCCTTCGGCTCGGCAAGAGCAATCTGCCGCTCGATGAAAGGACGGCAAATATCCATTTCGGCGGTCGACGCAATGCGATTGCCCGGTGGTCGCCAGGGAATGACCTGCGTCAGCAATATGGCGTCGCGCTGCAGACCGATTGCCCCGAGCATCTTGTCGAGCAGTTGGCCAGGCCGTCCGGAGAAGGGCTGGCCTTCACGATCATCGTCCGCCCCTGGCGCCGAACCGATCACCATGATCCCGCTGGCCGCATCACCGCTGGCGAAGATCGTCGAGCGTGCGCTGTGCTTGAGATTGCATCCGTTGAATGCCTCGAGCGCCGTTTTCAGTTCCTGAAGCGAACGGGCGCTCTCGGCGGCGAAGCGTGCCTGCTGCACGGCCTCGCCATCCGGGACCGAAGGCTGCGGCCGCTGGGCTGCACGCTCGGGGGCGGGAGCGTTCCTTTGTGTGGTCTGAGCCGCCGGGCGGGCCGTGGACTCCCGAACGTCAGCAGTCTGCGGCGAAGGGACCGTGCTTCGCCTTGCCGCTTTCATTGCCTCGAACTCAGCAAAGCGATCGACAGCTTCCTCCTCGAGCAGCCATTCCACGCCGGCTTCGGCATGGAAATGCAGAAGCGCGGCGAGTTCGCCCGGAGAGAGTTCGCTGACGGAGATCATAACGGTGACCTTAGCGAAGCCGAGACGTCAATGAAAGAGCACGATAGGCCGGAGACGACCTATTGCACCGTCCATTGCGTGATGTCCTCACGTTCGCCAATCAACGCCAAGCCGTGGGCGATGGAAAGCAGTTCGCCGCCGGTCTCGATGCGGTCCTTATCGAAGCGCTCGGTGAAGATGCGGCGCACAGCCGGGACAAACGACGTGCCTCCGGTGAGGAACACCTTGTCGATCATGCCGGATGTCGTGTTCGTCCTTTCCAGCACGTCATCGAGTGCGCCTTCGATCCGTACGAGATCATCTGCAATCCAGCTTTCGAAATCGGCCCGTCGAATCGTCAGGTGGCCTCCGCGGCCGAGGGGCGCGAAGTCGAATGCTGCTTCGTCCGAAGCGGAGAGCGCCATCTTCGTCGCGGATACAGCCTGATAGAGCGGGTAACCTTCATCGTGGTCGACGAGATCGATGAAGGTCTCGAGCTTCTCGGGCTCGAGCGCCGTGCGCACAAGCTTCTTGAGATCCTCGAATTCGCGCGACGTCTTGAAGATGGAGAGCTGGTTCCAGCGACCGAAGCTCGAGTAGTAGTTCGTCGGGACTTCAAGGATTTTGTCGAAACTCTTGAAATGACTCCCCTTGCCGATCTGAGGGGCGACGATGTTGTCGATCATGCGATAGTCAAAGTGATCGCCGGCGATCCCGACACCCGAATGACCGATCGGGGTCGCCGTCAGTTTGCCGGCCACCGTTTCAAACCGGATAAGCGAATAGTCGGTCGTACCGCCGCCGAAGTCGGCGACGAGAACCGTCGCATCGGATTTCAGGTTCTGCGCGAAGTAGAACGCGGCGGCCACCGGTTCGTAGACGTAGTGAACCTCCGGAAAGCCGAAGCGGGACAGCGCCTCGTTATAGCGCTGGGTCGCCAGCGCAGGGTCAGGGTTCGCGCCGGCAAAATGCACGGGGCGGCCGGTGACGATACGCTTGACGTCGGACGGCCAGTTGTCGCCGGCATAGTTCCGGAGGCGCCTGATAAAGACCTCCATCAGGTCCTCGAAACTGTGGCGCTTCGCATAGACGAGGGTGCCCTGAAAGAGCGCGCTTGCCGCAAAGGTCTTGATCGACTGCAGGAACCGGCAGTCCCCGGGGTTATCGATGAATTGCCGGATTGCCGCGTGGCCGGCCTCGACCTTCAGGGCAGACGTGCCGAGTTGCGGATCCTTCATGAAGGAAAGGGCAGTACGCATGCTGTCGGCAGTTCCGGCCGCACTCGTAAAGGCCATTGAATGCGTTGTCGGCCCGTCAGCCGTGGCCAAAACCGTGTTCGTCGTGCCGAAGTCGAATCCTAGCGCCTGAGCCATGCCCGCACCTCATCAAGTCGATTGTTTTTTTGGGAACGGAGGCCAAGCTCCGCTAAGGCGCGAAACAACGCGCCCAAGGAGGGCGCGTGATGCCATAGAGGCCGCCGTTGTTCAAGGCTTGAAGTGAAAAATGGAGCGGGCGCCAAATGGCGCCCGCTTGTTCCCTACTCGGCGGCCAATGCCTGAGGTATCTCCTCATCGTGCTCGGTCTTCTTCTTCCGTCCAAAGCTGAGGAGCCAATCGCTAAGCCTGCCCATTTCGACGAAGATCACCGGGGTGATGAAAAGCGTCAATGCTTGCGACACGACGAGACCGCCAACGACGGCAATGCCGAGCGGCTGGCGCAGTTCCGAGCTTGCACCGGTCCCGAGAGCGATGGGAAGCGCGCCGAGGAGGGCGCAGAAGGTCGTCATCATGATCGGGCGGAAGCGTCGAACGCAGGCTTCATGAATCGCCTCCGACGGCGACATGCCGTTGCCGGAGCGCAGGTTCTCCAGCGCCACGTCGATCATCATGATCGCATTCTTCTTGACGATACCGATCAGCATCAGCAGGCCGATGAGCGCGATGATCGAAAGATCGAAGCCCATCACTTTCAACGCCAGCAGGGCACCGAGTGCCGCGGCCGGCAAGCCGGAAAGGATCGTCAGCGGATGAATGAAGCTTTCGTAGAGGACACCCAGCACGACGTAGATCGTCAGCACTGCCGCCAGGATCAACAGCGGCGTGTTGCCCTGGGACTGCTCAAATATCTGCGCCGTGCCACCGTAGGACGTGAAAACGTCCGCTGGCATGTTGATGTCTTTCTTGATCTGGTCGATCGCCGCCGTGGCATCGCCAAGCGCTTCGCCGGCTGGCAGGTTGAAGGAGACTGTCGTCGAGACCAGCTGACCGGTCTGGTTGATCGTCACCGGCCCCGTCGTGCGTTCTACCCTTGCGAAGTTGGACAAGGGAACGAGGGCGCCGTTGCTTGAAGCGACGCGGATTTCCTGAAGCTTCTGGTCGTCCCAGGGCTTGCTCGTATCGTACTCGACGATCACGTCATAGCTGTCGCCGGTCGACTGGATCTGGGCGGCGGTGTATCCGCCAAAGGCTTCCTGCAGGGTCGTCCGCAGCTGTCCGTCGGTAATCCCGAAGGCTGCCGCCTTCTCCGTGTCGACGAGGATATTGGCCTGCAGGGCATTGTTCTGCGCATCTGAGGCGACGTCGGTGAAACGCGGATCGGAACGCATGGCCTGCTGGATCTTGTCTGCCCAGACGTTTGTCTGATCGGCGCTCAGCGCCTGAACGACGAGCTGGTATTGGCTCGCCGTCTGACGGCCGCCGAAGCGGAGGCTCTGTTGCGGCGTGATGTAGGCCTGCAGCCCAGGAATCTTGCCGATGCTCGCCCGCAATTCCCGTAACGTCTGCTCAAGCGGTGGACGCTGATCCTTGTCCTTGAGTTCGACAAACATCGTGCCGTTGTTCAACGGACTGCGTGCGTTGCCGCCGACAATCGACATCACGTGATTGACGGCGGGATTCTGCTTCACGAGTTCCGCTGCCTGGTTCTGCAACGCTTGCATCGCCGGATAGGAGATGTCCTGGCGTGCGCGCGTCGAGATGTTAAGGCGGCCAATATCTTCAGTGGGGAAGAAGCTGGATGGCAGCGTCATGAAGAGATAGACAGTCACGCCAACCGACGCCACGAACAGGGCGAGGACGGCTGGACGATGCTTCAGGCACCAGCCGACCGATTTTTCATATCCTCTGAGTGTCCGCTCGAAACCGGCATCGAACCAACGGATGAAGAAGGGCGGGCGGTCGTGGCCACTGCCGAGCCGTGATGCCAGCATCGGCGTCACTGTGAGCGAGACAATCGCGGAGGCGACGATCGCGATCGCAACGACCATGCCGAACTCGTTGAAGATGCGGCCGACGACGCCGCCCATCAACAGGATCGGAATGAAGACGGCAATCAGTGACACGGACATGGAAATGATGGTGTAGCTGACTTCGCCGGCGCCTTTGATCGCCGCATCGAGAACCGGCATCCCTTCCTCGACATGCCGGAGAATGTTTTCCAGCATGACGATCGCGTCATCGACGACAAGGCCGACTGCGAGCGTCAGTCCGAGCAGCGAGATGTTGTCGATGCTGTATCCGAGCACGTACATCATGCCGAAGGTGGTAATCAGCGAAAGCGGCACGGCAAGGCCCGGAATGATCGTCGCCGTCAGGTGACCAGTAAAGAGGTAGATGACCAGGACGACGAGGCCGATCGTCAGGAGCAGCGTAAACTTCACGTCCTTGATCGCGTCCTTGATCGGCTGCGCAGAGTCGTTCATGACCTTTGTCGAAACAGAGGCGGGGATTTCGGCGTGCAGACCCGGCAGCTTCGCCCTGATTGCGTCGACGACCTCGACGGTATTGGCATCGGGCTGGCGTTGAATGGCAAGAATGATGCTGCGGTTGCCGTCGTACCAGCTGCCGGTATTCTGGTTCTGAACGCTGTCCTGCACGTCGGCGACGTCGCCGAGGTGGATCGGTGCGCCGTTGGGATTGGCAATGACAAGCGTACGGAACTCGTCGGCATTGGTCCGCTGAGTGTCCGCATTGATTGTCATGCTTTGCGAGTTGTTCTGCAGGGAGCCGACGGGAACCTGGCTGTTGGCAGCGACCAGCGCCTGGTTGACGGTATCGATACCGATGCCGCGGTTGAGAAGCTTGTTGGGATCGACCTCGACCCGGACCGCGTAGGTCTGTGCACCGAAGACCGAAACTTCCGCCACACCGGGAAGCGTCGAAAGGGACGGCGAAATAATGTCCTCGGCGATCTCGTCGAGCTTGCTGCGAGGCATGGTGTCGCTCTGCACGGCAAGCAGCATGACCGGCGCATCGGCGGGGTTGGTCTTGCGGTAGCTTGGCGGCGTCGTCATGTTGTCGGGCAATTGCCGCGTGGCATGCGAGATCGCTGCCTGAACATCGGCTGCTGCCGCATCGATGTTGCGATTGAGATCGAACTGCAGAACGATGCTGGTGTTGCCGAGCGAGTTCGTGGCGCTGATTTCGCTGATGCCGGGAATGGTCTGGAACTGCTTGATCAGCGGCGTGGAGACCGAAGTCGCCATCGTCTGCGGTGAAGCGCCGGTCAGCGCGGCCGAGACGTTGATCGTCGGGAAGTCGACCTGCGGCAGGGCTGCCACCGGTACGAGCTGATAGCCGGCAAGGCCGGCCAGCACGACGCCGATGGCAAGCAGCGTCGTTGCGACAGGACGTCGGATACAGAAATTCGGTATCATTCTTCCGTGCCCGCTGTGATGATTTCGGTTTTGCCTGCGGCTTGGTTAGCCGAGGCGACGTTCAATGCCTTGTCGTCGAACTGCTCCTTGACCGGCTGCTGGTCGACCAGCTGCGCCTGTCCCTCAATGATGACGTGATCGCCCTCAAACAGGCCTTGCGAGACGGCGGTGAAACCCCCGTTCGCGCGCGCCACGGTGACGGGCGTCACATGAGCCTTGCCGTCGCGCGCGACAATGGCGAAGAAGCCGTCGGCGCCGGGACTGACAGCAACGGTCGGGACCACGACCTGCTGTTCATTGTTGTTGAAGTGGACAACGATGTTGACCGATTGCCCGGGCCATAAAGCGCCGGACGCGTTCTCAAACTTCGCCTTCGCGAGAATTGTGCCGGACGCAGGATCGACGGTGTTGTCGTAAAAGCTGATATGGCCCTGACGTGGCTTGGCCTTGTCGGATTGAGGAACGGTGCTGACGTCCACCGGACCTGCGGCAAGTGCAAGCTTCAACTGCCGGAGGTCGCGTTCCTGCAGGTGGAATTTCACGTAGATCGGATCGTACTTTGCGATCGTCACGATCGCGGAGCCGGCGTTCACAAAGGCACCTGGGCTCACGGCGATATCGCCAAGGCGTCCGTCGAAGGGCGCGCGAATATCGGTATGCTCAAGCAGGACCTGATCGACGGCAAGCGCGGCCTTATCGGCCTCCACGGTCGCGGCTGCCGTATCGCGGGCCGCCTTTGCCTGGTCATAGCTTTGCTGTGTGCCGGCCTTTGAGCTCAAAAGGTCATTGGCGCGTGCCAGCGCCGTTTCGGACTCCGCCAGGGTTGCCTGGTCGCGGACGACCATGGCGCTGTCCTTGTCGACAGTTGCCTGTGCGGTGCGGGCATCGAGTTTGGCGATCAGATCTCCCTGTTTCACGGTGGCGCCGTCCGAGGCGAGGATCTGCGTAACGATCCCCTGTTCCTGGGCCGCGATAGTGGTGTTGTCGTCCGCATCCGCCCAGCCGGAGGCTGTGACGTCTCGGGGCAGGACGGTCTCCACTGCTGCGACAGTCTTGACCAGCGTTGGTCCGCCGTTGCGGTTGCGACCCTTGCTGCCGCCCTTCTGATCACCGGATTTCTGCGATGCATCGCCCGCCGTTTGGTGGCCGCCGTCGGCGGCATCGGCCTGCGGCTGACCGTGGGGCAAAAATTGCGAAAGATACGGGATTCGTTCCCTGTATTGCCAAGCGCCAACGCTGGCAGCAGCTATAATGCAGGCCGTGATCAAAAGTTTCTTCATATGCGAGACCGGTTTGGGCGAGTTGCGCGAAAATCAAGGCTCTATTGAACCACGTCTATTACGGCGCAAAAAAGACACAATTGCCGAACCGACCATCACTAAGTGGTTATAATGGCTTAAATTTTTGTAATGAAAGAATGATCTGAAATACCATTTGTTGGGCATCGGCGATCCGCCGTAGCCGACACTTTCCCAATTTCCCCTTTTCAATCAGACGGATCGCGCCGCTCCGCCGTCGCAGCGTACAAGACTGCCCGTGATGTAGCTCGCGGGCTGGCTGCAAAGAAAGGCGGCGGTTGCAGCGAACTCTTCGACCGTCCCATAGCGACCGACGGGGATTGCGGCCTCCTTGGCAGAGCGGATTTCATCGAGGCTCTTGCCGGTGCGCTTGGCGGCCGCCCCATCTACCTCGTCGGTGCGGCCGGTCAGAATGCTCCCGGGAAGCAGAAGGTTTGACGTGACCCCAAAGCGTCCGATCTCCGTTGCCAGCGTCTTGCTCCAACCGGCGAGGGCGGGGCGCAGCGTGTTCGAAAGAGCGAGGTTGGTGATCGGTTCGATGACGCCCGACGACGCGACAGTGAGAATGCGCCCCCAGCCTTGTTCCTTCATGGATGGCAACAATGCGTTGGTGAGCGCGATCACCCGCAGCACCATGGAGAAGAAATAGGTCTCCAGTTTCTCGGGCGTCATGTCCTGCGTCGTTCCTGGCGTGGGGCCGCCGGTATTGTTGACCAGGATATCGATGCCACCAAGCTTTTCATGCACGGCGGCGGTCACGGTCTCGACGAAATTCTCGTCCGAGAGATCGGCCCAGATCCAATCCGCCTTGCCATTTCCTTCGGCGTTGATGGCGCGGCAGTTTGCCTCCAGCGTCTCGCCGCTGCGGCCGCAGAGAAGAACGTTCGCGCCCTCACGTGCCAAAGCCACGGCGATGCCATGCCCCAATCCGCGCGACGATGCCAGAACGAGTGCGCGCTTGCCCTTGATGCCCAGATCCATGTCAATTTCTCCATTTGTCCGTCTTTCTATACGGCGCGCCGACGGGAGACGAAAGCGGCGTCTGGCACTGTTTATAATTTGACGTTTACGTAAGCTGCATATATTTATCTGGCGCTAGAAATGCTGTTGCGCGAATTGGGGGATTCGCTGTCGTTTCCCGGCTCGACAATAGAGCTCTGTTTTGCCAAGAGATAACCCCATCACGGGGAATGTGGCCGCGATGTCGGCCGAGCGGAGATGATGCATGACCGATACGACTGAACTGCCCGAGCGCGAAAGCATGGAATTCGACGTTGTGATCGTCGGTGGCGGCCCTGCGGGGTTGTCGGCTGCGATCCGCCTGAAACAGGTCAATCCGGAACTGTCGGTCGTCGTGCTCGAGAAGGGGGCTGAGGTCGGCGCGCACATCCTGTCAGGTGCCGTCGTCGATCCCATCGGCATCGACCGTCTGCTGCCTGGCTGGCGCCAAGAGGCTGATCATCCGTTCAAGACCGAAGTGACGGACGACCACTTCCTGGTGCTCGGCCCGGCGGGCTCGGTGCGCCTGCCGAATTTCATGATGCCGCCGCTGATGAGCAACCACGGCAACTACATCGTTTCGCTTGGCAACGTCTGTCGCTGGCTCGCCACCAAGGCGGAAGAACTCGGCGTCGAGATCTATCCGGGTTTTGCCGCGACCGAGGTGCTCTACAACGACGAGGGGGCCGTCATCGGCGTCGCCACCGGCGACATGGGCATCGAGAAGAACGGCGAGCCCGGCCCGAACTACACCCGCGGCATGGCGCTAACAGGCAAGTATGTGCTGATCGGCGAGGGGGTCCGCGGTTCGCTTGCCAAGCAGCTGATCACCAAGTTCGATCTGTCTAGGGGGCGTGAGCCGCAGAAGTTCGGGATCGGCATCAAGGAACTCTGGCAGGTGAAGCCCGAGCACCACAAGCAGGGCCTAGTGCAGCACTCGTTCGGCTGGCCGCTCGGCATGAAGACCGGTGGCGGCTCCTTCCTTTACCACCTCGAAGACAATCTCGTTGCCGTCGGCTTCGTCGTCCACCTGAACTACAAGAACCCCTATCTCTATCCCTTTGAGGAGTTCCAACGCTTCAAGACGCATCCGGCGATCCGCACGACCTTCGAGGGCGGCAAACGGCTGTCCTATGGTGCGCGTGCGATCACCGAGGGCGGTTATCAGGCTGTACCGAAGCTCAGCTTCCCTGGCGGCGCGCTGATCGGCTGCTCGGCGGGCTTCGTCAACGTGCCGCGCATCAAGGGCAGCCACAATGCCGTGCTGTCGGGCATGATGGCAGCGAACCGGATCGCCGCGGCGATTGCCGCCGGTCGCGCCAATGACGAGGTGGTCGAGATCGAGAACGAGTGGCGCTCGAGCGACATCGGCAAGGACCTGAAGAGGGTGCGCAACGTCAAGCCGCTGTGGTCGAAGTTCGGCACGGCAATCGGCGTGGCGCTCGGCGGTTTCGACATGTGGACGAACCAGCTCTTCGGCCTTTCGATCTTCGGTACGCTGAAGCACGGCAAGACGGATGCGGCCTCGCTGGAGCCGGCCGCCAAGCACAAGCCGATCGCCTACCCGAAACCCGACGGCGTTCTCACCTTCGACCGTCTGTCCTCGGTGTTCCTGTCGAACACCAACCACGAGGAAGACCAGCCGGTGCATCTGCAGGTGAAGGACATGGCGCTCCAGAAGTCGTCCGAGCACGACATCTATGCCGGTCCTTCGACGCGCTACTGTCCGGCCGGCGTTTACGAATGGGTGGAGAAGGATGGGCAAGAGACCTTTGTCATCAACGCCCAGAACTGCGTCCACTGCAAGACCTGTGACATCAAGGACCCCAACCAGAACATCAACTGGGTGCCGCCGCAGGGCGGCGAGGGGCCGGTCTATCCGAATATGTAAGAAGCAGTGAGCAACGCCTGCGCCATACGGCAGGCGCGTCTCGATGAGCTGCCGCGCCTGACTGAGATCGAGCTCGATGCCTTCGCGACGCTGGCGGAGGCGCTCGGTGTTATCAGGGAAGCGCACACGCTGCCACACGATTTGTTGCGGGGGTCGCTCGATGCGGGCCTGCTGCTCGTTGCCGCCGATGACGGCGACTGTCCGGTCGGCTTTCTCGCGGTCGAGGAAATCGAAGGCACGCTCTATGTGATCGAACTGGATGTCTGCCGGGATTGGCAGCGCAGGGGTGTCGGGCGGCGTCTGATGTCGGCTGCAATCGAGATGGCGCAGCAGCGTCAGCTATCGGCACTGACGCTGACAACGGATCGCTACGTTCCGTTCAACGCGCCCTTCTACGCCTCCCTCGGCTTTGTGCTGCCGAGTGTCGAAGCCGTTCCGCACTTCCTGAAGAAAAAGCTGGATCACGAAATCGCGGTTGGGATGGATCCGGAACGACGGGTTGCGATGCTTCTTACGCTGAAGCGATAGCGGCATGGAACAATAGAGTGAGCCGGCGATTGGCCGCCGACCCGAACTGCGGAGTTGCTATCGGCGTGAGGCGATGCCGGTCGAGAGTGCTACGCCGAGCCCGGTGATAACAGCGGCGGCAATCTCGGCGATGCCGATTTCCTCCCCAAGCAATAGGCCGCCGCCCATCGTTGCCAGCACCGGCGTGATTGCCGTGAAGGCAGCTGCCTGGGTGCCGCCCAGCGCATGAACCGCAAGGCCGTAGGCGACCGTGGCAGCAAGGCCGGACAGCACGCCTTGGCTCAGTACCTGCAAGCCGACCTCACCAAGTGGTGCGCTGGCAATCGACGTACCGAAGGCGACGGCCAGACCGATGTGGATGAGAAATGACCAGATGGCGATGAGCGCGCTGGCCTGCAGAGCCGTCAGGCCGGAGCGGCGAAAGGCATGCGTGTAGCTTGCCCATAGGATCGCTCCCATCGGTAGCAAAACAAAGCTGGTCCAGGGTAGTGCCGCACCGGCGAGACTGCGGACCAGTAGGATGGCAACGCCGCCGACGATCGCGGCAAGACCGAGCACGCGCATGAAGTCCGGTCGTTCCCGGAAGACGATGACGCCGATCAGCGCAGTGGCAAGTGGCATGGAGCCCCCGAGCAGAATGCCGGCGGCGGATGCCGGGGTCGAGTGAATGGCCGACGTGGTCAGCTGGAAGAAAACGGCGCCAGCGCCCGCGACCATCGTGGCAAGCAGGCGGAGCGGCACGCCTTTCGGCAGCAATCCAGTCTTCAGCCAGACGGGCGCCAGAACAAGCACCGGAATACCGTAGCGGATCAGGCCGATATCGATCGTGCCAAGCTGCGTCGCCGCGCTGTGACGCGTCGCCAGGATCCACGCTGCCCAAATGAGGACGGTGACGACGGCGCCGGCATATCCGACAGATGTCGACGTGGACTTTTCATTGTTCGTGAAGGTAACGGCGCTCATCGATCTCTCCTCTCGTGATAGTCCGGATTGCTGTCCGGTTGAGAGAAGAATAAGCGGAAACGGCGAAGCATGTCCTTGCTATCTATGCCGCCAGAATACTGGTATGAGCAATTATCTGCCAATCACGCCAAAGGATTTTATCGAACATGCCAAATCTTGATAAATTCGATCTGGCGATATTGGAATGCCTCCAGGAGGATGCCCGGGCGACCAACGTGGAGATTGCCGAAAAGGTCAATTTGTCGCCGTCCCCCTGTCTGCGGCGTATCCGCAATCTGGAAAAGACCGGCGTAATCCGCGGCTACCGCGCCGATATCGACCGCAAGGAAGTCGGTCTCGGCCTGACGGTTTTCGTCGAGCTCAAGGTCGCCCATCACAGCCGCGAGAACGCGCAGGCGCAGGAGGCGGCGTTGCTCGCCATTCCCGAGGTGGTGTCGTGTTTTCTAATATCGGGAACGGCCGACTTTCTTGCGGAGGTGGTGGTCGAGGATCTCGCAGCCTATGAGCGGCTGCTGACGGACACGCTGCTGACCCTGCCGAATGTCAGCGATATCCGCTCGAACTTTGCCATTCGCAGCATGAAAACCCACGGAGCGCTGAAGCTGCCGGAACTGAAATAGAAACGGGGCCAATCGGCCCCGTTTTCGTGCTTAGAGCAGCGTGCCACTGAGAATCAGCAGCGCGACCGAGAAGTAGATCACCAGCCCGCTCACATCGACCAGCGTGGCGACCAACGGGGCGGAGGCGCTTGCCGGATCAAGCCGCAGCTTCTGCAGGATGAAGGGTAGCATGGAGCCCGCCAGCGAACCAAACGTGACGATGCCGATCAGTGCGGTAAAGATCGTTACGCCGACCAAGACCCAGTGCTCGCCGTAGTCATAGAGCCCGATTTTTTGCCAGAGCACGATGCGGGCGAAACCGACCAATCCCAGGATCGTGCCGAGCACGATGCCTGTCGGCAGCTCGCGCAGCAGCACGCGCCACCAATCGGAGAGCTTGAGTTCGCCGAGCGCCAGCGCCCGGATGATCAGCGATGTCGCCTGCGATCCGCTGTTGCCGCCGGAGCTCATGATCAGCGGCACGAACAGCGTCAGCACGATCGCCTTCTCAAGCTCGCCTTCGAAGTGCTGCATGGCGCTTGCCGTCAGCATTTCGCCGAGGAAGAGGGCGCACAGCCAGCCAGCACGCTTGTGGATCATGCCGGCAAAGCTGATCTTGGTGTAGGGCTTGCCGAGGGCTTCCATACCACCGAATTTCTGGGCGTCTTCGGTCTGGTCAGCGATCATCGTGTCGATGACGTCGTCGACTGTAACGATGCCGAGCATGTGGCCGTCCTCGTTGACGACGGGCAGGGCGAGCAGATTATGCTTGCGGATTAGCCGGGCGACATCTTCCTGCGTCATCAGCGGATCGGCACGCACAACCCCTTCCTTCTGCGCAACGGTCAGAACGGATTCACCGGGGTCGCCGGTGATGAGGCGGCGGAGTGTGACGACGCTCGTTAGTACGCGGCTGACGGCATCGAGAACGTAGATCGCATAGACCGTCTCGCGCGAACGCTCGACTTTGCGCACGTGCTCCAGCGTCTGTTCGACAGTCCAGGTGTCGGGCACGCTGACGAATTCGGTCGTCATGATGCTGCCGGCCGTGCGGGGCGGATACCCCATCAGGTGCTGGACGGCGAGACAGGTCGTGCGGTCCAGCCGCGAGAAGAGGTGTGGACGAACCTCCTCGTTCATTTCCTGAAAGAGGTCGGCGACACGGTCGTTTGCCACGGCGTTCAGCAGCCGTGCGGCATGCTCGACCGGCATGTCTGCAAGGATCGCGGCGGCGTGATGCAACTCGGGACGTCCGAGAATTCGCACAGCCTTTTGCTGCGGCAGCGTAACCAGGATTGCTGCGGCTTCGGATATTTCAAGTGTGTTCAGCTGTTCGACGCGCTCGGCCGTGGTGATCGGGCCGAGGTGGTCGCTGCTGAAGAAACGAGCGGCATGGCCCGCCCGCAGTGGGAAGCGATTGATGTTCATAGGCTCGCCTTTCCGTCGATCCGCCGTAGCGTCCGACGGGCGAGCCCGACAGAGTCAGGTCAGCGCACGAGGGCCGCGTACGGCAAAGGCAATCGACTGCTACTGTCGCTTGGCATCGTGATGATGGCTCCGTTGATATCCGCGGAAAATGGAGGTGATCCGCGTAAGGCTCTAGGTGGTCTCAATTGGCAAAAAAGTCAAGCGCTTGAGGTGCTTGATGCCAGAATGCCGCACCTTCCGACGCGGCATATCGTTCGAGCAGCATTCTTTCGAAATTGCTGTCGACTATGCGTCGACGCCGGGGGCGGCCGCGTCAGGCGCTCTGGTCTCGGCGATCGAGGCTTAGAGATGCCACGAACACAAAGATGCCGATAAACGACAGGATCGCGCCGACATAGCCTGTGGCGGCGAAGCCATAGCCCTGTGCGATAACCAGGCCGCCGAGCCAGGCGCCCAGCGCATTCGCAATATTGAATGCCGAGTGGTGAGATGCGGCAGCAAGCGTCTGCGCATCCGCCGCGACATCCATCAATCGGGTCTGGACAGCGGGACCGGCAGCAAAGCCGCAACCGATGCAGAATACGCAAAGCGCCAGCATGAACGGATTGGCAGCCGTGAGGGAGAACAGTGTCAGCACGACGATGTTGAACACAAGGCAACCACCGATCGTTCCCATCAGCGATTTGTCGGCGAACCAGGAGCCGACGACATTGCCGACGTTCATGCCGATGCCGAAGATGATCAGCATCACGGCGACCATACTCTCCGGCAGCATTGCGACCTCGGTCGTGGTTGGTGCGATATAGCTGAACATGGCGAACATCCCACCGAAGCCGACGGATGCCGTGGCGAGCGTCAACAGGACCTGCGGACGCTTGAATGCGCCGAGCTCCCGCTTGAAGCTTGCGCCCTCGGCAACTCGGTCGCGTGGCACGTAGTACCAGATCAGGGCGACCGTCAGCAGGCCGATGATTCCAACGATCGTAAAGGCAAGCCGCCAGTTGAGAGACTGCCCGAAAACGGTGGCGAGCGGGGTTCCCAGGAGGGTCGCAACCGTCAACCCGAGCATCACGCGGCCGACGGCGCGAGCGCGCTTGTGCATCGGCACCATGGATGCCGCGACGATCGCGGCAACGCCGAAGTAGGCGCCATGCGGCAACCCTGTGATGAAGCGCATCAACGTGAAGCTCTCGAAGGTCGGTGCCATCGCGCTCAACAGGTTGCCGACGGCAAAGATGCCCATGACGAGGAGAAGCAGCGAGCGGCGCGCCATCTTTGCGGCGAGAACCGCGATGATTGGAGCACCGATAACGACGCCGAGCGCATAGGCGCTGATCACGTAGCCGGCCTGCGGCGTCGTCACCGAGAAGGTGTCGGCGACGTTAGGCAAAAGACCCATGATAGCGAATTCGCCGGTGCCTATCCCGAAGCCGCCGCAGGCAAGCGCCAGTTGTACGAGCGCAATTGCCGCCGGAGACGGGGCCTCTTCTGCCGCCATCGTATCTATGGAATCGTTTACGGCGACCTGGCTCAAGAGGCACTCCTTGGCATTCGATAGATGACATACGCGACGGGACGCAAGATGCGCCGGTGACCGGTAGGCCGGAGATGAAGGGAGATGAAGACGATGCTCCAATATCCCATCTATCAACGATAGATTGCTGCAGGTCGAGTGCGTTTTCTGCAGTGCAGCTTCCCCCGATTTGCATACGTCCCTTGCAAATTTGGGGGCTCTGTCGCCGCTCGCGGCGGCCGTGAGACGCGCTTCAGCTTGAAATTGCCGCTGCGGGAACCATCTGCTTTGCAGCGCCAACAGACTTTGCCTGTCGGGATGGATCAACGGGAGCCTGATGAAACTAGTTGGCTTTTTCAATCGAGATGGTGGAACGTTCAGGACCACCGACATGGAAGCCTATGAAAGGCGCGCTGAGGCGATCTTCAGGGAAGCGGGTCACGATTTCGATGCAATCGTCTTTTCCGGCAAGGAGATTGTACCCGCGATGGAGCGGGCGGCCCGCTGGGGAAACATCGATGGCATCGTCGCTGGCGGTGGCGACGGGACGATATCGGCGGCAGCGTCCATAGCCTGGAGAAACGGTATTGCACTCGGCGTTGTGCCGGCCGGGACAATGAACCTTTTCGCCCGTTCCTTGCGCGTTCCACTCGATATCTGGCAAGCGCTTGAAACACTCGCCTTTGGCGAAGTCGATCGTGTGGATATCGCTAGCGCCAACGGCAGGCCGTTCATTCACCAATTCTCGGCCGGGCTGCATGCGCGCATGGTGCGCTATCGAAATTCCTACTCGTACCGCTCCCGACTTGGAAAGATGGGGGCAAGCGCGCGGGCCGCATTTGGTGTCGTGTTGAATCCACCCGAATTCGAGGTCGAGTTCGAAGCGGGGGGAGTTTATGAGAGGCGCCGGGTCTCCGCGGTCTCGGTTTCAAACAACCCTTTCGGCCAGAATGCCTTGCTTTATGCCGACAGCCTCACAGGTGGCGAACTAGGCTTCTATACCGCCAATCCACTAAAGCCGCTCGGCGTCGCGCGTCTGGCGATCGATCTCTTGCGAGGCAAGGTGAGGGAGAATGCGGACGTGATGATCATGCATCCGGCAGAAGTGCATCTGCACTTTCCAAAGCTGCCGTCAAAGGCGAATTGCGTGATGGATGGCGAGCTGCGTCCCCTGGAGCGAGACGTTGCATTGAAATTGCATCCAGGCGAACTCAAGGTATTGGTCCAGCAAGGACTTGCAGCGCAAGTTGACGAAGCGGAGCGGCGCGAAGTCGCTCCCTAGCAGCTCCTGCTGGTGGCGCGCATCCCAGAAATCGCTCTGGATCGGTCGGACGAGCTGAGGGGGACGCCGGAGCTAGCGCGGATATATCCAGGCGTAGCCGAAGAGCCGTTGATCCTCCGGTCGCCCGCCGATGTAACCGATGCTTGTGTACTTGGTCGCCACTGCGGAGTATTGCGGGCCGAGGTTCTGTTCAATCCAGTTAACCAGTACCGGCGGTAGCGCCGTTCGATCCTTGGAGGGAAGCCAAACCACCAGGATCGGCTTCTCCGCGGTCCAATCGTAATCGATAGCCAGGTTGCCGAAGAACGTGGACATCGTTGGAACATCAGGCAACTGCACATGCATATTTCCCGACGCCGGCCAGCTGTCGGTGAGCACAAGCCCAGGACGCTTGCCTTCCTCAGCAATGATCTTGCCGGCAAACTCCTCGTAAGGCGCGTTGTAGGCCTCAGGCCGGCCGAAGAGTGACGGCGCGTGCGCGAGAACCAGACTCAGCGACGGGACGATGATCATGACCGCGAGAGGTGCGATAAAGAAGCGCCGCGCAAAATCCTGCGGTCGAATGCCTCGGGCCTGTATCTTCAGGCAAAACGCAATCGGCATCAGGAACAGGAGGGGCAGCACCCATCGGTCGCGCATGGACGTTATGCCGATGGCGAAAACCAGCACGAGAACCTGCACGCCAATCGCCAGAAATATCGTGTCGAAAAAGTGAGCCCAGATGGTCGTCGGTCGCAGACTGCGGAGGAACTTCTTGCCGAAAACGATTGCATAAACCGCAACAAGAGGCGCCATGATCACGAGCACCTGACCGAAGAACTCGGTCGGCCCCTTGATCAGTTTCGCGAGTACGCTGGCCGGCGCTTCCTGCGCCATGGTATTCAGCGTTCGGGTTGCGGCCAGGCCGATATTGTTAAGGAGCCAAAGGCCGTGCGGCGCGAAGATGAGGACCGCGATAGCCAGTGAAAGCAAGAAGCGACGGTCGAACAGGCGCTTCTGTCCCTCTGGATGCAGAAACACTGCAATGAGCGCTGCAAACACGACGAGAGTGAAGTTGTACTTCGACAGCATGCCGAGTCCCAGCGTGACGCCGATTGCCGCGTAGGAGAACAGGGATGGGGCCTTCAGCGTTTTGATGATGCTGTAGATGAAGAGGTTTATCATCAGCATCTGGGCGACTGTATGGGTCAGGTCCCTTTGTGCCTGCCAGAAAACCTGTGGAATCGTGAACAGCGAAAGCGTCGCGATGGCAGCAAACAGGCGATCATCGAGCACCAGTTTGGCCAGCTTGTAGTAGGTCAGGAAAAGAAGAAACAGCACCAGGTTCTTGGTTGCGGCAATCGTTGCGATCGACAATCCGAAGCCGGATACCACCATCGCCTGCAGCCAGTTGTAGAGCGGCGGCTGGGTGTCGTAGCCGGCCACAAGCCATTGCGAGAAGAACGCCTGCTGGGACTCATCGACCCGCAGGCCGTTTGGCACGAGGAGGCGAACGACAAAGCTGACGACAAAATATGCCGCCAGCAGCAGGACAACCGCGTCCGGCTTGCGAGCCAGCAGATTACGCATTCTCACTTCCGTCGAAGACCTGGCGGACGATGTAGTTCGGCGAGGTGTCGTCGCGATAATAGGTACGGGCAATCATCTCGGCAAGAATGCCGGTCGTGATCAACTGCACGGAGGACAGCATGAAAACGATGCCGACCATCAGCATCGGGCGGGTGCCGATGTCGTTGCCCAAGACGAACTTGTCGACGAACAGATAGAGCATCACCAGAGCGGAGATCCCACCCAGTCCGAGGCCCAGTGAGCCGAAGAAATGG
The DNA here is from genome assembly GCF_001542405.1 of Rhizobium altiplani. Classification (GTDB taxonomy): domain Bacteria; phylum Pseudomonadota; class Alphaproteobacteria; order Rhizobiales; family Rhizobiaceae; genus Rhizobium; species Rhizobium altiplani. The sequence continues at coordinate 37,667 of NZ_LNCD01000134.1, forward strand.
CCTGGCCGTGCCTTGTAGCGCATGAAGAACATGACGGAAAGCAGGTCGAGGATCACGCGAAAAGTACGCGAGATGCCATACTTGGACTGCCCGTGCTGGCGGGCATGGTGGGTCACGACCATTTCGCCGATGCGCGAGCTTGGCACGACGCCGGCGACCCAGGCGGGGATGAAGCGGTGCATTTCGCCCATCAGCTTCACCTGCTTGATGATCGAGGCGCGGTAGATCTTCAGGCTGCAGCCGTAGTCGTGCAGCTTCACGCCGGTAATGCGCCCGATCAAGTAATTGGCACACCATGAGGGAATCTTGCGTAGCAGGAGACCGTCTTGGCGGTTCCTGCGCCAGCCAACCAAAAGATCGAGCTCACGCCGCTCCAGTTCGGCGACCATGGACGGAATGTCTTTCGGGTCGTTCTGCAGATCGCCATCCATTGTGGCGATCAACCGGCCGGTCGCGGCGTCGATGCCTGCCTGCATCGCGGCCGTCTGGCCGAAATTGCGCTGCAGTTCGACGATCCTCAGCGTAAGGCCCTCGCGGCCGATGTGCTTGCGCGCATTTACCAGCGTGGCATCGGTGCTGCCATCGTCGATCAGGATAAGCTCCCAGCGATCGGAGTAGCGGGCCATGGCCAAGCAGATGCGATCGACAAGCGGGCCGACGCTCTCTTCCTCGTTGAAGACAGGCACAACGAGCGACAATTCGACCGGCCGCATCGCTTCCACGAGGCCCTGACGTGGGTCTACTGTTGTCTGCACGTTTGAATTCTCCTACAAGGCGCACGGCCAAAAGCGGCATTCGCCGCGATAGTCAGGAAAGCCTACTATATGAAGTTTCCGGTTGTTGCCAGCCGACAATCCTGGTTTATCCGCAATCGGATGACGCTGCTGACGATCGTGATCGTGGCGGCTTACGCGCTTTTCATCCAGTGGTTTTGGGGCTGGCCGGTCATTCTCGGACAATGGGCCGAGGTCGGTGCTATCCCGATTATCGCCGCTCTCGCACTTCTGACCAGCACCTACTTTCTCAGGACCTGGCGCATCTACGATTATTTTCCGAGAGAAACTGCGGGCCGCTTCAAGGTGCTTTTTCGCGTCACGCAGATTCACAATCTCCTGAATATCATGCTGCCGTTTCGAACGGGGGAGACAAGCTTTCCGGTGTTGATGCGCACCGAGTTCGGTATTCCGCTGGCGCGCGGCACGTCGGCGCTGTTCGTCATGCGCCTGCTTGATCTGCACGCCTTGCTGGCTGCCGCCGGCATAGGCTTCGCGATCGCGTCACCGCACAACATCGTTGCATGGATCGTCTGGGTGTCCTTCCTGTCACTTCCGGTAGTCGCTTTTGCTCTGAGGCGACCCTTGTTGTGGCTTGCCGGCACGATGCTGCCGGTAAAAGGGCAGAAGCTGGTGGTTGAGGTTGAGAGGGGACTTCCGGTCGATGCCGCGGCTTTCACGCGCGCCTGGGCGATGACCGTCATCAACTGGCTCGTCAAGGTTCTGGTGCTCGCCTGGGCCCTCAACCTGATGGGCGTATTGCCGATGGCAGCAAGTTTCGGCGGGGCGCTTGGCGGCGAGCTCTCCTCTGTGCTTCCGGTGCACGCGCCGGGTGGCGTCGGCACTTATCCGGCCGGGATCACTGCCGGTGCCGTTGCCCTAGGCGCATCCAGCGAGAAGACGGCCCTTGCTGCCTTGGCGCAAGCAAGCATCAATGCGCATTTGCTGATCATCGTCTCGGCACTGACGGGCACTGCGATATCACTGCCGCTCGGCCGCAGCCGTAAGCTCTGAAATCCGTTCTCTCAGGAATGTCTGCTCTGGCGCCTGTTGACACAGCCTCAAGGCTGTCTCGTAGGCTGCAATCGCCTCGGCCTTCTGTCCCAGTTGCCTCAGAAAATCGGCACGGGCCGAATGCGCAAGATGATAGCTCTCCAATTCTCCTGCCTGCAGGATGGCGTCAACGAGCTGCAAACCTCTTTCTGCTCCCTCCACCATCGCCACGGCGACGGCCCTGTTGAGTTCGGCAATCGGCGACCGCTGGGCCGATAGCAGTAGATCATAGAAGCCGACGATGCGGCGCCAATCCGTTCTCTCAGGCGTCTCGGCTCGCGCGTGCTCCGCAGCGATGGCCGCCTGCAGCGTGTAGATACCGACCTCGCCATTCCGCAGGGCGCCGTCGAGGCGCTCGAGACCTTCGCGAATCTTTTCACGGTCCCAAAGCCCGCGATCCTGATCGGCCAGGAGAGTGAGACCTCCCTGCGAACTCCGCCTGGCGGCGCGACGCGAATCCTGAAGGAGTAGGAGCGCAAGCAGCCCCGAGACATCGGGGTGCGGCAGAAGGCGCGCGAGCAGCCGTGTCAGGCGGATGGCCTCCGAAGTGAGATCGGCTCGGACCACCTCCTCGCCGGACGAAGCGGAATATCCCTCGTTGAAGACCAGATAGATCACATGCAGTACCCGGTCGAGCCGCTCCGGCAATTCCTCGCGCTCAGGCACCTCGTAGGGAATCTTCGCTGTGCGGATCTTGTTCTTCGCGCGTACGATGCGCTGTGCCACGGTCGGGGCGGGGACCAGAAATGCGTGGGCGATCTCTTCAGTCGTAAGTCCGCATATCTCTCTAAGCGCCATCGCCATTTGCGCGTCGGCGGGTATGACTGGATGGCAGCAGGTGAAGATCAACCGGAGCATGTCATCTTCGATCAGGTCCACGTTGCCAATCTCCGTTTCATCGAAAGACCCGTACAGACTTTCCTCGATGTCCTTCGCCGACATGTCGAAACGCGACCGGCGCCTGATGTGGTCGATCGCGCGAAATCGCCCGGCGGAAACGAGCCAGCCGAATGGGTTTGCCGGAACACCATCGCGGGGCCACGTCCGAGCGGCGGCCGCAAACGCGTCGTGCAGGGCTTCTTCGGCCCTGTCGAAGTTTCCAAGGAGACGGATGAGTGTCGCAAGCACCCGGCGAGACTGCGATCGGTAGATATCCTCGATCAGACGTTCCAAGGTCTACTCCGGCAATGTCAGGATCCGCACTGGGCGGATTTCCACAGCGCCAATTCGCGCACATGGAATTCCAGCGGCGATTGCCTTTGCCTCATCCATATCGGAGGCATCGATAACATACAGGCCGGCCAGATGCTCCTTCGTCTCGACGTAAGGGCCATCAGTCATGCTAAGCTCGTTGTTGCGCACCCGCAGGACGACAGCCTTATCGGGCGTTTCGAGCGCATCGGCATGAATCAGCGTGCCCCGTTCGCGCAACCCTTCGTCGAAGCCGAAATGCGCGCGAACGACAGCTTCGGTTTCGGCAGGGGCCTGACGACCGTCGACATCGGCCGAATTGTAGATCAGGCAAACATAGCGCATCGCATTATCTCCCGTCTTTGATGGAATAGGCCGGCCGTATCTCGATCGAAGCGTATTTCAATATGGGGAACGTCGAGGCGATCCTCTCGGCTTCTTCCATGTCGGCGGCGTCGATCAATACGAAACCACCAAGATGTTCCTTGATTTCGGCGAAGGGACCGTCGGTTGCCGTCGTGACGCCCTGCCTCACTCGAAGAGTAACTGCAGATTCGGGCTCGTGCAGCGCAAGAGCGACTTGCAGGACACCGCAGCCATGCCAGTGATCGTCGCTTGCGATGCATTCCTGCGTGACCACATCCCACTCTTCCTGCGGGACGAGCTTGCTCTTCTCGGTGTCGAACCAGACCTGGCAGAGATATTTCATGACGTCTCCCTCAACTATAAACCGGAATATCGTAGATCGGCCGGACTTCGATTGACCCTAGTCTTGCAAGCGGGATACCGGCCGCAACGCGAATGGCATCGTTCAGATCTCTTGCGTCGATAAGAATGAAGCCGCCGAGTTGTTCTTTTGTTTCTGCAAAAGGGCCGTCCGTCACTGACATTTCATCTTTGCGAACGCGGACGGTCACGGCATTCTTTGGCGATTGCAGCGCCTGCGCGGCGATCATGTGCCCGCTGGCGATCAGATCATCGTCGTAAGCGAGTGACGCTCTGTCGAGGTTCCTTTTTTCCTCCTCGGTCATGGCTTCAAGCGTCGCCGGCTCGAACCAGACCTGGCAGAGATATTTCATCGTTCGCTCTCCCTGGCTGTCACGATCATTGGACGCTCAGCCTAGGGTGATTTCGACAGCAAGCGAAAAAATCTTTTTGCGGAAATTTGGGTCGAAACGAGCACACTGGCTTCGACCAAGTGTCGTCAACAATATGGAGTGACGACGATGGGTTTTTTCGAGATCGTGCTGGCGAACGCCATCCGCGCAAGTCGCCAACAGAACAAACAGCCCTATCAGGCTGATACGGAACTCCCAATGATGCGGGCCACAATCGCACGCCTCGTTGCCGTCGCAGCCCTTTTTGCGGTTACGATTGTGGTGCTGGATGCCGCGGGCGAGCACTATGAGCGCCAACTTGCGACTAGCGCGGTCGCAGCCACTCGCCAATAGGGAAACGGCCTATTGGAAGGCCGTTTCGAAGAAGCTTCTGAGCTTGCGCGAATGCAGTGCTTCCGGCGGCATTGCTGCAAGTTTCTGGATCGCACGGATACCAATTTGCAGATGCTGGTTGACCTGCGTCCTGTAAAAGGCGGTCGCCATGCCGGGCAGCTTCAATTCGCCATGCAACGGCTTGTCCGATACGCAGAGCAGGGTGCCGTAGGGCACGCGGAAGCGGAAGCCGTTTGCGGCGATCGTCGCCGATTCCATGTCGAGCGCGATGGCGCGAGCCTGGGACAGACGCTTGACCGGGCCGCGTTGGTCGCGCAACTCCCAGTTCCTGTTGTCGATCGTGCCGACTGTGCCGGTGCGCATGATGCGCTTCAGCTCGAAGCCTTCGTAGCCGGTGATCTCTGCCACGGCGCCCTCCAGGGCGACCTGCACTTCCGCCAGTGCCGGGATCGGCACCCAGACAGGCAGATCGTCGTCAAGGACGTGGTCTTCGCGCATGTACGCGTGAGCAAGGACATAATCACCCAGGCGCTGGCTGTTGCGCAGGCCGGCGCAGTGGCCGAGCATCAGCCAGGCATGCGGGCGAAGGACGGCCACGTGGTCGGTGATCGTCTTGGCATTGGATGGGCCGACGCCGATATTGATCATGGTGATCCCGGCATGCCCTTTCTTTTTCAGATGGTAGGCCGGCATCTGCGGGAGGCGCGAAAGCGTAACGTCGGTCTCGGGCTGATTGGAGCCGGCATGCGTGATGATATTGCCCGGCTCGACAAAGGCCGTGTAGCCATCTCCGCCTTCCGCCATCAGCTTGCGTGCCCAGATGCAGAATTCGTCGATGTAGAATTGGTAGTTCGTAAACAGCACGAAGTTCTGAAAATGCTGCGCGCCGGTCGCGGTGTAGTGGGCAAGACGGGCAAGCGAGTAGTCGATGCGCTGAGCCGTAAAGGCGGCAAGCGGCGAAGGTTCGCCTGGCGGTGGAATGTATTCGCCGTTGGCAATCTCGTCGTCCGTTGTGTTCAGGTCCGGCGTGTCAAACAGATCACGCATTGGAATGTCCATGAACGCCGCGGCGGATGCCTCGACATGGGCACCCTCACCGAACGCAAAGTGCAGTGGAATAGGCGTCGTCGATTCTGAAACGACGACCGGCACGTTATGATTTCTCATCAGCAAGCCAAGCTGCTGCTTCAGATAGTGCCGAAACAGCTGCGGCCGAGTAATTGTCGTCGTGTAAATGCCGGGAGCGGTAACGTGCCCGTAGGACAGACGAGTATCGATGTGGCCGTAACTCGTCGTCTCGATGCTCACTTGTGGGTAGAAGGCGCGATAGCGCGATGTAATTGGCGCGCCCTTGGCTAGCGTTGCGAAGCTCTCAACCAGGAAATGGGTGTTGCGTTCGTAGAGTTCTGTCAGCGCGTCGACTGCCTCGACGGGATCGTCAAAGGTTTGCGGCGCGAAAGGTGACGGAGACGAAATGTCGAGAGGGGAAGAGATTCGTTTGTTCATGCGGCATTATAGGGTGTTGTTCCTAACAAGCAAACGACGCGTCTAAAGGGATTGCAGAGATTTTTGGGGGCTGCGATGTGCCGCCGCGCAGCCAGTCAGTTGCTTGTTCTGCAGAACGGGCGGCTGGCGTCGAAGCACGTATAGTTGGCCCCGAAGTGTGACTGCGCACCGCCACCGGCATTGCGGTTGACCGCAACCGAAAAGCTGACGGCGAAGACTGCTGCAAACAGCGTGATGATGGTGAAACGTCTTGCCAAAATGAGCATATCCATGACTTTGCCCCGGTATCGCCTTAGCGTTGAGACAGTCTTGCCACGTTGTGGCTGAACGGGTGCTGAGATCATGGTTCATCAGGCGTTCAGGAAGCCGGGCAGCTTGAAGCGCGGCTGCTACTTTGGTCCCGCAAAAGAGATTTTCATGACGGCACACGATTGAGCTTTATTACTGGCCCAACCCCCCAACGGCTGGAAGATCAGCATCATGCTCGAGGAACTCGGCGTTCCCCACAAGGTCAAGTACATCAACATTGGTAAGGGGGAGCAGTTCACGTCGGAATTCCTGAAGATCGCCCCGAACAATCGTATGCCGGCAATTGTCGATCCCGATGGCCCCGGTGGCGAACCGGTCTCGGTGTTTGATTCCGGCGCCATCCTCCAATATCTCGGTCGCAAGTTCGGGAAGTTCTATTCGACGGACGAGCGCACACGCGTCCAGATCGAGGAATGGCTTTTTTGGCAGGTCGGTGGCTTGCGCCCCATGGCCGGACAGGCGCATCACTTCCGCGGTTATGCGCCGGAGAAGATCGAATACGGCATCAACCGCTATACCAATGAAGTGAACCGCCTATACGGCGTGATGAACAAGCGGTTGGCAGAGCGCGAATATCTCGCCTGGGACTACTCGATCGCCGACATGGCTTGCATCGGCTGGGTCGTTCCATACGAGAAGCAGGGACAGGACCTGAACGAGTTTCCCAACCTCGAGCGCTGGTTCGAGACGATGATGGAGCGCCCGGCCGTGGTCCGCGGCACGGCAATCGGCAAGGAAAAACGCGAACGCAGCAATCTTGCCGATGACAAGGAAGCGCAAAAGATCCTTTTCAATCAGCGCGCCCGCTGACAATTGACGCAGAAAAGCGCCCGGCTTTCCGGGCGCTTCCTTTTGGAAAGCCGTTTCTTACAGGCGTGTCCAGGTCTGCGATTTGCAGAGCACGTTGAGGACGCAGCCTTTCATCTTCAGTGAATTTCCGAAAATATTGCCGGATCCGCTATAGGTCTTGTCGTTGGCTGGATCGGTGATCTGGCCGGTATAGGTAACACCGCTTCCTGCGAGAATGCCGATCTTCTTGCCGGCATACTTGCCGGATTTCAGCACGATGCAGTAGCTGCCGCCGCAAGATGCAATCTGGGCCGTATCGCCCGCAGCTGTCTTCCAGTTGCCGACGATCGGTTCGTCAGCAGAAGCTGCCCCGGCGGCAAACATCAATGCGCCAGAGAGAATAAGTGTTCGGATCATTCGTTCCTCCCTAATGTCCAGGCGCGAAAATATATGACGCGAACGTAAACGTAAATGTGTTTCTCACTGCTTCAGTCGAGCGTTTTCGCAGACCGACAGCGGCGAAATCTTCCGTTCTGGGCATTTGATGCTGATTTCGTGGTGAACGGAAGGTTGATTTTCAGATCTGAATATTCCGTAAAATTGTGTCGAAAATCCTTAATCCGCAAGGGATCCGATGTTTAACAAAAATCCAATTTTACCAAGCGTTTGCACTTTGTTTGTCTCACATTAATCATGCATTTTAGGCGTTTTTTGAAAGCGCATCGGCATAGTGGATCCATCAAACGAGCGGGGCAAACCCGCCGAACCGAAGGGTACTTAAAACCGCGATAGACGGCAGGTCTCCGGAGGTAAAACAGGGCAAGTCGATAACAGGCAAAACAGGGATAAACCGATGGCACGCTTTGAAATGCACAATGCTGAAATGGCCACCATGGGTGGCGAGAACAACGCCGACATCTTCTGCGAAATGGGTCTGATGTATGCGACCGGCCGCGGCTGCGCTGTCGATCTGGTCGCCGCTCACAAGTGGCTGAACATCGCAGCGATCAAAGGCAACGACCGCGCCGCCGAGCTTCGGGCTGACGTTGCAGCAGGCATGGACAAGATGCAGATCGTGGAAGCGCTGCGCGCTGCCCGCGAATGGATGACGATCCACTGAGAACCGTTTGCCCGCAAAGGCGCGGGCAAGATCGACAACAACCACAAAAGGGGGCTGGCGCGGTGCTCGGACGCGCCAATGCCAGGACATCAACCGCGACCGGCAGGAACAAGGCTGGCGCGGTTCCTTGCGTTTAACCCAATGTCTTGAGTACCTGCGGCAGGGCTTCCTCGAGAAGCGCCATGTCAGCTTCCGGTCCAACGCTGACGCGGATGCAGCGGTTGAGCGGGGCAACGCCGGGCATGCGAATGAAGACGCCGTGCTGCATCAGGCCATCGACAATGGCACGGGCGTAGGTGCCGTCACGTCCGGCGTCGATCGCAACGAAATTTGTGGCGGAGGCGAGCGGAACGAGGTTGTTGGCCTTGGCGATGGCGGCGATCCGGTCGCGCGCGCCGTGGATGCTGGCCACGACCTCGGCGAGATAGGCTTGGTCCTTGAGTGCCGCCAGTGCAGCGATCGTGGCCAGTCGATTCATGCCGAAATGATTGCGGATCTTGTCGAATGCGCGCGCCGTACCTGATGTCGAGATGACATAGCCGACCCTGGCGCCCGCCAGGCCATAGGCTTTCGAGAAGGTGCGCGTGCGCACAACATTCGGCAAGTCGATCAGCGCGCTGATGGGGGGCAGCGATCCCGCCGGGCCGGTTTCGCTGTAGGCCTCGTCGAGAATGAGCATCGTGGTTTCCGGTAGCGCACGGGCAAAGGCGACGACACTGTCGGCACCCCACCAGCTTCCCATCGGATTGTCCGGATTGGCGAAATAGACCAGCGGCGCGTTCTCGCGTTTGACGGCTGCGAGGAGACCGTCGAGATCTTCGCGATCGCTGGCATAGGGCACGGTCACGAGCCGCCCGCCGAAGCCGGCAACGTGGAAATTGAACGTTGGATAGCCGCCGAGCGATGTCACGACGGGTGCGCCCGGCTCAATGACGAGCCGTACGATCTGGCCGAGCAGTTCGTCGATGCCGCCCCCTATCGCGATGGAGTCGATTCCGACGCCCAGATGGTTGGCAAGTGCTTCCCTGAGCTCGTAGTTTTCAGGATCGTTGTACTTCCATATCTCGCCAGCCTGGACGCGCATGGCTGCGAGTACGGATGGGGCAGGGCCAAAGCCATTCTCGTTGGCGCCGATACGCGCCTTGACCTGAAGGCCGCGCTGACGCTCGATTGCTTCTGGGCCGACGAACGGAACGGTGGAGGGAAGGGCGTTAGCAAGCGGCGTGAAGCGCGAGAAGGCGGACATGCTGGGGCAATTTCCTGGATGCTGTGAAAATTCGGACCGACAATAGGCCCCGCTGCCGCCAAGGCAAGAAACATTATTCCCAGGTATTCACGATTTACATCCGCACGATTCCGCGGGCTTCGATCGCTTCCATGTTGCCAATCATGAAGTCGGCGCGCAAAACGCGGCGCAGCACGTCGGGTTCGATCGTATTGATGAAGCGGACGCCGATACGTTCGTTGTTGCGATAGGTTTCCGCACAACCGATCCGATAGGCAAGGCCGAGAATGTTAAGGTAGTAGTGCTTTGGCAGGCCCGCGGTGGATGACACGACAAACGTAGCGCCACCCTGCGAGATATCGACGATCTCCGCACTCCGGACGGAGATGCCGGTAAGACAGGGCCGAACCGCAACGATCCGGGCGGGGCGCCTTACGTTGAATTTTTCCCAGCGCGTCTCGTAAACCGCGGATTTCACGGTTGCAAGGTGTGTGGCACGAAGCATCGACATTCCGCGTTTCCCTGAACCAAGGTAATCCCGGTCCTCTTCAATTGAAGCCTCACACGAATGCCTTGCACAATTGTGAACGAGGAAAATACAATTTTAGCGATGCGGCCATTTCCGCCCGCTCGGCCAGCTGGGGCGAACATCTTCTCGCGTCGAGTAGCGAATGGATCGCCGGACCGTAGTTGTCGCGAAATGTCATCGAACTCTTTGTCGATTTGCACGTTTGCCTAATTGTCGGCGGCGCACAGCGCTTCAAAATTGCAGAGCGAGGAAATCACAATGGTTGATGTCAGAGTTCCGTCGAAGTCGTGGGTCGTCGTTTGCGATGGTGCCAAGGCATTGATCCTGCGGAACGCAGGCGGTGCGGAATTGATGAACCTCAAGGTTGAAGAAACCCTGAGTCAGCCCAACGAACCGGACCGCGAAATAGGCGCAGACAAACCGGGTCGAACGCACGCGGCCGATGGGCAGAGTGCCAGCGCCGTTGAGCAGACGGACTGGCACGAGCAGGCCGAGGCAGAGTTCCTGAAGCTGGTAGCCGCAAAGATGGAGGTGCTTGTGCGTGAAAAAAACACGCGTCGCATCATTTTGGTTGCGCCGCCAAAGGCGCTCGGTACGCTGCGAGCCAACCTATCGGCCGATGTTCAGGCTGCAGTTTCGGCTGAGGTGCCGAAGGATTACATTAATCTGCCGGTCGACCAAATAGAGCGGCACCTAGCTTCTTGACGCAACCTCCTACGGCCGCGGCGCACCGCCACCAGGGAAGCGGCGGTTTCGCAGACAAGATGCAAGAGCAATACATCGAGGCTAAGATTCGAAATTCAGCCTTAAGACGTGATGCAGGAATTCTGGGTTGATCAGCATGTTGAAGCTGATCGTCACGAGGTCGCCCTCGCGCTTGACCACCGTCGAGCCGATCTCGTCGTGGATGCCGAGGATTTCGAGGAAGAAGTGGTTCGGGACCTCGAGGCTCGGATTGACCTCCAGCACCGCGCCGGCAAGCGTGATCGTGCGGATCAGGCAGCGGACCTGCGTTCCCGTGCTGAGGTGATGCCCGACGAAGATGATCTTTCCGGGGCGGTCGAGCGAAAACTCCCGGTAAGCCTGCTCGGGCTGCTCTGTGTCGAGGTGCATCTGAAAGGCCATGGTAGCCTCCGCTTGTTCTACGCTTCGAGATTAGCGCAAGATTGCTGACAACTTCTGAATGATCTCCCTACAATCCGAAGCTTATGCCTGTCTGGAGATCAAAATGGCTCGTTATTAGACAGGGATGGGCCTCCTTGGCATCGCTTGACAGTTCGCCGCCGTTCAAGCATATCGAACTTGGCTCGAGGCGCCTGCCGCTCGCGGACGACAAGTCCATGGTGAAGTACTCGATAGGATCAGTCGCAGCCAATTGGTGCATGCTGACTGCAGGCAATGCGAGCACCCTTGTACAGGTCGAAATGGCATGCCTTCCGAAAGGCTGAATCCGTGACCACCGCATATCCGACAATCGAAGAATTGAAATCGCAAGCCAAGCGCCTCCGCCAGGCCATGGAAGCGCGCGGCACCGCGATCTCTCATAGTGCCGCGCTGGAACTCATTGCCCAGCAGCATGGCGTGCGTGATTGGAACACGCTTTCCGCACTCGCCACCCGGCCGAACGAGGAACCGATCGCCGCCATCTCCGTAGGCTCCCTGGTGCGCGGCCGCTATTTGAACCAGCCGTTCACCGGCAAGGTCCTGGCGCTTGCCGCTCAACCGGGCGGCGGGCTCCACAAGATCACCATCCACTTCGACGAACCGGTGGATGTCGTGACCTTCGAGAGCTTCTCCGCCTTCCGGCAGCGCATCAACGCGCAGGTCGACAGCAATGGCGTATCTCCGCGCAAGACCTCGAACGGCGTCCCACATCTCGTGCTCGAGATTTAAGTGGCCACTTAGTGTGCGCAGTGTTGGCGGCAGTTGATGGAGGATTGGACCATCAACACGCTGCCGCGCTGTCAGGCTATTTCCCGATCGTGATTTCGCCTACGCCTTCAGCAGCCATTCGTGCTCTGGCTGGTTGTGGAACTTCCATACCCGCTTCGGGCCGGCCATGACGTTGAGATAGTAGAGATCATAGCCGTGGACGGTGGCGCACGGGTGGTAACCCTTCGGCACCAGCGTCACGTCGCCATTCTCCACCGCCATCGCCTCATCGAGCGACCGATCATCGGTATAGACGCGTTGGAAGGCGAAGCCCTGCGGCGGGTTCATGCGGTGGTAATAGGTCTCCTCCAGCAGGCTCTCGTTCGGCAGATTGTCCTGATCATGCTTGTGAGAAGGGTAGGAGGATGTATTGCCGTTCGGCGTGATGACCTCGACGACCAGCAGCGAATGAGCGGAGTTGTCGTCCTCGGGCATGATGTTGGTCACGAGGCGAACATTCGAGCCCTTGCCGCGCTGGAATTGCGGGTGCACGCCGGGCGGGATGAGCTTCGCCTTGTAATCGCCGCCGCCAGGCGCCGAGCAGACGGCAAGTTCGAGATCGGTTTCCGCCGTCACCGACCAGCTTGTGCCAGCCGGAACATAGAGCGAGTGCGGCGCACCCTCGAATGGGCTCATGCGCCCGCCGACCGAACCGAAATCCTCTCCAGCGGCGGTCGCCTTGCCTTTGCCGGCCACCCAGACGAGGCAGACTTCACGGTCGCTTGAGGCGCCGGAGACGGTCTCACCCGGCTTCAGCCGATGCATGTCGAAGCCGACATAAGTCCAGCCGGCGGTGTCGGGCGTGACGTGGGTGACGCGACCGCTGTCACCCTTGGGCTTTACGAGAAGGTTCGGCATGAACGTATGTCCTTCATTCCACATCAATGCGCTTCAACGGGCGTGTTATCCCTTCGGGAAGCCTTCGGTTTCCACCGTGTAGCCAGCGGCCGTCATCACCCGCATCAGTTCGGCGTGACCGATCTCCGCCATCTTCTGCGGCGGCGCCTTGCGCGGATCCTGTTCTGCCTCGACGACGAACCATCCCTCATACCCGTAACCGGCGAACCGCTTGACAATGGCGCCGAAATCAAGCGAGCCATCGCCGGGTACCGTGAAGGCGCCGAGCGCTACCGCATCGAGGAATGACTGCTTCCTGCGGTCGAGCCCGTCGACAACGGCTTCGCGGATGTCCTTGACGTGGACGTGGTTGATGCGGGCGTGGTGGTTATCGATGGCGCGCAAGACGTCGCCGCCGGCGAAAGCCAGGTGCCCGGCGTCGAGCAGAAGGGGAATGCCTTCGCCCGAATTGCGCATGAAGGCATCGAGCTCCGGCTCGGTCTCGACGACGGCCGCCATGTGGTGGTGATAGGAAAGCGGCATGCCCTGCTCGGCGCACCATTCGCCAAACTGCGTGACCTTGCGGGCATAAGCCTTCATCTCGTCGTCGGAGAGGCGCGGCTTGGTGGCAAGCGGCTTGGAGCGGTCCCCCTGAATTGAACGGCCAACCTCGCCATAGACGATGCAAGGCGCGTTGACGGCTTTGAACAGCTCGATCATCGGCGCAATGCGCTCCTTGTTGGCGGAAAGGTCCTCGTCGACAAGCGTGCCGGAGAACCAGCCGCCGCAGAGCGTCACGTCGGCGGCGCGCAGGATCGGCAGCATCTCGGCCGGATTGTTCGGAAAGCGGCGGCCCTGTTCCATGCCGGTGAAGCCGGCGCTGCGCGACTGGCGCAGGCATTCTTCCAGGGATACGTCGTCGCTGAGCTCAGGAAGATCGTCGTTCCACCAGGCGATCGGCGACATGCCAAGTTTGGCCTTCATCAATAGTCTCCTCAAAGGCATTGCTGGAAGAGCGGGACCGCTCTTCCGAAAATTAAAACAGCCGGTTAGGCGATACGCTGGTCGGCGCGCGCCTTGACGTAAGCCGCATGCGCCTTGTTGACCTGTTCACGCGGGCTGACTTCAGGGACAGCAACATCCCACCAATAGCCCCCAGCTTCCGTCGTGATCAGCGGATCGGTGTCGATGACGAAAACCGATGTACGGTCATTCTTTTTCGCGTCGGCGATGGCCTTTTCAAGCTCGGCGATCGACTCAACCTTGACCGCAATCGCGCCCATGCTCTCGGCGTGCGCCCGGAAGTCGATCTCGGGCATGACTTCGTAGTGAGCGTCCTTCAGCAGGTTGTTGAAGTTCGCGCCGCCGGTCGCCATCTGCAGCCGGTTGATGCAGCCGTAGCCGCGGTTGTCGAGCAGGACGATGTTGAGCTTCAGGCCGAGCATGACCGACGTCGCGAGCTCGGAATTCAGCATCATGTAGGAGCCGTCGCCGACGAGGACGAAGACTTCCTTTTCGGGATGCGCCATCTTGGCGCCGAGCCCGCCGGCAATCTCGTAGCCCATGCAGGAAAAGCCGTATTCCATGTGATAGCTGCCAGGTGCTGTCGCCGGCCATAGCTTGTGCATCTCACCCGGCAGACCGCCGGCGGCGCAAAGGCCGATTGCCCTTTCGAGGTCGATCGTGCGCGTAACGGCGCCGATCACCTGGGCGTCGGAGGGCAGGGCGGCATTGGTGCTCGCCATCGCCTTGGCGGCCGCCTCCACCCAGACCTTCTTTTCCCGTTCGGCCTTCTCCGCCAGCGCGGTCGGTGCTTTCCAGCCTGCGAGCCCACTTGAGATTGCCTTCAGCCCTTCACGGGCGTCAGCCACCAATGTCTGGCCGTCGTGCTTTGCGGCATCGTAGGCGGCAATGTTCACGCCGAGAATTTTCAGCTTCTCATTCTGAAACAGTGCCCAGGAGCCGGTCGTGAAATCCTGGCAGCGCGTGCCGACTGCGATGATCAGATCTGTTTCCGTTGCAATCGCATTGGCCGCCGATGTCCCTGTGACGCCGACCGAGCCAAGCGCCAGCGGATGCCTCTCGTCGATCGCCGACTTTCCGGCCTGCGTCACGACAACGGGAATTCGATGTTCCTCGGCAAATGCCGTCAGTTCCTTGGTTGCTTGGGAGTAAAGCACGCCACCGCCGGCGATAATGACCGGCTTCTCGGATTTCTTGATGAGAGCGATAGCGTTCGCCAACTCATCGGCATCCGGGCGCGGACGGCGCATGGTCCAGACGCGCTCCTGGAAGAAGCTCTCGGGATAATCAAAGGCTTCCGCCTGCACGTCCTGGCACAATGACAGCGTGACGGGGCCGCAATCATAGGGATCGGTCAGCACCTGCATGGCGCGCTTCAGCGCCGAGATGATCTGCTCAGGGCGTGTGATGCGGTCGAAATAGCGGGAGACCGGACGGAAAGCATCGTTGGCCGAAACCGTTCCGTCGCCAAAATCCTCGATCTGCTGCAGCACCGGATCCGGTACACGGTTGGCAAAGACGTCGCCCGGCAGGAAGAGAACCGGAATGCGGTTAACGTGGGCGACACCGGCGGCCGTCACCATGTTGAGTGCACCGGGGCCGATCGAGGTGGTGCAGGCCATGAAGCGTTGGCGGAAATTCGCCTTGGCATAGGCGATCGCCGCATGGGCCATGCCCTGTTCGTTATGGGCGCGATAGGTCGGCAAATCGCCACGCACTTGGTATAGGGCCTCGCCGATGCCGGCGACGTTGCCGTGCCCGAAGATCGCCCAGACGCCGCCGAAGATCGGCACCTTCTTCCCGTCGACCTCAGTCATCTGCTTCTTGAGAAAATGCGCAACGGCCTGCGCCATCGTCAATCGTACAGTCTTGCCCATGGGGCACCTCCCAAATGCTCTAATTAATGTAGGCCGCGGGTTTTCAACCAGGCCTCGGTCAATTGGCGGAAGCGTCCGGCCATGTCTGCGATCGCTTCTTCATCATTCAACTTGCCGGAAAGCCAGCCGCGGGCTGCCTCGGCAAAAATCGTGCGGCCGACGGCGAATCCCTTCACGGAAGGAGCTGCCAGCGTCGCCTCGAAGCCTTTCACCAGCTCGTTGGCCGGCGCTTCAAGGCCGAGCAACACGATGCCGCGGCACCAGGGGTCGTTCTTGGCGATCACGGCATCGATTTTCTTCCAGGCGGCCGTCGAAGCTTGAGGCTCGAGCTTCCACCAATCCGGTTTGATGCCGAGCGCATAGAGCTCTTCCAGCGCCGTCGAGATCGTATCATCGGTCAGCGGTCCGTTCTTGCTTGCGATGATTTCGACGAGCAATTCGCGGCCAACCTTGCGGGCGGCTTCAAAGAGCGTCCGCAGCTTTTCCTGCTGCTCGGTCTTCAGGGCTGCCGGATCGTCCGGATGGTAGAAGCACAGGCATTTGATGCAATGATCGAGAGGCCATTCCACAAGCTGCGAGCCGATGTCCTGGCTGAACTCGAAGCGAAGCGGTTTGGAACCCGGCAATTCCACCGGGCGACCGATCCATGCGAAGTTCTTGGTTGCCGCATCGAAGAAGGCGTCGCGTCCGAAGCGCTCGTCGATCAGCATGCCGTAACCGTTGCGGCCATCCGCGACACGGGCGGCGGCTTCTACCGCAAGGCGCTTGAAGGCGACGATCTTCTTGTAATCTACGCCGAGTTCGTCGCAGACGCTGGTGAGCTGCGACCGGTGGTCGATGGCAAGCGCCATGAGAAGCGGAATGTCGCCCTTGCGCGTCGAGGCCCAGTGAATGTGATTGATCGCTTCGTCCTTGCGCAGCGCGCGATGCTTGCTGCCGTGCTTCAGAAAGAAGTCGAGCTCCGCCCAGGTCGGATACTCAGGCGAGCAGAGCAGGCGGGAGACGGCGAAGGCGCCGCAGGCGTTGGCCCAGGTGGCGCAGGTCTTCAGCGGCTCGTTCTTCAGCCAGCCGCGCAGCAGGCCTGACATGAAGGCGTCGCCGGCGCCGAGCACGTTGAACACCTCGATGGGGAAGCCTTCGCCGACGATGCCGTCTTCCAGATTGTCGCTGATCGGACCGTCATAGACGATGCAACCCATCGCACCGCGCTTGAGAACGATCGTTGCCGGCGACAGGCGGCGAATTTCCTTGAGTGCGCCAAGGACGTCGTCGGCGCCTGACGCAATCAGGATTTCCTCTTCCGTTCCGACAATCAGGTCGCAGTCTGGAAGCGTTTCCTTCATCTTGGAGGAGACACGGTCCGACTTCACATAGCGCTCAAAGCCCTCGGCATGGCCTGCGAGGCCCCAGAGATTCGGCCGATAGTCGATGTCGAAGATTACCTTTCGGCCATTGGCCTTGGCGATGCGGATGGCCTTGCGCTGTGCGGCTTCCGTGTTCGGCCGGGAAAAATGCGTGCCCGACACCAGCACGGCGCACGACGACTTGATGAAGCTTTCGTCGATATCACCTTCATCGAGCGCCATGTCGGCACAGTCCGCGCGATAGAAGATCATCGGCGATACGCCTTCGGCTTCGACGGCGAGGAGCACCAGCGCCGTCAGGCGCTCCTTGTCGGTCTTGATGCCTTTCGTCTCGACCCCTTCGCGCGCAGATTGCTCAATGATGAACCGGCCCATCTGCTCGTCGCCGACGCGGGTAATCAGGCCCGACTTGAGCCCGAGACGGGCTGTCCCGATGGCAATGTTCGCAGGGCAACCGCCGACAGACTTGGCAAAAGAACCGATATCCTCAAGGCGCGAGCCGATCTGTTGCCCATAGAGGTCGACCGAGGAACGCCCGATCGTGATCACGTCAAGCGACGGTTCTAACTGCGAGCCCGGGTTCGGTTGTGCCATGATGTCCTCCCGCTAGATTTTGGCTACGGCATGACGCCTGCTGATTGCGAGCAATGAAACATCGGTTCCGTATTGTTGTCAATTCGGAATGTTTGTTCCATTTTTTATTTAGTCGATTTTGCGTGGGCTCGCTTGCGCCGCCGCTCGGCGATCGCCACCGGAATTGCCATTGTCAGGGCCATCGAAGCGGAAAGCGAGCGGAAGCCGGCAAAGTCTGCCTCCGCCACCTCGAACCAGCAGGTGGCGCGGGCGGCGAGGGGCGAAAAGGCCGAATCGGTGATGGCAACGACAGGCACGCCACGATCCGCCAACGCTTCCGCCTGGCTGAGGCTGTCGGCGGCATAGGGAGAGAAGCTCGCTGCGATTGCTGCATCCTTCCCCGTCGCGAACTGCACCATTTCCGGGTCGACGCCATTTGGCGATGCGACGATCTGGTGCCGAATGTTCAGCTTCGAGAAGGCGTAGGTCATATGCGCCGTCAGCGGATAGGAGCGTCGCTTGGCGATCAGGTAAATCGTCTCGGCAGCCGCGAGGATATCGACTGCCTTGGTAAAGGTATCCGTCTGGACGGTAGCCGCCAGCCTGTTGACCGATTGGCTCGCAGCCGAAATGAAACCCGAAAGCAGGTTGGCGTCCTCGTCCTCGCCGCTTGCCTGCTCCAGCGTCACCAGTCGCTCTTCATATGTCAGCGTTCGGTCACGCAGGCGTTCGCGAAAGATGCTCTGCAGGTCGGAAAAGCCCTCGTAGCCAAGATGATGGGCCAGACGCACCAGGGTCGACGGTTGCACGTCGGATGCCGCGGCGATGCTTGCCGTCGTGCCGAAGGCGATTTCGTCCGGGTTGCCGAGTGCGAAAGCTGCGACCTGCGCAAGCCGCTTCGGCATGTTTGCTTTCCGTTCGATGATGATGCTGCGCAGGCTCTCGAAGTCGCGAGGAACCCTGGCGGGTGTTTTGCTGTCACTGTCCATGCGCGCTGTCCATTGAACGAAATAAACATTCCATATTTATGAGCATAGATGATTTTCATTCGGGAGCCCAATTGTTTTTATTCTATTGAAATCCAAGTGTTTTGAACAGTTTTTGGAGCCGGGGCGGCAAAAGTGCGCGAGAAAGGCGGCTTGTCAAAATGATCTAAATATTCCAAAAATCCGCCCGACATCTGGAGGAGATACAATGAAAGCACTGGGAATCGGCCTGATCGGCACTGGCTATATGGGCAAGTGCCACGCACTCGCATGGAATGCGGTCAAGACCGTATTCGGCGACGTCGAACGCCCGCGCCTGGTCCATCTGGCCGAAGCCAATGCCGAGCTTGCCGAGAAGCGCGCCTCCGAGTTCGGCTTCGAAAAGGCAACCGCCGATTGGCGCAGGCTGATCGCCGATCCCGAAGTTGATGTCGTTTCCATCACCACGCCGAACCAGTTCCACGCCGAGATGGCGATTGCCGCGCTCGAAGCGGGGAAGCACGTCTGGTGCGAAAAGCCGATGGCACCGGCTTATGCCGATGCCGAACGCATGCTGGAGACGGCAAGGGCCTCGGGCAAGATCGCCGTTCTCGGCTACAATTATATCCAGAACCCCATCATCCGGCATATCAAGGCACTGATCGAGGAGGGGGCGATCGGTGCGGTCAATCACATCCGCGTCGAGATGGACGAGGACTTCATGGCCGATCCCGATGTCTTCTTCTATTGGAAGAGCGAGCTTTCCGCCGGCTACGGCGCGCTTGATGATTTCGCCGTGCACCCGCTGTCGCTGCTCTGGTATCTGTTCGGTCACGTTGAGGCTGTCATCACCGACATGGTAAAGCCCTACGCCAGCCGGCCGTTGAAGGAAGGCGGTCGCCGCGATGTCGAGAATCACGATGCGGCCAATGTCCTGATGCGACTTGGCGGTGGGATCTCTGCGGTGCTGATGGCAAACCGCGCCGCTTGGGGGCGGAAAGGGCGAATCGCGCTGCAGATCTTCGGCTCGAATGGCGCCATCACTTACGATCAAGAGCGCATGAACGAATTCGAACTCTATCAGGCCGAAGGGCGCGGCTCGGAGCAGGGCTTCCGCAAGATACTCGCCGGCCCGGCACATCTGCCCTACGATCGCTTCATCCCGGCGCCTGGCCACGGGCTCGGCTTCAACGACTTGAAAATCATCGAATGCCGCGAACTGATCCGCGCAATTTCCGGTGAGCCGTCGTCGATCGTGACATTCGAAGACGGTCTTAGGATAGAGAAGTCCGTTCACGCCATGGCACAGTCATTCCACGAGCGCCGCTGGATCGAGATCGATTAAGGTCTGTCCGCTTCCGGTTGACGGCGCTGGAGGCAGGGGATACCCCTTTTCTGGAACGCGCGGCTGCATGCTGGGAGTGAAAACGTGACGGACAGACTGGTGATCATCGGCGCGGGGCAGGCGGGCTTTGCATTGGCCGCGAAACTGCGTGCGCTCAAGGATATGCGCCCAATCACCATCATCGGTGCGGAAGACGCGCTGCCCTACCAGCGGCCGCCACTCACGAAGAAGTACCTGCTTGGCGAGATGAGTTTCGATCGACTGCTGTTCCGGCCGGAACACTGGTACCCCGACAACAATGTCGAGATCAGGCTTTCCACCTGGGCGGAGCAGATCGTTCGCGACAAGAAACAGGTCCTGCTGCAGGACGGTTCCTCGCTCGACTATGGCACCCTGGCGCTGACCACCGGCTCGACGCCGCGCGCGCTGCCGGCGTCAATCGGCGGAGATCTTGAAGGTGTCTATGTGGCGCGCGACAAGCGCGACGCCGACCTGCTTGCCGATGAAATGCGTCCGGGTCGCCGGGTCCTTATCATTGGCGGCGGCTATATTGGACTTGAGGCGGCGGCCGTTGCCCGCCACCGCGGTCTCGAGGTTACCGTGATCGAGATGGCTGACCGAATCCTGCAGCGCGTCGCTGCCAGGGAGACGGCCGACATCATGCGGGTGATTCATGAGACACATGACGTTGTCATCCGGGAGAAGACCGGGCTCAAGCATCTTGTCGGCCATGAAGGCAGGGTTGTCGCTGCCGAACTCTCCGACGGGTCCACGATCGAGGTCGATTTCGTCATTGTCGGCATCGGCGTCGTCCCGAACGATCAACTCGCCAAGGAGGCGGGTCTCGAGGTCGCCAACGGAATTATCGTGGATGAATTCGCCCGCACGTCCGATCCGTCGATTTTTGCCGCGGGTGACTGTGCGGCCCTGCCGTGGCAAGGCGGACGCATCCGTCTCGAATCGGTGCAGAACGCCGTCGACCAGGCAGAAGCCGTCGCCGCCATCATCGCCGGCGGCAACGAAGCATACGATCCCAAGCCTTGGTTCTGGTCGGATCAGTATGACGTGAAGCTGCAGATCGCCGGCTTCAACATGGGCTATGACGATACAGTCCTGCGTCCAGGCTCGCGCGACGGCGCCCACTCGATCTGGTATTTCAAGAATGGGGCATTCATCGCCGTGGATGCCATCAATGACGCCAGGGCCTACGTCAGCGGCAAGAAGATGCTGGAATCCGGGATCAATCCCGACAGGGCGATCATTGCGGACGCATCTACCGATCTCAAGCAACTGCTGAGCTGAGGCCGGCGGCCTCGGCATCAGGTGAAAAAGCCGAAAAAGCGCTTGCGTCACCTGTCGAATGACTCTATCAGGCTCCCACCGGAGAGGTGGCCGAGTGGTCGAAGGCGCTCCCCTGCTAAGGGAGTATACGTCAAAAGCGTATCGAGGGTTCGAATCCCTTCCTCTCCGCCACCATGATCATTGTCCGACCCGGACACATAGGTCACAATCGGTACCTAAGACATCGGTGACAACCTCGTGCCGAACGGGTTGTCGATTGTTTGCAATGTCCTCTGTTCGAGGTCGATATATCCGAGATCATAGCGCGGGAAGCTGACGAGCCAAATGCCGTCGTCGACTTCTTGAGGCCGAGCTTCTGGCCGGCCATGACGGTTGAGATGTTGATCTTCTTGCGATGGATGCACAGACGGCCGCAATTGGTGACGATGGCATCGCGGTCGTGGAAGGGGTAGCTGATCTCGGGCAGCCCTTCATAGGTGCCGACCGAGGTCTGGTAGACTTCGGCCGGCACCTTCATCGACAGGGCCTCGTGCGGTCTTTCCGTGTTGAATTCGCTGATGAATGCGTCGAAGCGCATCTGCTGCTGCAGGATATTGCGTCCCGGCGGGCGGGTGGCTTCCTTCTTCAGCGTCAGATGCATGCGCTCATGGCGGCCGTTCTCCTGCGGATGGCCGGGGCGGATGCGCTCGAAGACGATGCCGAGCCTCAGCCACCAGACCGACAGCTTCGAGAGATTGTAGAGCCCGTTCGGGCTGGCGAAGGGCAGGCCGTTGTCGGAGCGGATGGCAAGCGGCAATCCGCGTTCGGCAAACACCCGCGCGAAGGCATCGAAGACGCCGCGTTCACGGGTCGTCTCGAAGGC
>NZ_LNCD01000135.1 GCF_001542405.1 Rhizobium altiplani
ACGGACGAAGCAGCGATCACGACTGTCGCGACAGAACTCGACCGTGCCGGCTTTACGTTTGTCCCCCGCAGTGCCGGGATGCAAAACCGATCCGTCGAATGCCTGGCGCTCTTCCGCGAACGGAATGCCAATATTCTTCCCACGGAAGCGCTCGCGGGCCTGAAAGTCGGCGTCTACCAGCACAGCACGGTCGCCCGTGATCTGCTGGTAGATCTCCTGGAACACTTCGGCGCAACGGTCGTGCCGTTTGGCCGCTCGGAAACTTTCATTCCCGTCGACACCGAGGCGGTTTCGGAGGAGACGATCGCCAAGCTCAAGGAGGTCGCAAGACAGCATGGCCTCGACGCCATGGTCTCTGCGGATGGTGATGGCGATCGCCCGTTGGTGGCGGACGAAACAGGGACGCCGCTGCGCGGCGATTTGCTCGGCCTGATCGCCGCGAACTTTCTCGGTGCGACATCGGTCGTGACACCCGTGACATCGAATTCCGGCATCGAAGCCGCCGGTCGCTTCAGCGTCATTCGCACGCGTGTTGGCTCTCCGTTCGTCATATCGGGGATGCAAGAAGCACTCGCGGCTGGCCGGACCCGTGTTGCCGGTTTCGAAGCGAACGGCGGCCTGCTCACCGCGAGTGAATTCGAGGTCAACGGTCACACGCTGAAGGCCCTTCCGACACGCGACTGCTTCGTCCCCATCCTGGCGGCGCTTTCCCTTGCTGCCTCCAAACGGCAGCCTCTTTCGGTGGTCGCCGCGTCCTTCAATCTGCCATTTGCCGCGGCCGACCGGCTTGAGAATTTTCCGGTTGAGATCAGTGCCCGGTTGATGGCCTATCTTCGCGCCGCACCCGCCAATCTCGCGGCGTTCCTGCAGCCGATCGGCGAGGTTGGCAGCGCCAGCGATATTGACGGCCTTCGTGTTACGCTGGCGGATCGCCGCATCATCCATTTCCGCCCGTCCGGCAATGCCCCTGAAATGCGCTGCTACGCCGAGGCGGAAACCGAAACAGCCGCCGCGGCGTTGCTGCGCGCCGGTCTGGAGCGAATCCGCTGGTTGGCGCATCCGAGTTGATAGGCGAAGCAAAGATAGATATTCGAGGACTCTCCATATGACACAGAAGATCGTTCCCGTGATAATGGCTGGTGGCAAGGGCACTCGTCTCTGGCCGCTGTCTCGCGCCGCAGCGCCCAAGCAGTTCATCCGCTTTATCGGCGACAAGACATTGTTCCAGGAAACGCTGCTGCGCGTGTCCGATCCCACGCTTTACGAAGCACCCGTCATCCTGACCAACGAGGAGTTTCGCTTTCTCGTTGCCGAGCAGGCGCGCGAGTTGGACATCGGTCTAGCGGCAATTCTGCTCGAACCGGTTGCTCGAAACACCGCGGCGGCAGTTGCGGCGGCCGCAACGCTCGTGCGTGATCGCTTTGATGAAGACACGGTCATGCATGTTCTCGGCTCCGACTATGAGATCGTCGCTGACGACACCTATTTTGAGTGCGTTCGCATCGCTGCCGCCACAGCCGCCCAGGGCAAGCTGGTAACCTTCGGCATCCAGCCGACCGAGCCGGCAACCGGCTATGGCTACATCGAAGGCGGGAAGACACTCCCGACGGGCGCACGAACGGTCGCGCGCTTTGTCGAGAAGCCGCCGCTCGCCAAGGCCGAAGACATGGTCGCGACTGGCGGCTTCTACTGGAACTCCGGGATGTTCATGTTCTCGGTCTCAGGCGTGCTTGCCGAGATGCGGAGCTATGCCGCGCCGGTCCTCAAGGCTGCGGCCGACGCCATTGCAAAAGGCGTCAGAGATCTAGACTTCATCCGCCTCGACAAGGCAGCGTTCGCCACCAGCCCGAACATCTCGATCGACTATGCCGTCATGGAAAAGACGAGCAACGCAGCCGTCGTTCCCTCGCCGTTCAAGTGGTCCGACCTCGGCAGCTGGGATTCCGTCTGGAAGAGCGGCAGCCGCGACGAGAATGGCAATCTAGCAGCCGGCAACACGACGGTCGTCAACACCAAGAACTCGCTCATCATGACCCATGGCGTGCACCTCGCCGTCCAGGGCATGGACGACATCGCTGTCATCGCCAGCGAGGACGCCGTTTATGTCGGACGGCTGCAGGACAGCCAGGACGTCGGGAACCTCGTGAAGATGCTCGCCGCCGCCCCCACGACATCGCAACTGACCGAGACGCACCCGACTTCTTACCGGCCTTGGGGCGGCTACACATCGGTGCTGAACGGCGACCGCTTCCAGGTGAAGCGCATTTTCGTCACGCCGGGCAAGAAGCTGTCGCTGCAGAAGCATCATCACCGCTCCGAGCACTGGATCGTCGTCAAGGGCACGGCAGAAGTGACAATCGGCGAAAACGTGCAGATGCTCAGGGAAAACGAGTCCGTCTACATCCCGCTCGGCGAAGTCCACCGTCTCGCCAATCCCGGCAAGATCATGCTCGAACTGATCGAAGTGCAGACCGGATCCTATCTCGGAGAGGACGATATCATCCGCATCGTCGATGAGTTCGGCCGCAGCTGATCGATAAATGGACCATCTCAGTTGCCAGACTTGTAGTGCCAAGAGGGCCAACGACATTATGGACAATCGCCTGAGAGACAAACGAGTATTAGCCAAACTGCGAATTCCGATTTTCCAAGGATTTGTTCGCCGGCTGCAACGTGAAGATCGCTTCTTCGAGGAAAACTCTGATCTCCGAGGCGACTACAGTGATCGGAGATGCATGGTTGAAACACGCCCGTTGAGGCGCCTGAAAATCGGCCGGGTCGATGCCTGACGACAAGCACCTTAGTCGAAACAAGGTTCTTCTGGCCGGAACTCAGCCTACATGCTGTCACACATCAAGATGCAGTGGTGGGCACTGCGCGGTGAAGTCGAAAGAAGCGAGTCGACTGGACACCGATATGCAGGTTTGCTGAAACACTTCAAGACGCGCCTCGATCTCCCTTGTCTGGCACCAAACGGATATCTCGCGGTCGACTTCTTCTTCGTCCTCAGTGCCTTTGTTGTTGCTAGCGCCTAGCAGGGACAGCTGCAGATAAAACTCTATCTGCAACCGCATTTTTCCGAAAGCGATTGAGCGACGGCCGACATATTCCACAGGAAACGGCCGCTCGGAGACGCGCTCGACGGTGCCGAGGTTTGAAAGCAACCGACTCTCCGCCGCGCAACAGATGCTCGACGGCGCGGACATGGGCATCGGCGAGGTCGAGGACGTGGATGTCATCGCGGACGCAGCAGCCGTCACGCGTCTCGTAGTCGGTTCCTAACACCTTGAAGCCTTCGCGGCGGCCAACCCATGACACGCGCTCTTTTAGCATCATGACGACCTAAACAAGGAAACAAAAGGAGAGCGTGCCGGCAGGAACCGCAACGCCATCAGCTGGAATATGCCAAGAGGTCGCATGCGCATCTGGATCAACGGTGTTTTGTGAGGTCGGTCGGCGGAGGGCTCCCCGGTTCTTCCAGCGTTCCACGCATGATGCCGAGTTCCATATGATTTGCTTGATCGCCATCGACCAGATGTAGAGAATTACCATTCTCCTCCTAGGCGCCCAGCAAGCGGTCTTGAGCAGCCTGTCTGGCGTGTCGCGGTGCACTGACGCGATCAAAGATCTGAAGGAGAAAGATTTTCAAAGCCGTGATCTCGATTTCGATCGCGGCAGCCTGGGTCGGGTCCGCGGATGCCCATCGCCGGATTGTGGAGATCGACCTGCTGATTGTGCCCGGTTGGGTGAGGCATGCAGCATCAAACCGGCCACTATCCGTCACGTACCAAACAAATAGGCGAATGGCGACATAGCCAGAATTGTAATAGCCTTCGGCACACATTCTCGCGTGCTCTTCGTTAAGTGCCCGGCGCGTTTCGGAATTGAGCCGAGCGATATCCAAACCGAGCTCATGAAGCTTGTCAGCGACACCGGATGCATGCGGGTCTGGTCGCAGTCGCGCAAATATCGGTCTCATCTCCATGACCGGAGAATAACGCGATGTTGGCCCACCGGGAACCGTGACCTTTCTAATCCCTTTGGCTTATGCTGCGTCGCAGCACGCGCGTTGCGTTCCCATTCGAAGGCTGGCGTATGAGTGACCCGAGCAGTTCAACTGCCCAGCCTTGCCTTCGTAAGGGCGATCCTCACCCGATGTCGAGAACTGCTCGGGGCGGCAGTCCTCCACACTCTCTCTACTGCATCCGAGTCGACGCGCGCCCGATTTCGACTACAATTCCTTGCCTTAGGGCTTCTTCCCTTGTCTCCTCGATTGCTTGCTCGACCCGATAGACGACGATGTCGAATACTGGACCTTCCAGAATGGCAATTTCCCGCGCGACGCTGAGAGCGAAGATCAATTGAGCGATGCTGGCTTCGTCCATGGGCGCTCCTAACCAACGAAGAAAACTTACCGCCATTCAATGTGTGCTGCAATGCACAATATTGATGGTATCCTCGGTGGAGGCAAGCCGCTCAGGATTTGACATCGCCTGGAGGATCGATGTCGCTCCTGTCCGCGTCCGGGGCAAAAGAGCGTGTCGTCTTTCTTGGGGTTGAATCGCGCGCGCGTCTTGTCAGCGAAAAGGAACTCGCGTATGACGGGTATCGTCGTTTCAGCTAGGCCGACCTGACCATGACCGCTGGAGTGGCAGTTCCCTTTGACTGTTAGTCTCTGTGCTTTAGGGCCTCGGATGCGATCACTTTCGTTTGGATCACGGTCGGACGTTGAGGAATATCCGCCGCAACCTAAAGACTCGGGAGCCCTGAAATGCGCATTGAGCCGCAGGTGCGAATTTATACCTGCTTCTTCCTCTTTTCGGCATCGACCGGTGCCCTGCTCTCCCGCCTTCCTGATCTCCAGGATGCCCTCCAGGTCAACAAGTCCGAACTGGGCCTCACCCTGATTGGGGCAGCGATCGGTGCACTGATATCCTTGACGTTCTTTTCGCCCCTCGTGGCCCGATTGGGTGCTCGAGCAACGGCGTTCATAACCGTACTCGGGACCTCAGCACTGATCGCCTCGATCCCATGGGTCACAAGCGCCGAACTCGTTTTCGGGATTTTGTTTTTCGAAGGATTGCTCGCAGGAGCCCTGGAAATAAATCTTAACGTCGAAATTGACCGTATCGAAGCGCAGCTCGGCCGGGGTGTCATGAACCGCGCCCATGGTTTCTGGAGCCTCGGATTTTTCGCCACTGCGCTCATGGCATCAGGGGTGCGCCAGGCCGGCGTCTCAATGCAACTCCACTTGGCACTAACATTCATTGTGGTACTGGTCGTGGCCGCTATGGTGATCAGCGGAATGCGCAGTGCACCGGCGCGGGCGTTGGGCGAGCATGCGGACGCAGGTCATGTCGCATTGCCGACGCTCGGTCTGCTTCCCCTCTGCGTCATTGGCATTGCTGCTTTCCTGGTGGAGGGTGCAGGCATAGATTGGTCAGCGATCTATATGCGCGATGTTTTCCAGGTCGAGCCATTTGTCGGCGGCCTTGGATTGACAATGTTCACACTGTTCATGGCGCTCACCCGGCTGTTTGCCGATCGCTTTGTGGATCAATACGGCTCCCGGGCGGTCGCGATTACCTTGCTGTTGATCTCAACGGCTGGACTGACTGCGGTTTGGCTTGCACCCCATCCCCACGTTGCCCTTGTTGGCTTTGCATTAATGGGTAGCGGCTGCAGCGCCGTCTATCCGCTTGCCGTTTCGGCTGCCGCTCAGCGCACCGACCGGCCCGCGCATATGAATGTTGCAGCTTTAGGCCAGATGTCCTTCATCGTCTTTTTTCTTGCTCCACCTTTGCTCGGTTTTGTCGCAGAGCAGGCAGGCATTCGAACCTCATACCTGGTCTGCATTCCGCTCATTTTCGTTGCACTATTCTGCGTCAAATCACTCTCAACAAGGCGAAGCGCGTTCGCGTAGCCGTCCAGGTCGAGGAACCGAAGCGCGCAAGGCACGTATGCAGGTGCACTCGTCAGACGACCGTCCGGTCTCCTGTGAGCCATTTGCCCAACCTGCACAGGCGACAGCCAACGATTCTTGACACGAGCTTGTTCAATTCCAGGAAATTGCCGGTTGCCCGGATTGGCCGCTCAGGCAACTTGGTGGAGTAATGGCTGTCCACCACCTCCATCGCATCTTCGACGTCCATGGTCATGGAGGCGTGAGCCAGCGTTCTTGACCGCAGGACTACCCCTTCAGCGTCCTGACTTTGGTAAGATCGGGGAAAAGACGCGTCCACATCAATACGATGGCAACTGTACCGACGCCACCGATGATTCCGGCGGCGACAGGTCCCATGAAGCCCGCCACCATGCCCGATTCAAATTCACCGAGTTGATTGGACGTACCGATGAAGAGCGAATTTACCGCATTTACGCGTCCGCGCATGTCATCCGGCGTCAAGAGCTGGACAAGCGAGCTGCGCACCACGACGCTGACGGTATCGGACGCCCCGACAACGAGCAGCGCGCATACAGACAGCGCAATATTGGTGGAGATTGAAAATACAACAGTCGCCGCGCCGAAGATCGCGACGGCAGCGAGCATCTTGATCCCGACATTGCTGCTCAGCGGCCGTCGCGCCAGCACGATTGACATGGCGAGAGCTCCGACCGCCGGTGCGGCACGCAGCAATCCCAATCCCCAAGGGCCAGCGTGAAGTATGTCCCGCGCAAACATCGGCAGCAAAGCGGTGGCGCCGCCAAGCAGTACGGCAAAGAGATCGAGCGAGATTGTCCCGAGGACGACGGGTCGGCTCCGGATAAAGGAGACACCGGCAAACACCGACGTTAGCGTTACCGGTTCGCGTTTTGCGGGCTTCCAATGCATTCGGATCGAAATCACATTGAGGCTGGCAACAGCAAAGAACACGGCAGCAACAGCAAAAGGTGCAACGGGATGGACGCCGTAGAGCAGGCCGCCGAGGGAGGGGCCGATGATGAAGGCCGTCTGCTGCATCGAGGTTGTAGTCGCGACCGCCCGCTGCAACATCGCGTCAGGCACGATATTCGGCAGCAACGCTGCCATGGTCGGCCGCTCGAAGGCGGCAGTAGCGCCCAGGATCGTGACGGCAACGAGTATGCCCGCCGGTGTCAGCCACTGCTGCCAAGTGGCAATCGCGAGCGACAGCGAAGTCGCGGCCTCGATCAGTTGGCAGACAAGACCGATGCGACGGCGGTCATAGCGGTCGGCGACGTGGCCGACAATGAAGGTCAGAACAACCATCGGCAAGAACTGGCAAAAGCCTACAAGCGCCAACGCAAATGCGCTGTGCGTCTGGTCGTAGATCATCCACATGGGGTAATCGCGGGAGCGAGTCGCCCCTGATGCAGTCCCGACAATGGAAGCTGGTGGCTGTTCCCCGATAAGATGAAGTGCGGGCTCAAGACTGGCAGTCAGGCCCAGGCATCTAACGGAGAACAACCATGGAAGAGTATATCGGGCTTGATGTGTCGTTGAAAGAGACAGCCATTTCCATTCGGCGCGGTGGCAGAAGGATCTGGCGCGGTAAATGCAAATCCGACCCGGACAGCATCATAACCTTGCTCCATAAGCATGCGCCCGACGCCAGACGGGTCGTCTTTGAGACTGGTCCCCTTTCGATATGGTTTTATCATGCGCTGACCGATGCAGGGGTTCCAGCGATTTGCATCGACGCGCGGCATGCCAAGGCAGCGCTCGACATGGCTGCGAACAAAACAGATGCGAACGATGCCGATGGCCTTGCGCATCTTGCTGAGGTCGGCTTCTACCGCGAAGTCCGGGTCAAAGGGTACGACAGCATGCTCACCCGGACGCTTGTGGCGGCACGAACGCGGTTGGTGACGATCTGCACGGAGCTGTCAAATCAGATCCGAGGCTTGATGAAGACGTTTGGCTTGGTCATTCCGAGTGGCAAGGGTGCAACCTTCGGAAACAACGTCCGTATGCTCCTAGACGGCCACCAGTCTCTTTCGCGGATCATTCTCCCACTCTTGAAGGCTTGGTACGGCACGCGCGAACAGGCGGCCGAACTCAGTAGGCAGTTGATAGCAATCGCGCGGGCGAGCCAATCGTGCCGGCTACTCATGTCGGTGCCCGGTGTTGGGGTTGTCACTGCAACTTCGTTCGTGACCGCCATTGAAGATCCGGAGAACTTCAAGAAGTCACGGTCCGTAGGAGCCTGGCTGGGGCTAACGACACGCCGCTATCAA
>NZ_LNCD01000136.1:0-23353 GCF_001542405.1 Rhizobium altiplani
ACAGAAAACCCGGACAACCGGCTGATGATTTACGATCGTTTGACGAAACAGCGCGCGCGCATCTTGCAGATACTGCTCATATGCCTGCAGTTGTTGTTCTGCTTGGATTGTGATCGACCTCAATCTCTTCGGCGATGCCAGTTGATCAGGGTCTGGACGGCGAAACGGTGACGGAGATCATCAATCCGTGGAGCGTCGCGATTGCCCTCCTGCCGTTATCCGATTGCCGGGATAGTCACCAGAACACGCGGTGCGGCAGCAATTTGCCGACCCGTTCGGCGACGAAGAAATAGGCACTCCGCGGCGTACTAAGGTGTGCATCGCGTCAGGCAGCATAGTCTGAAAGGACCGCGATTGGCGTGGCATGCAGCGGCACCAGCCGTGACTTGCAGAGCTTTGTCTTTCGGATAGTGAGAACGCTTTGGCCGAGACCGACGTTGGCCCGGAGCAGGCTGAGCGCTTCGGAATGGTGCAGTCCGGCCGCCGCTATCAGCCCGAACAGAAGTGATATGTCCAGCGCCGAAGGGCGTTGGCCGGCGTAGCGATAGGGCCGCCGCCAGAAGCGCCTGATCTCGATCTGGCTATAGATGTATGGCCTTGTTCGCCGCGCCGGCGGCACAGCTTCGCTTGGTGGCACTTCCGTCAGAGCACCGAAATGAGCGAGGTGCTGGGCAAAACCGCGCACATCAGCGAGGCGGATGGTTCTCGGCTGCCGGCCCATCAACATCACTCACTCCATTGCCAATTCAGTCGTGATGGTCTCGGCGCCGCGGGCTTCCATGAAAGCGACGGCGATCATCGTGATGGCGCAGCCGGAGGCAAAACCCACGTGCGGCGCCAGAGTTCGCAAGAAAACTCGCCGACACGCTGAAGCGGGCGTCCATGCCGGATAAGCGTTCCAGCAACCACGTTGCTGACGGGGGAATCAAAGGCCGGAGCACGAGGAGATCGGAGCTCTCGTTGGACCTAGAACCTCAAACGTTCCGTCCTGATGGGTAAGTCGTATTCATATCAGAGCTGAATTTGGGGGGCCGTTTTTGGCATTTGACACGCTGCAGCTCCCCAGAGAATGCTTGGCACAGGCGCCGGCAGGCAGGGAAGCACTTAGCGCCAACCTGACCTTAGATTTCCGAGAACATTAACAGTGAGGGCAACATGACTCTGAAAATAGTCATTGGCGGCATCGAGCATGAGACGAATACCCACCGCAAGGCGGACGCTTACCTCTCCGATTTTCAAATAACGCGCGGAGACGCGGTCATAGCCGCAAACGAAGGAGTGCGCTCTTACATCGGCGGAATGCTTGACGCGGCTGCCTCCGTAGGTGCGTCGGTGATACCGACTATTCACGCGCAAGCTGAGCCCGGAGGTATTATCTCGTTAGCGGCCTACGAGCAGCTCATTCGAGAGTTGCTAGATGGATTGAGGAATGTGCTCCCCGTAGAGGCAGTCGGCCTAGCCCTTCATGGCGCAGGTATCGCCCGAGGTGCAGAAAACATTGAGGTTGATATCTGCCGGCGGGTGCGTGAGATAGTTGGCCCCGATGTTAAGATAGTGATTACGCTAGACCTGCATGGGAATCTTAGTCCAGAGCTTTTTGAGCTCGTTGACGCTGCGTTCGGAACGCAGAATTCGCCTCATACCGATATGTTTGAAAGAGGTCAGGACGCCATTAAAGTCGTGCCGGAGCTGATACGAGGCAGCATTGTTCCGAAAATCCATCTCGAGAAGCTACCACTGCTGCTGACACCTGTAACAACCATGATGGACGCAACAGCAGCAATCAATCAGATGTGTCGCTCGCTTGAAGAAGACCCAGACATTATTGCCTGTACCTTCTTTCATGGTTTCCCTTATGCAGACACCAGATTTGCGGGTGCGTCTGTATTGACCGTTGCGAATGGCAGCATGCAAAAGGCGCAATCGGCAGCAAAAAGCGTAGCGCGCTTCATTTGGAATTCTCGCGCAGACATCCCGGCAAAGACTTTTACGCCTGAAGACGCCGTCAAACATGCGCTTGCCGAGAAAATCGGCCCGGTTGCCGTTCTCGACGGAGCTGACAACACCGGAGGCGGCTGTCCAGGTGATGGCACATACTTGCTGCGAGCAATGCTGGAGGCGAAGCTTTCAGGTGCGTGTTTCGGAGTCATGTGTGACCCCGACGTTGTCCGCTTGGCACACGAAGCAGGCGTTGGTTCGACCATCGACGTACAGTTAGGTGGGAAGTCGGACCAACTTCATGGCGAACCAATTGCAGCACGTGCTTATATAAAAACGCTCACAGATGGACAGTTTGTTCGTAGTTCGCCAATGGGAGGGGGAACGCACGACTATGTTGGCCGAACGGCAAGGTTACAGATCGGCGGGGTCGATGTAGTAGTGGTTTCTGAACGCTATCAACCCTTCGATCAGGAGATATTCTCGCTGCACGGGATTGATGTTCATCGGGCGTCCATTGTGGGGCTGAAATCCACAAACCATTGGCGTGCCGGCTTCGAGGGCATCATTAAGAGTGACTATCTGGCTGACAGTCCAGGCCTTATGAGCCAAGACCTCACGCGCTTTTCTCACGAGCGCGCGCCCCGGCCGATTTGGCCTTTGGACGAAGACACAACCTATTGAACCAATCAGGACCTCTAATTGATCCGCTTGTTGTTACTAACTCGGAGGCCATCTCGCCCAAATCTCGTATTCACTCACAGGCTTTCCATTTTTTTGACCACTTCGAGGGCAACCTCGCGCATGACGTTCGCGAACTGGTCGGCATATGGAGATCTTAGTCCTTTTGCCGGGCGCCACAGATTGAGTTGATAGGGGACTGGGATGCTGAATCGCCGTAGCACAATACCCTTTCCCGCATAGTGAGCGGCGGTTAATGGATTGACGATCGAAACCCCAACGCCCGAGGCGACCATGGAGCAAACGCCTGTAGCGGTTGTGGTCTCCACGCAATAGCGGCGCGAAACGCTTTCAGCTTCGAAGAGTTGATCAATCCTGCGGCGGTAAGGGTCTTCTTGAGTAAAATAGACGAAGTCCGCTCCCTCGAAATCCCTGGGCTCCAAAATGCGTTTAGCAGCGAGGGGATGGTTACACGGAAGCACACATACGACTTCACCGAGGTTGATGACCTCAGCAGTGGCATCGATGTTGTCAAAACTTCCTTCCGTCAATCCAATGTCGAAAATCTGCGTTGTTAAGTCATGCTGGAGCGGGACCTCTTCCAGAGAATGTATAGAAAGATGAACTTGTCTTCTTTTTTTTAGAAATCTCTCAGCGACTAAGGGCAGAAATGCTTCAGCGTAAGCAGGAAGGCTCGCGATCCTGAGATGAGCCGCGTTATGCTGCTTGATCGCCACAGCTGCGCGGCTGATTTCTTGCATACCCACAAAGGAGCGGCTGACCACTTTATGAAGCAACTGCGCCTGGTTCGTCGGAGTAAGTCTTTTACCAAACCGATTGAACAACTCAAAGCCGATATACTTCTCGAGTTCTCTGATCTCTCTGCTAACCGTCGGCTGCGAGGTGCCGAGAGACTCGGCGGCTGCCAACGTGCTTTTGTAGATCATTACAGCGTTGAAGATCTCGATTTGACGCTGACTTAGTCGCATGGCGATCATCCCTCCTATATATCGAATATGAATTAATGTGTGGCTAGATAGTATTTTGTCATCAGTCTGTCATCTGCAAATATCGGCCAAGACGGTCACAACCGCGGGAACAAGATGACAAACCAAAACGCCCAAGAACAGACGACGCAGCTGCAGCACGACAGCTTTGCCTACTTAAATGGAGAGTTGTGCATTGAAGGGCTTTCCGTTGACGAGATCGCCGACAAGGTCCCAACCCCCTTTTATTGCTATAGCGCCTCTACAATACGCAATGCCTACACGTTACTCTCTGACAGGCTTAGGCCGACCGGCGCGTCTATTTGCTTTGCGGTAAAAGCCAATAGCAACATTTCAGTTCTTCGCTTGCTGTCTGAGCTCGAAAGCGGAATGGACATCGTTTCTGGTGGAGAACTAGAGAGGGCACTAGCGGCTGGCGTTCCCCCGTCAAAGATCGTGTTTTCCGGCGTCGGAAAAACGCGTGCCGAGATAACCCGTGCTTTGGGGGTCGGCATCCACCAGATTAACGTCGAGTCTCGGGCTGAGCTTGATGTCATCCGAGACGTTGCTCGCATCATGAACTGCCGGGCGCCCATTGTTTTCAGAGTGAATCCCGACGTCGACGCGCAGACCCATGCAAAGATCAGCACCGGGAAGAAAGGTGACAAATTCGGGATCGCTATAGAAGAAATCCGGGAGCTCTACGCGAAAGCGGCGGAATCGCCTGAGCTTGATCTACAGGGGCTAGCTGTCCACATTGGGTCGCAACTCCTCAACCTGTCTCCCTACCGGACCGCATACGTTCGTCTGGCGAGTCTGGTGAAGAAGCTACGATCCGATGGCCTGCCGGTGCGCCGCCTTGACCTTGGTGGTGGCCTCGGTATCCGATACGACTTTGGTGTTGGTCCGAACGTAAGCGAGTATGCTGGTATCATCCAGGACACGGTCACTAGCTTGGGCTGCGAACTCACGGTCGAACCCGGGCGTTGGCTTGTCGGTCCAGCCGGAATGCTCGTGACTGAAGTGCTCTATCTCAAGGAGACTGGCGACACTGTCACGGCGATCGTTGACGCGGCCATGAACGATCTCATGCGCCCCTCCTTATATGGCGCCATCCATCCGGTGCTGCCGTTACAAAGCTCCGATGATCGCGCTCAATGCGCGTACCAGATTGTCGGCCCGGTATGCGAAACATCCGATGTGTTCGGAAGCTACGGTGATCTCCCCCCGCTTCATTCTGGCACACGTGTCGCCTTCGGATGTGCTGGCGCCTACGGTGCCTCAATGGCTTCGAGTTATAACTCCAGAGATTTGATCGCCGAGGTGTTGGTAGACGGGGGTCGGTTCCGGGTCATTCGGCGCCGTCAAACGATCGACGATTTGCTACCGCTCGAGAAGCCAACGCCTTGGAGCACGATAAATTCCTGCACTGATGCAGCAATTGCTCTTTGAATGGGTGTCAGCAATGAATCACATTGAGTTTCTGTCTCAGCCCCCGTCACCTGGCGCTCCGAAGCACTGGCCGTTTGTGAAAATGCACGGCCTAGAGAACTATTTTGTCATCCTCGACCGCCGTCAGATCGCGAAGCCGTTTGAAGTTGAAGACATTATCCGCATCTGCAGCACAAACGTTGGTGCGGGAGGTGAGCAGTTACTCACCATAGAGCGTCCCTCGGCCCAAGGAGTAGAGGCTGGGGCATACGCGGCCATGAGAATCTTCAACATCGACGGCAAAGAAGCCGGTGCTTGCGGTAACGCCACCCGTTGCATGGCCTACCTGCTGCTGGAGGAAACCGGAAACGAGGAAGTCTGGATCGAAACGGCTGCCGGACTACTGCAGTGCTGCAGAGCAGGGTTGCGAGAGATCAGTGTTAAACTTGGGCCGATCAGCTTGGACTGGCGGCAGGTCCCTACAAGCCATGAGGCAGACACTCTTCATTTGCCTGTAAAGAGCGGAACTCTTGCAGATGGAGTCGCCCTTCACATCGGCATCCCTCATGCCGTCTTCTTCGTAGACCGGCTGGCTCTTGATGACATTCCCCGCTTTGCTCCAGCCATCCAAAATGACCCGCTTTTTCCCGAAGGCGTGAACGTTGGCGTCGCGGAGATTGTTGACGCCCGAACAATCCGCCTTGCTGTCTGGGAGCGTCCGGGAATCTTGACGAAAGCGTGCGGTACCGGCGCCTGCGTAGCGGCATACGCGGCGCACAAGCGCGGTCTCATTAGCACGTCAAAGGTCACAGTACAGCTTCCAGCAGGGCAGCTCCAAATCGAGCTGATCCAGGACGATATGGTCATTATGACCGGGCCTGTGGCCTTCTGTTGCCATGGGTTCATAGAGGGAGGAATCGCGGCGTAAGCCAACCTTTGAGCGAGATGCAGCCCTGGCTCTCGTTATCATGTTCATCAGGGCATTCAAGAAAAAGGGGAATGAGATAATGATCAGAGCAATAAAAATGGCCTTGGGCCTGGCCGCACTAGTTGTCGCGGTACCCTATGCCGCGCATGCCGATGACGTTCCAGAAAACCTCAAGGGTTCTGGAGAGGTCGTGGTATCCGTCGATGGCGGGAGCTACGAAGCGGCACTTAGAAAGGCGTTCTTCGACCCGTTCACGCGTGATACAGGGATCAAGATCGTTGTCATACCTCCAAACGTCGGTAAGCTACTGGCTTCCGTAAAGCTTGGCCAACCTGAAGCGGACATCACATCTGTGTCAGGCGGAGAGTTCCCAAGCTGGGTGAGCAAGGGCGCGGTCGAACCGATCGATTACGGCATCTTCGCTGAAAAAACCTTGGCGGCCATACCGGACCAGATGAAGAACGAGAACGGAATTGGCGCTCTGCTGTATTCTGATGTCATTGCCTATAGCACCAAGAAATATGCTGTCGAAGGACAACATCCGAAGAACTGGACGGATTTCTACAACGTGGAAGCGTTCCCAGGCGAGCGGGCACTTCCGAAATGCGAGCGCATTCTTGAGGGCGGCCTGCTTGTTGGGGCGCTGCTGAGCGATGGCGTGACGCCGGACAAGCTTTATCCTCTCGACGTTGACCGGGGCCTCTCAAAAATCAAGAAGCTGATGCCGCATGTCGGACGCTGGTGGGCGGGCGGGGCCGATGCGCCGCAAAGCCTGATAGCCGGTGACGTCGACATGGCGGTCGCGTTCAACGGGCGGATCTCAACTGCAAAGAAGCACGGCGCACCGATCGCCTTTTCTTGGGACCAGTCGATAGTACAGTATGACTATTGGGTGGTTATGAAGGGTACGCCGAACAAGGAAAACGCATTCAAATTCTTGGCCTACATATCTCGGCCAGGCCCACAAGCCGCTTTCGCTACCGAAATGAACTATGGCCCGATCAACAAAGAAGCCTTCGCGCTCCTTCCCGCGGATTTTGCGCGGGATCTCCCTGGCGCCCCAGAAATCGCAGATAAGCAGGTTTTCGAGAACTACTCTTGGTGGGGCGAACAGCAGGACGATGGGCGGACTAACTTCGACGCCGCATTGAGCCGTTGCGTGGAAGTTTTGGCCCAATGACAAAAACGCCGCTGCGGCACAAGAATGCGGCAGCGGCGCCATTTCGGAAACGGCGCGCTTACTTGGTGAGGCCATCATGAAAGTCACAGCAACAATATCGGACGTCGAGTATGGCCAGCCAGGTTTGTTCCGCGGGTATGCTTCCTTCTCCAACCCTGCACTCAGCGCATTCACTTGGCCAATCTGTGAAATTAGGGGAGCGCGGCCCGGCGCGAAACTTTGCATTTCCGCTGGCGTCCACGTGAATGAAGTCGCGGCCATTGAAGCAGCGGTACGACTTCAGAGGCTCTTCCACCCTGAGAAGATGCAGGGAACTGTTTCGATCATACCTCTGATCAATCAACCGGCGCTTTACAAGTACTCGGAATATGTTTGCCCCTTGGATCGGAAAAACATCAACTTCTCTTTTCCCGGGTCCGCTACTGGCACCTTCTCCGAGTGCCTGTGCGACGCCATCATGGGTGAATGGTGCGTCGACGCAGACTGCTATGTTGACATGCATGGAGGTGACCTTCGGGAGAATGTCTCCAAGTTCACCATATATCAGCGGACTGACGACGCCGCACTAAACGCACCGGCCCAAATGATGGCCATGTGCTTTGACAGTGAGATCGTTGTCGGGCTCCCAGCTAGTCACATGCAAAACCCCGGTCGACCGCCAACAGGCTTTGCGGCGCACGGTCGGCTCGCGATAATGTCTGAAGCCGGTGCGAACGGTTTGCTCGATGAGGATTCCGTAAGATTTCACGTCGACGGGGTTCTTAATGTTGCACGCGCTCTTGAGATAATCGAAACGCCGCCGACTGCATTTGGACGAGCACGAGTCCTTTGTGATGACTACCTTTGGGTGGCCGCTCCATGCGACGGGGAGTTTCACGCAGACGTTGAGCCTGGCGCCCGAGTGGAAAGGAACCAGCGTCTTGGAACCATGCGCAATTTTTTCGGCGAGATCCTCGCAGAAATCAAGGCGCCGCAAACGGGGTTGCTTCTCTGGCGGATGACTCATCCCTCAATTCCAAAAGGGTCGCCTGCGCTCGCGATCGCAGTCGAGGAGGGTTTTCATCCCAACATGGGACGTTAGCCAGTACCGAATACGCTCAGCTGTGGCTCGCGCTAAGCGTCTCGAATGAAGAGCTGTAAAACAACAAGGGGAACTGACAAATGAAAATCAAGTTGTTTGAATTCGGCCTCACCGCGACGTTGCTGCTTGCTTCATCCTCAGTCGTTGTTCGTGCGGAGGATGTGCCAAGCAATCTTAAGGGCAGCGGCGAAGTGGTTATTACCTCTGGTGGTGGCACATGGGAAGCCGCGCAAAGGAAGGCTTTCTTTGATCCGTTCACACGCGACACGGGCATAAAGGTCGTTCTCGTTCCCGAAGATCATGCTAAACTGCTCGCCTCCGTAAAGCTGGGTCAACCTGAAGCCGATATCACGTCTGTCCCCGGCGGCGCTCTCGCCGGATTTGTTGATAAAGCCGCTGTAGAGAAGATTGATTACAGCCTGTTCGCCAAGGAAACGTTGGCGGAAATGCCCGACCAGATGAAAAACCAGAATGGGGTCGGTGCTCTGCTCTATTCCGTTGCGGTCGCCTATAACACGACAAAGTTTCCGGCAGGAACGGAACCGAAGAACTGGGTGGACTTCTATAACGTGAAGAAGTTTCCGGGCGCACGAAGCTTACCTAAGTGCGAGAAACTTGTCGATGGAGGTCTGCTTGAAGGTGCACTGATGGGCGACGGGGTTCCCGCCGATAAAGTTTATCCCATCGATATGGACCGTGCATTTGCCAAGATTGAGGCAATGAAAGAGAACGTTGGGCGTTGGTGGGTTGCTGGAGCGGATGCACCGCAAAGCCTGATCAGCGGAGAGGTTGATATGGCCGCAGCCTATAACGGCCGTATTTTTGGCGCCAAGAAGGACGGTGCACCGCTAAATTTGTCATGGGATCAGTCGTTGCTGCAGTATGACTACTGGGTCGTAATGAAAGGGTCACCCAACAAGGACAACGCGGCAAAGTTTCTGGCATACATCTCCCGTCCCGAACCGCAGGCGGCCTTCGCGCAAGCCATCTCGTACGGACCGGTGAACACCAAAGCGTTCAGCCTCCTCCCGAAGGAGATGCTCGATATTCTTCCTGGATCTCCGAACCTCGCCAAAAAGCAGGTTTTCCAAGACTACGCGTGGTGGAATAAAAAGAACGCAGAAGGGCGTACGAACTGGGATGTGGCGCTAGAGCGCTGTGTTGCTCTGTTGTCGCAGTAAGACGGTCGCAGTGTGACCCTCTTAGCCAGGAAACACCTAACCTACGCTGCTCATCCCGGGATGAGCAGCAGTGGAGATCGCCATGGACTTGGCAACCTTGAACACTGCCACCTCAGCATCCGAAGGATTGGCGGAGAGACACAAGCCGATGAAACGACTGTCGAGAAGAAAATTCATAGTCAGCGCTGTAGTGGCAGCGCCACTTCTCATCCTGCTGATCGGCTTTCTCATCGTTCCGCTATCATATATCGTGTGGGGAAGTTTCGAAGGCTTCAACTTCAATTTTTCTCACTACGGCCGCGTTTTTGCAAGCGCCTCGAACTTCAATATCCTGATTCACACGCTGCGCATCGGTCTGCTGGTTACGATTATCTCGGTCGCAGTAGCTTATCCAGTTGCCTATCTCCTGACGAGAGTTCAAGCTCGAGCCCTGTCCGTCTTAAGCGTATTTATTCTAATCCCGCTTTTCACAGCATTTCTCATTCGGACCTATGCGTGGATGATCATTCTGGGGCGCGAGGGGATCGTCAACAACACGTTGCTTTGGCTTGGAGTTATCAGTGCGCCTCTTCAATTGCTGAACTCCACGTTTGCAGTGGTTGTCGGGATGACGCACGTCTTTATCCCAATGGCAATTTTCACGATGTATTCGGCGATGGCGCGCATTGACCATACTTTTCCGCAAGCGGCTCAGGTTCTTGGAGCTAAGCCGATCCAAGCCTTTCTGCGTGTTTATCTGCCAATGACTCTCCCTGGCGTATTTTCAGCCTGCATTCTAATCTTCATCGCGGCTATCGGATTCTATATCACGCCGGCGCTGCTCGGCGGACCAAGCGACACGATGATTTCCCAGTTAATTGTCGATCAGATGACGACGTTGCTGAATTTCGAGCTGGGCTATGCCTCTTCGATAGTCCTCCTGCTCGTGACGATCGCCGTTCTGTTTGTGGCCAGCCTATTTATTCCGCTCGAGATGATCTGGTCGTCTAATATCGTCTCCTCAGAGGAGGAGCCACGTGCCGCGGCACGATTGGTGAAGCGTGCAAAGCGCGCGTTTAACCCAATCGTTTCCGTGTTCGAAACCAGTGTCCACGTTATTGCAGGGCGATTTTTGACAACAAGCGCTCGGTGGCTTTGGGGTTATGCCGTCGTAGTAGTGATGTTCTTGACTGCCCCCCTTGTCGTCGTCGTCATCCTGTCATTCAGTTCATCGCCATTTGTGGTCTTTCCTCCTCCGGGGCTTTCACTGCAATGGTGGCAGAAGCTTGCGAATGCCTCCGATTGGCATCAGTCCTTCTTGTTCTCGATTCAACTGGGCATCGCCGCCGCGCTCGTCGCAACGATCATTGGATCGATGGGTGCTTTTTGGCTCGTTCGCACAAGGTTCCTCTTCAAGAAGATGCTGTTTCTCTTCTCGCTTTCACCCTTGATGGTTCCCGTCGTTATCATCGCAACCTCCCTCTATATTTTTGAGGCGCGTTTGCAAATTCTCGGGACATTCGGCGGGTTGGTGATGGGACATGTGCTACTCTCTGTCCCCTACGTTATCGTCGTGATGGCGGCGGCCCTGAGAAATTTTGATGACTCCCTCGAACCTGCAGCCGCAGTGCACGGCGCG
Source organism: Rhizobium altiplani (assembly GCF_001542405.1). GTDB lineage: Bacteria > Pseudomonadota > Alphaproteobacteria > Rhizobiales > Rhizobiaceae > Rhizobium > Rhizobium altiplani. The sequence goes on from NZ_LNCD01000136.1 coordinate 11,025, forward strand.
CGCCCAATGCAAACGCTCCGCCTCGTGACCTTGCCAATATTGAAGCCTGCGCTTTTCACCGCCGGCTTGCTCGCCTTCCTGACATCGTTCGACGAGTTGCTCGTCAGCATTTTCTTGCTAGGGCGCCAAACCCCCACTCTGCCCATTAAGTTCTGGGGGGACATTAAGTACCAAATCGATCCGCTCCTAAGCGCGGCCTCGACCCTCATCGTGCTGCTCGTCACCGCATCAATCATAACGGTGCAACTGATCCGAGACCGGCACAACAAACGCACCTCTACCAGCATCGCCGAATGATCGGAGGCAAAAGATGTCTACAAGCCTTGAGATGAAAAACATCCAGAAGTTTTATGGCCCGCTTCACGTTGTAAAGGACTTCGACCTTCAAATTCAATCAGGGGAGTTCGTAACCTTCCTCGGGCCATCTGGTTCCGGCAAGACCACGGCCCTGAAGATGATTGCAGGCTTTGAAACGCCGACGTCTGGCGACATCTTTCTCGGAAGTCGGTCGATTGTTGACCTTCCGGCCTACGAGCGAGGCATCGGTATGGTGTTTCAGAACTACGCGCTTTTCCCACACATGACCGTTGCTGAAAACGTCGCATTCCCACTCACTGTGCGCAAGGCGTCTCGGCAAGAGACAGCGGAGAAAGTCGGCCGCGCGCTGCAGTTGGTCAAGATGGATCAATACAGTGGTCGCTATCCCAACCAATTGTCGGGCGGACAGCAACAGCGTATCGCCTTGGCTCGCGCCATCGTCTTTAACCCAAGCATATTGCTCATGGATGAGCCGCTCGGGGCGCTTGACCGAAATCTTCGTGAACACATGAAGATTGAAATCATGCGTATCCAGAAGGAGCTGAACATGACGGTCGTCTTCGTCACCCACGATCAAGACGAGGCTCTGACCATGTCTGATCGTATTGCCGTAATAAACGAAGGCAGCCTCGTGCAGGTGGACGACAGCAAGAGCCTATACCGGAAGCCGAAGAACCGGTTCGTGGCTTCGTTTGTTGGTGAATCCAATATCATTCCTTGTTGCGTCGACCGCGCTGAAAGTGGCATGGGCAAAGTGACCCTTGCGGGGATTGCTCCGGGGGCGGCACAGTTGTCCGGACAGACAGACGGCACCCAAGCGTGGCTGTTTGTTCGGCCAGAACATGTTGAGATCGACGTCCGTTGCGCGGCTGCCGACACGCCAAACGCACTTGATGGCGTAGTAGAGAACGCCCTCTTCTTGGGAGAAATGACTAGGTATCTGGTCCGCTGTGGTGCAGAGACCATTACGGTGAAGCGCCAGAACCGCGGCCAGGCCCATTTCTCGGGCGGAACTCCGGTTACCCTCTCTTGGAAGGCAGAAGACTGCACCGTCCTTAACTGACGACGTACGCGGTGCAGCATCTCACGTTATGAGAAGCTGCCCTTCGATGGTCGGGCCGCCGGCTACAATGTCGCGGGGACAACGAAGGTTTCAGTTGTTGGAGATTTTGCCGGAAGCCACTCACCTCGTGGTAGGGCCTCCCGGCGACATCTGCATTAACCGTCATTCGTCCGACAGCCAAATGAAATCTGTGACGCTGTTTCCGGTGAAGTCGGGTTGCCCATATATCATGGATGAATAAAACGCGAAGGTTATCTATTTTCTAGTGCGGCGCGCTTCTGAAATAATGCCCTAGTGAATTCGGAAGTGGAAGTGGAACCGTCAGCGTCTACGAGCGGATCAGACTCTGCGTTTTCTAGGTTAACGCAATGACACTGAGTTTCCATATCAGTTGAGTGAGGGGGGGTCTACCTATGCATATTCGAAACCAGGTATTCACGATTGATCATCACCACGGTCAAGCCAGCCGGACCATTCTCTCCGGCTACCCGGCTATTCGCGGCGCCACTATGCAAGAGAAAGCTGATTACTACATGGCCAAAATGAGTTGGCTCCATGAAAGTCTTCTGCGCGAGCCGCGCGGGCATCGCAACATGCTTGGATCAATCATAACTGACCCGGTTTCGGATGAGGCTGCATTCGGGGTCATTTTCCTTCACCCATCTGGGATGTTCAATGGTTGTGGCGACAGCACGTTTGCGACTGCCGCGGCTGCGATCGAAACCGGCCTTGTGGAGGCTGTAGAACCGGTCACCCGCTTCGCTATTGATACCGTCCTCGGGCCGTTGCACATCGAGGCGGACGTCAGAGGTGGCGTCGTGTCCGAGGTGCGCTTTGGAAACGTTCCGTCTTACCGCGTAGGTAGCTTTGAAGCGGCGCTCCATGATAGTCGGAAGATCGTCATAGATGTTTCATTCGGCGGTCTCTACTATGGATTTATCGACGCCAATTCGCTCGGAGTTGAACTGACGCCCGAAGCTGAGCCCCAAATAGTATCTATCGCTCAGGAACTCTGGCGCAATTTGGGTCAGTCGTTAGCGATGGAGGACCATGAGACGGGCAGGAACGCGAGGTTGGATCTCTTGACGTTCGTAACGCGCCGGAACTCGGAAACAGGTTGCCACTATCTTGTGGCGAATGTCTACCCTCCAGGTAGCATGGGACGAACACCATCGGGAACTGGTACTAGCGCACATATGGCGCTACGCGCAGCTCAGGGCGACCTACGAACCGGTGAACTGTTTATCCAAGAGAGCGTGCTCGGTCTGACGTTCCGAGGACGTTTTACAACATGTACCCTCAGCCGCGGGGGGCTAGGAATAAACCCTGTGGTGGGAACCAAGTCTTATATGATGGGGATCAGCCAGTTCGTGATCGACCCGGCAGATCCCTTCGCGCGCGGATTTATCATGCCCGCCGAAAATCAAAGACCATCTTGAGGAAGAAGGCATAGACGGTGCGGCGCAGTTCAGCAGCCCCGAGAGCCCTCGGGTCTGCGGAATTTGATGCGCAATCCCCCGCTCTTGCTAGGTTGTATATAAAGTCACACGCTGAGAAGATCTGTCAATGAAACCTGAAGAGAAGCTCGCCTCCCTCGGGCTTGTGCTGCCGAAGGCCCCTTTACCGTCTGCAAATTACTTGCTTTACAGTTTCGCGGGCAATTTCCTCTATTTGTCGGGTCAGGGGCCAAAGCGGACCGATGGCACCTACTGCTGCGGTTGCCTAGGCCGCGATGCTACCATTGAGGAGGCCTATCAGGCTGCACGTCTGACTGGTCTCAACTTGCTGTCGATCGCAAAATCGGCACTAGGCGAGCTGAGCCGCATCGAAGCCGTAGTAAAACTGCTTGGTCTGGTGAATGCCGAACCGGATTTCTCTGAACACCCCAGAGTCATCAACGGCTGTTCCGATCTTTTCGTCGAGGTGCTAGGCGACGCTGGACGGCACGCCCGCTCGGCTCTCGGCGTCGCCTCGCTGCCCAACCAAATGACCGTCGAAATCGAAGCCATTTTCTTGGTTCGAGATCAATGAAGTCGGCACTCGCAGTCGCGGAGCGGGCAAGTCAACCGGTCGGACCCTGGTTCACGGCGGTAAACTTAGATTAGCTCCCCGACCTGGAGGTATTTGCAGGTCTCGCCCGCCTTATTTTAGGTTAGGCAAAAGGTAGGCTTGTGGACGCTGCGGCACGTGGATGAGACGGTGCACGATGGTACAACTCACTTCGAGGGATTACTGACATTGATGGCCCGCACTGACCTTAATAGCGATCTCGGAGAAAGCTTCGGCCCTTGGCCGATGGGTGATGATGTGTCGATGCTGTCGGTGGTCAACAGCGCCAACGTCGCCTGCGGCTTCCATGCAGGGGATCCGGCGGGGATTCTCTTGGTATTAAGAGAGGCGTCAAAACGCGGCGTCTCGGTGGGTGCCCATGTCGGTTATCGCGACCTCGTCGGCTTCGGCCGACGCAATATGGACCCAACCAGCGAGGAGTTGATCGGGGACGTGATCTACCAGATCGGCGCTATGCAGGGCCTTGCAAAGGCCGCCGGAACAACGGTCCGATACGTCAAGGCACATGGTGCACTCTACAACACCATCGCTCATGACGCGCGCCAGGCGGCCGACGTCATCGAAGCCATCAAGGCGATAGACCCTACGCTTGTCCTCATGGCGCTCTCCGGTGCGCCTATCGTCGAGCAGGCGCGCGCAGCTGGCCTCCGGGTCGTCCGCGAAGTTTTTGCCGACCGCGCCTACAACAGCGATGGCAGCCTCGTCAGCCGCCGTCTTCCTGGAGCGGTTATCCACGAGCCGGACATCGTCGCGGCGCGCATGCTGCGACTGGTCAGAGAAGGACGCATTACCGCGATCGATGGGACGGACATCGAACTCGAAGCACAGTCGATTTGCGTCCACGGCGATACGCCGGCGGCGGTGTCGATCGCTCGTGCGGTGCGCGACGCGCTCGTCGGGAACGGCGTTGAACTAAAGAGCTTCAACGATGGCTGAGCATATTCGCTTTCTGCCTGCGGGTACAGACGGCCTGCTCGTCGAGCTTGCCGATCTGGAGACGACGCTGACCCTCCTCGATGCGCTGCAGGCCGATCGGCCGGACGGCGTGCTGGAATTCGTGCCGGCCGCCCGTACGTTGCTGGTCCGGTTTGACCCGCTCATCATTAGCCGCGCAGTGCTGATCGACACGATCGCTTGCGTTGATCTGTCGAGCCGCTCCAGTCGATACGGCGAGACCTTCGACATTCCCGTCACCTATGACGGCGAGGATCTCAACGATGTCGCGACCCACCTTGGTTGGTCGGTCGAAGAGGTCGTCCGCCGGCATACGCAGGCAACTTACACCGTTGCCTTTACCGGCTTTGCGCCGGGCTTCGCCTATATGACGTGCGATGATCCTGCCTTCGACGTGCCGCGGCGCCAGAGCCCGCGCGTGCGCATCCCGGCAGGTTCGGTAGCGCTCGGCGGCAAGTTCGGCGGCATCTATCCGACCGACAGCCCCGGCGGCTGGCAACTTCTCGGGCGCACGCCGCTCAAGATGTGGGACACAAGCCGGGATCGAGCGGCACTGCTTGCGCCTGGCGACCGGGTGCGCTTCCGCAAAATGGCGACAGGTGCGGCTGTGTCCATTGCCGATGCTCCGGTCGCTGCCTCGCAGCCTCCGATCTCGCCAAGCAATGAAGCCGGTCTTGTCGTGACCCGCGCCGATCGCCCTGCCCTATTCCAGGATCTCGGCCGACCGGGCCAGGCCGGGCAGGGCGTCTCGGAGTCTGGAGCGCTCGATCGCAGGAGCCTTATGGAAGCCAATCTCTGCGTCGGGAATCCGCGCGGTGCCGCTGCGATCGAGATCGCCTATGGCGGATTTGCCGTGAGGGCTGAGCGACCGGTGACCCTGGCGATCGCCGGTGCATCATCGCCGATGACTATACGCGCCGCCGATGGGCGGAGTGTCCTCGCGCCACTTACCCGGCCGTTTGCACTCGATCCGGGTGACGAACTGACGCTGGAATTTCCGTCGGAAGGCATTCGCAGCTACCTTGCGATCCGGGGCGGATTTCATATCGAGACGATTTTGAATTCGGCCGCGATGGACACGTTGGCAAAGGTCGGTCCCTCACCCATCGTGGCGGGCGACGTTCTGCTGCCCGCAAACGAGCCGGCATCTGCCGTCGATCCCTGTCGGCCCGTCGCTTGGTCGCTGCCCAAGGCAGGCGACACCGTCACGCTCGACGTCATGCTCGGGCCGCGGACCGACTGGTTTACGCAAAAGGGGCTCGTCACCTTGCTGGGACAGGAATGGCAGGTAACGGCAGAATCAAGCCGTATCGGCGTGCGCCTTGTTGGCGTCGAGCCCCTGGAGCGAAGGGATAGCGCGGAGCTTCCATCAGAAGGAACGCCGCTTGGTGCGATCCAGGTGCCGCATAGCGGTCAGCCCGTCCTGTTTCTCGCCGACCATCCTCTCACAGGCGGCTACCCGGTGATCGCCGTCGTGGCCCGCCATCACCTCGATCTTGCCAGCCAGATCCCTATCGGCGCGAACATCCGCTTCAACGCCATCGCTGCCTTCGACCCGCTCATCAGGGAAACCGACCGATGAAGAAACTTTTGATCGCCAATCGCGGCGAAATCGCCATCCGCATCGCCCGCGCAGCCCGCGATTACGGCATCGCCTCCGTCGCCATTTATTCCGACGCCGACGCAGCTTCTCTGCATGTCGAGCTTGCAGACGAAGCCTACGGTCTTGGACCCGGCCGGCCGGCCGACACCTATCTCCACATCGAGAAGATCCTCGATGTGGCCCGTAAGGCAGGCGCTGACGCTGTGCATCCGGGTTACGGCTTTCTGTCGGAGCGGGCGGAGTTTGCCCAGGCCGTGAACGATGCCGGCCTTGTGTGGGTCGGACCGGCACCTGACGTCATTACCGCACTTGGCGACAAGGTCGAGGCGCGGCGGATCGCGGCGAAGGTCGGCGCGCCGCTGGTCAAAGGCTCGGATGGGCCGCTGAATTCGGCGGCTGAAGCGGTCGCCTTCGCAAAGCAGGTCGGCGTGCCGCTTGCAATCAAGGCCGCCTTCGGCGGCGGTGGCCGCGGCATGAAGGTCGCCTGGAAGCTCGATGAAGTCGGCGAACTCTTCGATTCTGCGGTGCGCGAGGCAACGGAAGCCTTCGGCCGTGGCGAATGTTATGCCGAGCAATTTCTCGATAAGCCGCGGCACATCGAGGCCCAGGTGATTGCAGACACCCACGGCAATACCGTCGTTCTCGGCACCCGCGATTGCTCCCTGCAGCGCCGAAACCAGAAGCTGGTCGAGGAGGCACCTGCGCCGTTCATCACCGAAGAGCAAAGGGGCCGCATCCATGCCTCGGCCCGCGCGATCTGTGCCGAAGCCGGCTATACCGGCGCCGGCACGGTCGAGTTCCTACTATCGGGCAACGGCGTCATTTCCTTCCTCGAGGTCAACACACGCCTTCAGGTCGAACACCCGGTTACCGAAGAAACCACCGGCGTCGATATCGTTATCGAACAGCTGCGGATTGCGGACGGCCTGCCGCTCTCCGTGACCGACACGCCCGTGCCGCGCGGACATGCATTCGAATTCCGGATCAACGCAGAAGATCCGGGTCGCGGGTTCCTCCCGACGCCGGGACTGGTCAAGCGCTTCCGGGCGCCGGCCGGTCCCGGTATTCGTCTCGATGCCGGCGTCGAGAGCGGATCGGAGATCCCCGGTCTTTACGACTCGATGATGGCCAAGCTGATCGTCACTGGCGCAACCCGCGAGGAAGCCTTGATCCGGGCGCGGCGCGCGCTCGCTGAATTTCAGATCGAAGGTGTTGCTTCTGTTCTGCCCTTCCACCGGGCAGTGCTCGAAGAGCGGGATTTTACCGGAGAAGACGGCTTCAAGGTTTACACCAACTGGATCGAAACCGCCTTCCGGGGCATCGAACCGGCGCCTCGCATCGACCCGGTAGAAGGCGGTCTCGTCAAGAGCTTCATCGAAATCGACGGCAAGCGCCACGCGATCGGCCTGCCGGCGGTATTGTTCTCCGGCATCGCAGCTCCCCAGGCAAAGGGCGCGAACACTGCTGCGGCAAACGCCAATGCGGTCAACGCACCGATCCCAGGCACGCTGCAGAAATGGCTGGTCGAAGATGGAGCAGAGGTTAGCGAAGGCGAAGCGGTCGCACTGATCGAGGCGATGAAGATGGAAACGCGTGTGCATGCTCCAAGGGCAGGCCGCATCGCGATCACTGCGCAACCCGGAACCACGGTCGCACTTGGCGCCGAACTGGCGACGATCGATTGATACCGAACACAGAGCCGCACCGCGGATGTAGGCGAATACGGAGACCTGAATGAAGCCCAATCCCATCACCGATGCCCCTGAAGACGCCGATCAGCGCAAGGCGATCAAGCCGGTCATCTGCTATCCGACCGAGACGCTGCCGCGTCCGGATCTCTCAGCCTATCGCGCCCTTCGCAATGATCTCGAATTGATTGAGACAGTCGTCATTCCGCCACGCGATGCGGCGACGTGGGAAGTCCCGGCCGGTCACTTCTGCCGCCTTGTCTGCCCGGAAGGTCCGCAGGTCGGCGATCTAAACCTGCATAATCTGCACAACATCAACGAACGCTTTTATAGCGGCAAGACACGCGCGCTGAATGGTACTCATGTTGGTCTTGGCGATCAGCTCTATTCCAACTTCCCCTATCTGCGTCCGATCGCCACCATCACCCATGATACGCTTGACTGGTATGGCTTCGACGCCTTCGGCGGTTCCGTCCATGATGTTATCGGCACGCGCTGCGATCCCTATACCCACAACCTTCTCAGCCACGGCGGCCAGTACCATCATTGCTGCCATTCCAACCTGACGCGGGCGCTGGCGAAGCAGACGGGCTTATCTCCCGAGCTGGTAGAGCCTCATGTGCACGATGTGCTCAACCTCTTCATGTGCACCGGCTTCACCCGCGACACCGGGCAGTATTTCATGAAAGCCAGCCCCGTACGTCCGGGGGACTATCTTGAGTTCTTCGCCGAGATCGACCTGCTGGGGAACATGTCCGCCTGCCCTGGCGGCGATTGCTCCTCCGAACACTCCTCCGACACTGCCGCTTGCTATCCGCTGACTGTCGAGATCTACAAGCCGCAGGGCTTACCCGAGGGTTGGCAGGCGCCGCAGGTAAATAGCTACGATCGCTCGCACGGGCTTTAACAGGCCGCGCCACATTTTTGGACCACCACCGCCATATCAGAGCTAAACTCTGCCCTCCTATTTGGGACGCCAGCTGCCAAATCGCTTAGCTAGTAGGAGGCTTCTGTTAGATTAAATTGAAGCTCGAACGCGCGAGCCGCGTTTTTCAAACTGATGCCGACGATGCCTTTTCAAGGACGCGGGGCGGTGGACTCCCACGACAAGGGCTTCGTTCGTTTCTCATCTAATAGTGGTTTTGTTCGTATACGACCCCGGGAATACGATGTCCTGATCGACGAGCACATTGAACTTGTATCCGGGCCGGATCTCGAGGGTTGGCTGGACATTCAGGTTTTTGCTGATCGTCTGCTCGGCAACGCGGCCAAAGCTTTCCGCGAAATTCCGCCTTGCCGCATCCGACGCGGTCTCCTGTGTGGCGAGCGTCGAGCTTTCCGGCATCGACGCATCGAGCCCCGTTCCGATCAACGCGATCAGCGCCGCGGAGCCGAATGTACGCCAATAGTGGTTGTTCACCTTGTCATTGAATCCGCCATAACCTTGGGCATCCGTGCCCGCCATGCCGCCGATCTGCAGCGTCGAGCCGTTGGGGAAAATCAGGTCCGTCCAGACGACGAGCACGCGACTTTGTCCGAATGAGACCTTGCTGTCGTAGCGTCCGAACAGTTTGGCCCCTTGGGGGATCAGGAGCCGGCGACCGGTGGCGCTATCATAAACATTCTGGCTGACCTGCGCCGTGATGCGGCCGGGAAGATCCGAGTTTATCCCGGTGATCAAGGTCGCCGGGATCACCGATCCCCGCTTCAGCTCGTAAAGGGATTGCTGCGGCACGACCCGGTTCGGCAGATAGCCCCGATCCTTGAGATCGCTGTTGAAGAAATCCTCCTTCGACTTCTGCCCATTCTGGTCAATGTCTTGACCCAGCAGGCCGTTTTTCAGGGCGGCGGCATAGAGGTCCGGCATGGATGTGGTCGACGCCGCGGTTGTTGTGTCGGCCGATCGCTGGTCGCTGCTCTTCGCGCTTGCCTCCAGCTTGCTGCGATCGATAGCGAGCGGCGCATCGTAGGCTGCATCGTTGGCCTGCAGCCGGGCCATCCTCTGGCGCTGCCTTTCGCGCAAATATTGCTCCTGTTGCTCCCGCTGGAGCCGCGCCCGCCACGCCGCTTCCGGTTCCAACGCCTGTTTCTGATCCTCCGCCTTGATCGGCTGCGGCGTGAACGGATTGGTCGCCTTGTCTTCCTTCTTCTCAACCGGCGTCGGCTGGAAGGTGACCTGCTGCTCGGTGTCGCCGATAATGCCATCGCTGATACCGCGCTTGATTTGATCGGCGAATGTCGAGGCAGGCGTGCCGGTATTGGTCTCCAGGCCGGGGTTCTTGTTGAAGAACAGTCCGCGGGAGGTCAGTCCGTAAAAGATCACGCCGAGAAAGGCGATCACCAGCACGACGACGATGATGATCGGCAGGCGGTTGATCCGGCGCATGCCGGATTGCGCCTCCTCACTGGTGGCGCCGCCGAGCTTGAGCGATTGTACCATTCTTTGTTCTCCCCTCACCCGCGCTTGAGCAGCGACAGCGCGCTTGCCGGTGTCGCCCCATTTGCCGTGACGCTATAAGCGCGACCCAGTTCGACATCGGACGTGGAGAGCCGTGCCAGCACTTGGCCCTCGAACGGCATGATCACATAGACAAGCGGGATGACCTTTTGCTTGTCGTCAGTCTTCTGGTCGGTAACGACGGCATAGCCCCAGCCCTTGAGCGCGGCTTCCAGCGCCTGGCCGAAGGGAGAGTCGTCAGGCTTGAGCGCCACGGTCGCCTTGCCCGGTCCGATCTGCTCGGCCAGGCGGCTCACCATATCGCCGGCAATCGCGCTGGCCGCCGGACCGGAAATCTCAGGCGGCGCATCGCTGACGACGATACCATCGGTGCCGGCGCTCTGGCATCCGGAAAGGAGGATGAGGATAAGGGCGGCAGCCGCGAGCCGAAGGGACGGGATAGTGTGGGGAGCTCTCATCACCGCCCTCCCCGCCTGATCGTCACCTTCTCCTGTTTCCAGCCAACGCCCGAAACAAGCACGGCCTTGTCCACATTGTAATCGACGATCATCATGTCGTTCTTCATGCGGTAGTTGACGATCCGGTTCTGGCCGCCGGAAACGACAAACAGCACCGGCGCGTCCTGGCCGGAGATCCGGCGCGGGAACTGGATGTAGGTCTTCTGCCCGTCGCTATAGACGCGCGTCGGCCGCCAGCCGGCCCGGCCGGAAACCGAATAGGAGAAGCTCAGCTGCTCGACCGGCACATTGGCGCCGGGAACTGTGCTGGCCTCCAGTCTGGCATTGATGTCGGCAAGCTTGGCCGATACGTCATCAGGATACTCGAAGCCGACGCGCGCCATATATTGGGTCGGATGGGATTTGAGCTGGATGTGATAGGTGCGCCGCGATGTCGTCACCACCATCGAGGTGACCAGTCCCGGCTCAGCAGGCTTGACGATCAGATGGATCGCCTGCCCGCCCGCCGCCCCCGACGTGGCGGGCTCGACCTTCCAGCGCACGGTGTCGCCGACCAACACATCGCGCACAACCTCGCCCGGCTGCAGTTCGATGTCGCAGACCTGCAGCGGCGAGCAGACCACGGAAGGCTGCACCTCGCCGTAGAGAAAGATTATCTTCCCGTCTTCTCCCTTGGTCACGAGGCCGCGGGTGCCGCGCCACTTGCCTGATATGTCGATGCCCTTTCGCTCATTGGCGGAGACATCCTGAGCTCGCGCGTCAGAGGTGAAAGCGGTTCCAACGATCAGGCTTGTTACCAGGGTCAGGGCCAGCCCGGCGCGGCCATTGAGTATTGTCGTATTCATGCGGTGGCCATGCCTTTCAAAGCTGTGCAGTCCAGTCGAAGTCCTTGAGGTAAAGACCGATCGGGTTGAGGCGGATGACGCCCTCGTCCTGGGGCGGCGTCAGCGTCACCGTGGCGATGCCGCGAAAACGACGGAGGGCGGTCTCCTTGCCCTTCCGGTTGCGTTCGAACTCCGTCCAGTCGATCTGGTAGGATTGATTGGAGAGCGCGACGATGTTGTTGACCTCGATGGCGACCGTCGCGTTCTTCGCCTTCTCGAACGGCGAGCTTGAGCGAAACCACGCATTGACCTTCTCGGTCGCCGGGTCGGAGGTTCGGAGCAGCGCATAGGTGCGGTCTATATATTGCTTCTGCACCACGGCATCGGGCGTCACCGAGCGGAAGTTCGAAACGAAGCCGCCGAGCGTGGCGCGCACGACACGCGGGTCGGCATATTCGATCTGCTGCGGGAAACCGGCTGTCGCAGCCGTGCCCAGCTTGTCGACCTCGACGATATAGGGAACGAGCTTGACCTGCGTGCTCTGGTACAGCGCATAGGAAAAGCCGACGACCGCCATGAGCATGCCGGTGATGCCGACGAGCCGCCAGGCTGATGCAGATTTCACGTAGGATCCGTAGCGCTCGTTCCATTCCTGGCGGGCGGCAAGATAAGGGTTATCCGGGGCACGATTGGCTGCCATCTTCCCGTCCTTTTTTGACTATGATTGATCGTGGCGTTCGGGAGGGGGCGTGCGCCGAGCGGAGCCGCTGCGGTTTCCGTCGAGCTTGGCATTGGCCAGGCCGAGCAGCGAGCCGGCATAGGCGCCCGGCGAGCCGATGGCTTTTTCCTTGGCCGCCGAACCCGTGGCCTGTCCCGCCGACCAGATGCCGGTG
>NZ_LNCD01000136.1:23365-45796 GCF_001542405.1 Rhizobium altiplani
CACCCGCGAATGACGATCCCGCGGCCCTTGCTGACTGGCCCGCCGCAAATCCGGCGCCGGCAGCACCACCGGCGAGAAACGCCCCGCCCGCCGCAAATGATGCCGCCTGTCCGCCGTGTCGGATCGCCTCCATGCCGCCGGAGACCGATGCGCCCTGCACCACGCCCTGAATGATCGGCGGCACATACATGGCGATGACGAAGACGACGACGGAAATGCCGGCGATTGCCAGCGTATTGATGAACTGATCGGTGTCAGTCGACGGCGTTTCTGCGAGACCCAGCAGGATGTCTGAGCCGATCTTGGAGATCATCACCAGCGCCATCAGCTTCATCCCGACGGAGAAGGCATAGACAAGATAGCGGATGGCAAAATCCTTGGTATAGGACGAGCCGCCGAGCCCAAGCATGATCATGCCGGCGAGCAGCCCGATATACATTTCCACCATGACGGCGACGAAGATCGCCGCAACGAGGCTGAAGGCAATGACCACGACCACCATGGCGAAGACTGCGGCGATGGCGAGCGAGTTGTCTTCAAACAAGCCGAACTTGACCTGCTCAGACATTTTTGAGGCGACCTGGATGCCGGCGTCGAAAATGTTCGCAGGCGAAGCGGACCCGCCGCCGGCGCCGATCTGATAGAGGCTGTCGACGACCGCCCTGCCGACCGTCGGCCCCTGGTCAAGAATGAAGGCGAAAAACCCGATGAACATGATCCGGCGCACGACTTCTGCGAACCAGGCGTCGAGCGAGGCGGCATTGATCGCCAGCCACACGGCTGCGATGCCGACCTCAATCCCGGCGAGGATCCAGAACAGCGATCGCGCCGCATTGATGATCGTCGTCTCCCAGCCTTTGACTGCTGTGGAGACGGAGTTCTCAAGCGTGGTCAGCACCTGGCCCTGCTGCGCAAGCGCCGGCGCGCTTGCCAACAGGAGAATGCCGATGGCGATAAAGGCAAGCTCGAGCCTGCGTGACGGACGGACGATCACCATCTCGGTTTCAGCTCCTGCCCGCCGCGAATGTTGCGGTCTGTGTCGCCGCCGAAGAACTTCTCCCGGCGCTCGCGCCGTGCATCGTCGGATGATGGCTGCACGGCGGTGCCTGCAGTCGCTTGTGCTGCAGACATCTGCCACCGGGTCCAGCCCACGCCGGCGCCGAAGCCGACGATCCCTGCCAATGCAAGGGCGATGATCAGGCGCGCGCTCACCAGCGTGGCTCCATCGTCTGGCCGCCACGGATATCGCGCTGGGGCGCATTGAAGAACTTCTCCCGCCTTGCCTGGGCAAGGTCCTTCTGCGCCTGTTCCGACTGATACCAGGTGCCCATCATGGTCATCTGCTGAGAGACGAGACCACGCAGCTTCTGAATCTGCGCCACCTCCTGGCTGGCGATCTCATGGCCGACCTGCAACGCCTTCATCTGCCCGTCGGCACTCTCCGACATCGAGCGCAACGACGACATGGTCGACTCTTCGCTTGCGAACTGTTCAGCCGTGAGGTTCGCCGCCTTCAGCGTACCGGCGATGGTGTCCCTGTTAGTGTCGGACCAGGACTGGTACGTCGTGAAAAGTTCGCCTGCGTCGGCAGGTTGGTTTGCATCTTGGAATAGCTCTGAAACCGCTGTTTGAGCTGGTCGTCGATATTGCCCATCGAAAACGCGATGCCCTGCCCCTGCCCGACGATACTCTGCAGCCGGTTGAGATCGCTCTCGACCTGGCCCCAGACGTGGTCCGGCAACTGCGCGGTGTTTTGCAGCATGTTCTCGTAGATCTTCAGCTGGTTCTGGATCTGCTCGGCCAACTGATTGATCTGGGTGATCTGATTGTTCACCTGCTCGGCCGACTTGCCGACCAGCGAGATGAGCTCGGCATTGTTGGCGAGCTGGGTGAACTCCGTCGCCTCGCCGGTGACGCCGCCGGCCCGCCCCGTTGCAGGCAACACCATCGATGCGACGATCGCAAGCGCAGCGACGGCGCGCCGCTGATCACGGGTTTCGGAGATATGTTTCCGCATGAGCAATCCCTCTTTGTTGCAGCCAGAAAAGCGGCCAGTTGTCGCCATGTTCGGCGTGAAGCATCCGGATGCGTTTCAGATCTTCCTTGCCGGATGCGCCGACGAAGGAGAGCGCGACAGGGCCGAGCGCCATGTCGAAGAGCCGGCGTCCATCCGGCGAGGCGACGTAATATTCCCGCTTCGGCAGGGCGGTCGCGACGATCTCGATCTGCCGCTCGTTGAAGCCGATCCGCTCGTAGAATTCGCGGGTGCCGGGCTCGCGTGCCGCCCCGTTCGGCAAGCAGATTTTGGTCGGGCAGCTTTCCTTGAGCACGTCGATGATGCCGGAGCGCTCGGCGTCGGAGATCGACTGGGTGGCGAGAACCACGGCGCAATTGGCCTTGCGCAACACCTTCAGCCATTCGCGGATCTTGTCGCGGAACAGCGGATGACCGAGCATCAGCCAGGCCTCGTCGAGGATGATGAGGCTCGGGTTGCCGGTGAGCCGCTTCTCGACCCGTCGAAACAGGTAGGTGAGAACCGGCACGAGGTTGCGCTCACCCATATTCATGAGTTCCTCGACCTCGAAGCACTGGAAGGCGCCGAGCGTCAGCCCGTCCTCTTCGGCGTCGAGAAGCTGACCCATCGGCCCGTCGACGGTGTAATGGTGGAGCGCGTCCTTGATCTCGCGCATCTGCACGCCACTGACGAAATCCGACAGCGACCGGCCGCGCGACTGCGCCATCAGCGCAATCTGCTTCGAAATCGCGTTGCGATGATCCGGGGTCACGGTGACGCCCTGCAGCGCGACAAGCGTTTCAAGCCACTCTGTCGCCCAGGCGCGATCGCCATCCGCTGACAATTCCGCGAGCGGGCAGAAGGCGAGCCGCCTCCCCTCCCCTTCTCCGCTTGCATCGCCACCGATCTCATAGTGATCACCACCAACTGCTGATGTCAGCGGCAGCATCGATCGGCCCTTGTCGAAGGCGAAGAGCTGAGCATCCTTGTAGCGGCGAAACTGTGCGGCGATCAGCGCCAGCAGCGTCGACTTGCCCGAGCCGGTCGGTCCGAAGATCAGCGTATGGCCGACATCGTCGACATGCAGGTTCAGCCGGAACGGCGTCGAGCCGCTCGCGACCTGCATCAGGGGCGGCGAACCGGCTGGATAGAATGGGCACGGCGCCACCGGGCTTCCCGACCAGACAGAGTTGAGCGGCACCAGGTCGGCGAGATTGCGCGTGTTGATCAGCGGCTCGCGGATATTGGCGTAGGAGACCCCCGGCAGACTGCCGAGAAAGGCGTCCGTTGCATTGAGCATCTCTATCCGGGCGCCAAAGCCTTCCGCCTGGATCAGCCGGCGAATGGCCTCGCACTTCTCCTGCAGACGCGGCTGCTCGTCGTCGAAGAGGACGATGACCGGCGTATAGTAACCATAGGCGACGAGCTGCGAGGCGGCTTCCGCGATCGCGTCCTCGGATTCCGCCACCATCATCATGGCATCCTGGTCAAGCGAGCGGCTCTGGGTCTGGAACAGCTGATCGAAGAACGGCCTGACCTTCTGCTGCCATTTCTTGCGTGTGCGCTCCAGCCGTGCCCGCGCTTCCTGTTCATCGAGAAAGACGAAGCGGCTTGACCAGCGATAGGTGAGCGGCATCAGATCAAGCGCGTTGAGAATGCCCGGCCAGCTCTCCGCCGGCAGGCCATCGATCGCCACGACACCGAGGAAGCGGTTTTCGACAGTCGGCGTCAGGCCATGCTGAAGCTCGGCCGTTACCAGCCAGTCGAGATACATCGGAATTTCGGGTAAGCGCACCGGATGGTTCTCTCCGGTGACGCAGAAGCGGATGAACTGGAAGAGTTCGTCGTAGCGCGCGACCCGAAAGCCGCCGCGCTCTTCGGTCTCCTCGGTCAGCATGCGCCGGATCGTCACGACATTGGCGAGATACTGCTCTACTTCGCGGATCGAGGTGCGGAAGGCATCGAGTGCACTGTCGGCATAAGTCGCCGAGCGACTGCCGGCATCGGCATAGACGTAACGCGTCAAACCCGAGCGTCGCGGTTCCGGCGGGCGCCAGGTCAGGATCAGTGCATGCCGGCTCTCGAAATGTCCCCGCTTTCGCTCAAAATGCGCCCGCCGCTCCGCGTCGATCGCCCTCGTGACCGGATCGGGGAAATGGCAGTCGGCCTCGGCCGGATAGTCTGTCGTCGGCACCCGCGCCGCCTCGACCTGGATCATCCAGCCTGAACCGAGGCGCGACAGGATCGCGTTGATCTGCCGGCTGACTTCGTTGCGCTCGGCGTCGGTCGAACTTTCGCTGTCCGGCCCGGCAAAGTACCAGCCGGCCATCAGGCTGCCGTCCTTCAACAGCATGATGCCGTTGTCGACCAGTCCGGCATAGGGAACGAGATCGGCAAACGACGGGCCGGAATAGCGGAAAGGCTTCAAAGCGACCATGGCGCCGCCCTCAATAACGCCGCCAGGGCGTCGAGGTCGCCCGGTACGCCGATCTATACGAGACATGCCGCAGATAGACCCGGCGCATCAGCGGATCGGATTTCGCCATCATGCGAAGCGCTGCGATTGCCACGAGCCAGAGCGCCAGCCCGAAGATTGCCGCATACCAGGTGAGCACCACGAAGATCAGGATGATGGCGGCAAGCCCGCTCAGCAGTACCAGTTCCCGGTCTGCGCCCATCAGCAGATTGGGACGTGACAGTGCACGGTGGATCCTTGAGCGCACAAGGTTGGAGCCGGACTCAGCCATGAGCCCCCTCCCCTTTGCATGGCGAAAATTTCGCCAGCTCGATCACGTGATGCCTGAGCTCATGCTCGAGGGTGCCGACCGTGGCGCCGGTGGCGCCGAACAGGCCGACGATCTGGGTTGCGCCGAGCAGGACGCCGCCGACCAGCGCGATGTAGCAAAGCCGTCTCGCGAAATCGTTGAGCTCGCCGCCGAAGATCAGCATGCCGCCGGCGATCGCCACGGCGGCCAGCGCGATGAAGCCTGCGACCGGGCCTGTGATCGATTGCTGGATCTGCTGAAGCGGCGACTCCCATGGGAGGCCGCCGCCGCCCGATGACGCAAAGGCCGGCGAGGCCAGGACTATCGCTGACACCAAGGCGACGGCACTGCCGAGCAGTACCTGATGACGCTTACGCTGCATGACTATCCTCATCGATCTGGGCATAATGTTCGGTCTGGTAGGTCGAGCCCTTGAACCCCTCGACATTGATCACGTCGCGCACACGTCGGCCGCGTCCGGTCCGCTCGATCGAGACGACGAGGTCGACGGCTTCGCCGATCACCTCGCGCATCGGCTGCTGGCTGGCTTCGGCTGTTAGCTGCTCGAGGCGTCGCAACGCCGACATGGCCGTGTTCGAGTGCACAGTCGTCACGCCGCCGGGGTGGCCGGTGTTCCAGGCCTTGAGCAATGTCAGCGCCGCGCCATCGCGGACTTCGCCGACGATGATCCGGTCAGGCCGAAGGCGCATCGTGCTCTTGAGGAGCCGCGCCATGTCAACGCTGTCGCTGGTGTGCAGCGCGACTGCATTCTCGGCCGCACATTGGATCTCGGCAGTGTCTTCCAGGATCACCATGCGATCCTCGGGTGCGGTCGCGACGATTTCTGCGATCACCGCATTGGCAAGGGTCGTCTTGCCAGAGCCCGTCCCTCCGGAGATCACAATGTTCATACGCGATGCGATGGCGCTCCGCAGCACAGAGGCCTGTGCTTCGGTCATCACCTTCGCCTTGACGTAGTCGTCGAGCGGAATCAGACGCGAGGCGCGCCGGCGGATCGTGAAGGTCGGCGCGGAGACGACGGGTGGAAGCAAGCCCTCGAACCGGTGGCCGCCGATCGGCAACTCGCCGGAAATGATCGGCTGATCGTGGTCCGCCTCGGATTGCAGCGCATGCGCCACGCTGCCGATGACCACCTCTGCCGCAGCGGGCGTCATCTCTCCGGCCGGCGCGATCCCGTGACCGAGGCGCTCGATGAATAGCCGGCCATCCGGGTTCAGCATGATCTCGACGACACTCGCATCGTCAAGCGCGACGCAGAGGTGGTCGCCGAGCGCGTCCTGCAGCTTGCGTACCAGACGGAAGTGGGATTGGAGCTGAGTCACGCAGCACTCCTGACCAACGGGCTGCCGTTTCCCGCAATGTCTGAGAGGTAATTCGCGGGGCGGACCCGCTCGAAACTCTCGCGGACGGCTGGCAGGCTGCCGGAGACCGCCATCGTGTTGCTGATCGACGCGGGCTCGCCAAGACGCCTCATCGGCCATCCCGCTCGCTTCAGGATGCGTTCGAAGCGAAGGTCGGTCGCTGTGACAACCTCCTTGTAGCCGGTCGCCATCGACCACTCGATGATGCCAGCGAACATGGCGAGCGTGGTCGGGTGCAGTTGGCCGCCTCCTTTACCCACCTCAAATGCCGTGTCGACGCAAAAGCGTGAACTCTCGACCATGCCGGAATGGGCGGTGAATGAGGTGTCAGCCGGCAATTCCGAGAATGTATCGGCGAGCATGGTAGGGCCTGATGCTGGGAGGAGGCGGGCACAGCCGGCGACCCGGCGGTCATCATCGAAGGCAAGGATGTAGGTCGGTCCAAAATCGTCGTACTGATCTCGCTGTTCGCCGTCGGTGATGATCACGTCCCAGCCCATGCTCGATCCGAAGACTTCGGCACGAAGGCGGTGCATTTGTCTGAGCAACCCGAAGTGCTTCTCGTAAACGTCCGGCGAAACAACCGTGATGTGCATGCTCCACTCCGTGATTCGAACTGGGGCATACAAAAATCATCACGAATCGCGTCTGGCCACATGCAGATCTGCACCTACGCGATTCTGCCGAATCGAGGTTTAGTGTCGTGGAAACGATAAACAACCGTGTGGTCGTGACCTGCAGATCTGCATTTCCAGTGGATCAGTGTGGCGTGCGATTTCGCGATAAGCCACGGATCCATATGCATGAATCGCGATTCGACGGAATTGTTTAAGCGGCGCGTTAACCTTTTGTTAACCTTAAACATCTTGCCAAGGGCGGCGGAATCGGGCTTCTTTAGACACGGTAAATCGCTGTGTTTACGAAATATCCCGTGTGTACGAGAGGGCGACGTGGACAATCCCGCTAAGCTTCAGAAGGCAATCCATAAACTCATCGGCGCGCATGCGCGAGATCTTTCGGCGCGACTCCATGAGCATCGGCTTAAGCTTTATCCGCCGGAAGCGCGCAAAACTCTGAGGTCGTTTTCTTCAACCGAGGCAGCCAAGCTTATTGGAGTCAATGACGGCTATCTCCGTCATCTTTCTCTTGAAGGCAAAGGGCCTCAGCCCGAGATCGGCCCGGCCGGAAGACGCTCCTATTCAATCGAAACCATACAGGCTCTGCGAGAATACCTTGAGGTGAATGGCAAGGGTGACAGGCGCTATTCCCCTCGCCGCTCCGGTGCTGAGCATCTGCAGGTTATTGCGGTTGTGAATTTCAAAGGAGGAAGCGGTAAAACCACTACCGCCGCCCATCTTGCTCAGTACCTTGCACTGAACGGCCACAGGGTCCTTGCGGTAGATCTGGACCCCCAGGCAAGCTTATCGGCACTTCACGGTTATCAACCTGAATTCGACATCGATCAGAACGACACTCTATATGGGGCTGTCCGCTACGACAATCAGCGCCGCCCCCTCTCCGAGGTGATCAAGAAGACCTACTTCGCAAATCTCGATCTCGTTCCAGGCAATCTTGAGCTGATGGAATTTGAGCACGATACCGCGAAGGTTCTCGGCTCCAATGACAGGAAGAACATATTCTTCACGCGTATGGACGAAGCGATTGCAAGTGTCGCGGACCAATATGACATCGTCGTGATCGACTGCCCCCCTCAGTTGGGATTTTTGACGATATCTGCACTTTGCGCGGCAACCGCCGTGTTGGTTACGGTTCACCCGCAGATGCTCGACGTGATGTCGATGTGTCAGTTTCTGCTGATGACATCGGAGTTGCTGAGCGTTGTGGCGGATGCTGGCGGAAGCATGAACTATGACTGGATGCGCTACCTAATCACTCGTTACGAGCCCGGCGACGGTCCGCAGAACCAGATGGTTTCGTTTATGCGCACCATGTTCGAGGAACATGTGCTCAACCACCCTATGCTCAAGAGCACGGCGATCTCCGATGCTGGGATCACGAAGCAAACGCTATACGAAGTGAGCCGGGACCAGTTCACTCGCGCGACTTATGACCGAGCAATGGAAGCGCTTGAGAATGTCAATTCTGAAATCGAGCAATTGATCCATCAGTCCTGGGGGAGGTCTGCATGAGACAGGCCGAAAGACAGGGAAGTTGTCGGCCGACAACTTTTGACGCGAGGGGCCTTCGACGCTCCTGGAAAGGAGGGCATTGATGGCTCGAAAACATCTTCTGGCAGACCTCATTCCTGCGAAGTTGTCGGCCGACAACTCATCTGCCCAAACGCAAGATTTGCCGGAACCGGCAGCAAGCGCGTTTGTGTCCCGTGGGGCCATAGGTGCCGTGTCCCGGTCGATCGAAATGCTTAAGTCGCAGTCGATCACCGAACTCGACCCGGACGTGATCGACGCTCCTGACGTCACCGATCGCCTTGAAGAAAGCGACGAACATTTCCAGGAATTTGCGGCGCAGATCAAAGAGCATGGTCAGCAAGTGCCCATCCTTGTACGACCCCATCCCACGCAAGAGGGCCGGTACCAGATCGCGTATGGCCGACGGAGACTACGCGCGGTGAAAGCCGCGGGACGGCTTGTCAAGGCGGCTGTCCGTCAGATGTCCGACGAAGAACTCATTCTGGCACAGGGCCAGGAGAATAGCGCACGCAAGGATCTGTCTTACATCGAAAAGGCGCTCTACTCGGCAGAGTTGGAGCGCAAAGGCTATTCCCGGCAACTGATCATTGGCGCACTTGGCGTGGACAAGGCGGCCGTTTCCCACCTCATTTCAACCGCTGCCCGTATTCCGGCCGACGTCATACGAATGATTGGCCCAGCTCCAAAAGCGGGCCGGGATCGCTGGGTCGAGCTTGCAAACCGTACCGAGCATAAGGGCGCTCTGGAAAAAGCGCGCAAGCTCCTCCAGGAGGCATTGAAAGGCAAATCCTCCGACGAGAGATTTGTCGCCATATTCGAGGGGCTTGCGCCCACCAAAAAGTCGACGGTGCGCGCTCATCTCTGGACCGCGGACGACGGGGTCAAGGCGGCAAAGTTCAAGGACGAGAACAAGTCTCTCACGCTTATTATCGACAAGCAGGCCGCGCCTGAGTTCGGGGAGTATCTGATGACGATGCTTCCGGAGCTTTACCGCGCCTACAAGGATGCCCGTAAAACGGCGAACGACGAAGAAGGGAGCAACTGAGCAAAGAAAAAGCCCTCCGAAACAGCGTTCCGAAAGGCTTCTCTCAGTTTGGTCGCTAAGAGAATCGCATTTCCCGGAATCGCAGTCAAGACCTAACCGTCGTTTCGACGGGCGCTTTCTCTTTGCCTATTGAAAGGTAAAGAAGATGACTGCTGTTAATGCAACGACGCCCTTTGGGCGGCGGCCAATGACGCTTGGCCAGATTTCGAGACAGATGGCGGTGAGGGCAGCAAAGCCCGAATCCTCCGTGCACAAATGGCATGTCTTTCAGGATGTCCGGGAGGCACGAGAACTCTTGGGCGCCACAGACCGCTCACTGGCAATCCTGAATGCCCTCCTGTCGTTCCACCCGGAAACGACACTCGGTGGTGAGGCTGAACTCATCGTATGGCCCTCGAACGAGCAACTCGCTGCTCGCGCCAACGGAATGCCGGCGACGACGTTACGGCGGCACATCGCTGTGCTCGTCGATAGCGGGCTGGTCATTCGGCGCGACAGTCCCAACGGCAAGCGCTTCGCACGAAAGGGCAGGGGCGGGGAGGTTGAGCAAGCCTATGGCTTTGACCTGTCTCCGATCGTTGCCCGCGCGGAAGAGTTCAAAGAGCTGGCGGAGGCAATTCGGAACGAGAAGAAAGCTTACCGGGTTGCCAAGGAGCAACTGACGCTGCTGCGCCGGGATATCGTCAAACTCATCGAGGTTGGCATTGAGGAGCGCGTTCCGGGCAACTGGGGAAGGGTGCAGCAGAGCTACCAGGCGATCGTCGGCCGACTTCCTCGCTCTGCACCAAGGCAGAGCGTAGAGGATGTTTGCGCCGATCTCCATGCGCTGTGCTCTGAAATTCGTGAGGTGTTGGAAACATTTGCAAAAACTCAGAATCCGGTCGCCAATGAGTCCCATTCCGGTCGTCACATACAGAATTCAAACCCAGACTCTAATTATGAATCTAAAAACGGCTTAGGACAAAATAAGGAAGCGGGCAGCGACGCCGCGGAAACCGACAACGTGCGGAGCTTGCCGAAACGGGAGTTGCCATTGGGGATCGTGCTGGAGGCCTGCGCGGAAATCCGTGAACTGGCCCAGGGAGGGGCGATCCGGCACTGGCGCGACCTGTTGGCGACGGCCGAGGTAGCGCGGCCGATGCTGGGGATCAGCCCGAGCGCCTGGCGGGACGCGTGTGGGGCGATGGGCGAGCAGCACGCAGCGATCACGCTTGCCGCAATCTACCAACGGGCCGGCCAGATCAACAATGCCGGCGGTTACTTGCGGAGCTTGAGCGATCGCGCCAAGGAGGGGAAGTTTTCGACCTGGCCGATGATCATGGCTTTGCTGCGGGCGAAACTCGACGCGCAGAAGTCTGCCGAGAGTGCCGGTGAGCGCGAAGCGAGGGGTGGGACTGAAGACGGAGAACGCTTACAGGTCTCAAGCAAGCTGTTGGCAACCCTGCAGAGGCCGCAGCCGCGATGACGGCCGCGCCGCTATTCGACGAGCGGAACCTCTGTATCGCTGGCACCAGCGAGCAATCCCATTCGCAAGGCGCGATCGATGAGGTTCTTCACGGAGGATGGCGACCATTTGGAGCCGCCGCGGGGAGTGCGCTCGTGAAGCCGTTCGAGTTGGGCCGCAATTTCGCGCAGCGTCAGGTCCGGGTTCGAGGAGTGAATGCCAGCAACCAGCGTCATCAATCGGTCCTCGGGCAGCCGAGGCGGGGACTTCCGAAGCAAGGCTGGATCGGCCATGCGCTCGGCGACCATCCATTTGACGGCGCGGCGCAGGCGTTCCGGCGTCCAGTCAAGTCCGCGCTGCTTCAATACGCGAGCGATGTCGTCCCAGGTATGGTCCGGTCGCATGCGCCGAACGGTCGGAAGCCATTGATTGGCGGAAGCCTGAATGCGATCGCCGTAAGCCGCTTTCTGCGCTGCGGTCATATTGGCGAGCGCCTCGGGGCGTTTTTCCCTGATCCCTGGGTTGCCGGGCAGCCGGCCCTTTGCTTTGGCCGCCGTGATGCCCGCCTTGGTTCGTTCAGAAATCAGCGCGCGTTCGAGCTGCGCGACGGCACCCAACACGTGGAGAGAAAACATTCCCTGCGGGGTGGTCGTGTCGATCGGATCGCGCAGCGAGCGAAAATGCGCATTTTTTAACGTCAGATCCTCGATCACCTCCAGCAAATGGCCGACGGATCGCGCCAGACGATCGAGCCTCACCACGACGAGCGTATCGCCTGCGTTGATCTCACGAACAAGCCTGGCGAGGGCCGGACGGGCGCGGGATGCGCCGGAACCGTGCTCCTGGACGATGACGTCGCAGCCGGCCGAGCGGAGCTCGATCTCCTGCGCCTCCGTCGCTTGTTCGTCCGTCGAGACGCGCGCATAGCCGATTTGGCGGCCCTGAGGCCGACGAGAAGTGCGATTTTGCGCGTCACGAGACATTTGGGAGCGCCTTTCAGCCCAGCGAACAGCATTTTTCCAAATGCGGAAGATACGGATAACCGATCAGTTGCAAGCGTGTTTTATCGCTTGAATCGCGGCCCGCCAGCCTCGAGAAACTGTTTCCGACGAGTGGTAGCTTATCCAGGCAGCGAACGCGCGTCAGTGGGCTTCCACGGCGGAATTCATGAGGATGATCAGGTGGCAAGCGCGTTCGATCGGTGCGTCGTCCGGTGGGCTCCTGCCCACACCGCAAAGCGGCATGCGAGATGGCAAGACGGCTTCTGCCATCTTGCTGGCAGCAATCTGTTCACCTATATTCACTGTAAAAGGAGATTACGATGGCCGCACCCCAACTCTCTGTCCGAAGCTCCAAGGCAAGGGATCTGGCTCACCGGCTGGCTCGCCGCGAAAATCGTTCGATTGCCGAGGTGGTCGAACGTGCGCTTGAAGCCTACGAGACCCGCGAGGCGGGCCGTGAACCAGCGGCAAGTTTCTATCGGCGGGTCAACGCGCAAGCGGCCACCGATATCGATCTCGATTCGATCATCCGCGAAAGCCGTCGTCCACACCAGGGTATCGAGCTTTGATATTTCTCGATACGAACGTGGTCTCGGAGACCTTGCGGAAGGACCCTAACGAGGCCGTTATGGCTTGGCTGGTGCGGTTCGACGCGGAATTGGCACTGCCTACTATGACAATCGGCGAGATCGCTTTTGGCATTCAAAAGATCAGGCCGGACCAGCGTGCCGAGCGTTTGGAGCAGGGGCTGACGGAATGGCGCCGTCGATTTGCCGATCGGATGTTTGGTCTCACAGAAGAAGCCGCGCTCGCTTATGGAGAGATCATGGGGCAGGCGGCTCGTCAGGGACACGCAATGTCAGCACCCGATGCAATGATCGCTGCAATAGCGCGCGTGAACGGCGGACGCCTGGCCACGCGCAATCGCAAGGATTTCGAAACGACAGGTCTCGACCTCGTCAATCCGTGGGATTTTTGAGCTGCTCGATGGATTGGCATTGGCGCCATTGCGACGCTTGTTTCCCATGGAGCGTGGTGGCGGCAGGGCGCCGGGCTCGTTTACAAGCCGCTTTTAGACGCTTTGTGACCTGTATTCGAAGCGACTTTCGCGGTTTTGCGCATGAGAATCAGTTGCTGACGGGTCGTGCTGCTCAAAGCATGCGGGCCGCTCGGCCGCTCCGTCTTGTTGCATCGTTGTAGTAGTGCGAGGCCTGCTGCACCGACCGATGGCGCGATTGCTCCATCGCCTCGGGGAGAGGAACTCCGCGATTGGCCGCTTCGGTCAAATACCCCGACCGCAACCCATGCGCGGAGAAATCCCGAGGCTCCAACCCAGCCATCGCCACCCTTTGCTTGACGATATCGTTGACTGCCTTCGGATCGAGCGGACGGCGCGAAACATTGCCCCAGCGATCGATCGCCCGAAATATCGATCCCTTGTCGATGCTGGCGGCGTCGAGCCAGGCGTTCAACGCCTCGACCGGCCGGCCAGTGAGATAGACGACCTCATCCTGGTCGGCACCGGATGTTTTCGTGCGGCCAAGAAGGATGGCGAGAGAGGGCAGGGGAGGGCCGTCTTCGACCTCGATTGCGGGCTCGACCGTCAGTTGCTCCTTGCGTAGGCCGGCAATTTCGCTGCGGCGGCGGCCGCCTGAGGCGAAGGCCACCATCAGGATGGCCCGATCCCTGATGTCACGCAGGCTGCCGCCGCTGCAGGTCGCCAACAGTCTGGCCAGCACGTCTGATGTCACCGCTTTCGCGCTCTTGCGCATTCTCGGGCGCGGCGTGGCGCGCACCGCCAGCCGGATTGCCCATTTGAGGGCAGGGGAGGCGAAGACCCCCGTCAATCCCCGCCATTTCGTCAGCGTCGACCAGGTGGCCAACCGGCGGCGCACCGTGTCGGGGGCATGTGGCCCACCCGATCTCAAAAAGCCCTGGTCGCGCAGGTGCTGCTCGGTGGCCGCCGGCATACCGTGGCCCGGTTCAATTTCGCGCTTCTGCGGATCCCACAGATGGTGGGCGACGAATTTCAGCAGCAAGGCTTCCGGCGCCGGCCAGGGGAGGGGAGCGCCCGTGGCCGCCAGCGACCAGGCCTGCAGATAGGCGAGGTCGGACGTCAGCGCCCGCAGCGTATTCTCGCCCATGCCCGCATTGACAAGATGGCGGAGGGTTTCGACATCCTGATCGGTGAGCAGCTCGGCCAGTTCATCGCGGCGCCCGATCGGCAACACCGCAGCGATCGTATCGAGTTCTCTTGCGCGTTCTTCGATCAAACTTGGCGACTCGCTGCTCATGTCGGCAGTCCGTTCTCGTCATAGAGGTCGTCGTGGTTTGAGGTCAGGTCATTGCTCGTCGGGCGACCCTCGGCTGCCAGTGCCAGAAAGTCATCGATCGTGGCCTGGCTCGCCTTCCGAACAGCCATGATGACCGCAACGGGATTCCCTCCACGACAGACGACCACCTCGTCGTCGCGCAAGGCAAGGTCGATCAGTTCGTCAAGTCGCTCTGCTGCCTCGGCAACTTCCACGCAGATCTTCATTGTTGTTACCTTTACCAGACACGCTCATGCAAAATCGGGTCGAACGCGCGCTTCAATGAAAGCCGGTCGCTGCCGATCGTCCACCATTAGACCGCGTGGCCATCGAGAAGATCCTTCATGCCGTGGCCTTGGAACCGGCGGGGTCGCCCTGCCACACGCCGAGGTCGTCATTCCAGTCGCCGCCGTCGATGGCGTCCTGTTCGGCATCGCTTTTGTCGAACAGGTCATCCGGCAGGCGCCGCTGGCGCAACAGTCCGAACGCGCGCTTGCCGCCGTCGGCCGGGCCGATCCGCACGTAGACCTCATTGTCGCGCATGATGACGATTTCCTCACCTGGTTGGCGCGTTCAGGGACTTCGGCAAATTTCTTGCGCGCTTCGCTGATCTTTACGTGGCCTGCCCCTTGCTGGCCTCCAGTATGCCTGGTGCGCTACCATAGCATGCTCCACCGCGCGTACAATCGCCATATACGCGTGGTGATCGGAAATGCCGTCTCAGCTGGAAATAGCGCCATCGAGAAATTTCTTGACATATGCGACTGGGTAGCAATTCTGGAAGCAAAGGAGATGACGTCATGAGTGTAAAGTCGTCGATTTCGCTAACCGAGCAACAGGACGCCTTTGCGCGATCGCTTGTCGACACTGGACGGTATTCGAGCTTAAGTTCGGTTATTCAGCAAGGGTTGGAGCTGCTCCGACAGAAGACGGAGACTGAGTCCGCTGAGACGGAAGCCCTGCGGGAGCTGATTCACCGGCGGCTAAGTGGAGCATCTATGTCTGAAGAGGCAATGGCAGGCGCGGTCGACGATATGATCGCGCGTAAGCAGAGAGCTCTTCGTGTGGAGTCTTGAATATTCTGTCGAAGCGGAGCGCGACTTTGAACTGATCTTCGATCATCTCTTTGCCGCTTACTGCGATCTCGGTGACCATCCCGACGAAGCCTTGGAGCGTGCTGCTGGCCGAATTCGCGACCTTCGTATGTCGATCAAGCGGATCGCCGAGACGCCGAGCATTGGAACGTTGCGCCCCGATATTTATCCGGGCATCCACTTTTTGCGACGAGACAAGGCTGCGGTTTGGTTTTTGCCAATAGTCCAACGTCGGACGATCGTCGTCGCTGCCATCTTCTTTGGCGCACAAGACCATATCCGACACATGATGAGACGGCTCCTCGAGAATTGAGAGCAAGCTTATATTTGTTCGAAAAAGCGCTCACTTCCGATAACAGATACTTATCGATGGTTTAAACATCAACTCCCAATCATACGCAGTGACGAACAGTAAAGCGCAGATAGCATTCGTTTAGCAAATCATTTACCATTATTTCAATGTCTTACGATCTCGTGAAGTTGCCCATATCGAGCCTGATAGGACCGGCTTTTGAGGCCGGCTGTGGCTTTTGCTTCCCGATTTCAATTGAAGCGCTAAGCTGAAAATCCGGCACGCAATTTTGACCTAACGATTTCATGCCGGGCGAGGGGAGGGGCCTCTTAAAGCCCTGACGCCTTTGTCAGATTGGTGCGGAAGCGGTCGCGCCGCCGCTGATATTTACGCGTCATCTCCGCCGAGGCGTGACCCAGCTGTTTCTGAACATACCGCTCCTCGATGTCGGCTGAGGAGGCAAGGCCGGCGCGCAGCGAGTGGCCTGAGAACAGCAACGCACGTTCCCCTTCCGTAAGATCGGAACGGACGCCTGCGGCGAGTGCGGTCTGCTTGACCAGACGGGCGACATGTTTGTCGGAAAGCCGCTCGACGTCGACCGTCTTGTTGTCCTTGAAGATGCGGCGGAAGAGGGGGCCGCGCGCAATCCGGCCGAAGCGGATCCAGCTCTCGAGGGCTGCCACGGGGCAGGTCTCGCTGGAGGCGCCGCGGCCGACCTCGACCTCGCGCCATCCGGTTTTGCCGCGCAGCGTCACCAGGACGCCTTGGTCGGGAAAAATCTCGATCCAGCCATGGCCATCGCTCTTGTCGTCGCGGACAGCGTCGAGGCCGGCGATCTCGGAGCGCCGCAGGCCGCCGGCGAAGCCCAGGAGCAGGATGGCCCGGTCACGCAGGCCCCTCAGATCGTGGCCGAGGGTGTTGACCATCGCCTTGATGTCGTCGCCAAGCACGGCCTCCTTCTGTCGCGGCGGCTTGGCGTGCTTGCGGCGAATGCCGGCGAGCACCGTCGCAATATGCCGGTCGGTGCGATCCATCGGCACGCCGCGCTGGGTAAAATTCCAGGCGAGGCCGGAGAGACGTCGCTCGATCGTCGCCACCGAGAGGGCAGGGGCACTGCGTTTCGGGTTTTCGGCAGAGATGCCCGAAGCACAGGCGCCGATATAGAGGCCGATCACCTGGCTTGAGGGGGGCAGCGGTTCAAAACCTTCGCGGCGGCACCAGGCGGTGAAATGCCGCCAGTCCTTGGCGTAGGCATCGCGGGTGTTTTCGGAACTGGCGGCGTTGGCATAAGCTGTCGCGGTCTCGACCAAGGCTTCCAGCCGCGCCGGGACACGGGGTGTCGGCCCGGGGGCGGGAGGTGAAGCGCCCAATTCGCTGCCGGGATCGACGACGTTGGTGCTAGAATCGTCGATTTTGGGCGTGTTTGCCGGGGGATTTTCCATGGTTCGGGATGCTATCACTTTATGTCCGGTAATGGAAGGTTACCGGACATAAAACAGTGTTGACGGGCCGTGCGGTTTCGGCAGAACCGCATGGCATAAACTGCACGCTTCGATTATGCTCGGCAGCATGGATTCGCGCTCCCGCTCGCCTCTCGTCACCCCAGTTCCGCCCACGGCCGTGCCGCCCCTGCCGGCCTGGGTTTTGCCGCGCGGCGGCGAGCTGGGTGAGGCGGACGCCGCCTTCGCCGCCGGCATCGCCCTGAAATCCTTGGACGATCTGGTGCGCACCGAACCCGCTTGGGCCGGCTGCTGGCGTCAACGGCTGGCGCTCAGATGCGCGCAATCGGCGGTGCAGCTGATCGGCCGCACCGAGAGCGAACCGGCCTTGCGCGATGCGCTGCTGCTCACCACACCCGACGACGATCCCGGACCGGCCGGCACAATGGTTTTGGCCTTCCAAAGGCTGGCGGCGAAGAAGCGGACGATCGGCAGCAAGGTTCTGCAGGGGTTGGCGGCACTGATCGGCTTGCGCCGCGACGGCCTGGACGAGCTCGCCGATCTGTTCGACGCCGCGCTGCAGTCGCCGCGCACAGCACCCTTCGCCGTCGCCGAGCTGGTGGCGAAAATCTGCGCCGCCCGGCCCGACGCTGAAATCCTCGCCTGGTGGTTGGCCGATCGGCTGTTGGCGGAAAAACTCGGCTGGGCGTGCGGCGTGCCGCTGCTGATGGCCGAACGCTATGGCGCCGCATTTAAGACGATCGGCGGCCGCGGACGGGTGCGGTCCGGCGAGCCTGGCTTTGCGCGGGCAGTGTGCCTGGCGCTCGTGTCAGGGACGACCGAGGCCCTGCGGCAGGCCAATGACATCGGCCGGCGCGCCGAGGCATTGCTGGCGGCGGCGCCGAAGGTGCGGACGAAGGGCGCCGGTGTCGTCTTCGAAAAGCTGCTCGACGAGGATGCCGTGCCGGCTTCCGCGCCCGGCAGCGATCTTTCCCGCTGGGCGGCGACGCGGCTGTTCGAGCGGCTCGAGAGTTTTGGCGCGGTGCGCGAACTCTCCGGCCGCACGTCCTTCCGGATTTTTGGATTGTGACGATGACCGGATCGGGGGCAACCAGGACACATCGAGGAAGGAAATCGAGGTCGGAGGATGAAATCCTCTATGACCGGGAACTTGAGGATCTACCGCCGGAGCTGCGCTGGCGCGAATGGATGCTGAGGGTGGAGGCGGTCATTTTTGCCGCCGTGGAACCGGTTAGCCGCGAGACGCTGGCGCGGGTGGTCGGAAAGAGCTGCAGCATCGAGCTGCTCATCGATGATCTGCGCGAGGACCTGCGGTCGCGTCCTTATGACATCGTTACGGTCGCCGGCGGCTGGCAGCACCGAAGCCGCTCGGCCTATGCGGCCGCGATCCGCGCGTCGCAGGCGCCGACGCGGTCGTCTCCGGTGTCGCTGTCCGAGCACGAAGCCGCGGTGCTGGCGGCCATCGCCTACCTGCAACCGGTGACCCGCGGCGAGCTGTCGAAGATGTTCGGCAAAGAGGTGAGCCGCGACACGATCGCCAGTTTGCGCGACGCCGGCTTTCTTGGCTCCGGGCCGCGCAGCCCGACACCCGGCGCGCCCTATACTTATGTGACCACCAGGCATTTCCTGTCGGCGTTCGGCCTCGAGACGCTACGCGATCTTCCCGACCTCGAACGGTTGGAGGACGCGGGACTGCTCAGCCGGCAGGCGCTCGAGGGGGATGCACTGCCGATGCGCGAGAGCGAAGCATCGGAGAACGACTGATTCATCCAAGAGCTATGTTTCGGCCTGTCTCACGCCGATCGACGACGTCGACCACGCTCCATCACACGCGCATACGCTCCGAGCAGGGCGGCCACGTCCACGGGCTTTGGCTGGACAGTCGTCTTAGCCTGGCGTTCCCGGAGTTCTCTTCGTTTCTCGAGGCAGTCCGCAAAACGCTCGATGAGCCTCCGGTGGCCCTTCGCCGCCAAGATCAGAAGTCGCCACTGCGCGGCTGCCGTTTCGTCGCCGGCCGTCAGCCAGTCGTCGTCCGGTCGGTTTGCTGCCCACGCAATGCAGTGCGCCCGTGCCGCCGTGGACAGGCTGATCAGGTTCGCCGTCGAATAGATGCCATCGGGCAGGTTCAAAAGGCGTCGAATGAGCGAACGGCTGGATGGCGTATTTCTCATCCCTTCCAATCGACAGATGTCGTCGATGCAGCGATCGAGTTGTCTTGCCGCTGGACTGATGCCAATTCTCGATGCGCGACGCAGGTCGTAGCCACAGCGGGCACAGTAATGTTGCGGCACCAGTTCAGCTTGGTCAAAGACCGCGATGCAGCTTTGGCAGGACGGACATCGGTCGCGCAATCGACAGCTATGTTTCGAGCATGAAACCCGGGTTGCCAGTCGCCATCTCCGCCGAAAATAGGGCTGTGCATCCTCGGCGAGACAGTAAGAACAAAACTGCAGCCAGGTTGACTCTGTCCGATGTCCGCCGTTGCGAAGCGGCAGCAGAAGCTGCCTCGGCAGGGCGTGCGGCAACATCATCGCCGCCAGCTCATCGGGCGCGATACCGGTGTTGGCGCTCAGCAGCTTTGCGATTTCACCCGGCAGCCGGAAATCAAGGGCTGGCGACCACATTACCGCATTGCGCCGGAGCACGCGAGCGAAGGCTCGCGGCGGAACACCATTGGCATGTGCAAGCCGGTGTAGCCAGCTCGACAGCAACTCGTCTGCCTGGGGCACGACGGTGACCGGCCAGCGGTCGGACGCGACGTCACGATAGTGTTCACGGATGCTGATCGTCGGTGCAGGCGCGTCGACCGTCGTCATAGAAGGCTCTCGCGCAGAGCCGCGTTGCGCCGCTTAGAAACCGGCACGTGGCGGAGCTCGTCGATGCTGGCCTTGCTGATGCGTTCGGTTCCGGATCCAATCGCCGCGACGGCCGCCTTGGTGACGATGGTGACGATCTCGCCGATCAAGCCTTCCGAGAGGCTGAATATCCGACGCGCCAACGGCTCGTTCGACAAATCGGAGCTTTTGGCCAGCGGCAATGCGGCCTCGAGACTGTCGAGCAGCATGAGATAGTTTTCGTCATACTGCCAGCGTGGGACCGCGACCAGCTCGAAGCGGCTCGCCATCTCGCTGGTGGCGTTGATGAAATCGCAGACGGCCACCTCGCCGATCAGCACCGGCGAGATGTCGTACTGGCGGCCGATCCGCCGCAGGAAGGCAAAGACGGCTTCGACGTCGCGGGCACGGCCCCGCAGCGCATTGTGGAACTCGTCGAGAATCAGCACCTTCGGCTTGAGGCTCTCCAGCAAGTGGTCGAGTTGCTCCGCCTTGCGACCGACATCCCACATATCGCCGCCGGGAGCGCGCAGCGCCTGCAGAATACTGGCATAGAAATGGCCGAGGCCGGCGCCTTCGCGTGTCTGGACCATCCAGACTTTTTGCGCGGGCGCGGCTCTCAGGTGCTCGACGGCGAAGCGTTCGGCGATCATCGTCTTGCCGTTGGCGTAGGGGCCGACCAACATCAGCCCCTGGGTTCGCAAAGACGGAGGTCGTTCCAGGAGCTCGGCCAGCCGCCGATGGCTGTCCTGGGCGACATGATGCCCGATCCAACGGGGTGCGCGGATATAGGCGATCCGCTCTTCCCGATCACGGCCGAGATATGGCCGGACATGCTCGAGCAAATGATCCGACATGGCTACCAATCCTCGACCGGCAACCGGCTCTTTTGGCGCGGCGGATGCTCTGCCGGTAGAGGCGCCGGCGGCCGCATGACCGCATAAGGCTTGTCCGCTGTGGCGGCATGTGCGCTGCGGACAGCGTCGCGCAACTGGCGCTTGGAAGCCTTTGCGGTCTCCGCTATGGCTGCGATCTCGCGGCGGACCGCCACCTTCTCGACGTTTGAGCGTCGATTGGTTGTGCGCCGACGGGTGCGCTCGGCCGCATGTTCCCATAGGGTCACTGGCGACAACTGGCCATCGCGTCGCTCGACCGGCCGAAACTGTCTTGTTTCCGGGTCGCGGACATAGACATGACTGATGTCGCGGGGATCGTATCGCACCTCGAGCTTTCCGAGCCGGTCCCGCTCTGGAACGAAGACGCCCAGCCACGCCGAATAATAGTGCAGGGCGAACATGCTGATCCCTTGCGGCGACAATTGCCTCTCCGTTCTTGGTAGAAACGACAGCAGCACGCGTTGCGGATCGTCGCCGAAGACCGGCAATGCCGAACCGTTGCGTTGCCATTCGGTCAGCGGCACCTTCAGGGTCTTGGAATTTTCCTGCAGATTGTGATCGATCACGGCCAGCGCGACGCAGCGCTCGAGATCGGCGAAGCTCAGGCAGGCGCGCCGCTCGGATGGATATTCATCGCGGTGGGCGACGGAACGCCCCGAGGAGCCCGGATAGGTAGCGAGAACTCCGTTGACTTTGCCCAACAGCCGTTCAACCACGCCGCCGTGATGGACCCTGCCACGATCGCGGGGGCGGATCCGAATGCCGTAATCCTCACAGCCTTGTTGGAATGCATGCCCCTTGAACTCCATCGCCGAGTCCGCGACCAGCAGCCGCGGTCGACCGAACATCGGCCAGGCGTGATTGAGATTGCGCGCGGCAAGCCATGCGTCTTTCGGACACATGGCCTGGGCGAGGCATAGCGCGACAGACAGCACCGACGGCTTCTCCAAGGTGAGGCAGAAGCCGAGGATGGATCGTGTCGCCACGTCGGTGATGACAGTCAGGTAAGGGCGGCCGACGAACACACCAGCCCCGTCAACAACCTCCACGAAATTGATATCGGTCGGCGTATGGTCGATTTGGCAGACGGCGAGCGGGTGCGGCGCATGGATATAGCCGGGTCGCGGCTTCAGCCGCAAAAAGTGCTTCGGATTGGCCGAACGCTTCTTGGCGATCTCTTCAGGCGAAAACAAGACCGGGATGCGTCGAGCGACCGTCACATAGGACGGCACGGCAAGACCGGCTTCCTCGCAGCGCGCGCGGATCTCGTCGACCACGGGAGCAAGTCCGGTCGGCTCGAGCGTCAGCCACTTCTCCCGAAGTGTGGTCGCGATGATCTCCTCGATCTGTTCCGACAGCCGTTTGCGCCGACTGACCGCAGTGCGAGGCAGCAGGGCCGTCACCGTCCGATCGGCGCGATATCGGGCGAGGAGATTGTAGATTTGCCGTGTGGTTAGGCGCAGTTCAGCCGCCGCGCGCGTGATGGTAGCCTGCCTCGGGCCGCGACCGTCGAGGATCTTGTCCAACTCGCGGGCAATGCGACGCGCCATCGACCACTGCTCGTCCGAGATCGGGCGATCCGCCGGCAAGGTTCGATCGTGAAATCGCTTTGGCAAGGGGCTTCATTTGAAATCGTTAGCGAAAAATCGACACCGATTTAGCGTCTAAACCTAACGCCTGTATGACATTTTCCGATTTGAAATCCGAAAGTAAAAGCCACA
>NZ_LNCD01000137.1 GCF_001542405.1 Rhizobium altiplani
TATCGCGTTTTTGCCGATCTTGAGCGTCACCGCGGCAGCTTTCCGCGCGCCACGCGACACACGGCGGACGGCCCGAAGGAAGTCACGGTCTGGTGCTCCAACGACTATCTCGGCATGGGCCAGCACCCCAAGGTGGTCGAGGCGATGAAGAATGCCATCGATCACTGTGGCGCGGGTGCGGGAGGCACCCGGAATATCTCTGGCACCACCCACTACCACGTTCTGCTCGAGCGCGAGCTGGCTGATCTTCACGGCAAGGAAGCGGCACTGATCTTCACCTCGGGCTACGTCTCCAACTGGGCGGCGCTCGGCACGCTTGGCGCCAAGATCCCCGGCCTCATCATCTTCTCCGACGCGCTGAACCATGCGTCGATGATTGAAGGCATTCGCTACGCCAAGTGCGAGAAGGTGATCTGGAAGCACAACGACATCCATGATCTCGAAGCCAAGCTGGCGGCTGCCGATCCGAAGGCGCCGAAGCTGATCGCCTTCGAATCGGTCTATTCGATGGATGGCGATATCGCCCCGATCAAGGAGATCTGTGACCTCGCCGACAAGTACGGCGCGATGACCTATCTCGACGAAGTGCATGCCGTCGGCATGTACGGGCCGCGCGGCGGCGGCATTGCCGAACGCGAAGGGCTGATGGACCGCCTGACTGTCATCGAGGGCACGCTCGGCAAGGCGTTCGGCGTCATGGGCGGCTATATCGCCGCCTCGACGGCGCTGTGCGACTTCATCCGCTCGTTTGCGTCTGGTTTTATCTTCACGACGGCGCTGCCGCCGGCGCTTGCTGCCGGTGCGGTTGCCTCGATCCAGCATCTGAAGGTCAGCCCGTTCGAGCGGGCACGCCACCAGGATCGGGTCCGCAAGCTGAGGGCGCTGCTCGATCAGCGCGGCATCCCGCATATGCCGAACCCGAGCCACATCGTGCCTGTCATGGTCGGCGATGCGGCCAAGTGCAAGTGGATCTCCGACCTGCTGCTCGACAATTGCGGTGTCTACGTGCAGCCGATCAACTACCCGACGGTGCCGAAGAAGACCGAGCGGCTGCGCATCACCCCGACGCCGCTGCACAGCGACACCGACATCGAACACCTCGTCGAAGCGCTGCATTCGCTCTGGTCGCGCTGCGCGCTCGCGCGGCACGTGGCTTAAACTACATTTCGGAAAAAGATTGGGCCGCCGTCAGGCGGCCTTTTCGTTGAGGGCTACCAGTTCGGCAGCGAGCCTGCGAGCTTCCGCATCGGCGGCAAAGACGTCATCCATCGTCTTCGCTTCCCCTGACGCGATCATCTTGTCCATCACCGCTTCGGCAATATCGGCCATGGCAAGGAAACCGATCCGCTCTTCGACAAACGCGTGAAACGCAATTTCCTCGGCCGCATTCATGATGGCGCCCTGTAGGCCGCCGCGTTCCAGCGCGGTGCGCGCCAGTCTCAGCGCCGGGAAACGCTCTTCATCCGGCGCCTCGAAGTCGAGGCGCGAGAGCTTGGCGAAATCCAGCCGCTCGACGTTTAGTGTCGGTCGGCGCGGATAGTCGAGCGCGTAACCGATCGCCGTCCGCATATCGGGGCTGCCGAGCTGGGCGATGATCGATCCATCCGTGTAGCCGACCATCGAGTGAATGATCGACTGCGGGTGGACGATCACTTCGATCTGGTCCGGGCGAACGCCGAAGAGATGCTTCGCCTCGATCATCTCCAGCGCCTTGTTGAACATCGAGGCACTTCCGACCGAGATCTTCAGCCCCATCGACCAGTTCGGGTGGGCTCGCGCCGTAGCCGCCGTCACATTCGCCATGTCGGCGCGCGACCAGGTGCGGAACGGACCGCCCGAAGCCGTCAGGATGATCCGTTCGACGGCGTGCCGCTGGTCTTCGTCGAGAGACTGAAAGATCGCGCTGTGTTCGCTGTCGACGGGGATCAGCCGTCCGCCGCCCTTTGCCACTGCATCGACGAACAAGTCGCCGGCCGACACCAGGCATTCCTTGTTGGCGAGTGCGATCGTTGCGCCCTTGCGGGCAGCGGCCAGTGTCGGCGCGAGGCCGGCCGTGCCGACGATGGCGGCCATCACCCAATCCGCCTCGAGGTCGGCGGCCTCCGCCAGGCCTGATACGCCAGCGGCAACCGCAATGCCGCTGCCGGACAGTTCTTCCTTCAGCGAGTGATATTTGCCGTCGCTCGCGGTGACCGCAAGCTTGGCGCCTGACGATTTCGCCTGCTGCGCCAGAAGCTGGACGTTCTCGTTGCCCGTTACGACCGAGATCTCATAGCAGTCCCGCCCGCCCAACTGCTCGACAACGTCGAGCGTATTTTGTCCGATCGAGCCAGTTGAGCCAAAAATACTGAGGCGCCTCGGCGCACTTTCGCCTGCCATCATCGATGATTTCGCCAAAACTCTTGCATTGGCTCTGGCTGTACAGGGGATTGAAATGAGCGGCAAGTGTGCGGCGCAGCAGAAATCCTGCGAATCCGGGAGAGGGCGGCCGCCCTCCCTTGCCATGTCTAAGAGGGTGGCGCGAAACCAATCGGCCAGTTGCTGCGTTTCGTAGTCGAGACAGGAGGAAGGCACATGGTTTTCAAGCAACCGACGTTCTATGGCGAACCCTTCGAACCCGAGACTGGAGCTAACCAGGATGCCGCGCTCGAGGAGGCCGTAGCGAATGCCTTGGCTGTCGCTGGTGGGATTGATGCGGCTGATGTGAAGGTGACGCTTGAAGGTCGTGCGGTCGTGCTAACCGGCATGGTTTCCACGGCAGCCGAGATCGAGCGTGCAACCGCCGTCGCGCGCGCTCTCGCGGGAACGCGGCCCGTGCGCAATGATATCAAGGCAGCGTAGTTATCCCTCAGCCGGCGAAGCGTTCCATCTGGAAGGCTGCGACCCGATCTGTCTTTGGCGTCGTGATCGGGCCTGCCGATTTATAGGTGGTTGCCAGCAACAGGCCGCTGACGACAAGATATGCGAATGCAAGCAACGTCAGTTTCATACGCATGGCGAGCACTCCCTCGTTTTCCGCGAAACGCGGAACGGGTCGGAAAGTTCCGCCTCCGAGCGTCGGAAGAAAATATGGTCCGGCAAGGCTTGCACTGGCTTGCTCGACCCCTCTTGTCGTAAAGAAGATCTGGCCGCTCTCGGCGGCCCAATGTGTTCGGCAAGGGAGGTGCTTATGCGCAAAGCGATCATCGTCTGGGGCGGTTGGAGCGGCCACGAGCCTGAAGCATGTGCCCACCGCGTCGCGGACGTGTTGCGCGAGGATGGCTTTGCCGTCGAGGTGACCGGCGACCTTGGCATCTTCGGGTCAGCTGCGATCGCGGGCGCCGATCTGCTCGTGCCTGTCATCACCGGCGAGAAAATCGAGAAGGCGCACGCAGACGCGCTGCTGGAGGCTGTACGCGGTGGTCTCGGCCTCGGGGGACATCACGGCGCGCTGGCGACGTCGTTCAAGGAGAGCGCACCGTTCCGGTATGTCTCTGGGGTGACCTGGGTCTCCCATCCCGGCAACATCATCGATTTCCGCGTCAACGTGACCCGTCAGCATGATCCTGTGATGGAGGGGATTCCCGACTTCGACTATCGGTCCGAGCAGTACTACCTCCACTACGATCCGTCGGTCGAAATCCTGGCGACGACGCGCTTTTCCGGAGAGTATGATTCGGCCGCCCGCAACGTGACAATGCCCGTTGCCTTCAAGCGCCAGTTCGGACAAGGGCGTGTCTTCTATTCCGCTCTCGGCCACGTCGCGAGCGAGTTCGACCACCCCTATATGCGCCTCATTCTTCGCCGCGGCCTGTCCTGGGCCGCACGGCGCTAAGGCCGAAGACGGGTCGCCGGCAGGGCTAGATGTTCTCCGAGGTATAGATATCGAAAGGCAGGAACGATTGTCCCGGAACCGCGTCGCCCTCTGATCCTATCGAGGCTGTCATCAAGGTGATCAGATCGTTGCAGAGGTTCCTGACGGGCGTCGCGATCGCCATGGTCACCACGTCGTCGGCGAGGGCCGAGCGCGAGTCCGGTGTCAGTTCGTTGACGACGACGAGAAGCTTGCCGGCGAGACCTTCTTCGCGAACGGCGGAGATCGCGCCTTCCATGCCGCCGCCGCAGACATAGAAGCCGACGAGATCAGGGTGCTGCTTGAGGAGATTGATGGTGGCTTCGTGCGTTATCTCCGGAGTTTCGAGGTTGATCAGCGTCTCGAGAACCTCGAAATCAGGGGCATTCTCTCGAAAATACGAGCGGAAGCCGATCTCGCGCAGTTCATGTCCATGATAGCGGTGGCTGCCGACGAAGCAGGCGACCTTGCCGGGTTTCTTGGCAGCCTTTGCGATCATCCAGGCGGCCGTGCGGCCGACCTTTCGATTGTTCAGCCCGATATAACCCTGTCGCACGCCACTGGCGAGATCGGACAGAATGGAAAAGGCAGGAATGCCCCTGGCCTTCAGATCTTCAACCTCGGCCGTGACGGCCGGATAGTCCGGACCGACCAATGCGATCGCCTGGTTGCGGCTGGCGAGAAGCTTCAGCTTTTCAATGATCGCAGCAGGCGTGGACGCCGTCGCATATTCGATCTGGGCGGTTATGCGAGACGATGTGTTGGCATGCGCTGCTTGCTCGATTTCCCTGGCGAGCGTTTGGTAGAACGACTGCGTCGGACGCTGCAGAAGAAAGCCCAGCCGATGATGCGGGAGGTCCTGGAATACCCGTTGCCGGAGCAGGCCGACCGCATGGTAGCCGATAGAGGCCGCCGCGTTATAGACCCGCCGTGCCGTCTCCTCCCTAACCCGATGCCGGCCGTTCAGCACACGATCGACCGTCGCGACGCTGACGCCCGAAGCATTCGCCAGATCCTGTATTGTCGGTCGCTTCACCATTCGGTCCTTGCAAGAATCCATCATTGTGATGTGGTCGCAATGATGTCTTTTGATAGAATACATCAAGGCTGCATTGTCGCTTGATGAAAGTCAACATATTCTCGTCTGCATAGGCCGGGAGGGATGGCATGCGGGAGGTTGAGATGGCTGATCAGACGAGGAAGCGCGACTACAGCCTGCTCGGTGAAAGCGGCCGCACAGCCGTTGACACGGGATTGGCCGCCGCCGAGTGGTATCACACCGAGGTTGCGCGCAAGGACATGAAAGCGCTGATGCAGCGCTCCGACGCTCCGGCTATCCGTGACACGATCATCTGGCTGGGCGCAATGATCCTCCTTGGCGGACTTGGCGTCTACTTCTGGGGCTCGTGGCTCTGCGTGCCCTTCTTTCTGGCATATGGGGTGCTTTACGGTTCGGCATCGGATAGCCGCTGGCACGAGTGTGGTCACGGCACGGCCTTCAAGACGCGCTGGATGAACGACGCAGTCTATCAGATCGCCTGTTTCATGATCATGCGCAATCCGGTGACCTGGCGCTGGAGCCATACGCGCCATCACACCGACACTGTCATCGTCGGCCGCGATCCCGAAATTGCGGTGATGCGTCCGCCGGATCTGCTGCGGCTGATCCTGAACTTCTTCGGCATTCTCGATGTCTGGCATGCGATGGTTGACATGCTGCGCAATGCCGTCGGCGTCATCAGCGCGGAGGAGAAGACCTTCATCCCCGAGATGGAGCAACCGCGCGCGATCTTTATCGCCCGCATCTGGCTTGCTATCTATGTCGCGACGATCGCTGTCGCGATTGCGATGGGGTCCATTCTGCCGGCGCTGCTGATTGGCCTGCCCAGGCTCTATGGCGCGTGGCACCACGTGCTGACTGGACTGTTGCAGCATGGGGGCCTCGCGGACAATGTCATCGACCATCGCCTGAACAGCCGCACGGTCCATATGAACCCCATCAGCCGCTTCATCTACTGGAACATGAACTATCACGTCGAGCACCACATGTTCCCGATGGTGCCTTACCATGCGCTGCCGCGCCTGCATGCGATGATCAAGCACGACCTGCCGGCGGCAAACCCGTCGATCTGGTCCGGCTATCGCGAGATGCTCCCGGCATTCCTGCGCCAGCTGCGCAATGAGGACTATTTCCTGAAGCGCGAACTGCCGGCGACGGCGCGTCCCTATCGCGAGGAATTCCACGGCGAGCTTGCGCCGGCTGCCCAATAAACAACGCCAAGCATAAGCCTGGGAGGACAAGATGAGCGGAAATTGGATCGAGGTCTGTGCCGTCGAGGACATCGACGAAGAGGACGTGATGCGGTTCGATCACCAGGGCAGGACGTTCGCGGTCTATCGCAGCCCCGACGACGAGTTCTTCGCAACGGACGGGTTGTGCACGCACGAGCAGGTCCATCTGGCCGACGGTCTGGTCATGGACGAGATCATCGAATGTCCCAAGCATAACGGCCGTTTCAACTACAAGACGGGGCAGGCGAAGGGGGCGCCGGTTTGCGTCAACCTCGGCACCTATCCCGTGAAGGTCGAAGACGGTGCTGTCTTCATCTCGATCTGAGGAAGCTGTCATGACCCATTTCGTGATCATCGGGGCAGGGGAATGCGGCGCCCGCGCGGCATTTGCGCTGCGCGAGAAGGGATTTGACGGCGAGATCACGCTGATTGGAAGCGAGGCGCTCGCGCCGTACGAGCGGCCGCCGCTTTCGAAGGCGTCCGACCAAGGGACTGCGGAACCGAAATTCATCGCGGAGCTGGAGAGATATGCCGCAGGCGGCATCAGTCTGCTGACCGGCCTGACGGTTCAGGATCTCGATCCTGAAGCAAAGTCCGTTACGCTTTCCGATGGCCGTA
This sequence comes from Rhizobium altiplani, assembly GCF_001542405.1. Classification (GTDB taxonomy): domain Bacteria; phylum Pseudomonadota; class Alphaproteobacteria; order Rhizobiales; family Rhizobiaceae; genus Rhizobium; species Rhizobium altiplani. Next base: position 6,743 of record NZ_LNCD01000137.1, read on the forward strand.
CCATTGCCTATGACAAGCTGTTGCTCGCGACCGGCGCCCGTGCGCGGGTGCTTCCTGATATTGCCGAGGACAGCAAGCATATCCGCTCGCTGCGCACCCATGCCGATGCGGTCGCACTTCGCAAGGCAATGGTGCCGGGGAAGCATATCGTGATCATTGGCGGCGGCTTTATCGGCCTGGAGCTTGCCGCGACGGCGCGTGCGCTCGGAACTGCCGTAACGGTCCTCGAGGGCCTGGAACGCGTGCTGAAGCGCGGCGTCCCGGAGGAAGTTGCCGGGGTGATCTGCGAACGGCATTCGCTAGAGGGCGTCGATATCCGTTGCGGGGTGGCGATAACAGGTATTGCGGAAGACGACGAAAGCGCCAAGATCCACCTGGCTGACGGCAACATGATCGGCGCGGATCTCGTGCTTATCGGCATTGGCGCCACTCCCAATACGGAGCTTGCCGCTCGCGCTGGTCTCACAATCGACAACGGCATTGCCGTCGATGAATTCCTGCGCACCTCGGCGCCTGACATCTACGCAGCCGGCGACTGCTGCTCCTTCCCCCTCGCGATCTATGGCGGCCGGCGTGTGCGGCTCGAATCCTGGCGGAATGCCCAAGAGCAGGGCGCACTCGCCGCCGCCAACATGATGGGGCTTGGCACAGCCGTTTCCGCCGTCCCCTGGTTCTGGTCCGACCAGTATGACGTAACGCTGCAGATCGCCGGCCTGGCGGAGGGCGCCGTTCAGCATTTGCGCCGCGACCTCGGCGACGGCGCTTTCATTCTCTTTCATCTCGATGAAGCCGGCAGGCTGCTTGCGGCCAGCGGCATCGGTCGCGGCAACGTGGTCGCGCGCGATATCCGGCTTGCCGAAATGCTGATTGCGGCGCGCGCGCATCCGGATCCGGCAGCGCTTGTCGCAAGCAGCGTCAAACTGAAATCCCTCCTGGCCGCCTGACCGGCTGCCGCATTCTCAAGGTATCGGCGATGGGCAAACAACTGCGACCGACTGTGCATGACCTCCTAGCGATGAAGGGCAAGCGGCAACTCAGCATGCTGCGCGTCGTGTCGCTCGAAGAGGCGGAAGCGGCCGAGGCTGCCGGCATCGACCTGATTTCCGTGCCGCCGGAACTTCTTTTCGATCCGCGGTTCCGCGATGCCGCCCCGGGGCGTTTTGCCATTCCGGGTGGCGAATACGGCCAGAGCGGCGCCACCACCGATGAGATCCTGCGCTCGGCGGTAAAGATGCGGGCGGCCTCGGCCGATGCCATCTATTGCGCCGCCAGCCTGCAGACGATCCGGCGGCTGCGCGACGAGCATATTCCGGTCTGCGGACACACGGGGCTTATCCCGTCGCATGCCACATGGACGGGCGGCTTTCGCGCGGTCGGCAAGACGGCCGAAACGGCGGCTCTTGTCTACAAGCAAGTGAAGGATCTGGAGGCCGCGGGTGCCTTCAGCGCGGAGATCGAGGTCGTGCCGGCCGAGGTAGCGGCAGCGATTTCTGAACGCACCTCCATGCTCATGATCTCCATGGGCGCCGGCAGCGGATGCGACGCCCAGTATCTCTTCTCCGAGGACGTGCTCGGCCTAAACCGCGGGAAATATCCGCGCCATGCCAAGGTCTATCGCAACCTGGCGGCCGAATATGACCGCATCCAGGCTGAACGGATCGCGGCATTCCGCGAATACGCTACCGACATCGCCAGCGGCGCCTATCCGGAGGAACGGCATCGCGTGTCTGTCGATTCGGAGGAGTTGGAAGGTTTTTTGTCACGGCTTTAGGTAGCCGGAGACCAAAAGCGTTTCTCTCCTCGTCGCCTGACTACCTCGCTGGCACGTGGAAATGATCGCCGCCAAGTGGGTCGAGAAGGCGCGCGTGACCGCCGGCAAGGCAGATCGCTGTGGCGAACCGTTGTCTCGATTGCGTCAAAGTGCTTGTTGAAGCTGGCGCAGACGTCAACGCCATATGGGTGCGGGGAGATCCGGCTCGTCTGCCGGCCATCATCACGCCCTACCACCTTGCAAGGCGCGACAACCACCCCGAGATCGCAGCCTACCTGTTGGCTCATGGCGTCATTATTCAAAAACCCGAGCCGATTTCCGCCAAGCTGGCCAACGGTGATCCGACAAAGGGCGCGGCGTTCTTTGTCTCCAACTGCGCCACGTGCCATGCAACAAAGGCGCAGAGCGGGGCCACCAGGTGGCCGGAACCTCTGGAAGGTTGTCGGGCGCGACAAGGCATCGGCGAATTTCAACCGCTACTCCCAGACCCTGTTGGCGTGGGAGGGGACCTGGACGTTCGAGGACCTCACATTTTTCTCACCGGTCCAACCCTCACAACCCCAGGCGTAAACATGGAGATTCGTGGAGCGCCTGATGAAACTGATCGACTGAACGTGATCGCATATCTGCGAACGCTCGGCGACGCGCCGGTTCCGTTGCCCTGAACTCAGAGCGGAAGCGTGCAGTCCGACACGGTTACTGAAAATAATGGTGATCCCGACGCGATTCGAACGCGTGACCCTCAGATTAGGAATGTGTTAATAAGTCCAGCGTTTGCAGGTTTTGTATGTCACCGTGCGCCATTTATGCGCCATTCGCGAAAATCGACGATGCGATTGCGTCCATCGCCTGGCGGTGATCGTCGCTCGGAAACAGGTGGCCGTAACGGTCCATAGTGACGGCAAGCGAGGAGTGCCCGGCGAAGGTCTGAACCGTCTTCGGCGCGAGGCCGGCCTCTATCCAAGTCGAGATGGCGAAGTGGCGCAAGGCATGCCAGCCGAAGGGCTCAAAGAACTTGCCCTGCTGCTTCATCGCTTCAGCGGCGCGCTTCAGCGTGGGCGTCAGAACGCGCGTGCGCATGTTCTTATGGTTCTCGAATTTTCCCTTGGAGTTGGGGAATACGAGATCGTCATCCTTCTTGAACGCGGTTTTCAGTCGCCATTCCTTCATGACCTTGACGACATGTGCGCCCAGCGGAATTTCGCGAAGGCCGGCTTTGCTCTTCGTGGTGTCTTCCTGACGCTTGGAATCCACGCGGGTTTCGATCGTCGCGGTCCCGCTCTTCAGGTCAAGATGTCGCCAGCGAAGGGCGTGGAATTCGGAGGCGCGGACACCGGATGCCGCGGCGAAGGTGAGCTTCACGGTGAAGGTGTCATCTGCGGCCTTGATGACGGCGGCGATCGCGGCCTTCGACGGCGGCGTGATCTTTTTCGCGTCTTCGTTTCGCTTGCCGACAACGCGAATGCCCTTCGCGACGTTCGCGGCCAACAGGTCGCTGGCGATCGCGTGCTGAAGTACGCGTGACAGGGTTCCAAGGATCTGACGGGTTGTGACGACGCTTACACCGGATTTTCGCACCGCGTCGCGGAACTCACCGACGTTTCTGGCGCTCAGCTGCGCGAGCTTCTTGTCGCCGATCCCGGCTTTGAACAGATCAGGCCGGCGCTTGTTCTTGCCCTTCTGTTTCGCTCGCCGCTCCTCGTCCGGAGCGATGTAGTTCCACATGTGGCCAGTGACATTGTCGAAATATTCAGGGGTGACTTTCTCACCTCGATCCTTGCGGGTGCTCAGATCCTTCTCGTAGCTTTCGCAGGCGGCCCGAAGGGTGGTTGTTGCGGCGTCAGGCCGATAGGTGCCCTTGCCGATCTGCTCTTCGATCTCCTTGCGGCGTGCTTCTGCGTCCCGCTTCCTGTCGAATTGCTCGCGATGGCGCTTTCCGTTGGCGTCCATGTAATTGAGCAGCCACGCCTCGTGAGTGCCACTTTTGTTCGCCCATTGACGTTTCCGGATTGTCGCCATGCGTTGACCCTCACATTCGAGGGCGCACGCTAGCCGCCTACGCGCTTTCCTTCAAGATCCTCCATCCATTTGGTTAGGCTGGAGCGACGAGCGGCGACTGTGCCGCCGAGCTTGAACGATGGAATGATGTCGTCGTAGACGAGACGGTATGCCTGCCGACGTGTGATGCCAAGGAAGCCAGCGATTGCGTCGGCGCCCATGAGCAGATCCCCAGGCATTGCTGGCTGCGCGATGCTCACAGCTTCACCTCACGGATTGCCGCTGCGACGAGCCGCAGCGTCTCAGGCTCAAGATTGAAGAAGCCGAGCTGACCACGGCACTGGGTCAGCGGCAGGGGGAAGGAATCGCGCAGGACAAAGCCGAACTTGCCGAAGAACCACCGGCTATCAATCTCGCGGACGCAATCGACGATGCGGGCCATGCCGACGACGCCGCCACGTGGCATAGCCATCTGACGATCATCGTCCTTGTCCAGCTCGGATTTCGAAACGCCGGCATGCACGATGAACCAGCCCCGACTCTTCGTAGGCCAATCGCGGTTCTCGACGTCCTTGCCATCGTAGAAGATGTGATGGGGGTACGGCTGCTTGATGCTGAGAGACTTGATCTCTCCTGCTGCAACGCGATCGGCGAGCTTTTGTAGATCAATCATAGTCGTTCTCCGGGCCGTATTTTTTGAGGGTTTCCGGCAAATTGTTCGTGCCCTCGCGGTTGATCTCCGCGTCCTCTGCATCCCAGCAAGGCATGCAAAGCCGGTGATAGGAACCGTATAGGCTGCTTTCGCCATAGGAATTTTGGTTGAGGACCTTCAGCTTGCATCGAGGGCAATTCTGAAGGCGGACAGGGCGATCAAATCCGTAATGATAACGGCTCATCCATCCACCTCCACAGCGGCGAGGACGGTTCGGCCTTCCTTCGTGAGCCAAGCGGTGCTGGTGTCGAAGTCGCCATCGTGGCTATAATCCAACCAACCCTTCTCGATGCAGCGATTGTAGGTATCCGAGTGCCTGTCATGGACCTCGTCGCTAGAGAACCAGTTGATCCAAGCCCATGAGCTATCACTAACATCTGTCTTGCCGCCCATTGCGTCGATGATCCGCAAGAGGGTGACTTCCTTCTGTTCGTTCGTCAGATCAGCCGGCACCACACGCTGAACGGGAGTTTGACGAGCCGCAATCATCAGATCGTAACAACCGTTGATGATAATCGTGCGATCTTCCTGGCTGACGATTGAAGACGTGCCGTCAGAGTGACGGTTTCCTGCCAGCCTTGAGAGCGCTTGGATCAATTCAGTCATATCGCCTCCTCGTAGAAAATCGCGCGCTTCGCTTGCTCGCGCCGGATCGCGTTGCGTTTTCTGGTAACCATTTCCAGATGGGCGGGGTGCGGTCGCACGCAGAGCCGGTTACGGCAGACGTGGTCCAGTTCCTTCTTTCCGGGGATGTAGCCGTGCTCGTTGGTCCACATGACGATGTGAACCGCGACCGTTTGCCCCCCCAGTGACATGCGTGGATAGCCGGCGCCGCGACCTTCTGTTCCGGACGTCGGTCCGGTCCAGATCCAGCAACCTGTCTGCTCATCGACCTGGATGCGAGACAGGACCTTTTCGCGGATATTGTCGCGGCGGCTCATCAGACCCAAAACTCCAGCTCGTGCTTGAGGTCCGAATAGATCGATGAGTAACGTTTGACCGTCGTCGGCTTCCGTGAGGCATTCGATTGCGATCTTCGCGGCGTCCAGCAGCTTCTCGACAACCTCGATCTCGCCGAAGGTGCCGTTGATGTCGGCGCCCTCGCGGCTAAAGCGCAGAAGCTCTGTCACGGCTTCCGATGCCTGGTGAGCTGCGGCGACAGCATGTAACTGCCGATCGACGTCCGACATGTTGTAAATGTCGACGGTCATGGCTTCACCATCAACTGCTGGTACCGAGCCAAGAACGTCTGCGCGGCAACCTCTGGAGACCAAGGGATGATCTCCCAGTCATACGGCTGAGCGTAATCGTCGATCCCCCAACGCTCACCCTTCCATGGCAGCAGGTCGCGGCGTTCGGTAGCAAGCATCCGCAAATCGGCGCGCTTGATTTCTACCGGGTCCGTGACGGCTACCCCGAACTTTGCGAGGATCGCTGCCTCGCATTGTTTCTCAATCGACTTGAAGGAGGGGTTCAGGGATTTCAGGGGAGCGTTCATGTCACCGCAAACAGCCTCTCCGACCTCATGCATGAGGGCTTCGAGCGCTAGCTCATTGGGGACAGACCAGCTCATCCGAACGCAATGCTCTGCAACGGAGTAGAACACGCGCTTCTGCAGAATGCGGCTGTAGCACTGGCCTGAACACCGGCCTTCAAAGGCCAGGCCATAGGCGATATCCTCGATAGTAATCGAAGAGTTCCAAGGATCTTGGAAATCGAAATACGCGCCAGATCCAAGAAGGATCGTGGGCCCGATCGCGCGACGAATAGTGCTATCGCGCATTTTCTCAATAGTTGCGTCTTCGGTCATGCTACTTCCCTCATCCAAACTTCAAACTCGGCGCGCAGATCCAGCCAGCGCTTGCGGGCGCCTGCGTCGCGGTTCAACTCTGCGCGGCTGTCGACCTTCAGGAGGTATCGGACATGCGAGGTGACACGCACGGGGTCGCCAGCATCCGGCGCTTTCTTTTTCTCAAGGAGGAAACGACGGAACGCTTGGTCGGCGCACTTCATCGCGCACTCGGCGGCGTAATCAGGCTCGCTGCGCTTCTCGCTCTGCTGCTGCCGCTCGCCGCGAGCGGATTGATCCTGCTGCTGCGGGCGTAGGCGGCGGATCTCCGCGAATGCCATATCGAGCAGGAGAAGCAGCGCGCGAACCAAAACCGGCGCCTTGATCATCAGGCGTCGGTCATCATAGCTGCAGTCGCGCGTAATGATCGCGATCGGCATAACCTCGCCCGTTGTGCGGTCTATGACGCACAGCTCGGCGCGTTGATCCTTCATGTTGTAGGATTCTGACCACTCGTCGCTAACGAGGCCGGCTAGCTCGCGAGCTTCCGGCAGTAGGGATTTTGCCAAGGCGAGATTAATCATATCGCCTCCAGTGCATTTCGAAACATTATCGGCTGCTGGTCGCGCGGGATGCGGTTCCGGCCGCGCGACATCGGATGCTTGGGCGATCCGTCCTTGTTCCTGCCGAGGCAGATAAGGCTGACGGTGTGCAGGCGAGCACGCGACATGAACCACTCGTCACGGTCAAGGTGATCGCCGCCATTGCCCCACGCGACAAGAACCGGCGTTCCCTGGTGGCGGGAAAAGGTGAGGGCGGCCTCGATGAATTCGCCGTTCTTCGGACCGACGCACATTGGTTCCGCCATCATCACGCTTGGATGCGAGGCGCGGAAGGCGTTGAGGTTGACGACGATCAGGCCGCCATAGCCCCAACGTTTCGCGAAATAGGTCAGTTCGCGCAACGTCGGATCGTCCTTCTCGTCATCGGCCGTCGACGGATTGAGCATGCAGACGACGAGGAGGCGTTTGGCCGCATCCCATGTGCGGCGCAGCTCGTAGCGGTAGCGCTTGCAGTCGGAAATGACGGCGCTCTTCTGCATTGGCTGGCTGGCGGCGAAGTCGGCGAGAAGATCGGCCATCAATCGACGCTCCTTGCTCGCATCGGCGAAATGACGAATGTCTCATCAAGGTCTGCGATCGGCATGAAGACGACGTTTGGGGGTGTGCCGCCGAAACGGATACGCACGTCCTGCGTCTTGATGCTTGATAGCGTGTCGGCGAGGACCTTGCTGTTGAAGCCGGTCGTATAGCCTTCCTCGCCAGCATACTCGATCGGGAGATGATCGACCGCAGACTCGCCATCCTTGCTGTAGAGTTCGACGCGCATCTGGCCGTCGCCAAGCGTGACCTTGATGCCGTCCTTGTCTAGCTCCGTACCGACCAACGAAACGCGCGTGACGGCGGCATTGAGCGCGGCAACCGTGGTAATAGCTTCCTGCTCAGGGTTTGACGGAATGACCTCGCGGTAATTCGGCGGGAAGGTGCCATCGATCAGCCGGGAAAACAGCGAGATGCCGCCGCATTCGACGCGCATCATGTTCCGGCCGATCTCGATGCTGGCTGGCTCTTTAGCCTCGCCGAAAAGCTTCTGGATCGCCGCGGCTGTTTTCAGGGGAAGAATGATGCCGTCGAAGACGGCTTCCGTCGTCGTGTCGATCCGTACCAACGCCATGCCGCGACCATCGGCGGCAACGAAATCGATCTTCCGGCCCTCGTCTGTCGGTCGCACGTGAATGCCGGTCAGGTAAACACGGCCGGTATCGACCTTGAGCGCGGCATAGGAGACCTTGCCGAGCGCCTGCGCAAGCAGCGTCATATCCATCTTGAAGCTCGCGCCGGTCACGGCGCTGGCGATCGACGGAAAGTCCGCTTCTGGCAGACTGGCAATCGAAAAGCTGGAGCGGCCGGACTTGATCTGCACCTGGCCGTGAAACTTGCCGGTGGTCACATCTATTTCCGCCGTCTCCGGCAGATTGCGGACGATGTCATGCAGATCCTTGGCCTTGATCGTTATCGGCATGCCGTCGCCCTCGTCGAGAAGGTCGCATGTCGTTTCGATCTCGATGTCGAGATCCGTGCCGCGAAGTGTGAGCTGGCCGGCATCCGGCCTGAGCAGGACGTTGGCCAGAACCGGGATCTTTGAACCCTTGTCGACGGCGGCAAGAACGGCGCTGAGCGCGGGCAGGAGCTGGCTGCGATGGACGCGGAAGAAGAGGTCAGCCACGGGCGATACCCCCCCCCTGTACCCAATCTGGCGATAAGGTCCAGTTGGGCTTGTGGCGGGCGCAGCTGCGGGAACTCGCGATGAAGCAGATCCATCGCGGCGATCACGTCGCGTTCGGCTAGCAGGCGATAGAGCTGCGGCAGCCAACTGTTGCTGTCGACGACGATGCTCTCGCGGAAAAGCGCATCTATGTCGATGTCGCTGAGTTCATCGGCATAGATATGGAATGTGTGTGTGAACACCAGGTCATCGAGACCGTCTGTGTCCAGCCCCTCGCGACTGACCCAATTGAGGATATCATCGTCTTGCGTCTCAGCGAAATTGACGGTGACCCGTTCAGCGATTTGCGCCATGCGCGCCTCCAATGGTGGGTTTGGCGGCGATCGCAGCGACATGCATCGATACACGCGGCAGGGAGAGCTGACGAAGCTGGAAGGAGTTGCCTCCCATGTAGAAATCACGGATGAAGGTGGTTCGATCGTCGCGGAACCGGATGTCTCCATTGCGTGGCGTACGCGGTGGCGGGGCGCGGTTCAGCGCTTCGGCCAAGCGCGCGGCGCTGGTACGAACCTCGATCAGCCCATAGCGAGCGAGATGCATCCGGAGGGCACGGATACCGACCTCGTATGTCTCGGCAATGTGCTCGATGGTCATGCCTGCGGCCAGATGGGCGGCAAGTGTCTCCCGGTCGGGAACCTTTCGTCTGTGGTGCAGCATTGAATCAGTCTCCATTGACCTGCAGCCATTGGCGCACGGCGCGCGAGAGATCGCGGTCGCGGTTCGAACTGCAGAGATTGATGATGTTGAGGACGGCGGGGAGGAGATCGCGCAGCGTATCGCCATCCACGAGGGCGTCGCCTGGACCAAGGGCATCGTCGTTGACGATCCGCATTGCGGCATTCGTCAGCGCCTTGTTGACAACGGCCAGCCTGTCGGATGCCCCGAGAACCTGCCTGAGCTGGTAATCCGGCATCTCGCGGTTTTCCAGCTTGCTTGCCAGCCTGAGGCGCTGCGTATCGGGTGCGGGAAAGCGAGTGACCGTCATCGTCAGATCCTGCTCGCCAGTTCGGAGGCGCGCTCGGCTGCACACAGGACAGCCCAGACCGCCTGCAGGTTCCAGTAGACGAGCACAGCGATGATGATCTTCAGCCAGAAGATATCGCGACGACGGTTCGCCACGACTTCTTCAGCCGGTATGCACATTGCCTTGATCTTGAAATGTTGCATGGTACCGAAACTCCATCCGTTTCTGTTTCCGCTTGCCGCAAGGGGTGGCACGACAAGCGGAAACCGGAAGCGGATGTCAGGCCGCGACAGGCATCCCGCGCTGCTTAAGCTGCTCGGCGACCCACGGGGCGTTGCGTTCCTGGCTTTCCCTGCTGACGCCGGCGGCGACGAGCTGGATATCGGTCATCGCGCCGCGCTCTTCGGCGAGCCGCAGCATATGCAAGCGGTCGCGGCGATCGTCGGCGGTGATTTTGTTCTTCTGCATGACTTAGTCTCTCCTTCGCCTCCCGGCATACGCCGCTGCTCAGGGAGGAGGAGAGAGCAGCGGCGCGCGCCCGGACGGGCGATCCGGCTTTGGGAGGAGGAGTAGACCGGACGATGTACGGATAGCGGTAATTTTACCGATACGCAAGCCTATAGCGGTAAAAAAACCTATACGAACTATGCAATATGCAGTAGTCGGCGGACGCAGCTATGCCGCAGCGGTTGTTTCACCGCTTATTGGTAGCCTACTTATGAAGTTATTTTTCCGCGTTACCGCTCGCCGAGAATGGCGGTCAACTTAGAAAGCAACAGGAGAGCATCCCTGCGCTCGGTGTCGCTGAGAGACAAGACCGAGCGGAGGAGATTTTCGATTTCAAGCATGGGTGTAGGCGCGAAGGACGCCTCGAGCCTAGAAACGATCTCGCTGTTCATGCTACGACCACTATCCACACGCGAGTGTGCGAGCTTCTTGTAAAGCTCAGTTGTAAGGCGCAAATTGTGCCGGGGATCTTCGGACTGTGGCATTAATGCCTTATGGAGGAAATTACGAATTGTGAAAATGGAGCAAAAATGGTGCGAATGTGCCATGGATGTGCCATGATCACCCGCCGTTAATATTTACGGTTGACGAGCGCGGTGGGAATATGTTCCTATTATGTTCACCAAGTGAGGGTTGCAAAGCGAGCGATGCAGGAAAATAGTATGGGGGATTTCAGTGTCGATCGGCGGTCCCTGCTGAAGGGGATGGGGACGATGGTCGCCGTGGCAGCAGCCGGGAATGCGGTTGCTGCGCGGGAGATCGATGATCCGTTGAAACGGGTCGATCAGGCCGCGCAACTCCTGGCAAATTGTCTCGAGGATCTTCATGGCGGATCCTGGAGTGTGCAGATCAATCACGAGACGATGTTCGTGGCCGTCTCTCGGGACTTTTCATAGTTTCGTAATTGGAACTCGGCGAAGTCAGCTATGCGGAGTTGAACCTCGGGGCTGGCTTCTCTCGCGGCGACAAACATATCCCACAGACGGCGCATGGATGGCGGCAGTTCCTGCGTTCCACAGTCGGTGCCTTCAAGCAACCAGGCAGCTGTCGTCTGCAATACTGGCGCAAGTTGCTGAAGCGTGGAACTTGAAACGCCGGCATGCAGGTCGCCGCGCTTGACCGCACGCTGCAGGTTGCGGATCGCATCTTTGCTGAGCTTGGCCTGCAATGACGCATTTGTAGCGTCCAGTCCGACGACCTTCAGGCGGGCTTCAATTCTCTCTAAAATATCCTTTAACATGGGCGGTATTTTGACCGATATGGAAAATCTTGGCCAACGGTAAGAAAACCGTTGACTCTAGCGGTTAAATTACCGCTTATACGCTCATGTTTGAGATTCATCATCTTATCAATCTGGCTGAGATCTACGCCCGTTCGGAGGCTGTCGAGGAAAAGACGGTCAGTAACCGCGTGTTTGGTGACAGCAAGAAGCTGACGGCCATGCGGTCTGGTGGAGATATCACTGTTGGGCGCTTCAATGCTGCCGTCCGGTGGTTTTCGGCCAATTGGCCAGAGGGCGTGACCTGGCCGGACGGCATTCCCCGGCCAGAATGCGCCAAGGAGGCCGCATGACAGTTCCCCCGCGCAGCATGTGGAGTGTCTGCGCCACTTCGCGCCGGGCTGGCGGACCTCCACTGTCCGGCGCGTCTTCTCTTTGCAGTGCAGTTCGATCGTTCGTCCAGCCATGCGGCCCTCCGTGATTTGCTGACGAACCACCAATAGGGCGCGTCCGCGCGCCGATCATCGAATCCATTTCCGTTTTTGTTTCCTTGATTCTTCGAGGGGGTTTTCGTGCGCACTATTTCCGAGGTCGAGACACGGTCGATCAAATCCGCAACCGATGCGGCTTATACGTTGGGCGGCGGCGTCACCGCCTTTCCGGCACTGACGCGCGTCAACGTATCGACGCTGTCGAAATACGCATCGTTCAACGACGAGTTCGCTGACAGCGTCATTCCCTGCGATGTCGCCGTCGAGGCCGACCGCCGCGCCAAAAGCCCGGTGATCACATCAGCCATGGCGCGGGCTCTCGGCTTCCGCCTAGTGCCCGACGAAGAACGCCCTGCAGACCCTTCCCCGATCACGGAGATGGACGCGATCCGCGTGATGTCGGAAGCAAGCGACGTTCTGAAGGCGATCACCGAGGCGCGCGAGGACGGACGCGTTGATGCGCTCGAACGGAAGCGGATCGCCAAGGAGCTGCGCGAGCTGATCCGCGCCGCCGAGGGTGCCCTCGCCAAGGTGGAGGGGGGGCGATGATGGACGCCAAGATCGGAACAGAGGGCCGCGCCCTTCTTCGTCGTATCCGCATCCTCAGCGATCAGCACCTGGCCGCCGATGAAGCCAACCGTGAACTCTTGCTGTCGCTGATCGCACGCGGTCACGTCAGGCGCTGCGGTCCCGCTCATTCGCGGCTGACGCTCACCGCTAAGGGCAATACGCACCTCGACCGCCTCATGAGGTGCGAGTGATGAATATTCTCGTGCCGTCCACGCCACATCAGTGCATGCAGGCCTTCGACAACCTGCCAGAGCCGCTCCGGATCGCCATTGCCGGGGCGGCTTTCGCCTATGACCCGCGTGAGATCGCAGAGCGTATCGCCAAGGGTCGCCGTCCAGAAACCATCCTGCGCGGCATTGTCCGCTTTGAGCGGAGGGTAAACCGATGAGCGCACCGATGAAGTCTGGCGAGCGGGCGCGTGCGATCCTCGACGAAGCGCTCAGGGCCGGCGTGTATCGAAGCACCGTTGGCGCCGAGCGTCAGGCTTGCGCAGCGCTGAACGTCAAGCGCCTCCTGTCTCGCGACAAAGGTGATGCCGACACCTGGTATCCGACTGACCTCGCGAGAAAACAGGTGGCAAAAGCCAATCCGTCGCCAGACCAGAATGATCAGGCCGCGAAGCCAGGTGTAACCATTCGACGCATCGACAGCATCGATAGCGACGGTCGCCTGCGCATCGTCGATCGCGCAACGGTTGAGGTGATAAAGGCATCGATCCGGGAGCGCGGGCTGCAAACGCCGATAACCGTTCAGGGTACGATTGACGACGCACGCGTGAAACTAGGCGCCGGCAAGCATCGCCTTGAGGCAATGCGGGAACTTGGCGAGACGTGGATTGAATGCTTTCATCGGGACGTTGACGATCTCGATCGCGAGCTTTGGGAGATCGACGAAAATCTTTGCCGCGCTGAGCTGACGCCAGCCGATCGTGCACTGTTTGTAGCGCGTCGCAAGGAGATCTACCTGCTTAAGCATCCGGAGACGGGTGCTGGCGGAGATCGGAAATCAAAACGACAAGCTGTCGGTTTGATCGAGGCGCCGACAACGTTCGCCGTGGCGACTGCAGTAGCCACCGGTCGCGACCGCCGCACGGTGGAGCGCGACGCGTCGCGCGGCGAAAAGATCGTGGATATGGCGCTTCATCTCATTCGGGGCACGCGTCTCGACAGCGGCGCGTTTCTCGATCGCCTTAAGCATGTCGCCGAGGACAAGCAGGTCTTGTATGCCGAGGCTGCACTTGCCGATGAAAAGAGGAAGGCGGCGGAGGTAAAAGAGAACCGCCGCAGGCAGCAGGAAGTTCGGCACGCGGTTCGCCTTGCTCATATGGCGCACGTCGCGAGCAGCGGAGCTGCGACTGCAGGCAAGGTGGGCCACAAGTTCCCGATCATTTACGCTGATCCTCCATGGAAGTTTTCAACGCGTTCCGAAGTGACGGGTGGGGATCGGAGCGCATCGAATCACTATCCAACCATGACGACGCACGAGATCTGTGCGCTGTGGGAACAGATCGGATCGCCGGCAAAACAGGATGCCGTCCTTTTTCTATGGGCAACAAACCCAATGCTTCCTGATGGACTGCAGGTCATGTCGGCTTGGGGGTTCACCTATGTTCATCATTGGATCTGGGACAAGGAAATTGCCGGGAACGGATATTGGGGCAGGGATCGCCACGAACTGCTGTTGATCGGGCGTCGCGGCAATCCGGCAGCGCCCCTGCCTGGTAGTCAGCCACACACCGTCCATCGGGAGGCCAAAGGACGCCATAGCGCCAAGCCTGCGTTCTTCGCGGAGACGATCGAGCGGCTGTATCCGGATATGCCGCGCCTAGAAATGTTCTGCCGCGATCCTCGCCCAGGCTGGACCGCTTGGGGATTTGAGGCGGCGGCGGAAAGCGAGGTGGCTTGATGTTCGCCATCGCCACCCTGCCGTTCGTCGACCAAGCGATTCTGGCGGCATCGCCGGTTGCTGTCGGTGTATCCGGCGGCAAGGACAGCCAGGCGGCGGCACTCGCGACGTTCCGGCACCTCGATCAATGCGGACACGACGGCCCGAGGGTTCTCGTCCATGCCGATCTCGGAGTGGTCGAGTGGAAAAACAGCCTGCGCATCTGCGAGGAGCTTGCCGCCCATCTTGGTTGCGAGCTTCTGGTTGTCCGCCGAAAGGCCGGCGACCTGATGGATCGGTGGGAGGCGCGCTGGCGCTCCAGCATTGATCGGTACGCGGCGCTTGAAACCGTCACCCTGGTTCCTTGCTGGTCAACTCCACGCATGAGGTTCTGCACGTCGGAACTAAAGACGCACGTCATCCAAGCCGAGCTGAAGCGGCGCTACAAGGGCCAGACAGTTATCAACGTGACGGGTGTCCGTCGTGAGGAAAGCGCTACGCGATCCAAGGCGACGGTTGCTGACCAGGGCGCGGCCAACGACAATTTCATAAACTGGCGACCAATCGTCGATTGGTCCGTGCAGGAAGTTTTCAGCACCATCGATGCCAGCGGTCTCGCACCTCATCCCGCCTACCGCGATAACGGCATGAGCCGAGTGTCCTGCATGTTTTGCATCATGTCGAACATTGCGGACTTGACGGCAGCTGCTGCTCAATCCGAGAGCCATGATCTTTATCGGAGGATGGTGAGACTCGAATGCGACAGTAGCTTCGCGTTCCAAGGTTCGCGATGGCTCGGCGACGTGGCGCCGCAACTGCTGACGCCGGATCTCCGAGAGCGCCTTGTTGTGGCTAAATCCACGGCTCTGTGGCGCAAGCAGGCGGAGGACCGGATCACCGACGGGATGTTGTACGTCAAGGGGTGGCCAACCCGCATGCTTACCGATGCGGAGGCAATCATCCTGGCCGGCGTCAGATCGGAGATCGGCGCCCTCTTCGACATTGAGTGTTCCTTCCTCGATCGCGACAGCATCCATGATCGCTACGCGGACCTGATGCGTCAGAGGGAGGCGGCATGATCGATTTCCCGCCTGATATCGACGACTGCACCACGGACGCGGAGCGCGCTCGCTGGCTGCTTACGGCGTCGATCGATCAGCTGATACGCGATCAAAACTTTATCCGCTTCGCGCTTCGTGCCGCACGCTTTCAAGCGGGCCTTGCCTACCTCGATGCCGAGTTTTCGCACATGCGCGAGCCTCGGCGCGAGGACGGCTGGCCGCTGAATGGTGTTGCCATCGCGGTCGCGCGGGGACGGCTCAACCGAATTGCCAGCGGCCTGCCGCCGCTCAACATGGGGACATAGAGGGTGTTTCAGGAGCGAATATTCGAAGGGATGTCCGTCGACGACATCCACGCGTTCGCCGAAAGCAAGGGCTGGGGCGATCCGATTATCATTGATAGCTTCGCAGGCGGCGGCGGCGCGTCCACCGGTATCGAAATGGCGCTTGGCCGATCACCGGACTACGCGATCAACCACGACGCCGATGCGCTGGCGCTGCACGCGGCAAACCATCCCGACACGATCCACCTGTCGGAGAACGTCTACAGGATAGATCCGCTGGTTCACCTGCGCGGCAAGCACATAGGCCTCGCCTGGTTCTCTCCGGACTGCAAGCACTTCTCGAAGGCGAAGGGCGGAAAGCCGGTCGCGCGCAACATCCGCGATCTCTGCTGGATCATTCCCGGCTGGATCGAGCGCATCCAGAAGAGTGGCGGCAAAGTCGATATCGTCATCATGGAGAACGTCGAGGAGTTCAAGGACTACGGCCCTCTGATCCAGACCGATCGCGGCGAGATGCCGGACCCGGATCGCAAGGGCGAGACCTTCCAGAAGTGGTGCCGCACGTTGCGTCGCCTCGGCGCCAAGATCCAGATGCGCGAGCTGCGTGGCCGTGATTACGGCGCGCCGACGATCCGCAAGCGTCTCTTTATCATCATGCGCTTCGATGGACAGAAGATCGTCTGGCCAAAGCCGACGCATGGCGCGTCCGACGATCATGACGTGATTGCCGGCCGCAAGTTGCCTTGGCCGATCGTCGCCGACTGCATCGATTGGAGCATTCCATGCCCATCGATCTTCGATACGTCGGAGGAGATCTGGCAGAAGCACGGTGTTCGCGCTGTCCGGCCGTTGGCCCGCAACTCCCACGCTCGCATTGCGCGCGGAATGGATCGCTTCGTCATCCGGGCTAAGCGACCGTTCCTTGTGAGCCTCACGCACGGCGCGCGGATCGCACCGGTGTTGACCTATGCGCAACAGGGTGGCGCGAACCGCCCGATCCACGGGCAGGCGCGCACGATTACGGCCAGCGACAAGGATCAGAATTCCGTCATGTGTGCCTGGATGGCGCAGCATAACAACGATAACCGGCGCATCGGTGGGGTGAATCCCGGCCGGGCAGTCGACGAAGCTGCCTCGACGATCACGCAATCAGGCAGTCATCAGCAGGTGGTTTCTGCATACATCGCGCGGCAGTTCGGCACATCGACAGGGCACGGTGTCGATGTGCCGTCTGCGACGATCATGGCGGACGGTCAAGGCAAGAGCCAGCTGATTATGCCTTACCTGCAGTCCTACTATGGGACCGGCGAAGGTTCGCGCGAGGACGAGGCGATGCGCACGGCGACCGTAAAGGCGCGCCATGGTCATGTTGAGGCAATCATCGGCGTTCCGCCATTTACCGATGCTCAGGCGGCAAGGGCTCGCCAGGTCGCGGATTTCATGCGCGCTCACGGTCTCTGGGACGATCGCGAATTCGTCACCGTAGAGGTGGACGGCATGACCTTCGTCATCGTCGATATCGGCATGCGGATGCTGACGCCGCGCGAGCTTTACAACGCGCAGGGATTCCCGCCCGACTACAAGATAGACGGCCACTTCGACCAAGCGAGGATCGGCCATAACGGCGGGCCGAGGTGGGTGCCATTCTCGAAATCCGTGCAGGTCTCATGCGTTGGAAACAGCGTCTGTCCGCCTGTGGCGCGGGCACTCGTGGGCGCGAACTGCAATCACCTTGCGGTAACCGGAAGGAGGGTTGCGGCGTAATGGAATGGCAGCACGAGGTATACCGATCCGTCTACGTCTGCGGTGGCGTGAAGATCGGCGCGATTTATCCACCATGGCATGGCACCACGCAGTGGCGCTGGCGCGTCTGGATCGCAAGCAGCACGCATCCGCAGAATGGCAGGAGCGAGAGCAAAGAGCACGCCATGCGGCAGGTGGAAGGGCGCTTTAATGCGTTCCTGATGACGGCACGTCTGCGGCCGGAAGGCGGTGTGGCGTGAGTATCATGATCATGAGCCGCCTGTTCAAGATGAACCTTGGCGGCTGCAATCGAAAGCTGCTGGCGGTGCGCCTGGCTGACTTCGCCGATGACGAAGGACGCGGCATCTATCCCGGCATCAAGCGGCTTTCTGACGAGACGGAACTGTCGGAACGCACCATCCAGCGCCTCCTCGCGGAATTCGTGCAGGAAGGCATCCTCGTCGTTGTTCGCGAGGCTACGGGACGACCAGGCGTTACCACCGCCTACGACTTCGATCTTGCAAAGCTCTTCACCTACAAGGCCGGTTCGACGGGTGACGGCGTGTCACCCGTCACCGACGACAGAGGGGTGACAAATGAGCAGGAGACGGGTGACACCGGCGACGTAGACGGGTGTCAGGGTGTCACCCGAACCGTAATAGAACCACCATTAGAACCATCATCCGAGAGAGAGGGCGCGCGAGCTGGTTCGGGAGAAGGTCAATCGGCGGTCATCGAGGATCGTCGCAAGGTCGATCGCGATTTCAAGCTATGGTATCGCCACTGGCCAACGTCGCTCAGCGACAGCGAGCCTGCAGCCCGGAAGGCGTGGGATGCGCTCAGCGCCGATGAGCGTGCATCCTGCATCCAGCGCACGCCAGCGTTCATCAACGCGGTGAAGGCGATCAAGGGCAAGTTCACGTTCTCCAGCGTCTACCTGTCGTCAAAAGCATGGGAAAAGCTCGACGATCCGAAATCCGAAGTGGCGTTGCCGGCGGTCCATAATCCGTTCAGCCGAGCTTGGATGGCCGGGTTGCTGGCGGAGCTGCTGAAGGCACCGAGCCAGAATATGCCGGTTCCCACGACGTTCCAGCAGCAGCAGCTAAGGGCTGGCGGCGATGCTGCCGAGGCGGTGCGCCGGGATCGCCTGCAGAAATACGGCTGGCCTCGTGTGAACACGATGTTCACGCAGGCTTACGACCGCAAGGGCGTCACGGTGCGCCCCGATCTCGCCGCCCTCTCGGAGGCGTTTGGGCGAGTCGACACGGCTCTTCTGCAGCGTTGGCAAGCTGCCTTCGAGCGTCGTGGGTGGCCCTGGCTACCGAACACCGGTCACGAGTGGTTCTTCTTCCCGGCTGGTGAGCCGGAGCAGGCGATAACTGACTTCAACGACGCAATTGCAAGGGAACGGGGCAATGACGATGCAGCGTAAGATCACCGGAAAGAAGATCAGCTACCGCCCCATGATCGAGGCAGAGTTGTCTCCGGATGAGAAAGAGCGCGCCTACTGGCGATCGACCCGAGCAGATCGAGTCGCGCGAATCATATCGGCACGTCTGCATGCCGCATCGAGAATCATCATCAAAAGGAAGCCAAAAATGGCAAAGTGGTACTGCCTGCGTGTTGAAAGCGGCCGGGAAGAGGCTGTGGAAAAATATCTGCAGGATGCAAATGTTGAAGCGTTTATGCCGTCGGAAAAGATCATTCGCGTTCACAAGGGGCAGAAATCCGAGGTCACGCGCCCCTTCTTTCCATCCTATATGCTGGTGAGGATCGTTCCCTCCGGAGAAGCTTTTCACGGCTTGAAGAGTGTCAAGCATGTGATCGATATCGTCGGGAATGATAAAGGCTACCATGTGGTCCGCGACCAACATGTTGAGGTTTTGAAAGCACTTAAGTCTGAAGCTGATATCCCTCGCGTTGCGACGGACAAGACCATGCAGGAGGGCGATAGAGCAGAGATTATCTTTGGACCGTTCGCTGGTTTTGATTGCACTCTTCTGGCGGTCAAGTGGTGCCTGAAGGCCAGAGCAAGAGTACTGATCAATACGGACGGGCGATCCTTCGAGATCGACAGCATGCCCCTTGCGTTTCTCAAGAAGCTGTGAGAGTCATTCTGTCACTGGACGAGCCAGATCAGCGGACCCTCCGATCCCCGGCACCTTGATGTCGGGCAGAGCAGGCCAAGAGCCTCAGGGAACACCGCTACCGGCCCCAGCCTTGATTGCCTCACTGTCGAGGCGCTGATTCAGGGCAAGTGCTACCGCTATGAGATGAGGCGACCGATTGGTCGCCTTTTTGCTTCTAGGGTTATGATGTCGACGAGGAGAGCGAAATGTTTGATCGGCTGATCAAGGCGGCAGTTGATGTCGCCACTATTCCTGTCTCCGTTGCGGTAGACGTAGTAACCCTCGGCGGTGCGCTTATAGACAGGCCAGAGCCATATACAGTTTCAAAGGCGAAGAGGCTGGTAAAAGACGCGGGAGAAGTCGTTAAGGCCCTGGCCGAATGACTGCAGAACTTCGTTTCGACGCGAACGAAATTCTCAACCTGTCACGTGCAATCCGGGCATTGCCGGAAGGCATCAAGACGAAGGCCATGGCGAGCGCCATGCGGCGCATGCGGGAGATGGCTCGCAGCCGCATCGTTAAGCGATCGGCAGAGCACACGAGACTTCCACAAGGCGTCGTTCGAAAGGCGACAACGGCGCGGTTCAATGCCGGTGGCAATACGCAGGACGTCATCGTCAAATCCGGTTGGGTGCCGCTCTACAAGCTCGGAGCTACCCAAACCTCGCGCGGTGTCAGAGTTCGAGCGCGAGGCTCATATGCTGGCGCCTTCCTCGCTGAAATGGACAGCGGGCATAGAGCAGTGGCGATGAGGGTTTCGGACAGGCGCTTGCCGATACGTGAGCTGTTCGGCCCGAACCCTGCACATGCCATCACAAACAATCCAGACGTCTACCTCGACGTATTGGTTGAGATCATACAGGAGCACCTTGCTCCTCGCGTGCTGCACGAGATCGATCGTCTGCTCCCTCGGTAAGGACCGGTCGCGCGGGTCGGCCCTTCGAACCACCCCCCCCGACCCCACCCCCTCACGGGTCCTCCCTCGGGCCTGCCCCTTAG
Source organism: Rhizobium altiplani (assembly GCF_001542405.1). Classification (GTDB taxonomy): domain Bacteria; phylum Pseudomonadota; class Alphaproteobacteria; order Rhizobiales; family Rhizobiaceae; genus Rhizobium; species Rhizobium altiplani. The sequence continues at coordinate 27,210 of NZ_LNCD01000137.1, forward strand.
CGGGCCGGGACGACCCCGAAATTTCGCTAGTCACGCAGGTCAAAAAACTGACCTGACAACCCTGACTCGGCCTGACAAGACCTGACGAACCATGACCGATCTCTTCGAACCAATGGCAGCGACAGCGTCGGGAAGCGATGGCGTCTGGCTGACGATCGCCGAGCTGGCGAAGCGCAAAGGCATCAGCCGTCAGTCTGCGTCAGAGCGGATCAATCGGCTTGAGCAAGATGGCCTGATCGCAACCCGCCATGTCGGACGATCCAGAATGGTCGAACTGGCGACCTTTGATCGCGTCGTTGGCCAGACCGGAAATGCATTTCGCGAGCAAGGGGTGCAGACGAAGCGGGAAACGACTGAGCCGCAATCATCTGCCTCGGCGCCGCCCGTCAGTGCCGCGCTGCGCGATGCCCAGACAGAGCGCGCGCAGTATGAGTCGAAGCTGAAGGCGCTCGACTATGCCGAACGGACCGGTGCCTTAGTGCCGATCAAGGGGGAGCATGGTGTCGAGACGGCTTTGGTGAAAGCCACGGAGGCAATCCTCCGCGAGATGAATGCGCCTCTCAACTGGGTCAACGAGATCCTTGAGACGGTGCGCGAGGGTGAGCCTGCGTTGCGTCGGCTTCTGCGCCGGAAGATCCATGAGCAGCGCGAAGCGATCGCCGCCAGGCTGACCGCCGTTGCCGGTGAGGCAGCGGAAGGGGAGCGGTCGGGCGTGCAGGTGGATCTCGACTTCGGGGGCGAGGAATGAAGGTCACGATGAAGCGGTCGGCGGTTGCAATCGTCGCCGGCATCCTCGCGAGCGGTATCGTGCCTCCGCCTCAGTTGTCGGCAGCAGAGTGGGCACGGAAGAACCTGGTCGTTCCAGATGGGCCACGGGCTGGTGAATTGTGGGACGACAGTCTAACGCCCTACATCGCCGAACCGTTGGAAATGTGCGCGACCGAAAGCGGCGTCAACGAGATTGCTGTTCGCAAATCGGCACAGACTGGCTTCACCACGTTGATGATCGCCGCGATAGGTCATCTGATCGCGACAGATCCATGCCGCGCCATGATCGTCCAGCCGACGTCTGGCGCGCTGAAGGAATTCAACGCTGAAAAGCTTGATGTCGCTATTACCGGTTCTGCGGCGCTCAACAAGCTCGTCAAGGAGCAGGCATCCCGTTCTGGGGATGGTTCGACTGCTGTTCGAAAGAAGTTTCGGGGCGGCTCCCTAAAGCTTGCGATAGCCAGCTCGGCCGCCGACCTGCGTTCCTCGACGATCAAGAAAGCCTTTCTTGACGAGATCGACGAATACCCTGACGATCTTGACGGACAGGGCGACCCGTTCGGGATGGTCGAAGCACGTCAGGAATCCTTCCTGATGTCAGGTGAGTGGCTGCGGGTCTACGTCTCGACGCCGACCATAAAGGGCGGATCGAAGATCGACGGCTACTTTGAGGGCGGCGATCAGCGTTACTGGTATATGCCGTGCCCTGGCTGCGGCGAGAAATTCAAGTTCGTCTTCGACCGGAAGTACTTCCGCTTTAATGACGAGTTTCCGCATGAGCCCCACTACGCGACGCCCTGCTGCGGCGCGATTGTCGAGGCTTACGAAAAGGTCTCGCTCATGAAAAGGGGAGGGTGGGTTCCGGAGGCTTCGCGACCAGGCGCTTATCCTTCCTATCATTTTGATGCCCTGACATCGCCGTTCGTGCCGTGGGAGAAGATCGCTGCTCGTTTCGTTGAGGCGAACCAAGATCCGCTGAAGCTGAAGACCTTCAACAATCTCACACTCGGGCTTTCGTTCGATATGAAGGGCGACGCACCCGACCATGTTCGTTTGATGGAGCGGCGTGAGGAGGACGTAGTTCGTGGCCGTATTCCGGCGATGGGCCTCGTCTTCGTAGGCACTGCTGACGTGCAGCTCAACGGCATCTACTATCTGTTCAAGGCCTACGGCCCCGATAGGCAATCATGGCGCGTTGATGCTGGGTTCATCGAGGGTGCGACCGACGATCCGCATGCTGGCGCGTTCCTCAAGCTTGAGGAGCTGCGCACGAAGCAATGGCCAGACGCCTACGGCCGGCGCCGTGCCGTCGATCTGTTTGGCATCGACTCCGGCTATCGCAGCCACGTTGTGTACACATGGGTTCGCGGCAAGGCCGCCACCTTTGCGCTTAAGGGTCTCGATGGTTGGTCGAGGCCACCAATTGGCCAGCCGTCATCTGTCGATATCGACTTCAATGGCCAGCGCATTCGCAATGGCGCGATGGTGTGGGGTGTCGGCACATGGTCGCTGAAGGGCGGCTTCTACGCCAACCTTCACAAGCAGGGGATTGCTGCCGGTCAGCCGGCTGACCCGCCTGGTTACTGTCACTTCGGAAGCTGGATGGACGAGGTCTATTTCCGCCAGATAACCTCGGAATATCTGGGGACGGAAAAGATCAAGGGGCGAACCCGCCGGATCTGGATGCCACGAGCAGGCGAGCAGAACCATTTCCTTGACTGCGAGATCTATGGCGATGCCCTTGGCGACTATCTGGGCATCTCCCGCATGACGCCTGACGAATGGCGTGAACTCGCAAGTATGAGGGGGCTCCCGGATGGCGTAGTAGATGCGGACATGTTCGCACCCGCACCGCTGCTGGCTGCAAAGCATGTGGCGATCCAGCAAGAGCACGTGCAGATATCTGAAGCAGTCGATCGCCGCACACCTCCGCCAGAGACTGAGGGCGGTTGGTACAACTCCAATGACTCCTTCTGGGATCGGTAAATATGGCGTGGACGCAAACAGATCTGGACACCATCAACGCCGCTATCGCGACGGGCGCCAAGCGCGTTCGGTTCCAGACACACGAAGTCGAATATCAGAGCCTGAAGGACATGCTGACAGCGCGCGATCTCATCAAGGCAGAGGTCTTGGGGGCCGACGATCGCGGCGGTGCGATCTTTGTTGAGTATGGGGGCGGCTACTGATGAACGTCCTCGACAAGGTCATATCGTTTTTCGATCCGGTTTCGGGTGTTAATCGTGCTGCGGCTCGTCAGCTGCTGCGATCGTCTGAAAAGCGCGAATACGCGGCTGCTCAGTTCGGTCGGCGCAACAAGGCGTGGCGCGGTCGCGGCACGTCAGCAACGACCGAGGTGGCAGGTGCACTCACTACATTGCGCGATCGCGCTCGCGACTTCGTACGCAACGGATGGGCCGGACAGCGAATCCTCGATGTTCTGACGTCTCATGTTATCGGCACGGGAATAATGACTGTCCCTAATACCGGGAACGATCGTGCCGACAATCGCTATCGACTCCTTCGAGAGGAGTGGGAGGAGCGTTCGGATATCGAGGGCGTCCTTGATTATGGTGGTCAGCAGTCGCTCGTTTTGAGGTCCATGGCCGAAGGCGGTGACAGCGTCTTGCGGATGTTGCCAATCAGTCTCGCGGATGCAGGCTCCAGCATTCCATTGCGACTTCAGGGACTCGAAGGCGACCTTATCGATACGTCGCGGGATAGCCTGCTTGGCCGGGAAAGCAATGTCCGGTTAGGTGTCCAGATTGGCGATTGGAACTTGCGAGAAGGCCTCTACCTCCACTCAACGCATCCCGGAGACGGGGGAGTCCCGTTCGGAAGTGAAGGATCGAAGCTCGTAGCGTGGAATGACCTTTGCCACCTGTATCGCCCTCTGCGCCTCGGCCAGCTGCGCGGTATTTCTTGGTTCGCACCCATCCTTCTGAACGCGAAAGAAATTCAGGATCTGATGGAGGCCGCCATCGTTCAGCAGCGAACGCAGGCGAGCTTTGCTGGCTTTCTCAGGCGCGCTGCAGGTGCAAGCAATCCGCTGGTACCGAAGAGGGAAGAGGATGGAACGAAGGTCACTCGCATCGAGCCAGGCCAGATACAGGATATTGGCGAGTCCGAAATCACATTTGCCAATCCCTCCTCACAGTCAGTCTTTGGCGAAGCCTATAAAGCAGGACTGTGGGCAATGGCTGCGGGCGCAGGCATTTCGTATGACCAGCTGACCGGCGACCTTACTCAAGCGAACTACTCCTCGCTGCGGGCGGGAAAGATCGAGTTTCGGCGACTAGTCGAGCAAATCCAGTGGCAGATCTTCGTTCCGATGGTTTGTCGAAAGGTTGATCGACGCTTCGCCGAGTACGCTCTCATGTCTGGCAAGCTGCCTTCCCGCAAGGAAGGCTACCGAGTCGACCATGTGATGCCGGCAGTTGAACCGATCGATCCGAAGAAGGATCTGGAAGCTGACATTCTTGCCGTGCGTGCGGGGCGCATGTCGCCACAGACTTTCATCTCGGCCTGGGGTCATGACTGGCGAAAGGTCGTCAGCGACTTCGACGCCTTCTTCAAGTTCGCGGATGCGAACAACGTACCTCTAGATATCGACCCAAGGCGGCCGGCGAACGGCGCCAGAACCAACGCCGCACCAACGGCGGAAGGAGCGCAGAGTGACTAACATCATCCGCCTGCCGCAGCTCAGCCGCAATGCCGAGGTGAGGGCCGCATCGTTCAACGAGGCTGATAACACGATCGATGTTGTGTGGACGACGGGTGCTGCGGTTCGCCGTGTCAACTGGATCGATGGCGAGTTCGACGAAGAGCTTGTCGTCTCGCCGTCGGCCATCCGCCTCGATCGTCTTAATGCTGGCGCGCCGTTTCTCGACACGCATGGCACATGGAGCCTTGCCGATGTCATCGGCTCGGTAGTGAAGGGTTCTGCCCGAATCGAGGGTGGCGTTGGCGTCGCCAAGATCCGGCTTTCCACCGCAGCCGACGCGATCGACCGCGTGGCGAAAATCAAGGAAGGCAGCGTCACCAACATCTCGGTCGGCTACCGCATCCATGCGGTCGAAAAGACCGAGCGCGAAGGCCGCATCCCGGTGCATCGGGTGATCGATTGGGAGCCGTGGGAAATCTCCGCCGTTCCAATCCCTGCCGATCCCGGGGCGCAGATCCGGAGCGGCAAGGATGAAGGCGCGCTCTTCGCCTGCCGTGTAGATCCCGATCTTTCGACAGCAAACAGAATTCGCCGCATGCGCATGGAGATGCAGATGCGGCAACAGCAATTGGCAGGCTAGCGCAGGCTACCGCCATAAACCGCCTCGGCGGTCGCCCATCTGACGCCTTTGGGCAAGGCCCTTTCAAGGAAAATATCCATGAAGATGAAAACCGTACTGGCGGTAGCCTGCACGCTCGCTACCGCATTTGTGATGAGCTTCGGGCTCGTCTCCGAAGCCTTTGCAGCAATGCCACACGCTCCCGTCCATCTGGCCGCGTCGTTGGTCGACGCGGTTCGGGAATTTGGCCCGCACCTGGCGATCCCGCTCGTTGTCATGCGAGCCAATCTCGCCGATCTGCAGAAGCGCGCGACGGACAAGATCGCGGAGCTGAAGGACGATACGGCGCCCGATGCTGCCCGAACTATTCAGGCGGATCACAAGAAACTGCTCGACGAAATCGATGCGCTGCAAGGCGATATCCGCAAGGCCGAGCAGGACGAAGCTGTAACGCCTCCTGCCAATCCGACCGCCAACGTGGATGGTGCTCGCGCAGCTGACATCTACGACATCGGAACGCGTGCCGGAATGACCAATGAGGCCATCCAAGCTGCCCTCCGCAATGGCACTGCTGTTGACGCCTTCCGCGCACAGGCCTTCGACCACATGACCGCGCAGTCTGCCCGCACACCGACCAGCGGCGTTCACGTTATTCGGGACGAAGCCGAGACCCGTCGTTCCGGTTTGACGACGGCCCTGGCATTCCGTCTTGGCGGCATTGATCAGCCGACCGGCGACCAGGCTGCGCAGGCCCGTGGCTTCATGGACAACCATGACGTCGTCGAATTTGCAGCTGCGGCCATGGGCTATCGCGGTATGCTTCGCACCGTACGCGAGCGGGAAGAAATGCTGGAGCGCGCATTCCACGCGACCAGCGATTTCCCGGCAATCTTCTCCAGCGCCATCAACACGCTCCTTGAGCGTCGCTATGCGCTGGCACAGCCGACCTATCGCCGCATCTCCCGTCGGCGCGACTTCGTCGACTTCCGTCCGCACTACGCCGTATCAGTCGGTGAATTCCCGATGCTCGAAAAGATGACCGAGTCGGGCGAGATCAAGTTCGGCACGTTTGGCGAAGGCAAGGAAACGATTGCCGTCCTGCCATATGCGAAGGGCATTCGGGTTAGCCGTCAGATGATGGTCAATGACCGCCTGAACGCGATCGGCGAACTGCTCGGCGGATATGGACGGACCGTGGCGCGGTTCGAGGAAATCACCTTCTATGCGATGATGCTTTCCGCGAATACGAAGCTGTCCGACGGGCAGGTCGTGTTCCATGCAAGCCATAACAACCTGGCAGCTTCCGGTTCGGCGATCACCGTCGCTAGCATCGGCGTCGGCAAGGCCGCCATGCGCAAGCAGAAGAACCTCGACGGCGCGACGATGAATGTCCAGCCTTCTATCCTGCTGGTCTCCCCAGACAAGGAAACCGAGGCGCTTCAGTACCTGTCGCCGATCAATGCCAACGACTCCATCAAGGTCAACCCGCATGTCGGCACGCTTGAGCCAGTCGTCGCGGCCGAACTGAGCGGAAACGCCTGGTATCTGTTCGCCAGCCCAGACGAAGCCGCCGTCTACCAGTGGGGTCTCCTGGATGGCTATAGCGCGCCCCGCATTCGCTTCGACGAACCGTTCGGTACTCAGGGACAGGCTATGACTGTCGAGCACGACTTCGGTGTTGGCGCGATCGAATTCCGAGGCGCTTACAAGGATCCGGGCGCTTGAGGCCGGATCAAACCTAAGCTTCTCCTTCATCGCCTCATCGAGGCATCCCTGAAATCAAGAGGATTCAGACATGAAGAACTTCGTCCAGCCGGGGAAGTCTATCGACGTCGCCGCGCCCGCCGGTGGCGTTATTTCCGGCAACATCGTCATCATCGGTTCGTTGATCGGCGTTGCTGCAGCCACAGCAGCTCAAGGCGAATCGGTGGCACTCTCCACCGAGGGCGTCTTTGATCTGGCGAAGGTTTCGGCCCTCGCCATCTCAGTTGGCGACAAGGTGTATTGGGACGCTGCTGCAAAGAACGTCAACAAGACGGCCTCCGGCAATACGCTCGTCGGCATTGCCGTCGCGGATGCAGCAAACCCGTCTGCAACCGTAAAGATCAAGCTCGGCGCGACCACGGTCTAAGCCGATGTCCAACATCTTCGAGCGGCTGGCGAAGGTCAGCCGCTCCACGGTCGAGCGCGTCCACGGAAAAGACGTGACGATCTTTCCCACTGCGGCGAAAGATCCGAACGCCTCCCGGCGCCTCTCGACCTCCGAGGCTTCCTATCTCTCGTCCGCCTGTTTCTATGAAAACACGCTGATCGAGAACGATGCCAAGGCACAGCCCTTGACCGGCATGGGAAGGCTCGCCAACCGAGCGCTACAGATACAGGCGTCCATTCGCCTGATTGAAGGTGCGCCGTTAAAACCCGGCTTTTTCCTCCGACGAGAGGAGGATGGAGCGATCTTTTCAATAACTCGGTTTGACCCTGATGGGCTTGGGACGGTTCTTGCCGTTCTTGCGACCGAGCAAAATTTGCCCGAGGCGTGACGTGCTGGCAGCGGAAGCTCTGAGACTTGCAGCGATCGAGATCCTGCGACCGACAGCAGCGGTCGAAGCGGGCACGGGGTTCCCAACCCTTGCTGGCCTCAACGTTCTCGATAGCCGGGAGACGGCGGTCGAGGACATCGATCGCAGCAAGCCATACACGCCGATCCTCGCCCTGCACACGACAGAGGCCGGTGTAGCGCTTCGCGGGCCGCTGTCTTCAGCGAATGACGTGAGCGCGGACACTGTCCTCGATGTCGTCGCGGAGCTGGCCGTTGTCGAGCAGGATGGTCAAGGCGAGTTTGCCTTTGCGGCTGCGACAACAGACCCAGAGGCGCGGCTCGTACTTGCCGCACTCTGTGCGCAGGTTCGTTATCTCCTCGAACGCAGCCAGTCGGGCGGCATGTGGCGCTACCTCGTGCAGCGGATCGTCAATATCGAATACCAATCGTTTGCGGCCCCCGAAATCGGTGTGCGCATCCAGCGAACGACGATGCGCTTTCACTGTGAGATCCGCGATGACGATTTCGAGGTTGTCGGTTTGCCGGAACCTCTGGCGACCATCTATGCGAAGCTGCCGGCTCAATCCTATGCGAAGGCGAAGCTTGCGGCGCTCGCCAGTCATTTTTCCCCTGACGTGCTTCCGTCGCTGGATCGCGTCACCATAGACACCGGTCCCAATTTCCCCGGTGCTCAAGTCAATTTCCCCTGATCCATCGGAGGGCGTGATGACCACTCTCTACAAGCCACGCGAGGCGGGCTTGCGCATTCCCATGCCTGGCCGCCAGGGCGACTGGCCGGCCGATGGACACCCCGTCAATTTCGCCAATCCTTACGAAGCGCGGCTCGTGAGAGATGGCGATCTAGTCCAAGTCAAAACCAAACCCGCGCCGAAGAATCCGGCCGGCGAAACCGGAGGCTCGAAATAAATGGCATCCAACATTCCTGCCAACCTGACGGCGCCGCTCTTCACCTTCGACGTGCAGAGCGGCGGTAACTTCGAAGCCGAAAACCGGCTGATCCTGCTGGGTCACGGTCTCGCTGCCGGCTTGCTCGCCGCGGACGGCATCGCGCTTTGCAATACCAAGGAAGATGCGCGCCGGCTTGCAGGTGTCGGGTCGATGCTCGAATCGATGTTCATCGCCACGCGCCGCAATGCGCCGGCGCAGGAGATCTGGATCGGGCGTGTCGCTGATACCGGCACTGCCGAAATTCGCACCATCACCGTTGGCGCTGTTCCAGCAGCTGGCGGCCAGGGTGTTCTGCAGATTGCCGGTGAAAGCATTTCGGTAGAGATCCCGGCCGGGGCGACCGCAAACGCTGTTGCTGCCTCGCTCTCCGCTGCGATCAACGCTTACTACAACCGTTTCACCGGTCGCTCCCTGCCGTTCACCGCTACGGTCACCACGAATGTGGTCACCATCACGGCCCGGCACAAAGGTACCTATGCGACTGGACTTGATATCTTTGTTCCGGTGCTCGACAGCGCGAATGCCTTTACCGGCCTCTTCACTTTCGCGACGACGACGCCAGGTGCCGGCACGCCTTCGCTCGCCAACGTGCTTGCCGCGATGAACGACGATGCGTTCGAAGTCATTGTCTCGGCTTTCGGGGACGCGACGAACCTCGCATTGCTCGACGCCTTCCTTGGCCCGGTCTCCGGTCGCTGGTCTTATGCTCAGCAGCTCTACGGGCACGCGTTCTATCCAAAGACAGATACCACTGCGAACCTTGCCACCTTCGCACTTGCTCGTGACACCTGGCATCTCACCATGGTTCCCGAGTTGGCAGGGGGCGGGAACGGTACGCCTGAATACCAGTGGGTTGCCGCGTTCGTTGGGCGCATCGCACCTTGGCTCGGCGGTGGCGCCAATGGCGACGTGTCGCGCAATCAGTCCGGCTTGGTCGTTCTGGATGTGCTTGCGCCTCGCGACCGCAATTACTGGATGGACTATGGCACGCGCGATAGCATGTTGAAGAGCGGCGTCTCGACCTGGTCAGTCAACCGCAATGGCGAGGTGATGATCGACAAGATTATCACGCACCAGCAGACCACAAATGGCGCACCGGACACGACGTTCCGTGACATTCAGGCTGTCTATCAGGTAACTTATGCCCTGAAGAAGTTCCGCGCTGATCTCGCCTACGAGCATTCGAACAAGGCATTGGCGCAGGACAATCCATCGAACCTCGACGCCATCACGACGCCGAAGGATATTCGCGCGACGCTGTTCCACTCCTACCAGTCGATGCCGGGCGTTCTCAAGAACTCAACCTCGGTACTTCCCTATATCGTCGTTTCGATCGACCAGGACAATCCGAACCGGGTCAATGCGCAGTTGCCGATGGACCGGGTCAACGCGCTCGACATCTTCGCGGGCCTCGCGAACGTCTACAGCCAGTTCACGACCTCGGCAGCGACGGCGTCACTCTGACGCCGTCTTCTCCTTCGCATCTTTCCTCAACACGTCCTTTTAGGAGGCATTCCCCATGGGTCAGAATTTCGGCGGGCGCATTACGATGCGTCTTTCCACCGGCGAGACGTTCGCACTTCGCGGCGCTCTCAACTTGAATACGGCCGGCCAGACCAACGAAGCCGTTACGAACCAGGATGGCTCGGTCGACCGAGTTGGAACGGTCAAGGATCGTCGTGCCGAGATCTCCTTCGCTGACAAGGGCATCGATTACGACGCGCTTATGAAGGCAGATCGCTTTAACGTGACCCTCATCGAGGAGTTCACCGGTGTCACGCACTATCTGACTGATTCCTTCGTGGTCGGCGATCCGCAGCAGAATCGCGTCAACGGTGAGGTTACCGGTCTGTCGGTCTCGGCCGAGAAATATAACCGGAGCAACGCCTGATGGCCGAGCGGGTTACAGTGCAGCTGTCGAAGACATACACGGTCCACGACAAGCAATTCGCCTCGATCGTCATTCGTGAGCCTCGCTACGCTGAGATCTTCATGGAGGGGCGAGGCAAGCCGCGGGAGTGGCAGCCGAGCCCGCATGGGCCGGTGCTTGTCAGCTATCCCGGCGTGGTCGACTCCTATTTGCAGAAGTTGATCGTCGAGCCTGGCTACGATTGCATCGGCGAGCTTTCAACCGTCGACGCGCTGACACTGGAAAAGGCGGTTCTCGATTTTTTTCCAGTCTAGGCGACGTCGATCAGGTCGCCGACGTTTTTGTCTTTCGTCTCGGCTGGTCGGCCGAGCGCATTGAAACAATGACGCCGAGCCAGTTGTTCTACTGGGCGCGGCGCCTCCTGGACTTCAAGGGAAGGAACAAGGCGTGACGCGTACTGTCGAAGCGCAGCTGCGGATCTCGGCCGTCGATAAGACCGGGCAGGTGTTCAAGTCTGTCGCCGGCAAGATGGGTGAGATCAATCGCCGAGCGGACGCACTCAATCGCCAGCAAGGTGCGCTCGCCAAGGGGTCGCAGGCAGCCTACGGGGCGATATTGCGATATGCCGCTCCGGCGGCGCTTGCCTACGGGGCGAAGCGAGCCGTCACGGATTTTGCAGCTGTTGAACGGCAGATGACGCGCATTGGCATCACGGCCAATGCCAGTGTTGCGGAAACCAATGCTGCCTTCACGCGGCTGCAGGATATTTCCAAGCAGGTTTCCTTGCCGGTCGACGATGCAATCACAGCCCTCGATACGCTGGTCGCCTCGGGCCTTGACCTGAAAGAAGCGATGGATTTCCTGCCGTCCGTCCTGAAGACGGCTCAGGCGTCGGGTGCGGCGACAGAGGATATTGCCAATACCGCCATCAAGGCGGCGTCTGCGCTGAAGCTCCAAACCGGGCAGATGCAGCATGCCTTCGACATCATGGTGGCGGGTGGCAAGGCCGGTCAGTTCGAATTGAAGGACATGGCGACCTATATCCCGGATCTCGCCAACTCGTTTTCATCTCTCGGCTACACGGGGGAGGATGGTCTCAAGAAGCTGGTCGCCCTCCTGCAGACGATCCGCGAAGACACGGGCTCCGCCTCGTCGGCTGCAACCTATGCGCAGAACGTTTTTGGCAAGATCTACTCGCAGGACACCGCGACGAAGTTCTCGAAGATGGGGGTCGATCTTCGGAAGGAACTCGATGCGGCGCGCAAGAACGGTGAGGATACGGTCGCGGCCTTCGTCCGGATCTCGAAGGAAGCAATCAACGGTGATCTGAGCAAGCTGCCATTGCTCTTCACCGATGAACAGTTCCGCCTCGGCATGCAGTCGTTGATGACCAGTGCCGACAGCTACGAGAAATTTCTCAAGACGGTGAACGACTCGGAGGTCGACGGAACTGTGTTTCGTGACCTGGCTCGCGTCACCGGCGATACCCAGTCGAGCATCGACAAGCTGTCGAGCAGCTGGGACAAACTGATGAACAGCATCGGCAAGGGTGTCTCCAGACCTGCCGTGCCAGTCATGGACGCCGTGTCCAAGGACGTGGACTACGGCGATGCCATTCGCTCGTCTCTTCAGCAGCAAGGGAAGGGATATTGGGCAATCGAAACGTGGATGGCCCGTAACCTGCCATTCGGATCGTTTTCTCAAAGCCGAGAAGCAGACAAACAGGCCCTTGCCGGCGGCTATGCTGACCCAGAGTTCATTCATCGGATGACGCAAGGGCCGAACGTGCCGCAGGGGCCACAGCTACCCGAGTTCCCGGGCGGAGATCGGAACATTGATCCTCGCAATCTGCCAGCGACTGGACCGGTGCCTGGTACGCGCCCTACAGCTTCGAAGCCAGCGCCGCCGTCATTGACGGAGATCTACGGGCAGTATGCGCAGAGCCGCATTGCCGGAGAGCAGGCAATCGCCAGCAACGCCAAGGCCGCGGGCATGCCAATCGGCGCATCCGGCCTCACGTCGACGCTATCGGAATTCTTCCGTATGCCGTCGAAGGACGAGCTTCGGGACGCGCTGAAGATCGACGCAACCGGTCTGAAAGAATCCGGCGACGAGGCTGCACAGAAGGTGGCGGACGGTGGCCGCGAGGCCGGTGCTTCCATCAAGGAATCGGCGGCATCGCTGACGCAAGCTGGCAACAGCGTCAGTTCGGCGATCCTGTCGGCAGTCGATCAACTGAAGGCGGCGGCATCAGCCTTCAATCGGGCGAGCAGCGTCCGTGTGCCTGTCAATGCAGACACCGGCCGCTCAATGCCTTCTCAGGCTGGCGCGCCTGGCGGCGGCGGTGGCGGCTATTAAGGAGACGAGATGCGCGATTGGGCAAAGACGTTACGGCGGGCGAGCTATCGCGGCGTCGAGTTCTGGGTCGATTACGAGGATCTGTCCCGTGGCAAGCGCCTGGCCTTGCACGAATACGCTGGCGGGCAGCAGCCGGTCGTCGAAGAGCTTGGTCTTGCCGCGTCTGCCTATGGGGTGACGATCTATCTTGTCAGCGATCTCGCGGACGTGCAGGCGAAAACGCTAGAGGCGGCTATGCTCGCCGCTGGCCCCGGATATCTAATCCTGCCGATCGATGGCGGATTGCTTGCGACGGCACAAGACTTCCGGCGTTCGCGGCGGAAGGATCAACATGGGTACATCGGGTTTGATGTGACATTCATCCCGGTCCTCGATGCCAGCGGCATCATCCTGTCGATTGGCGACGTTGCAGCCACGGTCGCCAGTTCTTTCACGGCAGCTGCTGCGCAGTTTGCGAAATTCTTCTAATAGGCGAGGCTTACGATGGCGGCGGATAGAGCAACGATCCTCTCGTGGCTGGCGGACCTTTCCGCCGCCATCGTGACTGATGCCGACGATCTCTCTGATGTCTCTGCGCGCATTGCAACCGCGCCGGATCTCGAAGCTGCAGCCTTTGCTAGCGAGGTCCTGTCTCTGATGCGGATCATCGCGGAGAGCGCGGATGAGCCAGATGATTTCGACAAGCTCGCGCAGGGCCTCTCGGTGGCTGGCGATACTGCGGACGCGGTCTCGATCATGCTGGGAATGGGGCTTGCGATTGCCGGAAGCCGTATCGAGTGGCCATCCCGGCCTTCGGCTCGCCGCGTGCGATCGAGGGTTTCTGTTGCCGGTGACACCGCGTCCTCGGCGATCGATAAGCTCGGAGGCGACGGCGCGGATCTCTACGCCTGGTCGACTTCTGTCACCGCGATTGCCTGTCGGCTGATCTCGGATATCGCCGCGAACGCCGCGCCGATCATCAAGGTTTCGACCGGCGTATCCATGCCATCCACGGTGCTTGCCTATCAGCTCTATGGCGATGCTACCCGCGCTGCCGGTCTGGTCGACATTGCAAATTCCGCAACGCCACTTGTCATGCCAACGCTTTTTGACGCTCTGGCCTCCTGATGCTCGAACACATCACGATCGACGGCTTCCCGCTGTTCAAGTCCATCACCGTCAACATGTCGGCGGAGGAGGCTGTCCGGACGGCGGAAGTCTTATTGGTGCCGCAGGGCGATGGCGTTCCTGTCGTGCCAGGGCAGTCGACATCAATCAAGGCCGGCAGGGACCTGCTGTTGACCGGCTATGTCCGGGACGTGCGGCCCTCGCATGATGCGGGCGATCGCGCTCTCAGCGTCACGATTTGCTCGCGGACCGTGGACGCAACGGAATGTTCCGTTGAGCATCCGACGGGGGAGGTTCTGAATAAGGACCTCGCTGCGATTGCGAGGGAGTTCGACAGCCTTGGTATTGGCGTCGAGAGCGACGGTTCGTTCCCCGTTGAGCCGCGGCACAAGCTTCATGTCGGCGAGACCTTGTTCTCGACGATCGAGCGCCGCTCGCGCGGCCGGGGAATTCTGATCTACGACACCCCGAAGGGAAAACTGAAGCTCGCGTCAAAGCCCGAAGGTACCCATAGGGGCGGCCTCTATTGGGGCGTCAATATCGAGCAAGCGTCTTCAGAGCTGACCGAGCGTGGCCGCTATAGCGCCGTAAAAGTGCGCGGGCAGGCGAGCGAGGGAACAAGCAAGCAACAGTTGCGAGCCGAGGCAACCGCCCGAGATGCAGGCGTTTCCCGTTCGCGGCCATTGATCCTGCCGCACGAGGGCGAAACGACGGTCGATCGTCTGAAGAAGCGCGCGGACTGGGGTGTAAAGCGTGGCACCGGTTTTGCCGCTACTGCCTCGATCACCGTCACGGGATGGCGCGATGCAGGCGGGATGATCTGGAATAGAAATTGGCTAGTCCCGGTGAAGGATAGCTGGATCGGGATCGACGGCATGATGATCATCAAGGGCGTGTCGCTTACGCAGGATAGCGAAGGGCAGGGCACTTTTGCGGTCCTGTCTCTGGCTGATCCTCGCGCCCTTGGTGGTGAGAACCCGCGCGGCAAGACGGCTGGCGCCTATTCTGCGCCTGGTGCTATCTCGGTGGAGTACGAAGACGAATGATCGGCAAGCGGATCGAACTCGACGGCAACAACGTGGAGAAGGGCGGACAGCAGTTCGTGACCGGCCGCGCCCTGAAGTCTGATGGCTACACGAACATTCATCGGATTGAGCCGCATGGCTTTTCGTCGATGCCCGTCAAGGGAGCCAAAGCGCTCCTGATTTCTCCAAACAGCGAGGCAGACCAGGCTTTCGTAGTCGGCGGGGAGCACCCCGGGTTGCGGCCGGCGGATCTACCTGGTGGTGCGACAGCCATCTATGACTCGAGCGGAAATATCATAAAGCTCATTGGAGCGGGGATCGTTGTCCAGTCGGGGGGCGTGAAGATGGTCATATCGCCGGATGGCGTGGCCATCACTGGGGGCTCGATCACCCATAACGGAAAGAACATTGGCGACACGCATATCCATGGCGGGGTCGTTGAAGGCGACAACACGACGGACGTTCCCGTCTAGGGCGGACCTTACACATGCTCAAGATCATTCCGGTGGACGACGCCGAGGAGCCCTACCGCGCGCCCGATCTCGGATGGGACGGTGTGGTTGGTGACCTTATCGTCAATCCACTTACGCACCCCGATGCCCCTGGCGACTTTCGGTCGGAGCAGGGGCTCGCCACGCAAGTCCTGATCTGCCTGATGACCGATCGGCGGGTGGAGCAAAGCGAGCTGCGAGACGGTGACGAGAACCGGGGTTGGTTCGGCGACAGTTTCGACGTCATGGATGGCGAGACACCCCTCGGCTCTCGCCTTTGGCTCCTTCGCCGCTCGGCGCTCTACCCCGGCATAGAGGTCAAGGCCGAGGACTATGCAAGGGAAGCTTTGCAGCCGCTCATCGATCAGGGCGCAGCCACAAGGGTGGACGTGACTGCCACCCCCGGTGACAACCGCCTGGATCTGTCCGTCTCGCTCTACGGGCAGAACGGATCACGGATCTACAGCTCGCAATTCGAACTACTCTGGAGACAGATTGATGGCGTGGCAAATCCGCTCGCTTCCTGAAGCTTCTGCTCGTGCGCGAGGTGCGTTCCGGAAATACATGTCGGGGACGGACTCCGCGCTCCTCAATAACTTTGTGACCGTCGTCGGCAAGGTCCTTGCCGGTATGGCTCACGAGTTTGAACTTCGCATGGCATGGCTCGCCAAACAGATGTTTCTTTCGACGGCGACGTCGGATCAATTCATCATCCAGCTTTGCTCTGACGTGGGCATCTATCGCAAGGCTGCTTCCAAGGCGATGGGGCTGTCCGTGATCGGTACCGGCGCGCCGGAGGTGACCTACCCAGCGGGCATTCGGTTCATCTCGGGCAGCAACACCTATCTTTCATCCAATCCGGCGACAGCCGATGCGCTTGGCAATGTCAGTTTCCCTGTCGTCTCGGAAGCGGTCGGAGGCGCTGCCAACCGCGACGCCGGCGGTTTGCTAGCCTTGGCGGACCCGGTGCTGTATCCGGAGCTTTCCACCGTCTGGACGGTTGGCGACGCCGGGATCGGCGGCGGAGCCGATGCCGAGAGCATCGACGAAATGAAGGCCCGTGGGCTCTACCGCAAGCAAAACCCCCCAGGCGGTGGCAAGCTGACGGACTATGAGGACATCGTTCTTTCGGTGGCCGGCGTCCTCAAGGCCTGGGCTTTTCGTGATCCCTACGCCCCAGGGTTCCTTGTCGTCCTCTTCTTGTTCAAGGGGCGGCCCAATCTGATCCCGACAGCCGGTGACGTCCTGGTCGTGCAGGCGGCGATCGACGCGAAGCGGCTTATCAGGGTCGACGACAGTGTTGCCGCAGCGCCTGTCGCCTTACCGATCGACATCACTATCAATGGCCTCAGCAGCGATACGGCTGACGTGCGTGCGGCGATTTCTGCCGGAGTGACCGACATGCTTTACGAGAGGGGCAAGCCCGGCATCGCTGGTGACACCTTCACCGTGTCCCTGTCATGGATCGATGAAGCGATCTCGGCCGCGACCGGTGAGGATCGCCACGTTCTCGCCTGGCCACTCGACGATATCACATTGACCAATGGCCAGTATCCGGTCCTCGGGGTGATCACCTATGGTGCGTGACAGTTATCAGAACGTCGTCACCACAGTCGGCGCGTCACAGGCCGGAGCGGTTGCGCTACCCGAACCCTATGATGGGCTGGCAAACCCTGAAAACGATGATCTGCTCGGCGCAACGTTGGCGATGTGGCCGACTGGCCCGGCCTGGGGCTCACCCGACGCACAGGCGATGTCGCTTTCGTCCGAGCTCGCCCTGCTGACGCGCGTCATGGTCGATAGCTTTGTCTGGCTCTATGGACGAGCTTGGCAGCTTGCGCGTCAAGCAACAGTGTCCGGCGTTGGTGAGACCTTGCCCGGCTGGGAGAAGGACTATGGGCTTCCGGAGCCTTGCTTCGTGGGCACGCAAACGACCGCGCAGCGGCTGCAAGCGCTCGCCCGCAAGGTTTCCGGCATACCGACACTGCACCCGACTGAGTTCGTGAAACTGGCGGCGGACTACGGCTTCACCATCGAGATCGAGGAGCCGGCGCTCTTCCGCTGCGGTTTTTCCGAATGTGCCAGCGGCCAGCATGTCGGAGGTTACACCGACGAAACCTATTGGATCGTCCGTGTTCCGGGGCAGGGCATCTCCTATTTCGAGGCAGGCGCCGGCCGGTGTGGCGATGACCTCCTCTTCTCTTTGGGGGAAACGGCAGAACTCCTCTGCCTGCTGCGCAAATACGCTCCCGCCTGGACCTTGCCGGTGCTCGGCGAATGGATCGGAACGGCTCCGCTCGTCGATGAGAACGGCACACCGCTGGTCGATGAATACGGCAATGAAATTCTTGTCACCCTCTAATCGCTGAGGAAACTCTCGCATGCAGTACATCCAGCCTTTCGGCAATCCAGACACCAACGCGTCCTATATCGACCGCAACAGCTCCTCCGGTCAGGCGGGCTCAGCCGTGCCGGCCGCCGCGATCGAACATCCAATGCGGGAAATTGCTGCAGTGATCGCGGCGGGCGGCTTGACCCCGTCCCGCGCCGACCTGACACAACTGTTGCAGGCGATCCAGCACCTGATCTCGGCGGCGACTGGCGGCGGCGATACCAGCAATTTCGTGCTGATGCCGCAGGCCCGTGCGCGTTTGCCGATCTTCCCTGAGGTGCTCACCTCGAACGGCATCATTCCGGTCATCTCGCCGGCGACCGGCGCGGTTCGCGTGCCCGCGGGCTATGACTTCCTGCATCGCGGCATTTATGTCACCACGACTGCGCAGACCGATTTCGCGACAGTCGCCAGCAAAACTTATCATCTGCGTTGGCGGCCATCGGACGGCTTCGTCCTCAAGGATCTGGCGGACGTGGCCTACAATCCTTCCGCGACTGCGGAAACGGCGGTCACGTTCGACTCGACCTACGATGACATGCTGGTGGCGCGTGTGGTCACCTCTGCCGGCAACGTGCCGACGATCACCAACCTGGTCAACAAGAACGTCATGACGGCGAGTGGCGAGGTATTGGGACCCGGTACATTTGGGGCAGGTGGCATCGGATGGGAAGATGCAACGATGCCATCCGCGATCGCGAACTTCACGTCGGTTCAGATCAACTTCGCCCGGAAGCCGGACGCCTATTTGTCAGCGTTCAACGACTTCTGGGTCAAGGATACGACAGTCACGGCCGATGAGCGAAATGTCGGCGTTCGTGCTCGCCACCGATACCAGGTCGAGCTGTGGGCGCAGGGGGATGTTGACATGCGCATTAGCTGGGCAGCGAGGGCTTGATCCATGGGTCTTAAGATCTCCGAACTCAATCCTACAGTGTTTCAGACGCGAGAGCACGAGCTGCCCTCCATGCATGACGGGGGAACCGTCAAGCTGACGGTCGCACAGATCCTCGATCTCATTGCCAAGGGAGATTTCATTTCGAAGTTTGGTGCCTCGGATGTGGTGTTTACTCCCGTTGGCACGATCTCAGCGGGCGATGTGCAGGCAGCATTGGCAGAGCTTGATAGTGAGAAGTTCGCGAAGGCCGGCGGCACGATGGCAGGCCCCGTCAACTACGCCAACTTCGCCATTACAAACCCTGCTGGCAAATGGCTTCGTGGCTACCTCTCGCCAGGCTTCAACCTGGCGAACAACGCGACCGACGCCACCAACGATATCGACTTCCCTGCCGGGCAGGTTGCCAGCGACGAGACGACGCCAATCCTGATGGATCATGCCGCTGGCACGGCTCAACTGGATGTCGTCTATGGCACCGGCAATGGCGGACGGTTCAGCAGCGCGGCTATCTCGGATGGAACGTGGCATTGCTTCGTTGCCTCGAACGGTTCCGCCGTCATCAGAGGCTTCTCCAAGAATCTCGACCCGACCACTGATTCAAATTATCCGGCCGGCTATACACACTACAGGCGTGTTGGCTCGGTTATCCGTTCGAGCGGGGCAATCCTGGCTTTCCGGCAGTTCGGCAACCGGTTCATGCTAACGTCATCGGTTACAGCACGTTCAAGCACGGCTGCATTCGCAGACGCAGTTTTGGCCGTAACGGCTCCAGCAGGCATCAGAACGAGGCCTATTCTAACAAATGTTGTCGCCGCAAGTACAAGCTCTGTTGTACAAATTTCGCTTGGTGACGGGGACGCGTCAGCAACTCAAATAATTTCTCAGACGACAGGTAACATATCGGCAGGCTCTTTCAACAACACTATTCTAGTTGATTGTTTCTATACGAACACATCTTCGCAAATTAGATATTTCGTCACCATAACCGGCACCGCTCTTGCCAACACTCTAAACTGCACAGGCTGGTACGACGACCGAGGGATAAATGGATGATTACTGTTTTTGTTGAGCGAGATGGCGACGGGGCCATTTGCGGCGTCTACGCATACTTTTGCGAAGGCGTCGCTGAAGAAGAGATGTGGGCTGAAGACGCGGACGTCGTTTCCTTTCTCAAGGAAACCGATCCCGGTATAACGTTCCGCTTTCCAGGCGCATCGTCCAATTAGGCGCATACGTATACACGATCGGGGCGCTGTATGATTTCTCTACGGCGTCCCTCCATCCGCTTCCAGTTCCAACCCATACGCGAGCAACGCCACTGTAAATGCTCGATCCGGCAATGATAGCGACTACCAAAGCGCCAGCCGCTTTTGAAACATTTGATGGGTCTCGAATGGCCAGAAAGCCGACAAGCAGCAGGAGAACGCTCTGCACGTACCAGTAGCGTTGAGCGCCAAGGTCGGTGATGAAAAGGTCCGTCTGCGTCTTGAACTTCGCAATGACCATGATGGTTAGCAGAAGCGATGCGCCGATGAGGAGGGATCGCTGAACGCGGTCTTTCCCGAAGAAGACGGAAGCACAGATCAGCGCGCCGACCGCCAAAGCTGCAAGGCTCCCACCTGCAGATAACTCGATAAGGCGCCCAAATAGCCACGTCACATGGTCGCCGCTAGGTTCCCTCGGGTTGGCAGGGTTCATAAGCACTTCAGCCAATTGGATTGTCCCGCCGATGATCGCTATTAAGGCGACAACGTTAATCTGTCGTTCTTTGACGAAGCTTCGAATGAGGACAAAGAGATAAATCGGCGCGAATGCGGTTGCGAACGGCCCGGAAGTTGAGGCAATCGCAGCAAAGATGCCACCTTCTATTCTCGTCACCCCATTTGGCCGGACCGCGAGCAAGAGGAGCGTGGGGGCAAGCAACCACTGAAGGTTTGTCACGCTCCCAACTGGCTCCATCCATCCGTTAGCGAGAACGAGAGATGCCCCGGCAAGAACCCCGGCAAATCCTCCGATGCCCCGCGCGATGATGGATGCCGCCCATCCAGTAAAAAACAGGACGAAAAACAGGAAGACTTCCGGTGCGTACTTCATGGGGAGCCACGACGCCACAAGGCTTATCAGCCTAGGAACGGTGTGCAGATAGCCAGCATAAGAGTCGACAAGACTATGAACGCCGTCGATCTGGGCCCGCATCAGAAATTCGTAAAGATCCTCTGCCCAGAACCGTGCCGGCCAGATATCCGGCGCACGAACGTAGAGAAGTGCAAGCGTGATAATGATTGATGCGATCCAAACCATAGAGCCGCTCTTATCAAGACACGGGTAACGGGCAAGCTCGCCGGGTTCTCCGGCCCATTCTTCCTGCGCAGTCTTCAGCATCTCATCCCTAATCCCCGTGGGTTGAGCAGGAATAGATCAGTCAACGCCAGACCGCAATCCTGCGTGGTGGCAACGATATTGGGACTCCACAATGTTCTGGAAAATCATCCGGCTCGCGCCCCTATCGTGCGCGGCCTATCCCCTCCTTGCGCCCATAGCGATGCTGGCAACGCTGCTCGCGTGGGTGCTGTCGCCGCTGATCGCCGGGATATCCATGGTGACGGGCAGCAACCAGGTTCTCTGGCTCCGGTGGTTTTACACCCACGACGCCAGCCTAGACGGCGGTATCGAGCAAGCACACGACGGCTACGACCCAAACGCCAAGGGGCTCAAGCTCTGGTGGCAGCGGGTTTGTTGGGTATGTAGAAATCCAGCCTCGAGCTTTGATGCATACGTGCTCGGCTACCCCGCTGATGGCTCCAAGGTCATTTTCGAGAGCGGCGTCTCTTACCCTCCCGTTCGCTATTGGGCCGTGATTGAACTCAAGAGCGGTCGCCGGATCTTCGGCTATCGTCACAAGGGCATCTGGTGGGGCTGGAAGCACGAGCCGATTGAAGGCCTGTACCAGATCAAGGCAAAGCCGTTCTGATCCACCCCTCCGTATTGGTGTCCCATGAAACTTATCGACCGACCATGGCGGGTGCTCACCCGCTCGCTTGCACTTTGGTGCGTTTATCTGAGCGGCCTATTGGAGATGGCTCCGTCCATTCTCCCATACCTCGATGGCTATATCCCTCGCTGGCTTTCGCTTGCCTTCCTCATGGCGGCGCCGATCGCTCGCGTCATTGATCAAGGAAATCTCAATGCCAATAAATAAGATCGTGCCGTCGAAGCGCGGCAAGGCGGCGATTTCTGCCGCGATGCTGACTGTCATCATGTCTGGATCGGCCGGCTATTTCGCCACCAAGGATCAGCCGCCTCCGCCTGCCGTGGTGCTGGCAGTCGATCATCTGATCAAGCCGTGGGAAGGCCTGGTGCTCAAGTCGCACTGGGACCCGTACGCGAAGATCTACGACATCTGCTACGGGGAGACGCAGATCAACGGCAAGCCTGTCACCGCTGGCATGTCCTTCAGCAAGGCTGAATGCGACGCCATGCTCTCGGCGCGCGTCAGCCGCGATTACTACGAGCCGCTGACAAAGTGCATTCCTGACTTTGCGATGAAGCCGGTCAGCCTGCAGGCGTCGCTTACTTCCGGAGCGTATAATTTCGGGACGTCTGCCGCATGCCGGTCGACGGCTGCCAACCTCGCTCGGGCAAACCAGTATCGCGCCGCTTGCGAGGCGCAGACGGCTTTCAACAAGGCAGGGGGCAAGATCGTCAACGGCCTCGTCAATCGGCGCGAGATGGGCGATGCGCAGCGCATCGGTGAAGCGGAACTGTGCGTTTCGGGGTTAAACTGATGGGTGCTCTTTCCAAGAAGCTCCGCAGCGCCCAGGGCGGCGGCATTCTGTTTTGGTGCCCCGGTTGCGATGGCGCCCATCGGGTGCAGGTTGGTGAAGGGCCGGGGCCACGATGGGGCTACAACAGCAACCCGGAGGCCCCGACCTTCTCACCGTCCGTTCTGGTGACCGGTCACCAACTGGTCATGGAAAATGGTCGATGGACTGGCGAATGGGTCCGCGATGCCGCCGGGAAACCGGTTCTGTCGATTTGTCATTCGTTCGTCGTCGATGGCCGAATTCAGTTCCTCGGCGATTGCACCCATGCGCTTGCTGGCCAGACGGTCGACCTGCCTGATTTCGACGGTGACTGATGGACAAGATCATCACCTACACAGCGATCGTGCTCGGCATTGTCGCCCTCGTCCTCGTCGTCATGTTGCGTATCAGCTGGAGCAACAATGACACCCTGAAGGCGGAGAAGGCTGCTATCCAACGCAAGCTGGATGAGAGCGAAGCAGACCTGAAGGTCTCGGTCGAAAACCACAACCGCATCATCTCTGAAAAGAACCGCCAGATGGCGAGCGAGCGCGAGCGCGCCGAGGCCGAGCAACGCGATGCGGTAGCGCATGCGCAGATCCTCAAGGATGTAGAATATGCAACGGACGGCACCGAATGCACTCGCAGTGATCCTGTTAGGCGCGCTCTGCGTGGGTTGTATGACTTCGAACACGATCAGGGTGGCAAAGCCCTCGATCGATTACCAGGCGCAGGACAATCCGGAAACGCAGCTGGAATGCCCGGATCCACCAGCGTCGCCAAACCCTGAGACGGCAACCGATCGCCAGACGGCTGCCTACATCGTCGGACTAAGGAGGGGCTACGGTACCTGCCATCGCTCAGTGAAGGCATACAAAGCATTCCGCAAAGGGGATTCCGTGAATGACGCCGACCGAATTTGATCCTCGTTTGCATCAGCAAATGGGGGAAGTGCTTGCAGAAGTTCGAAATCTTCGTGACGCGTTTAGGGATTCCGAGATCAAATCAGACAGAAGCCGTGCATCCATGCATCAGCGCATGGATCTCCTTGTTGACCGGGTCGGAAAAGTCGAGGGCAGCGTAGCCGCGGTGCAGGAGGACATATCCGAGATGCGGCCGGTGACCGACGACGTGAAGCGCTGGAAGCTCATGGGGCTAGGCGCGCTTGGCGTGATCGGCGTCGGAGGCATGGCCATGGGCGTGACATTTGCCGATGCTATTCGACGGGTCGCGATGGTTATTTTCGGACGATGAAGCGCGAATGGCTTGGCAAATCTTCTATTCATAGTTGATTTGTTTAGATCAACTAGAGCAGTATGGGGGCCGCATCGTAAGGGGGTTTAGATGTTCCGTACTATTCCGCTGGCGGCAGCCGTTATTCTTGCAACAACTTTTCCCAGCCAAGCAGGTCTTCAGAGTTGGTCAGTCGACAAGGAATCTGACCCGTTCTCGGGAGGCGAGAGCGTTTCTGTAAACTTCATGACGACATTTCGTTCGGGTGTTCTCGTGCTTTGCGATAGCGCCAAGAATGGTCTGAGGGTTCGTGCAATTCCGGGATTTGACTACGATCAGCGTCTAGCCGATTTCAAGCCGACGTTAAAATTTGCGTTCGATGGAAAGCTGTTGTTCACCGCTGAAGGCGAAACGGGCTCGGTCGGCAACAATCTCGCTGCCTCCGAAGTTCAGCTGGAAGGTGACCAGGCGAAGCAGTTCGTCGAGGCATTCGCTTCGGCGAAGAAGCAGATCGCGATTGATGACGGCATTGCCGACAAGCCCCATCTTCTCACCGCTAGGGGTTCCACGACCTCAGGGGCAGCGATCGTCGCATGTATCAGCAAGCAGGGCGGGCAATCCTGAATTCGCAAGACCTTGCGATGCTCCGTATACGACCATTATAAAAATGAAGAAAGGCGCGGCTCCCGGTCCGCGCCTTTCTCTGTTTTTAAGCCGCCTCGAAGAACCGAAACGACGATGGTTTTACCTAATGCCTATCCGGCTGGCTTCAGCGCTTCTTCTTCGGATTCTCTCGCTTTGGGGGAGGCTCGAACAAGTCTGGATTCCCGTTAACGTGGACCCCAGCGTCTTCGGCTGCCATGATGAAGGCGGCTCTGGCAGCCTCACCATTGGTTTGCGTTTCCAATGCTCTCAGGCATGCCTCAAGCGCACCGCGCCACGCATCGCCCTGCTGATCCTCCGGCCATCGCTGCGTCAGGATCTCGCCCAAGCCCTCGACAGTAGTCACGACGCGGTAGACACCTGGCCGCACGTCGATGTCTATCCCAAGCGCTCTGATCGGCATATCCGTAGGCGCTGGCATGGCGCACTACTCCTCAACGCTCCCGAACATCATTTCCCCGCCCTTGGCTCCGCATGTCTTGCATTTTAGCCGAGGTTGGATTTCGTCGATATACGCATGTCGCAAACTTGGCGGCAGGCTGCGCCGATCGAACTGGCGCTCCTCGCCGCAGGCATGGCACTTGACCACGATGTCGACGTGGTGCGGGACGTAGTGGATGGAGCCGGGGCTCCAGTTTGGGGTTCGCAAGAATCGCATGCGTGTGTCCTCGTAAGGATCGACAGCCGCATGTCGATTGTTATTGTTTGGTGTGCCTAACGGCTTTCATATGATGCGCGTGACGACTTCCGTCAACACATCACTATTTTGGTTGCCTTGCTCGGATGATGCGCCTCTTCACGCGTTCAATGTCGGCAACAATGTCGACCAGCTCAGTGTCTTGCGGATCTACGTCGTCACTTGAAAACGCGGGACGTGGGGGCCGGTCTAATCTAGATCTCTCTCGTCGACCTAAGCGCATTGGCGCGCCCCTTTCAAAACAAAAGCCCCGCTCGATGGCGGGGCTCATTGATGGGACATGCGTGCGTAGCGATCAGCCTACTATTTTGGATCGCTCAATGAGTGTGACTTGAGCCGCCTTAAACGGCGAATTCACGCGAACGGTGGAGTCCCGCATGATCGCGGCGACGTTGCCGACATCTCCTGCGGAGTTTGTCGTTGCGAGGCGAGCCCCAGTTGTATCTCGATAGATCGCTGTTGCGTCCGATGTGACCTGATAGTCGATCATAGCCTCTTCCACCCTTCAAAAGTTCTTTGATCAGACACCAATTCCGAAAAGCCTGTCGGCTCGTTGGGGTTCGGCATTTGAGAGCGAACTAGCGTACCTTCGGATACATATCCATAGCTTTGTCCGCCAGCACTCTCAATTAATCCACGAATCAACTGATAGTTCGATGCGTTCGACTGACCGAGCTCGACGTTGGGGTTATACGGCTCCAGGAGCTTCATGTCGTCAGTATAACTCTTATGAAGCTTCTTTAATATATCGTAAAACTCCGCGGTTGGCTTTTCGACCGAAAGGCCTAAAGCCTCCGCCTCTCGGCGGTTAATCGTGTAGTCATGACTTCCCGAGTCTGCGCACAAGAAGTCGATTATCGCCTTAACCTTGTCTGAATCTTGCACATGCTGCCGTAGCAGTTTATCAGCCAGAAACCGGATCTGCTCACGAGAGCGGAAGATTTCGCCCAGCACAAGCGGATGAACCTTGTTGGAAAGATCCATCAGGATCGCCCCGAGCGCATGGGCATCAGTGACCTTCATCTTTTCCGCTGCGTCCATATAGCCGCGCACAGCCTCGACACTAACAGGGATACGCGCAAGCTGGTTTCCCATCGGCACTTGGGGCCCGAGTGGATGGGTGAGACTCGGGTCGATTGGACCGAGTACAGCCTGCTTAGTCATGACGATCTGTTTTGCGCCGAGAGAGATCAGAGTCCCTGCGCTCATTGCCTTCAGAGGAATGAGCACCTCGAATTCGTCGCAGAAGGATTTGATCAGATTGACAAGACGCCAAGCGGCGGCTGTTTGCCCTCCGTTGGTATGTAGGACTAGCGATACTTTCGCGGTGGGCCCGATCTCGTCGAGGATATCGACAAACATCGTGACTGCATCGTGCGCGATCTGCGTTTCCGCATTCATGCGGTCACTTGTTACGAACGAAATGACTTTTGACTGACGTGATTGTTCGATCGCCTTGTAAAGGCGTCTGCGGACTTGATAACTCATGCACCCCCCAACGTGTCGCGAGCATTGGCCGCGAAGCAATCCTAGGATGCATAACAGTACGACGCACCTTTCAAAGTCAAGTCAGACTCTTGGATTGAACGGCCGTTTTCGTGAGCCATCGTGCGCCAATCATGCGCCACCGAATCCCGGCCAATGCTAAGCAATGCCTGTAAATGCTGGTAAAATCCGTAAACATGTGGCGCATGATTGCGCGCCCAAAATGCCCGCTATCTATTTGAAAATAATGGTGATCCCGACGCGATTCGAACGCGTGACCCTCAGATTAGGAATCTGATGCTCTATCCTGCTGAGCTACGGGACCACTTGAGCGTCATGCATACAAAAGGCTTGGCCGGAAGCCAAGCTCTTTTGCATGTGTAACTGACGTCAGATTTCAGGCGCCGAGGCGCTGTTCGGCGAGCCGCACCCAGTAGGAAATGCCGTGGGCGATGGTTTCGTCGTTGAAATCGTAGGCGGGGTTGTGCAGGCCGGCCGTGTCGCCGTTGCCGATGAAGATGAAGGCGCCGGGACGGGCGTTCAGCATGTAGGAGAAATCCTCGCCGCCCATCATCGGGTCGATCTCCGCATTGACGTTGCCTGCGCCAGCAATCTCGCCGGCGATGCGGACGGCGTGGCCGGTTTCCGTCGCGTGGTTGAAGGTGACGGGATAATTCCGGTTGAAGTCGATATCAACCTCTGCGCCGTGGGCGGCAACGAGGCCGTTGACGACCTGCTTCAGGCGGGTTTCGGCGAGGTTACGCACCTCCTCATTGAGCGTGCGCACGGTGCCGGCGATCGTCGCGTCGTTCGGGATGACGTTGTGGGCGAAGCCTGCGTTGAACTTGGTGACCGAGACGACGACCGAACGCAGCGGATCGACATTGCGGGAGGCAATCAGCTGCAGATTGCTGACGATCTGAGCGCCGATGGCGATCGGGTCGATCGTGCGGTGCGGCTGGGCCGCATGGCCGCCGCGGCCCTTGATGGCGATGGTGAATTCGTCGGTGGCGGCCATGATCGCGCCGCTACGGATGGCAAAGTGCCCGACAGGAAGACCCGGCAGATTGTGCATGCCGTAGACCTCTTCGATGCCGAACCGCTCCATCATGCCGTCCTTGACCATCAGGTTGCCACCGCCGCCGCCTTCTTCCGCGGGCTGGAAGATGACCGCGATGTTGCCGTTGAAGTTGCGCGTCTCGGCCAGATACTTGGCCGCGCCGAGCAGCATGGCCGTATGGCCGTCGTGACCGCAGGCATGCATCTTGCCAGGTGTCGTGGAAGCCCAGGGCTTGCCGCTGATTTCGGTAAGCGGTAACGCGTCCATGTCGGCGCGCAAACCGATGGTGCGCCCGCCCTCGCCCTTGCCTTTGATCAGACCGACGACGCCGGTCCTGCCGATGCCGGTGACGATCTCGTCGACGCCGAATTCCTTGAGTTTTTCAGCCACGAAGGCGGCGGTGTTCTCGACCGCAAAAAGAAGTTCGGGGCGTGCATGGATATGCCGGCGCCACTCTGTCACCTCGTCTTGAAGTTCGGCGGCTCTGTTTAAAATCGGCATGTCAGCTTCCTGTCGTGAAATCGAAACGGGGACGGGATCGGGTCGCAGGGACACGATGCCGCAGAAATAACTTAATCAAGGCCCTTTGCCATGTCATGGCCATATACGTTAAATAGGGGAAACTTTCGAGACTTCCGGACATCTTTAAGGACGAACCGTGTTGACGCGCCAGAACCGTTTGCTTGCCGCCTTGCGGCCGCTTTCAATCGTAGCTTCCGCAGCCGCCATCGCGCTCTCGGCCTCCGCTCAGGCCTATGCGAATCCGCATATTCTGGTGGATGTGCAGAGCGGCCGCGTGCTGGAGCACGAGGAAGCCTTCCGCAAATGGTATCCGGCTTCGCTCACCAAGCTTATGACCGTCTATACGGTTTTCGACGCGGTTCGCGCCGGCCAGATCAGCCTCGATACCCCCATCGTCATGAGCAAGCGGGCGGCAGCCCAGCCGCCGGCAAAGATGTATTTCAAGCCGGGACAGAAGCTGACGCTCGACAGCGCGCTGAAGATCCTGATGGTCAAGTCGGCAAACGACATTGCGGTTGCCGTTGCCGAGGCCGTCGGCGGCACGCAGGAAGCCTTTGTGCTGAAGATGAACGCCGAGGCGGCGAAGCTCGGCATGACCGACTCGCATTTCGTCAATCCGAACGGCCTGCCCGGCAAGGGCCAGTATACGACGGCGCGCGATCTTGCGGTCCTTTCCGTGGCGCTTCGTCGCGAGTTCCCGCAATACGCCGGATACTTCTCGCTTGAAGGCATCACGACGGGCACCAAGAACGTGCCGAGCATCAACGTGCTGATCGGTCGTTTTGCCGGCGCCGATGGCATGAAAACCGGCTTCATCTGCGCCTCGGGCTTCAACCAGATCGGTTCGGCGACGCGCAACGGCCGTACCTTGATCTCTGTCGTGCTCGGCACAGACAGTCTTGCGGCGCGGGCGGATGCCTCCGCCGACCTGCTGCAAAAGGGCTTCACTTCGCAGTTTGTCGCGCCCGATACGCTCAGTTCATTACGGCCCTATGGCCCGGGTCAGGATCAGGTCGCCGATATTACCGCCGATATCTGCAGCGCCAAGGGTGCCAAGGTCCGCAGCGAAACGCGCGACGAAGTGGGCCGCATGAAGGTTCAGTCTCCCTATATCCAGGAAATGGACCACGACCCCAACTTCGTCTTCGCAGGACTGATCCCGGGCCAGAACGAACCGCAGCCGGACAAGTTGGCGACCGCGGATACCGCGGGAACGATTGCCAAGGTCCCGGTTCCGCTGCCACGCCCGACCACTTTCTGAGGCCTCTTTGACATGAGCGCTGCTTCCGATCGGATACCGGTCACCATCCTGACCGGCTTTCTTGGCGCCGGCAAATCCACCTTGCTGAACCGGATCCTCAAGGATCCGGCGATGAAGGACGCCGCCGTGATCATCAACGAATTCGGTGATGTCGGCATCGATCATCTACTGGTGGAAAGCTCGGGCGATGCGATCATCGAACTGTCGGACGGCTGCCTATGCTGCACGGTGCGCGGAGAGCTCGTCGATACCCTCGCAAATCTGATGGACGCGGTACAGACGGGCCGCGTCAAGCCGGTGAGGCGCGTCGTGATCGAGACGACCGGCCTTGCTGATCCGGCACCGGTCATGCAGGCGATCATGGGCAACCCCATCATCGCCACCAATTTCGACCTCGATGGCATCGTGACGGTGGTCGATGCAGTCAACGGCTCGCAGACCCTCGACAATCACGAGGAAGCGGTGAAGCAGGCCGCGGTTGCCGATCGGCTGATTCTCTCCAAGCGGACAATGGCTTCGCCAGAAGTGTTGGAAGCACTGGAGGCGCGTCTCGATGCGCTCAATCCGCGTGCCGCATTGATGGATGCCGACAGCGCCGAAGCAGGGCAGGTCAGTGTGCTCGTCAACGGCCTCTACGATCCAACAAACAAGATTGCCGACGTCGGACGCTGGCTGCGGGATGAGGATGCGCATGAGGCGCATCACCAGCATGACCATCATCACCATGGTGCTGACGACCATCACCATCATCATCACGGGAACGATCACCAGGACCCACATGATGTGAACCGCCACGATGCCTCGATCCGGTCCTTCTCGATCGTCGAGGACAAGCCGATCGACCCGATGGCGCTCGACATGTTCATCGATCTCTTGCGTTCGGCGCATGGCGACAAGCTGCTGCGGATGAAGGCGATCGTCGCGGTCTCGGACCGCCCGGATCGGCCGCTGGTGCTTCACGGCGTGCAGAGCATCTTCCATCAGCCATCGCGCCTGCCCGCATGGCCCGACCCTCAGGACAGGCGCACGCGCATGGTGCTGATCACCAAGAATCTGCCGGAAGCCTTCGTCAAGGATCTGTTCGACGCGTTTCTCGGCAAGCCGCGCATCGACACGCCGGATCGCACCGCGCTGCACGACAATCCGCTTGCCGTGCCGGGCATGCGATTTTAATCTATCGCTTGCGGATGAGGAAGCGGTGGCCGCCTTCCGTCGTCTCAGCCTCGATCAGTTCGTGGCCGTCTTCGTTGCAGAAATGAGGGATGTCGATGCCAGCGAGCGGATCTGTCGTTTCGACGCGGATCAGTGAGCCGCTCGGAAGGGAGGACATCTTGCGGCGGGTCTTCAGCACGGGAAGCGGGCACTTTAGCCCGCGTAGGTCATAGAGGAAGGCGCTCACGCCGTCAGTCCCTGCCCCAGAATTTCCAGAACGGCTTCTTCGAGGCGACTTCCACCGGTTCGGGCTGTTGTACCGGCGCGAATGCCAGCGGGCTCGGCGTTGGGATCGGAACCTGAGCCGGAACGGCAGCGGCGACGGCAATTTCCTTTGCTTCGGAGGATGCCGGCGCAGCATTGGGTGCCGCATTTGCGGCAACCGCGGACGCGGTCTTGCTCGCCATCATCTCTTCGAGGTCCGCGACCTTGACCATCTTGCCCGCCTCCAGCGAGGTGCCGGTCGGTGCATAGGCCAGTTCGCGACCCTTTCGCAGCTTAGCGACCACGGCCTTGCGCTCCGCCTCGCTCGGATCGTACCAGGCCATGCCATCGTACTTCTTCATGGCCTTGGCGTAGTCGGCATCGTAGGTCTTGCCGTAGGAGGCAAGCGCGGCGGTCAGCGCCGGCGGCGTCGACATTGCCGGGCACTTGCCGGCCGGATTGAACTCGCCATTGTCGGTTGACTGCTGGTTGAAGACGTATTTCTTCTCGCAGAAATTCACCTCGGGAGGACGCTTGGTGACCTCGAAATTGTCGTAGCCGACCTTCAGCATGTTCCAGAACTCGATGTTCGGGTTCAGGCGATGGCGCACCATGTTTTCCGCGGTCATGCGGAAGGGGAAGGCCTGAAGCTGCACTGTCGACTGGCCGCCGGCAAAGGCGTCACGGGCAAAGGCGTAGATCTCCAGTACCTGCTGGTCGGTCATCGAGTAGCAGCCCGACGAAGAGCAGGCGCCGTGAATCATCAGGTTGGTGCCATTGTGGCCGTTCACAGCGTCATAGCGGTTCGGAAAGCCGGTGTTGATCGCGAGGTAGTATTTGGAGTTCGGATTGAGATTGGCGCGCGTCAGGTTGTAGAAGCCTTCCGGGGCCTGCCGGTCGCCCTCTTTTACCTTCGGGCCGAGGCGGCCAGACCAGGCGCAGATCTTGTAGTCGGCGATCTTGTCGAAGCGATTGTCGGTTTTCGCCTTCCAGATCTCCAGCGCGCCTTCTTCCTTGAAGATGCGGATCATGATCGGCGAGTTGCGCTGCATGCTCTTGGCCGACATCTCGGACAGGATGCGTGGCGGCAATGGCTGCTCGACCTTGTTCTTGACGCTGGAAAGATCGACCTGGGCGGTTTCCAATGCATCGTTGCAGCCGGCCAAAGCCAGCGCCATCAGGGAAACATATGCAAAATGACGAATGCGCATTCAAAAAAGCCCATCAACAGTATGCAACCCGGCCCCGGCACGCGGAGCGAATCATAGGCTGACTATGGTTCACAAACTCTTAGCAGCCTATGAAGCGCGCTCGCGTCCCCCGCAAGTAGTAATGTTATTGATAACATTATTGTGGCCAAGGTTTGGCCTCATTCACGGCGCAGCCGCGCGTTTGTGCACTACAAATTGCGGCCCATGTTGAGGAATTTCTGCCGACGCTCGTTGCGAAGCTGCTCGCCGGTGCGGTTGGAAAGCTCGCCCAGAGCTTTGGCAATGACATCACCGGTCGTGGCGATTACGCTGTCCGGATCGCGATGCGCGCCGCCCAGCGGCTCGCTGATGACGCCGTCGATGATGCCGAGCGCCTTCAGGTCCTCGGACGTGATCTTCATGTTGGTGGCGGCTTCCTTGGCGCGAGCGGAATCGCGCCAGAGGATCGAGGCTGCACCTTCCGGCGAGATGACGCTGTAGATCGCATGCTCCAGCATGTAGACGCGGTTGCCGGTGGCGATCGCGATCGCGCCGCCCGAGCCGCCTTCGCCGATGACGACGGAAACGATCGGTACCTTCACAGAGAGACACATTTCCGTCGAGCGGGCGATGGCTTCGGCCTGGCCACGCTCTTCGGCGCCGACGCCCGGATAGGCGCCTGCCGTGTCGACGAGCGTGATAACAGGAAGGCCGAAGCGGTCAGCCATCTCGAGAACGCGGATCGCCTTGCGATAGCCTTCGGGGCGGGCGCTGCCGAAATTGTGCTTCAGGCGGCTCTTCGTGTCGTTGCCCTTTTCCTGGCCGAGAACGGCGACGGGCTGGCCGCGGAAGCGGGCAAGGCCTGCCTGGATTGCGGCATCTTCGGAGAACTTGCGGTCGCCGGCAAGCGGCGTGAATTCCTGAAACAGCGTCTTGGCATAGTCGACGAAATGCGGTCGCTGCGGATGGCGCGCAACCTGCGTCTTCTGCCAGGCGTTGAGCTTCGAGTAGATGTCGACCATCGCTTCGCGAACGCGAACTTCGAGCCTGCCGATTTCATCTGACGTGTCGATGCTCTCGTCTTCCGTGGCGAGCTTCTTCAGTTCGATGATCTTGCCTTCGAGGTCGGAGATCGGCTTTTCGAAGTCGAGATAGTTGTGCATGAGGTGCGTTTCCGTTCCTTTGCCGGGGCTAGTTTGATGAGCTCGCCCTTTGTCGCCGGTCCTATTCCTGCTTTTTGGCCTGTTTGGCAAGGGGGTGGTGCGTTTGGACCAGTTGTTGAAGCCGTTCCTCCAACACATGCGTATAGATTTGCGTGGTTGAAATGTCCGAGTGGCCGAGCAGTTCCTGAACAACGCGAAGATCCGCGCCGTTGGCGAGAAGATGACTTGCAAATGCATGCCGCATGACATGCGGCGAGATCATAGATGGGGTAAGACCTGCCCGGATCGCAAGATTTTTCAAATCACGCGCGAAAACCTGACGCGGCAGATAGCCCTCCTTGGACGCTGCGGGAAACAGCCAAGGGCTTTCCTGCGGCACTTTGGCGGCGTCGTTTTCAGCGGCGAGCATACGGCCGTAGAGCTTGAGCGCCACGATCGCCGACTGCGATAGCGGCACAAGCCGTTCCTTGTTGCCCTTGCCGCGGATCATCAGGAAGCGTCCGTCCTGGTCGAGCACGCGGGCCGGAAGCGAGACGAGTTCGCTGACGCGCATCCCCGTTGCGTAGAGCAGTTCGAGCAGGGCCAGCATGCGAAGGCGCTGCAACTGTCCGGGCGCGGAATCCTGCGCTTCGGTTTCCGCCTGCTCGAGCAACCGGCCAACTTCGTCGACCCCCATCGTTTTCGGCAGAGCCCGGCCTTTCTTCGGCGCATCGAGAACGCCGGTCGGATCGTCGGTGCGCAGACCCTCGGCGTAAAGGAACTTATAAAACTGGCGCATTGCCGCCAGTCGCCGCGCCTGCGAGGAAGGTTTGAAGCCTTGGGCGGCAAGGGAAGACAGGTAGGCCGAAAGATCGGCCGACGCCGCCTCCAGCAGGCGCACTCCCTTGCCGTTCAGGAAACCGTGCAGATCGTCAAGATCCCGCTCATAGGAAGAGAGTGTATTGGCCGCAGCGCCCCGCTCCGCGCTCATCATTTCCAGAAAGGCTTCTACGTGAACCCAGCCGAGATCCTTCATTGTCTCACTTCTTGGACGGGTTAATGGCGCCGGTGGCCGGAGGATTGACCCGCTCGGACGGAAGGCGGATCGTCACGTCGCGCTCCTGTGGCTCGACAAAAGCAACCAATGCCCACATCGTTCCGTATATCGCACCGGCGATGATCGCCAATATGGCGAGAAAACGGAACAGACTCGGCATTCAGCGACTCCATGGCTCTGCTTCTTTATGAAGAAGCATGTTTGCAAGTGCAAGAAGGTGCATTTGGACCACGTTTCCCTTGCCCGCGACTTGACGCTACACCTGCATTTGTCGATACCGTTCGCAAACAAAGTGTGAATGGACCAATGAGCGACCCAGTTCTGACCGTTGCCGAAAGCTTGAAAGACAGGGCTCGTGCTGCGCTCGGTTCTCGTAATCTGATCCTCGTCGGATTGATGGGCGCGGGCAAGTCCTCCGTCGGCCGGATCGTCGCGCATCAGCTCGGCATCCCTTTCGTCGATAGCGACGCCGAGATCGAGAGGGTCTCCCGCATGTCCATCGGTGAGCTCTTCGCCGCCTATGGCGAAGAAGAATTCCGGGCGCTCGAAACCCGCGTCATGAAACGCCTGTTGAAGAATGGTCCGCGGGTGGTCTCCACCGGCGGCGGCGCCTTCATCAACGACCGGACGCGCAAGCATATCAAGAAGGGCGGCGTCTCCGTCTGGCTGAAGGCCGACCTCGACGTTCTCTGGGAGCGGGTCAACAAGCGTGACACGCGGCCGTTGCTCAAGACAGAGAATCCCAAGCAGACCCTCGAAAACTTGATGAATGCGCGTTATCCGATCTACGAGCTCGCCGACCTCACCGTCCTGTCGCGCGATGTGCGCAAGGAACTGATGGCGGAAGAAGTACTCAAAGCCGTGATCGACGCCCGAACCGAAAGTGCAGCCTGATGAATGCTGATGCCTCCGCCTCCGAACGCAAGGTTCACGTACCGCTCGGAGAGCGCGCCTACGATATCCTGATCGGGCCGGGCCTGATCGCACGCGCCGGTACCGAGATCGCCTCGCGCCTGAAGGGCCGCAAGGCGGCTGTCATCACCGACGCACATGTGGCGCCGC
Source organism: Rhizobium altiplani (assembly GCF_001542405.1). Classification (GTDB taxonomy): domain Bacteria; phylum Pseudomonadota; class Alphaproteobacteria; order Rhizobiales; family Rhizobiaceae; genus Rhizobium; species Rhizobium altiplani. Next base: position 62,501 of record NZ_LNCD01000137.1, read on the forward strand.
TCTATCTGGATGCGCTGGTTCAAAGCCTCGAGGCGGCGGGCATCGCGTCTGCGACCCTCGTGCTTCCGGCGGGCGAGAAGACCAAGAGCTTCGAGCACCTGATGACTGTTTGCGACAAGGTCCTCGAAGCGCGGATCGAGCGCAACGACCACGTGATCGCCCTTGGCGGCGGCGTTATCGGCGACCTCGCGGGCTTTGCGGCGGGCATCGTGCGCCGCGGCGTGCGTTTCGTGCAGGTTCCGACCTCGCTGCTGTCGCAGGTCGATTCCTCGGTCGGCGGCAAGACGGGTATCAACAGCCGCCACGGCAAGAACCTGATCGGCGTTTTTCATCAGCCGGATCTGGTGCTCGCCGATACCGATGTCCTGAATTCGCTGAGCGCTCGCGAGTTTCGCGCCGGCTACGCCGAGGTCGCGAAATACGGACTGATCGACAAGCCTGATTTCTTCTCCTGGCTGGAAGCCAACTGGCAGGCAGTCTTTGCCGGCGGTGCCGCGCGCATCGAGGCGATTGCCACCAGCTGTCAGGCAAAGTCGGATGTCGTCGTTGCCGACGAGCGCGAAACTGGACAACGCGCCCTCCTCAATCTCGGCCACACCTTCGGCCACGCGCTGGAGGCTGCGACCGCCTATGACAGCGCTCGCCTCGTTCATGGCGAAGGTGTTTCGATCGGCATGGTTCTGGCGCACGAGTTCTCGGCGCGCATGAACCTGGCAAGCAAGGATGACGCCCTCCGTGTCGAAACCCACCTGAAGGCCGTCGGCCTGCCCACCCGCATGTCGGAAATTCCGGGAGCGCTGCCGCCGGCCGAAATGCTGATGGACACGATTGCCCAGGACAAGAAGGTGAAGGCCGGCAAGCTGACCTTCATCCTGACCCGCGGCATCGGGCAGTCCTTCGTCGCCGATGACGTACCTGCGTCGGAAGTGCTGAGCTTCCTCAAGGAGAAACACCCGCGATGACCCTCGACGGCACGTTGGCATTTCTTTCCGCATACTGGCCGGAAATTGTCTCTATCGTGGCCCTCGTCCTCATGTCGGCGTTCTTCTCCGGCTCGGAGACCGCGCTGACCGCCGTCTCCCGCAGCCGCATCCACACGCTCGAAGCCAACGGCGAGCAACGTGCGGGGATCGTGCGTCAGCTTATCGAACGCCGCGACCGACTGATCGGCGCGCTGCTCATCGGCAACAACCTCGCCAACATCCTGTCCTCGTCGCTGGCGACCAGCCTGTTTCTTGGCGTCTTCGGCAATTCCGGCGTGGCGCTCGCCACCTTGGCGATGACCGTCATCCTGGTCATCTTCGCCGAAGTGCTGCCGAAGAGCTGGGCGATTTCCACCCCCGATCGGTTTGCGCTGAACACGGCTCCTGCAGTCAAGATGTTTGTCGCCGTCGTCGGTCCGGTTTCGTCCTTTGTGAATGCGATCGTTCGCCGAATACTGTCGCTCTTCGGCATCAATCTGTCGCGCGAAGTCTCGATGCTCTCCGCGCACGAGGAACTGCGCGGCGCCGTCGATCTGCTGCATCGCGAAGGATCGGTGGTGAAGGCGGACCGCGACCGTCTGGGCGGCGTCCTTGATCTCGGCGAACTCGAACTCTCCGACATCATGGTCCACCGCACCGCGATGCGGGCGATCAATGCCGACGATCCGCCTGAGGTCGTCGTACGGACAATCCTTGAAAGCCCCTTTACCCGCATGCCGCTCTGGCGTGGCACGACGGATAATATTATTGGCGTTGTTCATGCGAAGGATCTTCTGAGGGCGCTTGCCGAGCCGAATGTCGAGCCGGAGAATCTCGACATTTCGAAGATCGCCCAGAAGCCCTGGTTTGTGCCCGATAGCACCAGTCTCGAGAACCAGCTCAACGCCTTCCTGCGCCGCAAGCAGCACTTTGCCGTCGTCGTCGACGAATATGGCGAGGTGCAGGGCATCGTGACGCTGGAGGACATTCTGGAAGAGATTGTCGGCGATATTTCCGACGAGCACGATATCGAGATGCAGGGCGTGCGCCAGGAGGCCGACGGCTCGATCGTCGTCGACGGAACGGTGCCGATCCGCGATCTCAACCGGGCGCTCGACTGGCACCTGCCGGATGAGGAGGCGACGACGATCGCTGGTCTGGTCATCCACGAATCCATGACCATTCCGGAAGAGCGCCAGGCCTTCACCTTTCATGGGAAGCGCTTCATCGTCATGAAGCGCGAGAAGAACCGTATCACCAGGCTTCGTATCCGCTCGGCCGAGGAGGACGGGGCGAAGCCGGCCTGACCTTCGCCGATCTGGCCGAGGGGGCCGGCGGCACATTTTTGATGGGATTTCACATGCTTGATATTATCTGGCGCTCTGTGATCATCGGTATCGGCGCGACCGCGCTCATGGATATCTGGACCGTGCTCTACGGCGTCACGTCTGGTGGCGGGCTGCCGAATTGGGCGCCGGCCGGGCGCTGGTTCAAGGAAGTGGCCAAGGGCCGCGTCTTTCACGGCGACATCAATGCCGCCGAACCCTATCGGCACGAGCGGGCGCTCGGCTGGATTGGCCATTATGCCGTCGGCATTATCTACGGTCTGCTGCTGGTGCTGATCGTCGGCTCCGCCTGGCTCGATACGCCGACTTTCCTGCCTGCCTGGATCTTCGCCATCGTCACCGTCGGCGCCGGCTGGTTCCTGATGCAGCCGGGCATGGGGCTCGGAGTGGCGGCCTCCAAGACGCCCAATCCGAACAAGGTGCGCGTTCTCAATCTCGTTGCGCATACCTTCTTTGCGCTCGGGCTCTACGGCACGGCGCTTCTCATCCGCTAAGTCTTTGCGGCGCCCTTGGGAGAGCGCCGCCCAGTTCCTATATTCACGCAGCCGCCTACCAGCGCACCGGCTCCCCAGGGGCTGCCGGTTCGACGGCGAGTGCATGCAATCCGGCATCCAGTTCTGGCTTCAGAAGCTCCGTGATCGCACGGTGCCGCGCCAGTCGCGGCATGCCGGCAAACTTGGCGGATACGATGCGCACCCGGATATGGGTCTCGCCGGTGCCCGTCATGTCAGGCTGATGGCCCGCATGAAGATGGCTTTCGTTGATGACGCTGAGGCGCTCCGGCGCGAACGCGGCGGTCAGCTTTTCTTCGATGCGGGTCTGCAGTTTCATGGTCTCGTTGCTTTGCGAAAAAGGTTCCCACCAAGCCAGCAACATTCCGGTTTGTCAATTCTTGTTGTCGCCTCTTCGCAGGCCCATAATTAGCGCCGTCATGAGACTCGATTCCAAATATTTCGACCGCATCCGCACCCGCCGCAAACGCGAGCAGGAAACCGAACAGGCACCCCCTGCCTGTCAGTGGGATGGCTGCGACAAAAAAGGCGTGCATCGCGCTCCCGTCGGACGCAATGCCGAGGGACAGTTCTTCCTGTTCTGCTTCGAGCACGTCAAGGAATACAACAAGGGCTACAACTACTTCTCCGGCCTTTCCGACGGCGAGATTGCGCGCTACCAGAAGGAAGCGATAACAGGGCATCGCCCGACCTGGACGGTCGGCGTCAACAAGGCCGCCAAGAACAGCCCGCTGCACTCCGATATGCGCTCGGGCTCCTACCGGGTGCGCGATCCCTTCGGCTTCGTCAACGGCACAAAGGGGAGCGGCCCGCGCTTTCCCGAGCAGCGCAAGCTGAAAAGCCTGGAAGCCAAGGCCTTCGACACGATGGGGCTTGATGCCAGCGCCACCTCCTCTGAGATCAAGAGCCGCTACAAGGAACTGGTCAAGAAGCACCATCCCGACGCCAATGGCGGCGACCGCGGCTCGGAGGAACGCTTCCGCGCCGTCATCCAGGCCTATCAATTATTGAAGCAGAACGGTTTTTGTTAATTCCCGTCCTTGCTCTTGGTCTTCAATCAGGTATGGTCCCAAATCGGCTGAGGCCGCAGGCAACCGCGGCATAAGTTTCTGCGTTTGTCCCACAGGCGCCTCGGCCACTTCCGGGCGCGGCGTTTCTTGTCCGGGACTTTGTTCAAGAATGCTCGCTAGCGGTAGATTATCGCCCCCGAGGTTTCGTTTCAGTCCCGGAGAAGCATCGCCGACGTTCCGACATGAACGAGCGCGGGGTAAACTGCGGCGTCATGGTTGCGAAATGGGCTGAGACAGTATGGTCGGGTGTCGGGCACCCGCCTTGGAGACATGATGAGCAAGATTGACCTTGATATTTCGGAGCTTCCGGACACCACCGTTTCGGTCAGGGAGGTCTTTGGTATCGATTCCGACATTCGCGTGCCGGCCTACAGCCAGGGCAGCGCCTATGTTCCGGACCTCGACCCCGACTATCTCTTCGACCGCGAGACGACGCTCGCCATTCTTGCCGGCTTCGCCCATAACCGACGCGTGATGATTTCAGGCTATCACGGCACGGGTAAGTCCTCGCACATCGAACAGGTCGCCGCCCGCCTCAACTGGCCCTGCGTGCGTATCAACCTCGACAGCCATGTCAGCCGTATCGACCTCGTCGGCAAGGACGCAATCGTGCTCAAGGACGGCCTGCAGGTCACCGAATTCAAGGACGGCATCCTGCCCTGGGCATACCAGCACAATGTCGCGCTCGTCTTTGACGAATACGATGCCGGCCGCCCTGACGTCATGTTCGTCATCCAGCGCGTGCTGGAATCGTCCGGCCGCCTGACGCTGCTCGACCAGAGCCGTGTCATCCGTCCTCACCCGGCCTTTCGCCTGTTTGCGACGGCAAACACGATTGGTCTTGGTGACACGACCGGCCTCTATCACGGCACGCAGCAGATCAACCAGGCGCAGATGGACCGCTGGTCGATCGTCACCACACTGAACTACCTGCCGCACGACCATGAAGTGAACATCGTCGCTTCAAAGGTGAAGAGCTTCGGGAAGAACAAGGAAGGTCGCGATCTTGTCTCCAAGATGGTGCGCGTCGCCGATCTGACCCGCGCTTCCTTCATGAACGGTGACCTGTCGACCGTCATGAGCCCGCGTACGGTTATCACCTGGGCCGAGAATGCCGAGATTTTCGGTGACATCGCCTTCGCTTTCCGCACCACCTTCCTCAACAAGTGCGACGAGCTGGAGCGTCCGTTGGTTGCCGAGCATTACCAGCGCGCCTTCGGCGTCGAGCTGAAGGAAAGCGCTGCCAACATCGTCCTGGAGGCCTAAGGCCGACCGATCATGGCTGCTCGCGGTGACAATTCGAAAGCAAAGCCCGGCTCGCCTGTCGACGTCGAGCCGTTGCGCCGGGCGATAACCGGCAGTGTGCGCGCGATCGCCGGCGACGGCGACGTCGAGGTGACCTTCGCCAATGAACGTCCTGGAATGACGGCCGAAAGGATCCGTCTGCCGGAGCTTTCCAAGCGCCCGACCATGCGTGAGCTGGCGATTACGCGCGGTCTCGGCGACTCGATGGCGCTGCGGCTCGCATGCCACGACGACAAGGTTCATGCGACGATGGCCCCGCAAGGCTCCGACGCGCGGGCAATCTTCGACGCCGTCGAGCAGGCGCGCGTGGAATCGATCGGTGCGCTGCGGATGGAAGGCGTGGCCACGAATCTCCGGACGATGACCGACGAGAAATACTCCAAGGCGAATTTCTCCGGCATCGAGCGGCAGGAAGACGCGCCGATCGGCGAAGCGATGGCCATGATGGTGCGTGAGAAGCTGACGGGCGAGAAGCCGCCAGCCTCCGCCGGCAAAGTGCTCGATCTCTGGCGCTCGTTCATCGAGGAGAAGGCTGGGTCCGACCTCGACGACCTTCCCTCCGTCATCGGCGACCAGCAGGCCTTTTCCAAGGTGATCCGCCACATGCTCTCCGCCATGGAAATGGCGGAAGAGTACGGTGACGACGACAGTCAGCCAGAGTCCGACGATGATTCGGAGCAGGAAGACCAGCCGAACGGCGACGAGCAGGATCAGGACGAGGTCGATGACGATGCGGGTTCGGATGCCGCGCCCGTAGAGGACAGCGAGGTCGCCGACGAGCAGATGGAGGACGGCGAGACCGAAGGCGCCGAGATCTCCGACGACGACATGCAGGAAGAAGGCGAGGAAGATTCCGAGACGCCGGGCGAGACCCGCCGTCCGAACACGCCCTTCGACGACTTCAACGAGAAGGTGGACTACCACGTCTTCACCGAGGAGTTCGATGAGACGATTACCGCCGAAGAGCTTTGCGACGCGGCCGAGCTCGAGCGCCTGCGGGCCTTCCTCGACAAGCAGCTTGCGCACCTGCAGGGCGCGGTCGGTCGACTGGCCAACCGCCTGCAACGCCGCCTGATGGCGCAGCAGAACCGTTCCTGGGATTTCGATCTCGAGGAAGGCTATCTCGACCCGGCACGCCTAACGCGCATGATCATCGACCCGATGCAGGCGCTCTCCTTCAAGATGGAGCGCGACACGCAGTTCCGCGATACGGTGGTGACGCTTCTGATCGACAACTCGGGCTCGATGCGCGGCCGTCCGATCACGGTTGCCGCCACCTGCGCCGATATCCTGGCCCGCACGCTGGAGCGTTGCGGCGTCAAGGTCGAGATCCTGGGCTTCACGACGAAGGCCTGGAAGGGCGGACAGGCGCGCGAGAAGTGGCTTGCCAGCGGCAAGCCGCAGACGCCGGGCCGTCTCAACGATCTGCGGCATATCATCTACAAGTCGGCCGACGCGCCCTGGCGTCGCGCGCGGCCCAATCTCGGCCTGATGATGCGCGAAGGGTTGCTCAAGGAGAACATCGACGGCGAAGCGCTTATGTGGGCGCATAACCGCCTGATCGGCCGCCGTGAGCAGCGCAAGATCCTGATGATGATCTCCGACGGTGCGCCGGTGGATGACTCGACGCTGTCGGTCAATCCGGGCAACTACCTGGAGCGACATCTGCGTGCCGTCATCGACCGGATTGAGACGCGCTCACCGGTAGAGCTGCTTGCAATCGGCATCGGCCATGACGTGACGCGCTATTACAGGCGCGCCGTAACGATCGTCGATGCTGACGAGCTGGCCGGTGCCATGACCGAGCAGCTTGCGTCGCTGTTTGAAGATAAGACCGCCCAGCCGCGGGGCGGTCGCCTCCGCCGCGCCGGTTAACCGCGAAAGGACGCTTTCTGGATGCTCCGGAAGCCCTTCGCCAGCCTGATGTCAATTGCTTTCGGGCTGGCGGCTCTCATGTCGGCGGCGCTTGCCGAGGGCGACGTCGAGGTCCGCAGTCGCGTCATCACCGAATTCAAGATCGGCTCCGATGAGATCAAGTTCGGCTCGCTCGAGTTTCTCGGCGGGCTGGAAATGGTCTCGCCGCAGCGACTGTTCGGCTCTCTGTCGTCGATCCGGTTTCGATCGGACAAGACGCATTTCGTCGGCGTGCTGGACACCGGTCACTGGATGACGGGCCATATCGAACGCGATCCGCAGGGACGCCTGTCGGGTCTCGCCGAAGTCGCCATCACGCCGATGAAGAACCGCCTGGGGCGCAGCTTCGAAGGCAAGGGGTATATGGATGCCGAGGGCCTGACGCTGCATGGCGACCGGATCCTCGTTTCCTTCGAGCAGGATCATCGCGTCGATGTCTATCCCGATCCGGGTTTCGAGACATCGCGTGCGATCGATGCCCTTCCGATTCCCTTTCCCAAGAAATCGCTGCGGGGGAATCGCGGCTTCGAGACGATCGCCGTTGCGCCCGTCGACAGCGTTCTGAAAGGGGGCACATTGATCGTCGCGGAACGCAGCCTGGATGCCGACGGGAATGCCTATGCAGCGATCTTGGACGGGCCGCAGAAGGGACGCCTGTCGCTCGCTCACTATGGCGATTTCGACGCGACGGACGGAGCCTTCCTGCCGAATGGTGATCTCCTGCTCCTGGAGCGCCGTTTCAACATGGCCGAAGGTATCGGAATGCGCATTCGCCGCATCAAGGCGGCCGACATCCGCCCGGGCGTCGTCATGGACGGAGAGATATTGCTGGAGGGCGACTTCAGCTACCAGATCGACAATATGGAAGGTCTGGATGCCTTCGCAGCCGAAGACGGCACCACGCATGTGGTGATCGTCTCCGATGACAATCACTCCATCCTGCAGCGAAATCTGATGCTGGAGTTCCGGTTGGTGGAACCGCGAGCCGGCGACACGGCTCGCTTACAGAATTGAAACCTGGCATCAGTCGCCGATCACTGGAAGCAGCGTAACCGCAAAATAGCCAATCGTTCAGCGAGTTTCCGTGGGCTCGAACGCAAAACGGCGGAGCATCGGCTCCGTCGTCCGTCCGAGATAGTGGCTTCGGGCTTTTTAGTTGGCGCGTGCGGCCTGCATCGGGCGCAGCACGTTCATCAGTGCGCCATAGGGCAGCAGCATCACGAGGCCGACGATCATTTTTACCGAGAAATCGCCAATCGCCCAGGAAATCCAGCGCGGTGCCGCAGCGGAAAAGACGCCGAGGATTGGCGCCGATTCAAGCGCGAAGGGATCGTTCGGGCCGAGGAAGACGAAGAAGGCCGCAAAGGCGAAGGAGAAGAAAATCACCGTGTCCAGCATCGACCCGATGAGCGAACCGACGAGCGGTGCGCGCCACCAGGCCTGCCGGCGCAGGCGGTTGAAGACCGAGATATCGAGCAACTGCCCAGCGAGGTAGGCCGAGCCGGAGGCGATCGCGATACGCGGAACCGAGGTATAGAAGGACAGCGTCACGCCAACGACGAAGCCGGCAAAGACAACCTTGCGGGCAGCCCGCGGGCCGAACTGGCGGTTGGTCAGATCGGTGATGAGGAAGGCGACCGGATAGGTAAAGGCGCCCCAGGTCAGGATGTCGGCCAGGTTGATGCCGGCGAGCTCGGCATGCAGCGGGAACTGGACGAGGAAGTTCGAGGCGACGACGACCAGCGTCATCAGTGCGACATAGATCAGCGTAGAGCGAGTCGTCAGCATTTTTTTATCCTGGGGTATGCCACCAGTTCGAGGAACAATCGGCAAAGCAAAAGGCTTGTCCGGATATTATCCGTGCAAGCCTTTTGAAGCCGTATGAAGAAGAAGCGGTCGAAGCTTACGCAGCAGCAGCTTCGGCAGTCTTCTTGACGATCTGGCGACGCAGCAGACGAGCGCGCATCGACAGTTCATTTTCGCTTGCCTTCAGCAGGAAGGCATCGAGACCGCCGCGATGCTCGACGGAACGAAGAGCAGCAGCCGAAACGCGAAGACGATAACGCTGGCCGAGCGCGTCGGAGATCAGCGTAACCTGGCACAGGTTCGGGAGGAACCGGCGCTTAGTCTTGTTGTTGGCATGGCTGACATTGTTACCAGTCAGGACTGCCTTGCCGGTCAATTCGCACATGCGGGACATGGAACACCTATTCTTGTTTTTCTCGGCCATCGGTTGCGGACCCGCGCAAAATCGGGCTACCAATCCAACAGGCCATGATTGGAAAGTTGCGGTTCTATAGTCAGACAGGCCGCGTGCGTCAAGCCAAACCTTGGCGTTTCCCGCAATTCTGTCAAAAAGCTTGTGTTTGCTTCGTCGTGACACAGGCGTATAGACCGTGATGAACGGCTTTACCAGCCGCTTGAATAAGGTTCATTTCATGGCTCATCTGGGCAAACGCATTATTGTTTCCGGGGTCGCGGCGCTGATGGCCATTCCGGCCAGCGCGAGCGAGATCGTGCATCGGACGGAATACAGGGTCTCGCTCGGTATTCTGACGATTGCGCGCGCCGCCTTCCTGACGAAGATCGAGGACGACAAGAGCTACCAGGTGTCGGGTGACATCAGCTCGGCCGGCCTTGCCGATCTCGTTACCAATATCTCCGCCAAGACGAGCGTCGACGGCGTTCTGCGCGGCGACCGACTGCAGGCGTCCCGCTACTATCTCTACTACAAGAGCGGCAAGCGCGCCCGGACATACGAGGTGCGCTACAGCAACGGCAATATCACCTCGACGACGGTGAAGCCGCCCCGAAAGCCTCCGAACAACTGGGTCAACGTACCGGCAAGCGACATGCGCTCGGTCCTCGATCCGATCTCGGGTCTGATCTTCCCCGCAGATGCCAATGTCTGCGCGCAGAAGCTGCCGATCTATGACGGCGAGATGCGCATGGATCTCGTGCTCTCGCCGAAGGGTGCCCAGAATTTCTCGACCACGGGTTTCAACGGCAAGGCGACCGTCTGCAGTGTGCGGTTCGTCCCTCGCTCCGGCTACAAGAAGGGGCGGAAGGATATCGATTATCTGAGCAAGAGCAGCCGGATGGAAATCTGGTTTGCCAAGTCAGACGCGGCAAATGTATATGCTCCTGTTTATGTTCGTATTCCGACGCAATACGGACCGGTGACGATCACCGCTGTAAAGTACGGTGCAAGCTGACGGAGCAGGGGCCTCCGTGAAGGGGGACAGGTGAAGCTTCGGGCAACGCTAATCGGCTTTACGGCCATTCTCATGTGGTCGATCCTGGCGCTGTTGACAGCTGCATCAGGCACCATGCCGCCGTTCCAGCTATCGGCTATCTGCTTTGCCATCGGCAGCATTCCCGGCATCGTCGTGCTGCTCCTCAATCCTTCGCGCCTGGCGCTGCTCAAGCAGCCGGCCAAGGTCTGGGTGACAGGGATCGCCGGCCTGTTCGGGTATCATTTCCTCTATTTCACGGCCATCAGAAACGCCCCGGCCGTCGAAGCCGGGCTGATTGCCTATCTCTGGCCGCTCTTGATCGTCGTCGGATCGGCGCTGCTGCCGGGCGAACGACTGCGCTGGTATCATGTGGCTGGGGCGTTGGCCGGTCTCTGCGGCACCTTCCTGATCGTCGGACGCAACGGCATCAATTTCGATGGCGCCTATGCCGTCGGCTATGGAGCGGCTTTCCTCTGCGCCTTCACATGGTCGGGCTATTCGCTGCTGACACGGCGGTTCGATGCGGTCTCGACCGACGTCGTCACCGGCTTCTGCATCGCGACCTCGATCCTGTCGCTCATTTGCCATCTCGGGCTCGAGACAACCGTCTGGCCGGAAACGGCGTTGCAGTGGATCGCGGTGGTTGGCCTCGGGCTCTTTCCTGTGGGAGCGGCTTTTTATGCGTGGGACTACGGTGTCAAGAACGGCGATATCCAGATCCTGGGTGCCGCAAGCTATGCCGCGCCGCTTCTCTCGACCCTCAACCTCACGCTGTTCGGCTTTGCCGAGCCGAGCTGGCGGATCGCGCTCGCCTGCGTGCTCGTGACAGGCGGTGCCGTGCTTGCGGCAAACGAGATGTTTCGCCGCAAGGCCACGATGGTTGAGCAAGGCGCAATAGCCTAGACGCTGAAAGGCTCTAATCCGCCGGGCTTCCAGTCCGGCGGTGCCATTTCGAAGGATGCGAATTCGAAGCCGGGCGCAACCGTGCATCCGACTAGAGCGGATCATTGCTTATCGGAATCGGTGCGGGATTCCCAAATCAGCAGATTTGTGATTCATCATGGATGCTGGAATGGAGGCCAGCATCCATGACGCGACCCTATTCGAATGATCTTCGTGAGCGAGTCGTTGCAGCGGTTGTGGACGGTCAGAGCTGCCGGGTGGTGGCGGAGCGGTTCGACATAGCTGTCTCATCCGTGGTGAAGTGGTCGCAGCGTTATCGGACCACCGGTAGTGTGTCGCCCGGCAAGATGGGCGGCCATCGCCGACGTGTGCTAGAGCCGCACCGCGCCTTCATCGTCGAGCAGATCGAGCAGACATCACATCTGACGCTACATCGGCTGAAGGATGAGTTGGCCGCCCGCGGCGTGAGCGTCTCCCACAATGCCATCTGGCAGTTTATGCGCCGCGAGGGCTTGAGCTTTAAAAAAAACGCTGTTCGCCCTTGAGCAGGGCCGCGTCGACATTGCCCGGCGCAGAGCCCGCTGGAAAGCCTGGCAAGACCGCTTCGATCCGAAGCGGCTCGTCTTCATCGACGAGACCTGGATCCGCACCAACATGGCGCCGTTACGCGGGTGGGGGCCGAGGGGCAAAAGATTGCGCGGCTTTGCCCCGCATGGCCGCTGGCGCACCCTGACCTTCCTCGGCGCCCTCCGCTGCGACAAGCTCACTGCGCCCTGCGTCTTCGACGGTCCCATTAATGGCGAATGCTTCCACGCCTATGTCCGCCAGCAGTTGATCCCGACCCTCAAACCTGGCGACATCGTCATCCTCGATAATCTCGGCTCTCACAAAGCCAAGGCCATCCGCGATGCCATCAGGGCCGTCGGCGCCAGGCTATGGTTCCTGCCGAAATATTCCCCCGACCTTAATCCGATCGAGCAAGCCTTCGCCAAGATCAAGCACTGGATGCGCCAGGCTCAAAAGCGAACCATCGAGGAAACGTGGCGCCACCTGGGCTTACTCGCCGACACCATAAAGCCAGAGGAATGCGCCAACTACTTCTCAAATGCCGGCTACGCTTCCGTCAAAACATGAAAGGCTCTAG